>NZ_KB898723.1 GCF_000377745.1 Gilvimarinus chinensis DSM 19667 | reverse complement strand
CACCAAAGAAGTAGCTCGCCCGCCCGGCGACACGGGCAAACAAAAAGCCCTTCTCAGGCGGCTCAAAACACTTCTACGAGTTCTGGGGACAGTTTGCTTACTTCAAAAGGATCAACCGTTTCGTTGCTTTCCCAACGATAACACTCGTTGGTTAATACGGAACCAAGCTATCAACTACAGCAACACAACTGAAAAGCAAATCAGGAAGTAAGCGCCGACAGCCTAAGATCAGCACCCAGCACACGCACCAATTTACCTCGCTCATCGAAAACGGGCGCCGCCACTGTAAAACACAAGGCTTCAGTCGCTGCTGAACCGACTGGTGTATCAGGTTTTAGAAGAGCACAAAGCGATTAAGATATTGCAACTTGGACTCACTATGAATAAAAATGAACACAATAAGTCGAGGTACGGAAGCTAGTAAAGCTGCCAATTTTTAAAAGTGGGGTAAAAGTCAGGCCTTATATTTCACATTAAAGTGTAAGATGTAAGGCTTTGCTCAGATGTGCTCTCGGATTAAAGTGCCGAGTCTTAATAGACAATACGAGGGAGTGTAGAAGGTCAGTGCAATTAACACAGAAAAAGAAAGCAGCTAAATCTCCAACTAAATATCAGGTTCACAAAAGCGGCGCAGCTGTATGTGGTGCCTGTGGATATAAAAGAAAAACGACTGATTTGGCTCCTAAATGGCAGTGCCCGTCTTGCGAAGTCGCGTATGTCAAAGTGTCGAAGTCTTACAAAGAAAAAAATCGAGAGCCGATAAAAGAGCGCTACATTCGGCAAAAAAGAAAAACTCAGGAGGTCAAAGATAAAAAGGCTATTACAACCGGAGTAAGCTCATTGCTTCTGGGTACTAGCTTTTTATCAAAAGCAGCTAAAACTTGCGGGTGCGCGGCGGCATCAGGTATCGGTCTAAAACTGCTGGGTGCAAGTTTGATCCTTGGGTCGGTGATATATTTAATGTCCAAGCTGTCTGGGTAGATCAAGAGTAAAAAAAATTGGGTATCCTGTGAAAGTAAAGCCTGGTGGCGGAACTTTCGCATTAAAATGACTTTCTGTCTTCACAAGGATAGGTCTTATATAACAAACAACATGTTGTTGGGCTGACGATGCTCAAAACGCACGCGTGCTTCGAGTGTTATGGTGCATGGCAGAGATGAAAGCGAGATCGTTTTTCCGGGGAAGCCTGGTGCTTCCCATCTTGTTACCGCTGGCGTTGCTCCCGTTTGGCGCCAATGTGGTTTTGGCTATTCTGAGCTTGTCCTTGGGTTTTGGGGGAATTGCGTATCTCATCTTTGCTGTTCTAATTTTTGTGCGGTTAGGTCAGCTATCAACTGCAAAGAGCATGGAGAGGCTACTGTTCAAAGCTCCACTTCTGTTCATTCCCATTCAGGCAGCCACTTGGATACTATGGTTCTATATCCAGAAATTTAGTAATCCCGACTTAGCAGGTGGCTGGGAGGCCATTCCAGCATTCGGATTCTATGGGTTACTTATCGGATATACATACGTCACTTTTGTATATCTGTTTTATGTTCTATTACTCAAAGTGTGTGTAATTTGTGAGCAAGTGGATGCTCCATAATAAGCCGGATGGGTACATGCCCTTCGGCCACCGGACTTCACTGTTAGAAAGAGCCAGAGTCAGGTCTTGAATTGTGAATTTGGCTGTCGGGAGGTTGCTACGAAGTGCCGCTTTTGGCCCCCGTAGAGCCAGCCGAACGGAGGCCTGCTTTTTGGGGGTACGCGCACAGGACGTGCGCACAAGCATCGTCTGGCCAGGGATGGCCTGTCGATGCGGCCCGCAAAAACAGGCTGAAGAGAGGGAACCCGAAGGGCGGGATCTCCGGGGTGAGTTTCTTGGCTACTTCTTTGC
>NZ_KB898722.1 GCF_000377745.1 Gilvimarinus chinensis DSM 19667 | reverse complement strand
CATGGTCGCGGCTTTTAATATAGCCAAATAATACTATATTGTCCTGTACAGTATAGCCGCTAGCGGCTATAATGAGTATAACGAAATCGGGGAAAGAACAGGAGTTACCCAATGAAAAATGAAGACGCGGCAAAAATTCTAGGCATCACTGGCGAGATTAACCCAGACACCGTAAAGCAGGCTTATCGTCGTGCTTCTTCAAAGTATCACCCCGACAAAGGCGGCAGCGTTGAAATGATGCAGGCGGTTAATCAGGCCTATGACACGCTGAAAGATTTTTCTGGTGATGTCGATGCGGGCGACCTCGATTATGGCGACCTTTTGAACGAGGCACTTAATGCAATCATCAACCTGCAAGGCATCAATATTGAGGTTTGCGGCGCGTGGATCTGGGTTACAGGTGACACGCGGCCACACAAAGACGCACTAGGAAAAAACGGTGCTGGCTTTTTTTGGGCTAAGAAAAAGAAAGCTTGGTATTTCCGCCCTTCCGATTACAAAAGTGCGGGTCGCGGGAAGTTTTCGCTTGATGATATTCGCGAGCGCCACGGTAGCCAAATCATTAAAACCAAAACCCCCCAGCGCTTAGCTAGCTAAGCGCCCCAGGCACAGGAGAGCCAAACAATGCAAACATTAACGGTTATGAAAGCAGAAGGCTTACAGCTTGTTAAAACAGACGACCAAGACAAGGATATAAGCCCCCGAGGTATAAATCTTTGCGCCCAGGTGGCCGCTTTTTATCCGGTCTGCGAGCGTGTCGATATTTATGAAACGATACACGGGCATATTGCCGCTTTTGCAAAAAAGCCGGGCTCTTTCGTGCCCGGTCAAGAAGGCAAGCCCGCGCGGATGAATGCAGAAGATATGCAATTTTTTGCGAACCTGGAAGGTTTGCGCTGGTTTGAAGCCACAACCGGAACTATTACGGTCAGCTTTGAAAATTAGAGGGTGGAATGGTGGAGCGTGACGCTTTAGAACGGGCAGCACTGGACGCCTGCCCGGCTTCGATTTTTTATGATTTGTTGGATTGCCTCGACGAGACAAGCGACGAGGAATTAAATGCTTTGATTAAGGAAGGCATTAATGAATAACGAGCCCCCAAGCAAAAAAATAGTTGATTTGGCTAAGGCGCTTGCCGCGTATTTTCCTAGCTGGAGGCTAAATAAAATAAAAGCGGATGAAGGCGGACGGCTGGAATTTATCGGGGAGCGCGGCGCGGCTTTTTGCCTCCGCTTGCGCGTCGATGAACCAAGGGGCAAGGTTTGTATTTATGGTGCATGGCCTGGCAATCAATCACCGAATACCTGGGGGGTTCTAGGGCATGGCGAGCCTGTACCGGCTATTAACGTAAGTATTAATCGGTCAGCTTTATCTATAGCAAATGACATTAAGCGGCGTTTTTTACCGGATTATCTCGCCCTTTATTCTGAGTGCCTTATTGCTCAGCAGGCGCGACAGGTGCAGTGTGATGAAATACAGCACCAGGTAGATGCGTTTATGCGCATTGCGCCAGTGAAGCATTTGACTGAATCTGACCCTTCTCGCCCTCGGTTGTTTTTACCAGGGTATGAAATGGGCGCGGATTTTCGCTTAACCTCTCGGAATCGGTGGTCTGTGGAGCTAACCGGGTTGTCTCCAGACCTGGCAATGCAGGTGCTTGGGCTAGTTGCTGCGGCGCGGCAGAAAAGGAATTTAAAAGATGATGAAAATTAACGCCGGGCGGGTGAGTTGTTATACTGCGGGTATTGCTAACAATGATGGACTGAGTATGCCCGGTAAACAACAAAATGTAGAGTTCCCCGATTGCTTGTTTAATACCTGGCTTGATTACCGTGAGGCGCAAGGGCAAACCCGTGCCGAGGTGATCCGGGAAGTGAATAGTAAGCTTGATCGGAAATATGACAATAACGCTTTTTATCGGTTTAAGAAGCGGCAGAAAAGTGTGTCTGATCGGTTGATTTTAGATTTCGTCGAGCCCGAATTGGCTGATGCGTTGAAGTGGTGGTTTAACGAGCATGGCTATCCCATTAAGGGTATTGATTTTGAGCATTTGGCCGCAGCCGTTTGTCCTCCAGTTAAAGAAGACGCTACCTCTTGATAACCTGGGTTCGCCCTCCGGGGCGCGCCCTACTCCACTGCGCTTTGCTCCGTTCCGCTGAACCACTCCGCTTCGCTTCGGTTTCATCCCATCCGGGTAACGGTCGCTCTCACTTGCGCGATCCTCGCGCCTTTACCGGCAAGCCTGCCGGTTGCTGTGACAAACTCTCTCGCCGGTGCTGCGCACCTCTGTCGAGATTGCCCCTGGCAACTCAGTCAAAGAGCGTGAAAGCTCCGCTATCACGCCTGGCAATGCACCAGTGCTAAGGCACTGGTAAACCGCCCCAGCTCGCCCAAGTGCCGCCGTGGGTGCTCTCTCGCCTTACTGTGAACCCTATGCCCTTCGTTCCCCGGATAAAGGACTACTCGCTGCGCTGCGTTCCTCCTTGATCCGGTGCCCTTCAGGTCATGGCCGGGCGTCACAGGCGAGAGAAGCTACCCACTAAACGACCGGCACCAGGTCGGCTTTTATGGGGCTCTAAGGCGTCGATAAATCGACAGTTGTTTGTGACGCTTTCGGGCTTTCCTCCCTCGCGCTGGCTCTCCCTCCACAGACTCAAAAAGCTGCCCCGGTTGGCGTTGAAACGCCAGAGAAATCTTAAATCAGTTGGTCATGGTCGCGGCTTTTAATATAGCCAAATAATACTATATTGTCCTGTACAGTATAGCCGCTAGCGGCTATAATGAGTATAACGAAATCGGGGAAAAAGGATTGTAAATGTTCACTGTAATCATTGTTCAGTTATTCGATAACAATCAAATTAATTTGCAGTGTTTTCCTGATTTGGATGCAGCAGAGGCGCATCAAAACGCGGCTATAGATGCCCTTACGGCGCTGTATCCAGAGGAAGATTTTTTTGTTTCTAGGCCTGTGGGGTTGGGTTATGCCTCGGTAAGCACGGGAACCCCGGAGGGTACTTTTAAAACTTGGATGGTTATTAAAACAGACAGAAAAAAATGGAGTTAAGATGATGGAAAAAGTTATCTCTTGGAATTGCAACCACGGCAAGCCGCCCAGCAAAAGCCTTTATGTGGGATTGATTCTATTTGCGTGTAAAGAGGATAAAAAAGAAGGGGAAGTTGTACGTTTGCTGGCCCCAGATGGTGAGAAACCGGAGTTTTACACACTTTACGGTGTGATGCTTTCGGGGCTTACCTACGCCCTACATGATTTTGATAACGAATCAGCCCAAGAGGCGTTATGCATTAGTCAGCGGGCAGCGTCAGAGCTGGGTTTTTCATTGGAGAACGCTTTACCAAACAGCCAAGGAGGTGCGTTATGCGTAGAGTAGCCCCTCTACTATTCGCCGGTAGCGGTAGGCTTGATCCGGTAGACCCTATAAATAATCGAGCCGAACTGGATCACGCCATGTCTGACGGTTACAAGCTAGAGCTTGAATCGGTAGGCCCCACGGTACTCGTCTTTATTCGTCGTCATGTTTCGGGCTCTATCGCTGGCCGTTTTGGTCTGCGGGTAGATCAGTTTTCGGAGCTTGCAGCGCCTATATTTTCTAACAAGCAAGGGGAGGTTGACCATGATTGCTAATTACCTGCTGAGCGCAGATGCCGAAATTCTGGAGCGTTACCCGGATGCAAGCCCCTTTTTTAATGACATAAAAGCAGAGACAGCCGCTAGCGCTTTTAATAACACTTCATTTTCACCGGAGAAACGCGGCGCAATGATTCGCGCAGAGTACGCGCTAGCGCTTATCAATGATCGTAAAGAGATACAAAACGCAGTTGATGCCGCTAAAGAGCGAGGCGCTACCGTTGCAACGGGAGCCGAGCAGATTATTGATAACTGGTTTATCGGGCACCGCACAGGTTTGCGCAGTGCTTATTCTGCATACATCGGCTCGCACTCTCGCGTTGCCTCGCCTGCGATCACCGGCCCCGCACGGTTTCCGGTTGAGCGAAACCGAAAACGTTGCGATGCCGCTGATAATAAATTGAAGGCTATTTCTGAGTATCGGGATAAATCAAAAAAGCAGGTATTACGCGCCCTACTCCCGCACGGTGACGGTATAGAAATTCGCACCGACGACCCGGACGCAAGCAAAAAACTACAGGCTAAAATTAGAGAGCTAGAGACACGGCGGGACTGTATGAAGCGGTCAAATGCGGTGATACGTAAACACCTTAAAAAATCTGGTGAATTATCGGGGGCTGTGCGGGAGGCCTGCATTGCTGATTTAATGACGGCCACAGGCTATACCCGTAAAACCGTCGAGCAAATAATTACCCCTTCACAGGGGTTTGGGGATATAGGTTATGCCTCTTATGAGCTGTCAAATTTGGGTGCGGAAATTCGCCGCCTAAAGCACCGCGTAGCAGATGTAGAGAGTGTGCAAAGCTTATCTATTAACGACGAGTTTTCAAATGGTATCAGTGTCTCTATAAGCACAGACGGCAAGATATGTATCGACTTTGGCGACAAACCGACTGATGAAGTACGGCAGGCGATTCGCTACAGTCATGGTTATAAGTGGTCAAGAAAACGCCGTGAGTGGGTGCGAAAACTAACAACCAACGCCTATAACGGTTATGTAAGAGAAGTGCGCGATTTTTTGGCGGCCATATAGGCCGCCATTGGGGGGATTATGTCGGACGATTTGACGTTACAGCAACTAAGAAAAGCCTATACTCGCGGTGAAATAGCGTCTATTGCTGTATCTGGTCTTGTTGTGCGCTTCGTGTACAGTGACAGCGGCCACCAGGCTGGCACCAGGTCTGGCTATCTGGTGGCCGCTGATGGTGCTATTCGACGCTTTTCTTCAGATTCAGCCGGGTGGAGATTTATTGAATCTAAGCTCAAGAAATAACTCTTTTACCACCTTGAACGATTTTCTATGCCGTCTAATTTTCGCTTTACTAGCGCCAAGCTGGGAGGCGAGGTGTCTACTAAAACTGTTAGATCATATGCGTCGAAATTCCCCAATATCAGGTCGTCCATATTAGCTATCCTATTGATACAAGGTCCAATCGTGTCTATCCACGCATTGTCAAAGAGTAATGTGACTTCGACTTTTGATTGATGCTCACAACTGTTTTTTGCAGTGTCTAAAAGGTGTTTGAGTTTGTTCGCCTTGTACGCATCACCTATCATTTCGTTTGACCACTCGTTGTTTTTTAAGTGATTATCTGTTTTCTTCTTCGAGCAGGTTTCAGAATTGCTTTTTGCATATTCTAGGGCGCTAGAATATGCTGATGTCCATTCATTGTATTTAGGCACTGGACACGAGAGAGTGGAAGCGTATCTTTCTAGACCGGAACGGTATTTCTCCTTAAGCCTGTCAAGGGATTGTTTTTCGATTCCCTCCGCTTCGTCATGCAGTTTCGTTATGTGGGCTAATCTCTTCTTTCCCCGCTCTAGAGGTTTTGGGTATGTCTCGGCTAGATCAGCCGAGATACCCTTTATTCGATCAGGGTGGAAATAAGATCGGAATCTCAGACGGGATGTACTGGATGCGTAAATTAGATCCATACGGGTTGTGAATCGTTCTTCGTGCATATCGTAGAGATCATTAGTCGCTATTCTTATAGCTTGCTCAGCATCTGCTAAATTCGCCTCCTGTTCACTAGCCAAGTCTTTATATCTGTCTAGGTCAGCTGAGGCGGCACTGGCCCGTTTTTCTAGCCGCTGCACTTCTATATCCAGGGACTCTTTTTTTTCACTTATTTCCTCTAGCGCACGCTCCTTCTGAGCAAGGTTGGCCATTGCGACCTCTATTTGAGCCGACCATTCTTTTTGTGATTTTTCTAGCGCCGCTACCTGTTCAGATAAGTTCTCCTTCTGCATAACTGGAATGACGGTATATATGTAGCCGATCACAACAGCGCATAACGTACCAATCTGAGCCAAGGCGGCTCCCGACGACAAAAGCCGCTCCCATCGTGTTTTGCGCTCGGCAGTAGTCTTTAATGTCGAGGCAATTTCCTTAAGTTCGGCTATACCGTTCTCTTTTTGAGGGCCTATTCGTTTACGCATAACGTCCCGATAGATATTGTTTATTGATGTGAGTTCGTTAAGAGCCCGGTTGGTGTTAGTGCTGTTTATAGACAGGCTTCCCAGCTTTTTCTAGGTAAGTGCTTTTGCATCCTGGGTACCCACTGCATCCAAACCAGAATTTACCACGTTTTTTGGCGGGTCGCTTAACCAGCGCGCTCCCACATTCGCCACATTTAAACTCGGTTTCTTTCCCTGATTTGGCTGGGGTCAGGTTTGGTTTTCCTGCTTTATCTGGGTAGGTAGCATCACAGGCTGGGTATTCAGTGCATCCCCAGAAAAAGCCCTTTGCGCCTTTCCGCCGGCACAGATGCCCTGGCTCGCATTTAGGGCACGATGGGCCTGTATTGGCCTTCAGAGCCAGCCCATTCGCTTTCATGTCCTCAATGTGACTTGATACCTGGTTAACCAGCGACTGTATAAAATCGTCGATGGTCATTTGTTGCTGTTCTATTTGTTTTTGCTGCTCATACCACAGTGCTGTCATATCGGGGCCGGTCGCCATTGACGGCAAAACGTCGTGAAACTCTCTACCTAATTCAGTAGAGATTAAATACCCCTTCTTTTCGGTGATGTATCCGCGATCTTTTAGTGTCTCTATAAATGTGTGCCGTGTCGCTGGCGTTCCAATACCGCCCTGCTCTTCTTTGCTGTCTTTGTCTTTATCCAATAAAAGCGCCGCTATTTTGGGATCAGTGACATACTTCGCGACTCGCCTCAGATCCTTTAATAAGGTGGCTTCTGTGTAGTGCTTGGGTGGCTTGGTTTCCTTATCGTGTACCACCGCAGACACGCATTGCCCGGTTTGTGACCGCGCAATGCTCCGCAGGTCGTTATTGCTCGCCTCTTCGCCGGTATCGTTGATTTCGTCGTTATCTGTATCGTTAGTGTATAAGCGGCCCCATCCAAGGCTTATAACGGTGGTTGAGGTCGCCTTAAATTCGTGTTCGGTGTTATCAATTTGTGTAGTCACTGTGGTGACTTCAGATACTTTAACCGGCCAGAATTGGGCTATGTACTGCCTCGCAATCAGCAAATAAATTTGCTTCTCATCATTAGGTAATGTGTCTACGGCATACCGCCCTTCGGCGGGTACGATGCCGTGGTGGGCGGTTACCTTGCTAGAATTGAATGCTTTGCTTTTGATGGTTGGATCTGCTGCCGCTGCCGCTTTTCCCAGCATTGGGCAATTGTCCTCGATGGTCTTTAGCACTATCGGTGCGTCTTGGTGCTGCTCTTCAGACAGATAGCGGCAATCGGTACGGTTATAGGTGATTAACTTCTTTTCCCTGAGTCGCTGCGTAATCTCCAACGTCTTTTTGGAGTTGAGGCCAAATTTCCGGTAAGCGTCCGATTGCAACCCCAGCAGGTCATAAGGCAGCGGAGGGTGTTCCCGCTTCTCTTTAGTTTCAGCGCTCGTTACCCTCGCTGGTTTACCGCTACTCGCTTCGCTGATAGCGGTTGCAGCGTCTTTTGAATCAAGCCGCCCTTTTTCATCTTTTGGATCATTCTCTTTAACCTGGTATGTTCCGGTAAAAGTTATACCGTCGATAGAAAATTCTCCTTTTATGACGTAATAAAAGTGTTTCTCGTGCCCTTCTATTAGTCGATCCCTAGCCACGATTAAACCTAAAATGGGTGTTTGCACACGACCAACAGACAGCGTTCCTGTGTAACCTTTTTTTTGCGCCAGTAGTGTGTAGAGTCGGGTAAGGTTGTAGCCGTAGAGTTGATCCCCTACCGACCGCGAAAGCGCTGCATTGGATAGACCTATAAAATCACGGTTATCTTTTAGCTGGCTAAAAGAACGCTCTACGATGCGCGGGTTTAAATCGTTGATTAACACCCGCTGTACGGGTTTATTAATTTTCTGGTGATGAAGGATTTCATCAACCAGTAATTGTCCTTCGGAATCCGGGTCGCCAGCGTGAATAATTGAGCTGGCTTTATTGAGGTAGTCGCAGATTTTTTTATATTGGGCTTCTTTTCCTTTAATCACTTTATATCGCCACGGAACGTTGACGATCGGAAGATGGTCTAGGTTCCATTTTGTGTGCTCGGGGTTGTAGTCTTCGGGGTCGCACAACTCCAGGATATGGCCGGAGCTGTAAAGGATGGTATGCTTGCCGCAGTGGATTACCCCTCGCTCTTTGCTCGTCACACCAAAATAACCGGCGATAGCGTCAGCCAACTCTGCTTTTTCCGCAATTATCACTGTTTCCATGTTCAATCCTTTGGTTTCCAATATGGTCTACAGGGGCTATAATAGGGTAAAGATAGACGAATTCAAACCCTTACTTTTCACAACACGGAGCTGTTATGTCACTTATCGAATTTGCCGCAGATAAACCCCTTGTGCCGCTTGTCGCGGTGCTTTCGGTCGGGGTAATTATTTACTGCGCCTGGTTGTTTTATTCTTCCCGAAAAACTGGCCCCGCTGGATTACTGTCCCTGTGTGTGCTGGCTATGTTTTTCATGTTTTTTGAGAGCTATAAGGGTGCTTTACGCGAGGGCTCTACACGGACGGTTGTAGTTATGCCTGATAAACAAAACTTGCGCCTTGGTGAAGACGGTAAGCTGGCTTTTTGTATTGATGGAATCGCGAGGAACTGGGAAAAGACTCATAACGGTATTGTTTCGACAAGTATCAGAACTTACATGGGGGAGCCGATGCGGTGTTTGACCATCGAGCAGAGCGTTCAGTATTTGCGGGCAAATGGCGCATCCGATGAACAGATTGCTACTTTTAGACGTGCCTACGAAATTCAGTAATATCCTGGGTTCGCCCTCCGGGGCGCGCCCTACTCCACTGCGCTTTGCTCCGTTCCGCTGAACCACTCCGCTTCGCTCCGGTTTCATCCCATCCGGGTAACGGTCGCTCTCACTTGCGCGATCCTCGCGCCTTTACCGGCAAGCCTGCCGGTTGCTGTGACAAACTCTCTCGC
>NZ_KB898721.1 GCF_000377745.1 Gilvimarinus chinensis DSM 19667 | reverse complement strand
AAACCACTGTTGGTCGATGGATTTTATGAGTGACAGCCTGTTCTGCGGCCGCCGGTTCCGAACCTTTAACCTGGTTGACGACTTCAACCGGGAAGCGCTGGCAATCGAGATTGATCTGAACCTCCCAGCGCCACGGGTTATTCGAGTACTGGAGCGAGCAGTCGCTTGGCGAGGCTATCCCAATAAGCTGCGAATGGATAATGGTCCGGAGTTTATATCGAGCGCTCTGGCTGAATGGGCAGAGGAGCACGGCATCGAGCTGGAGTTTATAAAGCCTGGCAAGCCGACGCAGAACTCCTACGTGGAACGGTTCAACCGCACTTACCGGGACGAAATCTTGAATATGTATGTGTTCCGCACCCTAAACGAGGTAAGGGAACTAACCGAAAGCTGGATTAGGGAATACAACGAAGAGCGGCCACATGACTCGCTGGGGGATCTGACTCCCTGGGAGTATATGGCCAAACATGAGCGGCTGGAAAACTCTAATTATGCGTGTAACTAATTAGGAGAGGTTTACACTAAACTCTGGAATATTTTCAGAATAGAGCTACCCCCCCCCCACTGTAGCTTGAACTATTATTCTTCCTCGATTGTAATATCGTTTATTCTAGAGCTTTAATTTTCAATCGAAAATAATAGAATTAATTTTTATCTCTTTGTTTGCTCGAACATAAATGATCGATTCTTCGTTTGTTGAGATAATATGTTCAAAATCTCCGATAGAGCTAAAATAACTTCCCGGTTGCATCGATTCTGATCCTTCAATCTCTGCTGATTCATACTCAATGATCCCATCAATTACTACCGATCGGAATTCAGTCGCATCAGTTGAGATTTTCGCCATAGTTTCAGGATTAAATTTAATTAAGTAGCCTGTAACTTTGGAATCTTGTAAATCATCTTCCCACAGGTAGGCTACATTGATTCCTTTACCTTGCACGAACTCTAATGCTAATTCATCAAGCCAAATTATGTTGGATGCATGCACATTTAAAGGTCGCTCACCATTGTCAAAATGCTTCTCTGAGGGTTCTACTAAATACGGCCCGCTGTCTATTTCTAGATAGATGAGATTATTTGTCCCCTGAGCTTCAGTGATGTGGCTCTCTCCTGCTGGTTGAGTCCAAAAGGATCCTGTTGGTAACCACATTTCATCAGCATTTGGATCATCGTTGTGCATGAGGCCTTCTATCACGACGCCTCTGTAAGTAATGTTGTGTATATGCGGTGGAGACGAAAATCCTTTTTTAAATCGAACCAGCATGCCAGTTGCTTCATTTTTTGTTCGATCTCCCCATAAATCAGCCGCACCGGGGCTTTTAACACCACGTAAAGGATTTAAGTATCCCCATGTAACCTTGTCGAAAGTTGTAACATTAGATTTTTCTAAATTTTCTGCATAAATTGTTAAGGGGTTTAGAAGAAAAATTATCGAGATAAGAAAAGATGTCTTTTTTAACATATTTATACCTAATAGATAAAAACTTAACTGATACGTTTCAGTAGATGGAGAAACTAGTATACTGAAACTACGAATTTTCCCTTTGCCTTTCGGCTGTATAAACGATCGTGTGCTTTGCTAATTTCTCCTAAGGAATGCTCAGGCTTGTCTAATCTAAACTTCAAATTTCCTGTATTTAATGTTTTTCTGGATATCCCAATACTTTTCAATTCTCTTCACGGCTACAGTAGCGAGCACCTGGCCTCGAAGTACTTTTCCAGCTGTACTGCGATATGAACCACACCACCAACACATCCATAGACCTCGCCGCTTTCTTTAAAACTGCAAACATCTTTCCCTGCCTCTTCAATGTGTTTGCGAAGAAAACGATAATTCTCCTCCAATTGAACAGGACATCGTAGCCACGAGTATTAGAACTCGAGGTTGAAATCTTAATTAATCACGACCTGGCTTTGTTTCTGTCTTTTTTGACTTCGGTGGTTTCAAGCGCGTGTGTGCCGCCATAGGCGTAAATAATCATAGCCTTCATAAGTAGCCGCTGTATAAGTTAGGGATGCTTTGAGGCTATGTTAGTAGATGGTTGTATGGTTGATAATGCTGATAAAGCAATAATCATTTTATACATATTATTGATAATTGATGTATGAATCTCCACCATGTTTAATTGTTTATTAGAGTGGCACTTAACAATATTAGTGGTGACGGGAAGGCGTTTGGTATATCGCTTACGGTATCAAGTCCGCACATAAATATATTGGAAAAGGATTTGGGTGTAGGACTGATTCACAGAACAACGCGACGAGTATCCCTTACAGGAGAAGGTTAAGAGTTCCTCTCTCATGTTGTAGATCTTATGTGTAATTAGTCATAGGTATTACCGTAAAGTGGATATTTACAGAATTGCCAAATTTCCTTACTTAGAGTGTCTAGCGGAGCATGAAGTGTAGATGAGGAAATTTTCTGGTTTCGAATGCTCGTATACAACGAAGAGTGAGACCATGACAGCCTCGGTGGGTCGAGACCCGCTGAGCTTTTAAAGCAAGCCGGATTTTCTAGTTACGTGTCGTCCTAATAAGTCAATATTTGAAGTTAGTAGTTACTTATTTTCTTACCCCGTAATGTATCAGATTATTTCTATTTACACGGTTGTGTTGCATATTTAAACGTCATATGTTTACATTAAAAATATATGTCTGAAATTGGTCATAACTCAGCATTCATAACCATAATAACGGTATCGATCTGGGAGATAACCCGTGAAAAACTACATCCTTATTTCACCTTTAGTATGGGCGCTCTCGGGTGCTTTGTTAGTTACAGCCTGCGCTTCTTCCACGAATTTGGATACTTCCCGGGCGGACGTGGGTTATCCCTTGTCGGATCCTGAAAATACCGGTGGTTGGGTCCTTAACGCAGGCATCAGTGATGAATTTAACGCCGAGACGCTGGATTCCAAGAAGTGGTTTGTGGAGGGGGAAAACGGCGATTACTACATCTGGAAAGGACGCCCCCCGTCACAGTTCGCGCCTCATAATGTGTTTGTTGAGGACGGCAAGTTAAAAATTCGCTCCCAGTGGGAGCCGGATTTTGACTTTGCCGGAGAAAGCTACGCGGATGGATCACGCAATGACTCCTATGGTCGTTACGACGGCCAACCTTTTCCGGTTACAACGGGGGCGGCCATTAGTCGCAACCGTTTTCTATACGGTTATATGGAAGTACGTACCAAGGCGGCAGACGCTGCGATGACCAGCTCTTTCTGGACTATTGGTTATCAGTCCGAATTGGATATTTACGAGCAAATGGGTAAGCCCAAGATTGCGCATGATATTACTGCGACTAACTGGAAGGCGTCGGTGCACGATTGGCGGCCCCCGGCAAAGCGGCCAACCCGTAAGTTTGGCATGAAGAAGGATTTGGGTTTTCGGGTTGCCGATGAATTTCATGTCTACGGTGCAGAGTGGGGCGAGGACTATCTAAAGCTCTATCTTGATGGCGAATTAATGTACGAGGTAACCCAGGAAGACGTAGGGCGTCACTGGGTACTTACCAACCCACTGGAAATCTGGTTCGACTCTGAAATTTTCGTCTGGCTCGGCTTGCCTGATGAAGAAGCGTTGCCGGTGGATTACGAAATTGATTATGTGAGAGTTTGGCAGAAGCCACACCCTAACTTGCTGGCGCGTCACTTCTACGGGTTTGAAGGCCCTTTTTTGTACGAAGATCAGCCCAAACCGCTGGATTTGACCCCGGAAAACCCCACCAACAATGCGTATCAAAAATTTTGGCAGATTCATGACGATGCCTCTCAATATTTAGCGGTTGTGCGTCACGAGCAACATTCTGCCGGCACCCGGAGTTTGCGGTTTGAATCACGGGGTGAGGCGGCGACTGCCATTGCCACAGCCCCCATGGGAACCATTGATTTAGCACCGGGTAAGTACACCCTTAAAGCCAAGCTTTGGGTCGAGCCCGGCAGTGATTTAAACGCATTAAAAATTGAGCTTAAAAACGCCAATACAGGTCTGGTGGTCGAAGATGTTGAGCGTTTAGCTGCAGGTCAATGGCATAGCCTAGAGCAAAAAATCGAATTAACAGAGCCCAGCGCGGCCGAAGAAACCGTAAACATTACTTTTGTCCAAAGTGAAACTGGTGCCGAAACTCGCGCGTATCTGGATGAAATTTCCATTGAGTATTAGTTATCAAAAACCAGTGAGTGTATAGAACTTCGGTGCGTGTTCATTAAAGATAATAAGTTGAGTTATATGAAAGTGACAACTACTAGCCTCGGTTTGGGGCTGCTGGGCGCTTTACTTTTCGGCTGTCAAAGTCAACCAGAGGCGACCCAAGACAGCGTTCGTGAAGATTTTGCTTACGCCCAAAACCTAGCCCATAAAAACCGCAATATGCGCAAGTGGGATGCGCCGGCCTTTGCCGATTTGGATCAAGACGGTTGGGTGGATGTGATCTTGAATAACCATGGCTATGGTATTCAGATTGTTTGGAATAATCAGGGAACTTTGGCAGAGCCATGGGACTTGCTGATGGGGGATATCCACGGCGTGACCATTGGCGATATCGATGCTGACGGTTTGCTTGAGATGTTGCTCTCACGCGGCGGCGGCTCTGGCAGCAATGCTCGTACCGCGCGGGTTTTTAAAGCCCACCAAGACCGCCAGTTTACCGAAATGCGCGAGCAAGACGAATCGCTGGCGGCGATGCGTGGGCGTACCCTGGTACTGTTCGATGGTGACGCCGACGGCGACCTTGACCTTATGAACTTCGCCTTCCCCGATAACAAAGCCGAGGCGAGTGAAAACTACCTGTACGAAAATAAACCGGGGGTGGGGTTTTCCGGTAATCGCACACTCGCTCGTTCTTATTCCGATGGTCAAAAAACTTATATCACCGATATCGATAACGATGGCGTGGTGGATATTTTAATGTACGGACATAAACAATTGCGGGCTTTTAAAGGCGAAGGCGCAATGAAATTCAAGGCTGCGTCCGATGTGTTTGAGCAGCCGATTCATCATGTCACGGGCATTGCGCAGATTGATTACGACGGTGATGGCGATTGGGATATCTATCTTAGCCGCGGCCAGGATTTTGAATCGGGCCAGACTTTTTGCAGTCAAGACCAATCGGTGTGGGCAGGTTACGGCAAGCGCGGACGTTTTGATTTTGGTTTAGTGCCCTCCGGCGAAGTCCTACCGATTAAAAACTATCAATCTCCCTGGCCCAATAAGCGTTTGATGATCGGAGAGTCGGCCTATCAGTATGAGTTTGAGGGTGAAACCTACAGTGGTGCCGATATAACGCTACTCAGTAGTGATTCATTGGGATGGCCCGACGAGTTTACCGAGAAAGGTTTATACGCAGGCTATGTCGGTAACGAGCAGTGGCATTTAGCGGGGGCCAGTTGGTCGCCACTTACGGTTGCCGTCGCTGGGTTAAGTCAGTGTAAGGCACCAGCCTATGCCGCGGGACCAGAAGATATTCTTCTTGAAAACATCGGCGGACGTTACCGGCGTGCCCCGCATCAGATCTTTGACGGTGGACCTTCTCATAATGTGGCGACTCTTGCCGCGGATGTCGACAATGATGGCTGGCAGGATCTAGTGGTAATGCCACGGGGTAACCTCACCGATCCTTTGCGTCCGCAAATGTTGATGAACCAGGCAGGTAAAGGCTTCCGTCAGGTCGACCCGGACGGTGTCAGTATGAACGAACCTGGCGCAGTAGGCATGGCGTTAGGCGCTGTTGATGTGAATCTTGATGGTCAGCTCGATCTAGTGATCGGCAATGAGCGAGGTAAATGGAGCCTGTACCAGAACCAAATGCAGAAGGCTGCACAAAACCAGTATGTCATTTTGGATTTTGGTGCCGAGGGTTCTGGCCGAGCTACCTGGTTGGACGCCGAGGTAAAGTTAACTGCCTGCGGTCGTACGCAAATGGCTCGCGCTGGAGATACCAGTGCCGCTTATTCACGTAACTACAACCGTTATATGCATTTTGGTATTGGTGATTGTAATCGTGTAGAGAAAGCTTCGATAAGGCTGACAAATGGCGACGCTACAGTGTTAACCGATCTTGGCGTTAACTCAATCCATAAGGTGACTTTTTAAGGCGGAGATTCGCTAAATGAGCGTAATAAAATTAGCGCACACAATAGCCGTTTGTGGTTTGCTCGGTACGGTTACGGCTTTTGCTGCAACACCTTTACCGTTTTCAGATCCGGATAATACCGGAGGTTGGACTCTGAATACGCAAGTCAGCGACGAGTTTGAAAAAGAGCAATTAGATGAAGATAGATGGTATGTGGTGGGTAAGTTTAAAAACGGCAAGCCTGAGTACGTGCACCCCGATAACCCGAATAAAAAAGTGTGGAAAGGTCGCGCTCCATCGCAGTTTTCGGGACGTAATTATCGCCTTGAAGATGGCAAGCTTATTTTAGAAACTCGCTGGGAGCCGGACTTTCCGTTTGAACAAGAAATACACCAGCCGGTATTTGGTGATGCCTTGCCCTACGAAAATATTACTACCGCCAGCATCATAGGTCGTCGTGAGTTTAAGTACGGCTACATCGAAATTAAAAGTAAGGCAGCAGACGCTCAAATATCCAGCGCCTTTTGGGCAATAGGCAATAAGCTTGAGATTGATTTTTTTGAGCTTTTTGGCGCTCACCCAGAGGGTGAAAAAGAGCATTTAGACAGCCAGTTATGGTGGTCTATTCGTGATTGGAGTGCACCGGTGCGGGGTAAACCCACTTATACCGAGCACAAAGACTTGGGCTTTCGGGTGGCTGATGACTTTCACGTTTATGGCTTTGAGTGGGATGAATCCGGCGTTAAGTACTATGTCGATGGCGAGCTATTGAGTGATGTGCCAGCCGAAGCGGTAGATACGTGGGCACAAGAAAACCGCGGCGTAGAACATGGCTATGTGGCGACCAAACCCATCGTGCTGTGGCTCGATCAAGAGACCTTCCCTTGGCACGGCGTGCCAAGCAGCAAAGAGGATTTGGAGCGCAATAGCCCGGATGATGAAAAACACGATGGCGTGGTGGATTTCGAAGTGGAATACGTACGAGTTTGGCAAAATCAGTAAAAGGATACTCTTGTGATAATGAAAAAATCTTTGCTTTCGCTTTCTGTTATTGGAGTGTTACTCGCTGGCTGCGCTTCTGTTTCTGACACGGGGAGTCTTACGCCCGGGCGTTTGTTTGCGACCTTGCCAGACACTTGCCCCACGCCCGATGCCTTTGTGCCGACCGCGCAAGGGGGCGTGCTGTTATCCTGCCCCAATTTTGCCAGCAGAGCGCAACCCGGTACTCTGCTGCGATTGTCTCCCGAAGGGCAGGTGGACGACCTGGGGCAGGTGCCCGGTTTGGTCACGACAGCACAACCCATGGGTATGGCGTTTGATGAGTCGGGCAATTTGTATATAGCCAATAACGAAGCAGGCGGTAATGGCAATGTTTTGAAAGTACAGTTTCAAGATGGTCAGGTTGCAGGGTCGCAAGTAGTGGCTAAAGGCTTTTCCTCCCCGAATGGTTTGCGCTATCGCGACGGCTTTTTATACGTCACTCAGCTGCAGATGCCGAAAGCCGGCAAAGGCGATATGGTGAGCGGCTTGTATCGTATTCCGGCTGAGGCTCGGGATTTAGAAATCGCCAGTGACTTGAACGATTCAGAGCTTATTTTCCACGACACTACGACCAACCCCAAGCGTCAGTTTGGCTTAGACGGGCTGGTCTTTGACGATAAGGGGAGTTTATACCTTACGAATTTTGGTGATGGCAAAATCTACCGATTAACCCTGTCTGAGACAGGAGGGGTTTTGCAGAGCACCGTTTTTGCCCAGCTTCCATCCGAAGTCGGTCTGGACGGTATTAGTATTGATAGCAAGGGAAACCTATATGTAGCGGGTTTTCTTTTGAATCAAATCTACCAGATTACTCCTGATGCTGAGGTGAGCTTAATCGCTGATTACCCGGACAACAAAGGAGAAAATGGTGCCATTGACCAGCCGGCTGATGTAATGGTTTATGGTGATAAATTATTGATTTCTAACTTCGATTTAATGACAGGCAAGGGCATTCGTAACAGCAAACACAGTAAGCCCTATACGGTCTCCTATATTCTCTTGCGTTAATGCGATTCTTGCAGAAATTGTCTTCAATTTACATGTAGTAAACATAAACATAATATGTTTAAATTAATAGCATAATGTAAGTAGCCGAATCACGGCCCCAACAAGAAGTCGTTGTTATGTCTATTAAAGCTATTAAAACCTACCACCTGCGCTGTCATCTCGACGAGCCTTTTGGCTTCTCTCAGTGGTTTTATGACCAGAGAAACGTGTTGGTAATCGAAGTTATCGACAGCTCTGGCGCAAGTGGCTGGGGGGAGTGCTACGGCCCGGCTGATGTCATTCAAGGTTGTGTCGAGAAATTTTACGCGTCGCGTATTATGGGTAGAAACCCCTTAGAAACCGACGCAATCTGGCACCATATGTGGCGTGCCTCGCTGGATTTTGCTCGTGGTGGCGTGATGATGTCGGCCATGAGCGGCATCGATATGGCGTTGTGGGATCTGAAAGGCAAGCTGCTGAATCAGAGCGTGAGTACCTTAATGGGCGGACGTTTGCGTGACAAGGTGCACTGCTATGCCACGGGTATGTACTATACCGGTATGCCCGAGGAAGAGTTGCTGCCAAGCTTGGTAGATGAAGCCCGTGGTTACGCTGCTCAGGGCTTTGAGGCGATGAAGATAAAGGTCGGGAAAAATCTAGCCTTTGATAAAAAATTTATCGTCGCTTTGCGTGAAGCCTTGCCCGATACCGAACTAATGGCAGACTCCAATCACGGCTTTGACTTGCCCGAGGCGATTGAAATAGGGCGCCTTTTAGATGAGTACGCATATCGCTGGTTCGAAGAACCTCTTTCTCCCGAACATGTGGGCCTGTTTCGACAGCTGCACGACAAGTTGGATATTGCCATTGCAACGGGAGAGTGCGAGCAAACCCGTTTCGGTTTTCAACGCCTGATCGAAGCCGGTGGCGTCCAGTTAGTGCAGCCTGATCTCGCTTATTGTGGTGGACCGAGCGAGGCTTTAAAAATTCGCGCGCTTGCCTCGGCTAATGGCATTAACTGTTTGCCCCATGTGTGGGGCACCCAGCTCAACTTGGCAGCCGCTACTCACTTTCTTGCCACCGCTTATCCCGAACCTGGCAGGGCCGAGGAAAAACGCTTGTTGTTAGAGTATGATCGCACCGAAAACCCCTTGCGCGATGAGCTATATAAACAACAGGTTCGTGTTGAGAGTGGCTCTGCCATCGTTCCCGAGGGGCCAGGGCTGGGCGTCGAAATTGACCTGGCGAAACTTCCTGACTTTGTAGTCACCACGACGGAGACCACCAATGGCTAAAACTCTGCGTATGTTAATTGGCGGAGAGTTTCACGACACCGCCGATAAAATCGATGTGTACAATCCTGCTACCGGTAAGGTTATCGGTCAGGTGCCTCAAATTGAGCCAGATCAAGTTGCCTTGTCGCTTAAGGTGGCGCAGCAGGGCTTCACCGTCTGGTCGGCTAAATCTTTAGCGGAGCGTAGCGAAATTATTCTGCGATTTGCAGATTTACTGGAAGCGAATAAAGCAGAGATTATAGACCTGCTTATCGAAGAAACTGGTAAGCCGGCGGACAACGCCGATTACGATTTTGGTATGCTGACCACCTGTCTGCGCTTTTTTGTAGAAGAGGCGAAGCGCACTGATCAGCCTACCATTACCGATCCCAATGGTGAGTTTCTGCATTATGTTTCCCGTCAGCCTCTGGGCGTGGTAGTGGGCTATCTGGCCTGGAACTTCCCCTTGCTTAATCTAGGTTATAAGTTAGGCCCCGCGCTGGCGGCAGGTTGCTCGGTCATCGTTAAGCCGTCTCAAATGACACCTCTTGCCAGTTTGCGTTGCGCTGAGCTAGCACAAGAGGCAGGTATTCCGGCCGGTGTTTTGAATGTGATTACCGGGGACCGTTTTGATGTGACCGATCCGCTGCTGACCAGCGATGTGACTTCAATGTTCACCATGATTGGCTCTACCAAATCGGGCGTTAACGCTATGCGAACGGCCAGTACCAGCGTGAAAAAGTTTTCTGTGGAGTTAGGAGGAAACGCTCCCGTCATTGTTTATCCTGATGCGGATATCGATAAAGCCGTTGCCGATATTGTTGACTTAAAACTGGGCAACAGTGGTCAGGTCTGTGTATCTCCCAATCGCTGTTATGTGCACGCCAGTGTTTATGATGAGTTTTTAAGCAAAGCCGTTGCTAGAGTACAGACGTTTAAGCTCGGTAGTGGCTCAGATGAAGGCCCATTGATGGGGCCTATCATTTCGGCTGAGGCGCGCGATCGTATTCTCGACTCTGTAAAGCGCGCGCAAGAACAGGGTGCTCGTTTGATGACCGGTGGCAAAATCCCCGCCGATCAGAGCGATGGCTATTTTATGGAGCCTACCGTTTTGGCCGACGTTACCACAAGCATGCCGATTGCTTGCGATGAGGTTTTTGGACCTGTACTGCCCGTTATGAAGTATGACGACAGCCATGATCCGGTCGCCCTGGCTAACGATAATCCGTTTGGTCTGGCTGCGTATGTTTACACCCAGAACTTAAATAACGCCATGCGCGCGGCTAATGAAATCCAGGCCGGGAGTGTTTGTATCAACCGCGCTCACTATAGTGTGCAGTTGCCCCATGGCGGCTTAAAACAAAGTGGTGTGGGAAAAGATTGCTCTAAATACAGCTTAGAAGAGTATTTAACTTTAAAGCGCGTCTCTATTTTGATTCACCAGTAGGCTCTCTATAGGTGTCTTTACGCCGAATCGAGTGGCTCGGTTCGGCGTTTTTTTGCTCGGATATAGCTTATGACCAGAATATTTGTAGATTGGGGATCAACGAATTGTCGTGCATTTTTGTTAGATGACAGAGGTGCGCTTGTCGATCAACGTCGCAGTGATAAAGGCGCACTTGCCGTTACTCAAGGAGACTTTGAATCAGAGTTAAAACAATTGTTGAGGCCTTGGCAGGCTTACTGGAGTGATAGCGACATCTGGCTGGCCGGGATGGTAGGTTCACGCCGCGGCTGGTACGAGGTTCCTTATGCGAAGGCCCCCGCCACAGCGTCTGACTTACGTAACAAGGCATTTAAGGTAAATATTGATTGGGCCCGTTCTGTGCAAATCATACCGGGGGTCAGTTGCGGCAATCAAACAGACCGATTCGATGTAATGCGCGGGGAAGAGGTCCAGCTGATTGGCTTAAGCCAGTTAACACAAAGCAAGAATTTGTACGCAATGCTGCCCGGTACCCATAACAAACACGCACATATATGTGATGGTGCCATTGGTTCGTTTAGTACGCATCCCACCGGCGAATTATTTTCCGTTCTCTCGCGTCATATGCTGATTGGCTTCGGACTTGACGATATGGAAGGCAAGGGCTCCATTCAGGCTTTTTTCCGTGGCGTAGATGAAGGCGTCAAATCAGCTCAACTTGGCAAAAGCCTGTTTACCGCGTGGACCAACCGTCTGGGTGGAAATTTACAAGATGAGGATGGTTTGGAATACATCAGCGGAGTTCTGATCGGAAATGAGCTGCGGGATTTTGAGGCGCAATATTGTGCGATTGTCTCTGATCAAACTATTGGCGAGCGTTACCGCAATGCGTGTACTCACTTGGGAATTAAATCCGATCTTTATTCTGGCGCCGAGTGTTATCTAGCGGGAATGAAGGTTATAAGCCAGTAAGGTATACAAATGAGCAATCTTAATTTTATAGATAAAAGCACTAGGCCGCTTATTGCTATTTTAAGGGGTGTGACTGAAAACGACGTACTGGACGTTTCCAAAGTTTTGATTGAAGAGGGCATTTCGATTATCGAGGTCCCATTAAACAGCCCTAATGCCCTACGAAGTATTGAATATTTGGTAGAAACTTTTGGTGATCGCTATCTTGTCGGAGCGGGTACTGTAACCAATGTCGAAGAAGTTGATGCGGTGATCTCGACTGGCGCAAAGCTCATTGTAACCCCTAATTTTAATGCCGCCGTGGTAGAGCGTGCGAGTAGAGCAGGTTGCGTGTGCTTGCCTGGGGTAGTTACCCCAACGGAAG
Organism: Gilvimarinus chinensis DSM 19667; assembly: GCF_000377745.1. Taxonomy (GTDB): domain Bacteria; phylum Pseudomonadota; class Gammaproteobacteria; order Pseudomonadales; family Cellvibrionaceae; genus Gilvimarinus; species Gilvimarinus chinensis. Next base: position 697 of record NZ_KB898721.1, on the reverse strand, counting down.
CCTTTGCCGCGTTGGCTGCTGGAGCTCACGGTTTAAAGCTGTTTCCCGTTACGCAAATGGGATTTGAGAATTTCAAAGCGCTTATGTCTGTACTGCCTAAAGGGACGGCTTGCTTTCCAGTCGGTGGAATCAGCGCTGAAGAAGCTACTATGGCTCCTTACCTCACTGCTGGAGCAGCCGGCTTTGGGATTGGATCATCGCTGTATACAGCCGGGCTGAGTACCCAAGAGCTTAGAAAAAGAGCGCAGGAGATAGTGTCGACATTCGACAGACTGTGCAAGGCTTATTAATCATTCAGCACTGGTTGGCCGATAATGGATTGTAAAATATTAAAAATATGAGTATATTGTTTACAATATACAATAGGGGTTGAGGTTATGTCTAAACAAAGCTCTGTACTGGTTACCGGCGGGGCAGGTTACATTGGTAGCCACGTCTGTGTTGAGCTTATTGGCGCGGGGTTTACGCCCGTTATTGTTGATAATCTGTGCAACAGCAACCGCGAGGTGCTGGAGCGCATAGAGACGATTACCGGTATCCGGCCAGAACTGCATGAAGTCGATATCCGCGACCGAGCGGCGTTAGATGCGGTGTTTGCCTCCCACAGTTTTACGGCGGTGATGCATTTTGCGGGCCTTAAGGCCGTGGGCGAATCCACCACCATTCCTTTGTCTTACTACCAGAACAACGTTGCCGG
>NZ_KB898720.1 GCF_000377745.1 Gilvimarinus chinensis DSM 19667 | reverse complement strand
GCTGGGAGGTTCAGATCAATCTCGATTGCCAGCGCTTCCCGGTTGAAGTCGTCAACCAGGTTAAAGGTTCGGAACCGGCGGCCGCAGAACAGGCTGTCACTCATAAAATCCATCGACCAACAGTGGTTTGCTTGCGCTGGCACCGATAGCGGCTCTGGATTACGACTGGGCAACCGCTTCTTGCCTCTGCGGCGCTTGTTCAGATTCAGCTCGCAATACAGGCGGTGGACGCGCTTGTGATTCCAGCCGTGCCCCCAGCGCCGCAGGATCTTAAACAACTTGTCGAAACCGTAGGCTGGATAGCGTTCCACTGCCTCTTGGAGTTTGGCGATCACCTCATCATCCCGATTGGGATTGGACTGATACCGATACACTGAATCACTGATGCCAACAGCGCGGCAGGCCATACGGAGGCTGGCACCATGCTCTTGTTGGGCATAGTCGACCAGCTCGCGCCTGATCGCTGGCTTTACAGCTTTTTTTCGACGATATCCTTGAGGATCTTATGCTCCAGACTGAGGTCAGCGAACATCGCCTTCAGATGGCGATTCTCCTCCTCCAGTTCTTTGAGTCGCTTGATATCGGACGCTTCCATGCCGCCATACTTGGATTTCCAGTTGTAATAGGTGGCGTCGGATACCCCATATTCCCGGCACACCTCTTTGACCAGTCTGCCGCCTTCTACTTCCTTCAGAATCCTAACGATCTGCGTTTCCGTGTAGCGTGATTTTTCATTTTGATTCTCCGTGTTGACGTAGTGTACGCCGGAGAACTCTAAAAGAAAGTGTCGCTATTTTAGGGGAGGTTTACACTGCACCTGGATATTTCGCGAGAGTAAAAATGGCTCTAAGCATAGTGAGCGGCCTTAATACTTCAGACGGACTTGTGTGTTATCGTAAAGATCTCCGCCCCCCTCCGCTACTCTATGAAGTTAAGTACCGAGCTGATCTCAAAGGTCAAATTCGTATCTGACCCCCGCTTCTACTTCGCTTTACAATGGGCACAGGCTAAAACTACGACCATTGCAACTGTAAAAGCTATTATCACTCACCTGGTGCAAGCGTTTAACGTCGAAGCTTTCGCTCCAGCCCCTGAATAATCACATCCCCTTCGCTTTGCTGTTGTTTGCAACCGGTTAAATACCAATCGGTGGAGAAGCCCCGTTTTTTTTCCACTTTGGAGCGTAGACACCTTCCCTCACCCAACTCTACTCGAGTGCTGCCACTAACATCCGTGTAAGTAGGGGTTTTGTAGCGCGAGGTCGGTGTTGCGGCAGCCGCGTGATCAAGCTTTGCGCGTAAGCGCGGGTCGAACACGGTTTTGGTATTCGATGATGGAACCCCAGAGGGGGTGGACGTTACTGGACTTGGGGTTTCCACATGTTCGGCTTGCGCGGGGTCGGCATTACGATCCACTTCCTTCTTCGGCGGATCTTTTTTATAGGACGTGAGCGTTTGTTCAGGCAGTGAGCCGGTCTTCGGGCGTGTGTTTGACGAGGAACTTTGAAGCTGAGATTCGCTCTCTATTGCACTAATTACGGAGGAGGGTTCCGTTCGAGCCGTTTGCAACTGCAGCTTAAAGCTGACAGTCTTAGTAGGTTTTGGTTCAGGCTCGTACGACTTCCATAACCAACCCAGAAAAGCGTGAGCCAAAAGCGATATCACCACAGCCGCCACCCAGGCACGACAATCTCGCCCAACCGGGTGGGCAGATTCTAAAAAACGGCCGTTAATGTCCTCTACTCGCACTAAATCCATGATGCATTTCGTTGTGATTATTGCGTTTTTTAGACTTCATTAGTGACGAGTGGTTCCGCCCCTAATAACCGGTGGCGAAAATATAGCATCTTCACCTGGATCTTGCGCGATTGACGAAGACAAAATACTGGCCGCTGAGCGGATTATTCTGCAACTGATTACGGACCAGGGCACTCAAGTCTCGGAGCGATTTGCGCATGCCGGTGGTCTCTGTGCGGAGCCAGATCAACGCCTGATTATCGAGCCCGATCATCCATCCTGACTCAGCCGAAACTCGACCCCGTTACCGAGGATCAAAGAAATACCCCAGCCTGAGCGGAGGATGGCGACGTATCCATAATTGACGACAGTTCCAGAAAGCTGGCATAGCCAATGCCCTTGTTTTTGAAAAAATTGTGGCGCTGACGGCGCTGTGTTGAAAAAATCAATTACGCCGTTTTTCTAGTTCACTATTTAACATTTGGGCCAGAATCGCGGACAGCGAATTATGGAAGTTGTCATTGCGTTCGATACTTCTCTTCAATCTAGTAATATTGCGTTTGTACTTTTTGTCATTCATGAGTGCCTCTATATGCTTGCTAAGACGATCAGCATTGACTTTCCTAATATTCTGGACCCGGCCTATTCCCTTATGGCAGACTCGCGCAGCGTTTCCAGGCTGATCAAAAGCACATGGTAGAACCAACATCGGAACACCATGTAAAATGCACTCTTTTATTGTTCCCAAACCGCCGTTGGTTAACATAATCGATGAACGCTTCAACAGTTCTAGTTGAGGAACTTTGCTCCTTACCAAAACATTATCAGGCACAGATCCGTAATCATTAGTGGCCGTTCCTGACCCCACACTTAGCACAAACTGGTATTGTTGATTAGATTTAGCGACTAACAATATTTGCTTGAAGAAATGCGTAGCATAGCCATAATTAGCAATGTGTGTACCTAAGGAACAATAGACAACCGGAACGCCGGAAAAAAAATCCCAAGGAAAATCGATTTTGTCTTTTCGACTGAAATGAATACAGTCACCTAAATATACTCGATGGTCGGACTTTAATGCCATATCAAACTCAAACTCCCAAGGGCATAAAACAATCTCTGGAAGTTTGGGTCTTGTGCCATATTCGCATTTTAAAGAACCTAACGAATGTTTTCTTTCTATGTTGCGTACGCAGGCTTTTAGCCTATGGAGACGCCTGTCCGTATTAGGGAAATCATTCAGCATCAGAATTACTCCCATCATACATTTTATACCCACGCGAGAAAGATCAAAAACGAACCAACGGAATAGAATTCTAGCCCTTAAAAATGAAGTCTTTTTAGAACAAATTAAACTTGAACTGTGGGGAGCCAAATAACGGTCAACCCCTACTAGTTCTGTCGCCAGAGATAGCACAGGAAGCCCGGTCGTCGATATCACTGACGCCAATCTCGCGAGTAAGGCATCAACCATTAGTAGATCGATATTCACAGATGAAATTTCACGCTCAATTTCACCAGAGGCTAGAGCCTCATAGTAAATAATACTGATTTCTCTTTTAAGTGGAATTAAATGCTTAAGCCGTTTAAAAAGGCTGAGGGAGCCCAGTAAAGGGGGTTGATTGAATGTGCCTTTAGGCAATCGATCTCGCAGCACTGAATGATACCGAAATCCGTGTTGCTCAACGTGAGCCTGGAAATCGATAGGTCCGAAATAGACAACTTGAAAGCCGATTGAAGTGAGATAATTTGCTATTTTGAGTGTAGGGTTGTAAGCACCGAATTCCGGATACATGAAAAAACCAACGCTACAACGTTCGTAGGTCATATTCTCTACTTGATTGAGGCTCAAAATCGTTAGAACTTATTTTTTGCTATACTTTTAGTGAACACGAATAACGTCTGTATATATATCCATATTTTTAATTTTATGAGTTACGTGGATCAACATTTTACCCTCCAGCTCACCTTTAATATTTTTAAGTATTTTAAGCTCTGTTTTTTCATCAATAGCATTTGTAGACTCATCCAAAATGAGTAAATCTGGTTTTTTTATCAGCGCTCGAGCAATGGCTATCATTTGTGCCTCTCCGCCTGACAGCTTGAGATTTCCTTCACCGATTAAGGTGTGATACCCCTCCGGCAGATTGCTTATAAACCTCTTGGCTCCACTTACTTCTGTTACTCTCTCAATATCATATTGAGTGAAACTGGCCACACCATAGGAAATATTATCCAATATCGTCCCTGGAATAATGTCGACCTGCTGATATACAATCGCCACTCTCTCTATATAGGATCGCCGATTTATTTTGTTCAGGTCAATCCCTGAAACCAGTATGCGGCCGCTATCAGGCTCTATTAGGCCCGTCATTAAATCTATAATGGTTGACTTACCAATTCCTGATCGGCCTGTCAGCACAACAGCATCGCCACAACCAATCATGAAGGAAAAATTATCAAGCACAGGTGTGCTAGCGTCCTGATACTGATAAAATACATTATTAAACGCCAGAGAGTGAACATTCTTCAGGCTCAAACCACCAGAATCCTGAGCATCAGGCATATCAAGTATATTTTTTATACGTGAAAAGGCGCCACTAACAGTTTGAATATCACCGTATAGACCAACGAGATTAACAATAGCACCTGAACACAAGGCCATGTAGAACAGGAAAGTGATTACGTCTGACCGGGATACGGTTTCTGAAACCAAATCATTTATTATTATCGCAGCCATACAAAACATGGAAATTCCAAGAAAAATAACAATGCTTGCACTAAATATTGATAGTGCCTTATACTTTTCTATAGCAGATGCTCTAACCTGATCTACTTTTTCTTCAAAATACATCACCTCTTTGTCATGTTGATTATTTGAAACCACAGTTTTAAATCTTCCAACATATTGGTTAAGAAAATTAGAGAGCTGACTTAAAATTAGCTGGTTTTTTGATGACCTTACCTTGACTAATCTTCCGCCCAAAAAAAGAGGAATTGATGAGAGAAAAACGAACATTAAAAAAAACAATGTGTACTTCAAATATGAAGCCATCATTACGGAAAGCGCGCCAATAAATACTAAAGTTGATGCATACAGTGATGAAATGGCAGACGTCAGCGTGGTTTGAGCATACATCACATCGGATGTGAGAATTGAAGGGAGCCCACAGATTTTGATTGCTTTCATACTTTTGGGGGGAAGATGTAAAACCTTTTCAAAAAAAATACGCCTTAAATCAAAAGACACTTTTTCGGATAAGGACGCAACCAAATAAAGCCTATAAAAAAAAAGTGTCGCCACTATGAGAGTTGCAACAAATAGTGAAATCAGTATTGCCAGGTAATTCGACGTAATTCCTTGAAACTCCTGTACATTCACAGAAACATGCTTAATCACTTTTGTGAACAGCAGTAAAATTAAGCTGTTAGTGGTCAGAACTAATAAAATCAATAGGCAGTCGCCTCTATATCTTTTTAGAAGCAAAGACATATACGACATTATGCAACCTTCTTATTTCAGTGATTTCTTTAAAGATATATATGCATGAATTTGACCAGAAGCTAACAACCTTTTGGTTTCGACCCGCATCACATAGCAATCAATTTGGAAAGCACACACATTGGTTCCGTGTGATAATTGTGAAACTTCCACAAAGAAATTATCTCCTTTTAGCGGCGAAAATATATTCATATTGTAGTTAAAAATTGTTGCTGATCTAAGGGCATCATTTTTATTGACGATAAAAAATCCGACAGCAGTATCGAAGAATGATAGAGCAAACGACCCACTCACCACTCCCAGCTCGTTTTTCTTGCTTGTTAATTCGGTTACCGAAATGATAAGTGAAGCTTCAGTGCAACTAACAACATCAACTGATAAATCAGAGAATAGAGGATTATCCTTAAATATATTCGTGAATTTATTCATTTTTTGACTCTAAGCAACTTAGATTTATCAACTTGTTTTTGAGATCAAAAGTCAAACTTCGGCAATTAGGTAGGGCGCTGCTGCCGAGCTTAATAAATGACTTAAACTCTGCGTCCTTTTTAGGCTTGTAACCGTAAGTAACCACCTCTTCTATTGCATCAATGTATTCGCCATCGATAGATCCCGACTGATCATCGACCATTTGATGCTCACTAATTGGCGTAAACACGTTTTCCGAATCAACAACCACGCCGTTGAGAATAGAGGTAATCAATGAAATTTTTCTAGACGGCAAGTAATAACCGAATTCAAGCTCCTGATATGCGTATTGATTTGATTTTTTAAGCATACCTTCAGACAACATATAACTATAAGCATCGCTGCCAATATTTATGTGCCTGTGATTAAGGTCAAACATTACATCTAACCTATCCGGAAGTACACTTTCAACCAAAACGCGCTTATTCTCATATTTAAAAGGTATGGTTTTTGTTACGTACGATTCGTCGTCAGAATTTAGATTCTGGCTGCAAAAATTCAGCTTGACACTATTGGTGCCGATTTCATTTAAACCAATAACTCCATCGTACCTCGAATCATGAACATAGTTTCTTTCAAACCAGACGACTCGGACTTTTCTTTCTTTTCCTCTTATCTCAATCTTAGCCTCGTCAACGCTACCCTTTATAGTTTTATCTCTAACATATTTTTTAACGGATGAAAAAAATGACTTTTTTAAGCCAGCTTTTTTGGCAGGCTCCGGATTCAAAATCACATAAGATTTCAAGGTCGCATCTATAGCTAGATTGACCTCTACACCATTCAACTTGGTAGTAATCGAGTTGTCGTCACATATATTCTTACTTTCTTCTTTGGGACTGGAAAATACAGATACTGAAAATAGACATAGCATCAAAAGGAACGTTGAGCGAACGAAATAAAGAGACATTATAAATACGACCTGCATGCATTAAAAAAACCATTAAAACCCGCGCTTAAAAGCGCGGGGTCATAAACACTTAGAATCTCCAGGTCCAGCTGCTACTGCAGTGGATTTCATTTTTACGCGGGTTGGTAATTTTACTTTTGTTGGTCTCAATAAAGTCTTTAATTAATATTGATGCTTTCATTTTGACTTACTCCTTTCGGCTTGATTGATTGCTTGCTCAATACGAAATTGTATATGTTGTCAAGCAGTTCTTGCATGCCACAGCAAGCCCCATCGTAAGAATGGGATAATGCTGTACCAGCAATCCTGTCATGCGGGCAACCACCACCACACAAATAAAACCAGTTACAATTACTCATGCCATCTTCATATGCAAACGTCTCAATGTTGCTTGAGGAGCATGAGTTGCATCCAGAGGATGATTGCTCGCCGCATGCATCGCGGTCTATTCCAATTAACCGATCGCAGCTATCAATGGCGCCATCAGGCTCAATTGTGAAAATAGAATCCAGGCATCCCCCTTCGAAATAGCAATTGTCTATGTTCGATTCGTTGAAGATTGCTTCGATAAGCTTATCCAGAAAACGTATTGTTATTTTGTCCTGATAAGTCGACTTCCAGAGCTTAAAAACATTTAACATAAACGAACAGAACTCTGGAAACGAAATAAATTTAGGGTCAACATTATCAGAATAAATTAAACTTTCTGGCGAATTAAATACTTTATTTATGTACTCGGAATCGACGGTATAATTAAGAAAATCTATCTTATCCACACCCATGGAAATGAAGAAATTGAAAAGCTCTTCCATATCCATTGTCATGTTTTCTTTGTCGATCACAACGAGACAGCCTAGCTCAATTTTAGATTGATTTACCCGGCTTATAAAATTGATGACATCTTGTGAGCTGCCACTTCCATCCACCTTTTTCCGCCTGACATCATTAAGGTCTGGAATTCCATCCATGCTTAACCCCACAGGCAGTCTGAGCAACTCCATGAACTCAAACCATTCATCACTAACGTTAACACCATTGGTTTGGAGGGCATTTGAAATGTTTTGCCCTTCTCTCTTGAATTGAGACTGTAGCCAAATCATTTTAATGAAAACCTTAACCCCGAGAATTGTAACTTCACCTCCATGCCATACATATGTAATATTTTCTAGATTCGTCTCCCTTTGATTTTCATATATTGTTTTCGCAATTGTTGAGAAGGTCATTGTTTGATCTGGCCCCTCAGCCCAAGAAAAGCAGTAGTCGCATCGCAGGTTGCACAACCGCGTTAGCTTCATAACAACAGTTTTATTTCCTTGGTTATTTACCTTATCGGTCGGTTCTTCGAGATCAAACGAATTGAATATCTGCATTTCATCTACAGTTAAAATCTGTTCAGCGGATAAACTCCCAAGAATGCTTTCAAAAACGCCAAGTTCTTGTTGTTTTAGGGCTTCGAATAGCTCTTGGTCGGTAACCTCGTCACTAGGGTCAATAGACTTCTTGATGCTTTTTTTAAAGCTTTCATAATATGACATTATTTATTTCCTTATGAGCTCGTTATGGCAGTATCCATTCAAGATAATTATTTTTATGTTATCGAATCTAAAAATGTAGTCATCAATTTGGGGATGTCTTTCCGTTTATATCTGTCGCATCATTATCTATAATAATTAGTCACGCGTCTCAGTTTGAATCCTTCAGGTAAACGAATAATGAACTGCCCCCCAAATAAGCGTCAGTGCGAACACAGCGCGATGTGCAGCCACAAAAGGAAAGAATATAATAAAGGCCCATCTTTTTGTTCTTATACAACAATATGCAGGATGAAGCATGTATATCAAAACATTGGCGAGTGAATTCAGAAGTAGCAGTATCCTGTTGGGTTTTCCCCTATAGCCATTAATCAGTGCGTTATTGTCACCCATCCCCCAATTTACTGCATGCATAAACAGATCGGTTATGCTTGTTCTGTTAACGTGTTTTAACTTAGCGGAAGGGTCAAAGCAAACACGAATATTAGCGTCACGCAGCCTCATGCAAAACGCAAGATCTTCACCATAACGAAGATTTTCGTCGAAACCACCAACTATTGAGAACACCTCACGTGCAACACTTAGGTTTGCAGTGGGTAAGAAAATCGCATTCTCGCGCACATCCATTTTCGGATGGTAATGGTACCAAGAGCTATAATCATCGCAAACAGCAATAAAATTGTTATTAATGCCAGAAATACTACCACCAATAACCTGTATTCTTTCGTCATTATTACAGTGAAAGTGATGAGCCTTAACGTGACACTCAATGAAGTCAGGATCGCAAAAGCAGTCTATATCAATAAATATAATGATATCACCACTGGCATTCTGTATTCCGACATTCCTTGCCGCAGAAGGTCCAGCTGTTTCTGCCGTTAAATAGCCAAGATTATTTGATTCGAGTATTTCTCTAGTACTATCGGTTGACATGTTGTCAACAACGATTACTTCATAATCTTTTCTGGGATATGTTTGATTTTTTAATCGCTCAATACAGGATGAGACGTAGTCTTCCCCGTTATATACGGGAATAACCACTGAAACGAAGGGGTTGTCGCTGGGCATAATTTTCATCCTGAAAATTTATTTTCCTAGTACTTATAGTCTTATTGTTAAGTTTGAAATTATCGCCGCCATCATAACAGCAATTTTATTTCTGACACAACACCACAATCCGGAATAACTTGAAGCGTGAATCTAAAGGTGTTGTACTCCACTGGCGTGTCAGGCCTGAATGGCACTTACTTAAGCTGCAGCGGCTCAGACTTGATCTGACAGCTATCTCTTTTTTATCCGGCGTCTGTCAGTTTAGATCTGGACTAGATTTTTCTCGACCCAGACCGTTTTCCCATCAAGTAATGTATTCATCGTCGTTCTGCCACAGCACATTTTGCCCTGATGTGCTTGTTGATTATTGTAGTATAATATCCAGTCATCCAGATTTTTTTGAACCTTCTCTAAGGTGCTGTAGAATTTCTTGCGGAACGCCACCTGATTAAACTCGTTTAGGATCGTTTTATGGAAATGCATCACAAATGCAATTGTCCGCGGCGACATGGCTTTGGTCTTCCCGTGCTCAATGTCATTAATTGCTAGGTAGAGCTGGCAATCATGCTGATTGACACGACCACAGAAGCCTGCTCCCCGGCCGGGACCGAACGATCCAACCAACCGAACCCTGTGGCCATCAGATCTACAGCGGCTGTCTGGAAGGCCCCACCCGCCAGAACATAGTCGTTCATGTGTTGCCCGGTTTGCTTGCCTCCAGGACGGCCGGTGGTCGATGGCATCAAGCCAATAGCAATCATTTTATCCGCCCACTCTCGATTGTGATAAGAGCGACGGCTTGGCTTCCCATAGTAATTCTGCCAAACATGACATTGCTCATGCACCAGAGTTTGCATCACCTCCAACAATGGGTGCCCAACCCAATACTCGGGTTGATTGCCAGCTCGTCCACGTACTGCTTGGCGTCGTTAACCCAGCGCCGCTGGCTGACATAGCCCATCATCCCGGGTGGCCTCTGCAACACAAACAGGCATGCCGGCAGCTGGCCATCAAAGAGCCGACCATTGAAATGTGCATAGGCCCGGCCGATGGCGCCGTAAATGTCACTTGTTGGGTTATCTTCCTGAGTCATGGCTTAATTTTGTATTGCACAATACAAAATATCAACCCTCTTGCGTATATCGATTAGCTATACGATAATGTGTATCTAATTGATATACACCGCCCAAAGAGGCGGGATTACTCTAGGTCACGGAGGCATAACCAATGGCTAAATCAACGCCAATTAATATGCGGGTGGAGCCCAGCGTCCAGTCCTTGTTGACACGCGCCGCATCCATCGCCAAGAAAGATAGGACAGCCTTTATTGTTGAGGCTGCTTGCAGGGAGGCAGAAAACATATTGTTAAATCAGCGGCTGTTTCTGCTGAATGAAGACGAGTTTGCGGCTTTTGAGGCTGCTTTAACCGAGCCACCACCAAAGCCTCGCAATCTCCGAGCGCTACTTGCTGAGGAGGATCCGTGGGACTAAGTGCGCCAACACTATTCACAAAAGATCACATCGTTGCGGGGTTCGATTGCGGCAATGACACACTCAATGGCTGGCTTTCGGATACCGCTCTAAAGAATCAGTTGTCACACGCCAGTAAAACTTACGTGGCATGTAAGGACAATGTTGTGCAGGGTTACTACTGCCTAGCCAGCGGCTCAGTAGAACGCACCTCAGCACCAGGAAGCATTTCCAGGAAAATGCCAGATCCTATTCCTGTAATAGTGCTAGGCCGATTAGCTGTTGACCTTTCTGCGCGAGAAAGTGGCTTGTTGCGCGGGAAACATCTTTTAAAAGATGCAATATTCCGAACACTCGCAGTATCCCAGTCAATTGGGGTGCGGGCACTCTTGGTACATACGATTGATGAAGCCGCCAGGGATTTTTATTTACGATACGGGTTCAAAGAATCGCGCATTGATCCAATGACTCTATTGTTGCCCATCAAGGACATTGAATCGATGCTGGAATAATTACAATAAACGAATGGAGCTAGACTTTTGTTTGAGGCCTCAATGATTCTCGGCATGTCAACCCAGAGCATCGGATTGCTAGGCTTATTCACGCTCAGGAAACTTCTATCAGCATTGGGGCCACGTCATAAGGCGGCACTATGAACAATAAAATCCACAATGCCTTAGCTTGCTTGATTAAATATGTGATTTTTCCACTGGGTACGTTGATGTGGCTGGCATTTATTTGCCTGCACTGGGCTGAGCCTGCGATTGCCGGCTTTGACCGAACGGTCCACGCGGCGCAGGGAGCGGTTCAGGTCTGGGCGGTGCGCTTGTTCTACATCTATTGTTTTCTGTTTGCCACGTATCGCTCTTACGCGGAGCTGGGGGATCGTTTTGATTTACCCTACAAGGTATTGCCTGCGATGCTGGCGTTTCTATTGCCTTTGTTGCTCGTGATGGCAATGGTCCAGTTTCAGTGGTTTTCTTAGAAGTCGTGTTAGTGGGTAGCGCTTCCTGCGATACAAAATGATTGGAATTTTCGGTTAAAGAAAACACGCTCGCAACCCTTACGCGCTAGATTCACCTCAGGCTTATCTCACTTGATTATGTTCGCCTTCACAGCGGCGTTTCATCAGGAGAGGGCGAAAGCTAGGTCATGATCGACTGTCAATTTAGACCTCACCCTAAATACAGCCACTTGTTATAAGCCTGATGGCCAGGTGCATTGAACCTTGTTTTCTCGAAGGTAATTACTGGCTAGATCATTCCGGCCAACAATGTACTCAACACGACCACCCTCTATCCCAACAGCCGGAATGCTGAACAGATGCTTTCCGGCACAATAAACATCAATGATTCTATGAGTTCCGCTGAACTGAAGAAAATTAGCCTCCCCAATTTCCCTAGCCAGCTCCCAGACCATTGCCTCATCAGGAATGTCCACTGCGATAGAAAGGGGGCCTAACTGGTCATCTTGAGAACAGCAAGCTTCACGAATAACTTCAATTTTCATAGGAGCTTATAACGAGGCTGTAGAAAAACAGATCTGCAATTGCAGCTTTTCCACAGGCCATTTCTCTGTAATTTACTGACCACCATTTGATCATAACTGCTTAACATAATCACCTAATAGGCGTTCAGGGCACAAATCGAGTGTGGATAAGTCTGTGTCCTCACCCTATGGAACCATATCGCGCGATTTTCTCAATGTTGTGGACTAAGCAATACAACTGCCATTGTCCTTCGACCTTCTTTCGACCACGTAATGTAAAACGATTAAGCCGCTTATTGGTTCCGATATTGCCAAACACCGGCTCAACGACCGACATTCGATGACTGTAAATAGCTTTACCAAGCCGGCTATCGACTCGGCGCTTCATCCAGTCCGTCGCTGTGCGCCCATTCGTCCACGTAAATGACACTTGGCGCCCAGCGCCCTCGCGTGTATCCGCCGAGCTCGGGTTTCGCATGCACTGTTCTTTAATAGGGCAATGCCGACAGTCGGTGAGCTTGCCCTGGAAAAACAATTTACGTTTTCCGTTGGGCTCGACGGTTTCGTGACTGAGCCACATTTCATTGCCTTCGGGACAACGACAGGTTTTTTGTCGTTTATCAAAGTCGAATTCGCTGGACGGAATAACACTCTTGATGCCTTTTAAGGTATCTCTGTGCCGTTTTCCGTATTTGTCTTTTTGCTTGGCAAAGGTTTTGTCACGACGACGAAATTGATTGTCGGGAA
>NZ_KB898719.1 GCF_000377745.1 Gilvimarinus chinensis DSM 19667 | reverse complement strand
GAGCGTGGTCAAGTACTGTCCAAGCCAGGTTCTGTCACTCCGCACGCTAAGTTCGAAGCGGAAGTTTACGTACTGTCTAAAGACGAAGGTGGTCGCCACACTCCGTTCTTTAAAGGCTACCGTCCACAGTTCTACTTCCGTACCACCGACGTAACCGGTGCGTGTGAGTTGCCAGAAGGCGTGGAAATGGTAATGCCAGGCGATAACGTTAAGATGGACGTTACCCTGATCAACCCAGTAGCGATGGAAGAAGGTCTGCGTTTCGCGATTCGCGAAGGTGGCCGTACTGTTGGCGCTGGTGTGGTTGCCAAAATTAACGACTAATAGTCGTTGCTAGAGTGGGGCAGCTTGCTGCCCCTTTCGATTTTAGGCCAGTAGTTCAATTGGTAGAGCACCGGTCTCCAAAACCGGCTGTTGGGGGTTCGAGTCCCTCCTGGCCTGCCATTTTTTGCTTGTGTAGGTTGTCTTACGAATGAGTACAAAAGCCGAGCCCAAAGAGTATCGCCTGGATGCCATTAAATGGCTTCTGGTGGTGGCTGTTGTTGCCGTAGGTGTGGTTGGCAATTCCATGTACTCTGCTCAGCCACTTCTTTATCGTGTTCTGGTGCTGGTAGCGCTGGGCTTGGTGGGTTTGGCGATTGCATCGCAAACCGCTAAAGGTAGTGCGCTGATTCAATTGTTACGCGAATCTATTGTAGAGGTGCGTAAGGTTGTGTGGCCTACCAAGCAAGAGACTAACCAGACCACTATGTTGGTGGTTGCCGTGGTTATTGTAATGGCATTGATTCTCTGGGGGCTGGACACCGTTTTCGGTTTTGTCGCCTCCAAGATAATAGGATAAGCATTCATGGCGAAGCGTTGGTACGTGGTACACGCGTATTCTGGTTACGAAAAGAAAGTGGCCAGTTCCCTGCGCGAGCGAATTGAGCTGCACCAGATGGAAGATCAGTTTGGTGAAGTGCTTGTTCCCACCGAAGAAGTGGTGGAAATGCGCGGCGGTCAAAAGCGCAAAAGTGAGCGTAAGTTCTTTCCCGGTTATGTGCTGGTGCAAATGGAGCTTAACGACGACACTTGGCATTTGGTTAAAGATACTCCACGGGTTATGGGTTTTATTGGCGGCAAGGCTGACAAGCCAGCGCCCATTACCGATAAAGAAGCTGAAACAATTTTGCAGCGCGTGGATGACTCTATTGAGAAGCCCAAGCCCAAAACGATGTTTGAGCCGGGTGAAATGGTTCGAGTTATTGATGGCCCCTTCAACGACTTTAACGGAGTGGTTGAAGAGGTTAACTACGAGAAGAATCGCCTGCGAGTGGCAGTGCTGATCTTCGGTCGTTCTACCCCGGTAGAGCTGGAGTTCGGTCAGGTAGAAAAGACCTGATTCTCCCGAAAAGGGGAAATTTTTTGCCTTCCTTTGCCTTGTTGCAGAGGGAGGTTTTTGCGTCCTCGGGTGGTCACTAAAACCCGGGTTTAACAGGGGAGCCGGTGAAGACAAGTTTAACTTGTCCGAGGCGTTATTACCCATAACTGGAGTAGCGATATGGCTAAGAAAGTACAAGCCTACATCAAACTGCAAGTTGGTGCAGGCAAAGCAAACCCAAGTCCGCCAGTTGGCCCTGCGTTGGGTCAGCACGGTGTGAACATCATGGAGTTCTGTAAAGCGTTTAACGCGCAGACTCAGGGCCTGGAGCCTGGTGCTCCTGTGCCCGTTGTAATCAGCGTTTACAACGACCGCAGCTTCACTTTCACCATGAAGACGCCACCGGCCTCTTACTTGCTGAAAAAAGCCGCTGGTATCAAATCTGGTTCTAGCAACCCTAACACCAAGAAGGTGGGTAAGGTAACTCGTGCGCAGCTGGAAGAAATTGCGACTGCGAAAGAACCTGATCTGACTGCAGCTGATATGGATGCTGCGGTACGTACCATCGCCGGCTCTGCCCGCGCAATGGGTCTTGATGTGGAGGGCGTGTAAGAGATGGCTAAATTATCTAAGCGTCAGCGCGCTATCGCTGAGAAAGTAGATCGCGCTAAGCAGTACTCTGTGGAAGATGCGGTTGCCCTGTTGAAAGAAATCTCAAGCGTTAAATTCGCAGAGACTGTTGATGTGTCAATCAACCTGGGTATCGATCCTCGTAAATCTGACCAGTCTGTTCGCGGTGCAACTACCCTGCCTAACGGTAATGGTAAAGATGTACGCGTAGCCGTATTCACCCAGGGTGCTAATGCCGATGCCGCTAAAGAAGCCGGTGCCGATTTGATCGGTATGGACGATCTGGCCGCTGAAGTGAAAGCGGGCAAGATGGACTTTGACGTGGTTATTGCATCACCTGATGCCATGCGCGTTGTCGGTCAGCTGGGTCAGGTTTTGGGTCCACGCGGCCTGATGCCAAACCCAAAAACTGGCACTGTGACTCCAGACGTTGCTACTGCGGTTAAAAATGCCAAGGCCGGTCAGGTGCGTTACCGTGCCGACAAGGGCGGCATTATCCACGGCGGTATTGGCAAGCTGTCATTTGACGCAAAAGCTATTCAAGAAAACTTGGAAGCTCTGCTGGCTGACCTGAAAAAGTCTAAGCCTGCAACTGCCAAGGGTGTTTACCTGAAGAAGATCGCTATCAGCACGACCATGGGTCCTGGTCTGGTAATCGATCAGTCTTCACTGGCTGTATAAGCCAAAGAACTTTGGGGTCTGCCTTAGGCAGGCCGTCAAAGACCGTAGGTGATCGGCGCAAACATGCATTGGTCTTAATCTTCCAGCCTACGCAGACGGTGGACCCTCTTCGGCTTGGCCGAATGAATTCACCGAATCATTGCCGGAAAGAATGTTTTTCCGGTTGTTAGACAAACGACAGGCTGAGGTCTGTCAAACCCAGGAGAAATCCCGTGGCATTAGGACTTGAAGGTAAAAAAGCGATTGTCGCTGAAGTCCAGGAAGCTGCGAAGGGCGCTCTGTCTGCTGTGGTAGCCGATTCACGCGGCGTTACCGTAGACAAAATGACTGCCCTGCGTAAAGAAGCCAGAGAGAACGGTGTTTGGTTGAAAGTTGTTCGCAACACTCTGGCTCGTCGCGCTGTTCAAGGTACCGACTACGAATGCTTGGTTGAGAGCTTCGTTGGTCCTACCCTGATTGCTTTCTCTACCGACCACCCAGGTGCCGGTGCGCGTATTTTGAAAGAGTACGCTAAAGAGAATGAAAATCTGGAGCTGAAAGCCGCCGTATTCGAAGGTGAGATTGTAGACGTTGCCATGCTGGCATCTCTGCCTACTTACGACGAAGCGCTGGCGAAGCTGATGAGCGTGATGAAAGAAGCAGCTGCTGGAAAACTGGTTCGCACTATTGCAGCCATTCGCGACAGCAAAGAACAGGAAGCTGCCTAATTTTAGGTCGGTTTTTCTTAACGTTTACCAGAGCATTTGCTCTGCACAGATGGGAATTTAGACATGTCTGTATCTAAAGAAGATATCATCGAAGCGATTGCTGAGATGTCAGTAAAAGATGTTGTAGAACTGGTTTCTGCAATGGAAGAAAAATTCGGCGTATCTGCAGCGGCTGCTGTTGTTGCTGGTGGTGCTGGCGGCGACGCTGGCGGTGCTGCTGAAGAGCAAACCGAGTTTGACGTAATCATCACCAGCGCTGGTGACAAGAAAGTGAACGCGATTAAAGCTGTTCGCGAAATCACTGGTCTGGGCCTGAAAGAAGCTAAAGCGATCGTTGAAGAAGCACCTAAAGCTGTTAAAGAAGGTGTTTCTAAAGAAGACGCTGAAGCTGCTAAGGCTAAGCTGGAAGAAGCCGGCGCTTCTGCTGAGCTGAAGTAATCGCTTTTGCTCGATAGTCTGACGATTCGTTAGACGCTGGGCTGGTGGGTTTTACCCGCCAGCCTTTTTCCGTTTTCGGTCGATTGATATGACCGGGCAGTTCGACTGCCAGACTGCGCGCCACCGCTCGCAGTAGGGAGAGTTTAGACAACGCCACTCGCGTTTGGGCGCAGCGCCCTATCCGTGAACAAGCTGGGGAATACAGATGGCTTACTCATACACTGAGAAAAAACGTATCCGCAAGGACTTTGGCAAATTGCCACACGTCATGGATGTGCCTTATCTATTGGCGATTCAGCTGGATTCTTACAGAAAATTTACCCAGGCCGATGCGTCTGGAGAAGAGCGTTTTGATGTTGGCCTGCACGCCGCCTTCCGCTCTGTATTCCCAATTGCCAGCTACTCTGGCAATGCAGCGCTTGAGTATGTCAGCTACGTGCTTGGCAAACCAGCGTTTGATGTTAATGAATGTATTTTGCGTGGGGTGACTTATTCAGCGCCGCTGCGCGTCAAGGTTCGGCTGATCATCTACGATAAAGATTCAGCGAACAAAGCAATCAAAGATATTAAAGAACAAGAAGTCTACATGGGCGAAATTCCGCTCATGACGGACAATGGTACTTTTGTGATCAATGGTACCGAGCGTGTGATCGTATCCCAGTTGCACCGTTCACCGGGTGTATTCTTCGATCACGATAAAGGCAAAACGCACTCTTCAGGCAAGCTGCTTTACAGCGCTCGTATTATTCCTTACCGCGGCAGCTGGTTGGACTTTGAGTTTGACCCTAAAGATTTAGTGTACGTACGTATTGACCGTCGCCGTAAATTGCCCGCATCTATCTTGTTGCGTGCGCTGGGCTTCAGCTCGCAAGAAATGCTGGAAATGTTCTTCGAGACCAGTACCTTCACCTTGGGTGATGATGGCCAGTTTACCTTTGAAGTTGTGCCGTCTCGTCTGCGTGGTGACGTTGCCACCTTTGATATCAAAGACAAGAACGGCAAGGTTCTTGTCGAAGAAGGTCGCCGCGTTACTGCTCGCCACATTCGTCAGCTGGAAAAAGCTGGCGTGGAAGAAATGGCTGTACCCGCCGATTACCTGCTGGGTCGCGCGTTGGCAAAAGACGTGATCGACGAGAACACCGGTGAAGTGTTGCTGGAATGTAACAGCGAAATCACCGTGGACGCGCTGGAAATTCTGATGAAGGCCGGTGTTAAGACCGTTGAAACTCTCTACACCAACGAGCTGGATTGTGGTCCATTTATCTCCGATACCCTGCGTATCGACCCAACCCGCACTCAGCTTGAAGCGCTGGTTGAAATTTATCGCATGATGCGTCCGGGTGAGCCACCGACCAAAGAGTCTGCCGAAGCACTGTTTAACAACTTGTTCTTCACTCAAGAGCGCTACGACCTTTCTGCTGTTGGTCGCATGAAGTTCAACCGTCGCCTGGGACGTGAAGAAGAGTTTGGCGAAGGCACTCTGTCTAACGACGATATCGTTGATGTGCTGAAGACTCTGATCGATATTCGCAACGGTAAAGGCGTTGTGGATGATATCGACCACTTGGGTAACCGTCGTATTCGCTCTGTCGGTGAAATGGCCGAAAACCAATTCCGTGTTGGCTTGGTTCGCGTTGAGCGTGCGGTTAAAGAACGCCTGTCAATGGCTGAAAGCGAAGGCTTGATGCCGCAGGATTTAATCAACGCCAAACCTGTGGCCGCTGCCATTAAAGAGTTCTTTGGCTCTTCGCAGTTGTCTCAGTTTATGGACCAGAACAACCCGCTGTCTGAGGTGACTCACAAGCGTCGCGTTTCGGCCTTGGGCCCCGGCGGTTTGACCCGTGAGCGTGCCGGCTTTGAGGTGCGCGACGTACACCCGACTCACTATGGTCGTGTCTGCCCAATTGAGACCCCTGAAGGTCCAAACATTGGCTTGATTAACTCGCTGGCGACTTACTCGCGTACCAACAGCTACGGCTTTTTGGAAACTCCGTACCGCCGCGTAAAAGACGGTCAGGTAACGGACGACATCGAATTCCTGTCGGCCATTAACGAAGCGGAATATGTTATCGCCCAGGCATCTGCCAAGTTGGATGAGAGCGGTAAGCTGGTAGAAGATTTGGTGTCTGTGCGCCACTACGGTGACTTCACCCTGAAAAGCCCGGCCGAAGTTCAGTTTATGGACGTATCGCCTCGTCAGGTGGTTTCGGTAGCCGCATCTTTGATTCCGTTTCTGGAGCACGATGATGCTAACCGCGCTTTGATGGGATCGAACATGCAGCGTCAGGCTGTGCCTACTCTGAAGGCCGAAAAGCCTTTGGTGGGTACCGGTATGGAGCGCAATGTTGCCGCTGACTCTGGTGTGTGTGTTGTAGCTAAGCGCGGCGGTGTGATTGATCGTGTAGACGCTGGCCGCATCGTCATTAAAGTTCGCGACGAAGAAGTCGAGTCTGGCGATGCCGGTGTTGATATCTACAACCTGATTAAGTACACCCGCTCGAACCAAAACACGTGCATTAACCAACGCTCTATTGTGAATGTTGGTGATACCGTACAGCGTGGCGACATCTTGGCCGATGGTCCATCGGTGGATATGGGTGAGCTGGCTTTGGGGCAGAACATGCGTATCGCGTTTATGCCCTGGAACGGTTACAACTTTGAAGACTCCATTTTGGTGTCTGAGCGTGTGGTGCAAGAAGACCGCTTTACCACCATTCACATCCAAGAGCTGACCTGTATCGCTCGCGATACCAAGCTCGGTAGTGAAGAGATCACTTCGGATATTCCGAACGTAGGTGAAAACGCTCTGAACAAACTGGACGAGTCCGGCATTGTTTACATCGGCGCTGAAGTGGGTGGTGGTGACATTCTGGTGGGTAAAGTGACGCCTAAGGGCGAAACCCAATTAACCCCAGAAGAAAAACTGCTGCGCGCTATTTTCGGTGAGAAAGCGTCTGACGTTAAAGACACCTCTTTGCGTGTGCCATCAAGCACCAAAGGTACCGTTATTGATGTGCAGGTGTTTACTCGCGATGGTCTGGAAAAAGATCAGCGTTCACAAGACATCGAAAAAGCACAGTTGGACGAAGTTCGCAAAGACCTCAACGAAGAGTTCCGTATTATGGAAGCGGCTACTCTGGAGCGCCTGCGCGCTGTTATTGGCGGACAGAAAGTGGCTGCTGGTAAAGGCGTGAAAAAAGGCGAGGTGCTGACCGACGATGTTCTCGATGCCCTGGAAACCGAGCAGTGGTTCAAACTGCGCGTTGACAGTGATGAGCTGAACGAGCAAATCGATCGCGCTGAAGAGCGTCTGGCCGAGTGCCGTAAGAATCTGGATGAGCGTTTTGAAGATAAGAAGCGCAAGCTGTCCACTGGCGATGACCTGGCGCCGGGCGTTCTGAAAATCGTTAAAGTTTACCTGGCGATTAAGCGTCGTATTCAGCCCGGTGACAAGATGGCCGGTCGTCACGGTAACAAAGGTGTTATCTCGGTCATTATGCCGATTGAAGATATGCCTTACGATGCCAAAGGTGAGCCGGTAGATATCGTGCTTAACCCGCTGGGTGTGCCCTCGCGTATGAACGTGGGTCAGATCTTGGAAACGCACTTGGGCATGGCAGCAAAAGGCTTGGGCGTAAAAATCGATGAGATGGTGCGCCAGCAGAAAGCCGTTAATGAAGTGCGCGGCTTCCTGGAAGAGATTTACAACGAAACCGGCGATGTTTTTGCCAAAGAAGATTTGGTTAACTTCTCTGACGAAGAGGTTATGGACCTTGCCAACAACTTGCGCGGCGGTGTGCCTATGGCCACTCCGGTATTTGATGGTGCTAAAGAGCACGAAATCAAAGCCTTGCTGCGTCTCGCTGATCTGCCCGATTCCGGTCAGATGCAGTTGTACGACGGCCGTACCGGCGATTCATTCCAGCGTCCGGTAACCGTCGGCTATATGTACATGCTGAAGTTGAACCACTTGGTGGACGACAAGATGCACGCGCGTTCTACCGGTTCTTACAGCCTGGTTACCCAGCAGCCGCTGGGTGGTAAGGCGCAGTTCGGTGGTCAGCGCTTTGGTGAGATGGAGGTATGGGCATTGGAAGCATACGGTGCTGCTTATACCTTGCAGGAAATGTTGACCGTGAAGTCGGACGATGTAACCGGCCGTACCAAAATGTACAAAAATATTGTCGATGGCGACCACCGTATGGAGCCGGGTATGCCCGAATCCTTTAACGTACTGGTTAAAGAGATCCGTGCCCTCGGTATCAATATGGAACTGGAAGAGGACGAGTAATCGTCCGTCCATTACTAAATCGGTTAGGGCGGAGCATGAGCTCCGCCCCGTGTGCAAACTGCACTACTGGAGCCCACTGGAGGAAGCGCCTTGAAAGACTTACTTAATCTGCTCAAGTCCCAGGGACAAACTGAAGAATTTGATGCGATTCGCATTGGTCTGGCATCGCCAGAAATGATTCGCTCTTGGTCATTCGGCGAAGTTAAAAAGCCCGAGACTATTAACTACCGTACCTTCAAGCCCGAGCGCGAAGGTCTGTTCTGTGCCAAAATTTTTGGCCCGGTAAAAGACTACGAGTGTTTGTGCGGCAAATACAAGCGCATGAAGCACCGCGGCATTATCTGTGAGAAGTGTGGCGTTGAAGTGACTCTGGCGAAAGTTCGCCGTGAGCGCATGGGCCACATTGAGTTGGCAAGTCCCGTTGCTCATATCTGGTTTTTGAAATCACTGCCGAGCCGTATCGGCTTATTGCTGGATATGACTCTGCGTGATATCGAGCGTGTGCTGTATTTTGAGTCTTACGTTGTGACCGATCCGGGTATGACTACCCTGGAGCGCGGCCAGCTGCTGACTGACGAGCAGTACTTTGAATCAATGGAAGAGTTCGGCGATGAGTTCGAAGCGCTGATGGGCGCCGAAGCGATTAAAGCGCTGATGTCGGACATCAACCTCGAAGAAGAGATTCAATACCTGCGTGAAGAAATTCCGAACACGAATTCGGAAACCAAAATCAAAAAGTTCTCCAAGCGCTTAAAGCTGCTGGAAGCTTTCTACTACTCTGGCAACAACCCAGAGTGGATGGTTATGGAAGTGCTGCCGGTATTACCACCGGATTTGCGCCCGCTGGTGCCTTTGGATGGCGGCCGCTTTGCGACCTCTGATCTGAACGATTTGTACCGTCGCGTCATTAACCGTAACAACCGTTTGAAGCGCCTGCTGGATCTTAATGCGCCAGACATTATTGTGCGCAACGAAAAGCGTATGCTGCAGGAGTCTGTAGACGCGCTGCTGGATAACGGCCGTCGCGGTCGTGCGATTACCGGTTCCAACAAGCGTCCGCTGAAATCTTTGGCCGACATGATCAAAGGTAAGCAGGGTCGTTTCCGTCAGAACCTGCTGGGTAAGCGTGTTGACTACTCTGGCCGTTCGGTGATTGTGGTTGGTCCTACCCTGCGTCTGCACCAGTGTGGTCTGCCTAAGAAAATGGCATTAGAGCTGTTTAAGCCCTTTATTTTCAGCAAGCTGGAATTGCGTGGCCTGGCCACTACCATCAAAGCGGCCAAGAAAATGGTCGAGCGCGAAGAAGCCGTGGTATGGGATATCCTCGACGAAGTGATTCGCGAGCACCCGGTACTGCTGAACCGCGCACCTACCTTGCACCGTCTGGGTATTCAGGCGTTTGAGCCTGTGCTGATTGAAGGTAAGGCCATCCAGCTGCACCCGTTGGTGTGTGCGGCCTATAACGCCGACTTCGACGGTGACCAGATGGCTGTGCACGTTCCGCTGACGCTTGAAGCTCAGCTGGAAGCGCGCGCGCTGATGATGTCCACCAACAACATTCTGTCACCTGCCTCTGGTGAGCCGATCATTGTACCCTCGCAAGACGTGGTACTGGGCTTGTACTGGATGACCCGTGAGCGTATTAACGCTAAAGGTGAAGGCATGGTGTTCGCCGATGTTGCCGAAGTGTCTCGTGCTTACTACGGCCATCAGGTTGAGTTGCAGGCGCGCGTAAAAGTGCGCATCGATGAAACCATTATCGGCAGCGAAGGTGAAAAGCAGGCCACTAAACGCCTGGTTGAAACCACCGTCGGCCGTGTACTGCTGTGGGAAATCGTACCCGAGGGCATCCCCTTCGAGATGATCGACCGCGCCATGGTTAAGAAGGCTATCTCTGCGGTTATTAACCACTGCTATCGTGTGGTGGGTTTGAAGGCGACCGTTATTTTTGCCGACCGCTTGATGTACATGGGCTATGACTTCTCTACTAAGTCTGGCTCTTCTATCGGTGTGAATGACTTTGCCATTCCCGATGAGAAGTACGAAATTGTTGCTCGCGCCGAAGAAGAAGTGAAAGAAATTGAAAGTCAGTTTGCTTCTGGTTTGGTAACCGCCGGTGAGAAGTACAACAAAGTGATCGATATCTGGTCGCGCGCTAACGACCTGGTTGCCAAGTCGATGATGGACGGCATCAGCTTCGAGTCGGTGATTAATCGCGACGGTGAAGAGGAGCAGCAAACTTCTTTCAACTCGGTTTATATGTACGCCGATTCCGGTGCTCGTGGTAGCCCGGCTCAGATTCGTCAGTTGGCGGGTATGCGCGGCCTGATGGCTAAGCCGGATGGCTCTATTATTGAAGCGCCTATTACCGCAAACTTCCGTGAAGGTCTGAACGTTGGTCAGTACTTTATTTCGACACACGGTGCGCGTAAAGGTCTGGCCGATACCGCTCTGAAAACCGCAAACTCCGGTTACCTGACTCGTCGTCTGGTAGATGTTGCGCAGGACCTGGTAGTAACCATGGCTGACTGTGGTACCGACGAAGGTCTGGAAATGGCTCCCGTTATTGAAGGCGGCGACGTTATTGAATCCTTGGGTGACCGTATTCTGGGTCGTGTTGTGGCTCGCGATGTTGTGCGTCCTAACTCTGATGAGATCCTGGTGCCCGCCGGCACTATGATCGACGAAGCCTGGGTTGAGCGCATTGAAGGCATGGGGATTGACGAAGTGCTGGTGCGCTCGCCAATTACCTGTGACGCTCGCACCGGCATCTGCTCTATGTGCTACGGCCGTGATTTGGCTCGTGGTCATCGCGCCAACAAAGGTGAGGCTGTCGGTGTTATTGCTGCTCAGTCGATCGGTGAGCCCGGTACTCAGCTGACCATGCGTACCTTCCACATTGGTGGTGCGGCTTCGCGTGCTTCTGCGGCAGACAATGTTCAGGTTAAGCAGGAAGGTACGATCCGCCTGATTAACATCAAAGTGGTGACCAACAAAGACGGCAACCTGGTGGCGGTATCTCGCTCGGGTGAGCTGGCGGTGGCCGATGCCCAGGGCAGTGAGCGTGAGCGCTATAAGATTCCTTACGGTGCCGTGATCTCTGTTAAAGATGGTGAGCAGGTTGACGGCGGCCAGATTGTGGCCAAGTGGGATCCGCACACCCACCCCATCGTGACTGAAGTGGCGGGTAAGGTGAACTTCTCGGGTATGGAAGATAACCTGTCGGTACGTCGTCAAACTGACGAGTTGACTGGTTTGTCGTCTATCGAGGTGATGGATCCGTCCGAGCGTCCGTCTGCCGGTAAGGACATGCGTCCTGCTATTACTCTGACGGATGAAGCCGGTAACGAGCTGTGCTTGCCCAATACCACCATGCCTGCGCACTATCTGCTGCCAGCCCATGCGATTTTGAGCATTGCCGATAACGACACTATTGAGGTGGGTGACGTACTTGCCCGTATCCCTCAAGAGGGTTCGAAAACCCGTGATATTACCGGTGGTCTGCCCCGCGTGGCCGACCTGTTTGAAGCGCGTAAGCCGAAAGAGCCGTCCATTCTGGCGGAAATCTCCGGTACCGTTAGCTTCGGTAAAGAGACCAAAGGCAAGCGTCGTCTGGTGATTACTCCAAGCGATGGCCAGCCGCTGGAAGATGGGTCTACTCACTACGAAGTGCTGATTCCAAAACACCGTCAATTGACCGTGTTTGAAGGTGAGCAAGTTGTGAAAGGTGAGGTGGTGTCCGATGGTCCTTCTAACCCGCACGATATTTTGCGTCTGAAAGGTGTTGAAGCTCTGGCGAGCTACATTACCAACGAAATTCAGGACGTTTACCGTCTGCAGGGTGTAAAGATTAACGATAAGCACATTGAAACCATCGTTCGTCAAATGCTGCGTAAAGTAGAAATCACCGAAATGGGTGACTCTACCTTCGTAAAAGGCGAGCAAGTGGAATACACCAATGTGCTGGCCGAAAACGAACGCCTGCGCGCGGAAGACAAGCAGCCTGCTAAGTTCGAACGTTTGCTGTTGGGTATTACCAAGGCATCGCTGGCAACCGAGTCCTTTATCTCGGCGGCCTCATTCCAGGAAACCACCCGCGTATTGACCGAAGCGGCGGTTACCGGCAAGAAGGATTCACTGCGCGGCTTGAAGGAGAACGTTGTAGTGGGTCGTCTGATTCCGGCCGGTACTGGTTTGGCGTATCACAGCGAGCGCAAGCGCAAGCGTGAAGAAGCACTGGAGTTTGCCGATACTGGAGTCAGTGCCGAGGATGTCGAAGCGGCTCTGACCGAGGCGCTTAAGTCCAGTGGCGAGTAAGATTGACCCCCTATTAATCCGGCAACTATGTTTGCCAGGTTGATAGCGGGCAAAGAGACGCTGCCCGGGGCCTGGCCTCGGGTGAGTAATTATTGCTCAATAGTGTCTTGACGGAAGTGGGGGGTGTCATTACAATGCGCCACCCACTTTTTACGAAGTGGGGGATGGCAGTAGCCATCTTCTTTAAATTGGCCTCAAAATGAGGCTTTTATATATCTGTGGAGTTTATTTTCATGGCAACGATCAACCAGTTGGTTCGTAAGCCGAGAAAACGTAAGGTTCAAAAGAGCGACGTACCTGCTCTGCAAGCCAACCCGCAAAAGCGTGGTGTTTGCACCCGCGTTTACACTACCACGCCGAAGAAGCCGAACTCAGCACTGCGTAAAGTATGTCGTGTTCGTCTGACCAACGGCTTTGAGGTTACCTCATACATCGGTGGTGAAGGGCACAACTTGCAAGAGCACAGCGTAGTACTGATCCGTGGCGGTCGTGTAAAAGACTTGCCTGGTGTGCGCTACCACACTGTTCGCGGTTCACTGGATACTTCCGGTGTTAACGACCGTAAACAGGGCCGCTCTAAGTACGGTACCAAACGTCCTAAGTAAGCATTCGCGACTTAAGACATACGTTTTCGGGTAGAACCGAGTAAGGCCAGGCGCTTCGGCAGTCCTGGACATTCCCTGAAGAGAGGCTATTAACATGCCAAGAAGAAGAGTTGTCGCGAAACGCGAGATCTTGCCGGATCCTAAATACGGCAATGTGACTCTGGCTAAGTTCATGAACCACGTAATGATCAGTGGTAAGAAATCCGTAGCGGAAAAAATCGTTTACGGTGCGCTGGATATTGTTAACGACAAGCTGAACCGCGACCCCATTGAGGTGTTCGACGAGGCGCTGGAAAACATTGCTCCACTGGTTGAGGTTAAATCTCGCCGTGTGGGTGGTGCGACTTACCAGGTTCCTGTTGAAGTGCGTCCTGCACGTCGTACCGCGCTGGCTATGCGCTGGTTGGTAGATTACTCCCGCGGTCGCGGCGAAAAGTCTATGCCTGCCCGTCTGGCTGGTGAGTTGATTGATGCTTCGCAGAACAAAGGTTCTGCAGTGAAGAAGCGTGAAGATGTACACCGTATGGCCGAGGCCAACAAGGCATTCTCTCACTTCCGCTTCTAAGCTTGTAAGCGTTAAGAAACAAAAGGCAGCTATCATGGCTGCCTTTTACCATTTTAAGAAATTGGTATTTGGAGACTTCAGCTGTGGCACGTAAGACGCCAATCGCTCGCTATCGCAACATTGGTATTTGTGCGCACGTAGATGCGGGCAAAACAACCACCACTGAGCGTGTATTGTTTTACACGGGCCTCTCCCACAAAATTGGTGAAGTACACGACGGCGCTGCGACCACCGACTGGATGGAACAAGAGCAAGAGCGCGGTATCACCATCACCTCAGCAGCTGTAACCACTTTCTGGTCTGGCATGAGTCAGCAGTTTGATGAGCACCGCATCAATATCATTGATACCCCTGGGCACGTTGATTTTACCATTGAGGTAGAGCGTTCACTGCGTGTGCTTGACGGCGCTATTGTGGTGCTGTGTGGCTCTTCCGGCGTACAGCCGCAAACTGAAACCGTATGGCGTCAAGCCAACAAATATGAAGTGCCGCGTATGGTGTTCGTCAACAAGATGGACCGTACGGGCGCGAATTATCTGCGTGTGGTTGAGCAATTGCGCGAGCGCCTGGGCGCTAACGCCGTTCCCCTGCAGATGACCATTGGCTCTGAAGATGAATTCAAGGGCGTGGTTGACCTAATTAAAATGCAGGCGATTATCTGGAATGAAGATGATCGCGGCATGACCTTCGAGTACCAGGACATTCCTGCTGATCTACAAGAAACCTGCGATGAGATGCGCGAGTATCTGGTAGAAGCCGCCGCTGAGGCGGACGACGACCTGATGAACAAATACCTCGAAGGCGAAGAGCTGGCCGAAGAAGAAATTAAAGCGGCGCTTCGCAAGCGCACTTTGGCCAATGAAATTATTCCGGTTCTGGGCGGCTCTGCGTTTAAAAACAAAGGCGTTCAGGCCGTGTTGGATGCGGTAATCGATTATCTGCCGGCACCTACCGAAGTAAAAGCCATTGATGGTGTACTGGAAGACGGCGAAACGCACGATACTCGTGAAGCCGATGACAGCGCACCTTTTGCGGCACTTGCCTTTAAAATTGCCACCGACCCGTTTGTGGGTACGCTGACATTCTTCCGCGTTTACTCCGGAACCCTGTCTACCGGCGATACCGTTTATAACCCGGTTAAAGGTAAAAAAGAGCGCATTGGTCGCATGGTGCAAATGCACGCGAACGATCGCCAGGAAATTAAAGAAGTGCTGGCCGGTGATATCGCGGCGGGCATTGGTTTTAAAGACGTCACAACGGGCGATACGTTGTGTAATCCCAACAGCATTATTACCCTTGAGCGTATGGAGTTCCCAGAGCCCGTGATTCACGTGGCCGTAGAACCCAGAAGTAAAGCCGACCAGGAAAAAATGGGTGTTGCATTGGGCAAGCTTGCTCAAGAAGATCCATCATTCCGCGTGCGTACCGATGAAGAAACCGGGCAAACGATTATCGGTGGTATGGGTGAGCTGCACCTGGATATTATCGTCGATCGCATGCGTCGCGAGTTTAGCGTTGAGGCCAACATTGGTAAGCCGCAAGTAGCCTATCGTGAGCGTATTCAAAACACCTGTGAAATTGAAGGTAAGTTTGTACGGCAGTCCGGCGGCCGTGGTCAGTATGGTCATGTATGGGTTCGCTTTGAACCGGCCGAAGACGAAGGCGCTGAAGGCTTAGAGTTCGTTAACGAAATTGTTGGCGGTTCCGTACCGAAAGAATATATTCCCGCTGTTGCCAAAGGCATCGAAGAGCAAATGAAAAATGGTGTTCTTGCGGGCTACCCGTTACTGGGTTTGAAGGCTACGTTGTACGATGGCTCGTTCCACGATGTGGACTCCAACGAGATGGCCTTTAAAATTGCCGCATCTATGGCGACCAAAAAGTTGGCGCAACAAGGTGGTGCGGTATTGCTGGAGCCGATCATGAAAGTGGAAGTGGTCACTCCGGAAGAGAATATGGGTGATGTGGTCGGCGACTTAAACCGTCGTCGTGGCGTTATCCAAGGCATGGACGAAAGCGTCAGCGGTAAAACTGTCAATGCCGAAGTGCCCTTGGCGGAGATGTTTGGTTACGCTACTGATTTGCGCTCCGCGACTCAGGGCCGCGCAACCTACAGCATGGAGTTTAAAGGCTATGCTGAGGCACCCAAAAACGTCACCGATGAAATTATGGCAAAAAACAATATCATTAGTGATTAATTGATTCTGATTATTTAATTAGAGGAAACGTAAAGTGGCAAAAGAAAAGTTCGAACGGAACAAGCCCCACGTCAATGTGGGCACCATCGGTCACGTTGACCACGGTAAAACTACTCTGACAGCGGCCCTGACCCGTGTATGCGCGGAAGTATGGGGTGGTGCTGCAGTAGCTTTTGACGGTATTGATAACGCTCCGGAAGAACGTGAGCGCGGTATTACCATCGCGACTTCACACGTTGAGTACGACTCACCGAGCCGTCACTACGCGCACGTTGACTGCCCTGGGCACGCCGACTACGTGAAAAACATGATCACCGGTGCTGCTCAGATGGACGGTGCTATCCTGGTGTGTGGCGCGACCGACGGTCCTATGCCGCAAACCCGTGAGCACATCCTGCTGTCTCGTCAGGTAGGTGTACCTTACATCGTAGTATTCCTGAACAAAGCGGACCTGCTGGCCGAAGATTGCGGCGGCGTAGGCACCGAAGAATACGAAGAGATGCTGGAGCTGGTTGAGATGGAGCTGCGTGAGCTGCTGTCTGACTACGACTTCCCAGGTGACGACACCCCAATCATCGCCGGTTCTGCCCTGATGGCTCTGAACGGCGAAGACGACAACGAGCTGGGTACCAGCGCGGTTAAGAAACTGGTTGA
>NZ_KB898718.1:0-25000 GCF_000377745.1 Gilvimarinus chinensis DSM 19667 | reverse complement strand
TCACCCACGGGGGTAGAGCACTGTTTGGGCTAGGGGGTCATCCCGACTTACCAACCCCATGCAAACTCCGAATACCGTGGAGTGCAATCATGGCAGACAGACGGCGGGTGCTAACGTCCGTCGTCGAGAGGGCAACAACCCAGACCGCCAGCTAAGGTCCCAAATGTTAGTTAAGTGGGAAACGATGTGGGAAGGCTCAGACAGCTAGGAGGTTGGCTTAGAAGCAGCCATCCTTTAAAGAAAGCGTAATAGCTCACTAGTCGAGTCGGCCTGCGCGGAAGATGTAACGGGGCTAAAACTAGCAACCGAAGCTGCGGATGCACTTTGTGCATGGTAGGGGAGCGTTCTGTAAGCCGTTGAAGGTGTGTTGAGAAGCATGCTGGAGGTATCAGAAGTGCGAATGCTGACATGAGTAACGATAAAGGGGGTGAAAAGCCCCCTCGCCGGAAGATCAAGGTTTCCTATTCAACGTTAATCGGAATAGGGTTAGTCGGCCCCTAAGGCGAGGCAGAAATGCGTAGTCGATGGGAAACAGGTTAACATTCCTGTACTTGTTATTACTGCGATGGAGGGACGGAGTAGGCTAGGCCATCACGGCGTTGGTTGTCCGTGTTTAAGGTTGTAGGCTGAGAGCTTAGGTAAATCCGGGCTCTTAAGGCTGAGAACTGATGACGAGTCTCATTTTTGAGACGAAGTGGTTGATGCCATGCTTCCAGGAAAAGCTTCTAAGCTTCAGGTAATAACGAACCGTACTGTAAACCGACACAGGTGATCAGGTAGAGAATACCAAGGCGCTTGAGAGAACTTGGGTGAAGGAACTAGGCAAAATGGTACCGTAACTTCGGGAGAAGGTACGCCGGCCTTGGTGATGGGACTTGCTCCCTAAGCTGAGACCGGTCGAAGTGACCAGGTGGCTGCGACTGTTTATTAAAAACATAGTACTCTGCAAACACGTAAGTGGACGTATAGGGTATGACGCCTGCCCGGTGCCGGAAGGTTAATTGATGGGGTTAGCTTCGGCGAAGCTCTTGATCGAAGCCCCGGTAAACGGCGGCCGTAACTATAACGGTCCTAAGGTAGCGAAATTCCTTGTCGGGTAAGTTCCGACCTGCACGAATGGCGTAACGATGGCCACGCTGTCTCCACCCAAGACTCAGTGAAATTGAAATCGCTGTTAAGATGCAGTGTTCCCGCGGCTAGACGGAAAGACCCCGTGAACCTTTACTATAGCTTTGCACTGAACTCTGAACCTATTTGTGTAGGATAGGTGGGAGGCTTTGAAACCATGACGCTAGTTGTGGTGGAGCCAACCTTGAAATACCACCCTGGTATGTTTGGGGTTCTAACGCAGGTCCATTATCTGGATCGCGGACAGTGTATGGTGGGTAGTTTGACTGGGGCGGTCTCCTCCCAAAGAGTAACGGAGGAGCACGAAGGTTGGCTAATCCTGGTCGGAAATCAGGAGGTTAGTGTAATGGCACAAGCCAGCTTGACTGCGAGTCTGACACGACGAGCAGGTACGAAAGTAGGTCATAGTGATCCGGTGGTTCTGTATGGAAGGGCCATCGCTCAACGGATAAAAGGTACTCCGGGGATAACAGGCTGATACCGCCCAAGAGTTCACATCGACGGCGGTGTTTGGCACCTCGATGTCGGCTCATCACATCCTGGGGCTGAAGCCGGTCCCAAGGGTATGGCTGTTCGCCATTTAAAGTGGTACGCGAGCTGGGTTTAGAACGTCGTGAGACAGTTCGGTCCCTATCTGCCGTGGGCGTTGGAAAGTTGAGAAGAGTTGCTCCTAGTACGAGAGGACCGGAGTGAACGAACCTCTGGTGTTCCGGTTGTTATGCCAATAGCATTGCCGGGTAGCTACGTTCGGACGGGATAACCGCTGAAAGCATCTAAGCGGGAAGCCTCCTTCAAGATTAGCTTTCCCTGGGATCTTGAATCCCCTAAAGGGCCGTAGAAGACTACTACGTTGATAGGCTGGGTGTGGAAGCGTTGTGAGGCGTTGAGCTAACCAGTACTAATTGCCCGTGAGGCTTGACCATATAACAGAATCGACTGATTGATAACATGATCAATCGACGGACTTAGTGTGATACACAGTGTCCTCAGTAAAACGAAAAACAACTTTGTTCATCGCCCTATTTGGTTGTGTGATTAGGCACTACGAACGTAGATAAGACCGAAAACAAACCATACCTGTTTGCTTGACGATCATAGCGAGTTGGAACCACCTGATTCCATCCCGAACTCAGCAGTGAAACGACTCAGCGCCGATGGTAGTGTGGGGCTTCCCCATGTGAGAGTAGGTCATCGTCAAGCTTCTAATATAAGCGCCCTGTAGGTAGTCCTGCAGGGCGTTTTTCTTGTGAGTTACTATCTACGCTAGCTGGTGCTTGCCGATGCCCTACGGTCAGACCCAAGGCGCTCGCTTCACTTGCGGGGCCAACCTTCGTCAAGCTTCTAATCTAAAACGCCCAATCGATAACTCGGTTGGGCGTTTTACTTTGTGGGCTACTTCCCAGCTTAGGTGGCCATTGCCAGCCACAGATACGCGCTATCGCGTTGGTCTGCTACGACTTGTTCCTGTGCTTCATCTTTGTGTGGCGTCTGGTGCACTACTTCATCGCGTTCATCTTAAAAGCGATATGCTGTGGCAATCTTGCTTATGGCCACGTGCGCCTAGCTCTCTAGGTTGCAGCTATCCGGTTGCTCAGGTGCCGTTATTTTTGAAAACTATTGCCTCGTAAAGGATTTGCTTTCTTTTAAGTTTACCTCCCTTACATCTCTGTAAATAAGGGGCCGTATTAGGGGGGGCGAATACTACGATTTCGTCATCACCTAACGTAGATAAGACTAAAAATTTCGAGTTGTTGTCTTAATAGCGTCTGGAAAACCATACTTATGCCATCCTTGATGATGGCAGGAATAACTTTTTCTACTATTTGATCTAGTAATAGTAGAAAAAGTCAGTCGCGTTGGTACAGGTTGGACTTTTAGATGCTCACCTGCTTCTGCTTCTGCTTCTGCTTCGCGAAAGCAAAAAATATATTGAACGAGCCTGCGAGCCTTAAACACAGAAATAAATTGAGGCGGGTAAATTATTTACGAAAAATTTAAACCCTAGGGTTAGATTGAGTGCTGTGTACGAACGCTAATGTTTTCGCTTAACTAAACTCGGTGAGGGGGACTGTACATTATGAAGATGTTATTGGTTTTCGACCGAGCGTAACTGCTGTCTACCAGCATATGATTGCGACATTAAAAGCCATATCGGGTCGTGAACGATATGGCTACAGAGATAAAAGGACGGACTTGCTACGGTTGCTTTGTGGTTACTCTACCGAATAGGCAAAGTTTCCATAAATAACAAAACCAGTTGGGTCGATAAGTAAGTATGGGCACAAGGGTAAACCCTGCCACATGAATAACGCCAACCCAGATGGCGATACCTACTTGAGGCCCCCATCTAAGGAGGCACGGGTATAGCGCAATAGCAATGTGTAAATAACCAAAGCCGTGTAGCAGCCATTTCTGGTTGTCCGGCAGCTTACTTTTTTTTCCGTGGAGTAATTGAAACGGTTTTTTAATGGTTGCCGCAAAGTAGGTTAAACCGATCAGAGCCAAAATATAGGCGATGATTAACATGTCTCCTCCTTATGCTTATTGCTCGCAAATGACTTTAAGTTTGCCAGGCGTAAGCCGTCGTTTTCATTTCTTAGCGCGAGATAGTAAAAAGCGGTGAACATTCCTAGGCCGAATAATAGTGCTACGCCATCAAAGCCCAGGCGAATCCAGTCGCCGATTTTGAATGCATGTAGCAGACTTACCGGTGAGGTGAATTGATCCAGTAGCGGAATCGAAATGTATAAAACTGATGCCAGTGCCAAAAGCGCCGACCAGCCTTTGCGGTGGCGGAAAAAAACCGCGTATAGCAAGCATATTCCCCAGATAATAAAAAATACATTGATCTCCCAGTCACGGCGTTCGACTATGCCCACCGGTAAAAAGCGGTTGGCCCAAAAGAGTGAGCCGGTTGCACATATCAATCCCGCAATACCGCCTACATTTAACGCGCTGACCAGCTCAACACCAAATTTTCCCAGTTGCTGACGGGCTCGCTTAATTACCCACAAAATTGCCCCTGAGGCCACCATAAATGTGCCCAGAACGCCGCAGAAGAAAAATAACCAGCGCATAGTGGTATCGGCAAAGTGAGCTTCGTGTAATTGTCGCAGTGAGCTGTAAGTGGCAGAGATAACATTATCCGCTTTCTCGGCAGCATGGTGCTCTATGGGTTGGCCGTCGTAGTTAAAGCTCATACTGGCGTGCCCATTTCGTCCCGCCGTTAAGGAGTCTTGCGTGCCGGATTCTACAGAAAATCTGGCGTCGCTCTGGCGTGGATTATCAATCCGAATGTTACTCACCTCCTGGCTCCATTGTTGCTGCGCGTGGGCAATCATGGCGCTGATCTTGGGCTGCCAGTTGTCCACTGTAGGCGGGGCAATTTCTTTGGCGGCAAGAGCGTTATCGCGCCCCCTATCGAAACGACCGCGATTATCGTCTGTGTTTAAAAATAGAAGGATGTTGGAAAATAAAATGAGTCCTGAAAAGGTAATCATTATGTGAAAAGGCAGCGCCATCAGCCCAGTGACTACATGAGCGTCAATCCAGGATAATAAGTTTTTACCGGGGCGATAGGTAAAAAAGTGAGCGAACAATTTACGTCTTGTAAACAAACCCGTAATAATTCCGACAAACATCATCATAGTCGCTATGCCCACCAGCAAGCGCGCGATACCGCGTGGAATGTGATAAAGCTCGAAATGAAATCGATACAGAAATCCACCGCCGGCGGTCTCACGGCTTTTAATGGGTTCGCCGCTGTCAGCATTAATAATCTCTCGTGGCCCGCGGCGCCTTTGTCGCTCTTCGTTATAGTTTTCCCAGGATAACCCCGTTGTGCGAGTGCGTGAATCTGGCAGGCTGATTTGCCAGCTTTTCGCATTTGGTGCGTGTTCAGTTAAGTAATCCAGGGCAACTTGCAGAGATTTTTCCGAAGGCGCGGAGGCATGACTTTCCGGCTGCATCCAGTGAGTGATTTCGACACGGAAGAACGCCAGGGTGCCGGCGAAAAAAATCGCGAAAAGGATCCAGATGAGCAGCAGGGTACTCAAGGTGTGCAGCCAGGTCATCGATTGTTGAAAGGCCTGTTTCATACGCCAGCCTCCTGAACGAGAAGTAACCAAGGCGCCCAGAGTACGGCATTGCCCACCAGGGTAATGGCGATAATCCGG
Source organism: Gilvimarinus chinensis DSM 19667 (assembly GCF_000377745.1). Lineage (GTDB taxonomy): Bacteria > Pseudomonadota > Gammaproteobacteria > Pseudomonadales > Cellvibrionaceae > Gilvimarinus > Gilvimarinus chinensis. The sequence goes on along the minus strand of NZ_KB898718.1, from coordinate 19,697 downwards.
CGGTGATTACTACCGCAAAATAGCGCCATCAAAACCAGTAGATAAATAATAAAGAAAGACATGTTGACCAGTAATCGCGCCTCCTGGTCAGACACAGGTGTCAGCCATTTAAGCCAGTGGCAGAGGGCGGCGGTGAATGTATAGCCGCCTACGATGACGGTAGCGATTCTCGCCACCTTCATTAGCGAATTTTGTGCGCTAAAAAAAGAATGAGTAATCATGGGTTTGGTTGCTTAGCTATTAAAAGTAAGGTGCAGCTTGGGGGCGCACATTGTTAAAACGCCAGAAGAAATTATCTGGCGCCGTTTATCAAAGACTGCTTAAGGGGCTATCTGCGTAGCCTATACTTTACGTGTTCACTTATTCGAGATGTTTGTAGCCGTCAGTCAATATGTATCGCTTTACGCTTGATTACGAACAATGCGTTCCAGCGTTTGAATGTTTTCAAACACCTGTTGGCGGTTGGGCTCTTCCTTGTAAAGCTTTCGCAATAAATTCAATGCGGCGGCGTAGTCCTTACGGTCAATTTCGACTTGGGCTCGGCCCTGTAAGGCGCGGGTTTTAAACTCGGGCAACGTTTCGGCACGCAGGTAATACATCACCGCGCTCTGTTGGTTGTTTCTTAACTTTTGTACATTGGCCATGGTGATTAAGGCTTCGCCATTGCCCGGTGCCAGCTCGATAGCCGCAGCCAATTTGCTGCTGGCGGTTTTGAAATGTTTGCGGGCGATGGCCGCCTGTCCTTCCACTACCAAAAAGTCAGCTTGTTGGTCGCCGGATAATGAGCCCTTAACGTCGCCAACTGCTTTTACCAAACGTTCAAGTGCGGACCATTCATCACGCGAGGCCAGCCAGCGGCCCATTTGCAGTAAGGTGTCCATATCGCCGGCCTTGGCAAAGCGGCGACTGTCCCCCGATAAAAGTTCTACGGCGCGGCGCGGATTGCCCAGCTCCATATGCAGCCTTGCCGCTAAAGCGATGTTGTCAACGCGATCCGCCCCCAGGGCTAAGGCCGTTTCCATACTGCCTAAGGCTTTGGTTTTGTCGCCGGCGTTCATGGCAATTTGTGCGCGCTGAACCCACAGTCGGCGACCCTTGGGTTTGTCGATTAGCATTTCGTCGACCAGGCTCGCCGCCTGGGTGAAATCGTTGCTGGCGGTAAGGGCGTAGAGTAAGCCTTGGTACCATTGACTGTTTTCCGGGTCGAGATACAGCGCTGTTTGATAACCGGCCACTGCCGAGTGAGGTTTATGCAGCTGTAAATTTACGTACGCCAGTTGGCCGTAGGTTTGGGCGTCGTTACCGCCCAGCTCAAGCGTTTGGCTCAGGTGTTGTTTGGCGTTTTTAAAGTCCTGCTGCATCAGGTAAATCATACCCAGCGCGCGGTGGGATACCGCAAGCCCCGGTTGCATTTCCAGCGCTTTATTAAGGGCAGCGGCAGCATCGTCGTAGCGCTTTAAGTTCAGTAGCACCTGGCCTTTAATTTCATAGAGCGCAGCACTGGCATCGCTTGATGTATTCTGTTCAATTTGCGTCAGCGCGCCCTGGTAATCGCCTTTGGCCAGCAGCGGCTGGATCTCGCGAAAAAGTTTCCCCTCCTCGCTGGTTAAGCTGGCGTTGCCCGCTTGCTGATGACTGCTTTTAAGTAAAAACGTCCACTCAGGGTCGTCCATTTCCAGGGTAATGTGTGCCGCGCTAAGGCTGTGGGCAAAACTTATGCTTGCCACAAAAGCCAGGGGGCGAATAAAACGGTGCAAAAGTGTCATTGGGTAATCGCCTTTATATTCGCAGTCGTTAAGAGTTAATTTCCAGCGGCCAGATAAAACGAGCCCGAACTTTCTTGCCATCTTTTTGCGGCGGGCTGAACTGGCTGCGGTCAACAAAGCGTTTAATTTCGCCCACCAATGAGGTGTGCGGGTTATCGATAATATCCAGCAGAGTGACCTTGCCGTTTTCATCGATCATGACTTCCAGCTTGAGCATAACCTTCTCAATGCCGCGGCTTTTAAGCTCGGGTGGAAACCGGATATTGATCGGCGTTAACAGCGATGGCTGGCTGTCCAGATCGGCCAGGTTGTAGGCGTCCAGATCAATTTTGTAATCGGTCCATTGGGTGGTTTGTATCTGTACCTCGGGCATGTCTGGGTCGTCCACCTCAACGTCGACTTCCATATCGTTCATCACCACCGCGGGGCCGTCGCCCTCTACCTGAATACGGAAATCGGTTTTTTCCACCACCTGCTGCGTTTTCGGCGTGGGCGGTGGTGGCTCAGGTTGAATCACCTGAACTTCCAACATTCCAGGAGGCTCGGCGGACTCGCGGTTAAGCGCCTGAGAAAGCCACAAGAAGCCAACGGCTAACGCCAGCAGACCAGCGCTTAATGCCGAGGCACTTAAGTGTTTTTCCATACCGCGACGCCTATTCCTTAAGTGCGGCGATGTTGACGCTGACGGCACCGGCAATTTTTGCCTCGTCGATGACTTCCATCAACAGCTCGGTGGGCACGGTGCGGTCGGCCTGAATAACCACCGGGCGGTCTTCGCCGAGTAGTAGTTGTTCTACCGTGCCGTGCACGCCCGCCACGCCAATGTTGGCGCTGTCGTACATCACCTCACCGCTTCCGGTAATGGCCAAAAGAATGGATTGTTGATCTTGCGACTGCGCGGAAATGGCCTGGGGCTTGTCTACCTCTACCCCGGTTTCTTTGACAAAAACTGTCGAGACAATAAAAAAGATCAACAGAATAAACACCACGTCCAGCAGGGGCGACATATCAATGCCCTGAGGCTCCTGGATTTCCAGGCGACGCTGCAAACGGCTGGTCATGTCAGTTACCTCGCGGTCGTGGTGGCGTAGCAGCTTTTGCCCTTGGCGTTTACAAACACCAGCAGCAGCCAGCCGGGAATGGCCAACACCAATCCCAGTTGTGTGGTAAACAGCGCGTGGGCAATACCGTTGGCCACCATCTGGCTGTCAGTGCCGCCCAGCATCATGCCGGTAAAACTATCTTGCAGGCCGGTGATGGTGCCAAACAGGCCCATCAGCGGTAAGGCACCGACTTTTAGCGCAGTGATTTTGCGCTGATACTCGGGCGCATTGTGTTCGGCCATTTCCGGCGCATCTAAAAGGTGCAAATAGTCCATCCACAATTGGTGATAGATGTAGAGCGCCAGCAATAACATTAGCCAGCACACCCAGCTGTTGGTGATTTGCTCAATCATGCCGTTGCCTCTCGCGTGGTTTTGGCCGGTTGTGGCTCGGCATCTTCGCCGCTCAGTACCAGGGCAAAGCTTTCCAGGCCGTGGTAATAGCGTTTCGCCTTGCGTGATAAAACAGCGCCTAAGACCAGCGCGGGAATGGCGACTACCAGGCCCAACTCGGTGGTCACCAGCGCCTGGGCAATACCGCCGGAAATGACTTCCGGATCGCTGGAGCCGAAAGTGGTCATCATGCGGAAGGTTTCGATCATTCCGCTTACCGTACCCAATAGTCCTAACAGAGGCGACACAGTGGCGGTAACGGTAATAATGGTAAGCCAGCGCTCCAGCACGGTTTTGTCGTCGTGCAGTTGAGCAAACAAGCGGTCGTCGCGCTCGCGCGGATTGTTGCTGTTGAGCGAGGTATCCAGCAGTGCTTTTTGCATGCTGCCTTTCTGTGCCTGAATGTTGGCGCGCTGTTGTTGTAATTCGGATCGGGTGCGCGCCGGAATCAGTTTGGGCAGCTGCCACAATTGCCAGCCTTTAAACAGCGCGGTAGCGGTAGCGATTAACGCAAACAGTAAGATGGGTGCGGCCCACAATCCACCTTTAGCGATGTGCTCAATTAAAGTTTCGGAGGTTTGTTGCGCGTGCAAGGCGCGGCCTTGTGTCGGGTCGAAGGTAATCTCGCCCTGGGGGTTGTTGGTCAGGTTAACGATATTGTCGCTCTGGCCGCCAGACAGTTGTGCCAGGCTTTTAAGATGGCCATCGTTATCTGTTTCGGCCAAGCCCGCTTGCTCGGCATCCACATACCAGCTGGCTGGGCCAATGTGCAATGTGGGTAGCGGTGCGATGGTGCCATCGGCGCGCACGACTTTTTCCTCGCGCCATTGTGGCGCCATGCGTTCGCGCAGCTGTTCGCTGAAGCGGTTAGTGGCGTTAATTTTTTCGCTTAGAGAGAGTTCAGCCAGTTGCTGGTTGCTGTAACCCTGTTGTTTCAAAAAACGGTTCAACAGATTCTGTTGAAACCTCTGTTGCTCTTTCCAATCTTTCAGACGCGATTCCAGTTGCCCCAGGCTTAGGGTTTTCTCGTCCATTTTGCGGCGCGCCACGGCGGTTTTATCTCGCAGGTTTAAAACTTCTTCTTCCAGGCTGCGTAACTTACCGGCAACATCGTTGCGCTCGCGCAATACTTTCTGCTCGGTGCGCGCCAAGTTACTTTGCGCGCGTTCAATTTTTTTAACCAGTGAGGCTTCCGCATCTTGTGCGACCGAGGGTGCGGTGTAAGCCACACAGAGAGTTAGCAGACTACTGAGAAGTGTAGCGGTTAATTTCACGGCTGTACCTCCTCGGTGCCAATAATAATGGGCAGCTGTACCAGTTGTGGCGGCTGGCGTTTTTCGAAGACATCAATCGCGCGATTAATCGCGTCGCCATCTATTTTGTCGCTAAACTGCCACTGCCAGGTGTGGTTCACAGTGCGACCGTAACCGGCGTAGTCACCCCCTTGGCTGGCAAACCAGGCGTAGACGGCACCAAGATAAATTTGTTTCACCAGTACATCGTCTGTGCCTGTACTCATTACCGTTTCATGGGTGGTAATGCGCTGGTTGAATTCGTTGAGGTCTGACAGCTTGGCCAGTGTGCCTTGCAGCAGTACGGATGTTTCCGCTTGGTCGCCAACGGCTTGCTGCTCTTTTTCCCAGTTGTTGCGTACTAGTTCTGGCAACATGGGTAAAAAGCCCTCGGTGGTGGCGGCCAGCTGCGCCAAAGCTTCGGTGAGTTTTTCTTGCTGTTGTTCCAGTTCGGCCTGCTCGGCCATTAATTCTGAGCGACGTTCTTCTACGTCGTCCTGCCCGGCGCTGCTTTCTTGCAGCATTTGGGTCAGCTGTTCTTTTTCGGCTTGCAGCAGGGATAAACGCTGTTGCATAGCCGGCTTTTGGGTTTTCCAGTCATTGATCAGCGCGTGATTTTGTTGCTCCACCTGTAACCACTTTTCGGTCAAGCGGTCGATCTGTGCTGGAGTGGCGGCGCTCAGTTGTTGGTCGCTGCATAACGCCAGGGCTACAAACAAAAGGTTGCGCGGGACCGTAAACGAACGATGGGATGGGGCAATCAATCTAATCATGACAAAAACCATGTCATTAAGGGTCAATGGACTTGGCTCGGTTATGTACCTAAATAACCGAGCCAAAATGAAAAAACAGCGACGCCCAAAACGCCGCTGTGTATTGCTTATAAAGAATTAAAACGTTTTGCTCAGCGATACCAGGTAGCTGCGGCCCGGTTCGTTGTAGGTGTTGGCGCCTGCGTTAGTCGAGGTACCTTCACGCTTAAGCTGGTCGTTAATCAGGTTTTTCATCGACAGGATCACTTCAAAGCCGCCGCCAAAGTCGTAGTTGGTGCTGAAGTTAATAACGTTGTAGGCATCGCGATCCATTTGGTTTTCAACCACATCGCCGCTGTTTTCCAACTTGGGGCTTTCGGTGGGGCCGTAGTGTTGGCCGCTCAGCACCATGTCCCACTGATCGGTTACAGACCACACCAGCATAGAATTCAGGGTGTAGTCCGGAATAATACTCAGTGGTTCATCGGTAGTGGTGTCTTTGGATTCCAGCATGACGGTGGCGTTTAAGGTAAAGGTAAGTGCCTGGGTAAACGGTACGCTTAAGTTACCTTCAAGCCCTTCAACAATTGCTTCGGGCGCGTTTTCCCAGCGGAATACCTGAGTGCCTTCGAACACACCAATTGGGTCGGTGGCCGAGGTGGTGATTTTGTTTTCGTAGTCGTTGTGGAAGTAAGTCAACCCTGTGGCAAAACCATCATCGGCGGTGTAGTTAACCCCGATTTCGGAGTTAACGGAGGTTTCGAACTTTAAGTCCGGGTTACCCAGAATCGTACAGCCGCCGCCCAGGCTCGGGTAGGCAACGGGGCAGCCGTTACCGCGAGTGTAGTAAGCGTAGTTGGGGTTTAACTGGTACAGGTTGGGGGCTTTAAACGCACGGCTGATACCCGCTTGCAGCGACAGGTTAGATGTAGCTTGCCAAGAGGCGTTTACGCTGGGTGACCAGTTGGTGCCGGATTCACTGTGCGAGTCAAAGCGCACACCGGGGGTCAGCATAATGGTGTCGGTAAGGGCGATATTGTCTTCAATATATACGCCCACTAATGTTGCGTCTATTTCGCTCGGGCGCAGGTCCGGGTCGGTGATGGTGCCGGGCAGGTCGCCGTCTTCAACGTTGCCTACGCCTGTTTGGTTGTTCACACCGTCATCCAGTTTTTCGCTGCGGAATTCGGCACCGTAAGTTATTGTCTGGTTCAGGCCGCCCAACTGCAAAGGGGTATTCCATTCCGTTTTGGCGCTGAAGTTTTCCAGCTCAACGGTATTGTATTCTTCCGAGTTAATAGCACCTTCACCACCACCGGCAGAGCCTTCACCCAAACGGGTGTTGCGAGTGTTTTCCCACTGAAGGTAGCTGAAAGAATCGCCAAAGCTGAAGTTGCCCTTGTGGGTCAGCGACAAAGTTTTGCGGCGCATCACATTGGTTTCTTCACCCGCTAATAGGTTGGACATTGTATGGTCCACACCCTGGAAGGCATTATCACCAGCGTAAATGTTGCCCTGACGGCTGTAGGCACCTTCCAGCTCCCAGGTTTGGGTTTCGCTTTGGTCAAAGCGCAGCATGGTGCGGAAGTCCTGGTTCTCTACCCCTTCGCGGCCGGCGGCAACACGTGAGCCTTCAACGGTTTCATCACGGTTGATGTCCACATCGTCAGCGTCTTGCTTGTTGTAGCTAATATAAGTGCGCTGCGAGAAGCGCTCGGTTAAGGGGCTGGCGGTAACGAGGTTAGCTCGGTACTGATCGCCCTCCATGCTGTCTTCGGATAGCTGAGTTTCGGCGGTGATGGTGGTCGTGGCTTCATCAGGCTTTTTGGTGATGATATTCACCACGCCGCCGGCCGCGCCTGAACCGTAACGGGCCGCCGCAGGGCCGCGAATCACTTCAATGCGCTCGATGGCTTCTGGTGGAACCCAGTTGCTGTCGCCGCGAGTGTTACGCTCACCAGAGCGACCCATTTTTACCGAGTTGCGCGACAGAACAGGTTTGCCGTCGATCAAAATCAGCGTGTTTTCGGGGCCCATGCCGCGAATGTCAATTTGACGGTTGTTGCCGTACTGGCCCGAGCTGCTGTTGCCAGACAAGTTGACGCCGGGCATGGTGCGAACGATTTCAGCAATGTCATTAGCGACCGGGCGGTGCTTCATGTCCTCTTCGGTGACAATGGAGACGCCCTGGGCTTGTTTCAGCTCTTCAGAGGCAGCCTGCACCACGGTGGTTTTCAGAACTTGAACGTCATCCTGTGACTGTTGTGCCAGTGCCATGGTAGAGCACATAGGCAAGAAGGTGCCCAACAGGGCCATTTTACTGCTCAGCTTATTCATTTAGTTCGTCCTATAACGGGTCAATGGTGAAAACGGCCGGACTCTAGCGGTCTTCTGCTTGTTGGGTTTTTATGGTGCAGGCTAGCCGAAAATGAGTTTGATAACTGTTATCATTTAGCTTGTGAGGGCGGATTGTAGGCGTGCAGCAACAATGATGTAAACGATTATCATTTAAAATTTACGTTTCTTTTAATTGCGAAGAGGGAACTCATTCGGTTTTATGCTGAGTAGGAGCGTTATCGTTACCGGCTTTGATCTTTAACTTTCTTTAATTTCACTTAAGGTTTAGCGGACATTAACTTGCTATAGTAGAGTCTTGCTTTTTATTTGTGTTGCCGGGTTTCATATTTAAAACTTTCGGGGCTCGGCCTATGTTTAATCAAGATACTAATAAGCGAGATACCCCATGAAGAGAGCACTTTTTGCCGCCGCAACCCTGGCGACCACTGTGATAGCACTGCCTGTAACTGCCACTGAAAAAGAGCCCTGGCAACAGGCGCAAGAAACCGAAGTGTGGGAGCCAGTACCTGCGAAAGTAACCGTCAGCGAGTCAGGTGTGCCTTCTGATGCCATTGTTCTGTTTGATGGCTCCGGGCTCTCTGCTTGGGAGTCTGTCAGCGATGGCGCAAAAGCACCCTGGAATATTGAGGGTGATGTAATGGTGGCCGCGCCAAAATCAGGTGATATTCGCACAAAGCAGGAGTTTTGTGATGTGCAGCTGCATATTGAATGGCAGCCGCCCGCTGAAAAAGACATGGAGGGTCCGGAGGGGCAGGGGCGCGGCAATAGCGGCGTCTTTTTCCAGGAGCGCTACGAAGTGCAGGTGCTCGACTCCTTTGGTGGTGAAACCTACCCCAATGGACAGGCAGCGTCGGTGTACAAGCAGCATATCCCCTTGGTAAACGCCACCAAGCCTCTGAGTGAATGGAATGTTTACGACATTATTTATAAGGCGCCGCGCTTTAGCGATGCCGGTGAGCTGACCTCTCCGGCTTACATTACCGTGTTACACAATGGCGTACTGGTGCAAAACCATGTTGAGGTTCAGGGGCCCACTGCCTGGATCGGTCATCCACCATACGAGGCTCATGGGTGTGCGCCTTTGCGGCTGCAGGATCATGGTAACCCCTCCAAGTTTCGCAATATCTGGATTCGCGAACTATAAGCACTGTTTGCCGAAGAATTTTATTTGAGAGCCCAATGATGAAATCTAATAAAAAACGGCTCGGCGTACTGTTGGCGCTGAGCGTAAGCCCCGCTTTTGCGGCGGGTAATACAACTGCTGATTTTTTCTCGTACTTGCAAAATACCGATGCCTTGGAACGCTCCCGTGTTGAATTTAGCGGTGGAAAGCTGTCTCGCGCGGGGGAGGGCTCGCAGCTTTTGCTGAGTGCGGGTGAGTCGGTAGAGTCTAATGTGCATCTCGGCGATAGCGTCTTGACCTTGGAATACCTGGCAACGGCGCAGGCCAATGCCGGGGTCTACTTGCAGGGGCGCTACGAGGTGTCACTTGCCGGTGGCAGCGATGTGAAAGCCGGCGGCATGCGTGGCCGCGGCAATGACATCAGCGCCACCGCGCCGCTGCAAGAGGCGCGTACCGCTGGGGGTGAATGGCAGACCTTGAAGGTCAAGTTTCGCGCGCCGCGCTACGACGATGCCTCTAATAAAGTGGCTAACGCCATGATTATCGAGGCTCGCTTAAATGGCGAGCTGGTGCAAAAAAATACCGTATTACTCGGCTTTAGTGCCGACTCTATTAAGCCTTGGGAGACAACCAGTGGTCCGGCGTTATTGCGAGTGCGCTCGGGCCAGTTGGCGGTGCGCTCATTAAATGTGCACCCGGCCGACTTTGAAAAAGTCAGCGTGCCCGATGCCAGCGGCGGTGACACCAATGAGACAGAGCTGGTGGACTTTGTCGCCGTGGGCAAAAAGGCGTTTCAGGATTTGGGCTGTAAAGAATGTCATGCGGTGTCTGCCAGTGACACCAGCATGAAAACCGGCCCCAATTTATTTGGTCTGCTTAAAAAGACTCCACGTGACCGCGAAATTATCGAAACCGCGGAAAATCATCACTTTACGGTGAAGGCTGATTTCAGTTATTTAGAGCGCAGCGTCAGAAGCCCTGCTGCCGAGCTTGCCATTTACGAAAGCGGCGGGAAAGAAGGCGAGGCATATATGCCGATTATGCCTCCTTATATGAAGCAAACCCTGCCTGATAAACAGCTGGACGCTATCGGGTATTACCTGCAAACCCTCAATACCCCTTGGGAGCAAGGGCCTGTCATCAAATTGGTGGAGTCCAGTGGCCCCGAGAAGTACGACCCGCTGCAGGATGACTTGCAGTTTCTGGTGACCGACCGCGTTCGGTTACAACGCGGCCCAATGGAAGGTTTGTCGGCGCGCACTATTCACGTAGGGCAAACCAACTCGGTTAACTACAGTTTCGATCCGCGCATTTTAGGTGTCGCCAAAGTGTGGCAGGGCGGTTTTCTGGATATGACGGGCGAGCTGACCAACCGCGGTGGCGATGGCATTAAAACCGGTTTTGAAACCCGCGAAATTGACCTGGGTGAGCAGAGCGTACTGTTTGCGCCCTTGAATAAGGCGGGCGAGCGAATCGACTTCTCATTTAAAGAAGCCGTGTTTCGCGATATGGAAACCGTTAAGCAGGCACTTTGGAGCGATAAGGATCAGGCCGAACTTATTGCGGAGCAGGACGCGCAGTTTTTAGGGTACGAGCGGCCCTCAACGAGCAAGACGGCAGCGCCCAGCTTTCGCTATCGGGTTGGGCAAAATACCTTGGCAGTCACCACCGAGATCGCCACTTCTGGCGACGTGGTTATCTCTGTTGCAGGTGATAGAGCGGAGCAGCAGCGTTTCGAGGTCAGTGTTTCAGCGCTAAGCGGCGCCCGGGTGTCGGCTGGCACGCTTAAAGACGGCGTGTGGACTTTGCCCAAGGGCACTGACGCTGCGCAGCTGAAAGCCAAAATCGCCTTGGCCGGTAACGCCTGGCAGGCCAAGCCAGCGGATTTTAATTACCGCACCCAGCCCCTGAAGCGGGTAGAGGCGGTGGCAGACTTGCCCGCAGGTTATCGGATCGAAAACTACCTGCCGCCGCAAGATAACTACGGCCGTGACCAGTTGTTTGAGGCACTGGGCTTGGCGCTGGCCAAAGACGGCACTATTGTCGTGGCTACGCGCACGGCTGGTATCTGGCGTATAAAAGATGGCCAGTGGCACCTGTTTGCCGAAGGGCTGTTCGACAGCCTGGGCGTGCAAATAGAAGATGACCATGGCTTGCAGCTTGTGGTGGGGCAAAAGGCTGAATTGACCCGTATCACCGACACCGACGGCGATGGCATGGGCGATAAGTTCGATACCTTATTCGATGCCCATGGCTACCACGGTAACTACCACACTTATATGCACGGTCCCGCTCGTGCGGCCGATGGCGCTTATCACATCAACCTGAACCTGGCGCACACCGATGAGGCTGTGTATAAGGCCGACGGTGAATACATGGGCTCGCAGGGCGGTTACAGCGGCTGGAATATCCGCGTTACGCCCGAAGGTGAGTACAGTTTGTACGCCAGCGGCTTGCGCAGCCCGGCGGGGCTTGCCACCGGGCCGGACGGCAAACTCTGGTACACCGAAAACCAAGGTGAGTTTGTTGGTACCTCGAAGTTGTTTGTGCTGGAGCAAAACAAATTCTACGGCCACCCCAGTGGCCTGGTGGATTTGCCCGGCAAAAAGCCGGATTCGCCCGACATCCAATGGGATAAGGTGGCCGATACTCGCGAACGTGCGGCGGTGCTTTTCCCTCACAATATTGTCGCCAATGCGCCGGGCAACCCGGTATGGGATACCACCGATGGCAAGTTTGGTCCTTTTGCCGGGCAAATGCTGGTGGGCGATCAAACTCAGTCGAACCTGTTGCGAGTGGTAACGGAAAAGGTGGGGGATCGTCTGCAGGGCGCGGTTATTCCCTTTATGTCCGGGCTGGAGTCGGGCGTAATGCGCGGAGTGTTTTTGCCCGATAGCAGCTTGCTGGTGGGGCAAACCGGGCGAGGCTGGCAGGCTAAAGGTGGCCATGTGGCGGCGCTGCAACGTATTACCTACGATGGTAATACGGTCGCACCTGCGATTAAGTCGGTCACCGCAACGGCGGACGGCTTTAAGGTCAGCTTGACCCAGCCGGTGCAAACCAAGTCGGTGGAGGCGTCGGTACTGGTGCGCTCCTGGTTGTACCGCGATGCACCGGATTATGGCTCGGCCGAAATGGATCGCCGCGACGAGGCCGCCGAGGTCAGTGTGGCTGATGGCGGCAAGGCGCTAATGATTAAGCTTGCCAGTACCGAGCAGCCCAAGGTGCACCCGCAGCAAACCGCTCGGGTATACCAGATTACGTTGACCGAAGGGCTGTTTGGCGATCAGTCGCCACCGCTCAGTGCGTTTTACTCTCTGTGGCAGTTTGCAGAGCAGTAAGCGAACAGAAAATACCGGGCTGAGCCCGGTATTTTTTTAGCAAAGTTTTGCATTACAGTCGCCTTGGCTATATCATATAGTCAAGTTGACTAATTAGGCTATGCACCCACAACAATAATCAAGCGAAGATAACATTATGAATGCACGCGTCGAAAAACTTTCGGTGGTCGAAAAAGTCGGGTACAGCCTCGGCGACTTGGCCGCCAACCTGATTTTCCAAACTCTGGTTACCTTTATCGCCTTCTTTTATACCGATGTGTATGGCTTGCCGCCTGCACAGGCGTCTATGGTGACTGGGGTGTGCGGCATCCTCGGCGGTGTGATCTTTGCGCCTGTGGTGGGGGTGTTGGCTGATCGCACCAACACCCGCTGGGGTAAGTTTCGCCCATGGGTACTGTTTACGTCCGTGCCTTTTGGTATTGGTGCCTTGCTGTCTTTTACCACGCCGGATTTGGATCCGTCAGGCAAGTTGATTTACGCCTTCGTTACCTACCTAGCGTTAATGATGCTGTACTCGGCGAACAACCTGCCTTACTCAGCACTCAGTGGTGTGATTACCGGCAATATGGGTGAGCGGGTTAGCTTATCGTCTTACCGTTTTGTGGCGGTGATGGTGGCGCAATTCATTATTCAGGTGTTGCTGTTGCCGTTGGTGCTGATTTTGGGAGATGGCGACAAAGCCGAGGGCTTTAAGCAGGTGATGACCATCTTCGCGTTTGTCGGCGCGGTGTTTTTTATCATTACCTTTGTTACCACCAAAGAGCGAGTGGTGCCCACCGTAGCGCAAAAGTCCAGTGTGAAAGACGACTTGGGTGATCTGTTTAAGAACTTGCCTTGGGTCATTATGCTGTTGGCGACCATCTCTGTATTTATGATGCTGTCGCTGAAAGGCGGCTCGCTGATTTACTACTTTGAGAATTACCTGAGTGAAGCGCACTTAGCGCAGTTTCTGAATGACTCTGGCTTTAACAGCTTTATCGCCGGTTTAAATTCGGTATTGCAGGGCGCAGGCTTAACCAAGTTCCGCTGGCCTGAAGACGCGCCCACCTCGGCCTTTAGTTTATTTAATGGCTTGGGCATTATTTTTATGATTGTCGGTATCGGTTTTTCCAAGCCGTTAACCAGCCGTTTTGGTAAGCGTGATGTGTTTGGCTGGGCGCTGGCCGTGTCCATGCTGTTTGTGTTGGTGCTGTATTTCTTTAAACCCGAGTCCATTGGCAGTGTGTTTGTCGCGCAGATTCTACACGGCTTTTCTTACGGTATTACCATTCCGTTGTTGTGGGCCATGATTGCCGATGTGGCCGACTATTCCGAGTGGAAAAACCACCGTCGCGCCACCGGTATTATTTTCTCGGCAATGATTTTGGGGTTAAAGCTTGGCTTAACCCTGGGCGGTTCTCTGGTGGCTGCGCTGTTGGCTATTTACGGTTATGAAGCGGGCGCGCCAGTGCAAACGGCCGATACAGTGCAGGGCATTATCCTTGCGGTGAGTGTGTTTTCTTCGCTGCCTGGTTTTATCGCCGCTGCGCTGCTGTTCTTTTATAAAATCGATAAGTCCATGGAGCAGCAAATTGAAAGCGACCTTGAACAGCGTCGCAGTGAAACGACTGAAAGTGTAACTATTTAATTGAGAGCTGAACATGGCCGATGAACAATACGCGGATATCGATTACGACGAGCTGAATAAAAAAGCGCTGTCGCAACCGCTGGTAACTCACATGTACACCGCTGATCCGTCAGCCCATGTGTTTGATGGCAAGATTTATATTTACCCGTCGCACGATGTCGAAGGTGGGGTTGCCTTTAACGATAATGGCGATCACTTTTGTATGGAGGACTATCACGTGTTCTCCATGGAGTCGCCCGAATCTGAAGTGGTGGATCATGGTGTGGCATTACACGTTGATGACGTGCCTTGGGCTGCGCGCCAGATGTGGGCACCAGACGCTACCCGCAAAAACGGCAAGTATTATTTGTACTTTCCCGCTAAGCGAGCGGACGATATTTTTCAGATCGGTGTAGCCGTTGGTGATTCTCCTGTGGGGCCGTTTACGCCCGAGCCCGAACCAATTGCCGACAGTTACTCCATTGATCCGGCGGTGTTCGCGGATGATGATGGCGAGTACTACCTATATATTGGCGGTATTTGGGGTGGGCAGCTGCAAAAATACCGCAATAATGAATACAGCGAGGCCAATGAAGAGCCAGCAGACCATGAGCCCGCGTTGGGCCCCATTGTGGCAAAGTTAAGCGACGATATGAAAAGCTTTGCTGAAGCGCCTCGCGAGATCAAAATTCTCGACGAAAGCGGAGAGCCGCTAAAAGCGGGCGATCACGAGCGCCGTTACTTTGAAGGGCCTTGGGTGCACAGGTATCAGGGCAAGTATTATCTTTCCTACTCCACCGGCAACACGCATTATTTGTGTTACGGCATTGGCGATAATCCATACGGGCCGTTTACCTATCAGGGGAAAATTCTTAACCCGGTCGTCGGCTGGACGACTCATCACTCTATTTGCCAATACGAAGACCGCTGGTTTTTGTTTTATCACGATTCGTCCCTGTCAAAAGGCGTGACTCATCTGCGCAGCATTAAAATGGCTGAGCTGCACTATGATGACGAAGGCCGAATTATTCCTATCGAGCCTTATCCGGGCTAGCTCTAATTTCAACACCCGCCGCTGGCGGAGTGTGCTGCTGTAGAGAGTTTTTCAGAGGCCCGCTGGATTTTGCGGCATAGTTTTGTAACTATGCCGCTTTTACTTTTCCCGCCGAGGCCTATGGACACGTCAACAGGTGTGCTAACCGTCAATCTGGATGCCGTTGTGCGCAACTGGCACCTCTTGTGCGCGCAAGCGCCGAACTCCATTGTCGCCGCCGTGATAAAAGCCGATGCCTATGGTTTGGGTGCTCGGCGCGTTGGCCAGGTGTTGCATCGTGCCGGTTGCCGAGATTTCTTTTTTGCGACGGTGGATGAAGCCCTGGCGGTGGCCGATGTTTTACCGGGCGATGCCAGACGTTACATATTGGGTGGCTTTGCCGTGGGTGAAGAGCGCAAGCTGCTTGAGGCTGGTCTGACCCCGGTGTTGTCTACTTTGGCTGAAGTACAGCGCTGGCAACAGCTATTGGCGGTCACCGGCGCAGAAGCTCAGTGCGCGCTTAAATTTGATTCTGGTATGACTCGCATGGGCTTGGCGGCGAAAGATTTGCTATCGCTGGGCGCTGATGAATCTAAGTGTCGGCGACTGGGGGTGAGGCTTGTGATGAGTCACCTGGCGTGTGCTGATGAGGCGCTGCACCCACAAAACCGAGAGCAGCTATCCAGTTTTAACTCTGTCCGCGATCAATTGCGCGCGCACTGTCCCGATGTGGCTTTTAGCTTGGCAAATTCCAGCGGCATTTTCTTGGGCGACGATTATCACGCTGACTTGGTTCGCCCTGGTGCGGCGCTGTACGGTGTTAATCCGGATACGCGCGGCGCTAACCCGATGCAGCCAGTGGTAGGCCTCAGCTTGCCGGTACGTCAGCTGCGCCAGCTGAAACGCCCATCCCGTATCGGGTATGGCGCCGAGCTTGAATTGCCGGCTGGGACCGTGCTGGCGGTGGCTGCGGGCGGTTACGCCGATGGCTTACACCGTATTTTGGGCGCTTCTGGTGTGGGTGAAATGGCTGGGGTGGAGGTTGCGGTGGCGGGGCGAGTATCGATGGATTCCACCATTTTTGATGTGACAGCCGTTCCGAATATCCAGGCCATCGCGCGCGGAGAACTGAAGGCTCCGTCAATCGAGGTGTTGAATGCGCAGCTGGATGTGAGCCGCGTTGCGGCACGTAATAGGGCGCTGGGCTATGAGGTACTTACCAGTGTTCGCGCGGCGCGTTACCGTCGTGAATATCGAGGTGGGGAGCAATGAGCGATGCGGTTTTGATGCAGCTGCTGCGAATTTTGGCGGATGGAAATTATCATTCTGGCGAAGAGCTGGGTGAGCGTTTGTCTATGTCGCGCACCGCCGTGTGGAAACAGTTAAAAAAACTGCCTGAATTGGGGGTAGAGCTGCAATCGGGGCGTGGTCAGGGGTACTGCTTGCCGGGCGGGTTGGAGTTGTTCCAGCGTGAGCGGTTATTAAAAGAAGCTGAGCCTTGGCAGGGCGACTTGCAGTTGGAGCTAGTGCTTGATTCCACTAACGCGCAGCTGATGACCCGGTCGGCAAACGTAAAGTCTGGCACAGTGTGCATAGCCGAGCAGCAAACGGCCGGTCGCGGTCGGCGTGGCCGTGCCTGGGTTAGCCCGTTTGGGCAAAATATCTATCTTTCCATGCTGTGGCAGTTTGAGGGCGGCGCCTCGTCGCTGGAGGGGTTGAGTCTTGCGGTGGGTGTTTGCGTGGCTGAGGTTCTCGAAGGCCTGGGCTTAAACGGTGTGACTCTTAAATGGCCCAACGATGTATTGGTTGATCAGCGCAAGTTGGCGGGCGTGTTGTTGGAGATGACGGGTGATCCAGCCGGTGTGTGTCAGGTGGTGGTTGGTGTGGGGGTGAATTGGCGTATGCCCATAGGTGCAGCGCAAAATATTGATCAGCCCTGGGTGGATGTGTCGCATTTGGCCGAGGAGCAGGGAGTGTCTGGCGTGTCCCGTAATGCAGTGGCCGGTCGTTTGATAGCTGCGCTGTCTTCGATGCTGACAGAGTTTTCCTCCGTTGGGTTTTCCGGGTTTCGCCAGCGCTGGCTCTCTCGGGCGGCATTTGTGGGGCGTTCGGTAGCGGTCAGCACGGCAAAAGAGACATCCAGTGGCGTGTTGCTGGGGGTGGATGAGGCGGGGGCTTTGTTGCTTGATGTGGCAGGCGGGGTGCAACGTTATTACGGTGGCGAGGTTTCACTGAGGTCAGCAGAGTGAACCTTTTAATTGATATGGGGAATAGCCGTATCAAGTGGCAGTTGCGAATGGCTGGGCGGCTGTGCGAAAGCGGTGTCGAAAGCTATGAAAACGGATTTGCCTGGTTGTCGAGAGGTAAAAGTTCGGTTGTTCGTGTGCTTGTTTCGTGTGTGGCGGCGGATGAGCGTCGTCAGTCTTTAGTGGAGGCTCTGTCGGAGAGAGGGATGCCCGAGCCGGAGTTTGCTGCCGCCAGTCCGGAAGCGGCAGGTGTGCGGTGCGGTTACCGGGATTATCGTAGCCTGGGCGTGGATCGTTGGTTGGCGTTGTTGGCCGTAAAAAACCGCGGGCTGGGTCCCTGGGTGATTGTGGATAGTGGAACAGCGCTAACGGTAGATCTGCTCGATCAGGGGGGAGAGCACCTGGGCGGTTATATTGCGCCTGGTGTTTCTTTGATGCGTTGCGCGTTGGCAGGGCAGTCTGCGGCCTTGGGGGCAGCTCTGTCGCGAGAGGCTTTCAGATTGGGCGAAGAGGCGGGCGAGGATACTCGTGGTGCCATTGATCATGCTATTTTCGTGATGGGTCAGAGCTTGATTGAGCGCGCAATGGCGCGATTTGAAGGTGCAAGCCTCGTCTTGACCGGCGGTGACGCCGGGGTCTGGTTAGAAGCCTTTCCAGCAGCGCAAGTAGTGGATGGCTTGGTGTTCGATGGGTTAGAGCGTTGCTTTAGGGGATGATATGAAGCTTATATTTTTTGCATTACTGGGATTGAATGCAGCAGCGCTGGTGTTGCAGCTTACGGTGTGGAAGTCGGTGGAGGAGTCTGCTGCTGTTTCGGGTTCGCCTAGAGTTGGTGGTAAACCGCTGGTGTTATTGTCTGAAGTCGATGGCGAGAAGCCTGGAGAAGCGGTGGCTGAGGTTGAGCCTGATGTGTCGCAAACCTTAGTTTTAACGGCTGATGGGGAGCGGTTGTGCGATATCGTTGGTCCTTTCCCAAGGTTGTTGGATGCTGAGTACATGCAGGAAACGCTAGCCTCCATGTCGGTGGGCGCCGAGGTTCGTGAGCTGGAAATGCCGGAGGGGGTCGGCTATTGGGTTCATCTGCCTCCAGAACCTAGTAAAAAAGAGGCGTTGCAAAGGCTGCGAGAAGTGCAGTCCAAGCAAATCGACAGCTATTTGATTCCGCGCGGCGAGTTGGCGAATGGCATTTCTTTCGGCATGTTTACACGCAAAGAGTTGGCCGAGGCGCGAAAAGAGGATATGAAAACGCTTGGTTATGATGTGGCGATTCGTGAGGTTGAGCGCACGCGCAAGGAAAACTGGGTGTTGCTGGCGCCCGGTGCGGCGGCTAAATTGGGCCCGTCCGTATGGGTTGAGCTGCTTGGCAGGGAAAATGGCATCGAGAAACAACAAAAATATTGCTCAGGTGTTGCGTCTGGATAAAAGTTTCACTAGAATCCCGCCTCCACGTTGAGACGTGGTCTAGAGAATGCTGGCGTAGCTCAGTTGGTAGAGCAGCTGACTTGTAATCAGCCGGTCGGGGGTTCGACTCCTCTCGCCAGCTCCATTCTCTCTAGCATGTTGCTGTAAGCAGGTGAATTTCTTAGAAAAACCGGTTGACAGTGGCTGCCTTGGGCTGGAAAATGCACGGCTCAATTTTGGCAGGGGTTCCCGAGTGGCCAAAGGGATCAGACTGTAAATCTGACGCGAAAGCTTCGGAGGTTCGAATCCTCCCCCCTGCACCATTTTATAGTCGCTTAGGCGACGGCGGTGAAAAACGCCAACAGCTGGGAAGTGTCAGCGACAGTTGAGCTTCATGCGTTGCCTGATTTGGGTGAGCATATGTTTTAGCGGGCATAGTTCAATGGTAGAACCTCAGCCTTCCAAGCTGATGATGCGGGTTCGATTCCCGCTGCCCGCTCCAAATGCTGAAGATTTTCGGCTCTTGTAGCTCAGTTGGTAGAGCACACCCTTGGTAAGGGTGAGGTCGGCAGTTCAAATCTGCTCAAGAGCTCCATATCCCGGCTGCGAAAGGTGTCTTTCGCAGCTGTTTTTTATGTGTAAGTTAATGGCTTGTTTTTGACGGCTAGTTTGAGGAGGCGCTCGCAATGGCGAAGGAAAAGTTCGAACGTAATAAGCCCCACGTCAATGTGGGCACCATCGGTCACGTTGACCACGGTAAAACTACTCTGACAGCGGCCCTGACCCGTGTATGTGCGGAAGTATGGGGTGGTGCTGCAGTTGCTTTTGACGGTATTGATAACGCTCCAGAAGAGCGTGAGCGCGGTATTACCATCGCGACTTCTCACGTTGAGTATGACTCACCGAGCCGTCACTACGCGCACGTTGACTGCCCAGGGCACGCCGACTATGTGAAAAACATGATCACCGGTGCTGCTCAGATGGACGGTGCTATCCTGGTGTGTGGCGCGACCGACGGTCCGATGCCGCAAACCCGTGAGCACATCCTGCTGTCTCGTCAGGTAGGTGTACCTTACATCGTAGTATTCCTGAACAAAGCGGACCTGCTGGCCGAAGATTGCGGCGGCGTAGGCACCGAAGAATACGAAGAGATGCTGGAGCTGGTTGAGATGGAGCTGCGTGAGCTGCTGTCTGACTACGACTTCCCAGGTGACGACACCCCAATTATCGCCGGTTCTGCCCTGATGGCTCTGAACGGCGAAGACGACAACGAGCTGGGTACCA
>NZ_KB898717.1 GCF_000377745.1 Gilvimarinus chinensis DSM 19667 | reverse complement strand
TTAAGCGCCCTGGTGGTGAATACCGGAAAGTCTCCACATTAGGTGCCCTGGCGGCTGCATACCGGAAAGTCTCCACATTAAGTGCCTGGCGGGTGAATACCGGAAATTCTCCATATTAAGCGCCTTGGTGGATGCATACCGGAAATTCTCCACATTAAGCGTCCTGGTGGGTGAATACCGGAAATTCTCCACATTAAGCGCCCTGGTGGTGAATACCGGAAAGTCTCCATATTAAGGGCCTTGGTGGTGAATACCGGAAAGTCTCCACATTAAGCGCTATTTTCTGTGGAAAAGGCTGTTTAAAACAGCCGGAATCTCTCCATTTTAGTTAGCCGGAAGTTCTCCACTTATTACCGGAATTTCTCCATTTTTAATGCCGGAAGTTCTCCACCTATTACCGGAATTTCTCCACGTAAATTCCCATTAAAGCTAGAATTCATCGGGCTTTGCGGCCAGCTAAAAACAAGATATAAAAACAAGAATATACAAACAAGGATAAAATGCTGAATTGTAAAAAGCTAAAGTTACGCACACCTACCCTCCGCCATCCATGGCTTCGCCCCGCTTCGCGGCCTATGCGCGGCATCCATGCCGCTCTAAAAATGCCGGGGCAAAGCCCCTTGTCTTTATAAACCGCTCCAGAAACATAAACCGTAATATAAGTTATATCGGTATGACACAAGGGGGCAGCGCTTCGCGCTTGAGATAAAGGCGCTTCGCGCAAATAAAAAAGCCCGGCATAGCCGGGCCTTTAAGAGATTAAATTTAATCTTAATTTTCAATAGCAGACATACCGATAATCTCAACCTCTTTAATTGGAACCTCGATCACTCCGCCGCTATCTAATTCAATCACTAAGTGTCCTGACTGTTCAGGTTCTCTCATAAGAACAAACCCGTCTTGCTTATCAAATGACACTTGAAGTCTCACGAGAGGTTTCTTTGCTTTAGTTTCTGTTGGTGGGTTTTCAGGATTACTGGAGCCTTGCCCGCCTTCAATTTCTTCTTGTTCACCCTCGGAGCCTTCGCCCTGCCCTGCTGTGTTCTCGTTTAACAGGTTTTTCTTTGTTTTCTCAATTTTTTTCGCTAGATCCTGAGCATCGTGGTACGTAATTTTACCCTTATCTGCGATCACCTCATTAATTGCTTTTTCGGTGGCCTCCGGGTCTTTTTTGTAGGCGGTTAAAAGTCCATAAAGAATTGAAAACTCAGTAGCATAACCGTTGTCCCATAATGTCTGAATAAATGTGGGTGGGTTTGCTAACGCCATGTGTTTCGATACCCAGCCGGTATCCCTTGAAAGGCGTTGGGCTATATCTTTCTGTTTAAATCCTTCCTCTTTCTTGCGCACGATGAAGGCCACCATGTCTTTTGTGGTGAGCCCTTCCCTAATTAGGTTCTCAATCACACCATTCCAATCGGTGTGTTGATCTTGAACGATTGCCGGGATTAATTTTAGATCCGCTTTTTTGCCGCAACGGTGCCGGGTGTGGCCTTTGTTGATGATCCATTTTTCGTGCTGCTCTGACCACCGGACGGAAATTGGATCTTGTACACCTGTGCCCCCGTCTTTCGCCTGTTGGCGAATGTTTTCAGTTAGCCAGGCTTCAAACTCTTTATCGCGCTGTTGCCTGACGTTTGGCTGGTCGGGATCTTCTATAACATCGTCAATGGGTAGTAGTAGTGGCTTGCCGCTATCAGCTTGGCCGCCCTGCTCTGAAAATGCGGCTTCTAGCTTTGTCGAAAGCTCTTGCTTTTCGCTTTCTAAGGTTTCGATGCGCTTTTTTGCTTGGCTCAGCTCTTCGCTTTGGTCTTCTTTAGAAACCCCTTCTAATAATGCGTCGAAATCATCCATCGTACTGCCCCTTAAGCTTCTTCAGTTTGTTTTTTTACGCCCATTTGAGACTCAATAAAGTCTAGCGCCGCCCTAATCTCTTCAGTCGCCTGCTTGGCGGCTGAACGCTCTTTTTGCATTTCCCAAATGGGTAAGCCTTTGCCTAATGCTTCAGAGATAGAGCTTCGCTGCACAACGGGCGCTTTAATAATTTTGTCTGAAAAATGCTGAAGTAATTTTTTGAGCTTTTCTTTCTGGCGGTTGTCCCGTGTGTTCATCCGGTTTGGAATCATCCCGAGATACTTCAGGTTAGGATTGTGTCTTGATTTAACGCCTGCGATTGTTTGTTGAAGCTGCTCAAGCCCGCTTATTGAATAATCTTCAATCTCAATTGGCGAGTAAACAAAATCCGACGACACCAACGAGGCGATTAACCCAAGGCCTAGTGTTGGCGGGTTGTCCATGACACAGTAATCAAACTTGTCACCAAGTTTGTCTAAATGCTCACGGAAAATAAAAGGTGCCTCAGTTTCAAACCTGGCAACTTTAGATAATGATCGGTCAGCAGCCACTAAAGTGATGGGGGTTTCTGGTTGGAAGTCTGGCAAAGGCGTCGATTCATACAACTGAATTGTTTTAAATGGTGCCAAAGTCGTCATGCTGTTTTTCTGTAGGGTGTAGCTGCTGTTCCCTTGAGGGTCATTATCAATGAATAAGACCTTAAACCCCTGCTCGGCCAAGCTAAGCCCCTGGTGACAGCTTAGGGCCGTTTTCCCTACGCCGCCTTTTTGATTTGCAACTGATGCTCTGATCATTACTGCCCCCTAATGGGTGTTTGAATTTGTTTGCGCGAAGCGCCTTTTTCCTTAGCGCCAGCGGTGCGCTGTGCCGCTGTATTCTTACTATAGCCGCAAGGGGCTATATTGTAAAGTTTCAGTGCTGAAACTTTTTTGCATTTCAGGGGCTAAGTTTCAGCGCTGAAACTTTCATCCTCTGAGGTCATGTATTCATTGCACTGACCGCACACTGGATCTATACCAGCTTTACCCCAGACGGAGTAATGCTGATTGGGGCAGCTGTATTTGACTCGCTTCCCCCCGGTACTTTTTTTGGTGCTTCCTGAAATTCCGCCTTCGGTAGCCTTTCCGGTTGGTTCTCCGGTGAATTCTACAGCTTCAATTTCTGTCTCCAAGCGCTCAACCCAAGAAAATGAGAATTTTTTTTCAATTAGGCTTTTTGTGTACTGCTCGAAGATTCCGCCAGAGATTATCTTGTGGGTTACTGTATCCCCGGTTTCTCTATCCGGGTTTTTTGTGTTGTAGGGCTGCAAGCCGACAGCTTTCATTTTTTCAGCCCACTCTTTATTGTGATAGCGACCCCTGCCTGGTGTTCCGAAATGGTCTTGCCATACGTGACACATTTCGTGAACTAATGTGCTAAGTGTTTGCTCAACTGTTCGTTGCGGCACGTATGTTGGGTTTATTGCAAGTTCATCTGTATAACCGCCGTCTTGGTTTTTCCAGCGTTGCCCGGCGTGATAACCGTAACTCGATTTTATTCTTGCGTACGTAATGATGCAGTCGGGTAACTCAGACGAAAAAAGTTTTTCGTTGTAAAACTCGTATGCGTCTTGAAACTCCTTGTAGCTTTCAATCGTAGGTGAGCCCATATTTCCCCCGCGTTTAATGTGCATTCCATTTCTTATGTATAAGTGTAATGCACATTACATCTTTCGGATAGAGCCTGGTTTCAATCATCTGGCCTTCGGCGCAAATAAGGATTGCCCAAGGGCATCTTTTCACCAAAACCATAAAGAATAGGGGAGGGTGGACTATTGCAGGATATGACTTTTGTGTCCAAGTGTGTTACACTTGGTCAAAAGTCGGCACTAAAGTGCCATCCTGCCCGCATAGCGGGTAGTCCACCCTCCCCCTATTCTTTAAAAGTTTCAGCGCTGAAACTTTGGGTTTTGGAGTTAATGGAATGGCTACTATCAATTTCCGTTGCAGCGATGAATTGAAAGAAGATTTGTCCGCAGAGGCAAAAAAGCTTGGTTTCACTTCACTAAGTGAATACATGGTTTCACTCGTTCAGGGCCGGACGGCGGCACCAAAACCTAAAAAGAGTAGGGCGGTTCTTACGCCTGTGGGGGTAAATGGCGTTGCAGCAAAAACCAGAGTAACCCCAGATGAAAAGCGAAAATTAGTTGAGTTAGCCCAATCGGAAGGTGAGAGCGAGAGCTTTATTCTTTTGAGGCAAATACGAATATTGATTACGAATGGCCCGCACTTTTCAAAGGCTGAGCTAGCAGCGCTTAGGGCGGCAACAAATCAATTGACTGCGATTGGCCGCAACCTTAACCAGATTCTTATTAAGATAAATTCGGGCCAACTAAAAGACTCCCCCTTAACTTATAAGTACATCGGTCAAATTAAGGATTATGTGGCAGAGCAGGCCGGGGCGGTCAGGGATTTAAGCCGGAAGACTAAGCAGAGGGTTGTTGAATGAGTGAAAAGGATACCCCGTTTGATCGTCTGAAGATTGATAAGAATAGAGGGCGAGATATTGATTTTGGCCCTGGCGGTGTTAAGCGCGCCGCTAGAGCATCCCAGAATCTACCCCAGGCAGTGGTAAAGGTGTCTAGTTTCAGTCATGGTCAGGGGAGGGCGGGGGCGCATCTAAGCTACATCAGCCGGAACGGTGATTTAAGCGTTGAAGATCCACAAGGCAACAAGTTACAAGATGCCGAAGAATTGAAAGAGAGAATGGAAGAGTGGGCGTCTGACTTTGATTCTCGGAAACGCTCAAGGGATACGGTCAATATTGTACTGTCTGCCCCCAAAGATTCTGAGCTAGGAGCGGTAGAGAGGTCGGTAAGGGCTTTTGCTCAAAAAGAATTTGGTCAATCGAACGATTACCTGTTTGCCATACATAACGACACAGACCACCCGCATGGTCACTTGATGGTGAAAATGCGAGGTTACGATGGTGAAAAATTAAATCCAGGCAAGACCGATTTGAAGCGCTGGAGAGAGTCGTTTGCTGAGTCTCTGAGGGAGCAGGGGATTCAAGTTGATGCAACTACCAGGGCCGAAAGAGGGCAAGGGAAGAAAGGGCAGCGTCAGGCTCTTTATCACCTTAGAAAACGAGAGACGCCAAATGTAGATCGGGAGGCGGTACGGCAATTGATTGTTGATGCAAGAGCTGGCGTCGATCAGGCTGCAAAGCCTTGGGCGTTGGCTGCGAAAGCGAGAACTGAAGAAGTGCGCCAGGGCTACGCACAAATGGCTGATTCCATTGGTCGAGAGGCAAGAGCTCAAGGTAATAAGGGAATGGCGGCTATTGCTGAGAGTATTAGGCGTCACTCAAGGTCGATACCTACACCGAAGACGCGAGCTGAAGAGTATCAGCAGCAGTTTAAGGCTTCGAAAGGTGTGGGGCGCGATGGAGATATAGAACGTTAGACAATGGGCTTGAATAGATTGATTTATGCTCAGTTTAGGTGTTCAATGAGATATAGGTATTGGAGGTATTTATGTCTAGCACTGTAAAAGATGGTTTGGAATGTCGGCAGGGCCCACGTAAAAAAGGCCCCAGCTTTGTTACTGTGCGCCCAGCTAAAGCCCGCGGGTCTGTATTGCCTGAGAGGCTTAGGAGCGGCGGTGTTATTCCTGCCGTTAAAAAACAAGCTAAACCTCGTACTGATGCGCAAAACATTGCGGACGCATTACGAAACCCAACTGAAGAAGATAGAAACCGTTTCTTGGAATATATCGCTAACCATTAAGAAGACTCATGGATGAAAACAAAGACCGGCCAGAATTTCACATGCTGGCCGGGCCCAATGGGGCCGGTAAATCTACGCTCTATAAAACTGTAATTGCCCCTCGTACAAAAGCCCCCTTTATCAATGCGGACGAAATTCAGAAAAATGAGTTACCTGATACCACTGAAAAAGGTGCTTATCAGGCCGCAATCATTGCAGAAGAAAGACGACAGCAGCACTTAAAAGACGGACATAGCTTTGTGTCTGAGTCTACTTTCTCACACCCATCGAAAGTTGAGCTGGTCAGAAAAGCAAAGGCACAAGGCTTTACCGTCCAGTTGTATCACATAAGCCTAGAAAGCGCTGAAAAGGCCGTGGAGCGCGTTAGTGATCGTGTGGGTAAGGGTGGCCACCCTGTTCCCGAGGACAAGATTAGAGGGCGTTATGAGAGGAATCCAGCGTACATTAGGCAGGCTGCTAAAGAATCTGATTCGGCTTTTGTGTTTGATAATAGTGTGGAAGGGCGTTTACCTGAATTAGTCGTAGAGATGCGCAATGGTATTGTTGTAAAAGCATCTAGGGATCGTCCTCAGTGGGTTGAAGAGGCATATAAACCTGACTTAGAAAAGTGGCGGTCTTTGGAGTCTTCACACTCTCAGCTATCCAAGACATACGGCAGAAATTTCAAGCTGGGTGTCGCGGCTGGTGATTCAGGGGCGCGTTACAAGGGTGAAATTATTCACGACTCTGACCACTACACGATTCAAAAAACTAACCAGGGAAGGGCGTTGCTGAAGGCTACTGCGCATGACAAAAGCTTGCTATCTAGTGTTCCAGAAGTAGGTTCATTTGCCACTATTAATTATCGCGGAGTAGGGCTGGCTTCGGTAAAAGTCGCCACTAAAAATAAAGGCGTAGGAAAAGACGAGCCGGAGCGCTAGTTATTCCAATATGGTCTAATGGGGCTATATTATTTTATGAACATTGTTCGTATACTGACACTGTAATTTAACGCAGGGCAGGGCGGCTGCCACCGCCTTACCCTGCTAATCAAACCAACAGAAGGGTGTCGGTATGACTAAGCAAATCGTAACACAAAAAAGTTTTTCTCAATTCGTTGAATCTCCAGGTATGTTTCTGACTTGGTACAGCCTTTCTTTAAAAGGCGCTGCGCCGTCCGTTCATTCCTCGCTTACCCAAACTGCAAAAAGATATTTAAAACGTTATAGCGAGCTTTTGAACAGCTACCGAGAGGCTAAGGCAATTTCTTTTCTTTCACCAGTAAGACGATTTAAGGCAATTTTAAAAGCAAGAGAATCACTAATGTTTTTTTTGTCTCAGTTTTTTAATTGGATAGTGAAGTCGCTTGGTGTAGTAATCACGGGGGCTCGATAGTGGAGAATGTACTTAACGAGCTTTCGGAGTTGGTAGCTAACTCTCGAAAAGAGCTTTCGTTAATAAAAAGTGGTGGACAAGGGGTGCCATCAAAGGTTGTTCGTACTCGACAACTTTTACAAGATTTGTCGGTAGGTTATAGAAATCTGACTACGCACTGCGGTGCTGCCGAAAATATTTATAGTCCAGCTCGGTGGGAAATTATGGATTATTTATCATCGCTGACGGATAGCAACGGTGAGCCATTGAAGGGCAGAGGGGTAGAGTGAGGAACAATCTATATCTCGAATGGATAAGAAGTTAACCCAAAAGAATTCGGCATGATTGACTCTCAAGACGTAAAAAGATTTAGGCAGTCCGTAGCTGACAAGTTCACGTTGAACATTACAGATGCGCAAAAGCTTTGCGCTGAATGGGCTAAGATATCGCATCGTAACTGGCAGCAATGGGAGAGCGGGGAAAGAAGGCGAATCAATGAAGCATCTTGGGAGTTGGTTCATTTGAAATTCAAAAGCGCAGTTAATGATTAAAGATTAGTAGGGATATACAGATGAATAATTTCTCTAAGGGTTTCGTTGCGTGTTTCCTGCTCTTGGTTTTCGCTCCAGCTCTTTTTAGTTGGAATATTCAGAATGTCGGGCCTGGATTAGTTTTTTTACATGTTGGTTTTTTGCCAGCATTACTCTACACGGTTGGAATACCGTTTTTGGTCGGACTAGCCAATAATAATTGGCGGATTCCTCAGCAGGGCTAAGTATGGATCGAGGGAAAAACACATGAAAATTTATAAAAAGGAGAGCTTAATGAAGTTTCAATTTATAACAATCGTATTCAGTATTGCGTTAAGTGCAAACATCGCCTTAGCTAATGATACCCAGTGCAGTACTATTAAGAGTGAGAAAGAGAGGCTGTCGTGCTACGACTCGATGGCATCATCAAATAAGAATGACAATGTTGGAACCGGTGATTGGATCATTAAAGATCAAATTAATCCAATTAATGATACTAAATCCGTAATTGTTGGTCTTAGACCACACACAGGAAAAAATAAGTATGGTAATGCGCCTGCTCTAATGTTTCGCTGTATAAATGGTGAAACAGATGCCCTTGTCGCCTGGCATGCGTTCATCTCGAATAAAGAAACCAACGTAACTACCCGTATTGGTGATGATGAAGCGGAAACTCTTACTTGGAGAATTTCACGAGATTACAAACAAACAGGCCATCCGAAGCCAATAGAATTCATTCGTGAGGTAATGAAGGCTGATAAATTAGTTATACAGGTTAGTCCTTATAGTGATTCATCCATTACTACTATCTATGACACTACTGGTTTAGAGAATGCCATTAAGCCGCTAAGAGATGTATGTGACTGGTGATCAGTAAAATGTGAGTGGCTATAGGATTTATCACATGGACAAGTTAGCTCTTATATTGGTTTCTATTACGTTCGCGATATTTGTGGGATATGGAATTCCTTTTATCTGCTCGGCGGCCTGCTCTTGGATTGAAAGAGGAAAGAAACCAGTGCGCCGCCGCAGATTAGTTACTTTCGCCTTATCTATAGCGTGTATTGGCTTTATATTTGACCAAGCATACAGAATTGATCGAATGTGGGTAGAGGTTGATGCTAGCGTGGTTACAGTTTGGGCGAAGATGTCACAAACGTTTTCTATGATTTTATTCTCTATGGGTTTGCTAGGATCTTTGATGATTGCTGTATATGCGGCCTGGTGTATTTTGGGAAATAGGCCCATAATCCGTTAAAATATCATTTGTACGGATTATAGGTTTGCCCTACTATGCCAAAATACGGACAAGCAAGAGTTCCCACACCCGCTGAAAAGCGTCACCTTTTCGATGTCATAAAGCAACATCGACACCCGGAAAAAAACACCGCCATAATGCAGATAAGCTTTAAGCTTGGGTTGCGAGCCCAGGAAATTGCTTTACTTCAAATCAAAGAGGTGTGTCGGCTCAGTAAAGCATCTAAATCGACACCACGCACGTTCGAGCTACACCAAATTATGGCTTTGCCTGCGGCATACACAAAGGGGGCTGATGCCCTTGGCCGCTCGGCAAAAAAATATGAACGCAAGTCTGTTAGTTTTAGTGTTGATGAATTTAATCGCGTGGTGGAGCAAATAAAAGCATTGGCGGTTGCCGGGGCAAAGATTGATCCTGAGTCATTTTATCCCCCAGTAAAAAAGCATAAGGGTAAATCTAGGGATCTGCCTTTGGTTGATTTGGAGCTTAGGAATTCACTTACCGAATATTTAGCGCTACGACTTGAGCGTGATCCAAACGTTAAACCGGGCGACCCACTATTTATAAGCCAGAAAGGCGGTTCATACTCTCCCAACACTCTTCAAGAACATATGGCTTTGATGCTTAGAGATTGGGCAAAAATTGAAAAATCTAGCTCCCATAGTGGCCGTAGGGCACTGATAACGGATGTGATACACAAACAGAAAAAATCCGTAAAAGTGGCTCAAAAGATAGCCGGACATGTAAGTCCATCGACGACCATTATTTACGAAGAGCCGCCAGAAGAAGAGCTTGCAGAGTCATTGAAAGATTTGGGCTAACCTCAGTTCTTATACGCTCTTTGGTGTCAACTTGTGACAGATTAAATATGGGGGTTGCCAATAAGGATAAAAAACCGGCCAAGTTTCATCTTGGCCGGATAAACCTTACTGATGCTTTCGCACCAACAAAATTTTTAGTGTTGTTGTACACGCAATCAAGCTCGCGCCTATTACAAACAGTAGTAGATTAGTGAGAAAATCTGCTGTGTTACCACTACCAGCAAAATAGATATAGTCTACTGCGTGCGGTATCACCTGCTTGATAAACGCTAAGCAAGAAAGGTGTACGACACTATCTGAGGTAAATACCCTCATATTACTACCCTCTTTTTTATTTTGATTTTATTTTGGGGTCTATTGAGTTAAGGAATCGCAAAATGTTGATTGAGACCCTAACTCAATATATATGGGCTTGATTCTTGATTCTTCAAGATCAAGTGTGATTCTTTGGAGCATATTGATGCCGTTGCAATGCGTGTTATTTTTCTGTTTTTTAGTTGCTCTTACTTTTGGCTTATGGGGTCTCTCTGTCTTTGTGGCATATATGGCAGAAATTAAGGCGTTAGAACTAGTTAGTGGTTTCGGTAGCCTCCTCTCCGGAGTGAGCGCAGCTGTAATGGCTTTTTTGGCTTATGTGGGTGTCAATGCATGGAAGCGGCAGCTCAAGAGTAGTAAGTACCTTAATCTAATTTGGGAAGCGTCAGCAGCGCTTAGAGGTGTAAAAGCTCATAAGATAGACTGGTATTGGAGTAACGTCTTTGAGGGCTACGATGATCTTTCAGACTTCAAAGGTAAGCTTGATGTGGCATTTAATGAATTTGAATCCTCCTGTAACTCATTAGACGCTATAGTGACCAAAAATCATTGGCATTGGGCAAACTTATGTGGAGACTTGAAAACGTTGTGCTCTCTAATTGAAGAAAAAATGGATAGCAAATCACTTGATGTCGGCTGCATAAAACATAACCAAGAGCTAGCAAAATTAAATTTTGATTTTGACCGTTTGGCACTTGATATAGAGAGAAAATTATCTTTTCTTGAAGATGAATATTTATGAATTCAAAAATAAAGATATATGTAGATCAGAATATCGTTAGCCCGTTTTATAATGATCCTGTCGATTTCAAGGTTCCTGAAATTATTGAAATTGTCTTTTCCTCAGCTCTGCTTGATGATTTTAAGGCGGCAGATAAACCGGAAAAGCACTTAGCCTCGTTGGAGGCTATGGGCGCTATAATGGTTAGCGCGAACCCTTTGGATATAGATTTTACTTTTAACCGCAATGTGGATTTGGAAGTGGAACTGTCGCGAGTTACCGTTAAAGATCGGTTATTCTCGTTTGACACATCGCGCGCTCATTCGTCTTCTGGTCAGCACAAGGAAGCTAGTAGAGACGAGATTGAGCGAGCAATGAAGCAATTCCAGGACTCTAGAAATGACAACGCAAGTGTCTTAAATCAATTTGTTAATCCTCTTTATGAGGTAATGTTGAAAGGACTCTTGGAAATGATAGAGTCAACCCCTCCAATAGAGAAAGGGAGTCCATTGCCGGGATTACTTAGCAAAAATTATGACCGGCGCACTGCCATTAAAGATATTTGGAATGATCTCCCTAGCTCTGAGAAAGAGCTATACCCAACACCAGATATTTACTTTGGATTTGAGAGTTCAGGCAGGAGTGTTCCGATACTCGCAGGAATAGATACTTGTTGCGTAATATTTGACCGTCTCGCGTACTATGCGGAACCAAAAAGAAAAAGACCTTTGAAACAGAATAACGTTCAGAACGACTCTAAACACATAGGCTACGCGACACAATGTGATATTCTTCTTTCGTCGGATAAAAATCTCATATATAGAGCTGAGACAATATACTCACATTTGGAGATTGACTGTCGGCCAGTGCTAGTAGAGCCTGGTACGCGCCTGACAGAAAAATTCCTACAGGAGCTTATATATTAAGTACTGATGTGCTCAAGCCTTTGTATTAGCCCTTCGCGGAATATATCAGAAGACGAGGATTTGGCTATAAATCTCAGAAACTGGTGGGCGCTAAAGCCTCTTAAGTCTCCTGCTTTGATCATCATTTTAATAACAGCGGCGCTCTCAGCGTCGCCACACTCTACCGCTGCCGAATGTGCTTCATCGAGTAGCGAGTGGGTTTTTTCATCCATGCTTATTTACCAATTCCGCAAGCGGTTAATTGTTTATTAAAAATGCGAAACTCCGCACTTCGCAATTTAAGCTTGTACTTTTCTATAAGATGCTTCCAATCCGCGAGGTACTGACATCGGTACTGGTGGTTTGGTGGTAGCCATTCATCCGGCCCCTTGGCTCCTTTAGATTGGTTGGTTCCATCATCGACGGCTATTAAGTTTTCCATATCATTGCCAAAGCTAACTTTAGCCTTTGCCGTCCAATTACCGCCACCATGATCGTATGCCCACTTTAAGGGGACTATGTGGTCAACATCTAACTCGCTACTTCGATTGAAAACCTTTCCTGTATAGGGGTCGAACCAGCGCCCGGTAGACACGTAGCATCCGTCTGGTGAAAGCTTCGCTGTCCCGTGAGCCTGAATTAGAAGAACCTCATGCCTGGTGTTCATGCAGTCGTTGTCAAAATCTGACCATACTCCCCAATCAGAGCGATCATATTCCGCAGCAGTGGCCGATTTTGATAACAGAAAAAGGCTGATAGCTAAGGTGGGCCTAATCATTATGCGTCTCCTTGAACAACGCACCAGATGAATAAAAGGTGCAATGGATAGTAGGCATAGAAAGCCGTTGGCCAGCGAGGTATTTTTATATCTACTTTTGCGAAGAGGTAAATAACGGGTATTGCTAATAAAGACCAAAAGCTGTCATTCACGATATACAGAGAGCCGACAGATATAACCCAGCTAGTTGATGTGGCCATGTTTGGATGTCGGCAAAAAAGCCAGGCGGTTAGAATTACGAAAATTCCAGGCCACCAGTATTCAACAAACGTACCGCCTACGGTCACAACGACTAGACTTAATAAAAAGTAATACCAGGCTTTAAGCACTCTAAACCAAATGACAAGAGCGCATATTGTGAAGAGAAATAAAACGTTTAGAGGAAGTGGGCTACCGCTAAGGCTCCACAATAAAGGCGTAGATAATACGCCCACAGAGGTAGTTTTAAGCACCACCCGCTTGAGCGTATTTTGAATGTTGTTCTTTGGCTGTGCCAAGGCATACGAAAAAGCAAACCCAAACAGCGGTAATGCCAGGCGTCCGGCCTCGGTAAGCCAGGGGATGGTGCCACCGTACACAAAACGGTTTACGTGATCGCAGGTCATTAAAACCAAGCCAAGCCACTTGATAGCCTCGATACTTCCTGTACTCAATAGAGGCGGTTTTAATGCCGCCTCTGATTCCTTTTGTGTCGCTAGTGTCACCGAGCAATTTCCTCTTTTCCGGCCTCTTGGTCCCGCTGTGGCTGATGTATGGCCTTTTGTTGAATAGGTTTCAGCTCTTTACCTGATGCAAGAGTGTCTAACCCTTTGTCACGCACCCCTTGAATAAAGCGCTCTTTCCCTTTTTCATCAAATCGGCCTGCCGTCCGCTCATGGCCAACAAATTGTCTGGCGGCAGCTTCCAGGTTGTACAAAGGCTCTAGTTCAGGATGCTTTTTAATTGCATCCTCTTTAGTTAGCTTTAAATAGCTATCTCTAAGCTCTTCTTTTGCATCCCGCTCTTTAGCTTGCTCTGGTTTTTTATCAGCTAAGTTCGCGGCTGCTAGAGCAGCTTTAGTAGCTGTGACAGTGGTTCGATCTACGACACTCGTGGAATTAGTTTTACCACCAACGGAGTCACTTTCTTTAGAATCTGGCTTAGCATCCTTTTCAACTGAGTTGATTTTCTCTAATCGCTCTTCGAGTTGTTTTTGGTCTTGTTCAGTTGGTTTGTAGCCAGATACCTCAATACCGCGAGATTTAGCTTCCAGCCAGACTTCCCGGCGAAAGTTCTTATCTCCAGTCACTTTTAGTGACTCCCAGTTTTTGGACTCAGCAAGCGAAACCATGCTGTAAGCGATTGATGAAGCGGTGCTTTTTGTGGTCATTTTGTTGCCACGGTCGCGGAATGCTTCTATATCTGGTTTGTCTTTGAAGTAATATCGGCCTTTGTCCTGGTTTCCGTCGATCAAATAGTTTTTATCTAATTCTGGAGGAATGGGCTTTTTGGGCTTGTCTGAAGTTGCCAGCGCTTCAATTTCAGATTCAGTGGCCGCCTTGTTTTCTGTATCTGTTTTAGGCGTATTTTCATCGGTAGCCTTTGTTGGCTGAGTGTTTTCCTCGGCTTTAGTGGTTGTTGGTTCGGTTGGGACTTCTTTTTCCATGTGATGCCTCCTAGTTATTAATTAGCGCAAAAAACTCATCGACAGTATTGTCTATCTCTTCATCGGTAAGTGTTCTTTGTTCTTCCGGTAGTTCGACGCTATCAAAATCAAGGTCGTACTCTCGCGGCTTTAGTCCTCGCATTTCATGCGCTGAAGCCGTTATAGATGGAATTTCAGCAGCGGGCTTTACTAAGGTTCTGAATGTTTCCTGATCTTTACAAGCTTTCGCGGCCTTCAGGTTTTCCGCAGGTACACAACGCTTTAAAAAATTATCATCTTGGAAATAGATGATTTTCTTTGCCATGACCGGACGACAGTTTTCGGAGATTATTATTTCTGATGATTTTCCGATTTCTTTAACCTCCTGAGGAAGCAGAAGGTGTCGCTTAGCTTGAGATTCGTTCTTTGATCCCATCCCCTTTCCAAGCTCTCTAGGCTTACTGATAGACTCGGATTTGGTGGTAATAAACCCAAGCTCATTACTTATTTCTTCGGCATCTTTAGAGGTTTTGGGGGCATAAATAATTCGAGTCGCGTGGTTCTTTACAAAGTTTTCTGCGACTTCAGGGCCATATATCTCTCGCAACTGTTCTGGGCTTTGAATAATTGGGAGCAGTCGAAGATTATAACCAGCCATATAACTGACACCCTTACTTATGGTTGGCATTTTCCCAAATGCCGGGAATTCATCCATAAGTAGTAATACTGAGTGCTTATCAACCCCCTTTTGGGGAAGCTCGCGAGTGTTCAAGTCAACCAACTGCTGGAAGAATAGGTTAATTACAGGTGCCATTCTTTCCAGGTTGTCTGGAGTGATACCCACATAAACCGTCATTCGGCGGCGGCGTAAATCTCGGAGGTCAAAATCATTCTCTGATGTGGCGGCGTCAAGCAGTGGGTTGGCCCATAAATTTAGTGATCCAGCTAACGTCGAAACAACACCTTCGCGCTGCTTTGACGGCATATTGGCAAACTTGCTCAAGGCCATTTGGCAGTTTGGATCTAAGTCATCACTTCTACTTTCTAGTATTTCTTCAAAGTAATCGCTTAGGCTCATTTCGGTGTGGAGTTGGCGATAGACTTCCCCGAGAGTGACAGGAAAACCGGGTGTATCAATAAGGTATAAAACTATCCCTAAAAATAGCTTCCGCGCTTCGCTAGTCCACATAGGATCTGCCCCTTTCGGGGTTGGCATTAAAAACTCAGAAATTTTCTGTATGTCGTCGATACGAAAATTTATATCGTCACTGATGTAGGCCAGAGCGTTCCAGCGGTGTGTTTTATAATCCTTTGGGCTTGGATTGAACAGGTATACCTCTTGCCCCATTTCCCGGCGGTAGCCGCTTGTGATTTCATAGTTTTCTAGTTTAGTGTCGGTGACAACTAAACTGTCGTGCCAGTTTAGGCAGTTGGGAATTACGATACCAACACCCTTCATAGAGCGAGTCGGAGCGCCCATTAGGGCAAACTGCTGCCCCTCCTGGATGATGTATTTACCTTTGAACCTACCAAGAAGAATACCCTTTTTTCCTCGCAAGCATGGGTCGGCTTTCTGAAGGTCAGCCTCTTTTGCCCATTTTGCATCACCGTAGAGACTTAGCTTGTTTGGTTTTAGGAAGATTGCACCAAATAGCACGACCATAGCGCCACCAATTCCAGCGGCCATAGCGGCTTTCTGTTGGACTTCCTTGTAGCTACCATAGGCATTCCAATAATCTAAAGCGATCATTGGGTTTGAATCCGTTGGCAATCCAGTAAGGTGTAGAAACGAAAAAACGGTAATTAAAACAAAACAAGCAAGAGCTGCAAAAATCATTGCCACAGCGAAAATGACTTGTGCTTTTGGGCTGTCCTTATCCACTATGCTTCCTCTACCAATCTTGAGTGATGGTCTTTTTTAGGGGTTCTACGCTTTCCTTTAGGTTCAAAATACAGTTCTGACATATACCGCCTACCAGCGACCTTGTTGAACTGTACAACGACATCAACCACCCTATCTAAGTAGCTGCGAATGTTTTCCTCCGCTAAGTTTCCACCTCCCTGCGTAATCATCATTACAATTTGATCAAATGCACCGGCCACGCTATCGGCGTGTAATGTAGTGATAGATCCTGGGTGGCCACTGTTAATAGCGCGAAGGAAATAGAACGCCTCTTCGCCTCTCAGCTCAGATAACATTATTCTGTCTGGATTAAGACGCAGGCAGGCCTCAAGAAGCTCTTTCGGCGTTACCTGGGCTTTTCCCTGGCCGCCCTTGGAGCAAATTAAATGCAGTTTATCCCGCTGGTGTAAAACAACCTCTTGAACGTCCTCGATGCTGATTATTCTCTCTTCAAGGGAAATCTCTTTAATCAAAGCATTAGTGAAGGTTGTTTTACCTGAAGACGTTCCGCCGCTAACGATAATGTTCTTTTTGTGTTTCACAGCGGCAGCGAGAAAATCACCAATACGGCCAGACTCTTTTAATTGAACCAGATACTCGTCTTCCTCGGTCATGTACTCATTATCGGCTATTCGGACATCTTCAAATGCGCCGGATTCAGAGTAGTCCTTTAACTCTAGGTCGAGAATGGTAGGCTTTCTAATCGAAACCGCGAACATTCCAGAGGCTACCGCTGGAGGCATAACAATCTGGATTCGCTCCCCATCGGGAAGACTGCCCGACAGTATTGGGCAGTCTTCTCCAATTTTTTGATTGGTGTAACTTGCGGTCAGCCTAGCCATTTCTTGCAGGTCGCTTGCGCTAAACTGATCGGTTTCGACGTACTGCTTACCTTCCGGTTTTTCAATAATGTATTGATTCGGACGGTTTATCATTACCTCGTTAACTTCAGGGTCAGATAAAATATCTTGTATGGGGCGTAGATACTTGCGCAGTGGTACAGACATATATCCTCCTATCGTTTCACCCAGTCCCGCGCAAGGCGAAGCACCGGTCCAAAGTCAATATCTCTCGCCACAAAGACTTTGATTCGCTCTCCCTGGTTCTTGTGGCCAGTTGGGCGAATGCGGATGCTCTCTTTAAGCGCAATCTCCGCTGATTCATTGAAGCTATCTGCAATACCCTCTACACGGACATCGCCGTCAGATTCGGTGGCCGCTAAGCTACCAATAATGCTTAACAGTGAACTTGCACCAAATCGCTCAAGAAAGTGTGAATCGATATAAGCGCTATGCCCCGCTCTACCCAAAGCACCGATGCCAGGCGAATCAAGAGCAACATCAACACCGCCAGGCGTTATAACTCGCGTCCAGATAACAAAGATACGGCTTTCGCCATGCTGAATACCGCCCTCGTACTGACCTACCAGCCGTGAGCCCTTTTCAAGCAACCTTTGACGCCCGTCATAACTGTAAACATCTTCAGTGAGAACACAGCGAGTCATACCGGGTAGCTCGGAGTTCATTGCAGTTTCGAGGATGCAGCCAAGAACCTTACCTTGTGCTATAGTGTGCGGCTTATCTTTGATGAAACTAGCAGTAACCGACTCTGTTTCTGAAGCGCTAAGGCGTTCAGCCATAAGGTCTTTATCTCTTCGCCCTGCGCCACTTTTACCCCCTGTGACATTGCTCATAAGCTTGTCAGCCAGGCCGTCATAATCGACACTTCGACCGTTTTGACGCCGCGTACCAGCCTCACCTTGAGCGCTTTTATTGCCGCTACCGCCCCCACCAAATACAACAGGTGGCGCAGATCGTCTTTTCTCCCACATCTGTTCGCGGCGTTTTCTTTCGTTTGCGTCTTCGCGTGATTCCTGTTCAGTTAGTCCGGGTGGCGCGGCTTGGTATCTTTGCTCTGGCACACGGGGCTGTTCGACCTGAAATGTCGGGCGTGTAGTTTGCTGGGGCTCCTTTCTTTCATACCGACGCTCCGAGGGCAACCTAAGCTGGCGATTGGCCGGGTCGAAATCCTCTTCAACCCACGCATCTAGCTTGTCTTTTTTGGCATCTTCATCGTCGCCACTTGCACCTATAATCAAAAGCAGTGAAGCTCCGACCACTAAGACAATCATCACCACCCAAAATGTTACATTTTTGGATTTCCCGGTGTCGTCACCGACACTGGGTATTTCTTCTTGCTCAATGTTGTTATCGTCTCTATCAGCCATGATTACACCTCTGCCGCCTTCATCTTGGTTTCGTCACCACTATTTTTATAGGAGTCGTTAAAGATGCAGGTGGCCCGATCACCGTCACGAAGAATAAACTGCTGTCCTGTGCGCTGGACTACCAGGTACTTGTCGGTCAAATGAAAGTTAACCAGGGCTTCATTGCCGTTTTCGTCAACGAGAAAAACGGCTGGTGTATCCATTTTTTCGGGGAATTGAAAATAAGTAAACTCTCCATCATCAAAGGTTCTAACTGGCACCAGGTGCTTACTTCCGGCGTAGCTGTAATCCATATTCCATTCGTCGGCTGATATTCGACGGTCGCTGATAACCTCAGCAGATTTAACTTTTTTGGTTCGCTCCATTTGTGCCATGCGCTTTTTGAGTTCCTTCTCTGGATACACAAATTTCAACATAAAGGTGCTGCTTTCATCCTGAACGCTTGGCGCTTTCTCTGCGATCAATTCAAAGACATAAGGGCGAACCTCGCCCGTTTCTGAGTCCTCGGTTAGAACATTCATATTGCTGTCAGCCTGCTCAAGCATAGGCTTAATTGAAATGTAATTGTTTACAGGATGAATTTGCCATGCACCTGAATCACCGGCGTCTATGTGAACAATCTTTTCTGTTTCACCCAGCATTATTAGGGACGAGTGATAGTATCTGGCCTGCACTCGGTATACTTGACCTTCCTTATACTCGAACTGTTTAATTCGAGAGTCGAGCCTTCCGGGCCGAGGATCTTCTACGGCACTCGCATTGAAACTGATTAAGCAAATTGCCAAAGCTGCGATTATTTTATTCATGCTCATTCTCCTTGCTCGACTTCTTCGTCGATACGCCATTTAGTAGTTTGGAAGCCGAGGGGATTTTCAAAGCGCTCCGCTTCGGATCTCGGCTCTAATGTGAATTGAAAGCTCATGGTGACAACCCACGGCGAGACTTCGTCTCTCTCGTTAATTGTTTCTATCAAGTCAACGCGGATTGTTGCCGTGTCAGAGTCAAGAAAGCTGATGCTCTTTATTCTTGGCTTAACGGTGTTACTTTCCCCGTATACCTGGAATGGACTTGTGGGTTTTTTGGGGTCAAAGGCATCGTCATAAAGAGCGAAGGCGCGCTTTTCTGACATCATTTTGACTAATTCATACTGTGCTTCTAGGTCTTGTCTGTCATACCCAAGACGAGCCTTTACATACTTAATGATCCAGTATTTAGTAAGGGCTTCTTTCTGAGTAAAGTTGCCATCTGAAAGAGGTTTTTTAACTTGCGTTTCCCCAGTGATCCGGTCTACTTCAATTGTGTATGGAACCACTTCTTTTAGCGGTATTAACATAATCAGCGCCACGACCAGGCCACATGCAATACACCCGAATACAACCGCAACCATCCAGCCTATACGGCGTTCTTTTACGGCTTTGTCATACTTTTCGTCTCCCCAGGACTCTGACTCTCTGTAATAAGGGGAATTGGGGTCTTTTATATCGTTTGGAAGCATTGTCTATCTCCGTGAAATATTTTGTGTAGAAGTGCCACCGCTATTGCCGTTGCTACTTCCTCGGCTTCTCCACTCCACTCGGTTTAGTCTTCGCCCGATAGCTGCAAATGCCCCAAGAGTTCCAAGCTGTGCGCCGCTAGCAAGGCCGGATGCAAGGGATTGCACCTGCGCCAAAACCAACATTCCAATGAAGGAAACAACCACTAAAGGGATAATGTCAGCAAGCGTTTCAATTTCACTGCTAGGTAATGAATCAAGGCTTTTCTCATACATACCCATAAAGAAAATAATTACCAGGTATGTGAGAATCAAAGTGAAGGCAAATTGAAATAGCTGTTGTAGCCAACTACCAAACATATTTTTGGTGGCACTAAACATGAGAAAAACAATAAAAATCGGGCCTAAAGCCAAAGTTATTATTGTTCCGATTTTTGCTATAACAATTAGAGCTAGGGCGTATACACAGTAAGCCAGGCAAGCTAAGACGATCATAGCCCCCAGAATGTACTTCATAAACCAACCATCTGCGTCAAACGCTTCACCAGCTAGGACAAATGATTGAGTCATTAGCTCACCGAGTTTAGAGCTTGTGCTAAGCGGCGTTCCTATGCCCGTCCAATTCAGTATTATTGTGGCAACTTCATCAGGCCCGTCAGTAAACATCTGATAGAAAAAGATATTGAAGAAAGACCATGTTGATATAAGGGCAAGAATAGTGGTTATTAACAAAACCTTCTTACCAAATTCCCGCAATGGATATTCGATCCACCCCATCATCATGGCGAAACCAAAAATGATTACCGAAATAGTGATAAGAGGCCACACGAACGTACTGAATGTCATGGATAAGGCACCATAAACATTCTGCACGAAGAATATTCCGTTGGTGTCAACCATATCTAGCACTACATCTGCCATGTTCGCCCAAGCCATGACTTAACCCCCCTGCCCGTTTCTCAGGGATTCATCTAGCTTTAGTGCTTTTTGGTTGAGGTTCTTAATTTCCTCGGCAATTGAGGCTCGATCATCCCATGACGCATTTCTGGCTTCAGCTCTTAATGCCTCAAGCTTGGCCTGATAGTCGTCAATGATAGTTTCTGCTACCAGGTACAAGTTTTCGTTCTGGAAATCCTGAGCTGCTAGCTCCACTGAGCCGCCACTACTGACCCTTATGGCAGCCCTCTCATACATAGAGAGGCATCTTTCGCTTTCGAACTGTTCAGGCTCTCTACACGAAGACATCACGCTATCGATCACAAACTGCATTGCCATACCGCCATCCTCAACCATCCAGGGTGCCAGCGGATGATTTGCAAGCGACTGTTTTGCAGAGGCAAAATCGAAGTCTTTGGTGGAGGATGTGGCAGGCACCTCCCGGATGTCTCGGATTTGATCTACTTGGGCAGCTTTTCGGTCTGCCTCCATCATTTCTTGAAAGCGTTCTGTTGATTCATTAGTGACCGATTCGGCTATAGAATCGTCACTTTCTGGCTTTTCGGAGCAAGCCGCCCCTAAAGCCGACAGTGTGACCACTGCCAGCATTGATAAAGTTTTCATGGGATAACCTTTAGATAGAGTTTATTTTTACCGGCTTATTGCAAGGAACCGTATCATTGCTAGATCCATAACTCGCGAAGCGGAAAGAGTAGCCAGAATTGTTATAGGCTTGATCGGCGTCACAAGGGGGCGGCGGTGGAGGTGTTGCACAACCCGCCAGCGTGAATAGACCCAACAAACTCATTAAAATAATTTTATAATTCATAATCCCTCCGATTGGATTAGTAGTTGCGAATATCGCGGATATACCGTACCTGGGCTTGCTTTTTATCCTCAGTTTGGACGGCATGTTGATAAAGTTGGTCACGCCCTTGTGTTGCGGTTTGAGCACTTTGAATCCTCAAAAGCTCAGCAAGAACGATCTGGTTCTGTGCCGCAATCCTATTGTTTAGGTCGGCAGCAGCTTTGGCATCGGTCGAGTTCGGAATGTCAGCAATAAGCTGCTCTGACTCTTCGATGATTTCAGTGACACGGGAAAAAGAGTTGTCAGCCACACCAACAGCGGCCATGCCTGATTTCTGGCGAGCTTCCCAGCGTTTTCGATCAGTGTTATGCCAATCGTCAAGCTCTTCATTGGTAAAGACTGCGGCGTTCCCTGGTACAGAGAAGTCTTCTACTGCATTCCATCCTGAGTTTCTTACCGCACCCCAGCCGCCACTACTGTAACGATCATAAAGAGCAAGTACGTCCTGGTAGTCCTCCGGCAACCAGCGGCGGGCTTCTTTATCGTCGAAGCTGTTCAGAAGAAGATCCTTGAAGTAGTCGCCATTCATGTTTTCGAAGGCTTCAACTTGGTTTTCTATCTGGCGTATCTGGTTGTCAATCTGGTTGTACATCTGAACAACCTGCTCGATTTGCTCAATCGCAGTGATTGTCTCTTGTACGATGCTAGCGACATCAATTGTCGGAATACCGGCATTAACTCGCATAGGTAATACAGAGGAAACAAGGAACACAAGCAGTAGCTTCGCTACGATAAATTTGCGCTTCATATCAATTTCTCCTTTCGTGAAAAATGGGTAGCCAATCAGCGGGATCGTCGCCAACTTCGGCGCGAATACGGTTCATCAAATCCACATTG
Source organism: Gilvimarinus chinensis DSM 19667 (assembly GCF_000377745.1). Lineage (GTDB taxonomy): Bacteria > Pseudomonadota > Gammaproteobacteria > Pseudomonadales > Cellvibrionaceae > Gilvimarinus > Gilvimarinus chinensis. The sequence goes on along the minus strand of NZ_KB898717.1, from coordinate 8,655 downwards.
GCGGTAGTACCCGACAAAACAGCAATTTCATCATCCATATTGGCAAGATCCAGCTCCGCCACTACAGATTTCTTGCCTTGTTTAATGATGAACCGACGACTTTCAATAGGGGTGCTTTTGATTAGATCAAACTCCCTATCTGTCAGCCCAAACCCTTCAACATAATCCTTTCTTTGAGCATCTGGATTGGGTAGGAATATCTTTGTTGGACTTTGGCTTAGGATTGTTGAGCCAACAGCAGAAGTAAGAACATCTGCGGGCTCCTGGGTGCCAAAAACCGTAAAGCCATTCTGTTTGCGTAAGACCTTCAACCAATCTTTATATCGAGCGCCAAAGTATTCATCGTCCAGAAGCTTCCAGCCTTCATCTAGGGTGATACCTAGACGCGACCCGTCGATAATCCCGTTAATGCGATGAAACAGATACATAAGTAATGGCGTTCTGATGGTCGCATCGTCTAGGAAGTCAGTTACATCAAACCCCATTAGGCGAGCATCAAGCTCAAGCGAGTCCTCTTCGTTATCGAACACCCAGCCGCGATCACCGTTTTCAAGCCAACCCTTCAGACGGGCTTTAATATCGTTCTCGCCGCTGTACTGGAAGAAGTCGTAAATGTTTGATAGACGCCGGTCGCGTTTATCCAGCTTGTAATTACCGTTTACGGCCGTGGCGAACTGCTCCAAGTCTTCAGCCGTATGGGGTCGGCTTGGATCTTCAGCGAGCTTGGCAAGCCAATCACGTAAAAACTTACGGTTGCGCTCTGTGTCGGGGAGTTGCAAAGGATTGAATCCAGTAGGAACGCCAGCCTCAATGGGTGAGTAGGTGCCACCTTGAGCCCTAATAAATATTTCTGCCCCTCGGTCTTTATCAAAGAAAATTTGCCGAGGATTCAATTTTTCAAGCATGGCCATGAGAAACAACATTAAAACAGTTTTACCGGCACCAGATGGGCCGATTACAGTGGTGTTTCCCAGGTCTTTAGGGTAGTGAAAATTAAAGTAATACGGCGTACCGGAAACTGTCTTTAAAAGAGCCACCGCTGGCCCCCAATGATTGCCTTTTAGGCTACCTTGTGGGTAGTTATGTAGGCTAACCAGCGAGGAAAAGTTGGTGCTGGTGATGGGAGCTTTACGAGCAATGTAGCTGTTATTGGCTGGGATTTGCGCCCAAAAAGCAGCTTCCAGACCAAGATACTCACGCGCCGTTAGAACGCCGCACTCTGATAGCTCTGCTTCGCACAGCGCTAGATCATCTGCCAGTGTTTTTACGTTGTTGGACAGGGCCGTCAATGTAAAGTGGTGATCCCCCATGCAGAATTTGTTTGCGGTAAGGTCAGACAAAGCATCATCCAGATCATTGATTTGGGCTTCTGCCAAGTCGCCAGCGTTTTTCATTCTGCTTTGGTGTTGTGATAGCAAATGTATGGCGGCGCTCTTACTCTTAAAAGTAAACGACTGAGTAAGAACAAACTCGACGGGTAGAGTCAGCAGGCCGTCAATCATCCCTGGAGCGGTTTTCTCGTGATATTCCTTAATTGATATGGTGCCGCCTACACGGGAACGGTTGGTACTCTCCACAACAAATAGCTCTTTTTTGAAGTGAATCCGGCTGGCCAGTACAGTTTTCCCTGCGTTGGTGTACCCCATTGGTATATGCCGCCAAAATCCATTGACAAGAAACCCAATGAACTCAAGAGGTTCAGAGTATGGGATTAACGCACCTTCTTTTAATAGCTTGCGCTCTTTTGACTCTGTGATTCTCAGTGTTGAATCGGTAACAGACGCGGCATCGTCTGTCTTTACAATCTGGGCGCGGATGCCACGAAGATCCCTGCTGTACACAGAAAGCAAACGAGCATTGTAAGGCCCCAACCCCTTGAGTATCTTGCGGCTCGACTCATTGAGTGCGCCGACCTGCTTTGCTTGCGCTAACCGTATAGACTCGTTGTTGCTCTTACTGAGTAGGCTTTTTAATACCTCAGAAAAACCAGCCACCTTATCGGTGGAACCCTGACGAACGACACAAATATATAGGTCGTTGACATACATTTCGGTATTTTTAAGCGATTCCCGATACTTTTTATTTAGCTGTTTAGAAAACCCATCCTTGAATTGTCCAGCCGGGTACTCGCTCTTTTTGTGGCGAACAATATGCGTCCAGACGCTTACGCGACTGTCGGCAATCGAGCGCCAAAGAAAGTTACGGGAATTTTTCCATTGATTTAGCGCCGCCGTGTCAGATGTTTCGTGAGGTACACCCTCAACTTTAATAATCTGAATCAGCTTGCCATCCTTGGTGCGCAACGTGTTCGGATCAACATGACTGGTAATAGGTATGTGGGCTTCGCCGCCCGCCTCCATTGCCAGCTTGTTTCCGTGTTTTGTAGCTTGTACACCCATTTCATACTCCTGTGGGGCGTACTACTTACAGCCTAATGCTTAGTGTGGCGTGTAAGTAGATCCCTTCCAAAAAACCCTGTTTCTGCACTTCGCCATTGTTTGGAGCCAGATAAAAAATATGCCGATTAAACGGGGCTCATTCATACAAATGAGATAACCGAGCACATGACCGGGCACCACTATGGCGATGTAGAAAGGGTTTCCTACCCCAAGAAAAAACATTGCACCAAATAAGAGGTTTACTACACAAAATTCGTAAGTAACCCCCCAGACCATTGCGGGGCGCGTGGCCCCCGCAAAAAGGATGTCATTTTCTAACGCGACTTCCTTGGATTCTTTGGACATGGTTGATTACACCGCGCCAATGAATACATCGACGATAGACGCCGCGCCGAAAATCAAAACGATGCCAGCAATGAAGCGGCCACCCCAAGCCCAGGTCAGCTTGCCAGCCCAGGCCGCTAGGCCGAGTGCAATACAGGCAATAATGGCAATAGAGCGTGTGAAGCCGTTTGTCAGCAGGTCAATGATTTCGTCGGCCATATCGTCCCAAGGGGCGGCATGGGCAAAGGTAGGGCTACATGCAATGAGGGTAACTAGGATCAGTCGTACAACTCGCTCTGCGGTTTCTACATTGAACCACTGAGCATTTTGGATTCCTTTTTGTTTCGCCTTTTCAAACATTTTCGTCTTCCTCTAAAGAGTGTTTAACGGTGCTTTATAAGCCCCAGCACTAAATCGCTGAGGTCTGGACAAAGGTCGTTTAAGAACTCGACCATGTAATTCAACTGTTTAAACTGCCTTGGTTTGTTTAATGATGTGACTAATAGTGCGTTTTCCTCACCTCCTTTTAATTTGAACTCAAGTTCCCATTTCGGTTTGTTTGGATCGCCGGTTCGTACTGCATAAACCTTGGCAATCATGTTTGTTTTCGCGTAGGTGCGTAGCTCGCGTTCGTAAATAACCATTCTTTTACCGTGCTCTGTGTTTAAAAAGGCGAGCTGCTTTGTATCAGAACCGGTCTTATCCCTGCTAGTTACTGTCATTATCAAAAACGTAATATCCTGTTATTGCTTTTTCTTTATGCCAATACTGACATTTAAAAACAACAATATCAACATTTAATAATGCCATTATTAAAATTTAATAAGTATTGTGTCAATTTTGTAATGGTGTAGAATTGCCTGGACTTTGAGGCACAGAAAGTCCGCACCGCTAGGGCGGTATTGGGGGGCGAGTCGAAGGGAGTACGGCGGATTCATCCCTGTAGTCTTGCATCTGTCCTTGTCCTAGATATTCGTTTTTGTTTGAACGAGCCGAATATTAACAACCAAATTGGAGGGTTGAAATGAAGAAAATTGCGCTACTTATAACTTTTTGCGCCAGTGTGACTGTAGTCACAGAGTCAGCGTTGTCAGACAACACGCGCCCTTTGCACTATGATGATGCATACGCCAATAACGATAATGAGAGCTATTCTGACGATGCTTACACCTCTTCGGATCGGCCAACGGAGTACCCGGAGAACGGGGGGCGGGATGATTACGACACGGACGGAATGGAGGACGAAGTTACTGGCGGCTGTCCTATGTCCAGGGAAGAAAAGATTGTGTGTAAGCAGATCATGTGCGATCCGCTAGGTTTAATGGAAGATGAATCTCGCTCGGAATGTGAAAGCCATGCTATTACCTACGCCACCTACATTGCATCAATTCCCCCTTGGGATGATCCTGCTAAATGCTATGAAAGAAATCAGGCTTGTGAGCGTATCGGTGTTGTCACCAATGCTCTGTTTAACCCTACTATTTGCGATTCTGCGGGTGGTGGGCCGATGGGTGATGTCTGTGAAGATAATTTTGAATAATCATTGATACCCAGGGTTCGCCCTTCGGGGCGCGCCCTACTCCACTTCGCTTTGCTCCGCTCCGCTGAACCACTCCGCTTCGCTTCGGTTTCATCCCATCCGGGTAACGGTCGCTCTCACTTGCGCGATCCTCGCGCCTTTACCGGCAAGCCTGCCGGTTGCTGTGACAAACTCTCTCGCCGGTGCTGCGCACCTCTGTCGAGATTGCCCCTGGCAACTCAGTCAAAGAGCGTGAAAGCTCCGCTATCACGCCTGGCAATGCACCAGTGCTAAGGCACTGGTAAACCGCCCCAGCTCGCCCAGGTGCCGCCGTGGGTGCTCTCTCGCCTTACTGTGAACCCTATGCCCTTCGTTCCCCGGATAAAGGACTACTCGCTGCGCTGCGTTCCTCCTTGATCCGGTGCCCTTCAGGTCATGGCCGGGCGTCACAGGCGAGAGAAGCTACCCACTAAACGACCGGCACCAGGTCGGCTTTTATGGGGCTCTAAGGCGTCGATAAATCGACAGTTGTTTGTGACGCTTTCGGGCTTTCCTCCCTCGCGCTGGCTCTCCCTCCACAGACTCAAAAAGCTGCCCCGGTTGGCGTTGAAACGCCAGAGAAATCTTAAATCAGTTGGTCATGGTCGCGGCTTTTAATATAGCCAAATAATACTATATTGTCCTGTATAGTATAGCCGCTAGCGGCTATAATGAGTATAACGAAATCGGGGAAAGAACAGGAGTTTGAGGTTATGGGGTTAAGTGGAACCTATGTGGTGAAGGTCAATCATGTAAGCCAGCAAGGCGGCAATGACATCGAGAATTACACCACAAGAGCGAATGGAACACCGGCATCAATACGCGAGTATTTTTTTCAGGACGGTGGGCTAATAAATGTTGGTGACGGTGCGGGCGGTGATCGTGTTCGCATGATTGAAAGTGTTGAAGTTTTAAAAAAGCTGGAGGTTTAGTCGTGGGAATTGTTGCTTTAGAGGTGAAACCGTATCGCGGAAAATTTGCCATTTTTGCCTGTAAAAGTCGTTTGGCCTCTGGCTTTAAAAGTGCTGATCTTGCGCAGCAAGAATTGCAGGACAATCGCAGTCTTTATGAATTTTGGGCCGGTTCTGCTGGCACAAGTGTTGAAAATACCCCGGCGAAAGTCGTTAAGGTCTAGGAGGTTTTATGCAGGTTAATAGCATTACTCAAAATCAAACATCTAAGCGCTTTGCGTTGGTCGTTTTTTCTAATCCTGGTATTCGCTCTCGCGTGACAGTCGAGGCGCTGCAAACCAAGGGATACAAAGTGCGTGACAGTCGCCGCTTTAAAGATTCAAAAGATGTTTTCTTTCATGGCCACAGGGTGGCCACGCTGAAACCACTAGCTTAACGAGAGGGTATACCTGATGGGTGGCTTTATCTTTATGTTGGTTATTAAGTTGTTAGAATGGGCCGCTGTCGCTGCGGCCGTTCTAACCTATGTTGAGATTGGCCCTGGCGGTGAGTCGGTAGGAGCTATTGTAGACGCCTTCCATAATGTGATGATGCAGGTCGATTGGTCGGCGCTTGGTGCTGAAATCATCGAGGCGACAAAAACCTTTGTTGCCGCTCTTATGGATTCCACTCAAGAGGCAGAACAAATTCCAGTTGAAACCGTAGAGGCTGAATAGGCATGGCGGGCAAGATTGATAGGACGTTAATCGCAGTACGGCGGCAGCTTGAGGCAATGAATGCACCGCTCTATGAGGTCGGTCTTTATGATCGAGCGAATGACCGTATGTTGCCCAGGACTTGGACAGCAGAGCAGGTGTTAAAGTCTATCTCTTGGCTGAAGTCTATGAATATTAAAGGCAATGATATTTTTATTCGGCCAGCGGGCAGCATGGGTTTAGTTTTCTTTGATGATGTGGGCCAAGGGACCGTTGATCGGATGAAAAAAGCGGGGCTCGCGCCCGCTGTACTGATTGAATCTAGTCCTTCGAATTATCACGGCTGGTTACGTGTTTCAGACTCCCCTATTGATGAAGCTTTAGCGACTGCGGCCTGTAAGGTGGTAGCGGCTGATTATGGCGGTGATGTAGATAGTGCGGACTGGCGACACTTTGGCCGTCTGGCCGGTTTCACTACCAGAAAACCGGAGCACGTACAGCCGGACGGAAAGCGCCCTTTTGTGCTGCTTAGCGAATCCTCCAGGGGGTTAGCCTTGGGTTCTATTCGCTTGCTTGATTCGGCTGCGGTGGAGCTGGATAAACGCCGTCGAGAGGCTGAGGAACGCCGAAAGGCGGCGGCAAACAGATCCCCGAATACTTCTGGTGTTCCTGCTGCTGACATCTATCAGGCGTCATTACAGCGCCTTTCAGAGCGCTATGGCTCAAGCATGGATTGTTCGCGAGTAGATTGGATGATTGTAAACGACTTGATAAGTCGCGGTTACTCTCGTGACGCTATTGAAGCAGCCATGTTTGAATTTAGTCCGGCGCTAGCGAGCCGTAAAAGCCATGAAAACAATTATATTCAGACAACGTTAGATAAGGCGTTTGGCGTTTAATTTACGCCCCTTCAGCAAGATCCCCAAAATCTAATTCTTTTTGTTTTTTCTTTTGAAATCGGAACACCAGAGACGTTATTTTTCGCCCCGCTTTTTTGTGAACGTCCCAATCTACTTGAAAATCTGAATTTTTATTTATGTCCTTCATTGAAGGGTTGATTACCCATTTCCTTAAATCAGAGAAAAGCTTGTATTTACCGTCTAACTCTAAAACGTCCCGTAGGTCTTCTACGGTAATGTATAGGGTGCCGGTGCTTTTCCAGGACATCATTTGTTCGTAAAGCCTTATTGAGTGGACGGTTCGCAGCTTTGCAGCCGCCATTAACTTATAGCTTGTAAAGCCGTCCTCTTCGAGCATGGCGAAAGCTAGGTACTTTCTAAGCCCTTTCGGTATCTCTAGGGTTACTCGACCCTCACCGGGGATATAGCGCGCCCAGGCAACCCAACGGCCAGACTCAAAGGTTTTCTTGCCATTTACGTCCGGGCCGGTGCGAAAAGTAAGTTTCCGATCTTCGAGCTGGGTTGCTGCACTTTCAATTTCGCCGTAGGAGTGCTTTATTTCCTTACTGAAAACACTCGCCCATTCATTGGCGTGTACAGAGATTTCCCAATCTTGCTCCCACTTCTTGGGGTTCACTTTCGTGAGTGCCAACATGAGCAAGCGCTTTTCGTTAAGCGACAGATCATAGGCGGCACGAATCAGGTGATTACTTTGAGAAACACTGTGATTTTCTTTTTTGGTTTGCAGCATAGAGCCCATTTTTCTATCCCTGTTACTATGAGAGCTGAATAAGTATTTTCCATGTTACGCTTATGTGGAGAGCCTATCAATAGCTATTCCACAATAGGGGTGTAGATTCTAAAAGAAATTTAGGTGTTATGATTAAGAATAAAACTGAAATATTAGGGTAGAGCAGTATCGAGACTTGGAGAAATTTTGCCTATGAGGGCAAGACATATGATTTGGGGCATTTGAGGGCTTTTGACTGTACTTTCACGCAAGAGGCTAAAGGAAGCGCACCTGAACGAGAATATGCTTTTGTAGTTGAGTTTTCATCGCATTGCTTTACACGGGGGCCAAACAAACACCGGGGGGAGACTCTGAATGATGTTGATAGAGCCCTTCACTATAAGGATTCCCGGGACACGCGAATATTTTGCTTTCAGAGATATAAACTTTCACATCGGTTGCCTGATATTGCTAGAGAAATAACATATAAATCTTGTTACCACACAGGCAAGGGAAACTTTTTTGTTGTTGAGCTTGTAAATGACAACGATGAAAAGCAGGAATACGAAGTTTATTTTAAAGTGTCGAGGGCGAGCAAAGGTAAGCTTAGGTTATATATTGAAAGTGCGTATATAAGAGATTCACAGCACGGATCATCGCAGCCAATAAGGAAAAAGATTAAATTTTTCGTTATCGCTTTTAATGTTAAGTCAGGAAAACCAATTAAGCCCCCTAAATAAAAAAGCCCCGCCGTTTAAGGCAGGGCTTTTGGTACTCCCCCATTATAATAATAAGGGGTATATCTAACTGGGCTCGCTTTATAACCGCTCTTGGGCGGGTAGCCATTTGGCCGGAGGAACGCATACCAGAGGTATCCCGTTCATACGTTCAGTGGATTCACCTTAATACTTATTGTCCTGGAGGTCAATAGTGTTTGTTTGTGGAATTCTCCACTTCAAACCCTTTCCTGAGTTATACCGGAAACTCTCCACATTAAGTGCCTGGCGGGTAAATACCGGAAATTCTCCACATTAAGCCCCTGGTGGCTGCATACCGGAAATTCTCCACATTAAGCGCCCTGGTGGTGAATACCGGAAAGTCTCCACATTAGGTGCCCTGGCGGCTGCATACCGGAAATT
>NZ_KB898716.1 GCF_000377745.1 Gilvimarinus chinensis DSM 19667 | reverse complement strand
ACAGTTGCGGCAAAAAATTCAAAGTATAATTCCGTGTAGTAACAATCACATCACTACGCGCCGGGAAGGTAATCAACTTAACCCGCGCCAACACCTTGGCTTCCAAATCCGGATCGTTCAGACCAGAGCTAACGATACTCACGTCTGCCAGTGTCCCGTCGGGATTGATTACCAGCTTTAACACCACCTTGCCCTGCAGTGCTGGGTTGCTGCGCAGGGCGCGGCGGTAGTAGCGATCCAGCGCGCTGGCGTGCTGGCTCATGACTTGGCGAATTTCTTCGTCGGTGCGCTCGGATGCAGTGCGGCTTTTGGCGGGCGCGGCGGAGGCTACGGCATCTTCACCGCCCAGCGGGCTTTCTACCTGGGTGGTTTCGCGGCCCGACAGGGCGACGCCGCCGGTGTCGGTGGAAAGCGCGGCGGTGTTGATACCGCCGCTGTCGGCTTCGGCGTTGCTGGTAATTAAATCGCGCTGGGTGCGTTCGGCTTCGGCCTGGCCACGGGTGATGTTTTCGCTGGCAACGGCTTTGGTATCTATGGCCTCGCGCATATCCGCCAGGGCGTCTTGAAATTGCAGCACGCCGGTGGTTTTGGCTTTTTCCCGCGCTTTATCCACTTCGGTGATTGGCTCTGGCTCGGGCACCACTTCGGGTTCCGGCTCCGGTTCGGGCACCTCTTCTGGCTCCGGCGGCTCTTCGGGTTCTGGTTCTTCTTCCGGTTCTGGCTCAGGCTCGGGCTCAGGCGGCGGTGGGGGCGGCTCGATTTCCTGTTTTTCTAACAGTACCCGCGCCAGTTGCGGCGGCAGCTCTTCTTTTTCGGCGCGTTCAATTTCCGGCAGTTGAATGAGCGGCACCACCACCCCGGCGATGGCAAATACGGCCACGGCCCCGATCAGGATTTTGCCAAAGCGCGAGTCGTCCGCCGCGCTGCGGGCAAAAGGCGATTGCCATTCTGGTGTCTGCCGGCGGGCCATTACTGCTTAGCCCCCTCAAGCGCTTCGCCGCGTTTGTCGGCGGTTTTGTTCACTGCCAGTGCGATATCTCGGTAGCCCGCCTGGGCGCAGGTATTCATAACCTGTTTGAGCAAGGTATAAGGGATGGCTTTGTCGCCCATGATGGTAATGGGCAAGCCCTTGGCTTGTTGCTCGGGGGTGATGTTGCGGCGCGAGGCGCGGTATTCCAGCTCGGTTAGCAGGGGCTCGATTTCCGGGTCTTCACCAATGCTGGCAATGTCGGTAACCGGACGGCCCCCCACCAGAATGTTCTCGTCGTTTACCATCACCACCAGGGTGGTTTCGGGCACTGTGTCGGCGATGGAGGCTGGCAGCTTGATGGATTTGTCGTTGGTCAGTACCTCAACGTCGGACGAGTTGACCAACAAAAAGAACACCAGGATGGTGAAAATATCCATCAGCGATACCAGGTTCAGCTTGGGTACCGCTTGGTTGCGGCGATGGTGCTTGGCCATGCGCTTGGCGCGCAGTGATTGTTTCATGGCGCACCTCCGCTCACCGTGTCGCAGGGCACCTGATCGCGCAGCGGGTCATTGTCGGGGGCATCGCCCAGCGAGATTTGCGGGAACAGCGAGGCATCCACCACGTTGGCGGCCACCACGGCTTTAAACGAGCGCACCGCGTCCATGGTGCTGACAATGGTTTGGTAATCTGTGTCTGGCTGGGCCAGGAGGACAATGTCGTTTTTCTCGATCTGGTAGTCGTCTTCCAAGCGGATTTTGATTTGCTTGAGCGCCTCGGTCAGCTCGGCGTAGTTGTGAGTACCTGCCATGTCGCCCTCGGTGTGCGGGCAGACGGAAAACGCGCGGTTGCCCGCCGGGTGGTTAATGCCCAGGTAATCCGGGTAGAGAACCACTTCCAGAAAGTCCATATCCTCGGAGTCTTCGGCGCTGCTGGCCGAGGCGGAATCCGGCAGGTTGAGTTCCAGCACGGTAATGCGCGAGAACACCATGCTCAGCAACAGCACCGGCACCAATACGATCATCAGATTCATAAAGGAGGTGATGTTGAGCTCGGCTTCCTCGTTGTGGCGCCGTCTTCTAAAGCGCATGGGCCAGCCTTACACCCCGGCTCTGGGAGCGGGCTGACTGGCGGCGGCCGCTTTGGGCTGGGCGCTGCCGGTCAGAAGGTTAAGGCACTTCACGCCGGTCATTTCCAGCGAGTCCACAAGCTCGGTGGTTTTGGTTTGCAGCATGGCGTGAAACAGCAGCAGCGGAATGGCGGAAATAAGACCAAAGGCGGTGGTGTTCATGGCCACCGAAATACTGTTTGAGAGCAAGGTGGCTTTTTCGGCGGGATCGGCCTCAGCCACGGCGGTAAAGGCGGCAATCAGGCCGATAATGGTACCCAAAAGCCCTAAAAGGGTGGCGATATTCGCCAAAGTGGCTAAGTAAGGCGTGCGCTTTTCAAGCCGCGGCATGGCTTCTAATACGCCCTCTTCCATGGCCAGTTCGATATCGTCGCGATTGCCCGACTGGCCCATACGCGCCACCCCGGCGGCAACGATGCGAGCGATGGGGGCATCGTCTGAACGGCCCAGTTGCACCACGCCCTGATAGTCGCGTTTTTTCAGCAGCGGCATGACCCGGTTAAACGCCTGGCTGTTGGCGCGGCGCGCGGCGCTGAGCACCAGATAGCGTTCTACCGCAATCACCAGGCCGATAATCAGCACCAGCGCGATGGGGTACATAAAAGGCCCACCGTTTTGGAAAAAGCGCACGATCGTGGAGAAAAAATCCATAGTTATTTACCTTGTGTGTTGCTCTGCGCCGCTGGGCGTCCCCCAAAATACCGGCGCATTATGCCTCAGTTGTTCGTATCGGTTTGTGATGCCTGCGATGTTTCTGTTAGCTGTGTCTCATTTTTATTGCTCGCTTGCGATGCTGGCTCAATCTGATCCAGCAGGTTTAACTCGCGGTGAAGCTCTGAGCGCTCTAAATGCTCAAACACGGCGGCGGACTGGTCGCGTACCACATCGTATTTAAGCGTGGGGCTGTCGGGCGTTTGCCAGGGCACAATGTACAGCACCTGGGGCTGCTCCTGATTACCGGTGATTGTGCTTTCCAGGCGTTCATCCTGCGCTTGCGCCGCCAGTGGCAATAACAGCGCGGCGATAAAAGCTGCTGCGTTTAAAACTAACGGCTTCACTGCGCCCCCTGTGCGGTCATACGCCGCTGTAAGTCGATAATCCAACCCGCCAGTTGTGTATCCGGTGCGCCCTGGGTTTGCTCGGTCAGGTACTGGGCGGCCTGATAGTGCAGCAGCGCCTGGGGCCAGTCGCCGGTGTAAATGTCCTGCAAGATACCCAGGTTTTTATGGCTGGCAATTGAGTGTGGCCACACCGCCAGCGCCTGCTCGTACAGCTCTTGCGCCTGGGCAAAATTGCCTTCGCGCCGCTCCAGCGCCGCCAGATGGTTGTAGGCATCCACATTCAGCGGGTTGGCGGCCAGGGCGCGGTCAAAGGCGGCGCGGGCCTGACCAGGCTCGTTGAGCTGCACCCAGACAATACCGAGATTAAGCCAGGGGCCGGATAACTCGGGCGCCTGCACCACCAGCGCTTGCAGGGTGTGGCGCGCATCACTCCAGCGCTGTTGCGTCATTTGCTGCTGTGCGGTGGCAAAACTGTTTTGTATGTCAGCGCTCACTTTGGGCGCAGGGCCTTGCAGGTAAGGATTAATGGTAACAGGGCCCGGCGGTAGCGCGGCGTTAAAGGCCTGCTCGCTGGCTTCCGCCTGGGCCATTTCCGCCTCGGCTGTAGCGGCATCAGTAGGCTGTTCGGGGGAGCTGGCGCAGGCGCTCAGCAGCAACACACCCGATAACGCCAGCAGTGGCTTAGCGAATCTCACGGGCCACCTCCACGGTTTGTTCCTGTTTGCCGTAGCGCGCGGGCAGTAGTTTTGCCAGCGACTGAATACTGGCCGCGACCCAGTCATCGTAAAGCCCCTGCCAGCTGCGCTGGGCGTTGGCTTCGTGTAAGTCGATGGCTTTTTCTTCAAAGGGGTAGGCCTGTTCTTCCAGCAGAATATCGTATTGCTCCAGCTCCAGCGCGTTGAGGTTGGCAGGCCGTTCGGAGTCCATTAAATCGCGCGCCAGCGAGGTGTAAATTTCGCCGATAAAGAAATTGGCGCGGGTGGTAAAGTCCGCCACTTTAAAGTCCAGCACCTGCTGTTGCGCGGCCAGGGCCGCATCCAGCGCGCTGCGCTTTTGCCCCAGGCTCTGCTGGATGGGCAGGGTAAGGGCGATGTTTTTAAACCGGTGGTAGGGCGCTTCGGCCAGGGTGGTCGCCGCCTGCGCGCCCAAATAGCGACTGCGCTCGGTGGGGTTTTGCTGCGCGGTTTTAACAATGCGCGCCAGCCAAAAATCCCGGCTTTCGCTATCGCCCACCTCGTTGTACAGCTCGGACAGGCGCAGCTCTACCTCCAGCCGCTCGCTGACGGGTTCGGCGTAGCTGTGGGCGTAATCACGGTAGTGGTCGCGGGCCTGCTCCCAGTCGCCTTCTTTATCGTAGTACTCGGCGGCGCTTAACAGCGACTGGCGGCCCAACTCGGTGCCAGCATTGGCACTGGCCTGAGCGCTCAGCAGCGCGGCGGCAGCGGCCCAGTTGCCCTGCGCCTCGTGAATCACAATCAGTTTGGCGGGCAGGCGCGCGCTCAGTTCATGGTTGGGGTAGGCGGTTTTAAACTCGCTTAACAGACTCTGGGCCTGGGCATAGTCACCGGCCATTTGCGCGGTGTGCCCGGCATCGAACAAGGCGGTGGCGGCAATGCTTGTACCCGGCAGCTCGGTGTGAATGCGCAGCAACTGATTGATAGCGGTGGCGTTATCACCACTGGCCAGCGCTAGCTGCGCCTGCTGGTAGATGCTGGCGGCAATGCGCTCGCGCAGCTCGGCGGCGGTGGGCGAGCCGGGCTTTTGGCCGTAGTTGGCGTGTAGCTCAAGCGCCTGCCAGTAGGCGGCCTCGGCCTCGGGGTAAAGCTGCTGTTCAAACTCTGAATGCCCCAGAGTCAGCCAGGCGGTGTAGAGCAAGTCGCCCTCTGGGGCGGGCTGCCAGGTAATCACCCGTCGCGCCACCTGCGAGGCGCGCGCCAGCTCACCCTGGTACATCAGCTCGGGGGCGGCCTGGGTTAATACCACAATGGCGCGCTCATCCTGTGGGTAGGTGTCGGCAAATTTAATGGCGTTGTCGATTTTGCGCTCTTGCCACTGCCACAGCTTGCTCTGCACCGGCTCATCAGTAAGGGAATCGGTGGGCAGGTTTTCGCCCGCCTTCGAGCGCTCAATCAGGTTTTGGCTCAGCAGTACCGCGCTGTAGCCGGCATCCGCGCCATAGGTGGCGTCTATGCGCTCAAACGCGACGGTTTCGTAAGCGCCCAGCGCGGCGATGGTGCGGCCGCTTTCGTTATAGGCCTCGGCCATCAGGAAGTTGATCTCGCCGGCGCGTTCATCCAGCGGGAAGGTGAGCAGAAACTCTTCGTACAGCTCTGCAGCATCGGCGTAGGCGCGGCGCACATCGGCGCGGGACGGGGCCAGGGCATTGGCGTCGTTTTGCGCTTTGGCCAGACGCTGCGCTTCGGCGTGGTTGTGGCGCGCCAGCTCTTCCAGATACAGCTTGAGCTTAGCCAAGGCCTGCGCACTCATATTGCGCGGCCGGTTGCTGCGCACCACCTGACGCGCCGCCAGACCGGTGGCGGGGGTGGCAATACCGGCGCGGGCCTGCCAGTAGTTGCTGTAAATACCATAGTGATTTACGTAAGCGCGCTTGGCGGGCAACACCAGCGAGGGAAAGCCGCCCGCCTGATACACCTCAATTTCGCGAATGGAAAAGTCGGGCGCGATGTCTGCGCTGGGGTTGTTACTGACAAAGCGGGCGTAGGTATCGGCGCTGTCCAGGTAGCGCTCTTGGCTCAGGTACAGCTCACCCAGCTGCTGGTACAGCAAGTATTGATAGGGCCGGGCGCCGATGTCTTGCTGCTGTTCGGCAATAGACTGGGCGCCGTCGAGGTTGGCGTAAGTAAAGCTGAGCACCCGCAGGGTGTCGTCTACCAGATTGCGCTGGTTGGGGTCCATGCGCGACATCGCCGTGGCCACCTGCGAGGGCAGCACCGCGCCGGCGAAGGCGTCGTCCAGCAGCTGGGTAAACTGCCCCAGCGCATCGCCGTAGCGCGATTGCTTGTACGCGGCCCAGCCCTGCATGTACAGGGCATTATCGGCAAAGGCGCTGGTGGGGCTGGTGGCAACTTCAAGGTAGAGGGCCTCGGCCAGTTCGTAATCGCCCGCGGCAAAGGCGCGCTCAGCGCGGCGGAACTGCGCCTCGTGAATATAAGGGGAATCGGGAAAGCGCTGCGCCAGCTCGTCCAGGGTGGCGGCGGCTTCGCGGTCGCGACCGTCCAGTGCGTAGGCCTTGGCGAGCTTGTAGTAGAGGGCATCTGGCGCGCTCGCCACCGATTGCGCCGGGTCTGCCTCGTAGGTGGCTACCAGCGCCTGATAGTGACTGATGGGCTCGGCGAAAAAGGCGGTAAGGGTACGGGCCTCTTGCTGAGCCTGTTCGCTGCGGGCCATTTCTAAATCCGCCAGGCGCACTTGAATGTGGTGGCGCACTTCGGGGTCGGTGGCCACCAGCAGGGCGGCGCGGTATTGGGCTTCTATCTGCTCCAGATTTTCGGCGGCCACACCTTCGTCGTGCCTGGGGATGACAGGCTCGGGCAGGTCTGCCAGGGTGCGGCTGTCCTCTACCGGGTTATGGCCACAGGCCGACAACACCAGCGATAACGCCAACGGCAAGGTGAACGAAGACGGCGTGCGATGCCAATTCATTGCGCCACCTCGGGCAGCTGCGGACCGTCTGTGGGGGTATCGGCGCGATAGGCATCATCCAGCAGGCGCGCGATGCTGAGGCGCGTTTGCGCCAGATAGTCGTTAAGGCGGGCGCGATGGCCCTGTAAATGCTCGGTTAGCGTATTCGCTAAGGCCTCGGCGCGGGCGTTGATGGCGCTGCGCAACTCGGCCAGCTGCTGGCTGTTTTGCTGGCTGATTTGCGCCAAGCGGGCGAGATCGGCATCGATATCCGGGTCTTCTGCCAGCAACTTTTGAATACTTGCTGCACGGGTTTGCGATTGTTCCAGTGTGGTATCAATCTGATGCAAACGCTTTTGAATTTGCCAGGTGTTGTGGGCGAAGTTCTGCTCGGCTTGCCAAGTTAAAATACCGCGATAGAGCTTGAGCTTGGCGGCGGCATCCGCCGGGGCGCGGCCACTGCCCGCCAGCCTTTGCAGGGCCGCTTCGGCGTTTTGTAACCGTTGATACAAGGCCGCGATGTCGCCCTCGGCCAGCGCCAGAACATCACGCTCTTGGCGCACTTGGGCCAGGGTATTGGCCAGTTGATCGCGCTCTTGCATCAGTTCGGCGGGCTGTAGCAGCAGGCCACTGTCGGCTACTTGCTGGGCGCGGGCGGCGCGGCGGCTGCGTTTTTCCTCCAGCAATTGACCGTAAATAGCGAGCTTGTGGCGCCAATGGTCGAACTTATCCGCCAGCGCGAGTAAGTCACGCAGGCTTTGCACCTGAGCCTGAAACTCATCGCTGATTAACAGCCCATCCAGATAGGTTAAATCGCTGCTCATCACGCTTACGCTATCCAGCGTAAGCCAGTTTTGTTTTAGCGTGCCTGGGGCGCTGTTAAGGCTGGGGTGCGGCGCATCGCCGGTTAATTGCGCCAGCAACGCCTCACGGCTCATGGCGCCGATGGCGGTATCGAGATTCGCAAGTTCGGTGTTAAGCAGCTGCTCCGACTCGCGGTAGGCACCCAGGGCGGCGCCGGTGGCATCAATTTGCTCGTAGGCCCAGGGCACCGCCAGTAAGGATTCCTGCACCGCCGGGTCCAACAGTGAGCGCTGGCGCAGCGCCTGCCAGGGCTTTAGCGCCAGCACATAGTCGTGGTAGCTGGCGGCGGCCCAGCCGTAGCCGAGCAGGGCGCGATTGGCCAGGGCGTTATCCAGCCTTACCTCGCGAAACGCGGCCTTGGCCGAGGCGTAATCGCGCTGGCCCAAGTAGCTGTAGCCGAGGGCGGTGTAGGTTTTGTCGCGCACCGCCAGGTACTCTTCTACCCGGTTTTTATCCTCGGGTGGCTCGGCCTCAAGCATGGCTTTGTAATAGCTTTGCGCGCGAATCGGATCGCCTGCGCGGGAGGCACTATTGCCTAAATTCAACAGCGCGAGATAAGTGTTATCGGTGAGAGGCTCAAGCAAGCTCTGGGCGCTGTTTAAACTGGGCGCGCCCTGGGTTTGAATACGCAAATGCACTGCGAGCAGCGCCGCTTCGTCTTGCAGTGACGCCGGCAAAGCACCTTCTAACGCCTGTAAATGATTCGCCGCTGCGGGGTAGTCGCCCGCCTGATAGCTGAGCCGGGCGAGATAAAAATGCGCGGTATCGCGTACCTCGGGGGCTTCGCCCTGGCCCAGGTGGGCGGCGAATTCGGCGCGGGCTTTGGCGGTCATGCCGTAGGCCAGGTACATACCGGCGCGCATTAATTCTGGGTAGTGCCCATGGCCGCTGATGCCGCCCTGCTGGCGGGCAAGCTCAAGGGTCGAGAGCGCCTCGGCGTAGTCGCCCTGGTAGTAGTGGTACAGGCCCTCGCCATAATCCAGGTTATGCGCCGCGCTGTGTTTGTCACCGGGCTTTTGCGCCGCGCTCGCAACGCCGCTCAGGCACACCACTAACGCCAGGCAAAGGCTGTGGCTTACAGCTCCCATTGCTTGATTTCAAACACCGGTTGCAGCTTGGCGGTGGAGTCGACAATTTTTAACTCCAGCACCACGGGCGCTGTGGATTTATCAATGGTGATGGCGGCGGCGCGCTTGTAGGGCTGACCCTGCGGGCCAATTCCGGTAAAAAAGGCGCTTATTTCGTGACTGCCGCTTTTGACGTTACCGATATACAGCTTTTGAATGCCGCCGCGAATCAGGGCGTCGACCTGCTTTTCACTGTAGAGCTCGGCGGCGACAAAGGTGTCGTCGATTTTCAGTTTCACCGCATCCAGGGCGAAGTACTCGGCTACATCCATGCTGAGATACACCGCCACCTGGCTGTTGGGCGGGTAGAGCAGTTCTTCTTCCAGAATCAGCAAATCGCGATTGAGGTTAAGCGCGCTCTGCTTCAGCGCCTCGGCATCGTCCGCACTGGCCTGCGCGAAAACTGGCGCCGCCCCCAAGCAAAGCGCCAGCAGTAAAAGAATTCGAATCATGGTGTCTTCCTGTGAGGCGAGCCTTATGCTGTGGTTATAGCCCGCACGATCTTGCCCTATTGTAGAGACATGCGCCGCGCCCGGCTGTGATTAGAGTCACCTACTTGCGGCTTTGTTGGTTAAATTCTGCTGCCTACTATTGCTGAACACTAAGGCACAAGCAAGGGTCTAGCCGTTTTCATTCCCCCGCCGCCAGCCCGGAGCTGTAATGCACCTTACCTTCACGGGTAATCACTACCGCATCAAAGCCGGACAAGCGGTTGATAAGTGTCAGCCCTTTTTCCACACCCAACACAAATACACTGGTGGAAAGGGCGTCGGTATCAAAACCCTCGGGGCCGATAATACTGACGCTGGCCAGCTCACCGGCACTTTTACCACTTTGCGGGTTGATGATGTGATGCACCCACTCACCCTTGTCATCGATAAAATAGCGCTCGTAATCGCCCGAGGTGGAAATAGCGGCGTCCGTTAAGGGCAAGGTAATAGCCACACCATCGCCGCCACGGGGTTTTTTAATGCCGACCATCCAGGGGCGGCCGCGCCGATCGCCCAGCACCCGGCTGTCGCCTCCGGCGCTGACACTGGCGTGCTCGACTCCGTTTTCCTGCAGCAGCTCGATCGCCTGATCCACCGCATAGCCTTTGGCGATACCGCCTAAGTCTACGTACACCGCCGGATGACGGTAGTAGACCGTGTGCGCCTCGGTATCCAGAACGACGTGTTTGTAATCAATGGCCGGTAACAGTTGGGCGCGCTGCTCGGCACTGGGCTGTTCGCCTTTGCGGTAATCGTAATAGCGTGCCAGAGACGCGTAGGTAATGTCGAACGCGCCGTCAGTAAGTTGGCCGTAGTAGAGAGCTTTGTTTAACAGGCGTGTCATTTCGCCGCTAATACCCCAGGGGTTGGCGGCATCGGTCGTTGCGGCTTCGCGGTTCATCCGCGATAAATCACTCTGCGACTTATAGGGGCTGTATTGCGTATCGATACGGCGCATTTCATCCAGCACCTGAGCCGCTAAATTTTCGCCCCGGTCAATATTGTCATGCCATAGGGTGACGGTAACACGAGTGCCCATAATATCCGCCTGCTGGTAAATCCATTCGGCGTGGGCCAAGGAGGGCAGGAAGGCGCAGGCAAGAACCGATGCGGCTTTAAATATCATGAACGTAACTCTTTGGGGATAGCGGCATGTTACTGGTGATTTGGCTCAGGGCTAGGTGTAAGAAGCGTTGGTTTCTTGCAGCAGCTCAATAAAGTTTGAGGGCTTGTGCAAACCATAACCTTGTGCGGCATCGACCCCCATCGCGGTTAGCACCGCCAGGCTTTCCTGGGTTTCAACAAACTCGGCAATGGTGTGTTTACCCAGTGTTTGGCCCACCTCGTTAATCGCGCGAACCATGGCAAGGTCGGTTTTATCTTCGACAATATCGCGCACAAAAACCCCGTCAATTTTTAATGTGTCCGCTGGCAGGCGGCGCAGATAACTAAACGACGACAGACCCGTACCAAAATCATCCAGAGCAAAACTGCAGCCAAGCTCACCTAACTTTTCCATGAGATCGATAGCGTCTAATAAATTGTTAACGGCGGCGGTTTCGGTGACTTCAAAACAGATTTTCTCAGGGGGAACCGCATAGCGATGAAAACAGTCTGCTATGAAATCGTAAATATCGGGTTGGTCCAGCGAGACCCCGGAAAGGTTTATGTGACATTTCTTTAAACGTTGTAAATGATTGGGGTAAGCTGACAGTAACGACAGGGTTTTATCAATTACCCATCGATCTATCTGGCCTGCTACTCCAAACCTTTCAGCGGCAGGTAAAAATGCCGAAGGCGGTACGACATTTCCAGTTTCGTCTTTTAGTCGAACCAGTACTTCATAGGAAATGCTGTTGTCGCTTGTTTTAATAGGAATTATTTTTTGCGCATCCAGGAACATTCGGTCAGAACTCATGGCATCTCGAATGCGTGCCAGCCAGTTCATTTCTCCTTCGCGTTGACGTTGGTGTTGATCATCATCACGAGAAATATAAACGCGGTTTCTTCCCTTTTCTTTGGCTAAATAGCAGGCAATATCCGCAGCCCGCATAATGGATTCAGTATCTTTGTCGTTACTAGAGATGGAAACTACGCCAATGCTGCAACTGACTTTGTAGCTGTGTCCATCCCAGGCGAAATAAAACGACTCAAGTGAAAGGCGCAGTTTTTCTGCAATTCGGCCTGCCACATCCAGCGGGCAATTTTCTAATATCATGGCAAACTCATCGCCGCCGAGGCGCGCAAGCATATCGCATTCGCGTAGTTCACGACGAAACACATCAACAATTTGCTGTAATAAACGATCTCCTGCAAAGTGCCCTGATGTGTCATTTACAACCTTGAACTGATCCAGGTCAATAAAACAAAGAGTGTGCTGGGTGGATTCGGCTCGAGCTCTTTTTAAAGATTCCGTGAGCCTGCGCTCAAAGGCGCGTCGGTTATAAAGGCCTGTGAGTGCATCATGAGTGGCCTGATAGCTAAGCTCGCGTGAAAGGCGACGTGATTCGGAAATGTCCTCGACAATGACGACGCTTTCGTTTCGGTTAGGCGCACAAGAAAATGTAAGCCTGGCCCACAAAGGGGGTTTATTGGCGTTGATGAAGCGTTGTTCTATGGTGAAGCGAAAAATTTCACCCTGGAGCATTTTATCTTGCTGGATTTTATGTAAATCCCAATCCTCAGGGTGGATTAAGTCCTGTAAGTGAAGACCTTCCAGATGACGGCTGTCACACTGCAAAATTTCTGCAATGGCTGGGTTCGCCCGGGTAATCTTGCCATGGCTATTTAAGTGCAGGATGCCCACTGCAGCTTGTTCAAAAATTGCCTGGAATTTTTGCTGGGTGCCCTGCAGAAGTTGCACTAAATTCCAAATGAACCAAGACGCTAACAGTGCGAATACAATAAAGAAGACGAAGCTAATAAGGCTTAAAAGTTCCTTCAGCCAACGGCAGGTGTCGGTCATGATTTGACGGAACTCTCGGGCTTGATGTTGTAGCTGCGTATTCGTTTGATCCAGCTCGGAGATTAACTGCTGTAAATGAGGCGCTCCGGTTGGAGATTGCCAGTAGGCCTGCATGTCATCGGCAATGCGTTCAAGTGCGAGAATATAGGGGTCTGAATCACGCCAAGCGGAGAATGCGGTTTGCAAATGCTGTAAGCTGCCAAAGTCTTCATACAGCCAAATCATGAGTGCAACGTCGCTTGGGTCGCTTCCCCCTTGGATAAACTCGTGCTCAATGACAGGGTGCTGGGCACCCGCTTCCATCGCCAGGCGACCGCGTCTGTCTGCAAGGGGGACGGCTAAATAAGTTCGCGCTTTGTTGAGGTCGGCTTCATCACCATTTTGGGCGTAGCGATTAAGGTGATAGACAGTTGCGACCTGAGACTGATTCCAAATGCTTAGCCCACTTAAGTAAGCGCTGGCAGCAGCCTGTAGTTGTACCATGGTTATGGTTAGGAATGTGGCTAAACCCAACAAAGCTAACAGGCTGGCGACCAAAAGAGTAACTTTGAAAGGCTGGGTTAATGTGGGCTGGGGCCCTGCTTTAGTCATAAATTTCACAAAACCGGAAAAAATATAGCACTCACAATTATTGAGTTAAGCAGCCTTAACGACAAATTTCCATAGATAAGGTGTTTAGCCCTTTAACCGGGCGCTGCTTACATTTATTGCTCATGCAGGTGCAAGAGAAGTGTTAGTGTGGCTCTGATTGGTGTCAATAGGCAAGCTAAGAGTATTAGTTTGGCGTTATATCAGAAAAAGGAGGCTGGTATTGGTGATTTTGCACAATCGCTGTCGATGGCCCCTGTTGGAGATGGCCTGGCTTGGTCCTCAGGCGGCGGTTATTTCGTGTGAATGCTTAACGGTATTGCTCTTATGTGGTGGCCGTAAATGCTTTGGTGACACAAAAAAGCCCGCATGAAATAGCGGGCTTTTTTATACCATTATTGTTTTGTACGTAAGCCTTTTCCTGTTGCAGCCCAGTATACGCCGCCGTATATGTGTTCTAGGAACATTTTGTCTTTGTAAGTAGAGGGCATGTGACCGAGGCCGGTGTAGAAGGCACGGCCGCCGTCGTATTCGTGGTACCAGGCAATTGGGTGAAAGCCCATGCCTTTACCGGCAACCTGGCCCCAGTCAGCGACAGGGTCGTAGGTGTTTTCATCTACGGCGAGAATGTAATTCAGGCCGTCAATGCGCTCGGCACCAAACTCATAGTATTCGTCAGTCCAAAGGAAGCGGTCGGGCATGCGCTCAAGGCCTGGGAATTTACGATCCAGAACTTCCACTTCGGCGGTTTGAATGGCCGGATGGATGTGGAAGGTGCGGCCCACCATTTTGGTGTACCAGTCCCAGTCGTATTCGGTATCGGATGCTGAGTGAATGCCGACAAAGCCTTTGCCGGATTGAATAAAACGCTCCATGGCGGCTTGCTGGTCATCGTTAAGAATATCGGCGGTAGTGTTTAAGAAGACGATGACGTCGTAGTTTTTCAGACGGTCATCGGCAAACACGTCGGACATTTCTTGCCAGTCGAGTTTAAAGTGATGACGCTCGGCCATTTCCTGCATGGCATCCACACCGGCATTGATGGATTTATGGTGCCAGCCACCGGTTTTGGTAAATAACAGAACGCTAAATTGTTCTGCTAGCGCAGGGAGGGCTGAAATCAGTAGGGCGGTTGTCAGGGCTAGCCTGGCAGTAAATGAGCGCATGGCGTTTCTCCGTTATTGTTAAAGACGCCTGCAGTGGGCGTCACTGTGAGTGCCGCTAAAGATAAACGGCACTCGTAAGAGTGACAACCGTGTTAGCAATTATTAACGCGCTTTGGTGTCAGTAGGGCCTATGCCTAAGCTGTCCCATAAGTCATCCACGCGAGTTTTGACCGCCTCATCCATCACAATGGGCTCGCCCCATTCGCGCTCGGTTTCTCCCGGCCACTTATTGGTGGCGTCCATACCCATTTTGGAGCCCAGACCCGACACGGGGGAGGCAAAATCCAAATAGTCGATGGGGGTGTTTTCCACCAGGGTGGTATCGCGTGCGGGGTCCATGCGGGTGGTGATCGCCCAGATGACGTCTTTCCAGTCGCGGGCGTTGACGTCGTCGTCAGTGACAATGACAAACTTGGTGTACATGAACTGACGCAGGAATGACCAAACGCCCATCATCACCCGTTTGGCATGTCCCGGATATTGTTTTTTCATGGTGACGACGGCCATGCGATAGGAGCAGCCTTCGGGCGGAAGATAAAAATCGACAATTTCCGGAAACTGCTTTTGCAGCAGCGGAATAAAAACTTCGTTCAGCGCCAGGCCCAGTACCGCAGGCTCATCTGGCGGGCGGCCGGTATAGGTGCTGTGGTAAATGGGGGCTTTACGGTGGGTGATGCGGGTGACGGTAAAGACCGGAAAGTTATCGACTTCATTGTAGTAGCCGGTGTGATCACCATAGGGCCCTTCGGGCGCCGTATCGTCCGGGGCGATGTGGCCCTCTAAAATAAACTCGGCCGAGGCGGGTACCTGCAGCTCATTGTCGCCCGCTTTTACCACCTCGGTTTTATCACCCCGCAGCAGGCCTGCAAAAGCGTACTCGCTCAGCGTATCTGGCACGGGTGTGACCGCCCCTAAAATCGTAGCTGGGTCGGCGCCCAAGGCAACCGCTACGGGAAAAGGTTTGCCCGGATGCTCTTGTTGCCATTCGCGAAAATCCAGCGCGCCGCCGCGGTGGCTTAACCAGCGCATAATCAGACGGTTTTTACCGATTTTCTGCATACGGTAAATACCGAGGTTTTGGCGCTCTTTGTGGGGGCCGCGGGTAATGACCAGTGGCCAGGTTACCAGAGGCGCGGCATCGCCCGGCCAGCAGGTTTGAATGGGAAGTTTGTCGAGGTCGATGTCCTGCTCATTAATGATGACTTCTTGGCAGGGCGCTTTTTTTAACACCTTGGGCGCCATGTTCAGCACTTGTTTAAAGATGGGCATTTTTTCCCAGGCGTCTTTTAAGCCTTTGGGTGGCTCCGGTTCTTTTAAAAAGGCCAAGAGCTTGCCGATTTCGCGCAGTGCTTCCACCGAATCTTCGCCCATGCCCATGGCCACTCGCTCAGGAGTGCCGAACAGGTTGCCGAGTACCGGAATGTCGTAACCTTTGGGGTTTTCAAACAAGAGGGCCGGGCCGCCTGCGCGCAGGGTGCGGTCGCAGATTTCGGTCATTTCCAGGTTAGGGTCAACCTCAACGCTGATGCGTTTAAGTTCGCCGCGCGCTTCGAGTTGGGAGATAAAATCGCGAAGGTCGGTGTATTTCATGATGGGTCCGGAAAACGGTTTACGGGATAAGGTGGCCGGAAAGTATAACGAAAAACGGGGAACATTTACGTCCCCCGTTATCCGTCAACCATATACTGGTTTCTTACTTTCTTTTCATCGACAGGAAAAATTCATCGTTGGTTTTGAAGTCTTTTAGCTTATCCACCAAGAATTCGGTAGCCGCTACATCTTCCATATCGTTCAGCAAGCGGCGCAAAATCCACACGCGTTGCATTTCATCGTCTTTCATTAACAAGTCTTCGCGGCGGGTGCCGGAGCGACGTACGTTAATGGCGGGGTAGGTGCGTTTTTCCGCGATCTTGCGATCAAGGTGCAGCTCAAGGTTACCGGTGCCTTTAAACTCTTCGTAAATAACCTCGTCCATTTTCGAGCCGGTATCCACCAGCGCGGTGGCGATAATAGACAGGCTGCCGCCTTCTTCGATGTTACGCGCGGCACCGAAGAAACGCTTGGGGCGCTCCAGTGCGTGTGCATCCACACCACCGGTTAATACTTTACCGGAGGAGGGGATAACGGTGTTGTAAGCGCGGGCTAAACGAGTGATGGAGTCCAGCAGGATGATCACGTCTTTTTTGTGCTCTACCAGGCGTTTGGCGCGCTCAATCACCATGTCGGCCACTTGCACGTGACGCGCGGGTGGTTCATCGAAGGTGGAGGCAACCACTTCGCCGCGTACGGAGCGCTGCATTTCGGTCACTTCTTCAGGGCGCTCATCAATCAGCAGGACAATTAAGTGACACTCGGGGTTGTTGCGAGTGATGGCCTGAGCGATGTTCTGCATCATGATGGTCTTACCCGCTTTGGGCGGTGCGACGATCAGACCACGTTGGCCTTTACCAATAGGGCTTATCAGATCAATGATTCGGCCGGTTAAATCTTCGGTAGAGCCGTTGCCCGCTTCAAGCAGTAAACGTTGATCGGGAAAGAGGGGGGTGAGGTTTTCAAACAGAATTTTGTTGCGGGAGCTTTCGGGCTTGTCGAAGTTAATTTCATTAACTTTTAGCAGTGCGAAGTAGCGCTCGCCTTCTTTGGGGGGGCGAATCTTGCCCGCAATGGTGTCGCCGGTACGTAAGTTAAAGCGACGAATTTGGCTGGGTGATACGTAAATATCATCGGGACCGGCCAAGTATGAACTGTCGGCTGAACGCAGAAAGCCGAAGCCGTCTTGTAGAATTTCCAGTACCCCGTCGCCGTAAATGTCTTCGCCGCTTTTGGCGTGGCGCTTGAGGATATTAAAGATGATGTCTTGTTTGCGCGAGCGGGCGAGGTTTTCTTGCCCCATTTCGCGGGCGATATCAATCAGTTCTTCAATGGGTTTCTTTTTAAGATCGGTAAGGTTCATAGTTGGACTTGGTTAAGTGAAAAGTTTATGCAGGAAAAATTAATGCCTGAATGGTTTATCTGATTAACAGATTGAAAGAGTGTAAAAGGGTTGCTAATCATTTGGTTGAGCAACCCGCAGGCGGCTCGCTATAAATTTGCGCGTATATTGTTGTTTTATGGCGCAAACTGCAATTACGTTTTTGTTACAAAGCATTCGTTGCCGAATACCCTACAGAGCTATCGTGAAAATTGTATGGAAAGTCTCAGGGAGTCTGCCTCGGCCCAAATCTGGCGGGTATGTTGCGCTTGAAGATGGACTGAGTTAACGAGAGCTGTAACAGGTGATCGGAGTATAGCGGCAAAGTTTGGAAAGTGCAAAGCCCCCGCAGACATTAAAAGGATGCTGCGGGGAAATTGGCTCAATTACAGTGCAGAATCGATAAATTCAACCAGTTGGGCGCGGCTTAATGCACCTACCTTGGTAGATTCGGCGCTGCCAC
Organism: Gilvimarinus chinensis DSM 19667; assembly: GCF_000377745.1. GTDB lineage: Bacteria > Pseudomonadota > Gammaproteobacteria > Pseudomonadales > Cellvibrionaceae > Gilvimarinus > Gilvimarinus chinensis. Next base: position 15,507 of record NZ_KB898716.1, on the reverse strand, counting down.
CTTTGAAGATGATCAGGGTGGGGATGCCACGGATACCGAATTTGGCAGGGGTTTCTTTGTTAGCGTCTACGTCCATTTTGGCGATTTTGATTTTACCCGCGTATTGATCGGCCAGCTCATCGAGAACAGGGGCGATCATTTTGCAGGGGCCACACCAGGCCGCCCAAAAATCTACCAGTACTGGCAGTTCTGATTGCAGAACATCGGCTTCAAATGAATCGTCGGTAACGTGAACAATAGCGTCGTTACTCATAGTCAAATAGTCTCCAGGCCCGTTAGTGGGTATTTGCGTGTATGTGCATTGGGGATGCCCAGCACAGTAAGTGGGGGCTCAAGTGCTTAAATCAAGCTTCTCGATGGGGTAGATGATAAGGACTGCACAGATACCGATCAAGCTGAAATAGGCTATGGCAACGATTGGCAGTGTTTATCTGTTGTCTCTCTATGGCTCGGATGAGAGCTTTTCTACGCGCAGATTGAGGGTGTCGAGGGCTTTGTACAGGCTGTCGAAGGTGATGGGCTTGCATAAAAAGTGATCCATGCCGCAGGCAAAAACCGCTTCCCGGTGCTCTTCTAGGGCGTGTGCGGTCAGGGCCACGATTGTCGTGGCGGGAGAGCCGTTAAGGCGTTCGTATTTACGGATGGCACGGGTGGCGTCGAAACCATCAACTTCGGGCATTTCGCAGTCCATTAGGATTAAGTCGTAGGGGCTGTCAGCTTTTTTGACCGCGTTAATGGCCTCTTTCCCATTTTCGACCACGTCTGGAGAAATGGCCAATTTGCTCAGTAGGCCGGTAATCACCATGCGATTAACGGGGTTGTCTTCGGCAACCAGTACGTTCAAATGAGACAAAGAACGCGTTGGGGCTTGTTTGGTTGAAGGCGGTGCAGGCTCTTGAGGGCCCTTGGGCATAACCAAGCTGTCGCATAGTGCAGCCTGCAGTTGGCTAGGTATCAGCGGTTTACGCAATATGTTGGCAATACATAGCGGGTGTTGGTGAACATTACTGTTTATAGGTTCTTCTGAGCCGGAAAGTAGGAGAATTGGCAATTCGGTCTGGTTTTCGTTTTTCCGTACTCTTGCTATGAAGTCCAGGCCAGACATGGAAAGAAGTTCTTGGCAAACAACCAGGACATCGATTTTTTCTTGCTGGATGATCTCGAGGGCCGAGTCAGTCTGAGCGGCGGCAAAGAGGCTGATGCCCCATTCTTGGCATAGCCTGCGAACTAAGAGCCTGATGGGTTCGCTCGGCTCAACCAGCAGCAACGTTTTTCCCTCTAGTCCAGTGGCGGGTGGGCTGGTACGAGACTTCTGAGTGGGGTCAAAGCGCGCCGTAAACCAAAATCGTGACCCCTCATGCCGGACACTGCTTACGCCGATCTGTCCGTGCATGAGTTCGCAGAGGCTTTTGCAGATGGCCAGCCCTAAACCTGTACCGCCGTAATTTCGAGAGGTGGTAACCTCGGCCTGGTTAAAGGCATCGAATAGATGTTCTTGAACTTCGGGGCGAATGCCTATGCCGGTATCGCTTACGGTAAACATCAGCTCCGGGAGTGATTCTGAGAACTGTGCAGCCGGCATAACTTCTAGACTGATACAGCCCTGCTGAGTAAATTTAAAGGCGTTGCCCATGAGGTTGATAATGATTTGCCGTAAACGGGTGGGGTCCCCGATGATGTGCTGCGGTACCTGAGGGGCAATATAGCAGTACAACTCAATGCGCCGTTTATTGGCTGTGGGACCGAATAGCTGAACGGTATCTTCCACCAGCGCGAGCAAATCAAACGTGGTTTGTTCAAGTTGCATTTTCCCGGCTTCGATCTTTGAGTAGTCGAGAATGTCGTTGATGATTTCCATTAAGGTTTCGCCAGAGCGATGGATGACATCCAAATAGTGTTTTTGATTTTCGTCCAGCGGAGTGTCGCGTAACATCTCTAACATACCGATAACCCCGTTCATGGGGGTGCGGATTTCATGACTCATGGTGGCTAAAAATTGACTTTTAGCACGGCTGGCATCTTCGGCTGCGAGTTTTTGACGTTGAGTTTCCAGCCTTTCTTCCTGTTCTGCCAATAGAGCCAGCTCCATGGTTCGCCGCTGCTCCAGGTCTTCCAATAAAGTTTCGCGCATGTGATTTATGGCGTTGGTGACATTGTCTAACTCGTCTGGCCGGGGGTCTGTTTTGACTCGATTAAGGGTGAGCGGAGTGGCTAATTTGTTCAGGTTCAGTCGCCGGGCATATTGGGCAATGGTATCCATGTGCCGAGTGAGCAGGGTGTGTATCAGCCAGAGAATAAGTATTGAGATCAGTAGGGTTTTTGTACCTTGAATCAGCGCGATAAACAGCGCTCGTTCCCAGAGCTTATCGTAAATGCTGGACAAATTAGCCGTGATGGTAAGTTGCCCCAGGTTTTGTGGTTTGGTGGCTTCATCCTGATAAATAAGGTCGTAGTGTTTGATTAAATAGCGTGATGGATTAAAAACAATGCTCTTGTCATTAATCGAGTTTTTGCTGACGGTCAGTACTTGAGGTTTGTTGTTCCAGTCCAGCCAGTCGACTTTAACCTGAACGACATCGGCGACATCGAGTACGCTATCGACCTGAACCTGAAGCTGGTCCTGATCAAACCCCCACAGGCTTTTGGTGATGCTGGCAAGAGTGCTGATACGGACTTGGTCCAGCCGTTTTTCCAGTGCAGAGACATCGTCGTTAAAGCTGGTATAAAGCTGTAAGACTATTGCAATTAGGGTAATTAAAGAGCTGCAAAGAATGATCAGCCCTAAGAGGCGGGTGGCGATCGGGTTGTTACGCGTGTAGTGTGAAAATGTCGGCATCGACTTTTATTGCTGGCCTGTGAGCTGGTTGCTTAAGTGTAGCAGTGGACAATAATTTTGCTGACATTTTGACTAACTGTATTTTCCGAGGACTTCGTTTAGAAATTGTAACCCCCGTTCACTGGTGCCAATACGATGGGTTAACGGTTTGACGAGCTGTTGGTCTTGGAGTTTTTGCCACTGGGGTTGTAAGGAGCAGAGGTCTAGCCCGGTTCGCTGCTGATAAATATGGGGGGCGCAGCCATCCACCAAGCGCAGAGCGTTAAGGAGAAACTCCAGTGGCCGGGCGTCTGGTGCAATGCTTTCGCGACCGGCAATTGCTGGGTTGGGATAGCGGCCAGGCCCCAGGTGGGCCGTCAAATAACGATCTGGCTGGCGGGTTTTCCATTGACGAAAAATAATGTTTTCATCGGGCTGTGTGATTTTTCCATGTGCGCCTGCGCCTATGCCAAGGTAGTCGCCGAACTGCCAATAGTTAAGATTATGCTTGGCCTGGGGGCCACGTGCATAGGCCGATACTTCATAGCGTTGGTAGCCTGCCGCTTGCAAGAGGCAATGACCGTCATCTTGAATATCGGCCAAGGTGTCTTCTTCGGGAAGCTGCGGAGGCAGGTTGTAAAATACGGTGTTCGGTTCGATCGTCAGCTGATACCAGCTGATGTGTTCAGGGGCATAGTCGATTGCGGTACGTAAATCCTCAAGCCCTGCATCGCGGCTTTGGTTGGGTAGGCCGTGCATTAAGTCCAAATTGATGTTTTCAAAACCGGCTTTTCGGGCTGTGGCTACAGCTTGTTTTGCGGCAGTGCCGTCATGTATACGCCCTAAGGCTTGTAGCTGCGCATCGGCAAAGCTTTGTATGCCTATTGACAGGCGATTGACCCCTGCGCGACGAAAGCCAGCAAACTTCTCCTGCTCAAACGTACCCGGGTTGGCTTCTAGCGTAATTTCTATGTCAGGGTTAAAGCCTATGAGTTTCTCGGCCTGATCTAATATTTGGCTAATGGCGTGGGCGCTAAACAAGCTGGGGGTGCCGCCGCCAAAAAAAATACTGCTGAGTTTGCGTCCTTGGGCGAGTTCGGCGTCGGCGGCTAAGTCTTTTGCTAGGGCGGTTATGTACTCTGCCTCGGGAAGGCGCGCGTCTGCCTGGTGAGAGTTAAAGTCGCAATAAGGACATTTGCGGACGCACCATGGGATGTGGATATAAAGCGATAAGGGCGGAAGTTGCAGACTGGACAAGGGGGCACCGGGGTTGAATATGGCCTTATTATTATTGCATGCAGAGTCGTTCCTGCCTATGCGTCCTGGTTTAGCCAGGTTTCTAAGATCAAGCGTGCGGCGATGGCATCTACCGGGTCGCTTTTGTAATGGCTTGAGCCGCCCGCCGCGCGATGCTCTGCTTTGGCTTCAAAGCTTGAAAGGCGTTCGTCTACCATTTCTACGGTCAAGCCAAATCGGCCATGAAGTCGATTGCCAAACTTTCGAGCCCTTTTGCTTAGCTCGCTCTCGCTACCATCCATATTTAATGGTAACCCTACCAGGATCAAGTCTGGTTGCCATTCATCCAACAGTTTTTGTATATCATCCCAGTTGGGAATTCCGTCGCGGGCACGCAGCTCGGTTAAGGGCGAGGCCATACGGGTTTTGCTGTGCCCTGTTGCCACGCCTATGCTGCGAGTGCCGTAATCAAAAGCGAGTATCGCGGCCATTAGGCGTGCCCTGCAACGCTGGAAATTAAATTAAGGTCAATGCCTAAATTGCGGGCCGCCGCTGCCCAGCGTTGCTCGGTCGGGGTATGAAAAAGAATTTGCTGATCGGCGGGAACGGTCAACCAGGCATTATCGATGATCTCTTGTTCTAATTGACCCGTTTCCCAGCCGGCATACCCCAGTGCGACCAAAGTATTTTCAGGGCCGCGGCCCTCAGCCATGGCCTCAAGAATGTCTCGACTGGCGGTCAGGGAAATGTCTGCTGAGACCTGAATGGTGGATTGCCAGGACTGTTCGCTATTGGTTGGGTGTAGAACAAAGCCCCGTTCAACGCTTACAGGCCCACCCGCTAGGGCGGGATGTTCGGCAGAGTCATGGTTGGTGCTTAGTTCAAGTTGCTCGTAAATGTCCTTCAGGGTTAGGTCCATCGGAAGATTGACGACAATGCCCATGGCACCTTCATTCGAGTGCTCACATATATAAGTCACGCTATGGGCAAAGTGTGGATCGGTCATGCCGGGCATGGCAATCAAAAAGTGATTGCGCAGTGAGCCAGGCTCTAAAGAGTTTTTCATGTCACTTTGGGTCATGGAGGCAATTATTGGGGTAAAAGCAGGCAAACTCAAGGTGGTCAGGGGCTGGCCGATGCGGTGCTGAGCCCATCTATTTCAAATGACCAGGTGCGGATAATTTGCAGCTGATCATAGTTTTCGCGCACCTCTGGTGGGATGGGGTCAAAAGGGGCTGCGAGACGGACAATTTGTAAGGCAGCTTCGTCCAGAACGCTTATGCCGGATGACTCCGACAGCTCGAGTTCGCGGATGGTGCCATTGGGGTTAATAGTGACGGCCATGCGCAACTTGCCCGTGAGGCGTTGTGTGAGTGCCTGCTGTGGGTAATTATCATTACCCACTTGTTCTATTGTTCGGCTCCAGCTCAGAAGGTACTCAGCCTCGGGAGCCGTTTTGGTGGCCACAGAGGTCAGGCGGCGTAAGCGTGGGCGCTTTGCGTATTCTTGGCGCTGTCGATCCAGCTTAGCCTGTAGGCTTGCGATTTCTGGGGATACCAAAGGTTGTTCGTCCGGCACACCTTCACGCTCATCTTCTTGATGTTGATTTTCTGTGTCAGCATGCTGTTGAACTTGCCGGGACGCTGTTTCGGTGCTGGTAATAAGTTGAGTTTGGCTGGCCTGCTGCTGGGAAGCAGCTTGAACCTGCGGCACGGGGTTGACGGGTTTGATGTGCGGTGCAGCGAAGTCCGCGGGTTGGTTGGTGGTTAATTCTTGATCGGCGAGTTCTGTGCCGCTGGCTTCTTGGTTATGTTGAGCGAGAAAGCGGGCGTTGTCTACGGCTTTAGAAGATTGATAATTAGCCAGGGTTACTTCTAGCGTCGGGCTCAGATCTCCGGCCTTAGGAAGGCTAAAGGTCAGGCCGAAAATCAGCAGGGCGTGAGCGACGATTGCGACGAACACCGTAAAGCTTAATCGATCGAGAGGGTTGATGCTGGTATCGACGCCTACGGCGACGGAATTGCCTGCGGTAGAGCCAGCGTTCATGCCTGGGTAGCCTGCAAAGCCAGGGTGTGCTCAATGGCGAGCATCAGTTTTTCACCGATTCTGGTGTCGTAAGCGCGATCGATTTCGCGCACACAGGTGGGGCTGGTGACGTTGATTTCAGTCAAGTAATCGCCAATCACATCGAGCCCTACAAACAACAACCCACGTTCTACAAGTTGCTGTGATACCTGGCTGACAATCCAGTGGTCGCGTTCAGTCAGTGGTTGTGGCTGGCCGCGGCCACCGGCGGCCAAGTTTCCTCGTGTTTCACCTGCGGCGGGAATTCGCGCCAGGGCATAGGGGATTGCTTCACCCCCCACAACCAAAATCCGTTTATCTCCGTTGCTGATTTCTGGGATGAATTTTTGCGCCATAATCAGGTGTCGACCATGATTGGTCAGGGTTTCTAGAATGGAGCCTATGTTTGGATCGTCACTGCGGCAACGGAATATGCCGCTGCCGCCCATGCCGTCTAAGGGTTTAAAGATGACATCCTGATGGTCTTTATGGAAGCTCTTAAGTTGGTCCATTCGCGCGCTTACGATCATGGGGGGGCAGCACTGAGGAAACTGGGTGGCGAAGATCTTTTCATTGCAGTCACGCAGGCTGGCGGGGTCATTTATGATCATCGCCCCCTGCCGTTGCGCAGCTTCAAGAATATAAGTGCTGTATATATAGTCTGTGTCGAATGGCGGGTCTTTGCGCATCAATATGGCGTCTAGCTCGCCAAGTGCCATATCGCAGGGTGAGTCGAGTTCGTACCAACGGGTTGCGTCGTCAAACACCTTTAGCGGACAGGTGAACGCGCGCGCCTGCTCTCGGCTGAGGTATAAATCCTTTGGCTCCATATAAAAGAGCTCATGGCCGCGCTCGCTGGCGGCTAAAAGCAGCGCCAAGGTCGTATCTTTATAGTAAGTTATGTCAGCGATGGGGTCCATCACTACACCGATCTTTAAGCTCATTAGAGGGATCCAGTTGTGCTGTGGCGGTTGCCCTATTTAGCCGTAATTTACGGCGGGTAGGGCGTTGCTTTAAAAGGGCTAAAGTTATCCGCTCAATGATGAGCGCGCAAGCCCGTATTGTCATAATTGAGAGTAATATCAACGAGCATTAACTTTAGATATACGAATATATCAAGCCATTTATAGATAATGCCTAAAAACTATGTTAAAAGTTGGTCGTATAAATAAACTCGGATTGTTTGCGGCCGGGCGCTAGGGTACTTGGTTATACCAAGGTGCGCGATGCGTCTTGGCAGATCCAAAAAAATACAACGCAAAGGTCAGTATGTATGGACGTTAGCTTGGAAAGTCTCAAAATCATGGTGATCGACGACAGTAAAACGATTCGTCGTACCGCTGAAACACTCCTGAAGAAAGCCGGTTGTACAGTTATAACGGCAACCGATGGATTTGACGCTTTGGCAAAAATTGCTGATTCGCGCCCGGACATCATTTTTGTGGACATTATGATGCCCCGACTCGATGGCTATCAAACCTGTGCTTTGATTAAAAATAATACGGAGTTTAAATCCACGCCGGTCATTATGTTGTCGAGCAAAGATGGGTTGTTCGATAAAGCGAAGGGCAGGATTGTTGGGTCTGACCAATACTTGACCAAGCCGTTTAGCAAAAGTGAGTTGCTTGGGGCGATCGAAGAACATGTAAAACAGGCTAAAGCCTCCTGAAAAAAGCAGCCATAACACTAATAACCTAAGACTTAGATTACTTATTATTGGGGATTCCATGGCCAGAGTACTAATCATTGATGATTCGCCAACCGAAACTTATAAATTAACCACCATGCTGGAAAAAAGTGGCCATGCAGTTTTGACCGCACCCAACGGTGAAGAGGGTGTGGAACTGGCTAAAAAAGAAAAACCTGACGTGGTGTTAATGGATATTGTCATGCCGGGGTTAAACGGCTTTCAGGCGACCCGCCAGCTAACGAAAGCACCAGAAACCGCTAACATTCCTGTAATAATCGTCACCACCAAAGATCAACAAACTGATCGGGTGTGGGGAATGCGCCAGGGCGCAAAGGCTTACTTGGCCAAGCCTATTACCGCAGATGTTCTTATGGACGCCATAAACGAGGTGATGGCCTGATAGCCGATAAGGCTTAGGGCGTGGTTCAAACGCTTAAGAAACGGAACCAAATTTATGGCAGAGCAATCGAGTGCGTTTAAAGTACTTGCGCAATTAGCTCAGGCTAGCCGCAATACAGCGCGTGGTTTGCCCGCGCAGCTGGATGCGCGCGAGCAGTGGAGCGGGGTAGGCTTCACGTTGCTGGGAAGCTATTTTGTCGCCTCTATGGATGAAGTGGCGGAAATGCTGGAAGTTCCTAATTTCACTCATTTACCCGGCGTTCAGCCTTGGGTGCGTGGGGTGGCTAATGTGCGTGGTCGCTTATTGCCTCTGTTTGACTTGGCCGCGTTTTGTGGTGGTCGGTTGGTCGGGGGGCGTAAGCGCCGCAGAGTGTTGGTGTTGGAGACTGAAACCCTGTATTCAGGCTTAATCGTCGATCAGGTTTTTGGCATGCAGCACTTTCCCGTGGACGATTACCGCAATGACAGTGGGGACTTGGTTGAGGCAATTAGACCCTACGTCCAAGGCAGTTACATCGTCGCCGGACAGCAATGGAATGTATTTAAGCTATCAGAGTTGGCTCGGGATCAGCGCTTTACCAGCGCGGCTAAAGACTGATTCGAGCGTATTACCGGAATGAAATTCAAGAGGGATTTTGGTCGCCGCACATCAAAGACGGCCAGATTGACCCTTAACCAACAATTTACAACAAGCTACAAAGTCGGTCGGGAGTGAGTCAATGAAAACTGAGTCCAGAACTATCGCCGGGACGGTCAAGAGCAATCCTGCGATTGTTCTTGCTGGCGTGCTATTGGTAATTTTTGCAATTGCCACGCTGGTTGTCCTTGTGCTGGTGCAAAAAAACGCGGATAACGATCAGCGTTACTTGCAACAAACCGCAGAGCTTCGCGCTCAGGCTTTCCGCCTGACGTCACTTGCTCGTGATGCGACCTCGGGGGAAAAAGAGGCATTCACGGAGCTTTCGACGGTGGTGGATAGCATGTCGAACACCTGGGAAACCTTGCGAAATGCTGATGCTCGCACCCGTGAAGAGTTGCGGGCAGAGTTTGATGGGTATGGTTCGGTATGGAAAGAGCTGAAAGCGAATGCAGAAACCATTCTAGAGAACCAGGAAACGATCGTTTTCCTGAATCAGGTAGGTCAGGAGCTAAACGATAACCTGCCCACTCTGCAGTCACAGCACAACATCATTGTTGAAATTTTGCTGGAGACCGATGCCCCTGCCGAGCAGGTATCCCAGGCGCGCATGCAATCTTGGCGTGCTGAGCGGATTGGCCGTAACGTGGATAAAATGTTGCGTGGTGGTGATGAAGACGCCACTAAAGTGGCGGATCAATTTAACCTCGACGCCAATATTTACGGTCGTGTATTGAAGGCGATGCGTGAAGGTGACGAAATGATGGGCATCTCTGTGGTTACCGACCCAGATGCTCGTGCCAGTCTCGAAGAAATTGCCTCGTTGTTTGAAACGGTCAGTGGCTCGGTGCAGACCATCTTTGAAGGGGCGCCTGCTCTGTTCGAAGCGCGCCAGGCGGAAGAAGCTGTACTGGATCAAACACCAGTACTTTTGCAGTCATTAAGTGATATTACCGATAAGGTTTCGGTACAAGGCGAAGAGCGCCCGCTCAACAATAACGTGCTACTTGCTCTTGCGGCTGCAGCCATCATTTGTTTGGGCGTGATCGGTGTCTTAATTTATTTAGGTACACGTCGTCGCTTGGCGGTAACGGCTGAAACTAACGAGCAAAACCAAACGGCCATTCTACGTTTACTGGATGAGCTGGCTGACTTGGCTGACGGTGATCTGACCACCACCGCGACGGTGACCGAGGATTTCACCGGTGCGATTGCCGATTCTATTAACTACACCATTGACCAGCTTCGGGTCTTGGTGGCGCGAATTAACGATACGGCTGTAAACGTATCGGCTGCCGCGCAAGAAACGCAGCAGACTGCATTGCATCTTGCTGAAGCCTCTGAGCACCAGGCGCAGGAAATTGCTGGTGCATCGGCGGCGGTAAATGAAATGGCGGTCACCATTGACCAGGTATCTGCCAACGCCTCTGAGTCAGCAGCGGTAGCGGAGCGAGCCGTATCTATCGCCAGTAACGGTGCCAAGGTGGTACAGAACACCATCAATGGTATGGATACGATTCGTGAACAGATTCAGGATACTTCTAAGCGTATTAAACGATTGGGTGAATCGTCACAGGAGATTGGTGACATTGTATCGTTGATTAACGATATTGCTGACCAGACCAACATTCTTGCACTTAACGCTGCGATTCAGGCCTCGATGGCCGGTGACGCGGGCCGCGGCTTCGCGGTGGTTGCGGATGAGGTGCAACGCCTTGCAGAACGTTCGGCTGCCGCGACGAAACAGATTGAAGCGCTGGTTAAAACCATTCAGAACGATACTAATGAGGCCGTTATCTCGATGGAGCAAACCACCTCGGAAGTGGTTCGTGGTGCTCGTCTTGCTCAGGACGCCGGTGTGGCGCTAGAAGAAATTGAAAACGTATCCACAAGCCTTGCAGAGTTGATTCAGAATATTTCTAACGCCGCTCGTCAACAGGCGTCTTCTGCAGGCCATATTTCGAATACGATGAATGTAATTCAAGAAATTACGACTCAAACCTCTGCTGGTACCAGCGCTACGGCACAGTCGATTGGTAACTTGGCGGCTATGGCGATGGACCTTCGAGAGTCTGTTGCGGGCTTTAAGCTGCCAGAAGAAGATACTGGTGAGACGGCCCCTTATGAGGCGGCTCCTACCCCTGCTATTGAGCTAGAGGTAGATAGCGCGTCGGATTACACGACCGATGAGCTGGAAGAAACTGAGGTGCTGGATTTGAGTGACGAGGTTGACATCGACATTGATGACGAGCTGGAAAACTCTCAGCGCCACTCTGGTTAGATCGCAGACGTTGTCAATGGGCTGAATTATGGGCTGGTCTTTACGGACAATTGCCGATCTCAGTGACAGTGAGTTCTCCGCTTGGAGCCGCCTGCTCGAAGAGCGCGCGGGAATACAGCTGGTGCCAATGCAAAAGTCGCTGTTGCAGTCGCAACTGAGTATCCGCATGCGAGAACTTGGTTACGATGATTACAGCGATTATTACTCACTGGTAACTGATGGTTTACAGGGGCGACTAGAGTGGTCAATTTTAATAGACCGTGTTGCCGTCAAAGAGACCAGCTTTTTCCGCCATCGAGCGTCGTTCGAGTACGTACGGCGCTATCTGCAAGAAAAAATCAATAATCGTCAACTCAGTCAAAGCTTTGATTTATGGAGTGTCGGCTGTTCTACGGGTGAAGAGCCGTATTCGCTGGCAATGGTAGTCAATGACTGTTTTGAACTGGCGCAGCTGGAGCCCTACTACGGCGTCACAGCGCTGGATATCAGCTCCACCGCTTTAGCGAGAGGGCGGTTAGGTAGGTATTTACCTCGGTCGTTGGAGCAAATGACCGCTGAAGAGGCCAAGCGTTATACCAGTGTTAGTAACGATGGTAGTTACGAGATCGTACGCAAATTGCGAGATCGGATTTGCTTTACCCACGGCAATGTAATGCAAATCAGTGAAATGCCTAAAGTTCAAATGGATGTGATTTTCTGTCAGAACCTATTGGTGTATTTCCGTCGCTGGTTACGTAGAGATATTTTAAATTCCCTGGTAGAGCGCATAAAACCAGGTGGCTTGTTGGTAATAGGTTTGGGCGAGTCTGCCGACTGGGAGCACCCGCTTATGAAACGGGTCAGTAATGAGACCGTACAAGCGTATATCCGGCAAGAGTATAAAAAACAATGAGGAAGGCGCTAGATGGTTGATAATCGCAATTTTGCGGCTCTGGACTGGGTTATTCACGAAATCGCTGAAACCTTGAAGCAGGCCAGGCAGTCGCTGGAATCCTATGTACAGGATACCAACGACAAAGCTAGGTTAAAGTTCTGCCTTACTCATATTCATCAAGTCCGCGGTAGCCTGCAAATGGTGGAATTCCATGGCGCCGCTATGCTAGCCGAAGAGATGGAATTACTGACGCAAGCAATGATTAGCGATACGGTAGCCAACCCGAGTGAGGGGGCTGAAGTATTGATGCGTGCTATCTTGCAGTTTCCGCTTTATCTCGATCAAGTGAAAACCAGTCGCAACGATAATCCTTTAGTGGTGTTACCTCTGCTGAACGATTTACGTACGGTACGCGGCGAATCTCTTCTGTCAGATACGAATTTATTCATGCCCGACTTGGCGCCTGCTAAAAAGGTGTCGGGTGCGCCCCTTGCCGTCATTAAGGATGATGCCCAGTTTAAAGCCACAGTCGTAAAGTTGCGGCAGATGTATCAATACGCGGCGGCTGGTTTTATTAAATCAGTCAATGCCGATGAAAACCTGCTTTATTTGCACAAAGCTTTTCAGCGTTTGTATCGGTTGACGAGTGGCACACCACGACAAAGTCTGTGGGAAATAGCCGTAGCACTTTCCGAAGCGTTAGAAATGGATGCAGTGGAGTCTAGTGTTTCGGTAAAAAATTTGCTGCGACGCCTGGACCGTGAAATTAAAGTGTTGGCAGTACACGGAACAAAAGCCCTAAATGTTTATACAGAAAATGAATTATTGAAAAACCTACTGTATTACGTTGCCCGCTCGGGTAAACACGTACACAATTTTTCAAGTGATTCATTTCTGGAGAACGTGTACAAAAAGTACCGCTTAGAATCGGCTTTATTGGATTCCAAAGAAAGCTCAGACGGCGATCATTCATTGGCGTCTCCAGATCCTGAGGCGATGCGCTCTGTTGTTACGGCTTTAAAAGCTGAATTGGATGGCGTAAAGCTGGCGTTAAACCACTCTTTAGCTGGTGCTGGAGATGATAACTCTTTATCAAACGCCGTAGGTATTATTAAGCGTGTTGCGGACACAATGGCTGTGCTGGGTGTTGCTGACTTACGCCGGAATATTTTAGAGCAAGGTGCTGCATTAGAGCTGGCAGTTAATGCAGATACCGAACTGTCCGACGAGCAATTAATTGCTGTAGCCAATCGAATTATGGATATCGAGGGCGAGCTGGATGTGTTGGCTGCAAATGCGGGTAAAAGCCCTGACAAAATCGTAAAAGACCAAGCTGGCATTACATTGTCAGATGCGAAAGCCTCGGTCATGCGAGAGTCGCGCAATGGGCTAGAACACGCTAAGGATGCGATTGTTGAGTATATTGCGTCTCAGTGGAATCGTGAGCATTTGCTGAATGTGCCACAAATGTTGCGTGATATCCGAGGCAGTTTGGATATGTTGCCGCTACCACGTCCAGCTAAAATTTTGGGTGCCTGTGCGCGGTATATCCAAGAGCAGTTGTTGGATAAGGAGCTGACGCCTGAGTGGTCAACCCTAGATACGCTAGCCGATGCGATTACCAGTGTTGAGTATTATTTAGAGCGATTAGGTGGCGAGAGTAGCGAAGAAGAAAACGATCTTTTGCTGCTTGTAGCTGAAGAAAGCGTTGCAGAATTAGGATACGCTGTTACTAAGTTCTCTTCCTTGAATTCGGATTCCCCCGCTTCATCTGAAACTCCACAAGCAGAAGGTGAGGAGCCGTTAAGTCAAGAAGAGGACGCAGTCAGTGCAGAAGACTTAGCTGATCAATTACAAAATGCTTACGCTTCAGCATTAGGCGACGATTCGCCTGCCGAGCCGCAGATCCAAGTGGAAGAGATTGAACTTGCTGCAAACGCGCAAGAAGCCAGCCCGGGCGAAGATTCTTTACGTGAGAGTGAAATCGATCAATTTGCCACTGAAACCAATCATAACGAACCCCCTTCAGAAGAAGGGCGTGATTTAAATATTTCCGCAAATAATGACAACGACGATGTCGTCGATGAGGAAATACTTGAGATCTTTATCGAAGAGGCTCAGGAGGTTACAGAGGCAATTAATGAATACTTTCCGCGTTGGGCTCAGGATTTTGAAGACGCCGAATCATTAACTGAGTTTCGTCGTGCTTTTCATACACTGAAAGGCAGTGGTCGCATGGTAGGGGCTACGGATATCGGTGAATTGGCGTGGTCCGTAGAGAATATGCTTAATCGCATTATCGACGGTTCTATAACTGCTGCAACGTCTCACGTCACTTTTATTGAGAATGTTCGCTCCGTTTTACCCGATATGATTCAGGCCTTTGCGGAGAAACAGCCTACACCGAACCTTGCGTTAATTCATAGAATGCGTGAGCAGGGAGAGCAGCTGGCCCATGGCGAAACACCGCATGATTTACATGCTTTCGCAATGTCTAGCCCCGCCCAACCGACGGACTTGCTCGACAGTGAAGAGACATCGCAAACGCAGTCATTTGCAGTCAATACAATAGAAGAGGACGACTCTGACAGCCAGTTATGGGATATTTTCGGCAGTGAGGCGCTGTCTCACCTGGCGATTGTTGAAAACTATATTCAACGAATGGATGACGCCCGCCCACTTTTTGAGCCCCCCAGTGATGATATGCAACGAGCTTTGCACACCCTCAAAGGTAGTGCGCACATGGCTGAAGTTACCCCTATCGCGGAATTGGCTACACCTTTAGAAAAGTTTGTAAAAGAGCTGCGCAGTTATCAAGTTAATATCAATGACGATATCTTACAGCTGTTACACGATGGCGTGAATTATACAAGGGCGGCACTCGACGATATTAACGATGGGCGCGATGTTGTTATCCCTAAACTGGAGCAATACATGGCGCGTGTGGCTGAGCTGCGTGAAATATACGTTGCTCCACTTGCTCAGTTGCAAGAAGCCGATGCCAATGGGAAACGCCCTGTAGACCCTGAGCTGTTAGAGATTTTTATGGCGGAGGAGATGAATCTTCTCCTGGACGCTGATCAATTGATTGAACAGTGGGAATCTACGCCGGATAACTTAGAGCAATTATTACCTGTAGTCGAGGAATTAAAAAATCTGACGCGGGGAGCTGCACACGCTAATTTACCGCCCATGGCTAGCTTGGGGGATAAATTGCATCAAGTTTATCTGCGCGTTCTTGCTAAAGAATTATTCTGCAGTGAGGGGCTGTGCAGGGATCTTGTCAATATACACTCCGCTCTACTGGATATGGTGGATGCAGTGGCAGCGGGACAAAATTTACAGCCAATTCCTCCACAAATAGATGCGGCTTTAACTCATTGGCTTGACGGGGGCAGTACAAGCAATAGCCTGTTAGCCGAAGCCGAAGCCGAAGCCGAAGCCGAAGCCGAAGCCGAAGCCGAAGCCGAAGCCGAAGCCGAAGCCGAAGCCGAAGCCGAAGCCGAAGCCG
>NZ_KB898715.1 GCF_000377745.1 Gilvimarinus chinensis DSM 19667 | reverse complement strand
CTAGCTTTGTGCGCAGCTGAACGCCGCCGAGCTGTGCTCGGGGGCCGGAAATCCAGGGTGCATCTCAAAATAGAAAAAATGGCGCACCCGGCAGGATTTGAACCTGCGACCAACGGCTTCGGAAACCGCTACTCTATCCACCTGAGCTACGGGTGCGTATAACTGATTATGAGCTGGATCAGCGCCAGCGTGTAACACGTAGTAGCGCAAGCTGCGCCCTACACTTTGCCCGGGGCCGACCCAAGCCGATTCCCCTGCAGGGGCAATAAAGCCGGGCGTTGAAGCGATGGCTTTACGCGTCCGAACGATAGGGGCGTAGAATTGATACCGAGGCGACCTTAGCATCAATTAAGGAGGCGCATTCTACTAGCCTCGCTTGTGAACGTCTATGCCGACTGGTTGATTGTTCACCTTGAGCCTTGTTTCTGGCTATAATGGCGCGCCTGAGAATAGTGCAGCGACGAAGCTGCCAATCAACAGAGGACTCTTAACCGTGAGCCAAGCGAAAAAAGTATTCGGCCTGATGGTCGCACTGGGAGTGGGGCTGGCCGCCTCTGCTTTTGCGTTTAGTCAATCTAACGCTGTGAAAGATGAAATTTCCGAGCGCATTGCGCCTGCGGGCACTCTTTGTATGGCAGGAGACGATTGCGCTGCTGCGCCTGTAGCGGCAGCCAGCAGTGGCCCGCGCTCGGGAGAAGAGGTGTACAACAGCAGTTGTAACACTTGCCATGGTGCTGGTGTTGCCGGCGCTCCTAAGTACGGTGATCCGGCGGCTTGGGCTGATCGAATTGCCAAGGGTATGGATACTTTGCACAACCATGCGATAAACGGCTTTAACGCGATGCCTGCGAAAGGCCTGTGCACCACCTGCTCGGATGAAGAGGTGATGGCAGCGGTTGATTATATAGTGGAAAATAGCCAGTAATCATTTTTGCTGAATCCCACCCAAAAAACCCGCAAAAGCGGGTTTTTTGGTTTTTGCAGGGCGGCCTGTGTCGGTGGCTTTGTTAAAAGCTGTACACTCTTTAATCAAACATGCTTAACAGGCTTGTCAGAGTCTGCTCGCCGGTGGCTTTCACTTGTTCGGCGGTAGCGGGTGTAAAACCTTCGTAAGCGATATCATCTTGGGGTAATTCGCTGATAAAACGACTGGGGGTGGTTTCGGAAATTTCCCCATACTGTTTGCGCTTACCGGCCAGAGTCATCACCAGAGTGCGTTGGGCCCGGGTAATCCCCACGTAAGCGAGGCGGCGCTCTTCTTCAATATTATCGGTTTCAATGCTATTGCGGTGGGGCAGAAGCTCTTCTTCCATTCCCACTAAATAGACGATAGGAAATTCGAGCCCTTTGGAGGCGTGCAGTGTCATGAGTTGCACTTGATCAAGCGTGTCTTCTTCTTCCTGGCGCTCTAAAAGATCTCGCAGCACCAGCTTACTGATAGCGTCTTCCATGGTAATAGCGTCGCCATCATCACCGCGCTCTAGCATTGTGCGGATAGAGTCCACCAGATAGCGGACGTTATCCATACGCTTTTCAGCCGCTTTAGCGCTGGAGGCATTCTGGTGTAACCAGGCCTCATAGCCTATATCGTCTAACATCTGCTCAATGGCTGCGACGGGGTCTGGGCCGTTACATTTTGCCAGCACTCGCTCAATCCAGTCGCGGAAGGTTCTCAGCCGTTCCAGGTTTTGTTTGGGTATGTGTCGTTGCAAGGCAATATCGTCGGTAGCGGTATAGAGGCTGATGTGCCTTTCACTGGCAAAACGCCCCAGCGCTTCTAGCGTGCTGGTGCCAATTTGTCGTCGCGGAGTGTTAATAATTCGCAAGAAAGCGTTATCGTCATCCGGGTTGACCAGCAGGCGCAGGTAAGACATCACATCTTTGATTTCGGTTTTACCGAAAAAGGAAGAACCGCCGCTGATTTTGTAGGGAACTTGGTGCTGTTGCAGTTTAATTTCCATCAGTCGGCCCTGATGGTTGCCACGATATAAAATCGCGTAATCACTGAATTTCCCGCCAGAACGAAGTTTGCTGGCGAGAATCTCAGTGGCGACTCGCTCGGCCTCGGCCTCTTCGTTAGCGCATTTGAGTACCCGAATCTCGTCACCCAGTCCCATCTCGCTCCACAGAGCTTTGTCATATTCGTGGGGGTTGTGGGCAATCAGATGGTTAGCCACACGCAAAATGCGGCTGGTAGAGCGGTAGTTTTGCTCGAGTTTAATCAGGTGAAGGCTAGGAAAGTCCTCTTTCAGCAGCACCATGTTTTCAGGCCGCGCACCGCGCCAGGCGTAAATGGACTGATCATCATCCCCCACCACTGTCAGCGCATTGCGGCCACCTACCAGCTGCTTCACCAGCAGGTACTGACTGGAGTTGGTGTCTTGGTACTCATCGACGAGCAGGTATTGGATTTTGCGCTGCCAGCGGGCCAATACCTCGGGCTTGGTGTTAAATAAATGGACCGGGACGAGAATCAAATCGTCAAAATCTACGGCATTGTAGGCTCGCAGCGCCTGGTTATAGCGTTCGTACACTCGCACCATGGTGAGCTCGGCTGGGCTTTGAGCTAAGCTTTCGGCGGTTTCGGGGGTGGTTAAGTCGTTTTTCCAGTTGGATATCTGGTGTTGCACCATATCCAAATGATCGCTGTCCAGTTCACCGTCTTTAAGCATCAGCTCTTTGAGCAGAGCGCGGGCATCTTCAGCGTCGAAGATTGAGAAGCCCGGTTTGAAACCCAGGGTCTTTGCTTCCCGACGGATGATATTCAGCCCTAGATTATGGAAGGTGGACACCGTTAAGCCGCGGGCGGCTTTGCCTTTCACCAGGTTACCGACACGCTCTTTCATTTCGCGGGCGGCTTTATTGGTGAAGGTTAACGCGGCGATATGACGTGCTGGGATGCCACAGGTTTCGATCAAATAGGCGATCTTACGGGTAATGACGGAAGTTTTACCGGAACCTGCACCGGCCAGCACCAGGCAGGGGCCATCCACGTAATGGACGGCTTCACTTTGACGGGGATTGAGTCGGGTCACGGGGCCTCTGGGCTACATCGGATTGGGCGCGGCGGACGAATTGCGCATTGTACCAAAGGCTCTAGGGGATAAGAAATGCTCGTGACGGTGCTGAGATTGAGTTAATTTTGTGCAATTTTGCTAGCTATAGTGTATGTTTGCAGGTTACGGATTCTTTGTTGATTTAGGCGCAATCTGCAGCAGGCTGGGCAAACGCTATAACGGGTAGGCTGATAGCGAAGTATGTATCTGATTTTAAATAAAAATAAGCGTTAGCGCATAAATTGAATTGGATTGAGACGGACTTTGCAAAACGGGTAGGGAAAATTCATGGCAACGAGCATCGGCGTTCTGCTGCTCAACGGTGACGAAGAGCTCGCCGAACACATCATTGCTTGGCTGGATGACGTAGCCCCCGGCCAGTATCGACTTGTGGCGAATGTATCACTGGATGATGCTCTGGTGACATTACTGAGTGGCGAGTATGAGTTGGGTCTACTGTGCATGGATGAAATCTCCGAGCGTGGCAGAGATCTACTAAGCTCCGTTAAAAATCAGTTTTGTCCCGCTCCGGTTATTGTGATTTCGGCGCAGATGAACGATGTTCTCGATCGTGAAGCCATTCCTTCCGGGGCGGCAGATTATCTGACTCTCGACAGTGTGACTCCAGCCGCCCTGGAGCGTTCTTTACGCTATTCTCTGGAGCGCAAACGCACCGAACAATATCTGGCGCGCCTGGCTCACCATGACCCCCTTACCGACATCCCTAATCGAGTATTGTTTCGCGATCGCCTAGAAAGCGCGATAAGAATTGCCACCCGCGATAACATGCGTTTTGCCTTGATGTTCATTGACTTGGACGACTTTAAAATCGTCAATGACCGATACGGACATGATATCGGCGATGGCTTGATTCGTATGTGCGCTGAGAGATTGCAGCAATTGCTGAGGCGCAGCGACTCTATGGCCCGTATGGGAGGTGATGAATTCACTCTGTTGCTGCTCAACGTCGAAAGCTCCTCGGATATCGCCCACTTGGCGGTGAAAATTATTGAGCAAATCAGTGCTCCCTACGAGATAAATGGCTACCAGTTGCAAGTGGGCTGTAGTGTCGGTATTGCCTCATACCCCGAGGCAGGCCGTAGTGCGGATGCCTTGCTTAAAAGTGCAGACTTAGCGATGTACCAGGCGAAGCAGGTAGAGGGCAGTAATTTCCGCTTTTTTACCGAAGAGATGAACAGAGATGTCCGCTACCGCCTGAGCCTGGAAGAAGACCTGCGTCGTGCGGTAGATAACAGTGAGCTGTATCTGGAGTACCAGCCCCGGTTCTCCGTTCGCAGCGGTAAAGTGGTGGCGTTGGAGGCACTGCTGCGCTGGAATCATCCGCAAAAAGGTATTCTCAGTGCCCACAATTTTATTTCCATCGCTGAAGATACCGGTTTGATTTTTACCATCGGTTATTGGGTTATTCGCCGTGCTTGCGAAGATTTACAGCGACTGAAGGACGATTGCGGTATCGACATTAAAATGGCCATAAACTTATCGGCGCGTCAGTTTCGCGACGAGGCGATGGTGCAGAATGTGGCGAATATTTTCTCCGAAACAGGTGCCAACCCCAACTTTATTGAGTTCGAGTTGACCGAAACGGCATTGATGGAGAACATTGATATGGTCAGCTTGTGCATGCGGCCGCTGTCTTACTTCGGTGTGACCTTTGCCCTAGATGATTTTGGCACGGGTAGTTCTTCTTTTTTACACCTGCAACGCTTACCTATCGCAGCATTGAAAATTGACTCTCAATTTATGGCCGATTTACTGCGTCGCCGAAGCGAAAGGCGCTTGGTGTCCGCCATGATTAACCTCGCTCACAACCTCGGTAAGGTTGTGGTGGCCGAGGGGGTAGAGTCGGCCAGCCAGCAAAAGTGGTTAGCGGAAGAGGGGTGTGACCAAATGCAAGGCTATTTTCTTTGTGCCCCCCATGCTTACTCACGTCTGATTAAAGTCATAAAAGGGCTATCGCTTGAGAGCGTGCTGGCGAGTAAGACTGAAACCAATAATGATGTCAGTGTGTAGCTAGCCCCGATCCAGCCCCCTGAAACTGAGGGCCTCAGCTAACTGAGGGCGTTCAATCTGTTCACTGTTTGTCATATCCGCCAGCGTTCGTGCAACCTTTAACACACGGTGGTAAGCACGGGTTGATAGGTTGAGCTTCTCCACTGCACGCGCTAAAAAAGAGTGGTCGGTATCACTGAGCTGGCAGTATTGCTCGATTTCTTTCGCGGAGAGTTCACTGTTGCTTTTCCCTTGTCGGGTCAGTGCAATCCCCCTCGCTTTATTGACCCGTTGCTGGACCACCTTGCTCGACTCTCCAGGAGGTGCTTTATGGAGCTCAGTGGGTAGAACTGCGGCAATGGGTACATGTAAATCGATACGGTCTAGCAGTGGTCCAGATATTTTGCCTCGGTAACGTCTAACTTGGTCAGGGGTGCAGTGGCAACGGCTGTCATTATCACCAAAATACCCGCAGGGGCATGGATTCATGGCCGCAATGAGCTGAAAGCGCGCCGGATATCGTGTTTGTGCCCGGGCTCGGGCAATGCGTACTTCACCACTTTCCATGGGCTCGCGCAGCACTTCCAATACGTGGCGCTGAAATTCCGGGAGTTCATCCAAGAACAAAACCCCACCGTGGGCTAAAGAAATCTCCCCCGGTTGCGGATTACTGCCGCCGCCCACCAGCGCTGGGGCTGATGCTGTATGGTGTGGGGCACGAAATGGCCGTTGTCGCCAAGCGGGAGCCAAAGACCCAGACACTGAATACACGGCCGCAATGTCCATCGCATCGCGCATTTCAATGGGGGGTAAAATACCTGGCAGGCGACTGGCGAGCATGGTTTTACCCGTACCTGGCGGGCCGTACATGAGTAAATTATGACCGCCACTGGCGGCAACTTCCAGAGCACGTTTGGCGTGTTCTTGACCTCGTACGTCCGCTAGCTCGGGGGGCGCTGGGGGTGATAAATCGTGGGGAAGCTGGGCGAAATGCAGGTGTTCACGATTGTGTAAATGGGCACAGACACGCAGTAAGTTGTCGGCGATCAAAGTGTCTCGGTTACCTGCCAATGCTGCTTCGCCCCCATTTTCATGGGCAACAATTAAGCGTCGACCCGCTTTATGGCAAGCGAGTGCGGCGGGTAGAATACCTTTGACTTCCCGCAACTGGCCCGATAGCGCCAGCTCACCGATAAATTCATACTGGCTGAGCGTATCGCAGGGTATTTGCCCTGAGGCCGCCAGGATACCCATGGCTATGGCTAAGTCGTAACGCCCACCTTCTTTGGGTAAATCAGCAGGGGCCAAGTTAACGGTAATGCGACGGGCCGGAAACTCCAAATGGCTGTTTAGCAGGGCGCTGCGGACCCGGTCTTTACTCTCTTTAACCGCGGCTTCTGGTAGCCCGACAATGGCAAGGCCAGGTAGTCCATTGGATAGGTGAACTTCAACCGTTACGGGCGGTGCTTCTACACCAAGACACGCACGAGTGTGAACAATAGCGAGCGACATACACAATCCTTTGCAGAGGGTGACTCCCAGCGGTGGTCGAGCTTTATATCTCTGTAAGGCTAGCTAGGCGGATGGGGTTTAGCAACTTATGTTTCTGCGCGCGATGGCTGTCGGTTTTCCCATTCTTTAACTCTGGTTTCTAACGCCTCAAGTCTTGCTCGGGTCCGAGCGAGAACCGCTGCCTGGGCATCGAACTCTTCACGGCTGACTAAATCCAGCTTACGCAAAGCGCTTTGTAGTAAGCGATTAAATTCTGGCCGTGGCAGCTCCTCTAAATTAGGTGCCTGTTTCTTCAGTTCTTCAAAAAGTTGTTGAGCAATATGTTGCATAGCAATTCCGGTGTTTTTTGGTGCTTGTATTCTACACTCATCTGGCTAGGCGGCTATGGGAGCAGCTTTGAAAAAGCGGTAGTCAGCTTAAAAGCCGCATTCTGGTGCGTATTACTCTGATTTCAAGTTGCTCATTGTCAGTACAGCGGGTTTTGGGGCTGAAATGGTGCGTTGAGTTTTTGCTCTGGCACGGTATTGGTGCATCACGGTCGTGGATGGTTATTTAAAACACCAAACTGAACGCCGAAATTATTGGTAAGTTATTGATATTAAAAGATTAGCTTTTGTTGGCCTACTCTGTGCAAAGTTGTGATTGAGTACACAGCAAAGGGCGTGAAGCCTCTTTAATGGGTCTTTCACCTGTTTGCTTTGCGGTGTTGCGAAGTAAGCAGGCCGTCTTTCCAGTGTTTCCCGCACTCTCGGGTGCGGGTTTTTTTAGGAGCACAATAAATGAAATTGGTAACAGCGATTATCAAGCCGTTTAAGCTCGATGTGGTGCGCGAAGCGTTATCCGACATCGGCGTGCACGGCATGACCGTCACCGAAGTGAAAGGCTTTGGTCGGCAGAAGGGCCATTCAGAACTGTACCGCGGCGCTGAATATGTCGTCGATTTTTTGCCCAAAACCAAGGTGGAAATAGCCGTAAAAGAGTCGGAGCTTGACTCCGTGGTTGAGGCCATCAGCAAAGCTGCCAACAGCGGCAAAATTGGCGATGGCAAAATCTTTGTATCCGCACTTGAGCAGGTTCTCCGGATTCGCACCGGCGAAACCGGCGATCAAGCGCTTTAAAACAATTTAACTCAAACGGGGATTAAGCAATGGAAAATAATATTTTTCATCTGCAGTACGCCATGGACACCTTTTACTTTTTGGTGTGTGGCGCACTGGTAATGTGGATGGCAGCGGGTTTTGCCATGCTCGAATCTGGTCTGGTTCGGGCCAAAAACACCACTGAAATTCTGACCAAAAACGTCGCTCTGTATTCGATCTCGTGCATTATGTATTTGGTGTGCGGTTACGCGATTATGTACGGTGGCGGTATCTTCCTGTCGGGCATTGAAGAAGTTGATGTGGCCGCGACTTTGACTGACTTCGCTGGCCGTGAAGACGGTTTTGAAGGCGGCTCAATATACTCAGGCGCTTCTGATTTCTTCTTCCAGGTGGTGTTCGTGGCGACCGCTATGTCAATTGTGTCGGGTGCTGTTGCTGAGCGCATGAAGCTTTGGGCTTTCTTGCTGTTCGCCATCGTTATGACCGGCTTCATCTACCCAATGGAAGGTAGCTGGACTTGGGGCGGTAACGATGTATTAGGAATGTACAATCTGGGCGATCTGGGCTTCTCTGATTTCGCCGGTTCAGGCATTGTGCACATGGCAGGCGCTGCTGCGGCCTTGGCTGGTGTGATCTTGCTGGGCGCTCGTAAAGGTAAATACGGTCCTAACGGTGAAATCCACGCGATCACCGGTGCTAACCTGCCACTGGCTACTCTGGGTACCTTCATCCTGTGGATGGGCTGGTTCGGTTTCAACGGTGGTTCGGTTCTGAAGCTGGGCGATATCGCCAACGCTAACTCTGTTGCTATGGTGTTTTTGAACACTAACGCGGCTGCTGCTGGTGGTCTGGTTGCTGCCTTAATTGTTGCGCGTATCCTGTTCGGTAAAGCCGACCTGACCATGGCGCTTAACGGTGCATTGGCTGGCCTGGTTGCGATTACGGCTGAACCTTCTACTCCAACCGCTTTAGGTGCGACTTTGATCGGTGCTGTGGGTGGTGTGATTGTTGTGTTCTCGATCATCGCTTTGGACAAAATGAAAATCGATGACCCAGTTGGTGCTATCTCTGTGCACGGTGTTGTCGGTCTGTTCGGTCTGCTGGTTGTACCTTTGACCAACAGTGGTTCAAGCTTTGTTGGTCAAATCGTAGGCGCGCTGACCATCTTTGTTTGGGTGTTCGTGCTGAGCTTGATCGTTTGGAGCATTATCAAAGTGATCATCGGCCTGCGCGTTAGCGAAGAAGAAGAGTACGAGGGTGTTGACCTTGCCGAGTGTGGTATGGAAGCTTACCCAGAGTTCACTTCTTCTAAGTAAGTCTCGGTGTCAACGGCCCGCTGTGCGGGCCGTTGCTAACCTCCTCTCCCGTTGCAAGGTTACACAGTGTTAATAGAGGATGATTTTCCCACGCTCAGCGTGTATCTTTAGCCTAAACCCTCAGCGCAAGCGCACTGGTGATGCCGGGTGACTTGCCGCAACGTGAGACTAAGACAAAAAGGAACCCACAATGAAACTGATTACTGCTGTCGTAAAACCGTTTAAGCTCGATGACGTCCGCACTGGACTGTCTGAGGTCGGTGTTCAGGGTATGACGGTAACCGAGGTTAAAGGTTTTGGCCGTCAGAAAGGCCACACTGAGCTGTATCGCGGCGCAGAGTATGTGGTGGATTTTCTTCCCAAGGTAAAAATCGAGCTGGCTGTGGACGACTCAATGGTTGATCAGGCTGTAGAGGCCATCACCAAGGCGGCACAAACCGGCAAGATTGGCGACGGTAAAATCTTCATTACTCCGCTGGAAGAGATTATCCGTATCCGTACCGGTGAGACAGGTTCAGAGGCTATCTAAGCTGTTTGCAACCAGTCTAAAAAAGCGCCCTTAGGGCGCTTTTTTTGTATCTGTAGCTTCTAGACGTTTTCTCAGTGCCCTACGTAACATCGTTTGATAGCGCTTATGCTGCAAAATAAAAAAGGCAGGCAATACAAAAAGGAGCATGATTAGGGCCGCATCATCCCGTTTGATTGACAGTGCTGGAGCGAGCCAGGCTGTAAAAAGGGCTGAAACGGCAAACATGAGAGAGAAATTAACAATGTTTCCTCTCCAGCGCTCAAGCTTTACATCCGGGCCGAAAACATCTTGTCGCGCTGCGCTGAGTATCTCCTGTTGCTGCTCCTCTGTTAAGTGGGCGAGCTCAGGGAACTGCCTTATTTCACGGCTTATCGGCATATCTTGACCCTTCAGTTTTAGTAAACGCGCAGAGTCTAGCGAGACTTATCACTAGGTGCAAAATATTTAGTCAGATTTCTTAAATAACAAAATTGAAAGCGGGTTGTGCTGGTAATAAAAAACTAACATAAAAAAGTGAAAAAAAGTTTGTGACCTAGGCTATTTGATGCGCTATAAAGACACCAAAATAAAAGCAAAAAATCAGTCAACATTAATCTTCTAAAAAAGAGATTACTGGCTTTTTATGCTGGCGAGTTTTGTTACACAGATAGTAGAGAGGTGTGATTATGGCGAGTCAATATGAGCTGGATGAAACCCGCGATCTTGACCAGGATGAGGAGGTGGAAATGGATGATCAGGAAGAAGTGAGTGCGTCTGAAGAAGCGAAATCTCAGCCATCTGACGATTTTAATATCGCTTCTAGAGAAAAGCTTCGATCAGAACTATCGGAGCAAATTGAAGCTTTCTTGGCCCGAGGTGGAAAAATCAACGAGGTCCCCAACCGCTGTGCCAGTGATAGGCCAGGAAAACCAGCGAGTGAGTTTTCTGGAAGTCTCATGTAAGGTTGTTATAACAAAAATACCAATGCGGCGATGGCACTCAGTGCCACGCCAATCAGAATCAGTAATCCGTCTTGGCTGACGATCCCCAAAGAAATCAGTACCAGTATGCCGGAGGGAACGGCAGCCGCAAAAGGTATAGGGCCCAGAGGGATTAGCGATGCCGCAAGGGCTATAATCACCACAGCCTCACAGCGAATGGCGATTGAAGTGGTAAGAAACTGAAAGCGTGGGCGTATTAACTTATCCACCTTTTTTGTGAAGCCTTTGGACTTATCCAAAAGATGCACAAATTTTTCTCGTTCAACACCTAATTGAGCTAAGCGTGAAGGGATCCAGGGCTGCGACCGCCCCAGTAGTAACTGACTGGCAATTAAAATCATAATAACGCCGCAGACAGCCGGCACGCCGGGAATACCCCCCGTCGGTAAAAAAGTGATCAGCGCTGGTAGTAGCAATAAAGGACCGAATCCACGGCTTGAAAACGCGTCAATAACGTTTCCAACATGAATTTTTTCGCCGTTTTCCGCTTCTTCTATTTGCTCAATGGTTGTGGTCAAGTTTTCCATACCTTGCTCCTGCCCCGTTAGTAGCTACTCTTCGAATTTTACCGACCACACGTTCACTTCGTGCTCTGCGGCCTCTTTACTAAGGCCGTAGCGCTCTTGTATTTTTCCGACCAGTTTTTTTCTTTGGCCAAGAACCTTCTCAATATCGTCGTCCGATAAACGACCCCATTGCTCTCTTGCTTTTCCTTTCAGTTGATTCCAATTCCCTTTTAGCTGATCAGCATTCATAAATGACTCCTGTTGGATTTGAACAGTGGCCGGAATAAAGCAAGTTATGAACCAAGATTTTTCTGCTGTTTGCGCAAGTAATAGCATTTAAGCAGATAAAAATTTTAAAGAAGTTACAAAATGGTGTTATTTCTTACGAAATAACACCGCAGCACGATAGGTATGCTTCCCATATCCTAAAAGTTTTTTTAGTGTTTGTAGCGGAATAGGGATGTGTATGTTGTCGAGTGAAGAGCAATACTCGTCAGGGTTAATATCCGGATCGTTAATGTATGCAAACTGATCGTCTATGGCGACCAGCCACACCCAGTGTGGCGCTTTGTTGCGGTTAACTTGATAAGTGCCAATTAGAAGTAAGGCTTGGAAGCCGACAGCGAAGCGTCTCGGATCTTTCTTTCATCAATCTGAATCGTTCCGTATATTGCCTGAGAGTGCTGAAGCTCAGTCATAAAATTGTCATGAATCAATTTGATAGCTGAATTTTTTCTTCGCTCCGGACGCTGTCGATAAACGGGATAGGGTTTATCGATTGTAAAAGATGAACGTTATAACCGCACTTGGCTAAAGCTACGGCTAGGTTCTGGGATGAGCAGTCGCCATAACCTGAGTCCTGAATGCAGAGTAGTTTCGCATCACAAATTTAGATCGTCAATGTGGCTGAGTTGTGTCTTGGAGGCTAAGTGCCATATGGTCATGGTACTAGCCAGAGGCACTGTACACCGTGTTTGATGGACGAATAGGTGTTTTGCAGAGCCGCCTTTATTCGCCTGTCGCTATTACATAATTAAAGATTATTTGCATATTCCGGTAGTGCTGATTCTAAGATGCCTTTATTGGCACGATGACAATTGAAAGTCCAAGAGGGAAAAGTGATCAATGTTAACTACCGATAGATGGTATCATCCGCTACGGCTTTTTGTGGCTAATTTTTCACTTATAGTCGGTTGTTAACTGTGTCTATCAGGTGAAGACTGTGTCAGGTACTGCAGAATGGCTATCCTGCAGCTCTGAAATTAAATAGAGAGCGCAGCCAGGATTATGGCGAAAAGTTCAAAGTGACAAGCCTGATGCAATGCGTATTATGATGCCTATTCCTGTTATCACAAGTAATAGCTGGTGGTCGTGTGTTTCCAGGTTGTGGTAAAGGACTAGATTGCCTTATCAAGCAACTCCATCCAAGGTGCCACCTCTATAGTGAGCCCAATATTCAAGCGGTCTGACATGAAATAACTATATCTCATGTTTTGTGAGTCTTGACATTAAAACAACCGATAAAAACGTAATGAAAATGAGTCATGGGATTTTAAGTATCGTGAGTGGAGATGTTAAACACATCCTGCATTTAGTAATGGCTGGTCTATTGGGCGGGGAAGCTTAGGGTGGTATTAAAGTATTTAAATAGATTTCTGATGGTTAAATCTAAACTGTTAATAAAAAGAAAGTCAAGGTTATGTGTCCTGGTGAGGCTTTGTCTTATCCCATTAATTTTGTCTGGTAATGCATATGCTAAGGTCGATTGTCCTGTGCAGGTGTTAAATGAATCCATGCTGCATACTGTAAATACGGCAAATCTTTCACTACTGGTTTTAGAGGATAAAGAACGAAAGTTTTCTGTGGATAATATTAAAGAATTGTCTTCGTCCCGGTTTCAAGAATCATCGGGAAGTATATCTTCGGTATCGCGTAGTGGCCGTCTATGGATTCGAATTTGTTTGACGTCCGAGTCGAAGTATTCTGATGAGTGGTTGTTGACATTATTGCCTGCCTATATTGAAAGCACAGAAGTCTATGTTGAAGGCCTTCCATACAGTGACGTAAAAAAACAAGGGGTTTCGCATCCTTTCTCTAATAGAGAGTATGACTATAGAGCCTTTGTCTACCCTTTAAATATTAAAGGAGAGGCAGTAACAACGGTCCATATAAAATTGGACTTTTATAATCGTCAAGCGGCAGATGTTTTGTTGATGACTGATAAAACATTTCAGCGTTTCAGTGCATCGGAGTACATTACCTATGGTTTGTACTTGGGAATGGTTCTTCTGGCAGCAGTAATTAATTTAATATTTTGGTATCGACTAAGGGATAGAAGCTACTTTCTTTATGCAATGTCAATGATTCTGCTGGCTTCATTTTCATCTATAACAGGCGGTTACGCCTCTCAGTTTTTGTTTTTTAATTCGAATTACCCTGTCGTGACCTTAATAATGGTCAATATGAATCTGTGTTTTGCGGTATTTATAGGTTTTTTGCAGAGTGTTTTTCAGTTGCGAAGGTTTTATAGTCGTATTTATCATGTTAGTCGCTTCTATATTGCCATATTTTTGGTCTTAGCCATATTGTTTGTTCTGTTTAGTGGGCCTTGGTTGTTTCGGTTAAATTCAATCTTTACAGGAACGGCAATTATTCTCTTTCTCTTTGTGAGCCTCAACGCTTTATTTAGGCACCCGCAATTACGATTCTATTCCATTGCTTTTCTTCCATTGCAAGCGGCCCTTATGTTAAGTGTTTTAAAGGCGCTAGGACTAGGGGGATGGATTCCTTTTGTGGATCATCTTCCCAATGTGGGGGGCTTGGTTCATGTGGTACTTCTTAATTTTGTTTTAGCACGGCGGGCTTGGCAAGCAGAGAAGGATAAAGAGCTGGCTAAAGAAGAACTGCTGCAAAAGGTGAATGCTTATAATCGGGAGCTAGAAATTGAAGTTAAAGAAAGAACTGAAGAGTTGGATCGTGCTAATACTGAATTGACTGAAGAGATCTCCGAAAGAGCTGCTATTGAAGTACAGTTAAGACAAGCACTTTCTAATGAGCAGTTAGCATTGAGAGAGCAAAAAGAATTCATAGCAATGGTTTCCCATGAGTTTCGATCACCATTGGCTGTCATTGATATGGCGGCACAGAACCTTGAAGCTCAGATGAGAGAACCCTATCCTGAAATTTTGGATCGTCTACGACGAATTCGTAATAATTCGGGACGTTTAACATCATTGATTAACAACTGTTTAACCACTGATCGTTTAGCTTCCGAGAGAACCTTTGAGTTGCATACGAGACCCGTGGATCTGTGCCAGTTTATGGAAAAGTTAGTTTCTAGAGAAATATATCAGAGTCGAGTCGAGTTATATCTTCCTGATGGGCCGATAATTAGTAAAGTTGATCCGGATTTGTTATCAATTGCGCTTATAAATGTAATTGAAAATGCACTCAAATATTCTCCCATTGAATCTAGGGTTCTTGTGGATGTAACAAAGCACGATTCTCAAATATATATTCAAGTTCAGGATTTCGGTATAGGCATTGAATCAAATTCAAGGGAAAAGGTCTTTGATAAGTTTTACCGAGCACCGAATGCACAATTTAAGCCTGGGTCAGGACTTGGATTATATTTATCTAGAAATATTATGAGGCAACATTTAGGAACTTTAAACTTGGTTTCTAGTGAATATAATGTAGGGTGCTGCTTTCAATTTCAGTGGCCGCTGGAAGACTAAAGGGCGATAAGTAATGTTAAAAGTGATTTTGGTTGATGACGATATAGATTTTCTCCACGAGTTATCTGAATCATTGACGCGGTCCGGTTTTGAGGTGGAAACAGCTGAAAACCACATTCAATTATACCAAGCACTGGAAACAGTCCAAATCGATTTGGTGTTATTGGATATAGGGCTACCAGAGAAAGATGGATTTTCTATTTTACAAGGCTTGCAGTCTTGGAGAGATAGAATAGGGGTGGTTATGCTAACTGCGCGTGGAGATACCGGAGATCGGGTGCGCGGGTTAATAAGTGGTGCCGATTCCTATCTAGTTAAGCCCATTGATATTGCTGAATTGAGTGCAACCTTACATGCGGTAGCGAGACGCCTACCTCACCGTATAACTAGTACCTGCGCGCAGAATAATCGCTGGAGCTTATTAAAAGATGGTTGGGTATTGCAATCTCCTGATGGTGTATCTAAATCATTAACTGGCCAAGAAAGAACGTTTTTAAAAGCACTTTTGATCAGTAATTCTTCTCAGAAAGTGGTTTCTAGAAAATCTCTAATGCGATCTTTGGGGCGGGATCCAAATATTTATGATGATCATTTCTTGGATACTTTGGTTAGCCGTTTACGTACCAAAATAGGTAAGTCTTTCCCGCTGCAAACAGTGAGAGGGAAAGGGTACACCTTTTCCGAAAAAGTGTTTATAGACCAATAATAGCGCTAAAGCGATTAGGCTGATTGTGGATTATTTTGTACCTGTGTTGATCTAAGTGTAAATATAAAGCTGTTATTCCGGGAATATTTTCATAACGCTTATCTTTTGACTGTAAGGTTTTGTGAGTTTTAAGAGCTTCCGTTCGAGAACCTGACAGCCCGTCCCTTTAGAATCCACCCCCCAAAGGATCTTTTATTCACTATAGGGGGCGAAATGTCAATAACTTGGGAAATGCTTTCACCTGCAATCACCAGAATGCGCTGTGTGATATGGGTATTGGTTGGTGTGGCTACTTTATTGCTACCCGGCATTTCCTGGTCCCAGGAAAATGCCAATTTTTCGGTTACGGTTAATACAGGGCCGGTAGCTCCGAATAATGACACAGTGTTTCCCGGCGAACCGACCAGCTTGCGAGTGACATTAAGTAATAACTCGACTGTAACGCCGATCACTAATGTAACCTTTAATAAAGGTCTCCCCAGTGGGGCAACTGGTGGATTGACTGTCAATGGTACAGCGACCATTAACGGCTCTGGGTGCAGCGGTACTTTGAGTACAAGCGTCGGTTCAACTGCTGTAGCGCTATCTGGGTTGGACATTCCGGCTCGAGTCAACGGCATTGAAAATTCTGGCGAATGTTATATTGATATCCCCGTCGTAGCTTGGTCCAGTAATGGCCAAAGTGCTTCTTATGCCTACGCCCTAGAGGCGGGTGAAGTTAGTAGTGATAGTGGAACTAACGCCACAGGTGGTCCCCAATCTATAACCGTTAGCTCTGTTAGTCGCCCTAGCTGGTCTAAGAGCTGGACCGGTGGCGGAGGTGCCTTAATATTGGGAGGGGCGAGTAAAACGTTACGTATACAACTAGCTAATACAGATAAAAATGTCTCGCTGAGAGATTTTAGCTTTACGGATAACTTTCCTGGTAGTGGCAGCTCTGGTGCGATATTGGAGCCTACCGGTGAGCCTGCAACAGGCTCTTGTGTAGAGCCGCCAGTTAATGGATCAGTGAATTTAACACAAGGGAGTACCGCTGGTTTCAGTGTTAGTGGTGGGGTTTTAGCGCCAGAGACTAGTTGCTTCTTGGATGTAGAGGTGCAGGCTCGACATACTGATGGTAATTATCAGCTGAATAGGCAGAATAGAATTGATGCTGCTGGCTTTAATAGCCGCGAAGGCATCACTCCGGCTTCTGATGCCATACAGAATATTACAGTTCGCTCCCCCCTTAGAATCAGTAAAAACTTTGCGGCGAGCCCGGTAGCCAGTGGTGTGCCGAGCTCCTTTACTATTGTTCTGTCAAATAGTGGTGGCTCTGACCTTGAAGTTGGCCATTTTGCCGATAATCCTATTGCCGCCGCCCCTTATGCAGATCGCATGACGGTTACCGATGTAGATAACTCCTGTGGCGGTAATTCTAATATTGTCAGCTCTGGGCAAGGGTTTGAAGTTGATGGCTTTAGTGTACCGGCAAATGGCCAATGTAGTTTAACCGTGACTTTTGAGGGGCAAACACCTAACACGGATTTGCCCACATCCTATACCAACGCGATACCAGAAGGGGCAGTGAGCATTGTTGGTGAGCCGGGTATAGTCAGTCAGGCGCGCTCGGCCAGTGTTATTATCGCGGATCGGTTGCGTGTGCTTAAAAGCCAGTCGCCCAGAGATGTGGCACCGGGCAACCCAGTACGTTATCAAATAACCTTACAAAACTATTCTGCAACTCCTGCCAGTAATGTGACGGTAGCTGATCAGTTAACCAATGGTGCGACACTTCTTACCAGTGGTGCCTTTGCTCCTGAGTTGTCGGCTGCGTGTGGGACCCTGGGGTTAAATGGGCGAGTCGAGGGTGATAGTGACTTGTTATTTAGCGTGCCGACCTTGCCGGGCCGTGCCGGTGCCAGCTCCCCGGGTGTGTGTACTCTTACCTTCTGGGCTATGATTAATCCTGATGCTGAGAGTGATACTGGCAATCAAATTGGTGTGTGTGCCGTTAAAATCAATGGCAGTAGTGCCAATTGTAATGGCCGTGCCTCTAATAATGTCAGTACTAACCACCAGGCGGTGATTGGCCTGAGCAAACGCTTTGACGGAAAAACAAGTCAAACATTAAGTGAAGGGCAAGTATCGCGCATGCGCATCCGCGTGAGCAATTACTCGGACAGCCCACTGACCACGCTTGCCATGAGCGATACCCTGCCGGTTGCAGGAGCAAACCAGCAATTGCGTATAGCGCAGCCTGCTAATGCAGGTTCTACCTGTGGCGGTACACTTAACGCTGTTGCTGGTCAAACCTCACTTGCATTAAATAACGGCCAGGTAGCGGCACGTAACCCAGGTAATAACCAGCCCGGAAGCTGTGTGATTGATGTGGATGTAGTGGGGCCAGCCGGTGTTTATAACAACACCGCAACCGTCAGTGCAATACAAACAAATGCGGATGGCTCGGAATTGGTGGTTAATACCCATGCCTCAGCAACACTGACCTATACAGATGCTTTAGCTGCGCGTAAAAACTTCGCACCCGATACAGTCGGCCCAGGTGGCGAGTCCACGGCTCGGATTACTTTAAGCAATTTGGATGGCTCCCGTCCCATCACAGGTATTGATGTGACTGATAATTTGCCTACCGGTATGGTGTTGGCTCAAGATCCCAATGCGTATACCACGTGTAATGGTAATACCAGTATTACAGCAACGCCGGGCACCGACAGGGTAACTTTAATCGGTGCCAGCCTGGCTCCGGCGGCTAGTTGTGAGTTGTTGTTTACCGTAACCGTTGAAGGCAGCAGCGATTGGGTTAACACTCTGTTGCCGGGCGATATTATTGCCGACGGTGGTTTGTTAAACCGCACCCCAGTGAGCGCGACTCTATATTATCAAGCGCCCGAAGTCCCGCTAATCTCTAAGGCGATTAATCCAGGTGTAATCGCTCCAGGGGAGAGGGCGCGTTTAACCATTACTGTAACTAATGCCAGTCAGGATTTAACCGGTTTACAGTTAACGGACTTTTTTACTGAAGATGGTTTGTCTGGCGGTATCGCCAATGGCATGAAGGTAGCCTCTCCCGCCCAGGCAACCACTACTTGCCCAGGAGGTGTAGTGGTTGCTGAACCAGGTACAGAGCAGGTAGGGGTCTCGGGTGTCAACCTGGCTGCGGATGAGGCTTGTGAGGTGGCTGTTAATGTTACGAGTACTACAGTAGGCACCATTACTAACACCATTCCCATGGAGGCTATTGTTACTAACGAGGGTGCCACCAATACCACTACGTTTGCACAGAGTACCTTGAGTACGACCAACAGCGTCGGTATTAGTAAGCAGTTTTCCCCCAGAGTTATTGCTCCCGGGGCAGAGACCCGGTTGCGTATTACTTTCTATAATACGCTCGAACAATCGCTGGTAGATTTTGATATCGTCGATAACTTTCCAGCAGGCTTGCAGATCGCGGAGGAAGCGAATCCTTTTCATACCTGTGGAGGTAGCGCTGAGATTAGCTGGCCGAATGATAACTCCGTGCAGTTAACGGGGGGGGTACTTGACCCTATGGTTACCGGTGTGGCAGCGAGCTGTTATTTGGAGTTGGATGTAACTGCTGCGACAGAAGGGTCATACACTAATCTAATTCCCGCTGATAGTGTAACTGTGAATGAGGAGCCTGTGAGTCACCCATCTGCGGAAGATACACTGGAGGTGCGCGAACACATAGTAGTGCACAAGGCCATCGATGACTTAACTCTGGATGAAGGCAGTCCAGCCAACTTTGTCACAGGCTCGGCAACACGTATGCCCGGTGAGGCTGCTCCGTTGACAATCCGCTTAGAAAATCCTAACGATATAGAGTTAACTCAGGTGATGTTTATCGATTACTTGCCTGATGGATTGGTAGTCGCAACTGAGCCTAACCTGTTTACTGACTGTGCTAATGCTGTCGTTAACACACCGGAATCGGCAAAATCCATTATATTGACAGGGGCAACACTAGCTCCCAATGGGCAAACGGGAAGTACATGTGATGTTCGTGTCGATGTGCTTAGTAATATCCCTGGAAGTTACGTCAATGAAATTCCATCCGCTGGTGTTTCTAGCTATGAGGAAGTGGAAAATCAGGAGCCCACACAAGCTGAGCTTATTGTTAGCGAACCCGGGGAGTTGGGAAAAACTTTTGCTCCGCCTGTGATTGCGCCGGGCAATATATCGCGTTTGAGTATTGTGATGAATAACCCCAATGATGGGGATATGGTGCTGAGTACACCTTTAGTGGATAACCTGCCTAGCTATCCAGCGCAGATGCGGGTCGCGGCATCGCCCAATGTTTCGACTAGCTGTCCGGGCGGAACAAGCATCGCCGATGCGTCAGCAGGTAGTGAGAGTGTGACAATAGAGACCAATACGGTAGTTCCCCCAGGCGGCTGTACCCTAGAGGTAGATGTTACCGCCGATGAACCTGGACAGTACCTGAATAACTTTTCAGTCGGGGCGCTGAAAAGCAATTTTGGGCCGAATGAAGAACCTGTTAGCTCACCGTTGTTGGTCAGCACCCTTGGGTATATTTCAGGTAAAGTGTTTATTGATCACCAGGCTGTCCCCGATGGGCGTTACATTACTGATGAGTCGACGCCTATACCGGGTAATGTGATTGAACTTTACACGGGGAGTTTTTGTTCTGGCGCTCAGTTAGCCAGCACTGTGACTGATTCACAAGGCAATTATTTATTTGCCGAACTTCCGGCGGGAACCTACTCGGTATGTCAACCGGTGCAGCCAAGCGATACCCTTAACAGTGTGACTACTGAGGGGGAAATTATTTCCTACAACGGTAGTGTTGGTTCTCCTGGCCGTGCCAGTAACCCGGGGACACCGACCAGCCAGATTGTTTCGATTGTAATTTCGGACAATGGCAATGCCGATGAAGTTAGCGGCTCCCCGGACAACAACTTCTCCGAAGTTCAGCCCGCGAGTATTGCCGGTAATGTTTACTATGATGTAAACGATAACGGCTTGATGGACAGCGGGGAAGTAGGCATTGGCAATGTGACTATTACCCTGAGTGGGCCAGTCTCCGCGACGACTCAAACTGGGTCTGATGGCGGCTTTTATTTTGGCCAGCTTCCCCCAGGCGTTTATACAGTGAGTGAAACCCATCCGAGTGGCTGGTTAGATGGACGGGACACCATTGGAAGTCATGGTGGTGATGCGAGTAACAATGAAATATTGACTAGTGTAACTCTGGCCCCTGGTGATAATGGCACGGAATACAATTTCGGTGAGCTGCTGGCTGAAGGTGGGCAATCAGACGGTTTGAGCTTGAGCCTGAGCAGCTTCTGTGACAATGATACGCCTTGGTTGAGTTATCAGGTTCTGTCAAATGGCCAGCCCATTGGTGCGTCATCACCTCCTGTTTCTATCTATTGGTATAGTGAGTCGGGTCGTCTTGTTGAGTTTAATTCTGACTTGGACAGTGAGGGAGTTTTGTTGTGGCCCGGCGCAAAAGTTGATGGCATTGGCAACCCTGTTGCTTGGCCGGGATGGAGCTATGTAGATGGTCGTTGGGTTACGGTTGAAGATGATCGCCGTGGTGAGTTGCGTATTGTTGCTCAAATTAATCCCAGTGCCGAAGCGAGCAGCAGCTACCCAGCGGCTACCCCAAGCTGTGCCGCTCAGCCTCCAGGAACTTTTAGTTTTGGTATCAAAGGTGCACCTACTCTATCGCACTGGGCTCTAATGTTGCTGTCCTTTTTAATGACCGTGATAGTGTACTTAAAGCGTCACAGTGCAAGTCTTAGAGTTCAGCGATGAGCCAAGAAGTCACAGCGTCTTGTTCTCCAAATGCGCCATTAGGTAAGTTTTGGTTAAAATTTTTGCTGCTGCAAGGGGTAATGTTCAGTGCACAAATGCTGGTGATCGTCCAGCAGCAGCTAATTTTGCCATTTAATCGCCTGCTGGCTACCTTGTCGGCAGGTTTACTCTCTTTGTTTGAAACAACTGTGTCAGCACATGATGCGATTATTTGGAATTCTGCGACACAGTTTGGAATAGAAATACTGTCTGGCTGTAATGCCATTGAGGCCAGCATTTTATTGCTTGCAGCCCTGGTCGCCTTTCCTGCTCCAGGAATGTATAAAGTCAAAGGTATGCTATTTGGTGTGTTGGCATTGCACTTGGTAAATTTTGTTCGGATCCTGAGTTTGTATTACTTGGGGCAATGGAGTGATGTCGCGTTCGAGTGGGCGCATCTTTACATTTGGCAAGCACTTATTTTTCTGGATGCTATATTGATATGGGGGTGGTGGGTTGGACGCCATCCCGGCCACAGCGGTGGAAGGCAGTGTGTCTCAGTCTAAAACTTGGCCTCTGGGAGAGAGGTATTTTGTTAAGGTTTTGGTGTGCTTACCGTTTTTTTTTCTGGTTTGGTATTTTCTAGCACCCTATCTCAGTATTTTTCCAGTCCTAATAGCAAAGGTGGCAGCTAACTGGATATGGACCGATTTGATTTTAAAAGTTGAGTCGGTGTCCCATGAAGTTGAATATGTCACCAGCATACGCGTGCCAGGTGCAAGTGCTGAGGCAAAGGGAAATCTAACGGTAGCTTTGAATCCATTGATCTACTCCTGGAGTCTGCCACTATTTTATTCATTGTACTTCGCTGTAAATGAAGAATATTTTCGGCAGAAATATCTTATGATCTGTACCTTATTAATGCTTGGTGCCCATACCTTTTCAGTATTTTTTGAGTTTACTCTTAACTTATTCGTTCGCTATGAAGAGTATTTACCAAAAACTCTTTTACTGAAAACTTGGCAGGAAAATATAGTTGCTCTTTGCTATCAGTTTAGCTGCCTTATGCTGCCAGCTATATCTGTTCTTATGCTTTTTTTTTGGTGCTATAAGAAACAGCTGTCTATTTGGCTTGAACGGCAGATATAGATTAATCGTATAAACAATTGGAGGTTAATTTATTGTTGTGATTTTTTCAGTTAAATCTTTTATGATATATAGGAATCATAGTGTTTTCTGTGATCACTGATTTGGGTATTGCTGAAAGATTAAGACTAATTGCCGCATAAGATGTTTTGTTAGCCTGCCTTTGTTTTCCCCTTTATTACATGATTAAACCCTATTGATAGATTATTGTTCTGATATTGAGTTTCTTTGAGTGGCTTTGACGCTAAGATGAACTTTGGATCGCCAAAAGCTGTGCTGAACGTGGGAGTTAATATCTGTAAATTAATTGGAAATAGATTTTACAGCGTAGATTTTAAGCAGGGCGATAGAATATTTTATATAATTAAGGTCAACGATAATTCACCGGTTGGAAGCCAGTATCTGGGGGCGTAACTCTATAACGCTGTTATGGCAGAGTTTCGAAAGTGTTTCGATAACCGTAAGTTCTAACGGGCTACTCTCTTAATATTCTAATAATTATTTTTTTTTGTGAGCAAAGTGGAGCACACTTGATAAAGTGTGCGTATGATACGTTTACGCCTGAAGAAGGCAATTTAGTGTTTTTACAGGAGTTACAAATGAAAATTCAATACGGCTTGCCCGCAGTTTTCAGCAGTTTATTAGTGCTTTCCAGCACCGTTCATGCGGATGATTTTCCGTACGCAGAATCCGGCTTTTATTTGGGTGGTCAAACTGGGGCCAGTGAGTTCAAATCGGCTTGTCGCGATATGTCGATAAAGTGCGAAGAGGACGACGAAGTCTACGGCGGCTTTGCTGGTTACCGCTTCAATGATTATTTTGCCATTGAAACTGGCTACCACGAGCTTGGCGAAGCAACGTCGTGGTACATGGTTGGTAACAATGCCAAAAAATCCGAAGTCAGTGTAGAAGGATACGATTTATCCGTTCTTGTGGGCTTACCTCTTTCCGATCGCTGGATGGCTTATGTTCGCGGTGGTGGCTTTTACTATGACGCAAACCTTGTAGAGGGTGGCGATGTATTCCAGCAGCAGACTTACAGTTCTGATGGTTGGACAGAAACTGCCGGTGCGGGTCTGGTGTTCCGT
Source organism: Gilvimarinus chinensis DSM 19667 (assembly GCF_000377745.1). Taxonomy (GTDB): domain Bacteria; phylum Pseudomonadota; class Gammaproteobacteria; order Pseudomonadales; family Cellvibrionaceae; genus Gilvimarinus; species Gilvimarinus chinensis. Next base: position 49,963 of record NZ_KB898715.1, on the reverse strand, counting down.
GCAAACGAGCACTTGCAGGCGCGTTTGCAGTATGAATACTTCAACGAGTTTGGCGATGATTGGGGCAGCCAGCCCGACGTCCAAGCCGTAACGTTCGGTTTACTGTGGCAGTTTGGCCACGTTGATAAAGCAGAACCTGCTGCACCGGCACCAGTGGCTGCGCCAGCACCTGCCCCAGTGCCCGTTGCGCCGGCAACCAAGCCTGTTAATGTGGTCACCGAGTTTGCCTTCGATTCAGCGGTGCTACAAACCCCTGAGGCACTGGATAATCTGATCCGGGATCTGAACTCAAACAAGGATCTGCAGGTTGAGTTATTGGTTACTGGCTACGCTGACGGCGCCGGTCCGGCAGAGTACAACATGAACCTGTCCAAGAAGCGTGCTCAAGTGGTTCACGATTACTTGGTGAATAAGGGTATTTCCTCAAGCCGTATTACGGTTAACTGGAAGGGTGAAACAGAAGCCTCTGGCGACAAGCCCAACCGTGCAGACCGTAAAGTGGTTGTTCAGACGGAGCTGCCTAAGTAATACAATTTGGAAAGGTATAGAAGTGTACCTTTATCTCCTAAACCGCCCCAAGGGGCGGTTTTTTATTTTTGGGGAAAATGAGAGGAAATAGGGCGACGCCTGTTATTCTGTTATGATTAGATTTTAGGGTAAAAACGGGCATAACGTCCTTGTTTACCTGCTGCGAAAACAACAATCGAGAGCAGCCTATGAAAGATCGTAAACCCACCTCGTTTGACATTGCCTATCGAGCGGGGGTCTCCCAAGCTACTGTATCCAGAGCGCTGAGTGATAGCCCGCTGGTTAATGAAGAGACCAAGCAACGTATTAAAGAGATTGCCCGCGAGCTTAATTACAAAGTCGATAAAAACGCTCGCAACCTGCGCTCGCAAAAAACTAAGACTATTGCATTGCTGCTGAATGAAGACCATGGAACGGGCGACTCGTTAATCAATCCGTTCTTCCTCTCTATGGTTGCGAGTATTATTCGTGCCAGTGCTAATCAGAACTACGATTTATTAATCTCATTCCAGCAGTTCAGCGACGATTGGCATGCAGATTACGAAGATGCTAACCGTGCCGATGGTATTATTTTTCTTGGCTACGGTGATTACACCACCTATGTAAAAAAGCTAACTCATCTGGATGAGCAAAACGCTCATTACATTACCTGGGGCCCCGTCTTGCCGGGCCAGCCTGGTGTTTCAATCGGCTGCGATAATTTTAATGGAGCCCGGCAGGCGGTAGAGCATTTAATAAGTCTAGGTCACCGACGAATTGCTTTTGTTGGCGGTATTTCTGACGGCAGCCCAGAGTTCAAACGTCGCTATGAAGGCTATTGTCGAGCACTGGAAGAGGCCGGTATCGAGGTAGACTTGCAATTACAGATCGATGCAGAAACCTCAGAAGATTCAGGCTACCAAGCAGCCTTGCGGTTACGTGAGCGCAAAATTAATTTCGATGCCGTTCTTGGGGCCAGTGATTTAATTGCTATTGGCGTTATGAAAGCATTTGAAGAGCAGGGTCTAAACATCCCCGATGATATTGCCATCATGGGTTTCGACGATATTCCGATGTCAGCGTATACCTATCCGCCTCTTTCAACCGTGCAGCAAAATACTAAACTTGCCGGTGAGTTATTGGTGGAAAATTTACTCAGACTGATGGAAAACGAAACAGTGACTTCCTTTCTTATTCCTGCTCAGTTGGTTGTTCGCGGTTCGTGTGGAGGAAGCCGACAAGCAAAATAAACCATTATTTTTGAGTTTTTGGTTGTTGTAATCGCTAACATAAATATCGGAATACATTTTGCTCTAAACCTTTACGTTACTCGGGACTGGGCCCGAGCATTCATTTAAGGTTTAGGGCATGTCATTACAAAAACCTGCGTTATCGTTTCTCGCCCGCAGTGGGTATGCGGCAAGAGGAGTAGTGTACCTTTTGGTAGGGGGATTAGCATTTTTAGCATCCATTAATGCAGGGGGTAAAACGACGGGGGGTAAGGGTGCTTTGCAAAGTTTACTCGATGCTCCGTTTGGGTATGTAATTCTTACGTGCTTAGCGTTAGGTTTAACGGCCTATGCAACATGGCGCACAGTTCAAGCCGTGGTAGATACGGATAATCACGGAAAAGGTGCCAAAGCCCTGGCTATTCGTGCGAGTCTTATTGTTAGTGCCGTGCTCCATAGCTTACTTGCTATCTCTGTCGTTCGGTTGCTGGTGTCTTTTGGTGGATCGGGAGGTGAGGGCAGTAAGAGCCTGGTGAGCAGCCTAATGGAAACCACTGCCGGGCGCGCTGTACTTGTCGCCGTATCTGCAGCCATTGTCGTAGCGGGTTTGGCTCATGCATATAAAGGTTGGGCGGCGAGTTTCGATCGGCATTTTTCAGTACCCACTCACTTACAGCCTCTATTGTATCCATTTTGTCGATTCGGCTTGGTTAGCCGTGGGCTAGTATTAATGGTCGTTGGTGGTTTATTGCTGCTAGCGGTTTATAACATGGATGCATCTCAGGTGGGTGGCATGGATAAAGCCTTTTCCTGGCTTCACGCTCAAGTCTTCGGAAATATTATTCTGGCAGGAGTTTCCTTGGGATTATTAGCTTTCGCAAGTTATAGTTTTATCGAAAGCCGCTACAGAATAATCGGTTTAAGTCGTTAAGTTTATTTATGATTAGTTCTATTGGCGCAGACGGTGCAAAACATTGGTTTAAAAAAATTAGCCAATCGAAACACATGCTGTGGTTAATAGGTTTTTTATCTTTTCTTGAAACTATCATTCTCCCAGTCCCTATTGAATTAGTGCTTATTCCTTTAATGGCTGCTAACCGGGATAAGCTATGGAAGATTGCGTTGGTGACTACGCTCGGCTGTCTGCTGGCATCGCTCATCGGATACGGAATAGGCATGGCTTTTTTCGAGTCGCTTGGACGTTGGGTTGTTGAGAACATGGGATGGGAAGGCGCTTTTAAAGAATTCCAGGATTTCTTTGACCAATATGGTTTTGGTGCGGTACTCATTGTCGGGTTAGTACCTATCCCTTTTCAGGTGGCAATGTTGAGTGCGGGTATGGCTGGGTATTCTATTTTTTTGTTTGTCCTGGCTGCGTTAATTGCCCGGGGTGTTCGCTATTTTGGATTGGCCTGGTTAGTAATGAAGTACGGCCAGAAGGTGCAGCACATGTGGCAAAGAAACGCCACGAAAACCGGAATGGTTGCTGGTTTGGTAGTGGTAGGTTTGTATGCAGTTATGCATTACATTTCCGTACTCATCATGGGGTAGGTTATTTTAAACCTGTCGCCTAGTGTTTTTAATTTACCATTTTAATGGCTGTTAAGTAATCCTCTGAATAATGAGTTGGGTAACGAATTATAGATTTCGTAGTTAATATTTTTAACTGTGATGCGCGTCTCACTTTTAAGGTGTTGAGTTTGGTTGTTGCTTTAAGTGTGACGATTTCGTGACTAATATCAGGTATAGAAAAAATATTTAAAAGGAATTAATGCTGATTGATGTATAGATAATAAAGATATAATACAAAGGATTGTATAGGTGACATTAACAATAAATAAAACTATATGGATTCTGAGCCTGGTAATTATTGGTTCAGCATTCATTGAGCAGGCAAGTGCAAACGCTTTAGAAGACGCCGTCCGCAATAATGAACAACGTATAAAAGACGATGAGCTTCGTCGCGAAGACGAGCTCCAGCGTAACCTTCCCCATTCCGATATTTTTCTACAGCAACCAGCCGAGCAGGCACCACTGTTTAATCAAGATAGCCAGCAGTGTTTTGATATTCACACTATTGCCGTTGCAGGGGTAACGCGATATTCCAGCGCCAGGGTAGATGAGCTAACGGCCCCCTATACAAACCAGTGTTTGGACATGGCCAGTTTGCAAAATATAGTCAGAGCCATCAGTAACCTGTATTTAAACGGCGGCTATGTCACCAGCAAAGCCTATGTCCAGCCTCAGGGAATACGCGACGGTGTGCTGGACATTCTGGTTGTCGAGGGCCGCCTGCAGTCGTTGCAAGCTAAAAAGGGCAAGTTAACCGAGCGCCAGCTCTATTGGGCTTTTCCGCTTGCCGATGGTGACTTGCTCAACCTGCGGGATTTAGAGCAGGGGCTGGAAAACCTTAACCGTCTGCGTCAGAACACCGCGACTATGGAATTACTGCCGGGTGAGCAGCGCGGTTCAACTGTGGTGGAAGTTGACAATATTCAAACTCGCCGCCTCAGCGGTGGCGCCGGTGTGAATAACAGCGGTAGTGAAGCCACGGGCGAGTATTTGGCGAACCTGTTTGTCTCTTGGGATAACCCCTCAGGCTCGAGTGATAACCTTTATTTAACCTTCAGCCAGTCGGTGGATGCCCCGCCCGATGCTGAATCAAGCAGCTATGCCCTCGCTTACAGTATGCCTTTAGGCAACTTGTTGCTGCGGCTCAATGCCAACCAGTTTGATTATCAGCAAAAAGTGTCCGGCGCGGTGGAGGACTTTACGACCAGCGGTTCATCCGAGGGGCAGTCGTTGGGCGCAGACTACATGCTGCGCCGAGGGCAGGCCGATAAACTGGCGCTGTTGTTGTCTTTCAACCGTAAGGTGAGTCGTAACTATTTAGAGGATGTATATCTGGATACCTCTTCTCGGGTGCTTTACCTAACTGAGTTAGGGCTTAAATACACCCGTTATATCCAAGGCGCCGTTGCGCGATTGGAAGGTGTTTGGACGCGCAGTGGCGATTGGCTGGATGCAAAAACAAAAGTCGTTAGCGCCGAAGACGATTTTCAGTTCGACAAGTTCTCTGTAAACGCCAACTATTCAACGGGGTTTTCGTTACAAGAAGTTCCGTTTAGCTATCAAAGCAATCTGTCACTTTATTACACCCCTGATGATGTTATCGCCTCCGAGGCTTTGTCTCTCGGTGGGCAATACACCGTGCGTGGCATTGAAAACGCCAGTATCGTCGGCTACAGCGGTGGTTACTGGCGCAACCAGCTGGGCCATCAGTTTGAATTGCCCGTTAACGCTTCGTTAAATGTTTCCTTGGCGTTGGATGTCGGCAACAGCGACACGCCCGAATTTCCCGAGCAAGGCCGCGAGTGGATGGCGGGTGCCGTTATCAGTGCGGCGCTGGCCAGTCGACGCCTTGGTATCAATTTAACCTACGCACACTCCCTGCAAAGCCCCGAGTATTTAAACGCTCAAGATTACGGCTTTTATGCATCAGCGCAGTTGTACTTTTAGCAAATAATCAAACAACACAGTTCGCGAGCGCACTATGGAACGCAAAAACAAAACACGGATTATTTCTCTCTCTGTCATTATCGCCATGATTGCCAACCCCGCCCTGGCAGAAAGGCAGCGCGCCGATGAAGTTCGAATGCGCCAGTTAATGCAGCAAGCCATGCAAACCGGTACGATCCAAAAGTCCAGTTCTCGTCGAACGGGTGCGCAAAAAGTTTCAGCGGATATGTCCGCGGGGGTGGTTGTCGATCACTCGGCCCCCGCTCGTAATCAATCTCGTTTAAAAGAATCCTCTAACGGTACACTGGTGGTGGATATTGCCGAGGCCAGTGCAGCGGGAGTATCTCATAACCGCTACCAGAATTTTAACGTCGATGAAAACGGCTTGATTTTAAACAATAGCACCGCACCGGTTCTGACTCAGTTAGGCGGCTGGACCGACGGTAACCGCAATTTAACTGGCGGTTTGGCCAATATAATTTTAACAGAGGTAACCGGCGCCTCCCGTTCTAACCTACTGGGGCACATAGAGGTGGCAGGCCAAGCCGCTGAATTTGTACTCGCAAACCAAAATGGCATTACCTGTGATGGCTGCGGGTTTATCAATATTCCCCGGGCAACCTTAGTCACTGGCCGGGCCAATATGACAAACGGCAACCTGGATGGCTTTACGCTGGGTGACGGTGATTTTGTGCTCCAGGGCGATGGCATCAACACCTCGAATGTTGACCGGTTCGATATCGTAACGCGCATGGCAACTATTAATGCCAGTCTTTACGGTAAAAAGGTTAACGTGTTAACCGGTAACGACTATTTCTCTTACCGCGACGGTGTTATCAGCTCGACCGAAAACTCGCAAGGCTCTACATCGTCTGGTGTTGCGCTGGACGTCGCGGCTTTGGGCGGAATGTACGCACAAAGCATCCACCTGATTGGTACCGAAAAAGGTTTGGGCGTTAACAGCGAGGGTTTAATTCAATCGGTTCAGCAGCTGGAAATTTCGGCAGATGGCGACATTCGCCTAAAAAATGCGGTCTCTAATCAAGCCGTTACCATTGCTTCCGCTTCTGAGAGTGTCATTGCCGATGGGCAAGTGTACGCGCCGACAGTGGAGCTTATTGCAAGCGACACTATCACCAATACAGGAATGCTAGCCGCTCGAGATTCACTGTCCTTGCAGTCGGACCATATCGTCCAGCAAGGGAATTTATACGCAGGCCTGGCGGAGGATGGCTCGCTACTGCCTGAAGCAAGTTTTAGCTTGAATGGCGTTAATCACCTGGAAAATTCCGGTTTTATGTACAGCGCGGAAGATTTGTCGCTGTCATTGCAGTCGCTGAACAATAATAACGGCCACATCGTATCCGGTGGGGGAATAAATTTTGACGTTGCCGAGCAAATTGGTAATCGCGCCGGTGTGCTTCAGGCCCAGGCGGGCAATGTGCAACTTTCCGCCGATGCACTGGACAATCACATCGGAGAGATTCATGCAGAAGATCAGTTCGAGCTTTCTATTGATGTTGATAACGGCGTAAACAATTCGCAAGGTACTCTGTTTAGCACCGAGGCTATCAGCATCCAGGTGGCTGAAGGAGATATAGAAAATTCGCAGGGGAAAATTAAAAGCCAGCGCATAGCGCTGAGTGCAGAAGATATCGTCAATGATGCAGGCTTTATTGATGCACAAACCCTCAGTGTAAATGCCGGTAGGTTGGATAATCGCAGCGGTGTTCTGCTGGCGAGCGATACGGAAGGCTCGGGCCTTTCGCTTCAAATTCAGGGCGACATTGACAACGAGCAGGGAAGCATTCATTCGGCAGGTGAGTTACAGCTTTCCGCAACGGGTGGCCTGAACAATACCGGTGGCACCATCAGCTCTACCCAGGGTGAGCTAACGCTGAGTGTGTTAAATGATATAAATAACACACATGGGGCGATCACCGCGCAGACCTTTACGCTCAACGCTACTGACCTGACAAATACCGAAGGCCTGCTGTCAGCCGACTCGTTCACCGGCGGCTTGCAAAGTATCAACAATCACCGGGGCAGCATTCAAGCGCAACAGTTACATATTGATGCCGCTCAGTATCAAAGCGCGGGCGGGCTTTTGCTCGCTCACGGTGAGCAGGCTGACTTGACCCTGAACATTGAAGGGCTTATCAGCAACACTGCAGGCGCCAGCATACAGACGCAGGGTGAGAATTTTGATATCGCCGCCGAAAGCTTAATCAATAACGACTCCGACATCCTCCATTACGGCCACGGCGAGTTCAATATTACCGCAAGCCATACTGATAATAGCGACGGTGTTATTAGTAGCCAGGGCGACATTCGCCTGGATATTTCCAGCCTGGACAATCGTCTTGGCGTCATTAATGGCGATGCTTTGTTTGTCACCGCCGATGATCTTGTCAATGACGATGGTCAGTTGGCGGCCTCTGACATTACCGTGGATGCGCACCGTATCAGCAACCGATCCGGGTTGCTTTCGGCTGCCAATCGTTTGAACTTGCAAACTTTTTCGCTAGATAACGTCGGGGGCGAAATTTCTGGTGCAAGTGGTGTGTCTCTGTCTTTTGCTGCGAGCGATGCTCTGGATAATCGCAACGGGGTTATTGTATCCGGCCAGGACTTACACATTGATGCATTAGGGTCTTTGCGCAATACCGGTGTGCTCCAATCCCAAGGCAGTTTCACTTTTACCGCAGATCAGTTGGCTAATGATGGCCAGCTGCGCGGCGACAATGTGAGCCTCGAATTACATCAGCTTACCAATCACAATGGCGGTTTGATTGAAGCGCAGTCGCTCAGTATTGATGCAACAGATATACACAACGTGGGGGCGATTCTTTCCTCAGGGGCGGGCGACCGGGACTTCCAGCTAAGCGTCGGTAATTTTTTCAATACGGGCCTGCTAGAGGTTTATTCCCATAACCTGAAACTCAGTGATATCGCCTACGAGACACAGGGCGGCCGTATTATTCACCACGGTGAAGGGCGGCTTTCTGTTGCTACCGGCATTGTATTTGATAACCGTACCGGCACGCTTTATACCGCAGGAAGTCTGGATATCAGGGCATCGGTAATCGATAACCGCGGCGGTGAAATCAGCGCGGGTAAAAATCTGGGTTTAACGGTAAATGCTTTTAACAATGAACAGGGCCTACTGCAATCGGGCGGCAGCTTGACTTTTGATTTGTCCGAGATGAACAACCGCGCCGGGCGCATTCATCTGTTTTCTGATTCCGATTCAAGCTTTACCATTGAAAACACACTCGATCTTACCGACGGCGAGATTATCTCGTTTGGTGAAGGCGGCTTATCACTTGCGGCCAATCAGGTCGTGAACACTCGTGGGCAACTATCGTCCCATAGCGACATTCATATTCAGGCCGAGACATTTTTGAATCAGCAGGGCGTTTTATCCGCTGCGACTAATGTCACCCTGAACGCGGAAGAAATCGATAACCTAGACGGTGAAATAAGTGGACACAGCGTCACCATTACCACGCCAAAGTTTGCAAACCACGGCGTGGTATCCGCGTTTTCGCAGCAGGGCGAAGCCTTGATCTTTTATGTGGATGAGCTTATTAATCGTGGTTTACTGGAAAGCTACGGTGTGACTTTGGATTTGAGTGATACCCACCTAGACAACCGTGATGGACGGTTGCTGCACCAGGGGCAGGGTATGCTAACGCTGCAGCAGCAGGCGCTGGATAACACCCGTGGCCAGGTGTACACCGCAGGCTCATTAAGTGTGTCGGCGCAGTCAATTGACAATACCTCGGGGGAGATTGTCGCTGAGGGCATAGCAAGCTTAAATGCCGCCCAGGGCATTGTTAATTACGCCGGGGTCATTCAATCCCAAGACAATCTCACAATACAGGCAAATGAGTTAAACAATGAAGCCGAAGGCTATGTGGTAGCGCTAGGCCAAGCGGCGAATCTCAATGTAACAAACCTTGTCAACGACTCGGTGATTCAGGCCGCTCACGATCTAAACATTGACGCTCATCAGTTGATTAACCGGGGGGATGTCATTGGCACCGGCGTAATCCTGAACGCAAACCAAATGAATAATACCGGCCTTATCAGTGCTCAGAATTTATCAACTCAGGCGGGACAACTACTAAATAACGAAGAAGGTATGGTTCAGGCCAGTGAGCTGGACATTCTTGCAGATAGTTTCGTAAATGCTGGCACCGTGATTGGCTACGGACAAGACGCTTCCGGTACGTCGCTTAATGTCGATACATTGGCCAACACAGGGCGCATTGAAAGTTATGGTGGTGTGCTGTCCGTGCAGGCGCGCGAACTTATTAATTCGCAAGGGTTATTGCTTGCCTCGGGGGCACAGACTCATTTGGCCGTGGCGACCGATGCGTTCGATAACCGCGATGGTGTAATCGCATCTGGCCACGACCTTACGCTCGACACTGATAGTTTCATCAACGCCAACGGTGAAGTAAGCGCGGCGCAGACACTGCTTTTACAAGCAGCACAATTGGATAACGCCAGTGGTGTTATCTCTTCGGCGGCCGAGCTGGACATTACCGCAACTTCACTGAATAACACGGCGGGTGGCTTATTAGTGGCGGATGAGCAGATCCGTGCAAATATTGCGAACTTTAATAATACCCAGGGTCGGCTTGCCACCTCGGAGCTTAACCTCACCCTTGAGGCACTGCACAACGCAAACGGATTAATCAGTGCGGATTATTTCAGTATTGCGGCCGATAGCGTAGACAACACCGCAGGGCTGTTACTTGCCACCAATTCACTTGAGGCGAGCACACTAGCGGTAACTTCTTCGCTCAATAACACCGCGGGTAGCTTACAGGTAGATGGCGGCAGCTTTGCCATCAGTGCCGATGAACTAAACAATGGTGGCAGCGGCCAAATTGTTCACAGTGGCGCAGGTGAGTTGGCGGTTACTGCAGGGCGTATTAACAACGGCGCCGAGTCTGTTATTGCCGGTGAAGCGAATGTTCAGCTAACGGCTGCTACTGACCTTGTTAACCAGGGTGTGATTCAAGCGGCTGATAATTTGCTGGTTGATACCCACACGTTTGAGAATAAGGCGGGCCAGATTCTGGCCGATGGCGGTATCAGTATTCGCGCTGACACCATCACTAACAGCTCGACAAACGAACAAGCGCGTGGTTGGCTAAATGCGAACTGGATAGACATTACCGCCGCACGTTTCGTGAATGACCAGTATGCCCGCGTAGAAGCCTCGGAGCTTGTGCTGTCCGCCACCGAGACAGTTAACCACGGGTTGTTGCTGGCGGCTGATGAACTAGCTGCATCCAAGCTTGCGATTACGACAGACACACTGAGCAACAGTGGTCATATTGAATCTTACAATGGTGTGGCCACCGTACAAGGTGGGGTAATAGACAACAGCGGGGTAGTGGCACAAACACAAGGCCAAACGCTGCGGCTTGAGGCCGATACCCTGAACAATACCGGAGTACTGGCCGGTGATGGCGAGCTGACGGTAATTGCCGAAGGTCAGTTACATAACCAGGGCGAAATAGCCGGTACCGGAAGCGGGGCGGTTAGCTTGTCGGCCGCCGAATTGATTAACGAGCAAGGTCTGCTCAGTGCCAGCACATTGGATATTCAGGCGGGGCAGCTGAACAACCTGGCCGGAGAAATCAACGCCAATACCTTAGGCATTACCACTCAGCAGTTGGTAAACGATACCGCCACGATTCTCGCCGCGAACCTTGCAATTGAGGCCGCCGACGTCATCAACCGAGCCGATACCGACGGGCAAAGCTACCTCAGTGCCGACACTCTTACCCTTAGTGCGAATACACTCAACAACACCGCCACGGTTCAGGGCCAACAGCTGACGCTGGATACCCATACTCTGACGAATCGCGAAGGCACCATACTGGCCACTGGTGAGCAGGGCGAGAGCTTGCGGCTGCTAGCCGCCCAAGTAGATAACAGCGGCGGACTGATTGAAGCCCACGGCGAGCATTTGTCTATCGGCGCGGCGCTCACCAATCAGCAAGGCACCTTGTTGCATACCGGTAATGGCTTACTAACGCTATCGGATATCGACAACAGCGGCGGCCAGGTGGCGACGCAAGGCGCCTTAGAGCTTGACGCCACCGACGTAAACAACAGCCAGCAAGGGTTGATTCAGGTGGCCGGTACTGCCGAGGTATCCGCCGCTCGTTTGCATAACCAAGGCGGTACTTTGGTTGCTGGGCAAGGTTTATCGTTAAACGTCGACGAGGTGCAAAACACGGATGGCGGTTTGGTGCTATCGCAATCCACCCAAACGGATGACTTTTTCTGGAGTGGCAGCACCTGGAATAACCAGTACGGCACCTTAGAAATTCATTCGGCTGATCAGACCTTGCAGCTTGACGGGTTTAATAACGCAAGCGGTACTCTCTACCACGCCGCTGCCGGCACACTCACCCTTGAAAGCCTCGCAGACTGGAATAGCGGCGACGGCGTTATCGTCAGCGATGGCGATATCGAGGTTCAAGCGCAGCAGCGTTTTACCAACAGTGGGACACTGGCAGCGAACGGCATTGAAATTTATGCCACTGAAATGGAAAACCAATTTGACGGTTTTATCAATGCTGTTTGGATGAGCCTGGATGCTCAATATGCCACTAACTTTGGCACCGTCCAGACTGGTCAGTTTTCGTTGCGCTCTGGTGTGTTGCGCAACCAGGCCACGCCCGCTGGTGACGGCAGCTACGAAGGTGGCCTGCTGATGGTTACCTCTGAACAAGACAATGCGTTTAGCCTTAATGGTAATAGCCTGGAAAACAGCGCCGGAGCGCGGCTGCAGCTCAGCTCAGCGAACAGTCACATGGATGGACAAGTAATTAACCAGGGCGTTGTCGCCGCATTGGGCGAAGGTGAGCTGTCGTTTAACGGGCTGGTTAACCACCAGGGGGTGGTGTATTCGGGCGGCTCTATCACCGTGGCGCAGGGCAACTGGGATAACCGCGAGGGCGAAGTGCGTGCAGAGGGTGCCGTGAAGGTGGATGCATCGGCACTGAATAATACTAACGGAATTATCCAGGCCGCGACCGGCCTGAACATTAACGCTGATACCTTAATAAATACACACGGCTCGGTGTTCTCGGAAAAAGGTATAGCGCTATCGCTGCAAGACATTCTGGATAATTCTCGCGGCGCGGTGCTGGCAGAGTCTGGGGCCGTCACCATCCAGGCTGACACCTTGCTAAACGAGCGCGGCTTTATCGAACAAGCAGGCCAGGGCAACTTGGTACTGGAGCTTGCTAGTGTGTTGAATAACACCGGCGGCCAAATCAATACCGAAAATCATCTGCTCATCGACAGCGCGCAAATTATTAACAATGCCTTTGCCCAATCGGGTGAAGATGACCGCCAGGCCATTATCAACGCAGCGCACACTACCCTTACGGCAGAGCAGCTGAGTAACAGCGGCGGTTACATTCAAGGGCAAGAATTTTTGTCCTTGGATATTAATCAAATAGACAATCGCGCCGGCACCTTGATTGCTATGGGTGAAGGCAGCGGCAGCTTTACGCTGCAAAGCGAGCTTTTGGATAACCGCAATGGTGGCTCGTTGCAGGTGTTCCAACACGATCTATCCCTCGTGGGACTTGAGCTGAATAACACCGGGGGTATCATCGAGCACCGCGGCCAGGGTTTGTTTACCGCGAATAGTGAATCCGTATTGCGCAACGCGGGCGGTGTGATTCAATCGGCCGGCGACATTACGTTAAACGCTGCCAGTATTGATAACACCGATGGCGCCATTGCGGGGCGGGGCGTGACCTTAACCGCCGAAAACACAATTCATAACGCGGATGAAGGCTATATCGCCGGCGATACCCTAAACCTTTCCGCCCAGTGGGTGGATAACACCAACCAGGGTATTGTGGCTTCGGTGGGCGAGGGTGAAGACACCCTGAGCTTAAATGTTGATAAATTTAGCAATCACTACGGCACCGTACGCAATAGCTCCACCAACTGGGATTTTGTATTTGGTGAAATCGACAACGAAAACGGTACCGTTATTCACACCGGTAGCGGGCTGTTTAATCTCGACCACCCCGATACCCTCACCCTTACTGGCACCGTAGCCTCTACCGGGGATATTCACGTCAGCGCCAGCGACTTGCACAGCACGGGCAACTTACTGGCCGATGGTGATATGACCCTTGATATTACCGGTGCAGTGATTAACGCCGGCCAGGCCATTATCCGTGCTGGCGAAGCATTGAACCTAACCGTGGGAGGGCAAATAGATAACTCGGGAGGTATCACCGCCTTCTCTGGTTTTGACCTTACCGCCAGCGGTGCGCTGAATAACAGTGGCATTATCGTTACCGATTCGCAAAACGCCACAATAACTGCCAGCCGCGTTAGCAATAGTGGCGATATTGCCCACAATGGCACGGGCGCCTTTACCCTAAACACCACCCAACTCGACAATGGCCTGTTGCCGGGCGCTGCTGCTGTGCAAAGTGTCGCCAGCTCTCAGAGTGAAAGCACAAATGAACCTGCCGGCACCCTAAAAACCGGCGGTACTTTGGCAGCCAGCGGCGTTGTGCTGAATAACAATGGCGTTATCAGTGCCGGCACCTTGCAGTGGACAGACTTTGACACGCTGGTGAACCAGAGCCTCGGTCGGATAGAGGCCAGCAGCATTCAACTAAGCGGCAACGCCTTGGACAATGCCGGGCAAGTAGTTGCCACCGGCGTGTCGGGCTCGATGGAGCTGGCTGTGGCTACACTGACCAACCGAACCGGCGCAACCTTGGCCAGCAACAGCCAAAACCAATCATTTATGGGGGATGTAATCAATGCGGGTAGTATCGTTCATGCGGGCACCGGGGTTTTAAAACTGGGCAATGCCGGTGTTATGAACATTAGCGGTGGCACAGTGTCCACCGCGGGCACTGCGCAACTTAGCGGTAGCATTACTGGCGCTGGCACGGTATCGGCGGCCAAGCGTATTAGCATTACCGGAGTGGGTACTTTTACTAACACTGGCAGCACCCTTTACTCCCAGGGCGATATCGACATCAGTGCTGCGGTGAACAACCAGCAAGGCGTCCTGATTGCCGATGGCATTTTGGATATTGATACCAATGGCACCATCGAAAATAACAACGGTCACTTGCAAGGTGGCCGGGTGCAATTAAACGCCTCGCGGCTTAATAACACCGGCGGCGGTAAAATCCTGTCTACCAGTGGCGGCAGCGGTTACATCAGTGTAGGAAGTCTTAATAACCGTGGCGGTAGTATTGTCGCCAATAATGCCAGCTTTTCGGTCGCTACCAGCGGCGCTCTTAATAATACCGATGGCAGCATTCAACACACGGGTGGCACCCTCACGGTTACAGCTGGCTCTGGGCTAAACAATGCCAGTGGCAAAGTACAATCCGTTAGTACCTTGCGCTTACGCGGCGGCCCTATTGAAAACGACAATCAAGGCGTACTCTCTGGCGCTGTGCTGGACATAAATACCAGCGCGTTGACTAACGCAAACCAGGCGAGAATTATTGGCACCGGCTCTGGCACCAATGAAATTATTGTTTCCGACCTGACAAACTCTGCCACTATATCGGCAGGTGGCTCTGGTTTTAACGTGGATGTGGCAAATACGTTTAATAACGCCGGCGGCACCCTGGCCTTAACCGGCACAGGCTTTCTGGATTTAACCTTTAACCAATACCAAAGCGATTCTGACAGTAATATTCGCAGCAACGCCAACCTTTCCTTGCAAACCACTCAGGCCCTTGGCAACGCCGGTGACATATCCGCAGGGGGTTTTCTCAGCGTTTATGCACAATCGTTTAACAACGCTAGTTCCGGCCAGGTGGACAGCGGCAATGTTCTTGCTATTGATACGGCAGGCGGCAGCTTTAGCAATGCCGGTACGGTAAGTGCGGCTGAGGCACTAGAAGTAAAGACTGCTAACTTTTCCAATAGCGGGACGCTCGCGTCAGATAATATCCTGCATTTGAGTATGGACACCTTAAATATAGGCAGCGGGAATATTGAGGCCAAAGGCCTGTTGGATATTCAGGTAATCAATAGCGTTAACCTTGGTGCCAACGAATCCTTAGTCAGTGAGGGTAGCCTTATTCTTGCCAGCGAGGGCAGTATTTTTAATGGCGGCACTATATCAGCCAACGGGGATGTCACGTTAACTTCGCAAGGTTTAACCAATGATGTGTCGGCTGTAATCAGCAGCGGCGCTACGGCGGAGCTGAACATTACCGGAAACTTGAATAATAGCGGCACCATTGAAAGCTCAAGCAACGTAATTGTTAACGCCGCGAGTGTACAAAACAATCATTCTATTGGCGCGGGAAATAATCTTGAGTTGTTTGCCGATAATATTACCAACCAGAACAACGCTGTTTTGTACTCTGGGTCCTCCATGACTCTGGGGGTAAGAGACACCTTAAACAATTACTACGCGGACATTCTCTCCTTAGGCACAATCGATATTAGAGGTAAATCCTCTGGTAGCAGCGCTCATCTGATTCAAAATACCGGCGGCACTATCAATTCTTCAACAAATATGAGCTTGTCGGCGCAAAGCGTCGTCAACTCGACAGAGGGTGTCAGTGAAGAGTATTTGGGCTTAACCGATACCACTGAAGACAGTACCTATGTCGCGTTTCAGGAGAAATGGGGCAACGGGGCAGAAACTTCAGAAGGACAAGCACTGCTATCCGGGATGACTATCACGGAAGGTTTTCATCCTGGTCGCGTTCCTCTACAGAAAGACCTTCAGTTTTACGATAAGAAACTCGTAACAGAAAAAGAGTACTTCACCACTGTGGTTCGAACGGAGGGTAAACGAGCTGGATTAATTTCATCCGGTGGCAACATGGCTTTTTACAACGCAGATGTGATCAATGACTTTGGTAATATCAATGTTGGAGGAAACCTCACCGCTCAAGGGGCGAAGCTGGCCAGCTTTAATACCGCTAAAAATCAAACCGATGTAATTACAACAACCTACGATGAGTACGATGTTGAATTTGATGTGTACGAGAATGACCCTTATACCGGTGTTGAAACATTTAGGAGAGAGTATAGGCTTGTAGGCCATAAGAACCGCAATCAGGAAGAATCCGTCGAAAACGCTGACCTTAAGTACGGCCAAATTAACGTTGCGGGGAATATGGCGGCCAGCTTTGAGCATGATATTTCATTTGAGGGAAGTAGCAGTCTTGACGGGGTGGACGAGCGCTCAATCAGTGTCAACAACACCGCGCAAGCGGTTGGCCGCCTCCAAGAAAAACAAGATGAATACGCCAGCGTAACAGGCGACGGCGGCAGAGACGGTCAAAGAGGAAACACCAACCAGTCGCAACGGCAATATGCAGATCAGGAAACCGGGCGCGATGGAGATGCCACAGCCGGTGGCGACAAAGAAATACACGTAAACATTCTTTCTCGCCAAGCTGAGGATGCCACGGCCAAGCAGGCTCAGGCCCAGCAAGCGGCTGCCTCTACGGCGCGGCCCACGCAAGAGCGCGCCGAAGCGGGTGATGACTTTGTACAACAACAACTGCAAGACTTAATTGCACGCTACACACCAGAGCCAGAAGTTTCCGCTGCTGAGCAGGCACAAGGCCGTGACGCGGGTGTTGATGGCACCGGCGCCCAGCAGCAAGCACTGGCTGATGGCGAGTCCACCCCGGTAGATGGTACCCAGGTAGACGGCAATACCGAGGTGGTGGCCAGCAACACCAATACTGAAGGCGGCAGCCAGACGCTTCCGGCGGAAAGTACAGATCAGCTGGCCGAGTTTAAAAACCGCGCCGCCGAGCAGGGCAAAGAAGTGGTGCTAACCCCGGGTGGCCAATACGTCATGGTGGACCCGAAAAACCCCGAAGCCTCGGGGGCGCAAAGCCCCACGGGCGTTGAAATTTCTACCGCCCCGGATAACTACAACCCCGAGTACCTGGGCGGCCTTTACGTTGAAAACACCACTCCCGAAGGGCAATACCTGGTAGAAACCCGCCCGGAATACACCGAGTACGGTAACTTTCTTGGTTCCGACTATTTGCTGAACGCCATTGGCTACAACCCGGATAAAACCCAAAAGCGCCTTGGGGACGCCTTTTATGAAACCCAGCTGGTCAACCAGGCGCTAGTGGGTCAGGCCAACCTGAGTTTTGGCGCTGACGGCGTGAGCGACGAAGCGCGCATGCAACACTTGATGGACAACGCCATCGCCGCCAATGGCTCGATGGAGCTGGCCGTGGGTATTGCGCTTACTGCAGATCAAGCGGCCAGCCTTACCGACGATATTGTCTGGATGGTAGAGGAAGAAGTAAACGGAGAAACCGTGCTCGTTCCCCGGCTGTATCTGGCCAGTTTAAGCCAGGATGACATGCTGGCGAATGACAGCGCCCTTCGCGTGGGCGGTAATGTGTACGTCGAGTCTGGCGGTAACATCACGTTTAACGAAAATGTTCGCAGCCGCGGCACCATGAATTTCTCGGCTGATGGTGCAATTGATCAAAATGCTAACCTCGCTTCTTTAAGTGGTTTAAGGTTAACAGCGGGCGAAACCCTGACTAACACCGGCAGCTTACAGGCAGATCTGTTAGAGCTAACCGCAGGCGGCGATGTTACCAACCTTGGTTCGCTGGGGGCAGACCGTGGGTTATGGGTAAACTCTGAGGGTGGCAGTATTATCAACAGCTCGGTGGCCGATATGGTGTCGGGTGGCACCCTTAGCCTGACGGCGCAGCAGGATATTATTAACCAGCAAGGCTACCTTGAAGGCGTAGACGTTGCCCTAACCACCGAACTGGGCGACATAGTTAACAGAACCGAATTCGAACAACTTGAATACAGCACGGCCTGGAGCCAGGGTGTAAAAACCAAAGTGGGCGAAGCCTCGGTGATTGTTTCCCATAACTCACTGTCGCTGGATGCCGGCAACAACCTTGAACTGCAAGGAAGCTCCCTTTCTGCCGACTCATTTGTCGCCCTTCGTGCGGGCAATGACATTCAGCTTGAAGCGATAGAGAAAAAATCCACCTATCAATCCCTTCATCACGACAGCGAAGGTAGCCGGGTTGAGTATCAGGTTGCGAACATTCAAAGTGGTGGCGATTTATTAGTCGATGCCGGTCGCGATATCAATGCCGAGGGTACTCAGTTTGACGCCGGCGGCTTTGCATCAATAAGCGCAGGCCGCGATATTAACCTAGAAGCCGTTGCCAATAGTCGCCACAGTCGTTTCGATTATGGTGACCTTAAAGGCGAGCGCGAGATAATAACCCATACCCAAGCCAATGTTATTGGCGATCAGGGAGTTAGCCTTAAAGCCGGACAAGATATCAACTTAACTGGCAGTAATGTGATTTCCGAAAACGGCAATATTCGCTTGCACGCCGAGCGCGATACGAACTTGGTGGCGGTAACGGATTCTGAGTATCACTATAGCTACGAAAAGAAAAAGAAATCGTTTGGTCGCAGTGAAACCAACATCAGTGAATCAATGCACGAGTCAGCCGCTGGCGGTGTGATTGCCGCAGGCGGTAGCGTACTAATCAATACTCAGACTTCGGACCAGGGTCTAATCAATCTCGATAGCAGTAATGTCAATATCGTTGGCGGTGTGATTCAGGCGGATGAGCATATTCTGGTTAGTGCCGGAGATGACATTAATATCACCGGAACCACTTACCAAGACTATGAGTATCAAGAAAGTCGCAGTACCGGTTTTGGTGGTTTTAGTAGTGAATCGGTTGGCGCGGTAACCGACACAGCTCGTTGGAACAGCGCCGTAGTTGATGCCGGTGGTAGCGTAGTTATGGATGCCGGGAATAACCTGTCGGCCATTGGTACGGATATAAGCGCCGGCAAAGACATTGAACTAAAAGCCATCGATCAAGTGTTTATTGCCAACGGTGTGGAATCTAGTAGTGAAGAGAGCTGGAAAAAGTCGTCAGGCTTCTTTACTAGTGGTGATATATACGCCGCCGAAGAATCTCGCACGGGCGAGACGTTACAGCAAGTTGTGGGCAGTAATATAAATGCTGAAGGTGTGGTGATTGTCGATTCGGGTAGCACTACGATTGTGAGCTCTAATATTCACGGCGGTGCCGGTGTAAAGATTACCGCTGACATTGGCGATGTGAAAGTGTTGTCGGCCGCTAACACCAGCGAGACGTTTAGTTTTGAAGAGTCTAAAACGGTTGGCCTGGGTGATCTGGTAGAGGGGTGGGGAGATACCGATGGCCCCATAAAAAACCAAGATGGCCGACTTACGCTAACGTTTGCGGATGCCACCTACGACCGGGTAGAGACACAAACCAACGCCACCGACATGACCGGCTCCACCATTACCAGCGGCGGCAATGTTATCGTTGATGCAGCGAACGATATCATGATCGAGGGCTCTACTTTAGTCGCCGGAGTGGGGGCCGATGATGCGGAACAGCCCCATGCGATTCAAAACCCTAATGGCGGCGTGATCTATACCGATACAGTAGCGCAATCGGCCGAGTATCAATCTGGCGGCCAGCGTGTTGCGCAGGCCGCGCCTAGCACTGGCCCCGAAAACAGCGTCATCCTCTCGGCGGGTAACAACGTCACCATTAAAGAGGCCACCAACACCTACGAGTCTGAAACCAAAGAGGTCCATGGCACGGCCGAGATGAGTTTAGTGGTTCAGCATCAAGCGGCTGAGGTGGTTAAAGCGATAGAAGCGACTGAAGATGCTCGCAAAAACGTCAAGCAGGCTAAAAAAGACCTTAAAAACTACGAGAACAACCTCAAACAACTGCAAAGTAATCTGGGCCAAATGGAGGCCGATTACGAAAACGGCGTACCGGGCATTAACTACAACGACTTGCTTGAAATGCGCGAGTTGGTAGAAGACGTTGAGGGCGACAAAGAGTGGTACCAGGGCGGTGTCGTTTTGGCGGAAGCCGACTTGACCGCAAAGATCACCGCCTTGGCTCAACAGACGGCGGCGGCCGCGCAAAGTACAGGAACCTACGGCTTTAACGCGGGCGTCCAGTTGGATATTGATGCCAGCAAAACAGAAGAGACGATTAAAGAAACCACCTCACTCGCCTCTAACGTTACTGGCCAAAATATCCACATCCAAACCGGTGTGGGGCAAGCGTCGGCCGCCGGTACCAATACCACCATTCAAGGCAGCAACGTTATTGCCGACAATGCATTGTCTATCAACACCGGCAGCCTTGATGTGCTGGCCAGCCGCGATACCTTAGAGATAGACAGTAATTCTGAGCAGGCTCACATTACCGCTCAAATGACCGTCTATGGCGCCTCCGGTGGTGCCAGCATCAGTGGTGATTACAGTCGCAGCAAAAGCGGCGAGAACCACACCACTTACAACAACAGCACCTTGATGGCGGACAACATGACTCTCAACACCATCGATGATGCCACCATCCGCGGAGGCAACGTTCGCGCCGAGAGCGTGCTTAATGCCACTATCGGCGGCGATTTAGCGGTGGAGTCTGTACAAAACCGCAGCCGTACGCAAAACAACAGTATGGGTGTAAGTGGTGGTATTAGCTTAGGGGGAACAGCAGACAGCAAAAAAGACAGCGTAACTAACAGCGCCGGACAAACCGTTAGCAACACCCGTGGTCAAGGGGTTAGCGACATAGCAGGCCTAGCTGGTGCCAACGGTGGCATCAACGCTTCCAATGGCATGAGTGTTACCAAAGAGACCGTGCGTAGCTCGCTCACCTCTGGCGGCATCGCTAACATCAACGTAGGCGGAGTCACTCAAATCACCGGCGCCACCATCGGCACCACCGATGACGAGGGCAACGATTTAGGTAACCTTAATCTCACCACCTCCGAGCTTCGCTTTACCGACTTGCGCGATATTCACATGAGTAATCAAACCAGTGGGTCAATTAGTACCAGCGTCAGCCTGAGCGGAGCCAGTACCACCGAGCTAGAGCAAGGCCAAACACTCGCTAAAGATGGAGAAGGCCGAGACATGACCGTTAACACCACCAATATTACCTACAGCAATGCCTCTGAGTACGATGCCAGTAATTCGATGGCTACCTTGGGTACAGGTAATATTACTGTGGGAGGCGTGGCGCTTGAAGAAAATGGTGAGTTAACCGAGGCTGGGGCTGCGGAAGGCTCGGTGCTTGCTGGGTTAAATCGTGATACCGCTAATACCACGAAAGAATTGTGGAGTATTGATCGACAGGAGGGGAATGTTGATTTGCAGGTAGATCATCGGTTTTTTAGTGAGGAGGGAAGGGGGCAGATTCAGGGGGACCTTGAAAGCTTCGGTGAAAATATACAAATAATTTCTCAAAATGTGCCAAAGGCATACGAGGGAAATGCTTTTGAGATGGCAATAGGCGAATTTCTTGAGGATCTAAATGATTGGACTTACGGTATTACACCGTCAGACTTATCTGGTGGTGGGCTTATTGGTGGCTTACCGTCTGTCCTGGGAGTTAAAGACAATCAACATCAACCAATAATTGTAATGCCCACCGATGATCCTCTAGCCTCAGGTGGTGATTACGATAGTTATAAGATCATTGAAAATCCAAATGACAGTATTGTAGATAGTCAAGCGTTCATAGTGGAGTCATTATCCGGTAGCGGCTCCGATACTGCTAAGTTAAATTATCTATTAAAAGAGATTCTCAGTGATCCGGGGCAGCGCCCGTCAGCCGGTGAACTAAACGGTTTGACGTTGGTGATCGGTGCAGATATTGACAAGTCGACAGCAACGGATCAGAACTCTGTAAACGGTATGTTGAACAATCCCTTGCAGGCAATAATCAACGGCAAACAACAGACTCAAAGCGATCGTTTTAATGTTGCGTATAACCCAACTCACGGAGTGGTAGGGGATCTTTTAGAAGCTGGTATGGATAAGCTCTTTGATCGCGCGGGGCTACAGTCTGGAGTGTCACGTCAAACGGGTGAGTATATTTCTAATACCTTGTCTGCTAGAAGTGAACAGTATTCAGAAATAGGGGAGAAAAAAGATGATGATGTGTATATCGCAAACTTTGCGCTGCATTCTCAAGCTAATGCGATTGTTAATGCAGCCTTAAATAACGACGGAGTGAGAATTGATAAGTTAGGAATAACAACTAAACAGGCTGCAGGTGTGACATTTATGATGTATGGATCCCCTGTTGCGAACGAATCGATGGAGAGATCAGTAAGGGAGAGTGGGTTTACGTTCGCTGGATCCATATCTAATGATGGGGATTCAGTGTCAGAGGTTCTAGGAGGTAATCAAGGTCTGTACTTGCCTGAAGTGAAAGGCAAAGATTTAAACTCTCCATTGTCCTTTGTAGAGAGAATTGCAAGAGGAATTAATGGTTTTGAGGGCGAGGGTGGTATTGTTAATACCTTGCGCGGAGATAAGAACGAAATCTTGGATGAAGAAGGAAATGTGACCAATAATATATCCACCCATTCAACATATTCATGTGTCGAAGAGTCAAAAACGTGCGGTAATCGCAACTTCTCTCGGAGGGATTAGCTTGAGCTATAAGGTTTTGTTGTTAGCTGTCTTTTTAACCGCTTGCTCCACCCCCGGTCCAGATTACCTGGAACCGGGTAAACGGTACATTATCGAACAACCTCTGGGACACCCCGCGATGTCTTTTAAAATACCAGAGAATGGAAGGTGGTTAACCTACGTAAAGGATATCGAGCATATAGACCAGGCAATAACCATCGATAAATACAGTTCTGAAGGGTTCGTAACCTCTATGACGCTTGGCATGGTTGAAGGAACTTCAGATCGAATAGCGCTAGAGCACAGGCAGTCCCTTAAGCAGTTTCTTATTGATGGTAATATGGAAGCTTACTTTACTAGATACTCATCGAAGTTTGTCGATGGCAAGCAAGTGAAAAGAGTGCCTGGAACCTACTTTGAATTTAACGATACGAAATGCATGGCAATCGGCAATTTCCAACCCAGAAAGGTTGCACTCGGAGTCTATCTAGATGGGGTAATGATTACTTGTTATCTCGTGGTAGATGGTCAACTTAAGGATTTGTTTATGCGTAGATCTTTCGCGGTGAATGAAGATTTAGAAAACTCCGAGTATCACAAAAGAAAGCAACAGGCCGTTGTGGGTTCTAAAGACTACGACCTAGACTTGATTTTCCCCGAAGATTTAAAAGGGATACGAGACAGTATTCGAATAATAGGTAATAAAGTAAGCCAGAATTACGACGACGTTGAGGACAAGACTATTTTTGATGTTCCTCAGAGAATGTCGACTGGCGAGACCTTGGAGGAGTACAAGGCGAGATTAAAAAGCGAGGGAAAGGCCTGGCGGCCTATTACCCTAAACCCGGATGGAACCTTTTAAATACCTGACTGAATATCCACGCTTGATGATCTAATTCGGAACGAGTTTATTCAGAAAGGGAGTGATAAATTAATTGAACTAATAACCGCGACGGTTTTTCGGATTGTGTAGAAGGTGATCGTAGGGACTTGTAACCTAATTTAATGTTCCAAACAAACAGACCGGAAGGTGAAACCTCGCTGTTTGGATTTCCTTTAGTCGATTCGGTCTCAGATTTACCAGGATTTTTAGGGGGGAATTATAATCAGGGGGAGGGCGGATCACTGGGCGGCAGTATTATTTCTTTGCCAAAACTTTTTACCGATGATAGTGCTCATAGCAACTATATTTGTCAAACAGCAGCATGTACTAAAGAACCTGAACTTATGCCCTCAGCTGTGCAGACTTTTCGGGATGGTTTCCGTACGCCGGGCACAGATGGTGGAGGGTATATACGCCCTGAGATTTTTTATCCACCTAGGCCTGCGTCAGGTGATTATTCTAATCAGTACCAGTGGAGGCAAACGTCAGTTAATATAAATGAATCTTCAGATACTGGCCGAATACGCAATTCGAATCCCGACTTGGAGCAGTTACCTAGGGTTCAGCAGCTATATCAGTACCCAGAGCATAATATTGGGCCGAAAGATAATCTAGACGGACCTCCAATTGATCTGACATTGCATGTTGCCCCCGAAGGTGGCGGTCAAAGAGATCAAGATAGTGAAAAACGGCAGATAACTCTTCCAGAAAGAGTAGACGAGGCCGCGGAGAATCATGGGGAAAGTGCCGATGAGTAGACAATACGGTGCTTTTTTTCAGGCTCTGGGTGTAGCAATAATTTCTATAATAGGTACGGGCTGCTCTTTAGATCCAAATTACGTTAATCGAGATGCGTTAGAAAAATTCCGATCATTTACTTTATGCGCAATGGATGGTGAGGAGGATACATTATATGGTTTGAGATACAGCTTTAATCCCCCCCAAAGGTACTTTTCTCCTCATTGCAATGCATCGAGAGTTCAGTACTATCCAGAGAAGGATAGACTTTGGCTTCATACGCATGGTCCAGGGCTTTGGGTCAAAGGATTAATGAGTGGTCATTATGCGTTTTACAATATGGATATAGACACAACTTACCATTGGCTAAAAAATCTCCACAACTATTCTACCCCTGGGCGATATAAAATAAAAAGTATGGGGAATGTGGCCAGGTTCAACCTGCCCCCTATCTTTTTTAGTTGAGTGGATGAAGGATTATTTTTCCGGAAAACCCTTGGCGAATAAAAAGTAGGTGTAAATGGGTCGCCTTATGTGTTGCCGAGAGAGTTTGGAGAAAACCTTAAGTTCACAATTCAAGACTTGCCCCGGATGTTCCCAACCATTTAAATAGACCTACGTTCAGCTGGATATGATGAGAGTGGAGAGCGGTGCTACGTAGAAAACTCCTGTCGTTCGAGGAGCTTTACCCGAAATTACCAGTGTTTAGGCCGGCGCCTAGAGGTATGGAAAACACGCAGAACCTCGATGCGATTTAATCTCGGTCTGACCCGGTAGGGGATGATGTAACGCGTACCAGGGACGACCAACTCGCGCGTGCCGTAGATGCGCCCTGGACTGCCCATGGCAGGGTTGTCTGGCAACAAATTAACGGCATCAAAAACTCTCTGTACGACGAGCCTAGCTGCTGCCGAGTCATCTTTGGCAATGTATCCGGCTTCGTCATCGAGGTTCTGGAGCGCTTTGCGAAGCCACTTAACCTGCATTCACATCCCACTTGGCAAATGTCCTTTTAACGTCCTGATCACTGGCAAACTCGCCATTATCGGCCTCTTTGAAAGCCTCTTTGATCTCTTGAATTTGCCACTCGTTCAGCTCAATGAAGTCGCGCAAAGCTTCAGTGGCAAGGAAGGATTTAGAACGGTGAGTTGCCTCGGCAAGCTGGTCAAGACGTTGCTTTAACTCTGGCTCTAGACGGATAGTCATAGTGGTAGACATGGGAGCCCCCCATAAGTGTACAGTGTACACACTGTAGCACATATTCATTGGTGAAAGGAGGTATATAGTCTGAGTCGCCAGATATAAAAGCAGATATCTAACCTAAGACGTAACGCCAATTCTGTTAACCTACAAAGCTCCACTACTCAGGGAATATCAATGTCTGAAGATCCGTTAAAAACCTTGTCCGACCAAATCACCGAAGCTCATACTAAAATTCAGCAGACCCATCAAGACATTAACCCGGTGGTAGCGGTGCGGCGTGGTTTGCGCGATACCGGTATTCCAGCCGATGTTATGAAAGTTGATTGCTTGCGAACACGCAAGCGCATTATGTTGATACTGCATGACGCAGAACAGGGCATGCTGCTCTATCAATTTGCCAATTTGGATGATGAAGCCAGTGATCAGTTTCAGCGTAAGCGGCTGGGTGAGGTGAATGTTGATTTACTGTTTGAGTGGATGCAGGATTACTTTTCCGGTAAGCCTTTATCAGAAAGTAATTATAAGCAATAACGTTAACTTCCCGAACGCGGAGAAGATTCAGGCCAGCTCTGAAATCCACAATTCAAGACTTTATCCTAATGTTTTTGAATTAAGTAAACTCTCACCGAAATTCGGACTCGCGAAGGTTAAATGTATAAATTAACTTCTTTCCACAAGATCGATAAGTCTAAGATAGCGAAAATCCGCAGCTAATCTCGGATTTGCTTCAGCAATTGAACTAAGCACGCTTGAAAGCTCGTATAACGGTCGATGGAGTACATGCGGCGTAACGGTATCAACTAAATCCAAGGTGGTCTCTGGAAACCGTATATTAAGAGATCGCTGTCCAGAAATTTCCCGAGTAAACCGATAAAAAAATTGGTGTGCGCTCTCAACAGGTGCAAGAAATGGCTTTATTGCGATGTAAACCTCTGGAAATTGTTCATCAGTATCATCAAGCAGTCCAATCCATGCTCTGACCGAGGTGGAGGTTCGTAGTTTTCGCTCTCTGGGCCAAACATGTTTGAGAAACGGAATGACAAGTTGGTTCCATCCGTTTATCTTTGTTTGACCAACGTCGCCAAGCCAATAGATAAACTGATTACGACAATTATCAGACATAGAGCGAAGTGCTGAGCGCATCTCTTGATTGCTAATCCCATGAGTCTTATCACGGCAAAAAATGTGTAAGTGACCGATCCACTGAGCGGCTATAATCGACAGCTCCCCCGCCCAGGAAAATTGATTGATCCATGGAAAAATATTAACTAGAAAAGGTTTTATCAAGCGAGCCAAGGGTGTCCAAGGTACTCGTCCGCTATGTAGAAGCCCGTTCCAAGCAGGCTCCGACATTGGATTATCAAATGCTAGCATCGGAAGAATGCGCGTCTCTGTCCAGCTAGGATCTATATACATAAGCCTATTGAGCTTAATCATTGTAATAGTTACAGCATGGTCGCTGCCTTCACCGGGAGCAGAAAGAAGCCGCTCTAAACGAACCTTTATATGCTCTGGGATCAAAGAACCCTCTTTGGTGGTATCGTTATCTGCTACTTTATAGAGAGCTTCTGTACAAAACCCCAAGCAACCGTAGAGCGCATGGTCATGCGTTCGCCTTGAGCGCTCGACAACTTCATCACCGATATTACTCGCACCAATCCCGCTTGTTGTTGCCTCTGCACCTCCACTCAAAATACCATCAACGATGTGATCGTAAACCGACCAGCCAAGACCTTCGTCTAGTTCCAATACTGATATGAAGTTATTGTCGAGCCATCGGCTCAGGTCATCCCTCAACTCAATGACGACGCTGAAGGGCAACCGAGAAAGCCTGTGCAGAAATACTCGCTGAAGGCGGATAGGACAATTATCTGGCAGGTTCTGTATAAAAGACGTCCAGAACCCATATGGGTAATTTCCACTTTTACCAGCAAGTGTCAGAGCAGATAACGCCCTTTGAGGCTTGGCTTTTACAAGGCCCGTAAAAGGACGTTTCTCGGAAAAACTATAGAAGTCACTCCCTGAATCGGCTTCAGCGGTAGGAATTATTTTACAAAGGGGAGTATTTAATAAATTACCGGGTTCCTCATTTCGACTGATCCAGCCAGCCCGCGCTCCATGCTCAAAGACTATACAGTTAGCAGCCTCATCAGTCCAATTCGGTATATTTTTTATGATCGCATTAAGCCGTGCTTTATGTTTTTTTAACAGGTGACAACCTTTTAGCTCAAGGTATTTTGTATATTGCCCAGCATAACAATCTCTCCATTTTGTATATTCACCTTTCGATATATGATCCGGCTGATCAGGGCCGGCGAGAAGACGTTCTGTTAATTCGATTTTATGCTTGTATTTGAATTTGTCCCACCTATCCTCAATTAAAAACAGCAGCTCACGAGCAACCTTGCGATCCCAGAAAGCTTCCTGGCTGAAAGAGAGCAAATTTTTCGCTACACTGTCAGAAGAAAATACTTGAGTTTTCGACAATGCGTATAACTTAAGCTTACGGAAAAAATATTTGTCAGACTCTAACCAAAGGCTAGCATGTGCATTTGCAATCTGTGGGTGAAGATCACATAACCTTTCGAAAAGCTGAACGAAGAAGATTATGAAATCCGCACCCTCATCAAAATATCGCGTTCCGGTACTCTCACGACCTGGGTAGAGCGTAGGAATATTAAAGTAGGATTTATTTACATCCGTCAGTAAGTTTGATGCTACAGCGATCTCGCGGCACAGAATGTTGCACACCTGAGGTAATAGCTCGTCAGGAACTTCAAGTTTGTCATCATGCAATACTGGAAACTTGACCTCAAATTGGCCAATATCTCTCAAACTAACTTTATCCCAGCTCATTGTGGGTGGGGGAGAGAAGCCATTATACAATGATGAAACTGCTAATCTTGGCTTAAATGCTTTTGAAATGTACCGGAGAACACTGCCAGACCAGCCTTCATTAACTATCTTCTTACGAAGATTGAACCACCCGTCATCTCTTCCAACTAAATATCTCTCCTGATGATGCTCAAGAATTAAGTTCCAAATATGACAGGCTCTCGGGTGTAGCCCCGCATCGTTGAGAACCTTCGATTCGAGCATCCTAAGCAACTCGGGGTGCAATCCACTTTTCTGAGCAATCCACCAAGCTGTCACGGGGCTATGGACAGATTTAACTATCCAGCTATTGAGGTGCTTAAGCCTTGCAGGGAGGGATTCTGAGGCACCGAAAAGACCTCCAGAAACGCTAATAGATTCATTAGGAATCTCATCGTCTACTCGTAATCTAAACAAGTTGTCTTGCGAATCACATTCCTCGTCACCATCTAACCCATATATTTCCTTCGGATCGACTTGTTCGTCATCATTCCCTAAGCCTCGAAATGGCTGAGCTGTCCGTATCTCCGTATCGAACACACAGACCCACTCCGGATGAGGAGTTGGATCTGCATCAAGAAATAACTTCGATCCATGAGAATTCCTAACGGCATGAGCAACTTGACCACGTTGATAAGGAGCCATACTTTTGGGATCACGCTGCGCAGTTGCGATTACACCTTCCCTCCACAATCGTGGATCGTCAGCACGGTTAGCCCAAGCCTCCATCGTTTTCCATAGATCAGTATGATCAGAGTAAGCTATGGCCGTCACCCCCCGATCACGCCACTTAGCCTCAATGTCTTCCTTCAATCCTCGATCGAAAGCGTAAAGGCGAGATGAGTCATATTGGCCATCGTGATTAAGCCCCTGCAATAGGTATTTGATCGGGGGATCTTCGGCTTTATAGCCGACAAGGACAACCGTATAACTTTTTAAGAGATTTCGGACAAAATTGGTAGCCCAACCCTCAGCCAAATAAGCTCGTCCAAAGTCCGCGCTGCTTAGAACGTAAGGGTGATGTTCTGCATTAGCATCCACTAGCCTGCCGTGTAAATAGGTAATGCCTTCAATCGCTATACCCAGTGTAATGTCGGGAAACCTAGGCGGAATGTGAATGCTCAACTCATCGGCACTTAGTCCAATTTCGAAGAGTCGATCAAAGTTTGTTGTAACGACTTGGGGGCGGCCACTTTTACTCGAAGATATGCGCTTAATAAGGTCGTGCTCTCGTCCAGCGCTGGTGGTTTTCAAGGATTTACTTAATCGCTCCGAAACTAATGCGTTGACTTCGTCTTTACCGTACTCCTGATGAAGTAAATTGAAGATTTGATCCAGAGGCATATTCGCGCTAGCTGGGTCATCTACCCAAGGCTGAAAGCTAGACTTAATTTTCGTACTCTCTGGCGGATCAAAAAAATCAATTACATATTGAGTTAAGCCTATAAAATCAGGCATACCAGATGGCAGAGATACTCCCGCACCACATAAAAATACAACTCGACCAGCATCACATTGGTCTAGAAGAATGTCAGGAATATTTGGTCCGTCAGAATAAAATTTCATATTTCTACAAGTTAAGCGAAAATCAAATTCAGGCCATTTATTTCACACAATAAAACTGAAAAGGCTAACCTGACTCCAACTTAAAATTTCTGCGAATAAACTGACGAGTCAAAGGGAGGGAAAGCATTGCGTATATCCGGGTCATGCCCGCTATTATCTAACCTTCCTGACTGGTTCAATCTGACTTATCCTGGCCTGCCCCTGGCAAGCGGTTTGGGTGATAAGCCTTACGCGCTATGCGGCTTAGTGTGCCACGGCGTATTGGAGCTGACAACCGGGAAATAGATAAGAAACAATGGGGCCAGGTGAAGCTTATGACGCTAAAGCCATAGGTACTGAAAAGCACGAGGCCCTAGCGCGCTGGGAGACGTATCAGGAAACCGGTGAGGTGGTGAGCAATGATGCCATGACCGAGTGGCTAGACTCTTGGGGTACAGACGCGGAGAAACCATGCCCCGTTAAATAGTCTGGTTGCCGGGCGCGGCGAAGGATGTAGCGCGCTTACGACGCTTTATTGAAGAGAAAAACCCAGGGGCTGCCCGTCGCGCTGCGAGCCGAATCATAGAGGCTACGCCAGTGTTGATGGAAAACCCTGAGGCGGGAAGGCCCGTTGAAGAAGCCCTGCCATTCCGGGATCTATTTATATCCTTTGGCAGTGGTCATTATATTTTGCGCTATCGGCCAGAGGGCGACCGGATAGTGATTGCCCGTGTTCGCCATAGCAAGAAACAAGACTTCTCATAAGAAAAAGAATAAGCTGGGTCAGATGAAACTTGTGGCCCAGTATCTACCCTTTCGATTGGCCCAATGCTGTTTATCGTGGCCTGCCCCTACCCTTTTCTTTTAAAGGTGACCGTTTGCAGCGTAACGTTTGTGATCACAGGTGCATCAGGCTCGCCTGTATCAGTTTTACCTAACCCAGTCCTAATTCACTAGCACAGAAACACAAATGAAAACGATTGTCGTTTATAATGGCGTTTTTATCACTAGCTTTCGGGACACGTCATGAATATGAACCGCACTCTGCTCGCGGCCTTGCTGGCCAGCGGGGCCCCTTTCGCTTTTGCCCAAGAACCTGACACCGACGCTAATGCTTCTGGCACCGAGCCCGGTTTGGAGGAGATGGTAGTCACCGGCCAGCGCTCGCAGGTGGAGTTGCTGCAGGAGTACTCGGGCGGGCAGGTGGCTCGCGGCGGCCGTGCGGGTTTGTTGGGCAACCTGGATTTTCTCGATGCCCCTTTTTCAGGGACGGCTTATACCGCCTCTTTGGCGGCGGCGCAGCAGGCCGAGAGTGTTGGGGATGTTTTACAGAATGACCCCGTGGTGCGGGTTGCCAAAGGTTTTGGCAACTTCCAAGAGGTGTATATTCTGCGTGGTTTTCCGGTCTACTCCGACGATATTACCTTAAACGGGGTATATGGCATTTTGCCCCGGCAGTTTGTCGCCGCCGAACTGGTTGAGCGGGTAGAGGTGTTTCGCGGGGCCAATGCCTTTTTAAATGGTGCCGCACCGGGTGGCAGCGGCACTGGGGGCACGGTTAATTTGGTACCCAAACGGGCCCCTGGCGAGGGTATTGCTAAGTTAACCGCCGGGTATGAGTCCGACGCGCAATATCAAACCGCGCTTGATGTGGGCCAGCGCTTTGGTGAGAACGACGCCTGGGGCATTCGCGTTAATGCCGTTCGTCGTGATGGCGAGGCCGCCATCGAAAACCAAGAGCGAGAGCTTACTGTATTCTCGCTGGGCACCGATTATGCTGGCGAGCGCTTTCGTTTCTCGGCCGATTTTGGGTATCAGGACAACCATGTCGACCAACCCCTGCCGCAGGTCACCCCCTTGGGCGACATTCCAGCCGTGCCTGAGTCAAACCGTAACTTTGGTCAGCCCTGGACTTACAGCGATGAAAAACAATCCTTTGGCGTGGTGCGCGGCGAGTATGACGTGACCGATGCGGTTAAGGTGTGGTTAGCCGGTGGCGCGCGCAGCGGCGAAGAAGCCAACCTATTGGCTAACCCTAAGTCCGATGCCGACGGCAACCTATCCTCCAGCCGTTTTGATAATACCCGCGAAGACGATGTGACTTCTTTAGATGGCGGCGTAGAGCTAACCTTTAACACCGGCTCAATAAATCAAACAGTGGTGTTTTCGGCCTCGTCTGTCGATTTGGAATCCAAAAACGCATTTGCCTTTTACTTAACGCCTTTCACCTCCGATCTGTATGATCCGGTGGTGGTAACTCCACCGCAAACCGATATTTTCCCCGGCGGCGATTTAAACGACCCCTTGCTGACAGAAAAAACCAAAAATGAAAGTCTGGCGCTGGCCTATACAGCGGGGCTGCTGGATGATCGTTTGTTAGCCACCGTTGGCTTACGCCACCAGAACATTAAAACCAACACGTTTGATTACAACGACGGCTCAGAGTTATCGGGTTACGATGCCTCTAAAGTAACGCCGGCCCTTGGCCTGGTGTGGAAGAGCTCCGACAACCTTTCTTTTTACGGCAACTATGCCGAGAGCCTTCAGCCGGGGTCGGTAGTGCCCGCCATCAGTGGTGGTGTAGTCATCGATAATGCCGGTGAGGTGATTGACCCGCTTACCGGTGAACAGGTGGAGCTGGGTGTTAAGTACGACGCTGGCACTTTCGCGACTACGGTCAGTGCGTTTACCCTGGAGCGCGCCAACACAATTGTGGTTGACCAGCGGGTTGAACCCTCCGGTCGTCAGGAGAATAAAGGTATTGAGGTTAGCGTATTCGGCGAACCCAGCGAAGGCGTGCGGTTGATTGGTGGGGCCACCTATTTACAGTCGGAGCTTGCTCGCACTGAAGGTGGCGTTAACCAAGGTAACTCGCCTATTGGTGTGCCAGAGCTACAAGCTAATTTCAATATTGAGTGGGATGTATGGGCGGCTAGAGGCTTAACGCTGGAAGCACGAGTCGTGTACACCGACAGCCAATACGCCAATGAAGAAAATACCGTAGAGTTGGATAGCTGGCAGCGTTTTGACCTAGGGGCTCGGTACGCCACCGAGCTTAACAATACGCCGGTTACCTTACGCGCACGTTTAGACAATGTGTTCGACGAACACTACTGGGCCTCCACCGGTGGTTTTCCGGGTGCCAATTATTTGATTATGGGCAATCCGCGCACTCTGTCACTGTCGGCTTCTATCGATTTTTAATGCGACTTTTACGGCATGAGCACCAAGGGCATTCTTACCTGGAGCTGGGTTCATACCTGCGCCAGCCTCGTCTCTACGGTTTTTGGGTGAGGGTTAGATGAATACGCTTGGAGTGGTTGCCACCGCTTCAGCATTGCTGATTGTGGTTTAGGTTTTAGTTAAGCCGCGACCCACACCTAAATAAGTAAAATCAGCGCTTAGGACGGCATTCCCGGCCAAGCCGCTGACAGATTAGCGAACAGCCGCTTCACAATTAGCGTTAAGCTTGATCACGCGCGTGTGTGCTTTTTACGAGGCACCTGAGCCGCCCGCCACTAAATCCCACACATACAACCCGGCAAACCCTAAATAAAACAGACCCGCTGTCGCCATGCTTACCGTTGCGACGATGCCGGGGCGTATGCCATCGGCGAGGCGTGTGCGATTAACGTAAAGTGCGGCGAGCGCAATAAAAGGCGTATGGAGTGCGGCGACTATTCCAGAGGCGGACATGACTTTAACCGGGTCTTTAAACAGTAAAACGATAACGATGGGAATAATGCCGGTTACGGTAACCACGAAAATTCTCTTTAAGGTTTTTCGCTTAAAAAGCGTGATACCCGATTTATCTTTAAGCCAATTTTCCAATGCGTGAGTTTTGCCAGCTTGACGGCTATCGCGCAGGTCGCGGGTGAGAATCAGCGTCATATCCGCGAAGCTTCTGCCCCAGCCGTCTTGGTTGGCAAGCACGCTGCCGCCCAGGGCAATAATAATTGCGGCCAACAACAGGTATTCACCCCAGCTTCCCCACACTTCGGAAAACAAGCCGGTTAAATCTGTGGCGACATCAGTACCTTTGGGAATGTCGCCGCTGCCGCCAAGTAACTCAGCCCCTAGAATTAAAAATGCAGTAATTACCAATAAGCCACCCACTACACCAAGGGTAGCCGCTCCGGTCATCACCTTGACCCAATCGTTTAACCGCTGAGACTTTACGCTTTGGTCGTTGTCCTCGGTAGCGGGAGCGGACTCTTTACACTCGTCGTCTTTATCGCGACTTTCCAGGCCACCGCCAAAGCCTCGGGTGGCAGTCCAGTAGCCAAACCAGACAATGCCCATGGAGCCAGCTAATATTGTTCCCACCCAGGGTAAAATGATGTACAGCTCTGACTCTTTAGGCCACGTCGGTGTCAGCCCCTTAGCCATTTTGGTCATATCGGGTGAGACGACCACCGCTGCAACAATGACCATAACCATTAAAACCAAAGCCATAATGCGGCTTATGCGCTCAAGCGCCGAGTACTGCCCACCGGCCACCACCATAGTGGATAACCCGATCAACAGGGCACCGTACAAAGTGGCGTTACCCGGTAAAAAGCTTTGCAATGCACTGCCGACCACACCGGCTAAACCTGCAATACCCACACTGGCCGCCAGTAATTGCGGCACCAATATAAACCACACCGCCCAACCTTTGGGGCCTTTTAAGGTGTACATGCCCTCCAGCATGGTTTGGCCGCTGGCAATAGAGTAGCGCGCCATTTCACGAATCATGACCCACATAAAGAATACGACTAACAGCAGCAACCACAGCAGCTGATATTCGTAGGCGGCTGCCACGCGAGGCGTAAATAAAATAGAACCGGTACCTACCGCCGATAACATCCACAGTAGACCGGGGCCATACCAACGCAGTTTACTCCAGCCTGATGGCGGTTCGGGTGTGGAGGCGCGAACGTGTAAACTTGTCACGATTGTCTCCCGTTATTTAACACTTTATTTAAAGTTGGCGGTAAATATTGGTTTGACTCTGTTTAGTATTTAGCAAAGCTGACACCATCAATGCACATGTAGAGTGGTGATCAACATTAAAAACCGGTGCATAAAATTTTAAATTTTTTGGCGGGATAAAAAGCTTCGAGGTTTGCTGGTTAATAAAAGCTACGCCGATGCAAAAGCTCTTAGCACCTTACGGCTGCAAAAAGCTTCTGCACCGGTTTTATCGACTTATAAGCTATCGATAAAGTCGTTCACTTCTTTTTTGGCTTCCTCTTTGGATTTTCCGTATTTGGCTTGAATCTCGCCTTCAAGCTTTTCACGGTTGCCGTTGACGCGGTCAATATCATCATTAGTCAGGTCGCCCCACTTCTCTTTAGCAGCGCCTTTAACTTTATGCCAATTTCCTTCGAACTGATCGTTGTTCATAATAATCACTCCTAATTTTTCCAGTGTTTTGCCATCTACTTCTATCGAGCTTTCGCTTTCAATAAGAAAATGGTTATTGCCTCTACGATTGAGGCGGTCGATCTCACAGGTGCAGCAAGCATGCCAGCCATCAATAATTTTTGTATCAGCCTAAAATAGGCATCAACGAGCGGTATTGAACGGCCGAAAGCCAATGCTTTACTTCTATCGCACGTAAAATCTACAAAGCTCTGTAGAATTTTGACTGCCTTTATAATTTTTCTTCCGATCTTCAACAGCCTTCAGGCTCTTTTACTGAGGCTTTTAGCAACCGAAACCATTTTATTACTGAGGAATACCGAGCGATAAGGCAGGAAAGTTGCAGAGTTCAGAAAAGCACAAGGTTAGCGCACATAAAGTAAAGCGCTGCCCGTTACCATGAAGTGTATTACTTAAGCTCAGTTACGCTTTGTGCTGAAATAAAGACACGACCGGAGTGTTAGCGCTGTAGTTAATAGCGACATGACAACAACAGATTTAGGAAACTCAGGATGATTGATTTTGTAAAACCCTTTGCCGAGTGGGGCGCAGCGATTATTGAAGTTATTGGTATATTTATTATTGTTGCTTTCTCCATCTATACCTTGGTGTATGGGGTAATTGACACTGTTAGAAAGCGCGACCGGAATGAGATTTACGCCCGTGTAAGGCGTCAGTTGGGGCGGGGCATTTTATTAGGGCTGGAGCTATTGGTAGCCGCCGACATCATTCACACCGTGGCCGTTGAGCTGACCTTCACCACCGTGGGTGTGCTGGCGATTATTGTCTTAATACGCACCTTTTTAAGCTTTACCCTGGATGTCGAACTAACGGGCCGTTGGCCATGGCAGTCGGCAAAGGCCGCGAAAAGTCACCAAGAAATCTAGGGGCGCGAGGGAAATTTTATAACGCTTTAACTATTGGCACCGAGAAACAAAATGCTTTTTGTAACGTGTTTTTCGCACTTCAGGTTTGGGGCCGATTGTACTGACCCTGGGTTTTAGGCCACAGGGTCAGCACTTATTGCATTACTGGTTTATTGCGGGTTTACACCCAATTTTTCCAGTACCAAAAAGAAGTTTTCACGGCGGTCTTCAATGCCGTCAACTTCGCCGCTGATGGGGCAAGAGGAATCCGGGCAGCCGCGGTTGACGATGCCGGAGATGTCATCGATAAACTCGGTGCCTTGCATGCCGCCATCCACATAGGCTTTTAGCTCGGTCAGGTAGTCCCAGTCACCGTAGGGGCCGCCGTCCACGTTGTAGCCCTGTACGTCGTTTACCCAGTAGAACAGGCCGGCAATCCACTTGAGCTCTTTGTGCTCTTCAGAGGTACAGATCAGCTGCGGGTTGGAGCAGAAGTCCAGGTTGGCGTACAGCGGGTCCGCTGGCGCGGGCGCTACGTTAATGCCTTGTTGTACGGTGCCCACGGTGGCCGGGTCCACATGGCTGCGGCCCAAAAAGTGGTTTAGCGTACCGAAGTTCTGGCGCCCTGTGGTTTGAATCACGCCACGGCCCCACCAGCCACAGCCTTCAACTGACTTTCCGGCAGCACCATTGTGCACAAACTCACCGGCTTTTTGGCCCGCGTAGACTTTACAGGCATCGCGCTCCCAGGCTTGTTTTGAGGTGTCGATACGCTCAGGTGGTTCGGCGCACCAGCCGCCACCGAAGTTCCAGTAACCCACGGCACCGTCGACCAGCAGGCCGGCCTCTTCCAGTACTGCATCGGGCGCGGCAAACAGTGGGGCAGGCGCACCATACCAACCGGCATGGGTGGTAGCCGTTACTTCCATTTTGGGCGCGCGCGGGCAAGAGTAGGGGTGGTCCTCACCGGTTACCGGGTTCACACCATAGCTGGCGTAGTCTTGTTGCAGCTGCCCACAGGATGAACTCAGTGGGTAGTCCACCGGGTCACCGGTGCCAATTGACCAGTTGTTTTCGTCGCACGCATTGTAACGAATGGTTTCTTTCATGCTCTGTGAAAGGAAAGCGGCGATGGCGACTTTTGCGTACTTCTCATTGGTGGCATCGTCGGCGTTCTCATCCAGCAACCACAACTTTTTGCCAGCAATGCCGACGTTGTGCATGGAACTTAACGCTTTCAAATAGTCGTTCCACTTGTAAACGGTAGATGGCGCGTAGGAGCCTTGCGAAACCTCGTAGAGGAAGGCTTCGTTATTCATGGTTTGCTCTACCGAAAGCAGCGTCGCGTTCAATGAAGCGTTTGAGGTTAACTCAAGGTTATCATCCACCGCGCTGCCCTGGCCCTCGTAGTACAAAGGCACGGTTGCCGTGGCATAGTCAGCAATTTTGTTGCTAAGGCTTGCACTATCGGCATCAAACAGAACCGCAAATACATTGTGGTGCGCCGTGTGACGCAGTTTGCGCTCGGCTGAGGTTTGCCCCAAAAAGTAAGTGCCGGCCTGATCCGATGGTACAGACAATAAGGCAGGTGACTCGATAAAGTCAGACACTTGTTTTACAAATCGCAAGCCGTTGTCCCACTGGTCTGCCGTTAGCGCAGGCGTGTCTGTTGTCTTAACAAAGGCGACAATATCAGCCGCGTTGCTGCCGCGGTACAACTCGAAAGAGTACAGGGCATCAGCCGTCGCTTTAGAGGCGGCGTTCCAAACACTGCGATAACCTGTGTGGTATTGGTTAACGAAGCTGCCAATGGTCAACTCCCAGCCGAACACAGCGTTGGGGGCCAGCTCGTTAAGGATTAAGTTGTAAGCTTGCACCACGCCTTTGGCATCGTTGCTAAGCCCGCTGGCATCAATTGAGGTTGTGGCCGCCGACAGTGCTGCCTGAACATCTACGGCACCTAAAGACGCGCCTTTGTCGGCAACAATTGAGTCAAGCAAGTCACCGCTAATAACCACGGTTTTGGAGCCGGCGTTTTGCGCTTTGGCAATAGCGGCTTCAAAGGCGCTGGTTAAATCGGCCGTACTGGCAGCACTGGCCACCGATGCGGTGATATCAATAATGTCAGGCGCGGTAGCGGGTGTGGCTGCGACGACCTGATTGGGCCAGCCGGCCACTTTTAAGCTAACCGGGTCTTTCGGGTTGGGCATTGAAAGCAGGGCCGGGCCACCTTCGGCGGTACCGTCACAGTTAAGCTCGTGCTGCCAGGTGTCATCGCTGCCCGGAACGGTATCTGTGTAGTATTTGGCGCGGTAGGCAATATTGTCGTAAACCACCACTTGGTCTTTTTCAGCGTAATCCGCTTGCGGCCAATTCGGGTAAACCGGATAGTCGGCACACAGCTCACCGACATCCACACTGCTTGAGCTTGAAGACGAACTGGAAATGACGCTGGAAGCTGAACTGGAAATCACACTGGATGAGCTACTGCTAGAGACACTGCTCACACTGGATGATGAGCTGCTGCTAGAAACGCTGCTGAGGCTAGATGACGAGCTGCTCGATGAGGACTCGCTGCCACAACTGGCGCTGCCAATTAGCTTCCAGGGGCCGTAAGTGCCTGCCGTTTGCGGGTCGTCGCCGCGCGTCCACCACTTGGCTTCATAACGGGAGCCACCGGCGGTGACCTGAGCACCGCCCGAGTAGGCCACGCTGGCGTCCCAGGCGTCGGCACAGCCGCCGCCCGTTGACGATGACGAAGAACTTACAACGGATGAACTGCTAGAAGATACAGATGAGTTGGACGAGACCGAGCTAGAAGATACGCTTGATTGGCTGTTGCCATCGCACTGGCCCAAATCGGCCCAGGCATTCTCGTAAGCCCAACCCGAGCCCGGCTCGTAGGCACCACCGGTAGAGCACCAGCCGCCAACCTCGCAGCGGAAGGCCTCGCCATTGTGGCGAACCAAATCGCCGGTGGCATAAGTGGTGTTGGTGTAATCGCTAAGGTTAGCGCAGTCGTAGGCTTGAGCCTGCATGGCGGTGCCTGTCCCCACGGTAAGAGACAAAGCAGCCAACAGCTTGCCCTGTTTGTATAGAGTCATTTTATTGTTCTCCCAAGTCATTAAAGCTTTAGTCATGGACGGAGCATCGGTGCCTTCCCCTATCAACGCTCGCTGACAACGTAAGTCTCTCATCAGGTAGTGCTATTACAGCCTCCAAACCCACAGACAACGTTGTCATTTAAAGCGAAAAAAGCGCGGATTACTTGTTATTGATTCGCTGTACGGGGAATAAGCGAAATCAGTATGCAAACACATGAGTCTAACAACAAGACAATTTGGCTAAAAAACCGACAAACACTCGTTAAATGTGCCTTAAGTCACACTGGAGGGTTTATGGCTAAAAAGTCCGAGTGACGATAATCGCAAAAGACAGCGTTGTCATTTTTGTCGGTTTTTCTTTCTTTTATAAACGGCACTGTAGTGCACCAGGCCTCACCTCAAGGGTGAATACCCACATTTTCGCGCTTATTGGCCCAATAAATCCGGCTGGGTGAACTTAAAAGTTAGACTTCAGTGTCTATCACCTTTAACTAGCAGGCTGTTAGGTGGACACAGAGTGGTAGTTGAATTCTGCCTAAAGGCGACATTGACTTTCCACTATAACTGTATAAACATACAGCACTCTTATACAGGTGTAGTGGATGTCTGATTTAATCAAAAAACTCGCGATATTGGCCGATGCCGCCAAATACGATGCCTCTTGTGCCAGCAGCGGTACCACTTTTCGCGACTCTGCTAAAACTGGCGGTATCGGTTCGTCGGGGGGCATGGGTATTTGTCACTCCTATACCCCTGATGGTCGCTGTATTTCATTGTTAAAGGTGCTTCTTACTAACTTCTGTATCTACGAGTGCAGTTACTGCGTTAATCGTGCCTCCAGCAATGTGCCCCGCGCGCGCTTTAGCGTCGATGAAGTGGTAAAGCTGTGTCTTGATTTTTATAAGCGTAACTATATCGAAGGGCTGTTTCTAAGCTCCGGTATTATTCAATCGGCCGATTACACCATGGAGCAAGTGGTGGCAGTCGCGCGAAAGCTGCGTATAGAGCACGGCTTTCGCGGCTATATTCATTTAAAAACGATTCCCGAGGCCTCCAAAGATTTGCTGGCGCAAGCAGGTCTTTATGCCGACAGGCTGAGCATTAACGTCGAGCTGCCCAGTGAAGAGTCTTTGCAACAGCTAGCCCCAGAAAAATCTACCGTAACCATTGAATCCACCATGGGGCGCCTGAAAGAGACGATCAGTGAGCATAAAGCCGAGAGAAAAGAGCAGCGTAAAAAATCTAAAAGCCGCACCAAGCAGGTGCCGGACTTTTCTCCGGCGGGGCAAAGCACGCAGATGATTATCGGGGCCGATAACTCCAATGATGCGGTTATCTTAAATAAATCCCACCACCTGTATAGAAGCTATGAGATGCGGCGGGTTTATTATTCGGCCTTTAGCCCGATACCCGATGCCTCTTCTGCGTTGCCGCTAAAACCACCGCCTTTGATTCGCGAGCACCGATTGTATCAGGCCGATTGGTTAATGCGGTTTTATCACTTTAAGGTGGATGAGATCACCCAAACCACCAGCGCTGAAGACGGTATGCTGGACTTGGATGTCGATCCGAAATTTGCGTGGGCCCTTCAGCACAGGGAGTACTTTCCTGTGGATGTGAACCGCGCCGATTACGAACAAATATTGCGTATACCGGGGGTAGGGGTGCGAACAGCGCAGCGCATATTGCAGCAGCGGCGTTTTAAGAAAGTGCGGATCGAGGATTTCGAGCGCTTTAAAATTCCGTTTAAAAAAATTCAGTTTTTTGTGCAAACGGCTAACTACTCTCCGTCTATTGGTGATGTAAGTTCTAAGGCGATTAAGCAGCGCTGGTTGGCGCAATCGCAGGGCTCGGCTGTCTCTGCTGCTGCGCAGAAGAAAAATCAGCTATCGCTGTTTTGAATATGTATTATTTCAATGTGAATCAT
The DNA here is from genome assembly GCF_000377745.1 of Gilvimarinus chinensis DSM 19667. Lineage (GTDB taxonomy): Bacteria > Pseudomonadota > Gammaproteobacteria > Pseudomonadales > Cellvibrionaceae > Gilvimarinus > Gilvimarinus chinensis. The sequence continues at coordinate 8,656 of NZ_KB898715.1, read as the reverse complement.
TTTCGCGAGTGGCGCCGCTATGCCCGATCACTTTTGCAGGCTCGCATCAGCCCCGATGAAATAGAGTGGGGCTCGGGAAACCAACAAAGCCTGTTCGAGTCTATGGCTGATTCGCTTGATGAAATAGACAGTTTAGTTCCTGCTGGGCGAATGCCCGTGATTACAATGCCCAAAGCTTTTCTTGAATTGGCGGAAAACGCAGCCTGCTATCGTGACAACCAAAAGTGGCAGGTATTGTACCGCTTGGCCTGGAAGCTACAAAACCATAGCCGCCATATTATTCACGATTTAGCCGATAGCGATGTTATCGCTGCCCGCAACATGGCAAAATCAGTGGCTCGCGATATGCACAAAATGAAAGCCTTTGTGCGCTTTAATGATCTGGAATTCTCCTGTTTACCCTCTCTGCTGAATGCAGAGGAAGTTGATTTTTTAAAGCAGAATACAGCAGAGAATGGCTCTTCAGGTAAGGGCTTTTTTGTCGCCTGGTTTGAGCCCACCCACCTAATTGTAGAAAAGCTTTCGTCCTTTTTTGCCAAGCGCTTTACCGGTATGCATTGGTGTATTTTAACCCCCGATCGATGCGCACTTTGGAATCAATCAGAGCTGCGTCTTGCGCCCGGCCGTGAAAAGCCCGCCGCGCTAGACGACCCCATGCACGAAATGTGGAAAACCTATTATAAAAATATATACAACCCTGCTCGCTTAAAAGAACAGGCCATGCAGTCGGAGATGCCTAAAAAATATTGGAAAAACTTACCCGAAGCGGAGTTGCTGCCAGAGTTAATTGAACAAGCATCAGCGAGAACCCAAAGAATGCTGGAAAACGAAAGAACACCTGCGGATAGACTCAGTAAAAAATCATCAGCCCTTCGCAACGCTCAGCGCGATATTCAAAAAACACTGGAGAAAAAACGCCGCGAAGCGTCGCCTGCCCCACTCAAAAATTAACGTTTCTGAGGGCGAAATTTTCACGTCTAAAACACTTACTTAATAACTAAATGCAAAAAATCGAGGCTAGATTTCTTCAAGCGGCCTGTGTTAAGCCCCCCCGCACAAACAACCAAGTAGAAGGCAGGTTTAACTCCCACTCAAACGATTACAGCCGGTTATCCGCGCTTAATCCGTACCACTTTCATAATTTCAAAATCCATACCTGCCACTTTTTCGGTTTCAGGGTAGTAAGTCATATTCACCCGTGCACCTTTTAGGCTTTGATAATTGTCTTTACGCTTAAATTTGAAGGGCACATCATGGCCTTCGACCATTACAGTATGCTGTACCCAATCATCTTGCTCACGCTGCACGTGAGAGATAACTTTGAGCATTTCGGAATGAATCAAGTTTTGATTTTTTTGAATCAGTTTTTTGGGGTCGGATTTCATGGGTCGTATGAGTAAAAGCTATGAAAACGGTAATATAGAATCGGATATTCTACACTGGCGGTAAAAGACAAGCACAAGCTTTTATTCACAATCTATATTAAAAGACATTTTTCTGATTTTAATAGTTGGAGTAGTTTATTTCGTCGTTAGCTGCATTATTCATTAAATATGCTCATCCTTTTATATTATATTCGCACGCAGTACTCTTATTCCTTTGGGCCTCCTTACGACAACCCCTCTTATTCAATCTAGGCGCACCTTAAACCTTGTGAGTTCCCGACTCTAGGCGGTTTTTTACAAGCTAAGGCCAACATTAGATTGAAATAAATCAGTGTTTGAGTTGACTTTAAAGGCCTTCTTTATCCGCCAAACCTTCTGCACTACACCTTGTCAGCCTGGGGCTAGTCGCACCTTAGATAACCGTAAACCCTCAAGTTGAAACCGGATAATTCCACCAATGTTACCCGGCAGAAGCGAACAATTAACGACTGCTTTCCGCTAAAAGAACCAATTTAAGGTCATTTATCTCAGTTTGGGCTAGAATAGTGTGCAGCTTATTTCTATCACTGTTGGTTCCGGCATGCCCGCTGTACTGTTAATTTTCATCCTTTCTATTTGGTTTAGTCCGGTCTGGGCAGAACCCTTGGCATTGTCGCAATCGAGCCTCAGCACTCCAACTGACCAGTCGCTGTGGCGTTCACTACCCGCCCTGACTACTGAACCTACTTTTGCAAAATTACAGTCTACTATCACTCAGGCTCAGCCTGTCGATACCACTCAAGGCGGTAAGGGAGCTTACGGCTTACGCTTGGAATTAAAAAGCCTGCATCAAGCTCAGGCAACTTGGTTTGTGAATTTGAAAGCAAACTATCTGGATCGGGGGTGGGGTTATTGGCAGAGTAGCAGTGGCCGTGTATTAAAGCTGGATAACTTTGGCCAATTGCAGAACCAAAGTGTGCGAAAACTGCATCAACAGGCTTTTCCCATAACACTGAATGCGAATGAAGCTGGTGTTTTGTGGCTGTACGTAGAGGCTAAAAAATTTCCCACAGCCATTGATGTAGAAGTTTTTTCCAGCAATTTATTTTATAAGCAACTATTTTGGGAAAATACCATTACACTCGCGGCTATTGCCGTTATGTTAACTTTGGCATTGCTGGCATTATTCGTTTATGTACATACCAGCAACCCTGTAACTTTAGCCTGCTCTGGCTACCTTGGGTTACATGGTTTCGGGTGGTTGGCTGCCTCTGGAGCTTTGGATTTCTCTAGTTTAGGCACACATGTTAACCCGGTGTATTGGGGAATACTTATTTTCCCTTTTGCTATTGCTGCAGCCTGTCAATTTACTAAATATTTGTTTAATTGCAGTTCAAATCATCCGCGGTTAGCGATGTTTTTTAATGTTTTTTCTTGGGTTTGCCTGGCACTTGGCCTGGCAATGCCTTTTGTTCCTTTTTCACTTAGCTTTCTTATTTCTCATGTGATTGCGTTGGTGTGGGTTCCCACGTCTATTGCCACTGGCATTAGTATGCTTCGGCATCAAGATTTTCGGGCTAAATACTATCTTGTGGGCAACCTCTTCTACGGCGCAGCACTTTTACTGTACGTGTTATTACACGTAATAAAGCTACCCTATCTCGGCGCGGCCGAGGTATTTGTAGTAATAGCGTTAGCTATCGATTGTTTTTGTATTTTATTGGCACTGCTTGAATGGCTAAAAATGCAACAACAAGAGTTTCACAGAAGCTACAAAATGTCGAGGGTGGACCAACTGACACAAATCGGCAACCGTCATGCGTTTAATGAACACTTTGACCAATTAAAGAAACAACCCTATTGCTTGGTTTTTATCGATTTTGATGGCTTTAAAGCCATCAACGACCAACTTGGCCACAGCCACGGAGACCGTTTCTTAATCCGTGCGGCTCAGGCCATTAAAGCGCGTATTAAACATTGGGGCTTGGTGTTTCGCACCGGAGGCGATGAGTTTATATGCCTGCTACCTCTCCGAAAAAAAACCGATATAGCCACTGTAACCACTGAGATAAAACAGCTTCTGTCTGAGGTAGAAATAGAGCTAGCAAAAACAGGGTGGGAAGATGCAGCGTTGAGCTTTGGTATTGCGACCAGCTTTGAAAGTAAAAACCCGTCCAACTGCTTATCGTTGGCAGATCAACGTATGTACCAACACAAGCGGGATAAAATGACTCATCATGATTTGAAGAGGTAATAAGGGATAAATACCAGCCCTTAGTGATTACAGATAAAAACATGCATTTTGTTTTGCATGTAGAGCTACCTATTATTCTGTGCCTCAGCACTCCAGGCTCGCTTGCTCTTTAATCTTGCAGCCTTACCTATTATCCAGCCATGGCGCTGGACTTTTGAATAGGTAAGGCTGATTTTTCCCGTCTACTTATTGCGCTATAAGAATTAACCGCACTTTTTGACAGCGTTAGTGTTTGCGACGAAAGTAGACCCCAGCCCCGGCCAGCATAATTGCCATAAGAATGAGGTTGGACAAATTGAGTGCTGGCAGTGATTTTAGCTGTTGCACAGGGTTATTAACACACTCCACGGTAACTGAGACCGGGGAGGCAGCCGAAAGAATTCCGCTGCCATTAATTACGGTGCAAGTTTGGCGTTCTGGCTGGGATAAGACAGTAATACTGTAAGCGGCGTTATGGACAAGCTGTGTCGAGAAGCTGAATGAGCCATCCGCCGAGAGAGTAAGTTCATCGCCGCCATTATTCTGTAAAGTAATACTACCCGACAGCCCTGAAACAACCCCACCTACAGGATAAAGATTATCAGTACAGTTGACGCTAAGGTTAGTGACATCTGAGCCCGAAATATTTCCAGAGCCATTCGTAACGCTGCAGGTTTGCCCTGCTGGCTGACTCAGAACAGTTACAGCATAAGCCGTATTATGGGTAAGCGGAGTCGAGAAGTTAAACGAACCATCCGCGGATACAACAAGATCATCGGCACCATTGATCTGCAATGTAATACTACCCGCAAGTCCGGAAACGGCTCCCCCAACAGAGTAAACATTATCAGTACAGCTCACACTAAGATTAGTGACATCTGAGCTCGAAATATACCCAGAGCCATTGGTTACGCTACAAGTTTGGCCGACTGGCTGCGATGACACGGTAACGTTGTAAGCTTCACCGTTCATGAGCAGGGTCGAAAAATTGAATGATCCACCCGAAGAAACTACCAGGTCGTCCGTGCCATTATTCCGCAGCGTTACGCTGCCAACAAGGCCCGCTACGTTGCCGCCAACAGAATACGGAACGCTTTCTCTCGCCCAAATAAACCAGCTGCCACTTAAGATCCCCGACACTCCACATTTTCTAGTTGTGTCGTCCTCACCCCAGTCGGTTCCATCACTCTGGTTGGCATCCATTCCTCGGTCATCAAAATCGACTGTGAAGTCATTTAGATCACTTGCAGAATCTTCTCCTTCCAAGTACCCACTGTTCCATTGATCTCCCAAAGGCAAAAAATCATTATTGATGAGGTTTTTGCGTGCCGGGGGGGGTAACGTCTGATTAGCGCCGTTACTACTCTCAAAGTCGATGTCGGCGTCATTGAAAGAGGAGGTAAGCTCGTCGTACCACCCGATGTTATAAAACGCTAAATCCACCGTGAAAGGGCCCGTGTTTGCACCATTGCGGCATGAAAAACGGATATCGGATGCACCCATAGGTCTTAGGCCGTTCCAGATACCTTCATGACCAGCCGCTGGAGACAGGGTTTGCAAGTCAGCGTAATAGCTTGAGCCCTGATCATTTAATGTTTGACCCGCTGTAGACGCAACCAGGGTCCAACCCCCACCGTCGGTCGTCATATCGCAGTAAACAGACTCTCCCTGTACCGTATAAACCCCATCAGTAGCACCGGGCGTGGCGGTCAGAATATCTAAACATGACTGAGCTTGTAAGCTGGAACTGGCCACCATTAAAGAAATAACGGTTAGGGCCCTTTCTATAATTCTTTTCATTTTTATTGCTACCTTTGTTTTGTTTAACAGGCCTTTAAAGTGGGGCCATATAAGCTCAGCCGTTATAGATGCATCAAAGACATTTGAGTCGTTTACCCCCGGATCAACAAGGTCAAGGGGAGCAAAAATTACAAGTAATTTACACGCAGGGCCTTATAAACTCGGAATTTTGGGCCTCTGGTTATAACCAAATGTGCTTAATTTGAATATTAACCGAATTTTTTCTGCAAAGCGATAGGGCCCGCTGCAATCCACCAAGCACTGGCCACTCCAAAATAAAGTTTTCTGAGAGGTCGCCCTTAAGAGGCGATAATGAAGAAATCACGGGTTACCGATTCCAAGATCAACTCTCGGAAAGAAGTTTTTCCAGAAGAAGGAGGAGGCTCGAGAGTTATTGAACCAGCTTCACCCCAGCTCCGTAACGAGGCTGGGGGGGACTTTCACTCATCAACCTCTACTCTTCAGTTCTAACTGATTGCAAGCGATGCCCCCCAACCTATATGTGTGGCTATGATAATAGAGAGGGCCATCAACTAGCTGGCCTACTGGAGCCTTATTCCATGGGCCTTCAATGGCCTGAATTTCACAGTATTTCCTACAAAACCAGAACTCAAAAGGTACGTAGCTTAGAGAAATACCAGTTATCTCTTTAATTGTGAATTTAGCTATTGGCCGCTAGTTTTTATGGTCAGATTACTACGGGGTATCTGACCCCGAAACCTCTTTTCTCTTAATTATGTTTTGTGGAGCCCACACTAGTTTTTGATATGGCTTTGGGATGACGCCACCCCATTACGGGTTTTTCAATGAAATAGTAACTGAAGGCTGCAAGTATCAGCGTGACAACACACGTAATGATTAAAGAGATTATGCTACCACTGAAATTATTGGCGAGATGAGGCCAGGAGGTTTTGACAACTGTGAAACAGGGGTAATGCCATAAATAAATACCAAAGCTCAGATTTCCAAGCCATACCAGGGGCTTGCTTCCCAGCCATGTAAAACCGGGAAGCGCAGCGGAGCACGCCCATACAGCTCCGGCAATAGTCACCGCTAATAGGCTTGGCCAAAGTATAAGCATAAGCCCTCCTTGCCAATAACTGGAGAGGTTGAAGTTAATAGCAAGTAAAAGCAGGTAGGCGGCGATTAACGAGGCAGTAAGGGCGGCATAGTGCCATCGTAGGCGGGGGGTCGGTAAGTGGGCAATAGCAAATCCCAGTATAAAAGGAGTTAATATACCTGGAAATGAATCCAGTACGTTAAGATGTTTATAAAATGGTGGATCATTAATCACTGCAATAGTTGCCCAGCGCCAGCAAACTGTAATGGCGATACACGCAAGAGTTATGATTGGCCAAGGCAGGCGTCGACTAGCAAGTACCAGCACCGGAAGAAGTAGGTAAAAGCTGAGCTCAATTGGCAGAGTCCACCATACTAGGTTGATGGGGGAGACCATGAGAGGAGGCAAATTAATAAAAAGAAAGGCATTACTGATGCTTTTGGTGTCCCACTGCATTGAAGGTAAGCCGTCGATACTGGCTCCTAGCGCAGCAAAAATGGCAACTTGCAGCCAAACTGCGGGATAAATTCGTAGAATGCGACGACGCCAAAAATACAAGGTTGCCCTACCGGTAACAGGTCTCGACTTCAATATTGATGTCAGAAGATAGCCAGACAAAACGAAGAATAATGTTACGCCCATCCATCCAAAACCAATAAAAAAGGAAAGGTGCCAGCGGAATCCAAAGTCGTTACTTCCGGGGTGAAGAGTGGTCTGCACTGGATAGAGTTGTGCCCAGTGGAATAATAATACTCCAATAGCCGCTAGCGCTCGCATACCGTGCAGTCGAGGATTGAAAGTTGTCACGGGGTGGGATATTCCTTGTTCCGAAATGTGGATCTTGTTTACGACAAAAAAAGAAAATAAGTGGGTCAGGTTGAACCTGCTACAGTTTAACGAACATTTTTAACAAGAGACAACAGGAAAACAGAAAAGGGTATCTGACCCGTTTTTATTTCGTTAGCTTTACATGACCATGATAAATGAACGTGATCCGAGAAAAACAACCGTTATAGCTGAAGATCTTAGGCTGCTATATGAAGCTTTGATTTTGTCTAGGAGGAATCCAGATCAGTTTCGGAGAAACTATGATCAATACATTTATAAAAGCCAACAATTAACAGAGGCCATGCGCAAAGAGTACAAAATCTATACTGGGGAAAGTTGGGCGGCCTCCAAGTTTGATGGCTGGAACGGGTATACAGAAGTCTTAAAGCATCTTCGCAACATGACTTATCATGGCACTCCTTTAGTTCTCAATGTTTCCATTTTATCTGTTTATCCCGCTGTAGAGTTTGAAATAGATCAAGAGCCCATAGAAAAGTTTATTATTAAGAATAAATACAGAATTCTAGAGAAAAGGTCTTTTATAGCCTTTCCTTTTGATAAAGAGCCTAGACACGCTATCAACTCGTTTCTAAAGAAACAAATACCTTCAAAAAACTCGAAAGATCCTGACAACTATGCTTATCCTCTTAAAGAGTTCATTACATATAAATTTCAACATCAACTGGTGTGTGACAAAGTGATATCTGCGTTAAACTTATCAGGAGATCTGGACGCAGTAAAATTGCTTTTTCATAGTTATCCAATACTCAAAAAATAGGTAGACTTCTATGAGGTTAATCTTGAGCGGCATCGAAAGTTTTGAAAACTAATAAACGCAGACACATGCATAACATCCCCGCTGAGCTCCAATTTTTCCTGTGCTGAGTAACAAATAGGGTCAACTTGACCCTATTTGTTACTCATCTGATCTCAATAACTGTCAGTACTCCGTTGTAGGCGATAGCAATTGAAAAATTAGGGTCAGATACCCTCTTGAAAATCAAGCTTTGATAGCGGAATTTTCGCATTAAAATAATTTCCTGACTTCCCAAGTTACCCATAAAAAGTAGACACCCTGTATAGTTATATTTGCCCTATATGGAGGTGTCCAAAATGGCACGTAAAAAGCATCAGCATTACACCGAAGAATTTCGAAAAGAAGCTATTAAGCGCTCAGAAAAGCCGGGCGTCACACAGGCCCAAGTGGCCAAGGAACTCGGGATCAGCGCACAACAGATCTCGAACTGGAAGAGGCAATTCAATCGGCTCTCTGATAAACAGTTTAACTCCATCGATGGCGTAGATTATTCCAAGTCCGAAAGCGAAGAGCTGCGTAAGCTCAAGCGGGAGAACAAGCGCCTAAAAGAGGAG
>NZ_KB898714.1:88752-112035 GCF_000377745.1 Gilvimarinus chinensis DSM 19667 | reverse complement strand
CCGGCAACGTTGTTCTGGTAGTAAGACAAAGGAATGGTGGTGGATTCGCCCACGGCCTTAAGGCCCGCAAAATGCATCACCGCCGTAAAACTGTGGGCGGCAAACACCGCATCTAACGCCGCTCGGTCGCGGATATCGACTTCATGCAGTTCTGGCCGGATACCGGTAATCGTCTCTATGCGCTCCAGCACCTCGCGGTTGCTGTTACACAGATTATCAACAATAACGGGCGTAAACCCCGTGCCAATAAGCTCAACACAGACGTGGCTACCAATGTAACCCGCCCCGCCGGTAACCAGAACAATCCCGTTTGCACTCATACCCACTCCGTTATGCACATAAAGTAACAGCCCTATAGGCTCAGCCGCCGCGATTATACCGGCCCCTCCACCCTTACGCGAAACCGGTTTCCAGCAAATACCATCTTGCTCCCAACCATTGCAAGGCTGGCCTTGCTTCGGGCATCCAAGTATCCTAGCGCGTCCACACTAAAAGCAGCCCGAAACGACCTTTCAAGAATTATGAGCAACGCAAAAACAGTCCAGCACACCCCCATGATGCAACAGTACCTTCGCATAAAAGCCGAGCACCCCAACGAGCTTGTCTTTTACCGGATGGGCGACTTTTACGAGCTGTTTTTTGACGATGCCAAGAAAGCGGCGGAGTTGTTGGACGTAACCTTGACCGCTCGTGGCAAGTCCGGAGGCGAGCCCATTCCAATGGCCGGGGTGCCTTACCATGCGGCTGAAAGCTATCTGGCGCGGCTGGTGCGCGCCGGAGTTTCCGTGGCAATTTGCGAGCAAATTGGCGACCCTGCCACCAGCAAAGGACCTGTTGAGCGTAAGGTCATGCGGGTGGTAACGCCTGGCACGGTGAGCGATGAGGCACTGCTGGATGAGCGCCGTGATAACTTGCTGGTCGCAGTGCATCGCAACGATGACACCTTTGGCATTGCCTCACTGGATATCGCCAGCGGGCGCTTTTTAGTCTTGCAGGTTGATGGGTTAGACGCCGCCAACGGCGAACTGCAACGTTTGAATCCGGCCGAACTGTTAATCAGCGACGAGTTGGACTTACCTGAAATCACCGAAAACCGTAAAGGCGTACGCCGCCGTGGCCCCTGGGAGTTTGAGCTGGAAACCGCCGAGCGTTTGCTGACACAGCAGTTCGGCACGCAGGATTTGTCCGGTTTTGGTTGTGATCATCTGCAAACCGCCATCGCGGCGGCAGGCTGCCTGTTAAGCTACGCCCGCGAAACTCAACGCACCGCTCTACCTCATGTGCGCACTCTCGGTCATGAAAATCGCGATGAAGCCGTGGCGATGGACTCGGCCACACGCCGCAACTTGGAAATCGACTTAAACTTGACCGGCGGTGACGACAACACGCTGTATTCCGTGCTCAACAAAACCGCCACAGCCATGGGCTCGCGCCTGCTGCGCCGCTGGCTCAACCGCCCACTACGCGATATGCATACGCTGCTGGCCCGCCAGGATGCCGTGGCAAATCTTGCCGACAACTACCGTTTTGAGCCGGTGCGCGATAAACTCAAGCGCATCGGCGATATGGAGCGCATTTTGGGTCGACTGGCGTTACGCTCTACCCGCCCACGGGATTTGTCACGGCTGTACATTTCGCTCGCCACTTACCCCGAGTTGCAATCGGCGTTGGGCGAATGCCAAGCGCCCCGTTTGCAGGAACTGGCCGCAACCATCAGTACGTTTCCCGAGTTAGTCGACTTACTGGATCGCGCCATTGTCGAAAACCCACCGGTGGTGATTCGCGACGGCGGCGTTATCGCCGAAGGTTACGATAGCGAGCTGGACGAGCTGAGGGGCATCAGCGAAAACGCTGGACAGTATTTGGTTGATTTAGAAACCCGTGAGCGCGAGCGCACCGGTATCTCAACCTTAAAAGTCGGCTACAACCGTGTCCACGGCTACTTTATCGAGCTTACCCGAGCCCAGTCCGACCAGGCCCCTGCCGATTACATTCGTCGGCAAACACTCAAAAATGCCGAGCGCTTTATCACCCCCGAACTAAAAGAGTTTGAAGATAAAGCACTGTCCGCCAAAAGCCGTGCCTTGGCGCGAGAAAAAGCACTGTACGAAGAACTGCTGGAAATTCTGAACAAGCAATTAATCCCGCTGCAAGATTCCGCTGCCGCCGTGTCAGAGCTGGATGTGCTAGGTAATTTTGCCGAGCGCGCCCAAGCGCTGGATTTAGCTAAACCTGATTTAAACGAAGCTTCCGGTATAAAAATTGAGGGTGGTCGACACCTAGTGGTTGAGGATGTACTGGACGGCCCGTTTGTTCCTAACGACCTGGATTTTAGCCGCGAGCGTCACATGCTGATTGTGACCGGACCCAACATGGGCGGTAAGTCAACCTACATGCGGCAAACCGCGTTAATTGTTCTACTCGCTCATGTGGGTAGTTTTGTGCCTGCGGCAGCCGCCAAGATCGGTATGGTAGACAGAATTTTTACCCGTATCGGATCGTCAGACGATTTAGCAGGCGGCCGCTCTACCTTTATGGTAGAGATGACCGAAACCGCCAACATTTTGCATAACGCCACCGACCGCAGCCTGGTATTGATGGATGAAATTGGCCGCGGCACCAGCACCTTTGATGGCCTGGCACTGGCCTGGGCTTGCGCCCGTCACCTGGCCGAAAATTTGCGCGCATTTACTTTGTTTGCCACCCACTACTTTGAGCTGACCGAGCTGCCGGACTCATTACCCGGCATCGCCAACGTGCATCTAAACGCAACCGAACACAAAGACTCCATTGTGTTTATGCACAAGGTGCAAGAGGGCCCTGCCAGCAAAAGTTACGGCATTCAGGTGGCAAAGCTTGCAGGAATTCCCGCTGCGGTGTTGGCCCAAGCGCAACAACAATTGCAAAACCTGGAACAAAATCACCACCAGCTTCCCGACCAAGGCGGCCCTATTTCAGCTCAAACAAATAACAACACAAGCGACCCTTCGCCAATGCAAACCAGCTTGTTTGACAGCGCGCCTCACCCGGCGGTGGAAGCCTTAGAGAAGCTCGACCCCGATGACCTGACACCTAAGCAAGCTTTGGAAGCTCTTTATCAGTTAAAATCATTGTAAATAAAAACGATTTTCAATCGCGCAAAATACCCTTACAAACAATAGATTAGGGGCCTGTGAGCCCCTACCAAAACTTGCAAATGCTGTTAAAATGCCCCACTTTTAAAACTACTGGTAACCGTGGAGTCACACAATGACATTCGTAGTTGGGGATAACTGCATTAAATGTAAACATACCGACTGTGTAGAAGTTTGTCCGGTCGACTGCTTTTACGAAGGCCCCAATTTCTTGGTGATTCATCCAGACGAGTGTATCGATTGCGCTTTGTGCGAACCCGAGTGCCCAGTGGATGCAATTTTCTCGGAAGATGAGCTGCCCGAAGGGCAAGAGGTTTACCTTGAGTTAAACGCTGAGCTGGCTGAAGTATGGCCAAACATCACTGAGAAAAAAGACGCCCCCGAGGATGCCGAAGAATGGGATGGTGTAGAGAACAAGCTGCAGTATCTGGAACGATAAGATCCATATACTTTTAGCAAGACAGCTATAAAAAAACCGCGCTAAGCGCGGTTTTTTTGTTTCAGGCTGGTAAGAAGTCAGGCACCAAATAAGCTCTCGCTGCTCAGCCCCTGCTTTTCGACAATATCCCGCAGACGCCGAAGGGCTTCTACTTGAATTTGTCGCACCCTTTCACGGGTTAACCCAATCGCTTTACCCACCTCTTCCAGGGTACTGACTTCATGACCTCGCAACCCAAAGCGACGGGCCAATACTTCACGCTGCTTTTCACTTAGATCATCGAGCCATAAATCCAGGCTCATGTTCATGTCATCATCTTGCATCAATGCCGCAGGGTCAGTGTCATGCGCATCGGCGATAGTATCCACTATAGTGCGGTCGGAAGAGTTTCCGATGGGCACATCGACAGAAGTCACTCGTTCATTCAAGCCTAACATTTTTTCCACGTCACCCACCGGCTTATCCAGCATAGTGGCGATCTCGTCTGCCGAGGGCTCATGATCAAGTTTTTGGGTTAACTCGCGCGCCGCCCGCAAATACACGTTTAGCTCTTTTACCACATGAATAGGTAGGCGGATTGTACGCGTCTGGTTCATGATTGCTCGCTCAATGGTCTGGCGAATCCACCAAGTGGCGTAGGTTGAGAACCGGAAGCCGCGCTCTGGATCGAATTTTTCAACCGCGCGAATCAGACCAAGGTTGCCCTCTTCGATCAAATCCAAAAGCGCTAAGCCGCGATTGACATAGCGACGGGATATTTTCACCACCAAGCGCAAGTTACTTTCTATCATGCGCTTGCGTGACGCTTCACAACCTTTTAGTGCTTTACGAGAAAAATACACTTCCTCTTCAGCACTGAGCAAAGGTGAAAAGCCTATTTCATTTAAATATAGTTGGGTAGCATCCAGACTGGAATTGTCTGCTGCGAATTGGTTATCCGGACGTTTTCGCTTCGCTCGACTGACTGTGGGCCTGGGCTCTTCTAAAACCACCTCTTCGAGATCAGACTCCGTAGTCTGCAACATTAGCATGTCGTCGTGCTTTGCTTTACTTGTTTCCCTGTTTTCTACTGGCATGGCAAGGTCCCCTTATTGGTCCTTTCCGGCAAATACCTCTTGCCGACCGTTGTCAACTCAAGTGGTACTCCTATAGCTACTTCCTGTAGGTTTCATTTTAAAGACAGCGCCGCTCAAAGCGGTAATCATCTACTAACGTTTGGGCAGATACGTCAGCGGGTTTACCGGCTTGCCATCGCGTCTGATTTCAAAATGTAATTTCTCTTTATCCGTACCACTAGAACCTAGTTCGGCAATCTGCTGGCCACCTTTCACACTTTCTCCCTCTTGCACCCGAAGCGCCCTGTTGTGAGCGTAGGCACTGAGAAAGGTTTCATTATGCTTAACGATAACCAGCTTACCGTACCCGCGCAGCCCTGTACCGGCATAAACCACATAACCATCAGCGGCTGCCACTACAGGCTCTCCCAATTTGCCACTAATATCAATACCTTTATTCAAACCACTTGATGAGCTGAAGCCAGCAATGACGTTGCCGCGAGCCGGCCACTGCCATGTAACCGCTCCCGTCAGCTTCGGCGGGGGTTTGTTATCGCTAACGCTTGGTGTTTTATTTTCAGAACGCGGCGGTTTAACCGGGGCTGTAGGTGCAGGACGTTTTACCGTTTCAGCCTCACGGGTGCTGGGCCGCGCAGGCTGAGGAGCGGGTTCCCGCGCCGCGATAGCCGGTGGAGGTTTACGTTTTGAGGCGTCATCTACATCCAGCCTGAGCTGCTGCGATGCATAGATTGTATAAGGTGGGCCTATTCCATTATGCCGCGCAAGTTCTCGAAAATCTAAGCCATAGCGCCACGAAATACTGTAAAGGGTTTCATTTGGGGCAACAGTGTGAATTAAAATTTTACGAGAGGGGGGTTGTTGACGGTCGGCCACTTGCGCAGGAGGGGGGGATGAACAAGCGACTACTGCAGCGATGTTCAAAATAATGAACAGTTTAATTGGGCGCCACAGCGTGTTCGTCCACATTTTTACCATCCCGAGTCCCCATAGAGGAAGATCATCTCAGCCCCAGCTTATTTAAATACGCGATTACCAATTCGGGGTTATTAGAAATTCATCTTAATCTGCTTAAAAGAAGCGTTCAAATCTCGACTACCGAGCATAAGGCCCAACCTACGAGCAATCTCGATTGTTACGCCCAACCCCTTCTAGCAGTAACACCAGCACAACCCCACATAACGCACTGATCGATACCGATACAATAGCCGCCTGATTTCCTGTTACGGCTTCATACACCCAAGGCGAGATATTTTCCTGCACTATGGGCACCATCTCACCATGACGATTTATACGCTCCACCAACACTTGCTTCCAGGGCCAAACAATAACAATAGAACCCGCTAAAAAACCGGTTAATACCCCTAAAGTAATGCGTCGCCAGTGCTGCAGCAGCCAGTACAATACGTGCGAAAACAACAGCAACCCCAGCACACACCCCGTCCCGAATAAAGCCAGTATTTTAAAATCAAGCTCGGTCACAGCGCGCACGAATACCGGGTACATTCCCAAAACCAAGAGCAAAAAGCTGCCTGAGACTCCAGGTAAAATCATCGCGCAAATGGCAATAGCTCCCGCACCAAGTACCGTAAGTGCGCTGACTGGCACCTCAACCGGTTTTAGTACCGAGATTGCCAGCGCCACTAACACACCGCACGCTAGTGCCAATAGCGTTTTAGGGTGAAGCAAATCCAGAGTGCGCGCTAAATAAAGGGTAGAAGCGATAATTAAACCGCAAAAGAAACCCCAAATTTGCAATGGATAATTGGCTAGCGCGTAAGCGATAAGGTGCGAAAGCGTAGCAATACTGAACAAAACACCGCCAAACAGGGCCAGCAGAAAGCTGCCATCCACATGCCGCCAGGCACTGGCCCAGCCGTCGCGCTTTAGTATCAACAATGTTTGAGGGGTAAAAGACTTAAGCGCTTTAAGCAGTCGCTCATAAATACCGGTAATAAACGCGATGGTACCGCCAGACACGCCGGGCACTACATCCGCAGCGCCCATGGCCATGCCCTTTAAAAACGTACTGGCGTGCCCCTTTATGACCTGTAACAGCATTAACGAGTCGTCCCCGATAACAGCGGGACAAATTTTACTGGCTCGAGTTCTTGCGTCATAAATTTATCCGACTCGCCGTCGCGCACAATCAATTGCAGGCTTTGCGCATGCCCCCCCACCGGGATGACCAACACCCCATTTGGGGCAAGCTGTTGTTTTAACTCTTCGGGCACAAACTGGGGCGCGGCCGTGCTAAGAATGGCATCAAATGGTCCCATTGAGGGCCAGCCAAAACCGCCATCGGCATGATTGAGCTGCACATTGCGAAGCCCCAAATCACGCAGCCTTTGGCGCGCTTTGTCCTGCAAGGGCTTGATACGCTCGACACTGAACACCTGCTCTACTAGCTGCGCCAGCACCGCTGTCTGGTAACCCGAGCCTGTACCGACCTCTAACACACGCTTGAGCTTACCGCCGCTGGCAGCGAGCAGAATCTCGGTCATGCGGGCAACGATGTAAGGCTGGGAAAGGGTTTGGCCGTAGCCGATGGGCAGGGCTGAATCTTCGTAGGCGCGATGAGAAAGAGCTTCGTCCAAGAACAAATGGCGCGGAGTACTGCGGATAACATCGAGAACTTTATAGTCGCTGACGCCTTGGTCCATTAGTCTCTGCACCAATCGCTCGCGCGTGCGAAGGGACGTCATGCCCACGCCTTCAAGAATTAAATTGCTCACGCCTTCCTTTACCCCATAGTGCCGACTTAGCGGGCTGCAGCCCAACCGGTCGGATTTTTTCTGGCGCCACTATAGCATAAATCGGGGCGACCTCAGCCTGCTGCGCAAAGCCGCGCAACGATCACTCCCACTCAATCAGCTCGCGCAATAAAGAAGTGGCGTAGGCGCCCACCCCCAGCGAAAATGACAGCTGTAAATGCTCGCCCTGCCAATGCCAGTTCAGCGCCTCGGGCATGTTGACTAGCGCGCGCCGCTCTTGCTTTAGACCGGTAAACTCCAGCGGCTCAAGCCAGTGCTGCCAGGGGGCAAGAACGGTTTCTTCCAAGGCCTTGGCCTCTGCGCTGGTGGCCAGTCTGCCCCGCCCCCATAATGGCCCCGTGACGCAGCCGCCCTCTTCAATATCGCCCTCAATGCTGGTACGCCACAGCCCCTGCTCGATACGCTTGGCCAGCACTTGATTAAACAAGTAACTACGCGCAGAGGATAAATACAACGAGCGTTTGTGGCGATTTTTGACCTTGATGCCTTCAACCAGCATGCGGTTGGCCGCCTCAAGGTTGCCGCCACCGATACCAAAGCGTTGTTCGCCAAAGTAATTGGGCACGCCTTGGGCGGCGATAAGCTGCAGTCGCGCATCCACCGCGGTTTTATCGGCGCTGAGGTTGCGCAGCACAATAACAAAACCATTGCTGCGATGCTGGCCGCGCCGCAGCTTTTGCTTGTGACGGGTGGCCTCTAACAGAGTAACGGTTTCACTGTTCAGGGCCTGCCAATCGGGTTCGTCACCCTTGGGAAAATAAACGCTAAACCATTGGCGGGTCACACCGTGGCGATCTTTGAGGCCACAGTACCCCACATCACGGGGCTCCACTCCGGCAAGGCGGGCAATAGAGCGAGCCAGCCATTCAGTGTTATCGCCACGTTTTTCCACATGAAGATACACATGCTCACCGCTGCCATCGCAGGTGAAGCCCAAATCTTCATTAACGTAAAAGTCTTCCAACTGTTCGCGAAACCCCGCCTTGCCTAAAGGCTCGCCGTGTGCGCGCGGAAACTCTAAAGAATAGGTAGTGGTCATAACGGACTTAACAGCACCACGGCTTCGGCGGCGATACCCTCTCCACGCCCGGTAAAGCCCAGCTTTTCAGTGGTGGTGGCTTTCACATTTACCTGTGAAATCGCACTATTGAGATCATTGGCGATTGCCTCGCGCATTGCTTCAATATGCGGAGCCATTTTTGGCGCTTGAGCAATAATGGTCATATCCGTATTACCCAGCTGCCAGCCCGCAGCGCGAATTTTTTGATACACCAAGCGCAATAACTCGCGGCTGTTGGCGCCTTTATATTGGGGGTCGGTATCGGGAAAGTGCTTGCCGATATCACCCAAGCCACAAGCACCAAGTAAGGCATCGCACAGGGCATGCAGCAGTACATCACCATCAGAGTGAGCCACCAGTCCCTGGCTGTAAGGTATAACCACACCGCCTATCACTATTTTTTCACCCGGGCCAAACTTATGGACATCAAAGCCCTGACCTATTCGCATAACTAGCCTTTCGTTAACTGTTGGCTCAGAATCAGATCTGCCAGCAGCAGATCCTCTGGCCTTGTGATTTTAATATTGTCGCGGTGGCCTTCCACCAGCTGCGGTGTTTTCCCGGCCCACTCCATAGCGCTGGCTTCATCGGTAATTTCAAACCCAGCCTGCAATGCCCCCTGCAACGCTTGATGCAGCGCATGCAGCTCGAACATCTGCGGCGTGAACGCGGCCCACAGATTCTGCCTTGGCACAGTATTTTCGATGCCACCGTCCACGCCCGACTTTTTTAACGTATCGCTGACAGGTGCGGCTAAAATTCCGCCCCCATCGCCGCAAGAGTCCAACAGCCGCTGTACATCTGCCACACGCACACAGGGCCGAGCAGCGTCATGCACCAGTACCTGGCCAGCACCCCCAGCGCTTTTTAAGTACTCCAGCGCTGCCAGCACAGAATGCGCTCGCTCAGCGCCGCCAATGACGGTTTTTACTTTGGGGTGGTGGGCCAAGGGCAGCTGCTGCCAGTCGCCATCATCGGCAGACACAGCCACCACAATGACGTTAATGGCGGGTATAGACAGCAACTTTGCCAAGGTTTGTTCGATGACGGTACTGCCCGCCAGGGGTAAATACTGTTTGGGGATGTCGGATGCCATGCGCCGACCCACACCTGCGGCGGGAACGACCGCGGAAACACTTTCGAAACTCATGGGCTACTGTTCTTTGTGGGTCATAAAAAAGGTCTCGCCTTCTTTAATCATTCCCATATCGCTGCGGGCTCGCTCTTCGATCACATCCAGACCGTTTTTAAGGTTTTCAACCTCAACGGCCAATACCCGATTGCGATCGCGCAAGCGTTCGTTTTCAATCTGCTGGCGCTCGATTTCCTGAGTCAGGCGCGCGCGATGCGCATAACTGCCCTCACCCACCCAAAGCCGATACTGCAGGGTAAAGAAAACCACGATTAGTATTGCCAGCAACCATTTCATAGGCGGCAGTTTAGCGTAGAGGCCGACAACTGACTATAAGCGCTGCACCAGTGCTGGTAAAATACGCGGTTTTCAGTATTTAAAACTACATGGCCAAAAAGAAACCCGAAGTACGGATTAACCACTGGGGAATTTACACGCCCTGGGATCACCAATCCAAGCAATTGCCCGAACTGATTAAAGTCACTCACGATATCCCCTGTGAAGTGGGTATTGAGTTTGGCTATATCGTCAATATCAAGAAAGCGAAAAATCGCAAACTGCAATATTGCATATACCACCCTGATATTCCCGATGAAGACGGCAAACCGCTGGCACCTTTTGCCGGTGAAGAATACATCCGCCAGAACGATTGGAGTTTCTTTATTGGCGACACCATTTGGGAACCCATCGAAAACAAAGTCGGCCCCTGGCGTATTACCCTAGCAATTGACGGCGAACTGATTGCCGACAAAACCTTTCAGATGTATCTACCTGAATAAAAAAGGGCCGCTTATGCGGCCCCTTACTCGGTGGTACATCCCGGTACCGATGATTCAGATTACTGACAAATAGCGCCTGTCACATTGGGTGCTACGGCCGAGCTGCCGCCTTTTTGCACCTGCATGCCAAACTCTACGCTTTGCCCCGGCTGAATTTGACCATTCCAGCTTAAATTACTTGCGCTGTAGGGCGAGCTGCCACTGATCTGCGCATTCCAGCTGTTAGTCATGATGGAGCCGTCGGTAAATTGCCAGTTCACATTCCAGCCGTTAATGGCACTGCTGCCCTGGTTGGTGATGCGAATCAAACCGACATAACCGCTGTTCCACTCGTTGCTGATCACAAACTCGCACAGCGCACCATCACCACCGCCGGTATCGCCTACGGTCACACTAGTAGAAGCGGTATCGGTATCTTCACCGTCGTCGGCCGTGAGACTGACGGTATAAGTACCCGCTGTCGCGTAGCTTACGGTTGCCGTGCTACCCGAAGCGTTTTGGCCATTACCAAAGTCCCAGCTGTAGCTTAGCGCGTCGCCATCCGGATCAGACGAACACGAAGCATCAAAGCTCACCGACTCACTAACATTCACCTCGGTATTAAGTGGGCTCAAGCAAGCTACCGGTGCGGTATTAGTAGGTTCGCTGGCCGCAACCAAGCTAATAGCGGAGCTGGCCGAGGTTTCCTGACCATCGTCATCCAAGGCGGTAAGACGAATGGTAAAACTACCTTCACTGGCGGGCGCCGTAACGGTAACACTGTTGCCGTCTGTGACATCCGTAACCACAAGGTCGTCTACCCGCACCCGTACACCTGCGGCATTTTCCAGCGCAAACTGCACTTGCACATCGCTTCCCGGTTGTACTTGAGCGCCACTGGCCGGAGAGGTAATGGCAACCGAAGGCACGGCAGCGGCCTCGACGTTGATAGACACACTAGCGGGGTCAGAGTCAGCACCTGCATTGTCGGTCACACTGTAGGTGAATGAGTCGCTGCCGCTGAACCCGGCATCCGGGGTATACACCAAGCTGGCGCCACTGCCCGATAAGGTGCCATTTGCCGGAGCGTCCAATAGGTTATAGCTTTGTACGCTGCCGTCTTCATCGTTGCCACTAAGGGTAATAGTGACGGGCGTTTCGAAGTCGGTGCTTACGCTGACATCATCAGCCGTGGGGATGCAGTTCACCCCGGTATCCGAACCACAACCGCCGCCTGGCTCTTCACCACTGATTAACCCCTCAGAGGTGTAAACAGGAATCACCGTTGATGGGTGGCCGTACCGCTCCGATGTGCTCAGGTAGGCAGGGTCAAAAGACGGATCGTTGCTGCTGTCCCACACACTGGCGTTGGTGTTGGTTGGCAAAGACGCGCGAAATTGCACCTCGCGGCGATGAGCCGATTGCCCGCCCGGGAAAATCATATCGCCGGCAAAGCTGACTTCGGTGTAGTAAATATGATCCGCCGGATCACCCCAGGGCTGCAGATCGCTGATGGACGTAGCCTGAGAATAACCCGAGCTCATGGTGACATCGTCCGCCGTATAACCCGCGGCGTAGGCCTCGCTTAAATCGTAAAAGTAGCGGAACGAGAAATCATCACGACCTTCGGCCGGTGTGGTACTGCGGTTTTGCAGCACCGCGCGAATTTCCACATGGCGCGGACCCGAACTGTTCACCTTAGCGCCAATAATGAATTCATCGTCGCCGCGCTCTTCACTCGGTGGAAACTGCGAGTCAGGTATAGGGTTGCCACCGTAATCCGCGAACATGGCCGCCGCTGCACTGGTAAAGCCCGAGTTATAATCCACGGCCACCTCATTCATGATGTAGTCGCCGCGATCTTCCACATAGTTGGTGTCCGCATCCGGCCCTGCGACTACCGCGCCGTATAAAACGTGCCGCTGTTGCTCAGGCGTTTGCAAGCTATCGGCCCAGCTTCCATGGGAACCACGGTGGTGCACATTGGTGGGATAGTCATTGCCATAGCCAATCAAAAAGCTTCGGTTGGCTGGGTTTTCACCGAGAATATAATCAATTTGCGTTACCCCAAAGTCCTGATAGCGAGCTTTTAAAGGATCGTTAGCGGGTAGGTTATCGGCATAGTAAAGGGCTAAATACGCGATATTCGCAGCGTAACGATTAACCCCCCAACCAGAGCCATCTACGACCACAACGCCGCCGGGAGTCCGATTTCCATTACCAACACTCCAGTGGTCAAGGTAACGCTGAGCATCAGTGTGGAAGCGCTCGTCACCCACCAGCGATGCCAGCAGTACATAAACCCCGTAGGCTTTGTCGTTCCAGCCCAGCGACCAGGTATACACCGGCGTAGTGGATTGGGTTTCGGTGCCCATTTTGTCGTAATACTCAAGGGCTTTCGTCAGGTAAGCATCGTTACCGGTAGCGCGCCACAACCACACCGCGCCCCAGGCCATTTCGTCCCAGTACACGCCGTAAGTCGAGTTGTAAAATTGCTTTGCATCGGTAATGCAATTGGAATACGCATTGTCTACGCCGTCGGTGCCGGTGGTGGCCTCGGCAAACGCAAACAGCTGTTCGGCGTGAGTCAGCAACTCGCTGGCGTAGGCTGAGTCGGTGGGGCTAAACACCATCGAGGAAGAAGCCATGGCCGCAGCGGTTTCGGCCGCTAAATCCGGTCCGGGGCAGCTCATATCAATTTTCATCGCCACCCGCGATTCGGGAATTTTATGGTGCACTACTTCAGCAGGCCCCCAAAAGGTATGGTCCTCTCCACCAACACCTACCTGGCCATACAAAACGTTCGGCTCAGGGTGCGCGTTGATAAAATAGTCGTTAACAAAGCGCAGGTTATTCAGCAGATGCTGCAACTGGCCTGATTCTTCATAAGCGTCTCGGTAATCCACCCCACCCCAGGCGATCAGAGTTGTGGTGGCAGCCATAGGGAAGCCGAATTTAACGTGGTCGCCGGCATCAAACCAACCACCGCGCAAATCCAGGCCTACGTCATCGCCATCGTTCGGGGTTGAATCACCACGCCAGGGCACGCGGTTCCACTCTGGCAGCGGACCGGCTTGCTGGGCTTCATAAAAATAAAGGGATTTTTGCAATGCCTCGCCGTAGTTTTGTTGTTGTCCATAAGACGCGGCACTTAATAAAACGCCTGCAGCGCAGACGCCTAAACGAGTGAGTGTTTTCCGTTGCAAGGTTGTATCCTCCATCATGAGTTCGATCTCTCAAGGTTTTTATTGGTGTTAATGGGTCTTTCATTTGCCTGCACATAAATGGCGGGCAGGGTTTTACCGACCACCGTTGCGGTGGTCGGTAAAAATCTTCAGCGTGAAAAACTATTGGCAAATATCACCGGTCACGGCGACTTCTTCAGAAGCACCCGATGCTTGAAAGCCAAAAGTTACGGACTGGCCAGCACCAATGCTTTGGCTGTAACCCTCACCCTGAGCCTGGAAGGGGTTATTACCGCTAACATCGGCAGACCAACTGTTGGTAATGGCGACATTACCGCTGTACTGCCACTGCACACTCCAGTTCTCGATGGCCGAGCCACTGGTGTTTTCAATGGTGATTTCACCAATAAATCCAGCGCCCCAAGAGTTACTTACCACATGGGAGCAAGTGGCAAGTCCTTCGCCGCCTGTACTTGAGCTGTTTGAGCTGCTGCTGGAAGAAACACTTGATGAACTGCTAGAGCTGGAGCTTGATGCATTGTCATTCACCACCCCGTAAGGCGCCGGTTGCGATTCACAAGTAGAAACCGCCACACAGCTTGCACCCTGCTCGTAACCCCAGCCGCTCTGCGTGTCCTCACACAAGGGGGTGGGCGTGCCATACCAGTTGCAGTAACTGCCCTCGCCCGGCAGTGACGAAGATGATGAAGACGATGCGGAATCAACATCCACAAAAGCACTTACGTACTGACTGGGGGCTTGAGCGTACACACGGTTTTGCGTCGCGCTCTGCACGGGGTTAACCTCACCGGCCGCATTCACAACGCCAATGCGAACATCGGTATTTTCTGCGTTAACCACTTGTGCAAGCTCTAACGGCCACACATCCGCCGCCGATGTTTGCTCAGTCAGTACCAAAGCGTTGTCGGGCAAATAAACGTCGGCACCAGCTTCGGTGACTAAGCGCAGTTGCACACTATCGCCCGCGTTGAATGTTTGCGCCGACTCGGTCAAAGCGCCCAGGCTATCCCAGTTAGAGGCCGCCTCGGGTAAATGATTAATGGTTACTGAGGTAATACTGCTGTTATCCGCGTTACTGACCTCCAGGCTAACCGTCACAGCTTGCTCAGTTTGGGTATCCGCCAAACTCAGCACCGTATCAACACCACTGGTGGCACTTAGACTGTAAGCGGCACTGGCCGGTGACACACTCCACTGATAACTTAAGTTGTCACCTTGAGAATCAGCCGCGCTTAAGGCCACCTGCCCAGCTCCAGTTACAGTGGACACATCCGGGGTCAGGCTAATGTCAGCCACCACGGGTAAAGGACCAGTGCCACCATCGAACTGCGCGTCAATACAGCCGTGAAAACGCTCGTAGGTGAAATAATTACGCCCCCATTCACCGTAAATTACATGACGGCCTTCACGCTCAGGAAGCGTACAGGTGGTATGAAATAACGCGTTGCCTTTGTCGGGAACCACTAATGGATTGGCGTTGGGATTAGCGTCGTCGTACTCCAACACACAAAAAGCTTCGCTCTCGAAGTCATCCCAGGTTAGCGCTTCGCCAACGGTGTATTGAAAGCCCGGTTTGGTAATCCAATAGCGGAATTCTTCGGTGTCATCAAAGTGAGGTCCCCAGGAAATATCCCAGGTAATTGTCTGCTCCCCTGCACTCATAGAGTTGGTGGGCCAGTCGATGGGGGCATCCCACGGCGTTGCACCACCGTTCCAGGTTTCACTATCAAAACCACACACATTGGTGGGCAAGGGGTCGACGCCTGCGCGGCCCACATCGTGGGTTAACACGCTCATAAATTGATACCCGCCGTTCATGTCATTGGCAAACGCCTGAGCACAGGCGCTTCCCGGTTGGGCTTGGTCGGGCTTGGTGACAGCCCCACAAATCCAGTTACGGGCGGCAGGCTCCGACATCAAACCGTGGGCCAAGGCACCGGTTGAGGTCAGCAACGCAATTGAACTGCACAATAGTTTTGAACAAAAAGATTTTGAGTAACGCATATAGGCTCCAGAGCGATTTGAGATTATTTATTTATGCTCAACCCGCAGCAGCTACAACCAAAACACAGCGGATCCAAGCGCTTTCCACCACCCTGTATGGGCCCAGGGTAGCGACAGCCAAACCGAAGGCTCACTCTCCTTCGCTTCGCACTATCAAAGCGCTAATCATTGAGTGCTTTATCCGCTTAAAAATCAAATTTATAAACGTTAATTTGAGAACCTATCCGCACGTTTTTCCGTTTTTGGCTTAAAAATCCTTTTTTGTTTTTTTTGCGACAATTGCTTTTATCTAATTGTTATCGATACCGTTTTTTTTGACAGAACTATTTTTAATTAAAACAAAGGAGGGAAGGAGTTAAACCAAAAAAATGTTATCGATAAAGTTCACATAACATCAACATAAAAACCACGGAAAACGTGGCATTAATCAGCAGACAGACATTCAGCCATATATTTTGCGAGCGGAATTCCAGTTATTGCTTCAATAAAAGCGAATTGCCCTTGGGGGTTTAACTCTAGAAATATCGGCTTACCATTGGCACCAATTTTCATATCTACGATACCCATTTCAAGCCCCAGGACTTTAATCAATTTCTGACACAAATTACTTACCTCCTGAGGAAGCTCAAAGGCAGAAATAGGAACTTCAAGATCCGGCCGCCAATCAAGCTTATCGGAAACAATTTTGGCGGCTATGACGTTACGACCAAATACATGAATACGGTAATGCTCACGGCCCGGTACTATTTCCTGCCAAACCGCAGGGCAAGCAAGCAACGACTTCTCTTTCGCTATATCTGGCTCCGTCACACATCGGGTAGGCACTGAAAAGTTAGCAATGCCTTTAACCACTTTAACAATCGCCTGTCCATTGCAGTCATGAACAAACTGCTTAATGGCAGAGGCATCAGAACTTACCAGTGTAGCTGGAATTTCCAGGCCAATTTTCTTAGCCACCTGCAACTGTAAAAGCTTATTATCCGCGGCCACCTCCATTCTGGGGTCGTTGAACCATCGGCCACGAAACGATGAAAGCAAACACCCTAACAAAGCCTCTCGGCACTCTCCCGTCACAAGTTTCTGTGCAGCCAAATCACCAAAATCTGCCGCATTAACTTGTGGTGCATTCACTCTGCGCCACCACACTGAATGTAATTCGGAGGGAGAAAAGTAATTATCACAACTGTCTTTTAAGCGTGTTTGACCTGAGGACTCCGAATACCACTTTATCCAGGAGGTTCCGGCCAAACTATCAGTATGAACCACATGGCACTGGTGGCCGAGCAACGACAGCTGCTCGGCCACCAGATACCCGTGAAGATCTTCACTAAGCGTGAAAATTGCAATCTTCACCATCGCCTCCCTTAGCCCATATCACAGTCACAACGGTAAGCTGCACCTGTGCCACCGCGCTTACAGAAGGAAACCGTTCCGCCAGACCCACCACCGATATCAAAGTCTAACCCCAAACGTTCTTTTACTTCCGCATGCCACTCTTTCATACGTTCTGGCACTACAACTTCGTAAGCAGCCGGGGGAAAGTTAAGCACAACAGGCGAAGCATCCCAGGCTGTTAACCGGCCTTTTACGGGCGCTTCCTCAGCAAAGTCAGGGGCCTGCGAAATGTCACTATCGCAGCGATAGGCTGCTCCTGTTCCACCGCGACGACAAAAAGAAATCGTACCACCTGAATTAGGACCAATATCGAAATCCAGACCAAGCCGGTCGGCGACTTCGGCTCGCCATTCTTTTAGCTCTTCTGGTTCAACAGGTCGATAGGCGGCGGGAGGGAACTTTAACACCACAGGTTGATGCTCAAAACTTACCAATTCTCCGGCAGGTTCGTAATCGTCTTCAAATTCTTTAATATCAACTTCTTTCTTCATAACCAAATCCTTTGTAATTCGAAGTAAACAAGGTTGTATTTCTGTCTAGCGGCTCCACTAAACAGCAAGAAAACTTTATACGCATCCTTGAAGAGAATAAAGACTAGTTGGCGTTTTACCCGCCATTATTTGCCTGCCGCTAAAAACTGCAAAAACCGACATCAACACGTCGCCAGCATTAGCAACATCATTTTGCAACCTGGAATAAGTTAGAATCCGGGGGGGGAGCTGTGAAAATCTAAACGTAATGAACTTTAAGGCAATAAAAGAGTTTTGATAAAAACAAAAAGTACCGTAAACAAATAGAAGTCGGGTATCTTAAAGTTACATTTTTCACCTCGATTCAAGGTAAAAAATATCAGCCATAATTTTAAAATATTAGCCGCTGGTTAATCACTTCACATAAAGGGTTATAAGAAAGTTACTTTCAATCGGGTAATTCACATGCACCCGCGTCGCTCCCGTCAAGAACAAACCGCGTTATGTAACTATTCACTGATTCGGCGGCATCTACATTCAGAAAATGGCCCGAGCTTTCGACAACATGCGCACTTACACAATGCAATACTTGCTTTGCACGGCTTAGGTCATCTTGAGAGTTAATAATATCCTCATCCCCAATTAACACCAATGTGGGAATAGTTAGCCTTGCAAACTGTTCTCTCTCGAAAGGCCGCATCTCCAGCATCAACGCAGGAATGGCATCAAGGGTGGAGGCATAACGATAAAATTGGTCAATATACAGGGGATCGATTTTGTCGACATCAGTGGACATAGTATGCAATGTCTCACCAACCTCTTCCTTTTCAGGGTTAATGGCAAACATTAGGTTTTTAAAAAGATCGAGGCTCGGGTCTATCCAGCTAAATGTCTGAGCCGGGCTTAACAACACTAAATGGCTCAACCGTTGAGGTTCTTTTAAAGCCAATTGCGTCGCAAACCATCCACCTTGCGATGCCCCCACCAATGCAAACCGCTCAAGCTGAAGCTTCACAAACACTTCACCGTACCAATCCAGTACCTGCTTAAGCTCGTCAACGCCCGGCTTTGGCTTAGACTTTCCGGGCCCTAAAAGGTAATCGATGGCGTAAATACGAAAGTGCTTCGCAAGTTCTGATGCATTGGGGTACCACATCGTCGAATTGGTGTTCATTCCGTGCAATAACACCACCGGATAACCGTCCTCGGGGCCAGCGACCACCACCTGGGCTACCCCATAAGAGGTCGGCACGCGCAACTCCTGAAAACCACCGCCCCACAAGGTTAAAGCTCGGCTATACAGCTGTTCGGTGCTTAATGTCTCAGCCTTTTGTGTAATTAGCTGTTCATACTCTTCAGCATCGCTCTGAAGCGCAAAATCATCCACCGTCTTACTCGCCGAGCCATTAGAATCACAGGCCACCAACAGACCGGAAAAGAGAGACAGCACTGCGACAACGGCCAACCTTGGCCAAAAAGCTCCACGCGCATTTAATACACCGTTATCAGTAACACTCAACATCTAGACCAGCTCTTTTAAGGGTTAACGAAGGTTTAATGAGACTAAGAATACACTTGATCGCCCCGGTAATCGCTATATTTTCAGATGCTCCACCTTGTTAAAACAGGCCCACAGAGGCAGATTAACCTTCAGCGCAAGGATACACTGAAAACCCAAAGCAGCACCTAACACGGCGTGATAGTGACCCACGAGCAGACAAGCAAAGAAATGCCCGGCGGTTGACGGGCGAAGACAACCCCACATCAGAAATTATCAAACGGCTGTTGTTATCAGAGGAAGCCGTATGCAAGTATTTACCGGAAACCATGGCCAAGCTCAACGCCGCCAACCGCATAAACACCGCACGAATAACGGAAAGGACACCAGAAGGGATGGTTATAGCGTCTAAAAACTAAGCGATCAGAAAAATCCTGTTATCATTTTTTACTCAAGGCCTGCTACGTTCGCTCTTCAACCTCCCAGACAGTATCACCAGAGTCCTCTTCAACGATCCAAATTCGAACGTGTCGATTTCCCGTGGTATTACCCTCCACTTCAAAATGTGCGAAGTAATTCCCTACACTAAAGTTGATGGTATCCACTTCATAAATACCAATATCACCTCGACCCAAAGAGGAATAACCGAACAGAAGCAATTTAATGCTACGGTTTCCAGGCCTGAAAACAACGCTCTGCTGACCTCTAATATTGTGTCGACTCTTATGATCATACTCGCCGGAGCTGAACATGTTATCTACTAGGGCTTGCCTCGCAACAATCGACTGACACAATGATTCACTGTATTTTTCGGAGCAAAGAACTTTAAGCTCAGCCGCCTTAATATCTGGCCATATCGACTTTTTGGAAGGAAATGGCTCTGGGAGCAACGCCTCCCCATCAACTTCCAAAATCGTCAAGCTTTTCTGAAAAAACGGCCCTTCCTCCACACTTCTGGTTTGAGCAAAAAGCTCGACTTTTTCCCCTATAGCCAAAGGCAGCTCATGATAATACGATCTCGCATACCCTTTATTAAAAAGATCATTATTGGGGTAGCTAATATAACCTTCGGGTGTGGAGGCACATGCAGCTATCAGTGCCGCTGCAAGAATCCATACAGCGAAAATAAGCATCCTATTAAGCATAAGCTTAATTTCCTTGTTTTTTAAATTTTATCCATGTGGCCACTGGCAAAACCGGCAATCAACTTATACCGAGGACCTGATATAAAATTAGTACCTGCTCTGCATGAAAAAATAGGTAAGCACAAAAATAAATCTGTCACCTTTTAATTATTAAAGATAATATTATGCTCGCACTGCCACTGAATCTCCCGGCTGGACGTGATGCCTTTGGAGTAAGCGAATAACACGATTTTTAGGAGAATGGCTGGATCGTAAGCGCTGCGACCGCCTTCATCGTTCTTATAGTGGTCGTAGAATGCTGACAGATCAATATGCTCTTCGATCAACCGATGAAGGGTATATTCAAACGTATTGGGTTGCAGCTGATCTTCAAAATTAATCACGACCATGCTGTTCTGATCATAATTATATTTTCGGAAGTTGGGCATGGCCGGTTCTCCTTTTGGCAAGCCCCAATTTTAGCAAAAAACGCCTTGTTTTTAGAGTTTTTCTACAGCCTAAACGCCGCGCTCTGCGGAAAATGTGGAGCGCAGCGGAAAATTTGTCCGACAGCAGCGCCTTGTTATATGGTGCCATCATAGGCACTCCCATCCGCTTACCAGTCCTGCCTCATCAAACTCGACGAGCAATTCCTTCGATGATAGAGCTCTACGCCTAGCTTCTCTCGATATAGAATCGAAATCATTAGAAGTCCTAAATGCGCGAACACTATTTCCTCTATACTCTTTCCATTTACTATCAACAAATTTAATAGTTCTGAATTCTATATCGTTGGCGCTTAGCTTTACGCCATTCCTAACAAAGTCGTCATCATTTTCTAGTAGCTTATGAATTGCTTTTGAGAGCAAGGCGTCAAACGTTATCGCTATAGCGAACGCCTCTTTCACAAATTGCTTAATATCTGTCGGTGGTGTATCTGCTCCGGCAACATGTGCCGCTTTGTGCCTTCTCAACGAGGCACTCTTAAATATCTCAGCCAACGATAACGTTGCAGTCAATCCTAGATCAGATGAAATTTTTGACATTTGACGCCACGGGTCTTCAACATTAAAAGACTTCAGAATATCTCCTATTACGGCATTGCTTATATTGGCTTGAGAATGAGCAAATGTATGGCTAGACAATTCATAGTTTGGAGTTGCTGTGGACGAAATTTTAAGAGCATGATCTTGAATATAAGAAGGCTTGTCGTCCTTATCCAGCAGGCCCAACTGGTAATTCAATGCTGAAAGCACCTCGTACGTTGCTGCTCTTTGTAATTTCTCTGGCAACTCGACAAATGCGATTGTACACCTGCTGACTTCTTCCATGGCTTCTGAAGATCGTTTTTTAATAAAATCCTCTAACGATGCAAAGCTCACTACTGCTAGTCCGTTTCTGAGCATTCTCGCAATTGAGTTATGCTCTCTCTCAGTTAATGCTCTGTTCTGAACAGCATCCGTTTCAATTGAAGAATCAAGGCACCTGATACGCTCAATAAAGTCTGTTTTTGCTGAAGGCATATCAAACCTCAACAGATTCAAGCATATCTTTTAGCTTTGATACTCTATTTCTAATGGCTAGTGTGTCACCTGTAGCTTGCGTCACAGCTTTATGAAACTCAGGATCATTTTCATATAAATCTCTAGTTGCAGATAGGACTACATCTTGCACACCTTCCAACGCCTGAACTCTAGCCGGATCTAAAAGAGAAACGGCTACCATTTGTGCATCAAAAAGCGGGGTGATAAGCTGTTCTCTCCAGCCATTATTCAATGGTTTTTGAAAAGAAAAATCTCCCCATATCTTCTGGCAGCCTTCTATCGAGTACTGAAAAAGCTCCCGCAGCTCATTGACTTCTTTATCCTGGTTTTCTGCCATAAAGTCATCCATTGCCACAGATATTTTTTTACCAAAATTCTCCCAGCGACTATGAATTGTAAAAAACCTTAAAACTAGTTCTAGGTCATCCATACTTCTATATGCAGCTGATTTATTAGAAGTTATCTTTAGCTTCGATTTTAAAAATTCATTTTCAGATAGCTCAAAAAGCAAGTCATTTAATGGGCCTGCGAACGCAACATTTCTAATCTCTTGAGCTTTCAACTTCTCCCCACCAGTATTAAGCCTCAAGAAAACTTCATATTTCAATTCTGGATCAGATTGTTTGAGTAACGTTATTACACGCATGAATGGCCTAATAGAAAGAGCTCTCTTTAATTGAGTAGGCAGCTGCTCAAATGTAAAACCGTTTAGCTCAGGAACTTCTTTCAAGTCCTTTAATTTGAATTTTCCAGATAGAAAGTCATAAATGGCTGTTATTCTTTGCTTTCCATCGATAACCGTATACGTGCCATATTCATCTTCGGAGAGATAAACAGGTGGAACGGGTATATTTAGAAGAAAAGACTCAATTAATGCAGACTGCTTCTCGACATGCCAACGATCCCTTCTTTGATAATGGGGTGTTATATCTATTGACTCAAACTTAACCATCTCCGCTATTGCCGAAAGTGAGAAATCAGATTGTTGAGTAACGAGGCTTTCCTGTGCTCTGGCAAATTTATCTAGTATTTCTTTCATTTCATATCCAAATTTTCAATCTGACTTGTTGGTATCAACTTAAATCATATAACAGCTAATTCATGCGACTCAGTCGCACTTTCACCTGTCACCCTATCCCCCGTAGGGACTGGATGAAGTTAGGTATAGAAGCCGTTGAAAACTGAGGGGAAATAAACATATTTTGACAGCTCCTTGTCTGGGGAAAGTGCGACTCGTATTTTTTGAGAGTTTAATTTAATCTTTTTTATTCTACCGTGCAAGATCCAGCAACTTATTGAATTATCGAGAAAAATATTATTCTCCTGTCTACCGTTCAAACCCAGTATTCAAAGGTTTCCCTTGAGCACGGGGTGCAGCACTAATAAACCGACACCGGCACTAAAAATTACAGCCAGCTACGCTTACTGGCCGGACGTTTCGCGCCGAAGACATGGATCTCAGGGTGTACGTACCGATTCATAGGTTACGTCTTTATTCACCAAAGAAGTAGGCCGCCCACTCTGTGTCTGATGCAGAAAAGTAATTTCAGAGCTATAAAGCAACGAGCTCGCGTGGGGTTTTCGCCCGTTTACGACTGAGCCGAGTGGAAGCCGATTTTAGGGGTTGAGCGCTCTGGACGAGCGCGAAAGGTCTAAGCGCACAGGGATGTGC
>NZ_KB898714.1:0-88652 GCF_000377745.1 Gilvimarinus chinensis DSM 19667 | reverse complement strand
GCTGGACGTGATGCCTTTGGAGTAAGCGAATAACACGATTTTTAGGAGAATGGCTGGATCGTAAGCGCTGCGACCGCCTTCATCGTTCTTATAGTTGTCGTAGAATGCTGACAGATCAATATGCTCTTCGATCAACCGATGAAGGGTATATTCAAACGTATTGGGTTGCAGCTGCTCTTCAAAATTGATAACGACCATGCTGTCTTGGTTATAGTTATATTTTCGGAAGTTGGGCATGGCCGCTTCTCCTTTTGGCAAGCCCCAATTTTAGCAAAAAACGCCTTGTTTTTAGAGTTTTTCTACAGCCTCAACGCCCAGCGCAGGCGCAGCCAACGCGGAGCACCTTTTGTGTTAATGTTTGAGCGACAGCGAGTAACACAAAAGGTGCGTAGTGTTGGCTGTCGCTCTGCCGCTGCTTGTTAGCTTTTTACTAAGGTGTATATTTGCATCCCCAAGACCAGCAGAAGCGTAAATATTGCCAGCTTGTTGGTCACTCCAATCCTGTTAAGCTCGTCGTAGAACCTTTCATGGACCGAGTATTCAACTTCTTCTTTGGCATTCTCTGATACAGTTTTGGCAATGAAATTAGCAGCAACGGCAAACCCCAAAACTGAAACTAAGATTTTTATAACTTCAAGCCAGCTAATAAATTTTTCAGACCGAATGGCTTTATCTTCAAGGCTTTTTAACTCGTCCTCAAAGTAACGTATTCGGTCATCAATAAGCTCAGCGCTGACACCTACACTGTAATAATTAAATTCATTGTCAGACAAATCCGCGATATTCAAAATAACATCTTTAGCTTCATTCTGCTGCCGAAGTTGCGCTCTTTCAGCTGCATTAATCACACCTATTAAACTGTACGTTAATGCTGAGCTGGCAATTAGCAAAAAAAGTGATGAAATAAACAGCACTGCTTTTTTGAATTTTTTAATTACTGATGTCTGCCAGAGGATGTATGGAAGAATTAAGGTAAGTAACCACAACAAACTCAATATTGCGCTTTCAGTATTAATCTTTGCTTCTCCTTAAGCTAACAGTGTATTAGACGGAATTCCGATTATACAACACAAAATCCCGCTAGTTTTTCGTCCATTTATCGTCAGAAATCATATAAAATTCAAGGAGTTAGCGCATCTTTTTCTACTGACCATCACTGTAGAAACGAAGCCATCGTGTTTAACGAGACCGCAACGAGGTCTTCTATGCACTCAACGAATTAAAAAATATACATATATTTCAGAGGGTTAGAATCGGGAGCCTGGGAAAACAAAGACCACTAAACTTGTTACTCATAGGACCCTACACTTGAATTTGTTCAATTTCCCATTAAAGCTGTATATTCATACAGCACAATGGGAGTTACCTGTGAAACCCTCACCCTTCATTGAGCGGGTCCGAACTGAGCTTCGTACTCGCCACTACAGCTTACGCACAGAAAAGACCTATCTTTACTGGATTCGTCACTTCATCTTGTTTAACGATAATCGACACCCCGAGGTGTTGGGGAACGCAGAAATAGAAAGGTTTCTGAGCTACCTCGCGGTTAATCGCAAAGTTAGTGCTGCGACTCAGAATCAAGCGCTCTGTGCGATTGTCTTTTTATACAGATACATAATTGAGCGAGAAATTGAAGACTTGCAGTACGGTTTCGCCAACCCCCCAAAAAATGTCCCAACGGTACTGGCTCCCGCGGAAATATCCGCCATATTAGATCAACTCAGAGGAAAGTATTGGCTTATTACAGCATTATTCTATGGTTGTGGTTTCCGTATTCATGAAGCGCTGTCCTTACGTGTAAAAGACATTGATCTTCATAACCGATCTATCTACATCTTCAGAGGGAAAGGAGCGAAAGACCGATATACGTTGCTACCAGAGGCACTTATCTCCCCTATTCAACAACAGATCGCACAGGCACAACTAACGCACCAAACCGATCTAGCTGAAGGATATGGATCTACCTCGATTGCTCCGGCCCTGCACCGAAAATACGGTAAGTCGTTAACTGATTTTGCCTGGCAATACTTGTTTCCCTCTACGACTCGCTGCCAACATCCCTATGATGGTTATATTTGCCGGCATCATCTACACGGAACAGCCTTTGCCAAAAACTTACGCAAAGCCGTTAAAGCCAGTGGAGTCCATAAACAAGTCACCGCGCATACTTTTCGGCACTCATTCGCGACAAACTTACTGATTAACGGTAGCGATATCCGCACAGTACAGGAATTACTCGGACATTCTGACTTGAGGACCACGGAGATATACACTCACGTCATTGGCCAGCGTCGTGCAGGCACTCGTAGTCCTGTCGATAACTTATTCTAAACAATCGGGTGCTTGTTCAAACTGGTGGCGCTTCAGCGGGCGCACATCAATCTCCCGATATAAAAGCCAGGAAATTACTTGGCGGACTTTAAGCAGATTCCACTGATTGAACTGGCACCTCTCTTACCTGCAAACTAATTTACCATCACATTTCGGAAACCCACTACAGCCCCAAAAGTCATAGCCGGTTTTGCCACCTTTCTTCCGGCGAACCATCTCCTTACCGCACTTCGGGCAAGGTGTATCAGACACTTCACGTTCTTTGGGTTTGCCTGGCTTGCCATTCTGGTCTGGTAGGGTCACTTTGCACTCAGGGTAGCCAGAGCAACCCCACCAAGCTTTTTTGCCTGCTTTACCCGGTTGGCGAGTCAGCTGCTCCCCGCACTCCGGGCATGGGTGATTCATACCCGCCGGTGCCTCTACTTTGACGGTATCCATATTGGTGAGTTCAGCGGTCAATCGATCGTCCAGAGTCGCGATCACACCCTTATAGCCGGCGCGGCCTTCGGCGACCTCATCCAACTGGGCCTCGATGGACTTGGTGAAATCCAGCTCGATAAAGCTGAAGCGACTGGCGGCCAGGCAGTCCACCACCAGGTACCCGGTATCGGTCGGCACAAGGTACTTGCCGGCCGAGTCATAGGCGACGTAACCGCGGGACATGATGTTCTCCAGGATCGCGGCGTAGGTCGATGGTCGGCCAATGCCTTGTTTCTCCAGTTCTTTGATCAGCTGTGCCTCCGTGAAGCGCGAAGGTGGCTTGGTACGCTTGTCCAGGACTTTACCCTTAGCAACGTTGACCTGCTGGACCTCCTGAAGCTCGGGTACCGGATTGGCCGCCTCCTCAGGATCTTGCTTAGAAGCTGACGTATCATCGGCATAGACCGATTTCCAACCCATACACAGCTCGGTACGGCCCTTGGCCACACACTCGACGGGCTTACCCTGCAGCTCGCCGGCACGGAGTTTAACCGTGCGCACCGCGTATTTGGCCTCCTGCAGCTGAGAGGCCACGGTACGCTGCCAGATCAGCTTATACAGCTGTTGTTGATCCGAGGTCTCGCCAGCTTCGACCAGGTTAATGTAAGTCGGCCGGACGGCTTCGTGCGCCTCCTGGGCGTCACCTTTGGCTTTCCAAGTGCGTTGACGATCGACAACTGGCAACCCATTCGCTCGGCCGTAGTCCTGGATCTGCGCAAACGCCTCCTCTGATAAATTGGGTGTGTCAGTCCGCATGTAGGTGATGTGACCTTGCTCGTAAAGCTTCTGAGCGGCGGCCATGGTGGCCTTCGGCTTCATCTTGAGGCGGCTGGAGGCCGCTTGCTGCAGCGTAGAGGTGATGAATGGTGCTGGAGGTGCCTTGGACTCCTGAGTCTCCTCACAAGCGATTACAGAGGCCTCCGTGATTTTTGCCACCCGTTCGGCCAGGGAGCGGTCGAGGAGGTATTCCTGCCCCTTCAGGAGGAACGGTTTGACGTCCCAGTCAGCAAACCAGCCACCGAGAACCCACCGGGCACCATAGTGATCTGTGGCGACAAAGGCTTGAATGGCTCGTTCACGATCAGCAACGATGCGCACGGCTGGTGACTGCACTCTGCCGGCGGACAGGCCTCGTTGCTTAGTCACATCCCCGAGCTTGGGTGACACACGGTAGCCTACCAGCCTATCCAGGACGCGACGGCCCTCCTGGGCAGCTACACGACGGTAATTGATCTTTCCAGGCTTATCGATCGCCGCCTTGATGGCTTTGGCCGTAATCTCTGAGAATACAATCCGTTTGGGGTCCTTAAGTTTGAGAGCCTGCTGCAGATGCCAAGCAATGGCTTCACCTTCACGATCCATATCCGTTGCCAGATACACCTCATCGGCGCGCTGTACGGCCTTTCTGAGTTTGGCCAGGACATCCTTGCCCCTGGTGGTGGGCACATACTGAGGCCGGTATTCTGGGGCTTCTACGCCCATTTCCTTCTCGGGAAGGTCCCGAACATGACCAACACTGGCCTGGACTTCCCAGCCTGAACCAAGGATCTGACTGATCTTTTTGACTTTACCGGGTGATTCGACGATGACGAGATTCATTGGTGCTTCCTCGCAGAGGCAAATTGAGTTTTGTACGGCAATCTGCCGTATGGTATGGTGTAGTAAATCGTGGAGGTTTCTTATGGCAACGAAGACAGAACGAATAGAGGCCCGCTTCCCCGCCGAACTTAAGGTTTTGGCAGAGCGAGCCGCATTGGCCAGCGGCTATAGCCTGACAGACTACCTTGCTAATCTGGTCCGCAACGACGCTATTGAACGCCTGAAGTCCCAAAGTGAAATCCAGCTGACGAACGAGCGGTTTGATCGTTTTGTTCAAGCCTGTGAAGAGGCTAAAGCGCCGAGTAATAAAATCATCGAAGCTGCTGAAAAGCTGGACAGAGAGGGGTTTTGATTGCCTCTTGCCAAGGATTTTGTAGCAGCCAGCAAAGCACTGCATGACCTCAAGGGGTTCGACTGCGGTAAACCGGATATGAATACATTCCTGTCCAGGTTCTCTGAAAAGCATGGGAAACTTGGATTGAGTCGCACTTATGTGTTGCCGGAGGTGACCGCTTCTGGAAAATCCCCCATAGCGGCCTATTTCACCCTGGCTACCAACAGTGTTGTTCGAGAGAAAGTCCCGATTAAACAGAGTCTGCCGCAA
This sequence comes from Gilvimarinus chinensis DSM 19667, assembly GCF_000377745.1. Lineage (GTDB taxonomy): Bacteria > Pseudomonadota > Gammaproteobacteria > Pseudomonadales > Cellvibrionaceae > Gilvimarinus > Gilvimarinus chinensis. Next base: position 83,638 of record NZ_KB898714.1, on the reverse strand, counting down.
TACCCGATCCCCGTGGTGTTAATGGCTCGATTGGCTGTTGATGGCCGCTATAAAGGGCGCGGACTCGGCAGCAAAACGCTTGTTTACGCGCTACGCAAAGCCGTGGCGCTGAGCAAAGCTGGGTTGCCAGCGTACGGATTAATCTTGGATGTTCTGGACGAAGACGCTTTAGGCTTCTATCACCACTTTGGTCTCTTCGAGTCATTTACCGACGATCCTATGCGATTGTTTGTTCCTATGAAGACACTGGAGCAAATATAAAAAGGCTGACTTAGGATAAATAACGTAACTCATTGATTTTACTTACGACTTTTAATTAAACATGCCAATTTTACTAAGGCTGAAACAGCACTGGTTGAACACGTATTGACCACCGGCTAAAATGTTCATGCAATTAGGAGGATTTACCCATGCAAGCCACAGACACTGCCACAAATCGTGATTTCGCACGGAAAACCGCGACCGCTGCTCGCTGGGCGGGTAAAGCGCTGTGGTTCGTGATTGGATCCCTCGCACGTGCTGGGCATGCACTCCTCATTGGGGTTGTCACATTTATCGTTGCCTTTAAGGCTGATGAAGATCCTGAATCCTCGGAAAGTTCCTTTTCCTTCGAAATGGGGGCAGGCCCCGCACCTGGCAAGCCCGGTCACAACCATTTTCGTTGGAATGAATACCATCACGGGGGCGATTAAAAATAACTTCACTTTTTAAACGCCCCTCTCACAGCTTTAGCACCTTTCCCAACAGCACCTACGGCATTTTTGCCAATTCCAGGTACAGCTGCTGCTGAGCTTCCTGCACTCGTCGAGCCGTCTGCAATTGCTGTCTTGGCGAGACCTGCACCTTGAATACCTACCGCCCCCATCAACGAAGTAAACATAACGGGCAGTAAAATATGCAGCCAACGTGTGATGAAGTTGAGTGCAGAAACGGCCATATTCATTTCGCCTCCATCGGTGAATAACACAATAGATTTGCTGAGATCACCACCCACAACGCCACCCCAGGCGGCGAGTAAGTAGTTATCAAGCCAAGACGCTACCGCGAACAGGAAAGTCCAGAAGTACACTGAAAACTTGACGAGCATAATGGTCACTACAGCCCCGACACTGTAACTGCTGGGGTCGGCGGTTCAAGTCCGCCCCTAGCTACCACATACAAATTAAAAAGCCCCTGTAGGCTCGGCCTACAGGGGCTTTTTAATTTGTATCGATGTAGATACGGGGCTGGGCGCAGAACCGCCCCCGGTTCACCCATTGCGACCAGCAATGGGCAACGAGCGAAGCGTTGTCCACTGCGCTTCGTGGACAACGCTCTGCCACCTTTAAAGCAATACCTCTATGGCTTATTAAGAGGTATCGACAGCCCCCTTGCCCTCCCTAGAATAATTTTGCTCAGAAATTTCCCGAGCCTCACCTAAACACTCAAGGTTAAACAACAAAGACTCCGCGACCCTGTTCACCAGAAACGCGCCCAAATAAAGCCCCAAAACAAACGAAACCAGTACGTTAGCAAAGAGTGCTGAATCACCAGAGCCAATTTTTGTGGACGCAAAATATAAAGCTAGGGCCGCAGGAATAAAGCCAGCCTTCTCAAAGGCCCCAAGCAGGGTTTGAAGCCTACCTTTGATTCGCTTAGCGTCGCGTTCGAAAAATTGTGAAACCAACAGCAAGCTTTCTGGTGGAAATTTCGCCAACTCACCAATGAATTGAATTCGTGCCTGCAAGCGATTTTCGGCTCTAACAGCATAACCATTCAACGGAGAACGAAAAATACCATAAAAATACAGAACCTGAATAAGAGAGTAGATAAGCAAGATAAAAACAAAGACGATACCCAGCAAAACGCCCCCGAACTGCATACCTAAGGTAAACAGCACTACCGTCGAAACAAGGGTCAAAGAACCTAGAATTAGCAACGTCTTTTCATGCTTAAAGTCAGAAAAGAGTGATTGGCTGCGATTTATCGGAGACTTTTCAATAACACGTAATATTTCGCCAACTTCCTTGTTCATAACTGCCTATCACCTCACTATAAGCAAACTCTTTACCCACCAATCGAAAAGCATAAAAATAGGAAAAGCGGACTATCTTGTTGATTCAGAGACTTCCCAAGAGTCAAAAAAGAACAACACAAGCTTTCAGAATCCTTAGAGAGAGACTACTTGAACCAGAAAATTTTCTTGCATTTATAAAAATAAATCTGTCCCCTTTTTCTCCTAAAACCTTGACAATAACTACAGCTTTTCGACAATCGACTTCAACTGTAAAAAACTCTCTTTTTTCTCATAATTCATCTGAGAATTAAATCCTTCGAGCATAGTAATCACATCTTTTAATTTATCGTAGTCTTTCAATCTAATTAAGTTAGCCGCCATGCGAAAATTAGCATCAATCTTATGATCTATAACAGATGTATTTTCAACAACAAAAGTATAAACAGCATTACTCTCTCTATACCTTCCTAAACGCCTTAAAATATCACCTCGAAAACGTTGACAACGAAGATTATATGGATTCTCCTCAGCACACTGAGAATATGCTTCATAAGCTAGAGAGTCAGACTCGACTTCCGGGTAAAAGTAATAATAATCCCCCTTTAGCTCATGATAAAATGTTGGAAAATATTTAGATTCACAATTTTCGATTTTTTCTTTTGCCGATTCAAACTCTTTTGAATCTAAGTGAACATAGGCCTCTATACAGTAATAACCCTCAGGAAGTGAATTAAAAACTTTAGCTGTTAGCAAAACATTAGAGGCTTCCTGAATATTGCTCAACATATACTGAGAAAGGGATAGAACCAAATAAAGTTTATCGGAGAAGGGGAACTCTTTAAGCCCCTTACTTGAAAAATCAATTGCAGAGGAATAATCCTGAGAATTCATGTAAGAGGCAGACAATGCAAAGTATGTATCGTCTGAAACAGGAGCCAATTCAAAAAGACTAGCTGCAAAATCAATTGCTTTTTCACTTTCACCCAAAAGAGAGTATAAATAAGACAGGCTAGAGTGAATAACCGGATCATCAGGGTTCATGCCTAAAGCGGTTAACATGTGACTCTTTGCCCGCAAGTAATATTCAGGTGATTCTTGGCAAAGGTAATACATACCCAATAAAGTATGATAATTATAACCCTCGCCCTCTATGGCTTTCAAAGCCGATATTTTTCGAATAGCAGCCTCAAGAGATTCCTTATCTCCGCAATTATTAAAACGAGTGAGCGAATTTCCACCTCCGATGTGATCGAATATTTGATATCTAAGCTGCTCTACCTCAACCCGCTTATCGACAATAGAGTCATTGTAAGAAAGGTAGAAAGCGGAAAAAGCAACAGCTAAAGAAAGAAAAGAAATAGAATTTGAAAGATTAAGTCTAGCTTTCCTTAAGACACGTATAGCTCTAAATCTTAGAGTAGCAAAAATTCGCAACATTCAACTCCGTCCAGCAGCCCACACATCAAGATCCATCTGATTTAATTATAATTAATAGAATTTTGCCATCAGTGACAAACAAATACTACTAGGTGAATGCCATTTTTGGAGATTTAAATGAGTTTAATGTGGCTTAGCATGCACGTAAATCACTGATTCTATTATATTTGAGATTGAACAAGGACTACTCCAAGGGTCTCACAATGCTGGGGTCAGCGGTTCAAACCCACCTCTAGCTACCACATTTAGAAAGGCTGGCAGGTTAGTACCTGTAGCTTTTTTCTTTCCAATAAATTACTACCCCCTTCCTGTACCGCTTTAACCCACTTATAGACTCTTAGGTCACACAGGCTTCGCCTCTGTATCTGGCCGACTAAACTCATCTTTAGGCCGCCATCAAGCTCTTCCGCCGCAGTAACAAATTCTAACAACTTTTTCTTAATAGCCATGATATAAGCTGTTATTCGCTTGGCACTATATTCAACAACACTAACAGGCCTACCGCTAGCAAAAAACAGGATTCAGACAAGGAAAGGGCAATGGAAAGGCGTATTAGCTATCTGGAAGATTTACAAGTCCAACAAACTGCAAAATCCGTATTCTTTAAGAACGTAAGCAGTCTTTTTAATCACGAGGTTAACGATGATTGGGGTTTAAACTTCGCCCAGGGAAAGAATTTAAATAGCGACGATATACCCTCGATACAAGTCAAAACCTATTGCTACTCGATGCGCCTATTCTCAGGCATGAGCCAACAAGATTGGGGAAAGGTGAGCTCGACCATCGACAACTACAATATTCCGCTGACGCTGTCTGGTGCCAAATCACTATTCATTAACGCCATTGATGACGCTGTTAGGATAGTCGAGACGAAATTGTAGTTAAGACTGACTGTTTTTAAAGATTCAGCAAATTACCATTCATTGGCGTAAGGCTTGGAACGTCCACCATGCACAGTGGCGATAGGTGCGCCCACATTATTGCGACCTTCAAACCTGAATAGCCAAACAACCGCTGTAAAACCAATATATCAGCGCCATTTATTATGTAATGAGTAGCGAAGGTATGTCGCAATACGTGGGACAGCTGACCGGAAGGTAACTTGATGCCGGAGCGATTAACAGCAGTTCGAAACGCCGAATAACAGTTGGCCAAGAGCTTACCGCCTACTGGGAATACTAACCCTCTTAGGTACTTATAACGCCGGGGCTGCGGTTCACCCATTGCGATCAGTAATCGGACACTCTAGCAACCAAGCGGGAGAAGCGAAGGCCACTGCGTTTCGCGGGCCACACTGGGCCCGAGGAATCATAAAGCACTTTAATATTGTGTGGTTCACCCGACCTAGCAATCTCTGCTAGCTCCACGTTAACCATTAAGGCTTATTTGGAGGCGAGACATTCTAGCCGTGAATTGTGTACCTAACAGGCCTGCTGACGCCGTCAAAAAGTACTAGCGACGTTTCACGCCTTACTTTTTTCGCTATCAGCTAACGCATAATCCTGCTCTAAAAATAAGTCTGCCACCTTTTCCTTATCAGGATTAGACGACATCTATTCATTATGCCGGGCCCTCACACGCAGCATATTATATGACCAGTTAGGCTTCCAATAACTTGATTAAATCACTCAAAGACAGGGGTCGCGATAGATAGTAGCCTTGCACCCAATCGCAGCCGCTGTCTTTTAAGTAGTTTAGTTGCTCTTCAGTTTCAACACCTTCGGCAATGACGCGAAGATCGTAGAGCTTAGCCAAATTCTGAATAATCATTACCATTTTATTACGCGCCTCCCGCTCTGAGAAAAGATCACCAACAAATGAGCGATCAATTTTCAAGCAGTCCGCTGGATAGTGTATTAGCTGACTGAATGCGGTGTATCCAGTGCCAAAATCATCTAATGCTATGGACATTCCCAATCCATCCAGCTCTTTTAGTATCTCTAAGCAGAGCGGATCTTCGGCAACAAATGCGGTTTCAGTGACTTCAAGCTCGATATTTTCAGCACAGATATTATGATGGCTTAAAAGGCTTTTCACCTGGTTTGGAAAGCGTTCGTTGTGAAGCTCCACCCCCGAAATATTGATGCAAAGCTTTCCCTTGAAGTTCTGATTTTTCTGTAGATTTACCAGTGTCTGCAAAGCCTTATCAATAACCCACAAGTCTATTTCCTTGATTAAACCGGTTGTCTCAGCTATCGGAATAAAATGGTCAGGGCCAATACCTTTAAGCTCAGCGGCATGGCATCGAAGCAGCACTTCAACCGCTACAACTCTGTTATCTTTACAATCAAATATAGGCATGTAGACTAAAGAGAGTTGATCATCTCTTAAAGCCGCTCTCAGCCCTTTCTCAATCACCTGTTTTTGCTGAAGTTTTTCAGCAATTTCCTGGGTGAAAAATCTGTAGCAATTACGACCATTATGTTTGGCATCGTACATTGCCGCATCAGCGTGATGGATTAAGTCAGAAGGGTTCTTAGCATCATCAGGGTACACAGCGATACCAATACTCGCGTAAATCATGTGACTCAAATCATCAACGTTAAACCCCCCGTCAAAAAGACTCAAAATGCGTGCTGCGACATTGCCGGCATCAAGCGGATCTTTCATGTCAGATAAAAGTACCACAAACTCATCGCCGGCTAATCTAGCGATGCTTTCTTTCTGCAAGCTGAATAGCTGGCCAGTAGGACGGAGTTCTTCCCAAAGCTGCCTACTGAATTTGAGCAACACTCGATCACCGCATTCGTGACCATGCTGGTCATTAACCTGCTTAAAATTATCAAGGTCAACATACAATAAAGCGATGCGTTGCTTTTCCTTTTCTGCTCGCGCAAGCATACGCTCTAGGTTAGTTTTGAAGCTCCAGCGATTGGGCAACCCTGTGAGCATGTCATAGTAAGCCATGTGACGAATATCATCGTCATGCAGCTGTATAATTGTTCGATAGGCTTGCTCTTCAGAACGCAGGGCGACCAAACAAATGGCGTTTAATGCTAACATTGATATTATAAAACGAATTGTTTCTGTGAGAGAGTAGCTAGCGATTAAATAGTCCCTCAGAGGGGTAAATAGCAGCAAAATACTCGAAGCACTGAAAGCACCAAAAACAATGACAGCGGGCCAGAAGCGATTGATAAAAAGATTGACGGCAACGATAGGGTATATCCAAAGTATGCCTGTGTTGTTCACCCCTCCTGTTATCAGCAAACTTATTGATAACACAAACAAAATGCAGCTTAGAACTCTAGCGCTTCGCTCAACATCACCACTACGCTTTAATATATAAAGGTTTACTAAGCCAACAAAGGCACTGAGAAGCAATATAGATCCGAGAAAGTAAGAGTCATTAAATAAACATAAACTTCCAAAAACACAAAGAAAAAAAATGCCCAATATGGATAGAGCCTGACAGAGTATATTGCGTCTGCGTGCTCGCACCATCAACATTTCTTGTTGACCCGCTGTAAGTTCTTTAGTGAAAGTCACGGTGACCAACAACTCCTTTAGGCATTCATGCAAATTACAGTTACTTGAGGGCAGTTACTATTAGAATTGTAAAAGTAACTCTCACGCTGACTGTAGACAGAATAAATGACATCTATAAACTGTCAAATGGGTTACTGATTTTAAACGTTTAGATTTATCAGGTTATTGCTTTTTAGTGGCTAGCAGCTAGACAAGTATTGACGAAAGTGTAATCTAACTTTTCATAAAGTTTGCTGATTATAAACGACTTGACTTGCCCCCCTGACGCCCAGAGGACAGTCAAATGCAGGACCAACCTGGTAGAACAAGAACAGATATAGACTGTAACTATAAGAAAGTTAAAAAGTATATGCCTTTCATATCGATATGTATTACGCTACACCAATGCGCTAACCACCATTACAAAGAAAATTACCAGTAAGTCACTAGAAATCATTAAATTTCACATACAGCACACTGCCCAGCTGTAGGAATGTTTTTGATTTATAGAAAATTGTAGTCATGCGAGCGGCACTTCGCAGGCCACACTGAACCCGAAGGGTCATAAAACTCTTTAGTGTTTTATGATTCATCCGCTCCGACAAGTCTCCAGAAGACCTCAATTAACAACTCCGCGCCCAAGCTACAGCTTATTATTTTGAGTCGCGCGTAAATATAAAAGCCCAAAAAAACCAACACTTTGCCCCCGCCGCAATCCAATTAGAGCTCTCAGCCGTTACGAGAAACCCATCCACACCACAAACCACCCCCCCACTACAACTTTCTTAAAAGCCCCACACCACCGATTTAATCCTGATCCAGCAGCCATTTAGCAGCGCGTATCTGATAAAAAGAAATGGTATCTATGTCTAAACCTAAGCTCAGCGCGCTCTTTCTGTTGGCCTTTGCGCAGCGGGAACCACTGCCGATTTGTCCGCCAACACCCCGGCGTCTGCGGTGCCGTAGCAGGTGGTTCATCACGTCGATACGCTGAACACCCACGCCCCTGCGGTATTGGCTGACCCGGTCCGTAAGCGATATACGTTTACGACAGTTTCGACTACGGCCACCCGCATGAAAACCTGGCACCGCCCAATGGCTGGGCCAGGGTCGAGGTATTCTGGAGTGAGGCTCCGGAGCATTGGCGCGGGCCAGAGCTCGCCTATGATTTTAGGGAAGGTTTCTGGGCCAAGACCGACCACGCGCCTTGGGTGTCGGTGGCCGCTTTTTACACCCGATACTCATCCAGCTGCCGCTGTAATTGTTTGGCCAAAGCCGTCAATGAATCGCTGGCACTGCGTGTTTTATCTGCCTGGTCTGAGGTGCGCAAAGCGTTATTGCGTACCGAATCGATGTTTTGATTAATTTCGTCAGATACTTGGCTTTGCTCTTCCGAGGCCCCCGCAATTTCGGTATTAAGTGCTGATATTTCCATCACCGCCTTCATAGTGCCGCCGATCGATTGGCCAGACTCTACCGCTTTTTCAGACAAACCCGTGGCGAGTTCTTTGTTTTCAGTCATTTTCTTGGCTGCAGTCTGGGCACCGGTTTGCAACTGCTCGATCTGCTCGCGAATATCCACAATCGAGTTTTGCGTACGATTGGCCAGCATGCGTACTTCGTCGGAGACTACCGCAAAGCCTCGACCGTGTTCGCCTGCACGTGCCGCTTCAATAGCGGCATTAAGAGCAAGCAGGTTGGTTTGCTCAGCGATGCCGTGTATCACATCCAACACCCCGGCAATTGCCACGCTGTGTTCGCTGAGGTTATTAACCGCTTCGGCACACTCTAAGGTGCTTTGAGTCAGCTGCTCGATAACCGTTATGGTTTCGTGCAGAGTATTTTGACCGGCGCTGGCCTGTACGCTGGCATCTTTGGCCAACTGATCTGCGGTACTGGCACTTTGGGCAACGTTTTGCGAGGCCAACACCATTTGCTCCATGGCCTCGGCAACCCTCGCAACCCCCTGTGTTTGCTCTTCAACCGATTGACTGGACTCTTCTGCCACTTGGGTTAACGATTGCGCCGACTCCAAAAGCTGGGCTGACGACCCGCCTACAGCGCTGATAGTAAGTTGAAACTTTTCCATCAGTTCATCGAAGCCCGCGGCCACTTTGCCAAACTCATCACCACTGGTGCTGTTTAGACGAACGGTTAAATCCCCGTCCCCCTGAGTAATACGACGTATGGCTTCTATTAATTGCCCCATAGGCCGGGCCACTAAAAAGTTAGCCAGTAAAATCACCATTACCGTCACCAGGACACCGGCCAAGACTACCGCCATCGCAACTTTTGTAGTGACCTGCCATATTAGGCTTGTGACTTCTTTATCCGAGTAGGCGGCAATAATGCTGTACCCCCAGGGATCAAACGCTGTGCGGGTAATATTCCAACCCTCTGTATTGGCCAGGATCGCCTCAACCTCTGCCGGGCTGTAACTGTCGGAATGCATGCGTACGCGGTTTTTATCGTCCACTACAGCAACAAAGCCCTCTTCAAGGATACGCGCCTTAGCTATATTGCTTTCCAGCTCAGATAAATCGGCTGAATAGCCAACATACCAGATACCCATCACCTCTCCGGTGGCGTCTTGCATGGGAGCGTAACCGGTTAAATAAGGGGAGCCCAGAATATCAACTTGGCCATAAAACGCCCGCCCCGCTTCGATAGCCCGATACGCGGCCCCGCCGGGTGTGAGTATGGTACCGGTTGCCCGCTGGCCGTCCTTTTTTACGTTGGTAGAAACCCGAACATAGTTTTCGCCATCGTGAACAAACAAGGTGGCCGTGCCGCCCATGTCGTCGGTCAGCTCATCCACCAGCTCGTAGTTATTACTTTGTTCAAGCTCCCCCAGGTACAGCTGTGGCACCTCCCGCTCACCCACACGGATCGGAAAACCCAGAGCCGGTGGGCCTAATGCCAGACCGCGCTTCATCAGCACACTCATACTGCTTTTTACACGTTCGGCCATGATGGAGTCTGTAACCGTCAATAAACGTAGACTTTGACTGCTTATTTCAAGCGCTCGCGCTTCAGCACTGCGCTTTACTTGCTTTGACTCCAGCCACCAAATAGCCACCATCGCCACCGCAGTGAGAAGAAGAATTAATACCACCAACCACAGCGTGAACTTTTTGTTAAGAGACATGCGCTAACCTAAAAGATATTCAATATGGGCGTATGAGCAAGCTTTCGGCCAATGTATGGAAAGCTTCAATAACTATTTAGGATAGCGTGTTTTTTTGCTTGTTGAATAACAGCATTGGCGACGATTTCGCTCAACTACGGAGCACTACGAAAAAAATGCGCTGTAACTGCACCAAATTAAGCCAACCCTAAGCGTCACCGGTGGAAGTAATACGATTGATTAATACATGCCCACGTTTAACCGTCGATAATCGCAGTCGTAAGCTCCACACAGTTGCGCAAAAAAGTAGACTGTTTGTGGCACCTCGTACAGTAAGTCCAGCATATCGACACTAGGCCCATTCTCGCAAAACAGGGTAAAGTCCTGATTGTATTGACATAAAGCATAGCCTTCCAAATCGCATTGCTGACCAGGTCCGCACCCCACTTCGTATACGGGAATGGCATCAGACAAATAAGGCGTATCGCTCACACTTAAATAAAAGCGGTAGTAGCGGGAAAACCTGGCCCGCCAGAAAACCTCAAAAACTCCCGCCCCCACAAAGGGGTCAATCGCTAAAGGTGCGTTGGGTGAATACCCACTATCAACTCCATAACTATCAATTAAAACAAAGTCCGTCAGTGCCTGCGGCGGCGGTGGCTCATCGTGATAGTCTTCATCGCAACTCGCCAGCGTCACCAACCCGATCAGTAAGAAAGAAAGCTTCACCTTTTTCATAACACGCCTCACTTAAGACTATTGCGTTCAGGTTAGCGTCGCCGGGCTGAATCTGGGCTGAATCTATGCTCTATTCAGTCGGCACATACACAGCCATTGTGAGGGTAAAGTGTTTTTTTAAAATCAAAGGGTGGCGCACTTGTCTTTTAAAGCGTAACAACGTAGTTTTTACGGGTTAAGTTGGTCAATTTGACCGTTCTATTCATTCTCGGCCGCGATAAAGGAATTACCCCTCACGTATATGACGCCTGCCCATCCAGCCCCCATTGGCGACGTAACTTGCGCCTGCAAAGATTGCGACCTGCTTATCAAGGTGTCTCCAAAACAAAAGCGCCCAAGCTGCCCACGTTGCGGTGCGCACCTACCAAGCGCAGCGCCCTTAAACGTGAGCATACCAATGGCATTGGCACTGGCCGGGCTTATTGTTGCCATCCCAGCCCATGTGTACCCACAGATGAGCTTTGGGCTTGTAGGAGCGCCCAACACCTACACCTTAATAGGGGGGGCCGGGCAGCTGATGGATATGGGCTTTATATGGGTAGGTGCCTTGGTTCTACTGTGCACAGCCGTTGCGCCGGTGTTTTTACTGGTCGTTGTCTTTGGCACCTGTAGCGCTTGGTTTTTAGGGGTTCGGCGCTACTGGGTGCAGCTGGGCCTAAAGCTATACCATCGCATCGCCCCCTGGGTCATGCTGGATGTGTATTTGCTGGCAGTGATTGTTTCTATGGTAAAACTGATGGATATGGGCAGTTTTGAAATATCGATGGGGTTTGTCTGTTTTTTATGTTTACTGGTGCTGCTCGGCCTTACTATGGGCCAGTTCAACACCGACCGATTCTGGGATTTGACGGAGCACCAGCATGCGGGCGATTGATAAACGCCTTGCCCTGTGCCATACCTGCGGCAAGCTTGCACGGGTTAGCAGCAGCCACACGCAGCTATGCCCGCGCTGTCATGGCCCGGTTCATCTGCGCGACCCCTACGCACTGTCTCGCGCCTGGGCCTTCACCATTAGTGCACTGGTAGCGTTTATTCCGGCCAATTTCTACCCCATTATGACGGTGATACAGATTGATAAAACCATTCCCAGCACGATTATGGCCGGGGTAATCGATCTGGCCAAAAACGACATGCTGCCCATTGCTGTTGTGGTTTTTATCGCCAGTATTGCCGTGCCCGTTTTTAAACTGGTGGGCATTATCTATTTATTGCTGACGGTGAAGCGCGGCAAGCCGGTGAATTCTACCCAGGCAACACGCATGTACCGCTTTATTGATTTAATTGGCCGTTGGTCCATGCTGGATCTTTTTGTGATTGCGATTCTGGTCACCCTAGTCAGTTTTGGCAAGCTAGCCAACATTGAGGCCAACATTGGCGCCACCGCCTTTGGTGCCGTGGTAGTACTCACACTGCTGGCCGCCGAAAGCTTTGACCCCCGCCTTATTTGGGATTTACAGGACAAAGAAACACATGAGTAACGACAACAACCACTTTGACGACGCCCTTCCCCTTAGCAGCGTAGACAAAAAACGTGGCGTATCCGCCGTATGGTTGCTGCCTTTGTTTGCAGTTGTACTCGGTGCATGGCTCACTTACAAACATTTCACTGAAGCGGGTGTGAGCATTGTGATTACCTTTCCCACCGGTGAAGGGGTGGAAGCAGGTAAAACCGAAGTGCGCTACAAAGGCATACAAATTGGCACGGTTACCGATCTTGACGTACACCCGGACTTACAAAGCGTTGCGGCACAAATTGAGCTGAGCAAACAAGCCGAAACAGCCCTGCGTGAAGATACGCAATTCTGGTTAGTTAAGCCCGAACTGTCATTAGGCGGTGTGCAGGGGTTAGACACACTGGTGTCGGGTAATTATATCGCCATGCGCCCTGGGCAAAGCCCCAATGCCCGCTATGTTTTCAAAGCACTGGAAGAGTCCCCACCACCCGAGCTTACCCCTGGGGATTTGGAAATTCGTCTGTCCGCTCCCAACCTAGGCTCACTGCATGCGGGCTCTCCCATTCACTATCGCAAACTGCCGGTGGGGAAAGTGGTGGACTACTCATTAAGTGAAGATAACCGCAGCGTTATTTTTAAAGCCCACATTGATGCCGAATACGCTCATCTGCTCAACAGTAACTCGCGATTTTGGAACACCAGCGGCGTATCTATCTCGGGGGATTTGAACAGCATAAACGTAAACACTGATTCGCTGACCTCTATTATTCTAGGGGGCTTATCGTTTGCCGAACCCGACGGCACAAAGCCTGGCGAACCGGTGCTTGAGAACCAAGTATTTAAAATTTATTCCAGCTACGCCGAAGCCGATACCGGTATAGAAATTGATATTCAATTTAATACCGCCGAGGGGCTTAAAGCCAACCACACGGAAATTCGCTACAAAGGGCTAACCGTTGGCAAACTGAAAACCCTGAAAATGAAAGACGATTACTCGGCCATTAATGCAAAAGCCAGCATCAACCCGCTGGCCGATGTATTACTGAATGAAACCACCGAATTTTGGCTGGCCACACCGACCATTTCTCTGTCGCGTATTTCGGGGTTGTCTACCCTCCTGACGGGCTCGCACGTAGAAATGGAATTTACCAGTGAGGGCGGCACTCAAGTGCGTGAATTTATTGCCCTGCAAGAACCCCCTGCCCCCCGCAAAGACAAAGACGGCCTGTACATTGAACTGACCGCCGAAGGGCTGGAAGGAATCACCCGATCCAGTGAGGTCTATTACCGCAACGTCAGTATCGGCAAGGTGGTGGACTACCGCCTGAACGATGATCAAAGCAAAGTCATTATGGACGTTCATATCGCCCCCAAATTTGCGCCATTGATCACACAGAATGCACGCTTTTATCAAAATAGCGGCGTGAGTATCAGCGCCGACTTTAACGGTGTAGACATCAATACCGAATCACTTTCCAGTATTTTACGCGGAGGGATTGGTTTGTACTTACCCGAGACCACCGCCGAAGCACCGGCAGCACAAAACCAAAATCGATTTATTCTGCACACGTCCCTTGAAGACGCAAAAGACAAAGGCCCGGTCGTAAAAGTCAGCTTTAAGGACAGTGACAGCCTAAAAAAAGGTGCCGAACTACGTTACTTGGGCGTCGCTATTGGTGAGGTAGAAGACATTACCATTAACCATCCCGAACCCGGCGTAACCGCCTACATTCGCCTGCTGCCCGAGGCGCAATCACTGATTGTACAAGGTACGGAATTTTGGCGAGTCAAACCCGACATTAGCCTTAAAGGTGTGAGTAATCTGGGCACCATTGTCTTCGGCCAGTATATTGCGATCGAGCCCGGAAACAGTAGCGAAATGAGTTATGAATTTACCGGCCGCGAAATTCCGCCAGACGACTACCTGAGCGAAAACGGCCTCTCACTCACCTTACAGGCGCCCTCACTCGCCTCTATCAAAGAGGGCCGTTCGGTTTTCTACCGTGAAATTCCCGTGGGTGAAGTGACGGGTTTTGAACTGGCGCCCAACGCCCAGCATGTAAATATTTACCTGCACATTTACCCGGATTACGCACCCCTGGTTCGCAGCAATACCGTCTTTTGGAATGCCACCGGAATCGCGTTTGATTTTGGCTGGTTTTCGGGCGCCAACCTGCGTACGGGGTCGGTGCAATCTCTGCTGGCAGGCGGTATTGCGCTGGCAACACCGGACTTACCCGGTGAGCGAATCAGTGACGGCCAGGTTTTTGCTCTGCACGATGCACCAAAAGAAGAGTGGCATAAATGGGCACCGGAGATTCCGTTGCGCTCAACTAAGAGTGATTAGAATAGTAAAATGTTGGCATTAAAGCTCAATAGCTTTAGTGCCAATGAATTTACTAATCAATTCTAATAATTTGAGGAATATGATCGCTAAGTGCCAGCCAATCAATAGCACTGCCATCCACATAGCTTGCTGTGCTCAGCAGGTCGTCAGTTAAAAAGCAGTAATCTATGTGATAGCCCTTTTCTTTATTTCGATGCATATAGTAAGTAGGCTGGCTCTCCTGCCCGGCAAGCTCCGCAAAGCAACTATGGTATACCGATGAATACCCCTTTTGCCTCAGCAACGCCAGCACGTCAGAATGATTCCACCAACGATCTGATCGATCCCAAATTACGTTGCTGTTGAGATCACCTGCTATCACACCACGACGAAAAGGCAGATCTTGCAAGTGAATCATCAAATACTTCCACAACTGCCCAATATAGCCGAAGGTGTCCGACCCTGCTTGCTTTGTCCAAACACCCAACAATGTCAAATCTTCGTCCACCATGACGGGAAGAAAGCTCTGCAGGTCTTCGGTATGCCACGTTTTCGCAGACAATTGCGATGCAAGAAAAGGAATAGAAAAACTACCACTCCAATCAAGAGGTTGAAGTCGATGACTCTTTTTAGCGAAAATTCCCAGCCCTTTATGCCGTGTCTGGCCTATCCATAAATAATCACCGGCCCAATGGAGATACTCTTGTGTAGACAATGCGGGGTTTTCACATTCCTGAATCACCAGAATGTCGGCATCAAACCCGTCTAAGACATGATACTTTTTACGAAAGGCCCCTGCACAGTTCCATGTGATTATTTTCATAAAGTTGCTGCTTTAAACTCGAGAGTCAATCGCAACACAGCTAACGGACATTAACTATTTTTACGCCGCCGCTTGCGTCGTGCTGCTTTGTCTTTCTCTTTTTGCTCGGCTTTACGCTCGGCCAGCTCTTTGGCTTCGATGACCTCTGCGGCCACCATGGCTGGTGTTTCGAGACTGATGGGCCCCAGGTTGCCGCTGCGAAAATCATTGACGAATAATTGCGACACCTTATTTAGATCGGCACGGCCTCCGGCGCCCAAGCAGCCCCGTTTGGCGGCAATCGCTTCCAATACTTCCAGCTCCGAGTCGGGTAATTCGGTTAAGTCGTAGCGCTGCATAATGGCCTGCGGATACACTTTGCGCAGGTAATCGGCACCAAAGAAGGCCACATCGACATAATCCAGTGCGGTATCTTTTATGGCACCGGTAAACGCTAAGCGGTAGCTGCAATTACGCACTTCTTGCTTAGGCCAGAGTATGCCCGGTGTATCCAGAAGAACAAAATGCTCGTCTATCTCAATGGTTTGCTGGCGCTTGGTAACGGCTGGTTCGTTACCGGTTTTTGCCACGGCCCGCCCTGCCAGGGTATTGATCAGGGTGGATTTACCGACATTGGGAATACCCAGAATCATCGCTTTAAGCTTTTTTAAGCCGCGCGTTTTCTCGGGTGCCAGCTTGCGGCACAGCTCTGGTAAAGTATGAATTTTGGCGGGCTCTTGAGTACTGACAGCAAGAGTTTTCGTTTGCTTTTGCTCATCCAGATACGCTTGCCATAGAGCGATATTGTCAGAGTCTGCAAGGTCAGATTTGGTCAGCACCTTAACCACGGGCTTCTCACCTCGCAAACCGGCAATCAGCGGGTTTTCACTGCTAAAGGGGATGCGCGCGTCCAGCACCTCAATAACTAAGTCGACTTTGGGCAATACTTCACGCATTTCTTTTTGCGCTTTGTGCATATGCCCTGGGTACCACTGCAGTGTCATGAGTTACTCCACCACCGTGATACTTTCGCCGTTGAACGACACTTCTTGCCCGGCGGTAATTTTGCAGCGTTTACGGGTTTCAATAACGCCGTTTACACTGACCATGCCGGCATCGATAACCTGCTTGGCAACTGCGCCGCTTTCCACCCAACCTTCGACTTTTAGCAAGTTATTGAGGGTGATGAATTCGCTTCCGTCAAGAGGGAAGGTGTTACTCATAATTGTTTACCTTGGAATAATAGTCACGCTTAAGTTGGCGTAACAGTGTAGGCCACAGCTCACGCCAGGACTGCCAGTTGTGGCCACCATTAACGGTTGCGGTATTGCTTTGCCGAAGGCGCTCGGCCAGCAGCTGGTTTGCCGTATAAAACTCATCTTGCTGGGCACTGCCTAAATACCACTGTTTGCGCTCACGCAGGTTTTGCGACTCAAGCCAGGGCCAGAGGTTTTTCTCCTCGTTAACTGCTTGCGCCTGAGAGTTTTTCTGCAAAAGGTGCTGATAGTATTCGGGCTCACCCAAATAGGGCGTTAGTAGCAGTACCGCCCCCGGGCCTTTTTCTGCCGTGTTAGTGTCTTGCGCAGCATCAATGACATCGCGCCAGTATACCAGAGCACCGAACCCGCCGAGAGACACACCGGCTAAATGCACACGCTGATAGCCCATGGCTTTGGCAGGGTTTATCACATCTTGCTGCAAACGAGTAAGCAGTGTACGCGAGCGATAGTAGTTAAAATGCGCATTGACCACGACCACATCCACAGGCAGTTGCGCTTGTGCCACCTGCTGCACCAGCCCTTCGTGAGCAAAGCGGTCAATACCATCACCCATGCCCGGCAGCATCACCAGTAAGTCGCGCTGACGCTGCACAGGCGGCACTTCAGACACCTCATACCCCTGTTGCGCCGGGTAGTAAGCTTGCGGCATGGGTGTGGCTGGTTGCTGCAGGTAGTAACAACCAGGCAGTAACGCCAGAGCCCAGAGTAAAACGATAATCTTAGCCATAAATTATTTTCGCCCGTCGCAGTTGTCGCCCTGCGGCCCACAGTGCCAGTAACGTAACCGGTACGGCACTTAACCAAAAAGCTGGATAAGCGAGAGCCGGAGCCGTTTCGCCAAGTAATAAGCCTTTCAGCACCGTTTGATGACCCAGCATAGGCACCCACAAATGCCAGCTTTGGTATAAACCGGGGTTCGTGATCATCACAAAAAACGGCACCATCGGCAGAAGAATTAAAAAGCCCATATAGGTTTGTGCATCTTTAAAAGAACGCGACAAAATCCCCAGTGCCAACTGCAGGGCAGCGGCAATAAATGCCACGGGAATTAACGCTAAAAATATACCGGCCAGTGCCAAAGGGCCAACTTCTACGCGCAAACCCATTTGGTTAAACGGCAAAAAATAAAGGGCAATGGCAAGCAACAGTAAGCACAGCAATACCACCGCCAATGTCAGCAGCACAGCGGTGGCCCACTTGCCGGTAATCAGCACCAAAGATGACACCGGATTAATTAATAACGGCTCCAGGGAGCGACGCTCGCGCTCGCCAGCGGTCATATCCGCAGCAAACCCCATGCTGCCCATCATGGCGCACATTAACAGCAGTAAAGGCACGCCCCCGAGAATAAGCCCGCCCATTTGCTGTTCGGTGGCAACATTGGCATCGCGAACTCTCAATGGGTTAATCAGCTCGGGGCTTAAGCCGCGCGCCATAACATTAAGCGCCGCCTCTGTGCCGTTGTACTGGTAGAGTAAACGGCGAACCTCTCCCACCGGGCCGTGCACGTTTTGATTCGAGGCGTTGTACACCAAGGTGGCCACACGCGGCGTGCGCGGGTTGCCGGACTCCGGGACTGCGTCGAGAATTAATGCATAGTCGAGCTCGCCGCGCTCCACCGCGCCGTAAGCGTCTTCGGGGGCTGCTTTTATATCCAACCGGTTTTCACGCAGAAAATCAGTAAGGGCCTGGTTGTTGCCTGCCACCGACAGTTCGATATTACGCTCTTCGGTATTTTGAAAATGAATGGCCATGCCAATGCCCATGGCAAAAAACACGACCATATACACCGGCGGCAAAAATGCGAGTTTCATGGCTCGTTTATCGCGGATGGCATCTTTAATTTCTTTACGGCATACCGCCTTTATTTGCTTAAACCACATGGCTAGGCTCCTGCGACAGCGTGACAAAGGCATCCTCTAAATTAGAGCAACCGGCGGCCTGCACCACTTCGGCTACCGTACCCCCAGCGACCAGTTTGCCTCCTGCAATCACCAGCACGCGATCGCAAAGGTTTTCAACCTCGTACATTAAGTGGCTGGAAAATAACACCGAACGCCCCGCCGCTTTTTGCTGGCGCAGCAGCTTGCGCACCGCGCGGGTGGTAATCACATCCAGGCCATTGGTAGGCTCATCCAACAGAATATGTTTGGGTTTATGCACAATCGCCCGCGCCAATGCGGTTTTCATTCGCTCACCTAGCGAGAACCCATCCGCATAGCGCCCGGCAATGGTATCCATACCTAAAATGTCCATCAGGTGATCGCAGGATTCGTTCAACTCATTCTCATCCATGCCCTGCAGGCGGCCAAAATAGAGAATGTTTTCTCGCGCCGTTAAGCGTTTGTACAAACCGGCATTGTCAGGCAGCACCCCCAGCAACGAGCGGGTGCGCTCAGGCTCCGTAACCGCGTTAATGCCATCAATATAAATCTCGCCACCCGAGGGTTGCACCAGCCCGTAGGTCATGCGCATGAGGGTAGATTTACCCGCGCCGTTTAACCCCAGCAAGCCAACAATTTCACCATCGTTGATTTGCAGCGACACGCCATCCAGAGCGGTGACCGAACCAAAGTGTTTGCTAACGTTATTGATCTCAATCATGCGTCGGCCCCTCCGTGCAAAAAGGCCGGCATAGGCACCATGGACTCAATACAACCACGGCTGCGTTCGCTGACGGTTAGATCACGAATAAACTCCGTAACCACACTGCCAGCACAGGTTTGCAAGGTGACGCCATGATGGGCACCAACGGCCACCAAATGCGTGGCATTCGGCAAATGTTGTGCAACCTCATTGCCCCGTTTAGGTGGCGTGACCGGATCGGCGGTGCCGGAAAGTAACAGCACAGGCACATTCGCAGACACAGGGTTGTAGTAATTTTCGGCAACTCTGGCCTCTGGCCAGAACTCACAGGCCTGCAACAGGATTTTTGCCAAATCGACACCTAAAAAATTCTCTTGCTGTGGTTTTGGGCTCACTCCTGCGTCTTCATTGCACATGATGCTCAGGTGCATTCCCATGGCGATATTTAACTGGCTATCGTCGCCTAAAAACTGACTCACTAAGGCCGCCACAGGCTCAAAGTTCCCCCCGGCAGCGGCGTGAATGGTGTAAGGCAGCAAGCGGGACATAATGCGATCGTACAGTGCCATGCGCACCAACGCGGAAAACTTATTGGCATCAAGCAGGATGGTTTCGGGCTCGCCGGTTAGTGGGTTATCGATGGTTAAGCTGACAGGTTCGGCTAACAACTGCTGCCCAAGCTTTTTAGCGTGCGCTTCAATATTGCCGTAGCGCGCAGCGCAATCGTGCCGGGCAAGGCATTCGTCAGACACAGTCGCCAAGGCCTGATTCGCCCCCGCGCCCAAACTATAGGGCACCGACATGTCAGGTGGCGCAAGGCCATCCAACACGGCCGAACGCACTGCTTTGGGGTACTGCGCCATATAACGAAGTGCCACTCGCGTACCGTAAGACCCGCCCCACACATTAACCTGAGTATAACCAAGTGCGCTGCGCACAGAGTCTAAATCGGCAACCGCGTAATCGGTGAGCATAAACGGGGCGAGCGTCTGATGCTGCGCAGCGCACTGTTTAAGTTCGGCAAGGGTTTGCGCCTCAGAATCGGTGCTTAACTGAGCCAACGATAAATTGTGTTTTAGCTCGCAGTGCAAAGACGAAGACTGGCCGGTGCCGCGCTGATCCACAAACACAATATCGCGCTTTTTCCGCAGATTAAAAAATACCGGCAACAGCCGGTCTGAGACATCAATCGCCGATTGCCCCGGCCCCCCGGCAATAATAAAGACAGGGTCGGGCTCGGCCACGGAGCTAATAGCCGGCCAGCGCTTAATGGCAAGATTGATCTGTTCGCCGTTCGCTGCCTGCGGGTCCAGCGGTACCGACAAAGTGCCACATTCAGCACCATTAACAATAGGTGGAGTACCGTCATGGCGCTCACAGGGTGTTAAAATCACTGTTTGAAAGCGTCCGTATTTTCCCTGATCTCCGCAGGCCATCAACCCTATCGATATGATTGTGGACAGAATCATGTTACTCAATAACTTATTATCCACGTGACCTCTCCATGTATTTCGTTTGGGTAATGTATGTATTCGGAAATTTTCGCCCGCCTCGATCAAGTGTTTCCACTCCTTCCACCCTAGGTGAAGTCGCCATGATATAGCTAAGTTATGCCGTTTCAGGACCGAAAATCACTTGCTCTGGTACAACCTCTGTACTGTATTGTAGTTTTACACTCAAGAAAAGAATTAGCTAACGGAGGGACAACATTACTTTGACACTGTGAAAACGGTAGAGAAACTCACAAAATAATTTTACGTCATTTGCTTCGTGACTCGCGCCTATGGGGCAGAGAAAACTCCAACTAACGCCCAATTTAATTCATAACTCTACCGTAATCCCACACTTATTATTGCAGTTAAACAATGGCCATTAAATGATTGGCAGTAATCGATTCGGATTACTAAAACCGGAAGCTACTGGAAAAGAGAAACCTCTCAGCCCCCTCTGCCTATCAGCCAATACCCTTGTCAGCAGAACCGCTCCTAACTGCCTACTTACAACATTTGATAATCTTGAACGCCCAAAGGCGTTAAACCCGCCCCATTTACTCGCGGCGAACTAGCTGAAGCGCTATCAACTGATCCTGCTTTTCAGCATTAGCCCCAGGCATTAACTCCTGAAGAGAAACCCGTAGAGTATTCTCGCCTGAGTTTATTACCAACTTACCGAGATATGAATTTTTAATATCTTTACTAATAGTTTCATATTTATCAAAATTGTCCCAATAGGCACTTTCATTTCTTAGCAAAAAACCTATCGGTCTGGTTTTGGCGTTACTCAATGTGGCTGCCGTCTCTTCAGATTCTACTTGGACGGAAAAAACCTTCCCTTCATGACTGCTCATTCTGGTCATTAAATAGACATCGTACTCACCCGGGGTATGCACCTCAATGTGGTAATCAGCCCAAAGACCGGTTTTAGTCCAGTTCGCGAGATAATGGTCATGATTATTTAACTCACGACTTAGATCAGAGGGCGCATAAGCCAAAATCTGACTAACAATTTGGCCATCAAGACCGATTTGAAAAACGGGCATCTTCATAGCGTGAGCTTCATTAGCAATCTCTTCAAACCAGAGCTCTAGCTCTTTATTTAAAGATTTTGCGATTTCAGGCTTAAACTCGACCAGATTACGATGCTCTTTTGGATCTGCAATAACATCAAATAACTCGTTATCGCCTGCTTTGATTTCGTTTTTAATAAATTTGTAATTTCCCCTTCTAATGGCTAAACGCTGCTGTTCAAATTTGAGTGATTTACGATAGCTTTCAGTAAGAGGTCGATAGAAGCCTGAAGTATCCATATTGTTTGCTGGTGTTTGCGACAAAGGACTAGCCCAAGCATTAATGACGCTTTTTTCAGCAATTTCTCTTCCTTCAAGCGCTGGAATCAGGCTCCGACCATCAATGTTCAGATTCGGATCTATATCAATGCCAGCTAGTTGCATAATGGTAGGAAATATATCCTCGGCACTCGCACCGACTTGTATACCCTCGGGGGAATAATGCTTACCCCAACGAACAAATAGTGGAGATTTAATGCCGTTCTCCCAGTTTTTGCTTTTCATGCCCCGCCGCTGACTCGGGTTACGAAGATTCCACTCCTCTTCGTTTAAACCGAAACGATAACTCTTCACCCAAGGACCATTATCACTTAGAAAGATCACTACGGTGGTATCAGCTAATTGGTACTCATCCAAAGCAGAAAGTAATCGGCCAATATTATCATCTAGGTTGTCTATCATCCCAAAAAGTGAAGCAGCGGCGTAAGAGTAACCTTTGCTCTGATAATGGGCGATATGCTCGGCAGGAGCTCGCCAAGGATTATGAGGTGCCATGTAAGGAACATAAGCAAAAAACTGTTTATCTTGGTGGCGAGCCAGAAAGTCAATTGCCATATCCGTAATTACATTAGTGGCAAACCCCTTCGTGCTCACCTCCTTACCGTTCAGAAGACCGTTATTGTCAAAATAATTATAAAGGGTTGCATAATATGCCTCCTCAAAACCTCTGTCCCAAGGCATGTAGCCCTGGGTCTTACCACTGTGCCACTTTCCCCACATACCCGTCGCATAACCATTCTCTTGCAACAATTCAGGAAGTAGAGTTTCACTTAGGTGAATAAAATCCCGCCCAGCATGAACCCCCGAAACGCCTGTACGCCAAAAATGACGTCCGGTCAGAAGCGAAGCTCGGGTGGGGGCGCAGACAGATGAAACATAAAAGTTCTCAAACCGCACTGATTCTCTTGCCAACTGATCCAATGAAGGTGTCTCAATCACTCTATTACCGTGAATAGCCAAATCGTCATAACCAAGATCATCTACCTGAATCAATAAAAAATTAGGCTTACTCAAAAGCTCAGCCCCACTTGAACTTGACAGATTTTCCATTTCCAGCGCGTGACTAGCTCTTGTGTAGATCAGTAAGACAATGCATAGAAAAATCGTTAAGTTGCTCTTCATATATTTACCTCGACTTAAGTATTTTATTTGTATCGGGGTGTTTAGCTTCGCTCGCAGCATGACAGTAAATAGCGGTGTGCCGGACCGCCCGTCACCTCGTCTAATTAGTCATCCTCCTGGCCAGTTAGCCTTGCACCGCCCACTAATCCCGCTTTCTGCCCCCAAAATTGAGCCACCCTAGCCATCCCAGCCTAGAGTTATAGCCCCCCCGATAAAGGAGTGTTCCTAGTTTTGTAATGCAGCACAAACCGGTTCCATTTAAGGAAAATTTTCTTGCAGTTTAAAAATTATTAGTTTAATTTAATGTAACCGATTTCACCATCTGTATAAGTATTAGTGAATTTGGTTACAAGAGGCTGTAGCGTATAAATATACTAATTGAAAGCGCTCAACCGCCTTTTTATAAGTAAAATCTTTTTTACAACTGCGATCAAGTACAGCGGCAAATTTACATATATTTGTAATCGATTACACTTTGTTGCGCCTCTGTAAGTTGAGAACATTTACAGTAGAAAAACATATAACGATAAGGAGTCACACCCATGATCCGTAACATCTTTGCCCGAAAAGAACTGGCGGCAATTATTTCTGCGACTGTGCTAGCTGGAAGTTACCACCCGAGCTTCGCCCAAGAAGAAAACAGCCAACTCCTTGAGGAAGTTGTTGTAACAGGGGTGCGTGCCGCTCAGGAAAATGCCGTTAACATCAAACGCGATGCCGACTCAGTGGTGGATGCCATCTCTGCAGAAGACATTGGTAAACTGCCCGATGTGACCATCTCTGACTCGCTGCAACGCATCAGTGGGGTTCAAATTCGCCGCTCGGCCGGTGAAGGTACCTCCTTGAATATTCGCGGCATGCCTCAGGTTCTGACGACGTTAAATGGCGAGTCTTACTTAGGGGCCAACTCATTAACTTCGGTCCAGCCGAACTACAGTGATATCCCCTCTCAACTGTTCTCTGGCGCTGAGGTTGCTAAGTCGCAAACCGCCGATATGAACGCAGGCGGCATTACCGGCATCGTAGATTTACAAACTTACCGCCCGTTTGATTTTGACGACGGATTTACAATTTCTGGCGCCGCCTCTGTCTCCCAGGGTGACGACACCCAAGAAACAGACCCATCCGCCAACCTTGTATTGAACTGGAAATCAGACCGTATTGGTGTTTTAGCGTCGGTAAGCCAACAAGAGGCCACCCTTGCTAATTACTACGCAGGCATCAGTGGCGGCGGTTCGAGTGCAGGCTGGTCGGGCTTTGCCGGTGAAAACTCATCCTATAATTGGGTCGACGCCAACAATCCTACATTTGCAGATCGAGTGACCGATGGCGGTGTTGATATAAATGGGGATGGAGACTTGGGTGAGACCTACTGGGCTTATCAGGGGCACAGAGCTTTCTATCGTGAGACTGAACGCGAACGTACAGGCGCAAACTTGGCCGTTCAGGTGGATATGGGTGCGGGTTTTGAATTGATTGCCGAGGCTTTAATCACAGACCTCGAAGACAATGATTACATGACCGGCATTGACCATTCAGATAAATGGCAGCGTTGGGGCTGGTTCGACCCTACCGTTACCAGCGAAAAAGATGCTATTGCCAACAATCGAAATCTTGTTACCGTACAGGAATACACAGGCAATGGGCGCCGGATAAAATCCTATTCAGCGGTACAAACCCAAACATCCGAGTCACAAAACTACAATATTGAACTGAATTACGACAACGGTGGAGCCTTCACCGGATCTGCGCGTTTAGTTCACGGCACTGCCGAGCAAGAACGCTTGAATAGCTATATGGATATCGATATGGCTAAGGGAAATCAGTGGGGTGTGGAGTGTCAATATTATCCCGCCGGCACTGCAGGTGAACAAGGCGATTGCGCCGATGGACAACTACAAACCAACCCGAACGGGTACCTCGGTTATCCGACATTAACCGTAAACTATCAAGGGGACTCACCAAGCTGGAGCGGTTTTGAAAATAATGCCAATATTGGCCCTAACGGTGAGTCAATGGGAGCCGCCCGCAGCATTGCCGATTATATTAGCGATGTTAATAGTTATTCTTTAGGGGCGCTCACCTCAGAGAATAACTTTAGTCGAGAGGGAGAGCTGAATGTCGCTCGTTTCGACGGTGAATATCGTTTTGATGGTTCGTTTATTACCTCACTTGAGTTTGGTGCCCGCCTCAGTGACCGAGAAGTCGACAACTTTGAATTCGACCTATTATCACCAGTAGGTGCCAACGGCTGTGGCGTAAAATGGAAAGCGACCGACGTTATTTTAAACGGGGGCGGAATCGAAGGAGCCTGTACAGATAGCGATGGTGAAAATTATTACACCGCTGGCATCCCTACCCCTATCTCAACCTTAAACGCTGTGCAGGTATCTGATTTTGGTAGCGTTACGGGCATACCCGCCATTTGGACGGTTGATCCAACCAGCATGAAAAACGTCGAGTCTTATCATGATGGGTTGTACCCTGGTACTTACCGGGCCGTAAATCCGGGGCGCTCTTACAATGTGCAACTCGAAGAGCTTAGCTATTATCTAAAAGCCAATTTTGAAACCGGAATCATGAGTGGTAACTTTGGTCTCAAAGCCGTGAATTCCGATCTAACGGTAGTTCAAAATGAAGTGGGTGCCGCACAGCCTTATGGTGCCGCGTCTCAGGATGCTGGCGATATAACCACCGAGCGTTCGATTGATCATCTGTTGCCATCACTGAATTTGCGCTTTGATTTAAGCGATAACCTAGTACTGCGTAGCTCACTGACTCGCACTGTTGCCCCGCTTAATTTGGCTCAATGGGGGGGCGGCTTGTCACCCAGCTATGCCATTGACTCGAATCCAGAGAGCGAAACCTATAACAAATTTATTGTTACCACCGCATCCTCAAGCGGCAACCCAGAGTTAGATCCCTGGCAAGCCACGAACTATGACATTTCGTTGGAGTATTACTTAGGTGGTGCCAGTGCATTATCAGCCGGCTGGTTCTACATCGATGTTGAAAGCTTTATCGAAAGTGGCTCTGTGACCATGGCCCTTCCTGACCAAGATGGGGTCGTGCGTCGCGAAGTTCCGGTTTCTACCAGTGTTCAAGGCGATGGCGGTGTGCTTAAGGGTATCGAGTTAGCCGCTAAGCTGGCTTTTGCCGACTTTGTTGATAACGACCTTTTAGCCGGGTTCGGTGTAGATGCAAACTACACTTACTCGCCCAGTTCATCAGGCAATCAGGGTTTGAATGGTGATGACCTGCCCTTCCAGGACAATTCTAAAGACGTTATTAACTTGGTCGGTTGGTATGAAGCGGGGCCGTTCCAGGCTCGACTGGCTTACAACTTCCGCAGTGAGCGCGTCGTTGGCTTTAACCAAACCTGGGGTGAGGGCACATTGTGGCAAGACTCCACCGCTTACGTAGATGCCTCGGCCAGTTACGACATTAACGACAACATCAGTGTCTTTCTGAACGCCTCTAACCTGACGGGAGAAAAAGAAACCTACTACCTTGAATGGAAAGATCAGTTCGCGTGGCAAAACGAGTACGAAACCCGCTACACCGTGGGTGTTCGGGCGACGTTTTAACACCTAACACCTCCATTCACCGGGGCTGGATAGGCAAGCCCCGGAATCGCTCAGGTTTGATCTCCTCTGGGCATCGCTTAGGCGCGGCAACCTGGTTGCTGCGCCCTTTTTGTTCGTAATACGCAGTTAAAGCGAGACTCCTCATGCGACACTTTTTAATTGTTATGTGTTTCCTAACGGTTTTTAGCAGTGCCATACAGGCTGAAGAGCGTTCGAGCCAACTTCCTAATATCGTACTGATCATTACTGATGATCAGGGCTGGGGGGATTTATCCGCCCACGGCAATAAAATACTGACAACTCCCGGTCTTGATAAGTTAATGAACCAAGGCGTACGTTTCGACCGTTTTTACGCCAGCCCGGTTTGCTCACCAACCCGAGCCAGTGTTCTTACCGGCCGTCACTCCCTGTCCACCGGCGTGTTCAGTGTTACCCGCGGCGGCGAAAAAATGTTGAGTGACGAAACCACCCTTGCCGAGCATTTACAGCGGGCGGGATACCGCACGGGCTTATTCGGTAAATGGCACAACGGTCTGCAATACCCATACAACCCTAACGGCCAGGGCTTTGAAGAATTCTACGGTTTTGCCGATGGCCACATCACCGACTACTTTGACGGTGAAATCACTCACAATCGCAGCAAAATTCCTTTCACCGGCTATTTACCCGACCGACTGACCGATAAAGCCATAGACTTTATGGCGCAAAGTCATCAGCCGTTTTTTACCATGCTGAGCTTCAATACCCCTCACAGCCCTTTTGAATTACCGCAATCCCTGTTCGACAAATACGCGGCCATGGGTTTGGATAATGTGGACGCCAGTGTCTACGGCATGATGGAAAATATTGACCAGAATATTGAGCGCTTAACCCAAAGCCTGGAACAACAAGGCAAAGATAAAAACACCATTATTGTTTATTTATCGGATAACGGCCCCGCGTTTCCCGGTGGTAATTCGCGCTACAACGGCCACTTAAAAGGCTGGAAAGGTAAGCTGGACGAAGGCGGCGTGCGCGTGCCTTTTGTCATTTGGTGGCCAGAAAAGTTACCGGCACTACAAACGCAGGTACCGGGGCAACACATCGACATTTTGCCGACGTTACTCTCGCTGGCAGGCATACCGATTAAATCTGAAAAGCCTATTCACGGAGTCGATTTAAGCCCGGTTTTGCAACAAAAAGAGAACAACCTGAGCGAGCGAGCGCTGTTTACTCACCATTTCAGGAACACACGTCGCCCCAGCGAAAACCCGGTTCAGCTGTCTCCTGGCGCTATTCGTCAAGGCGACTGGGCGGCCATTGTGGATCACAGTGGGCAGTGGCAGCTTTACAACCTAAGCCATGACCCGGCGCAAAAACAGGATGTCAGCAGCGACCATACGGCTACACTTGCCCAGCTGAAAACCCGCTACGAGCAGTGGTATAAGGCTACACGTTTAAGTGATTACACCCCCTTGCCGATTCCATTAGGTTTAGCCGCCGCCCCTAACACTGAGCTACCGGCACACGAAGCAGAAATTGTGCAGGAAGGGGTTGATTATCGCTTTCGGGATGGCTGGTCCCACGATTGGCTGATCAGCAATCAGCAAAAGCCGGGACGCGCCAGTTGGCCTGTTGAGATCACCCGACAGGGGCGCTATCAAATAACCGTGCACTACAGCACCCCCAATGGCGACTACAAAGGCACAGCCAAGCTGCATGTCGCAGAGCAGAGCGCTGACATAACCACTTTTACACCGCACGTAAGCAAAGTCCGCGAGGGTAAGCGCCTCGCCGAGACCGGTGAAGCCCCCACCCAAAGTTGGGCTGAAAAAACTCTGACGCTGCTTTTATCGCCCGGCAGCGGCGATCTGCAATTGGAGTTTGGTCAAGACAGCGAGGGGAACAATCTGGAAGTGAAAGGATTAACGATAGAGCTTTTAGCGGACAAAGCCAAAAGCTGAATGAGTCAGTGAATGTGAAGCCGATGCGGGGTGTCGCTCCTGCATCGGCTTTTAATGCTTATAACGCCCCCGTGTCGCGCAACAGTTGGTCTATTTTTTCTGCCATAACTCGATAACCCTGTGCATTCGGATGCACCCGGTCTGATCGTAAATCACTGTCACCTAACACATCGGCCACGACATCCCCTTGCAGCGGTATCTGATTGTGTTCTGCCAGCCGTTCATAAATCGGTTCTTCGCGCAGCAGTAAAGAACGCTTAGGCACCCCCATTAAAACCACCTGCACGCCACGCGCGTGGGCCAGGTCGATCATCGCTTGCAGGTTATTGTGCATCGCCGTCATATCGAGTGAACGCAAAATATCATTGCCGCCATGACACAAAAGCAGCAGGCTCGGCTGTATCTCGTCCAGCACCGCAGGCAGACGGGCGAGCCCTTCGGCCGATACCTCCCCGGGAATACCACGATTCACCACGGTACGATGTATCATCGCCGCCAGTTGCTCCGGGTAGCCCTGCCCTTCGGCAGCGCCGGTGCCATAGGTCAGGCTATCGCCGAACGCCAGCACCACCGCATGTTGCTCCAGAGACTCAAGCTCGGGGCCCGGTGAGCAGGCCGCAAGAAAACAACACAACAAAAATAAATAACAACGCTTTAGCATTATGCAGGCACCGTGCGTTCAGCCGCCCAGTGGCGTAAATGGGCAATTTTTTCTTGCATCACCACCGACAAAGGGCTGGTGCTTTCACATTGCGCGATGAGTGAATCAGTGGTTACGGCCGTCTCTTCAGCCTGAGCGGCAAATACCGCAGCGACTACAGCCTGCTCAATTTCAGCACCGTTAAACCCGGCACTGGCCTCACTCAACGCGGCCAAATCATAGTCAGCGCAATGGAGCTGTCGTTTTGCCAAATGAATCGCGAAAATATCTTCGCGCACGGCAGCCTCGGGTAAATCCACAAAAAAGATTTCATCCAGCCGACCTTTACGAATTAACTCGGGGGGCAAACGACTGATGTCGTTACTGGTGGCCACAATAAACACTCGACTGGGGCGCTCGGCCATCCAGGTCAATAAGGTACCCAATAAACGCTGCGCCGTGCCATTGTCGGAGGATTCCTGGCTCATGGCTTTTTCAATTTCATCCATCCATAACACGCAGGGCGACATGGCATCGGCCAGCTGCAGCGCCTCGCGTAAATTGCGTTCTGTTTCACCGATGTATTTATTAAACAGCGCGCCCATATCCAGCCGCAGCAATGCCAGTCCCCACATTCCCGCCACCGCTTTAGCGGCTAAACTTTTACCACCGCCCTGTACCCCCAGCAGCAAAATTCCCTTGGGCTTATCCAGACTGGATTCACTGTTTACAAACGCTTCACGGCGCTGTTCAAGCCAGCTTTTCAAATTATGCAGCCCGCCGACATTGGCAAAATCGTCCACTTCCGACTCAAAGCTGACAATTCCTTCCAAATCCAAAAGCTGAAACTTACTTTTATTAATACGCGGTAAATCACTGGCCGAGATGGCGCCGTCGTCCCAAATGGCAGACCGCACCAAACGGCGTACATCGCTCACGCTTAACCCTTGTAAGGTTGCCACCAGTTTTTTCAAGGTAACACTATCGGTTTTAATTCGCGCATCGCCGTGTTTTTGCGACCAAAGCTTCGCCTCTTCTCGCACCAGATTCAATATTTTGTCGTCGCTGGGTAAGGGCATAGCAAAACCCGTGGCATAGCGCGATAACTCTTGCGGCAGTTTTAAGCGATGGCTGACAAAAATTAAGGTGTTAGGTACCGCTAAATGATTCAACGCAATATCTTTAATTAAACGCACCACTTCTGGCTGGTCTTGCAAAAAAGGATGAAAGTCACATAACACGTAAATGCAGGCTTCGTGGGAAGATTTAATATGGCGCAGCAACTCCACAGGCTCATTAAACTTGGTTTCTTTCGCCACCACCTGAGGGCCAAAACTTAACGTGCTTAAACCATCGGTGAGGCTCCACCGAGCAAGCTTGGCAAAGCGCTCACGCGCAACGGCCAACAGCATCTCTTCAACTTTTTTTTCCTCAAAGGTCTCAATCACAACCAGCGGAATACTGGCATCCATGATTTGTTTAATTTCCGTAATTGATTGCACCTAACACCTCATTTTTCTTTTCATGATGGGCCTGTCACGCAATTGCAACTTGACTGACAGACCATAGCCGCTAGAATTTGGACTGTTTTGGCCCGAGCCTACTCTTGTGACCCACTATTTTATCTTGTTCCTGTGCTTATTTGTTGCCTCTGGTGTCCAGGCTCAACCCTCTCCCCATACCCCGACAATTACCTTTACTTGCTCACTCCCCGAAGATATGCCTGCGGCGATTGAAATCCGGCGTTATTATGAGCTGGCTTTTGCCAACCTAGGGTATCAGTTCGAGATGCTTCACCGCCCTATCAAGCGCGCCCTGGCGGAAGCTCGCTCGGGCACCAGCGACGGGGAATGCGCTCGCATTACTCGGTTTTTCGATCAGTCCGAGGTTGAAAATCATCAGCTCATTCCAATTAACGTAGTGGTCGGCATTAGCACAATGAATATCTGGAGCCGTGAACAGGGGCCTTTAACCGCTAGCGACCTGTTGCACTCGGAGCATAACATTTGTTACATCACTGGCAGCACGGCCAGCGAAATATGGCTTAATACCATGATCGAAAAAACAGGCCAAACTCCGGCCTTTTTTGCGGTTAATTCCTACGAAACAGGTTTGCGAATGCTGTCTTTTGGCCGCATCACGCATTGCATTGGCCCTCAAATTTCTTTTCAGGCGGCAGCCCAGAAAATCAACTTAAGTGGGCAGGTTTATAACAATGGCCAACTACTTGAGATCGAAGCAGGCCCCCTGCTGCACGTTCGCCACCAGGCCATAGCCGAAGATTTTACCCGCGAGCTGCAGAAGGTAGTGGACAAACATGGCATACTTCAACACTAGTCAATAACCGCAGCGCAGGACCTTTCATGCTCAATCACTCATTGCTTGACCAACTGGTACTCAAAGCTGACCGCACCCTTAAAGCCATGGCCGGTGGTCGGGCGGTCAAAACCCGTCCGAGCCCAGCTTGCAACACGCCTGAATCGGATCTCGACCTTGCAGAAAAGCGCCATGCGGCGGGTTTGATGCGGGTAAACCATGCGGGAGAAGTCTGCGCACAGGGCCTGTATGAAGGCCAGGCTTTAACCGCCAAACTGCCTCAAGTACGAGAGCAAATGCAGGAAGCCGCAGACGAAGAGGAAGATCACCTCTTCTGGTGCCAACAGCGGCTGGAGGAGCTTGACAGCCATACCAGCTATTTGAACCCCCTTTGGTATACCGCCTCATTCGCCATAGGAGCAACAGCCGGCTTGATCAGTGACAAAATCAGCTTAGGTTTTGTGGCCGCCACCGAAGAACAGGTTTGTAAACACCTGGAATCACACCTTAAAAGTTTACCCGCGCAGGATGAAAAGTCTCGTGTAATTGTTGAACAAATGCTCGAAGATGAGGCCCGCCACGCGCACACGGCCATAGAATCTGGCGGTGTGCGTTTCCCTGCCCCCCTCAAAGCCACCATGACACTGACCTCCAAAGCCATGACTAAAGCCAGTTACTACCTATAACCGCCAAACAACAATGAGTAGACTTTAAAAGATCGTATTATTTACGCTGACTCATAGGGTTCTTTACCGGTGCTGCACTACCTCAAAATTTTCAGCTGGCTACTATTTACCTTTGCCATTGTCGGCTTAATAGCCCTGCTGGCGGGGCTGGAACCGACGATGACCAGTGCGTATAAGGCGACCTGGTTATTGTTATTGCAAACCGTAATCGCGTCGGTTTTATTACTGGGTTTTCGCTGCTATCGCCAGGGGAAAATATCGGAAACGCTCTTGCTGTACACAGGCTGGGCGCTGATTGCTGTGCTGGTCATCTCGGGCCAGATTTGGCTAAACCTCTAGATGACTGGCTAAACCTCTAGCTAAATAGTTTCGCCAGAGTCAACAGCCCACGTTCGACCCGCGCATCCCACTTAACCGCGCAATTTAAGCGCAAACAGTTACCGAACTTTTCCGTTGCCGAGAATAGGCTCCCGGGGGCAAAGCTGACCCCCGCCTCCATGGCACTTTGCAATCGCTCGGAGGTATTGATCTTGCCCGGTAATTCAACCCACAGAACAAACCCTCCCGCCGGACGGCTGATGCGGGTATCAGGTGGAAACAACTGACTGACCCTCTCGGTCATCCGAGCTACAGCGAGCGAATAATCACTGCACATGCTGCGAATTAACCGTTGATAACGGCTTTTATCCAGCACTTCGGCCAACGCTAATTGGGCCGGGGTATTGACACTGACGGTGTTGATAAACTGCAGATATTCGGCGCGCTGAATATTTTTACCCGGCACCAGCCAACCTACCCGCAGCCCTGCCGCCAATGTTTTGGAGGACGAGGAGCAATAGTAAACCAAGCCTTTCGTATCCCAGCTTTTTACCGGCCGAGGTCTCGCACCATTAAGCGGTAACTCACCGTAAATATCATCTTCTACCAAGGGCACATTGTGTTTTTCCAGCAGGCGTAACAACTCTTTTTTACGCTCATCGGACAGACAGGTCCCCATCGGATTAGAAAAACTTGGCACAAAAACGCAAGCGGCCACGGGCCAGCTTTCTAACGCCAGCTCCAGTGCCCCCAGAGATAACCCCTCGGCGGGGTCGGTAGGAATTTCTAACGCTTTTAACCCCAGCTGCTCCACCACTTGCAGCAAGCCGTAATAGGTGGGCGATTCCAGCACCACTATATCGCCGGGGCGGGTGATTTGTTTAAGCGCAATGGCGATCGACTCTTGGCAACTGTTAGTAATCAACACCTGCTCCGGACTCACCCGACACTGCAAACTGGCCAGATGCCGAGCGATATGAGTTCGTAACTCTGGTGCCCCTGGCGGAAATTCATAGCCCACGCAGCGTTTACGCTGCTCACGCCACACCTGGCGAAAGGCTTTTTCAATGACATTAACCGGCAAAAAATCGGCGGCGGGAATAGCCGTGCCCAGGTTGACCATTTTAGGGTTGTTGGCGGCTTGTACCAGTTGCAACACACGCTCTTGGCCGGACACGGGCCTAGGTGTTTTACTCACAGAACGTATGCGCGGTGGCTTGTGTTTGGGCGCTGCCTGGCAGACAAAGTAGCCCGAACGCGGCTTGGCTTGTAAAAGCCCCCTGCGTTCCAGCTCCTGGCAGGCATTTACAGCGGTAGAAACACTCACCTTATGCTGTTGACTGAGCTTGCGCACTCCGGGCAGGGCCTTTGCCGCTGGGTAGACGCCATCTTCAATTAAAGTCTGTAAGTGATTGGCTAGTTCGCGGTAAAGCATTGGGGCACCTCTCTTGATGGCCATCAGTGTACGTTAGAGCAGCCAGACGCAGCAGTACAGTTGCCGACACCAACACCGGTACAGTTACCAAACAAAAAAATCTGTACCGCAGCAATTATCATTTGTTGCATCTGTACCGGCAAGACCTTCAAGCCCTATTCTGTGCCTTTATCGCAGGCATAAGGAAAAGGCCCCATGAACGAGACGTTACTGGCTCAGGTAAGCATTATTATGGTGATGGTCGGCACCCCCGGCCCCAACAACTTTTTATTGCTGAACTCCGGTGTTAACTTCGGCGTGCGCCGCTCTTTGCCTTTGCTGGCAGGCATTATTATTGGCTGTCTCGTAATGCTGCTTGCACTCGCTACCGGCTTGGAAGAAGTGTTTGTGCGCTACCCATTAAGCCTGACTATCATGCGTTTGGTCAGTGCGGGTTTTCTTGCCTATTTAGTGATTAAGTTGTTACAGACGCGAAGTGCCAACAGCCCCGCAGGCAGTGTTGGTAAACCTTTGGGGTTCTGGCAGGGAGCGGCCTTTCAATGGGTCAACCCCAAAGCCTGGATGATGTGCCTGTCGTTAATCACCGCCGGGGTAGTACATTCCAACATGGCACTATTGCTGGTCACTTTTGCCATAACCGCTCTGCCCCTGCTGCTAGCCTGGAATCTGGGTGGGTTGGCCTTGCGCCAGTGGCTAAGCGTGGGGGCCCGGTTGGTGTGGTTTAACCGGGTGATGGCGCTCTTGTTATTAAGCTGCGTGGTATTGATTTTTTAGCTACCACTATTAAGAGTTTACTGTCATCCCCACCACGGCAGAGTAAGCTCTGCCGTGGTGGGGATGTAAAATACCGACTTAACAAATAACGAGAAAACCCTTCAATACGCTGAGCGCCTTAGCATCCCCGATATTGCCAAACGATTTGGCTTTTCTCAAAGGCAGTTAGAGCGACGCATTGTTAACACCTTTGGTGCCAGCCCACGCGAGTACATTATCAGGCTTCGCACCTTGGTAGCCTGCGAACTTTTACGCAGCCGCCCCCCGTATCCGATGTAGCGTTTGAGTTTTGAGGTATTACCGCCACATTGCAGTTGTAGATATTTGCCTTAAAACATTAAAAAATAGTATTAAGAATTTTCCGATAGCGATCAAAGGCTTCAAATTGCGGCATGTGACCAATCCCTTCTAACTCGTGCAGTGTCGCATTCGGGATTTTCTCCGCAGCCGTTTTACCAAGCTGATCGTATTGCCCTAAAGTGCGTGTAACACCAGGTTTCTTCCAACCTCGGCCAGGGCCTGTGGTATCACGGGTGCCAATAATTAAATGCACCGGCATGCTCAGTTGCTCAAATTCGTTGATCACCGCACCGGTAAAAATCACGTCGTAGGTTTGGGCGTTGTTCCACGCAACCGTCTGCCAGTCCGGGCCATTGATCCACCCTTTATGGATAGTAGTCAAAGCTTCGTATTCGTCGCTCCATTTGCCGTCGTAATAATTCTTTTGTTGGTAAGCAATCACATCAGCCGCGGTTTTATTCAATTCATTGTGATAGAAAAATTGCGGGTCTTTATAGTCGACATATTTTAAATAATCCTCCAGCCCTACGGGGTTAACCAACACCAACTCACTGACCTGAGCGGCGTAATTGAGCGCATAACGACTGGCCAGCATACCTCCCATAGAGTGTCCCATTAGTATAGGTTTATTAATCTTCAGCTTTTGCACCAACGCATAAGTATTGGCTACCAAGGCCTCGGCACTAAACTGATAATGCGCGGGCTTTGAAGACTTACCAAAGCCGACTTGATCGGGCATTAAGACCCCGTAGCCACGGTCGTGTAAATATTGCGCGGTTTTTTGCCAGTAGTCGGAAGCGAAGTTCTTACCGTGCATCAAAACCACGGTTTTTTTGCCTTGAGCAGCGGGTAGGTGCATATACGCCATCTCAAGAGACTGGCGCTGGGAAGTAAACTCATAATTATGCACGGGATAGGGGTAAGGGTACTCGCTTAACCGCGCGTCAAATGAGGGCTCTTGTGCCAAGCTCCCCATTGATAGCCATAATAGACAACTAGCCACAATTAATGACGGATTTTTCATGCAGACTCCTGTGCGCTATGGTGTACACTTGCGTTGGTTCATTGGTGCAAGCAATGGTCCTCATTACAATAACATCTGACAGATCAAACTCTTGTGAACAGCCAGATACTTTTACAAAACATAATGCAAAACGATGGCGAGCTTCCCACCATCGAACTTTCAAGTTCCAGGTTAAGGTTGCGCCAATGGCACCTCTCTGACTACCCTGCCTTTGCCAGCATGAACCGACACCCTGAGGTCATGGCTTTTTTCCCATCCACTTTAACCACAACGGCCAGTAATGCTTTGGCACATAAGTGTCAGTTGGATATTGCCAAACGCGGCTGGGGATTATGGGCTTTGGAAATGACCACCAGCGGGGAGTTTATCGGTTTTACCGGCTTCAATATTCCCAGCAAAAACTTACCCTTCAGCCCCTGTATTGAAATCGCATGGCGTCTGGCTCGCCCCTACTGGCGCCAGGGCTACGCCACCGAGGCGGCACAAGCGGCTTTGGAATTTGGCTTTAATGCTCTGGGCTTTTCTGAGGTAGTGGCTTTTACGGCGCAGAATAATTTCCGTTCGCGCGCGGTTATGCTGCGGTTAAACATGCAGCCCAGTGACCAAAACTTTTTACACCCGGATATAGACCCACAACACCCGCTGGCCGAGCAGGCGCTGTTCAGCCTGACCCGCGAGCGCTGGCACGCCACCCATTCTGACGCCTGATTTAACCTGCATACGTATTCAATTTGTCTGCATACGTATGCAGCTTGGCGGTTAACCGTTTACACCCTTAGCGTCTAGTCTGGCATTTCCTAAATGCTGGCAGTCGCTTGTTTTCACGTCCGTGTCATATCTGCCTTCAAGACAATAATCATAATGAATTGGAGAACCTGAGATGAAATTAAAACAGTCTGTAAAAATGCTAAGTTCCGCAGCCGCCCTTTTGGCCGCCAGTCAAAGCGCCTCGGCAGGCAGCGCCTTTGTGCACTTATTTGAGTGGAGCTGGAACGATATCGCCCAGGAGTGTGAGACCTTTTTAGGCCCCAAAGGCTTCGATGCGGTGCAGATTTCACCGCCCAGCGAGCATGTGAATATCTCCGAGTGGTGGGCGCGCTATCAGCCTATCACCTACCAGAACCTGACCAGCCGCAGCGGCACCGAAGCCGAGCTGCAAAGCATGATCAACCGCTGCCACGCCGCAGGGGTAAAAATTTACGCGGATATCGTCGTCAACCAAATGGCGAATAATCTCGACGGCGGCAACACTGGCATAGGCGGCACGCCCTGGTCGCCGCGAAATTACCCTGAATTCAGCCCACAGGACTTTCACCCCAGCTGCGATACCAATTACGGCGATGCCAACTCGGTATGGAGCTGCGAGTTATACGGCATGCCGGATTTAGACCACAGCCTGCCCTACGTACGCGACACCATCGGCGCCTACATTAAGCGCTTAAGCGACATGGGGGTCGACGGCTTTCGCATTGATGCCTCAAAACACATGCCGCCTGCGGACATTCAAGGGTTCTTAAACGCCGCCGGTAACCCCTGGGTCTTTTTAGAGGTGATTGGCGCCGCCGGGGAAGCCTCGCAAATTCAACCGCCTAATTACACCTACCTGGGCCCTGTCACCGAGATGGGCTATGGCACGGCCGTGGCCGGTAACTTTAATGGCCAGATCAAACACTTGCTTAACCTGGGTGAAAGCTGGGGCCTGCTGCCATCAAACGACGCGCTGGTGTTTATCGATAACCACGACCGCGAGCGCGGCCACGGCGGCAATGGCAATTTAACCTATCACAATGGTGCTAAATACAATCTCGCCAATGTGTTTATGCTCGCCTACCCCTATGGCTACCCCAAAGTGATGTCCAGCTACCAGTTTGACCCCAACACCACGGCGGGCACGGATATGGGGCCACCCGCACCCGGCGGCTGCGATGCCAACGGCTGGGTGTGTCAGCACCGCTGGGGCAACATTGCCAACATGGTGGGTTTTAGAAACTACACCCTTGATGCCTGGAGCCTGGATAACGCCGTGACCATCAGCGACAACGCCATCGCCTTTGGGCGCGGCGACAAGGGCTTTGTGGTCATCAATAATGAAAGCCAAAGCATCAGCGAGACACTCTACACCGGCATGCCCGAGGGCAGCTATTGCGATATTCTCGCCGGGGAAGATGAGTGTAGCGGAACTCTGATTCAGGTAGATGCCAACGGCAATGCCACCTTCAATGTGCCCGCCGAATCGGCCTCGGCCATTCACGGCGGTGCCGTACCGGGCGGTAACCAAACCCCGACCGCTCAGATTAGCGCCGCGCCCGGCACCGAGGTTTCGGTGGGCACTCAGGTCACCCTGGATGCTTCTGGCTCCAGCGATCCGGACGGCAGTATCGTCTCTTATCAATGGAGCACCGGTGCGAGCAGCGCCGCCATCAGCGTTACACCGCAAAGTGCGGGCAGCAGCACCTACAGCGTTACGGTGACCGATAACCAGGGCGCCAGCGACGACGAGAGCCTTACCATCAGCGCGACCGATGGCGGCGCGGCCAGCAATTTTGAACAGCTGTATTTTCGCGGCACCGCCAATAGCTGGAACACCAAGGCAATGAACCTAGTGGCCGATTACACCTGGCAAACCGAGGTGTATTTTGATGGCCAGGCGAACCAGAGATTTAAATTCGATGTGTTTGGCGACTGGAGCTATAACTTTGGTGACAATGACGCCGACGGCACGCTGGAGCAAACCGGTGGGGATATTTTTACCAATGTGATTGGCCACTACCAAATCACGGTTAACGACCAGCAGCTGACCTACCAACTGCAACCCTTAGACGGGTTTAGCAGCAACTGGAGCGGCGTGTATGTACGCGGCACCTTCAACAACTGGGGCTGCACCGCCATGACACTGGTGGATGACAATACCTGGGCGGCCTCGGTCACTTTGGATGGGCAAAGTAACCAGCGCTACAAGTTTGATCGCCACTGCGACTGGAGCGATAACTACGGCGACAACAACGCCGATGGCAGTTTGGAGACTAACGGTGCGGATATTTTTATTGCCAGTAGCGGCGTTACAACCCTGCAGCTAAATGATGCCAGCCTGACCCATACACATTTTTAAATACGAGTACAAAGCCACAAAAAAAACCGCGCCATGCGCGGTTTTTTTATGCACTGATATCAGGAGTTTTTCGGGTAGATGAATCGTTACTCTACCTCAGCCAACACGGAATTTAGCGCCCGTGTGAGCGCGCGGTCGTCCCCTGCGTAGCGCAACCCCTGGCGGGCAAACTGTTCGGCCTGGCTCAGGCCGCCCATCTGCCAATAGCTCTGGGCCAGCATCAAATACGCCTTGGCGCTGCGCCGGTCGATGCGCAGGGCGCGCTCGGCGCTGGCAATAGCGCGGCTGAAATCGGCCTGTTGGTAATAGCCGTCCGCCTGGTTCAAAAGCGAGTTCACCGCTGAATTGGTGCCGGCCGCACGGGGCGTTGCAGGTTGAGTGTTGGGCGCGGTTTGCCGCTCAGCGGGAGGCTGGGTAATTTGCCAACCGCCGTTGTCTCTTTGGGGAGTCTCTGGCTCGGGCGCTTGTTCCTGCTCGGGTTGACGCTGGCTCGGTGGCGCAGGCGCGCCCCCCGCATCGCTCACCGGCGCCCCCGGCCCCGAGGTAGTCGAACAGCCGCCGAGCAACATCAGCAACACACCGGACATTAATATCGCTTTGTTCACGTCTTTCATACTCAATTCCAAAATCTTTGCCACCAGCTGCGTGTGCCGCCTGTGTTATCAAGCCGACAGCTAACCGCGTCGCTGGGGAGGTAGTCACTGTGCAAAGGCAGCCACATGGCGCCTTCGCAACCCTCGGCGCTGAGCTTGCCCGAGGCCCGATCAATCCAGTCAAAGGTTACCCCCTCGGGCGCTTCGGTGTTCACGCCGCGAGTGGGCAATTCGCTCATTAAATCCGCCCACACTTTTAACGCGCCGCCGCTGCCGGTCAGCGGTGTTTCGGCGTTGTCATCACGCCCCACCCAGGCAATGGCCAAATGCTCGCCACTGAAACCGGCAAACCAGCTATCGCGCTGATCATTGGTGGTACCGGTTTTACCTGCCAGGGGTAAGTCAGCCGGGAAACGGTGGTACACCTGTCTGCCGGTGCCTTCGCGCAACGCCGCCTGCAGCGCGTACTGCAGCTCAAAAACGCCTGGGCCACTAAAGCGCTGCTCTATTTGCAGTGGGTAACGTTTAAGAGGCTGGCCGGTGGCGGTGAGCACATCGCGGATAGCCCGCAGCGGGGTATAAGTTCCCTCGGCCGCCAGGGTGTGATAAATACCGGCCACCTCGTAGGGCGACATATCGATGGCGCCCAATGTCATGGCCGGTACCGGGGGAATGTAGCCGTCAAACCCGGCGCGCTCCAGCGTATGAGCGACTTGGCGCAATCCCAATTGCATACCTAGTCGGGCGGTGGCCTGGTTGTACGAATGCGCCAACGCTTCGATCAACGGCACCTGGCCGTGACTTTGGCGCGAGTAGTTTTGCGGCTCCCAAAGCTTGCCGTCGTCGCTGGTCACGGTCACGGGGTCATCGGCGATGGGTGAGCCCAGGTGGTAAGCGGCAGGCTGCTCCAGCGCCGCCAGGTACACAAACGGTTTCATCAGCGAGCCCACCGGGCGCTGGGCATCTAGGGCACGGTTAAAACCGGCGTAGCGAGGGTTGCGATCCCCCACCATGGCCAGCACTTCACCGGCGCCCACCGAAGTCACCACCATCGAGGCCTGTAACCCGTCCACCTTGTAGGCAGACTCCAGATTATCCAAACGCTTAGCCACTGCCTCTTCGGCCTGGCGCTGCACCATGGGCGACAAAGTGGTGAAAATACGCAGCCCGTCGCTGCGCAGGTCTTCTTCTTTGTAGTCCCGCGCCAGCTGGCGTTTGACCAATTCAACAAAGGCGGGGTAAGTGCTTTGCGAGTTCTGCCCGGGTTTGACCACCCCCAAAGGCGCCGTCTGTGCCTGT
This sequence comes from Gilvimarinus chinensis DSM 19667, assembly GCF_000377745.1. Taxonomy (GTDB): domain Bacteria; phylum Pseudomonadota; class Gammaproteobacteria; order Pseudomonadales; family Cellvibrionaceae; genus Gilvimarinus; species Gilvimarinus chinensis. The sequence continues at coordinate 42,433 of NZ_KB898714.1, read as the reverse complement.
TTGAGCTGAGCATCGTTAATCAGCCCCTCGCGATGCATAACACTCAGCACCAAATTACGGCGCTTGGTGGCCCGCTCGGGGTTGCGCCAGGGGTTATAAAACGAAGCCCCTTTTACCAAGCCAACTAACAGCGCCACTTGCTGCGCGTTCAGCTCAGACACGGGCTGACGAAAATAATACTGCGACGCCAAGGCAAAACCGTGAATGGCGCGGGCACCGCTCTGGCCCAGGTACACCTCGTTAATGTAGGTTTCCAGAATTTCCGATTTGCTGTAATGCACCTCCAGCAACACCGACATTATGGCTTCCTGCGCTTTACGGGTCAGGCTGCGCTCGTGGGTGAGGTAAAAGTTTTTCACCAGCTGCTGAGTTAAGGTGCTGCCGCCCTGCACTACTTGGCCCGAGCGCAAATTCACCCAGGCGGCGCGGGCAATCGCTGTGGGCGATACGCCGTAATGATCGAGAAAATCTTTGTCCTCGACCGCCAGCAGCGCCTCACCCAGCAGGGGCGGTAAATCGGATAATTGCACCAACAACCGGTCTTCGGCCTGGGTGGGGTAGATGCCGCCAATTTGTTCCGGCTCCAGCCGCACCAGTGGAATATGCTCATCCTGCGCCGTCAGGCTGGCCACACCCGAAGGGCCCAGCACCACATCGAACAGCAAGGCTTTATCCCGGCCATCCCAAAACTCAAAGCCGCGACTGTAAATGCGATAGCGCGTGTAGCCGCCCGCGCGATGGCGACTGAAATAACCGGGGCGGCTGACGCTTTCAACCGCGCGATAACCCAGTGCGGTCAACTCCAGCTCCAGCAGGTTTGGGGTCAGTGCAGCACCTTCGTACAGCTCCAGCGGACGGGCGTACACCCGCGCCGGAAGCGACCACTTTTTGCCATCGAATTTATCGCGCACCACAAAGTCCAGGTACACCACCCATAAGCCACCCACAATCAGGCTGGCCAAGACCGCGTAGATCAGCAAGATTTTAAATAGAGAGCGGCCGTGCCGCTTCTGAGTAGGCTTTTTCTTACGGGCGCGGCGGCGCGGGGCTGAGGTACGGCGTTTGGTCATTGGGTCTCGGTCAGTGTCTTTGCCTGGAGCGCGGTTATTTTGCATAATGTGCGCCCGATTACAATCATCGGACCACAGACAAGTCCGCAAACGCGGATAAAAAACGTGAGCTGGCCGAGATTCCCCCTATTCCTAAGAGGCATTTATGACTGAGCACTACCACATTTATGGCATCGGCGCGGCGCTGGTGGATATGGAAATTACCGTTAGCGACGATGACCTGAACACCATGGGTGTGGATAAAGGCGTAATGACCCTGGTGGATGCCGAACGCCAAAGTCAGCTGATTGCTCACCTGGAGGATCACCTGGTGGCCTCACAGCGCGCCAGCGGGGGGTCGGGCGCCAACACCATTATTGCCGCCGGGTATTTTGGCTGCCGCAACTTTTACTCGTGCAAGGTGGCCGATGACGAAAACGGCCACTTTTATCTGAAAGACATCGAAGATGCCGGGGTTACCTACCCCAAACACATCGGCACAGCCGAGGGCATCACCGGTAAATGCCTGGTTATGATTACCCCGGATGCCGAGCGCACCATGAACACCTTTTTGGGCATCAGCGAAACCGTTTCGGTAAACGAGCTGGACGAACCCGCCATTGCCGCCTCCGAGTGGGCGTATATTGAAGGTTATTTGGTCAGTTCCGAAACCGGTCGCGCCGCCGCCATCCAATTGAACCAGTTGGCGCGTCGCAATAACACCAAAATCGCACTGAGCTTGTCCGACCCGGCGATGGTTAAGTTTTTCAAAGATGGCCTAACCGAAATGATTGGCGATGGTGTGGACTTACTGTTCTGCAACCGCGACGAAGCGTTGGGATACACCAATACCGAAACCTTGGACGACGCCATAGCGGCGCTGAAGCCAGTCGCCAAGACCTTGGCCATTACCTGTGGCGCCGAGGGCTCGGTGGTGTTTGATGGCGAGCGCGAGCTGCACATTCCCACCGAGCAAGCCAAAGCCATTGATACCAACGGTGCCGGGGATTTGTACGCGGGCGCTTTCTTGTACGCCCTGAGTAAGAAAGAATCTTACGAACGCGCGGGCCAATTCGCTAACAAAGCCGCCACCCTTGTAGTCACCCAGTACGGCCCACGCCTGCGCGCCGAGCAGCACCGGGAATTGAAAGACGCGTTTTTTAGTGCATAAAATCTTTTAAACGCTCGTCCAGATTCGGATGAGTCGAGAGATAATCGAACCACCGAGAACTCTCATCCTCATCCGCCTCGGCGGCTAACTCTTCACACAAACGTAAACGCTCGGCATCGCTCAACTCTTTTTCATCCACATCGGCGGCATCTTCCAGCAGCGCCTGGCAATGCATAGTCTCCCCAAGGCGGCTCATTAAATCCACAAACGCCTGACGATCGATACCGGCACTGTCGAGATATTGCGCAGAGAACTGATCGGCTTCTGTTTCATGATCACGCGAGTAAGACAGGGTCGTCGCCAGCACCGGCAAGCCCAAAAGCAAATCAGCCATAGCGGTGCCGTCGCCCACCAAAGTCACATAAGCAAAGCCCAGCACGGCGTTTTGAATCACAGAGCGCAAACTGTGGCGCAACTCCACATGGCCAATCTCGTGCGCCAGTACCGTGAGTAACTCCTCGTTCGATTCGGCCAGCTCGATCATTTCATCGGTAAACACAATGGTGCCATCGGGCAGAGCAAAGGCGTTGGCGCCTATGCGCTCACCGCCGCTGCGAAACAAGACTTTTAACGGCAGCTCCGGGTATTCGGCCAGCACAGGGGCAAAGGCTTGCTGCAAGGCTTCTTTTTTCTCCGCGCTTAATTGACTGGGCGAAAAATACACCCGGTCCATCACCTTCATGGACTCTTTAGAAACAGTATTCAAGGTGTCTTGCGGCAACTGGTAGGCAATGGCCTTGCTGGCAGCGGGAATACCGTAAACCACACTGCCCCATACAAAAACAGCCACTATCAAGGTAGCTACCAGCACTAACCCAAGGTGAGATTCTAATGTGTGCAGCAGGTTACTCCACAGCCCCGGTTGCCATTGGCGCTGCATTTCATCCACCGCGTCATTTTCTGTAGTTTCGAAAGCAGCGCCATCCGCAAAGCGGATAAAGCGCGCGGTATTACCCAGGCGCGAGGATACAGACAAGCCTGCTGCGCCCGCTTGCGCCAGCAACTGTTGACTGACCTGCTCAATAACCTGCACCTCGCCGTCAGGGCTCAAGCGCAAGATCGCCTCGCGCTTTGCAGAGTCTTTACCGCTGTACCACAGCCCGTGGATATCCACTTAGAAGCCTACTTCGATATCGAACAAATCACCCACAGATTCGGCCAGCGCATTAACATTTTCACGCTCTTCGGCGGCAAAGGCTTCCATGTCTCCCACAAATTCGGCGCTGGTGTGATCGGCCTTGTACTGAGCAGTACGCATTTTCGCCCAAGGGATAAATAAACCGAGCGTCACTACAATGAGAATGGTATTGGTAACAATCAACCAAAGATAAGGCCACAGTGGCCAATCGGCTTTTAAGCGGTGCTCTTGCAAAGTAATCGCGTTGTAGTTCACATTCGCCATGGCCGTAACAAAGTAGGCAAAAGCCAGTAAGTAAGCGGCGAGCATCAACACCACACTGGTAAAGCCCGGCAGCCACTTACCCAAAAGAAAGGCCGAGCCTAACAGTACCGCGTATATCACAAAGGTGAGCACAAAAATTTTGTAGTAATCGCCCACACCGGCAGAAAAATCAAACTCGCTGGTGCCGTAAGCGTGCTCTGCGTAAACAAACTTCTTCTGTTGGTAATACGCCATAGGGGCCAAAATACCCAAAGTAATCACCGCCAGAATCGGCCAGAGAATATACGCTTTGACTGCCTCACCCAAGCGCCCATTAAACGCAAAGGGCACGTTGCGATAACTGGAGTAGCGCGCGTTAAAACGCAGCGATTTACACATCACCCAAGGCAGGAACACAAACAACAGTAAACTTACCACCACACCGGCCACGATACTGAACTCGCCGGCGAAGGTGTAAACCAGCAAAAACACAAACGCGATAATGCGTCCAATTAAAATCTTTACCGGATCGGCCGTATAAGAAAAGCTGACATCGTCCAGATAAGTGTTGCCGTAAAAATACTGTTTGTTACGCACTTTAGCCCAGGCGGAATAGATGCCCAGAGTCACAATGGACAAGAGAATATTCACAATCCAGATTTTAAAGTACTCAAAGCCGTTGCCGGTAAACACAAAATCAACGTCGCGGGGTTGACGATTCGTCGAATCTGGTGGCGATACGTTCGATGCACCGCTCGCCTTGGGTGGCACTGGAGGAGGTGTTACAGCAGTTGTGGTTTGTTCATTTTCAACGCCAGAGGTTTCCGCGTCTTCGTGCATTTCACAGGCAACGCCCACCTCAGATAAACGCTCAAGGTATTGTTGCGCCTGTGAATAGCTTAGCCCACTTTTTAATACACGCCGTGGCCTGGCAAATATCTGTTCGGCTTTTTCAGGTGGCAGTTTAAACAGCTTGGCGAAACCCGCCTGCGCCTGCACATCGGTCACACCTGGCAGCGCCCCCAAAAGAATAATGTGGTACGTTTTATTATCGTTTGACATAGATATCCCTATTGCTTTTCTTTGTTCTACTGAGCTCAACACTGAGCTATTTAACTAACCATCGGCTAAAAGCCTGCTGGATGCATGATGCCTTAACCGCACACCGGACAATGCGGATCCCGAGGTAAGCGCATTTCTCGCCACTGGCCGGTTTTTCCATCGTAAAACTGGATACGCCCGCTGAGTGTATCACCAAAACCGGCCAAAAGTTTGAGGGTTTCCAGCGCTTGCGCCGAGCCGATAATTCCCACCAAGGGGGCCAATACCCCGCTGGCAGCGCAGCTTAAGTTTTCATCCGCCTGCTCTTCATACAGGCAGCGATAACAGGGACTGTCTGCACGGCGCGAATCAAATACTGCGAGCTGCCCTTCGAGTCGTATCGCCGCCCCTGAGACTAATGGCACCTTGTGCCGCACGCAGGCGTTGTTGATGGCAAAACGGGTACTGAAATTGTCAGAGCAATCCACCACCGCCTGCACCTGAGGTAAAAGCTCATCAAGCCGCGCTGGCGATAGACGTTCACACAATGTCTGAACCTGTACATCAGGGTTAATTTCCGCCAGCTGCGCCTTGGCTGAAGCGACTTTGGTTTGCCCGATACGCGATTGAGTATGAATAATTTGCCGCTGCAGGTTAGACACCTCCACATGATCGTCATCGGCAATGATCAGCTCGCCCACCCCGGCCGCCGCCAAATACAGCGCCACCGGCGCGCCCAGGCCGCCCGCACCGACAATTAACACATTTGCGTCCAACAACGACTCTTGCCCGGCGATGTCCACCTCGCCCAGCATAATTTGCCGCGAGTAACGCAGCAGTTGTTGATCGGTTAACTCAGCCATGCCATTGCCCTAAGGTTATTCGCTGGTGCCCAGCCAAATCTTTTTCGCTACGCACACGCGCAAAACCCGCCTGCTGCAGCAATTGCTGCACCTGCCCCGCCTGCTGCCAACCGTGTTCAAACAGCAGCCAACCACCAGCGGTTAAAAATTGCGGCGCACGGACAGTGATCAGCCGAATATCATCCAGACCATCAGCGCCCGAGGTAAGCGCTGTGTACGGTTCAAAGCGTACATCGCCCTGCTGTAAATGTAGGTCTGTATCGGCAATGTAAGGCGGGTTGCTGACAATCACATCAAAAGGCTCGGCATTTTCCAGTGCCCTGAACCAATCGCTTTGCAGCACGCGGATGGGTAAATTCAAGCGCTGGCTGTTCGCCTGTGCCAGCGCCACCGCACCGGGCATTTTATCCACCGCGGTGATGCACCAGTGTTTTTTTTCTGCAGCCAGAGCCAGAGCGATAGCGCCGGTGCCCGTGCCCAAATCCAAAACGCGGGCCGACTCGGCAACACCGAGTTGCAGTACGGTTTCTACTAACAGTTCGGTTTCAGGGCGCGGTATAAGCGTATCTTTGGCTGTGCGTAACGGCAGCGACCAAAATTCCTGTGTGCCGATTAAATAAGCGATGGGTTCGCCTTGGCCGCGCGCTTCAATGAACGCAAAAAACTGATCTTGCTGCAGTGCATCCAGTTCTTTTTCAGGCCAGGTATAAAGGTAGGTTCGGTCACGTTGACAGACAAACGCCAGCAACACTTCGGCATCAAGCCGTGCGCTGTCGCTGGCACTTTGTAATTGTTCGGTCGCCTGCTTCAGCGCGTCGCGAATACTGAGCATATTATTCCGACAATGCCGCCAACTGATCGGCTTGATACTCCTGCGTCAAAGGCCCGATCACCTCATCCAAGGCGCCCTGCATCACCTCGTCGAGCTTATACAGGGTTAAATTGATGCGGTGATCGGTCACCCGCCCCTGCGGGTAGTTGTAGGTGCGGATGCGTTCAGAACGGTCGCCGCTTCCCACCAGCGATTTACGCTCTTCGGCTATGCTCGCGGCCGACGATGCCTCTTGCGCGCTTTTTAATTTTGCGGCCAATAAACTCATGGCGCGGGCGCGGTTTTTGTGCTGCGAGCGCTCGTCCTGACACTCCACCACCACGCCGGTAGGGATGTGGGTAATGCGAATGGCCGAGTCGGTTTTGTTTACGTGCTGCCCACCGGCACCGGAGGCGCGAAAGGTGTCGACGCGGATATCGGCTTTGTTGATATTCACCTCTTCCAGCTCGTCCGCTTCGGGCATCACCGCAACGGTACAGGCAGAAGTATGAATACGCCCCTGAGATTCGGTTTCGGGCACACGTTGCACGCGGTGCGCACCGGATTCGAATTTAAGTTGTGAATACACATTAGTGCCGCTTACACGGGTGATAATTTCTTTATAGCCGCCGTGCTCACCGGGGTTTTCACTCAGCACTTCAATTTTCCAGCCCACTTTTTCACAGTAGCGCGAGTACATACGGAATAAATCGCCCGAGAAAATTGCCGCTTCATCGCCGCCTGTACCGGCGCGAATCTCCAGAAACACGTTTTTATCGTCGTTAGGGTCTTTGGGTAGCAGCAGTTTTTGCAGCTCCACCTCAAGTTCTTCTTTGCGAGCTTCGCCCGAGTCGATTTCTTCGCGAGCCATTTCACGCATATCAGCGTCGCCCTCGTTGAGCATGGAGCGCGCTTCTTCCAAGTCCTCCATTACCGTGCGGTAGGCGTTATAAGTCGCCATAACCGGCTCAAGCTCGGCATACTCTTTGGACAACTCACGGAATTTATCCTGATCGGTAATGACATCACCATCGGACAAAAGCGCGCTGACTTCTTCGCTGCGTTCACTGAGTTTATCCAGTTTTTCTAAAATTGAAGCTTTCATTCTTTCTCGCTGTTATCCAGGTCATCTTGCGTTATCGCAAATAATTCATGGGCCAACCGCAGGGTATCACCCTGCCCTTTGGCACTGGCTTCACGCAGCGCAGTGGTGGGCGCGTGCAGCAGTTTATTGGTTAAGTTACGGGCCAATTGAGCAACCACTTTTTCGCTGTCACCGCCGCTTTGCAACTGTTTTAAAGCTTTTTTCAGCTCCTGTTCACGCAGCTCGTCAGCCTTTTTACGGTAGGCGCGAATGGTATCCACCGCATCCAGAGCGCGCTGTTCACGGCGGTAAGCGTTAACGCCTAACTCAATAATTTCCATCGCCCGCTCGGCGGCTTCTTCGCGGCTTTTGCGGTTTTGGTCAATCACCGTGTTCAAGTCGTCCACGGTGTATAAGTACACATCGTCCAATTCGCCTACTTCGGCTTCAATATCTCGGGGAACCGCGATATCCAGCATAAACATGGGTTTATGCTTGCGTTTTTTTAGCGCCGACTCTACCGCCCCTTTCCCCAGCAGCGGCAATTGACTGGCGGTAGAAGATATAACAATATCGGCACGGTGCAGCACATCGGGAATATCCGCCAGCAGTACCGCTTCGCCTTTATATTGTCCGGCAAGCTCCTGCGCTCGCCCCAAAGTCCGGTTGGCAACAATAATGTACTTAATGCCTTGTTCGGCCAGGTGGCGCGCCACCAACTCTATGGTTTCACCGGCACCGATCAGTAAAGCGGTGTCTTGTTTTAAGTCTGAAAAAATCTGCTGTGCCAGAGTCACCGCGGTGTAAGCTACCGACACCGGGTTCTGGCCAATGGCGGTTTGGCTGCGAACCTGTTTAGCTACGGCAAAAACCTGCTGAAACGCACTCTCTAACTGCGCACCTACCGCACCGGCCTCTTTTGCCTGCGCGTAGGCCGATTTCATCTGCCCTAAGATTTGCGGCTCACCCAGAACCAGAGAATCCAGCCCACCGGCTACTTTCATCATGTGACGCAGAGCCTCATCACCCTCCCACAAATAGTGACAAGAGGCCAATTCCTCGGCGCTGATACTCGAGTGTTCTGTCAGCCAGGCGAATAGCTCTCGTGAATCACGCTCACAATCAACGTAAATCTCCGTGCGATTACACGTAGAGAGAATGGCAATTTCTCGAGCTCCCGCACGCGCCCGAGCCTGATTCAGTGCCGGTACCACTACATCTGGTGCAAAGGCAAGCCGCTCTCGTATATGGAGAGGAGCCGTTGTATGATTGATGCCAAATGCCAATAATGTCATGCAGTAACAGTCGATGCCGAGATAAGGGGCGTCATTTTCCAGCTCATAACGCTCGCTGACAAGGGGCAGTTTACACCCGATAAGAGCGTAAGCAGGAATCGCAGACGGCACACACTAGGAATATGTAATGAAAGTAGTACCCAAATTGGCGCCAGCACTCGCACTGGCCAGTTTAATTGGCTGCGTCAGCCAGACTCCGGCACCAGAACCTGAAGTAATACCGGAAACCTCCAGCACGCCGATCGAGCCCACTCCAGCCCCGACCCCAGCGCGCCCGTTTACCAGCGATACCCTCTATGCACTCTTGAGCGCTGAATTTGCCGGTAGTCGCGGACGTTTTGATGTGGCTCTGGCTAACTACTTACAACAGGCAGAACAGACCGGCGACCCTCAAGTGGCCGAACGCGCTTACATGATCTCGCGCTATATGGGAAATCAAGACGCCGCCTTAAACGCTGCCACCTTATGGGCCGAGTCCGACAAAGACAACGAGGAAGCCCAGGCCGCGGCCATTCTAGCGTTAATTGAGGCAGATCGTTTACTCGAAGCCTTCAACGCAACCCAGAACACCCACACCCGGGACAATGGCGCCTTGCTGCAAAGCATTGCCGCCAATGGTCAAAATATTACCGACACCCAGCGCGAAACTCTGCTCAATCAGTACCAGCAAAAGTTGCTGCAAGAGCCTGAGAATGTGCCCCTGTTGATCGGCACTGGATTGTTATTGCAACAACAAGGTCGTGGCGATGAGGCTTTAAGCCTGGCCGAGCAGGCTATTGAGCTTGAGCCTGACAACACCCACGCCCTGGTGCTTAATTCAGGGTTACTGCACGAGCTTGATCGCTCCGATGAAGCCATTGCACTGGTTAAAGCCCAGCTTGATAACGACCCCGGTAATCACCGCGTCCGATTGCAGTACGCGCGCTTACTGACATTCAGCGACCTAAACGCTGCGCAGCAGCAGTTTCAAATTCTGGCCGATGCCAACCCTCGCGACCCTCAATTACAGCGGGCACTGGCACTCATCGCTCAGGAACGGGGCGATCTCGACACCGCTGAAACCGCTTATTACGCGCTGTTAGACATGAACGACAGCGCCTCCGAAGCTCATTTTTTTCTCGCCCAACTGGCCGAACAACGAGGCGAGCCGGACGAGGCCCTGCGCCATTATCAAAAGGTTGAACCTGGCGATGACTTTTACACCGCCACCTCAAAGGTGTTTGCCATTTACCTGCAACAAAACCAACCCGCTAGCGCGGATAATTACTACCGCCAGCTTTTAGGCCTTATGGCCGACAACCCAGACACCGACCACTTCACCGAGCTGACCATCATTTATAACCAAGAACTGGTAGCCGCCAATAAGTACGACGAGGCACTGCAACTGCTAAACGACAGCCTTGCCAGTCGAACCGATGATGAGCACCTGCTGTACGCCCGCGCCATGGTGCACGATGCTACCGGCAACATCGCTCTGGCAGAGCGGGACTTGCGGAGCATTATTGAATACGACCCGAACAACGCTACTGCACTCAACGCACTGGGCTACATACTCACCGAAAACACCGAGCGCTATTCAGAGGCTTACGATTTTATTAAAAAGGCCTTAGAGCTTCAGCCCAACGATCCCGCCACAATCGACAGCATGGGCTGGGTGCAATATCGACTGGGGAACCTAGACATAGCCGTACGCTATCTGGAGCGTGCCCTGACTATTTACCCCGATCACGAAATCGCCGCCCACCTGGGCGAGGTGCTGTGGGTATCAGGCCAACAGGAAGAAGCCCTTACTGTCTGGCGCCAGGGGCTAGAGATCAACCCGCACAGTGAATACATTCATAACACCTTACAACGCCTGAATGTTCCGGCCGAGCCACCGACCAGCGAGACAGGCTCGCGCTAATGCCCAGCCGACACTTCAAACCCTTTGGCCTGACCCTGGGGTGGTTATTGACGGCACTACTATTAAGCCATTGCGCCCAACTGCCGCCTGCGCAATCGCCAGACGCGTTGAATGTATCGGTCAATCAGCAGTCCTTACGCAACCTGAAACAGTGGCGGCTGCAGGGCAAGCTGGGCGTTCGCTTACCCGACGACAATGGCTCGGCACGCATCAGCTGGCAGCAACAAGAGACCGCTTTTCTTATCGCTCTGTCTGGTCCACTGGGCCAAGGTCGGTTAGAGATCGAAGGGGAGCCGGGGCGGGTAGAGCTGCGCGATGGTGAACACCCACCCACGAGTGCCGACTCCCCCGAGGCATTGATTAGTCAGGCTACCGGCTGGAACTTACCCGTCAGCGCCCTGCGCTACTGGGTGCTGGGCATACCGGTAGCGGGTGCCGACATCCGCACAGTAAGTTTTCGCGAGGACGAGCTACCCGAGCACTTTACCCAGCTGGGCTGGCAACTTCACTTTAAGCGCTACACGGAGCACCGCGGCCTTTGGCTTCCCAGCCTGCTAAGCGCCACGACCACAACGCCGAACGGTGAAGAGATCCGTCTGACCCTTGCCATTCATCAGTGGGAGCTGGCTCATGACTGAGTTATGCCTGCTCTCCCCCGCTAAGCTCAATTTATTTTTGCATATCACCGGCCGCCGCCCCGACGGCTATCACCAACTGCAAACTTTGTTTCAACTGCTTAACTATGGCGACACCCTGAGCTTCCGCTTACGGCACGACACTGGCCTACAGTTATTTCCAACGCTGCCCGGCGTACCGTTTGAGGATAACTTAATCATCCGCGCCGCCCGCGCCCTGCAAGCACAAGCACCCTCCCCATTACCCGGCGTGGACATTAATTTGGATAAACGCCTCCCCATGGGCGGCGGCATTGGCGGCGGCAGCAGTAATGCCGCCACTACCTTAGTAGCGCTGAACACCCTCTGGCAGCTGGGACTGAACCGACAACAATTGTTAGCTATAGGCACAAAGCTCGGTGCCGATGTACCTGTATTTATTAACGGCTTGACCGCTTGGGCAGAAGGTATTGGTGAACAGCTTTCGCCCATAAAAACACCAGAGTGTTGGTATCTTGTACTGGCACCCCAATGCCACGTCAGCACCGCTGAAATTTTTTGCCATAAAGATTTGACAAGAGACACACGCCCCATTAAAGTAGCGGCCTTCTCGCAGGGGGGCAGTCAAAACGACTGCGAAGCACTGGTTAGAAAGCTTTACCCTGAAGTAGATAACGCACTGATTTGGTTGAAAAATTTTTCACCATCTGCGAGAATGACAGGCACTGGAGCTTGCGTGTTTGCAGCCTTTAGTAGCGAATCTGAAGCCAAACAAGTTTTGGCCAAGGCGCCGGAAAACTTACCCGGTTTTATCGCTCAAGGTATTGCTAAATCACCACTGCTTGATCTGGTAACTGACTAAGCACCACTGGGGTGTAGCCAAGCGGTAAGGCAGCGGGTTTTGATCCCGTCATGCGAAGGTTCGAATCCTTCCACCCCAGCCATATTTCCTCGGTATCCAACGCGGCGCAACTCTAGCGCCCCTGCTAGAGTTTGAAGACACCATCCCCTGACTTCACTCTGGCCTTGCTGCCGAGATTAAAAATACAGCACTGCGCCCGGCGCAGTGCTTTTGTTTTATCTGCACTATGCTGATAAACCGAACCACACTGTAAACAAAAGGGTACCTGACGTGACGGACTTAATGGTCTTTACCGGCAATGCCAACCCCGATCTTGCAAAAAAGATTGTCGATCAACTGGGGATGACTTTAGGTGATGTTTCCGTTTCTCAGTTCAGCGATGGTGAAGTCGCTATCGAGCTGAACGTAAATGTCCGCGGACGGGACGTATTTGTGGTGCAACCCACCTGTGCCCCCACCAACGACAACCTTATTGAGCTGATCGTCATGGTCGATGCCCTGCGCCGTGCATCCGCCGGGCGTATCACCGCGGTGGTGCCCTACTTCGGCTACGCCCGCCAGGATCGCCGCGTGCGCTCTGCCCGGGTGCCCATTACTGCTAAAGTAGTGGCCGACATGATGGTCGGCGCAGGCATTGACCGCCTGTTAACAGTCGATCTGCACGCCGAGCAAATTCAGGGCTTTTTTGATGTGCCCGTCGACAACGTCTACGGCTCACCGGTACTGCTCGAAGACATCGAAAAACAAAAGTTTGAAGATCTGGTGGTGGTATCGCCGGATATTGGCGGTGTGGTTCGCGCCCGCGCTGTAGCCAAACAATTAGGCGTGGATTTGGCGATTATCGATAAACGTCGCCCCAGCGCTAATGTGGCCGAAATCATGAACATTATCGGTGACATCGAAGGCCGCACCTGTTTGCTGGTAGATGACATGGTCGATACCGCAGGCACTTTGTGCAACGCGGCCTCTGCACTGAAAAAACAAGGCGCAAAACGAGTTGTGGCCTACGCCACCCACCCGGTGCTATCGGGCAAGGCGATAGACAACCTCAACAACTCAGAACTGGACGAGCTGGTCGTCACCGACTCTATCCCGCTGCGCCCCGAAGTAGAAGCCTGTGGTCGGGTACGTGTACTGACCCTGTCAAGAATGCTGGCTGAGGCGGTACGCCGCCTGAGCAACGAAGAATCTCTGAGTGCGATGTTCCGTTAACCCAAAGGGTGACACGGAAGCTCAGACAACCGCTGCAGCGTAATCGCTACCAAGCAGCATGACACAACCCCATACGGTGTTCTGGTCGCGGACCTGTATGGACTAAATGAGGATATTCACTATGAGTGAAGATTTTGTATTGAATGCATCAAGCCGTGAGGATGCAGGGAAAGGTGCGAGCCGCCGCCTGCGTCGTCTGGACGGTCAAGTTCCTGCTATCGTTTACGGCGGCAATAAAAAGCCAGCCAGCATCAGCGTTAGCCACAAAGACCTGAGCAAACAGTTGGAAAACGAAGCGTTTTTCTCGCACATCATCTCCTTGGTGATTGACGATAAAGCCGAAGACGTGATCCTGAAAGACCTGCAACGCCATCCGGCCAAGCCACAGATCATGCACGCCGACTTTATGCGCGTTTCTAAAACCAAGAAGCTGAACACCAGCGTACCGCTGCACTTCTTGAACGAAGAAAGCAGCAAAGGCGTTAAGCTGCAAGGCGGCAAGATTGTCCACAACATGGTTCAGCTGGAAATCAGCTGTCTGCCTGCCGACCTGCCTGAGTTTATCGAAGTTGACTTGGCAGACGTTGAAGTAGGCCAGGTGGTTCACATCTCCGACATCAAACTGCCAAAAGGCGTTACCTCGGTAGCCCTGTCTCACGGTGACGATCACGACCTGCCGGTTGTGGCCATCAACAAGCCGAAAGGCGGCAGCGACGATGACGAAGCCGAAAGCGAAGCTGAAGGCGATAGCGAGTAATCGTTCAGGGTAAACCATACCCTTAAGGCACTGTGTTATGGATACACCGGTTCAGTTAATCGTCGGCCTGGGCAACCCGGGCACCGAATACGACCGAACCCGCCATAACGCAGGCGCCGATCTGGTGTCTGAACTGGCGCGCCAGGCAGGCACCAGCCTCTCCCCCGAGAAAAAATTCTACGGCGACACCGCCCGTATATCCCTTGGCTCGCGCCAGGTGCATTTATTAATTCCCACCACGTTTATGAATCGCAGCGGCCAGGCCATTGGCGCCCTCGCGCAATTTTATAAAATAGAGCCCGAAGCCATTCTAGTCGCCCACGACGAGCTGGATTTAAATCCGGGCGTTGTACGGTTAAAAATCGGCGGCGGCCACGGTGGCCATAATGGTTTGCGCGATACCATCAGCGCCCTCGGCAACAACAAAAACTTTGCCCGCATCCGCATCGGCATCGGCCATCCAGGGCACGCCTCAAAAGTGACCGGCCATGTACTGAAACGCGCTGGCAGCGCCGAGCAACAGTTAATCGATGACGCCATCGACCGCGCTATTGATGTGCTGCCACTGGCGGTAAAAGGCGAGTGGAATAAGGCAATGCATCAATTGCATTCGCAATGAGCGTTAAACCTCAAAGGCGCTCTAACATTTCTAATCATAACCCCGCGCGGTCTATCTAGCGGTTCGCGCAAACAGTCAAAGTGTGAGAAGAGACCCTATGCAATGTTTCCATAACTTTTTGGCCGGCGCTACTTTGTCTTTATTGGCACTTTCCTCCGCCCAAGCGGCCACAGTTCAATTTCAGACGGTAATGGGCGACTTTGAAGTTGAACTGTTTGACGAGACCACCCCTGTCACCGTGGCTAATTTCTTAGAGTATGTGGAAGCCGGGGCCTACACCAACTCGATCGTGCACCGTTCGGTAAACGACTTCATCATTCAAGGTGGAGGCTTCACTTTTGACATAGAAAACAGTCAAGTTGAGAGTGTCCAGCAGCGCGGCCCCATTTTGAACGAACCATTTTTATCTAACACTCGCGGCACTATTGCCATGGCAAAATTACCAGATCAACCCGACAGTGCCGTCAACCAGTGGTTTATCAACCTCGAAGATAGCAATGAATTCCTAGACTCAGTCAACGGAGGATTCACAGTTTTTGGAAAGGTAACGGATAAAGGAATGGAGATTATCGATGCGATTGCCGACCTAAAGATCGCCGATTACCGATCACTAAACAGCAGCTTCAAAGAATTACCGCTTCGCGGCGTTACCTCCGCCGATATCAGAAATAAAGTTCCACTAAGCGAGGACAACCTGGTTCTCATTAAAAATATTATGATTCTGAGTGCATCCGATACCAACCTGGACGACAATGCGGCAAGCAGCATAAGCAGCTCTTTGAGTTCTAGCAGTACGAGCAGTACATCAAGCGATTTTAGTGACAGCAGCCAGTCCAGCTCAACAAGTTCTGATATTGCCATTAGTTCCAGCAGCTCAAGTAGCGTACTCGTTAGCTCTTCAAGCTCAACCAGCCCTGTATCCCCCATAGACTTTTCCAACTCAAGCAACTCTTTCAGCCCGGACAATAGTAATGGAGGCGGTGGCAGCACCAGCCTGCTTACCTTGTTCCTTTTAAGCTTCGCCGCTATAGCTCGTGGTACCAGGCGCCACTTCCGCAGGCAGTAATCAATAAAATTGCGGCTTATAACCCTAAGCGAACGCCCTAGTTTCGCCAACTCTGACAGATTGTCGGCCTCTTTGTGCTTACGATAAGCGGGCCGACACAACCGCCCTACACTTTCTAACAAATTTTACGTTTAAATATTGTTAATCTTTGGCACCAATAATCACAACGCAAGAGAGACACTATGCACTACTCCCGTAAAGCGCTGGCAGGGATAGCCTTTACGCTGCTGGCAGGCGCGCCGGCTCACGCTACCACCGTTCAATTTCAAACCGTGATGGGCGACTTTGAAGTCAACCTGTTTGATAAAACCACCCCCGAGACCGTGGCCAACTTTTTAGAGTATGTTGAGGCAGGAGCCTATCAGGACACATTCTTTCATCGCTCGATACCGGGCTTTGTTGTGCAAGGTGGCGGGTTCCATTTTGATATTGAAACCGACAAAGCATCCGCGATTCCTGCCAACCCAACCGTAATTAACGAACCGGTTTACTCCAACCAACGCGGCACCATCGCCATGGCAAAGCCCAGTAACGACCCCAATGGCGCAACCAATCAATGGTTTATTAATCTGAAGGACAACAGCTCTGACCTGGACAGCACGCAACAAGGCTATGCGGTTTTTGGCCAGGTGACAGGCAATGGTATGGCCATCGTGGATGCTATTGCCGACCTAAAATTTGGCGATTTTTCACAGACCGGCGCATTTAAAGACTTCCCTTTTTACAACCTTCCAGTGCGTGACTTTAGTCAAGAAGACTTCGATGATGGAGCACCTGTCACCGAAGATCACCTTGTATTAATCCAAAACATCGTCGTGCTGGATGCCAGCGAAGATACCGCCGACGGCCTTAATCCAAAACTCAGCACAAAAGATGACAACAATGGTGGAGACGGCGGCAGTGGCGATAGTGGCGGTGGCGGCAGCACCGGGCTACTGGGTTTATTGGCGCTGGCCGGTTTGGGAGTGCGTAAGCTGCTTACAAGCCGCGCATAAACGGCACTAAGGATATCGCCAGTATGGCGGCGACGGCCGCCAGAGCGAGCAACATTTTTATTGGGTGGCGCCACAGCTGCCCAATAAAGCTGGGCGCTTCGCCACGCGCGTGCAAGGCGTGGTGTTGCGCCTGTGCTTCTTGCTGATACTGCGCCTGATATTCCTGCAAAACCTGCTTGGCCCGTTCGGCATCATCACGATTGCGCACCCAAAGGGCATCCACACCCAAGCGCCAAAAGCCGGAATCGGTCTGGTAGTGCTCAATACCCTCGGCATCCAAGCGTTCGATTAAGCCCGCGACCTCATCAAAGTGAGCACCGCCGGTGCGCATCAGCAAATGGCTCAAGCCAAAGCCTCCAATAGTTTGATTTCTTCATGCAGCTCGGGCGCCAGTAGCGCTTTTTGCTTGGAGTGTTTATCCAGCAGTACAACCCGAGCCACCCCGGTGGTCACCACCATGCCCTGCGCCTCGCTGTAAATTTCGTACTCTTGAGCAAAGCCGAACTCTTGCATCTCGGTAATCGTGCAGCCCACCGTTAAAGTATCGGGGTAACGCACCGGGCGCAGGTAACGGCAACTGCTTTCAGCCAATACCGGCACAATCCGCCCCAGATCAAATACGCCTTTTGCAGAAATATGCCGCATATAGGCGATACGTGCCGATTCGAAATAGCGGTAGTAAATCACGTTGTTAACATGGCCAAAGGCATCCATTTCGCCCCACTGTACATCCACATCAATTGTGATGGGAAAATTGCGGATAAAGTCTTCTCGCTCAACCACGGTAAACCTCCGTTTATCAACTGCTTCTGAACCGCCGCCCTTCGCCATTTTAGACGCTATCGGCTATGATGAGTAGCGATTCACCCAACCCAAAAGGATAGTCTATGCACGATGCCGGCCTGGCCATTGCCATTATTGGTATCACCGCTTTATTGTGCCAATGGGGCGCCTGGAAAGCGCGCCTTCCCGCCATATTATTTTTGCTGATTGCCGGTTTACTGTTAGGTCCCGTAAGCGGTGTCCTAAGCCCCGATGAGCTTTTCGGAGACTTACTCTTCCCGTTGGTATCGCTAGCGGTTGCCGTTATTTTATTCGAGGGCAGCTTAACGCTTAACTTTAAAGAGCTGGGCACCATTTCCACCGTGGTGAGGCGCATGATTACTGTCGCCGCACCGGTTACCTGGCTGATTGTCGCCATTGCCACCCACTTTTTATTTGGCCTTAACTGGGAGCTTTCGATTCTGTTCGGTGCGCTGATGGTGGTCACCGGGCCAACGGTGGTAACACCGCTGCTGCGCACCGTACGGCCGTCTGAACGAGTGGCGAACATCTTACGCTGGGAAGGTATTGTAATTGACCCTATCGGCGCACTGCTGGTGGTGGTGGTTTACGAGTTCATCGTCACCCAGAGTCAGGGCGAAGCCTTTAGCCAGAGCTTACTGCTGTTTTTAGAAATTATCATTGTCGGCCTTGCGATTGGCGCACTGGCGGGCTTTGCGTTGGGTAAAGTCTTATCACGCCGACGGCTGCCGGAGTATTTACAAAATTTAGCCACCCTCAGCCTGCTCTTTTTGGTCTTTACCACCTGTAACCATTTAGCTGAAGAGTCTGGTTTATTAGGTGTCACCGTCATGGGCATGTGGCTTGGCAATATGCGCGGCGTGCACATTCACAACATTCTTAACTTTAAAGAAAACCTCACCATTTTATTTATTTCCGGGTTGTTTATCATTTTGGCGGCGCGCCTGCCCATGGAACAGCTGCTGAGTATTTTTGCCCTCGCGCCGCTGCTACTGTTATTGATTATTCAATTTATTGCTCGCCCGGTCTCTGTCGCCTTAGCCACCCTGCGCTCTAATATTAAGTTCCGCGAGCGAATTTTACTGGGCTGGATTGCTCCACGAGGTATTGTCGCCGCTGCAGTCTCGGCGCTTTTTGCACTGCGCCTGGCAGAGCAGGGTTATGAGGGAGCGGACATGCTGGTCCCCCTCACTTTTGCCGTGATTTTGGGCACGGTGATTTTCCAAAGCGCCACATCGCGCCCACTGGCGAAACTGCTAGGCATTGTCGAGCCTGAACCAAGGGGCGTACTTATTCTGGGGGCCAACTCGGTAGCACGCACCATCGGCAAAGCCCTGCATCAACAAGATATGCAGGTGCTGCTCAGCGATTCCAACTGGGAAAATATTCGCGCTGCCCGCATGGCGGGATTAAAAACCTTTTACGGTAATCCAGTATCGGAATTTGCCAGCCAACGCCTGGAGTTAACCGGCATAGGCAACTTGCTGGCAATGTCGCCGCTGCGGGAATTGAATGTGATTGCAGGTATGCACTTTCGCAGCGAATTTGGTATTCATCGCACCTTTACCGTGCGCACCAGTGCCGACACCAATCAATCGGAAAAGCACCAGGTATCGAATCAGCTAAAGGGCTCGCCTTTGTTTAACCCGGACTTAACCTACGCCAAGCTCGCCAGCCTGATTCACGCCGGGGCGGAAATCAAAACCACCAAACTGACCGACGAATTTACTTTTGAGAATTTACGTCAGCAAGATCCAGAAGCGCTGCTACTGTTTGGCATTAACGAGCGCGGCAAGTTAAAGCCGTACCTTGCGGACGAAAAATTTAAGCCCGGCAGTGGTTGGGTCATTCTAAGTTTGGTACGTGAGGGGCGCAGCGCTCAGGCGAATAACAACTCACCGAACGCGCTGGCCCAAGAGCACAACCAGGAGCGGAAGCAGACTCAGGAGAAAAGCTAAGAAGCTACTTCAGGTGTCAGAGCAATCGGCTCTCTGAATGAGACTCTGGCATCAGCAGGGAGCGCCCCCTGCTGGGCCAGGTAATCGCGAATGGCCGCGGTTAAAGTGGCACCACCACCTGGAATTCCCTGGTTGCCAAACAGTCGGTTAAATTCCAGTAAATACGGGTGCGCCCCCACCATGGCAATATCAAACCCCGCATGGTCTACCCCCAAACGCGCCGCTACTTGCAAGGCTAACTGCACCGCTTGGTATGGCACCGGCGAATGATCGACGATACCGCCTCGCGCCACATTATTGTAAAACCCCTGCTCAGACTGATGCCGCCAATAAGCGGCCACCATTTGCGTACCGACCACAATCACACGAATATCCCGGTCAATGGGTAGGTACTCCTGCGCGTAAATCACATCCGTAAGCGCTCGATAGCGATTGAAGTCCACCAGGCTTTCCACCAGCCAGACCCCCTCCCCCATACTGGATTTGGGCAACTTCACCACAAACGGTAAATCCATCGCCTGCCACACGCGCTCCGCTTCGGTATCGGTATTGGCGGCTATCAGGGTGGTGGGCGTATAAGCGGGAGCGACCATTTCAAACGCCCGCGTCATTTCAATTTTATTATGACCAATGGCGTAACTTGCGAGGCTTGGAAAAATACGGCACCCCATGCCATAGACCAGCGCATTCACTTGCCAATATTCTGGAAACAGCACCCAATCTGTTTGACTTAACAACTCTTTGTGCTGCAAATACAGCTCGGGCTTAATAAACGTCGCATTGCTAAGTCCAAGGGTGCGAAAAGCATTGAATGAGATCATTCTCAAGGTCTCAAAAAAACGCGGATATTACTCAGTTTCATTAACCGCGCAAGCATTTTTACGCTTGCAGGGGCCGGTAGCGGTTCGCTATGCTGAGCAGCTACACAGAAGGAGCGCGTCATGCCTGAACCAGCTGGTCAACAACCATCATTAAGCAGTAAATTTGAGTCGGCCTTTAAACGACTGGACCGATGGTTATGGCAGGTAGAAAGCGCCCACCGCTCAAAAGTGCATCAAAACTTTTGGCATATTTCCCGGGTTTTAGTCGCCGTCATTCGCGATGTGCTACGCGGCCAAATTAACCTGCACGCCATGAGCCTGGTTTACACCAGTCTGCTTTCGCTGGTGCCGTTTTTAGCCCTGAGCTTCTCCGTTCTTAAAGGGTTCGGCGTGCACAACCAGCTTGAGCCCCTACTCCAAAATATTGTAGCGGCCCCTCTGGGCGACCGCGGCCCGGTCGTGGTCAATAACATTCTTGGCTTTGTCGATAACATCAAGGTCGGCGTATTGGGTTCAGTGGGGTTGGGGCTGTTAATTTATACGGTCATATCACTGATTCAAAAAATTGAGCGCTCGTTTAACGAGATCTGGCGGGTCAGTGAAAGTCGATCGCTGGCGCAGCGCTTTAGCAGCTACCTCAGCGTTATTATGATCGGCCCCCTGCTGGTTTTCAGCGCCATGGGAGCCACCGCCGCTTTGGTCAACAGTAGCGCGGTACAGCAGGCCATTACTTTCGCGCCCTTAGGCTGGGCGTTTGGCTTTTTCAGTAAACTCATGCCTTACGTCATTATTATTGGCCTGTTTACTTTCCTTTATACGTTTATACCAAACACCAAGGTCAAATTACGGCATGCTTTTCTGGGTGGTTTGGTCGCCGGTATTATCTGGCAAACCTCTATTTTTGGTTTTACCTTATTTGTTTCTAACTCCACCAATTACACCGCGATTTACTCGGGTTTTGCGGTGGGTATTTTATTGCTAATCTGGCTTTATTTAGCCTGGTTGATTTTACTGATTGGCTCATCGGTTGCGTTTTACTCGCAGCACGCCCAACAGATTACCCGCACACGGATCAACAAGCCATCAGCGCGAATTGATGAATTAACAGGGCTTGCCATCATGCATCGCGTGGCAAAGCAGTTTGATCGTGACGGCGGCGGGGTATACATCGCCAAAATGGAATCCAGCTTATCGGTTGGACCAGAAACCATACAACGAATGATAAAAAAACTGCTTAAACACAAGCTGGTTGAAATTTCTGGCACCGACGCCAACCAGTTGATTCCGGCTCGCTCGCTGGATCACATAACCGTTTATGAAATTTTTCAGGCCATCCGAGTTGAAGAAACCCTACTACCGTCTTCGCTGCAAAATGATGCCGCTGTCAACGCGATGATGCTGAGGTTTGAGTCATCCCACAAAGACCAACTCGCAGATATGACGCTGTCCGACTGGGTTCGCCAGTAAGCAGCGTCAACGAGTGCCTAAGGCAACCGATCAAAAAGCATTTTGGCCAAGTCCGTGTTGTCTTTATGCCCTGCAAATGTCTCAGCGCCAACGCCCATGGCCATTACCGCTACATCACCACCGGTATGGCCCGACGTCGTCCACCCAGTCACACTGGCTTTATCAATAGCGGCTAATACTTGCTCTCTAAGCTCAGTTGTAGCGTTATTTTTTGCTGTTTTTGCCTCACTGCGCAGCACTTTTAAACGCGCTTGGGCAAGTATCGCCTGCTCGCTCTCATCCAATTGAATAGAGGTTAATGATTGCCAGCTTGCGTACCAATCCGAAGCCGTTAATAACGTTTGCGTGATCACATTCGCTGAGGCCTTTACACCTCTCACGACATCAGCTCGCCACTGATAGTCACCGTCGCTGCCCATACTCAAACCGCCCGTGGAATGGTCAGCGGTGACCACCACCAACGTATCAGGCTGTTCACTGACATAACGACTCAGCAGTTTCAGGGTCTCCTCGGTATCGCGCATTTCGTGCATGGCACAAGCGATATCATTGGCATGGCCGCACCAATCAATCTGGCTGGCTTCTACCAACATAAAAAATGGCTTTTGGGGGTCAAGCAGGCGCAAGGCTGTTTCGGTTAAAAAAGCCAACCGGCGCGGCTCGTCACTATCGATACGAAAAGGTAACCCTTTATCCGCCAGCAGGGCTAACGCAGGGGGCGTTTGAATGGCTGCCACACCGTCATAGGTATCGGCATAGGTATAACCCAGCGACTCAAACTCTGTAACCAGATTGCGGTCGTCCCGTAAAAAATACCGTTGGCCGCCGCCAAACAAAATATCGACCCAGGGTTTACCTTGATAACGGCGATCAATGTACTGGTCGGCGATCTCATTGTACTTATTTCGACTGTCTATATGCGCCGCAAAGCTTGCGGGTGTGGCATGATTAATTTGGCTGGTAACAACCATAGCCGTTTGGTAGCCCTTTTTCTTCGCCCGCTCCAGTAAGGTTTCGACGGGTTGTTTATTAAGGTCCACACCAATCGCGCCATTGTAGGTTTTAATGCCCGCAGCCAAAGCCGTGGCACTGGCGGCCGAATCGGTCACTTGATTGACATCGTCGGGGTGGGTACTGGCGCTGCCTTGCAGGTGACGATCAAACCAGGTGGCTTCCAGCTCTGGGGTAGTCGGGTCATCCTGAAAATGCCGATAAGCGGATAGGTATTCCATCCCCATGCCGTCACCAATCACAAAAATAATGTTCTGCGCCTGAGCGAAGGTACAACTGGTCACCATACAGGCAGCGACAAACCATTTCATATTCACTTCCCCAGCAAAAATGTAGGGGCATAGTGTAAAGGGTTTAAGTGACATCGTTGTAACAATTTCAGTCAGTCGATGGAGCCCCAACACCACTTATATCGAACAAAGTTTAACCAGAGCACCATAAATGCAAACGTCTAGATTCACGCAAAAGGCCACTAAAAAACCTTGTAACGGATTACTTGCTCTTCCCTGACAAGTCAATTAGTGTAAACGAACACTTAATAAGAATAATGTGGAGTACCTACTATGAGTTTCGCCTCTCAAGATGCGGCGCGGGCCTATTGGCGTGCAAACATCCGCTGGCTATTAATTTTGCTCAGTATCTGGTTTGTCGTCTCATACGGCGCCGGCATTTTATTTGTCGATCAACTGAACGCTATACGACTGGGCGGCTTTAAGCTCGGCTTCTGGTTTGCCCAGCAAGGGTCAATCTACACCTTTGTGGTTTTAATTTTTGTTTACGTCCGGGTTATGAATCAGCTGGATCGCAAATTCGGCGTTGAGGAGAAGTAACCATGGATGTACAAACCCTCACGTTTATTATCGTCGGTATTACTTTTGCGCTGTACATTGGTATTGCAGTGTGGGCACGCGCGGCAAGCACGAAAGAGTTTTACGTGGCCGGCGGCCATGTGCCCCCGGTTGCCAACGGTATGGCCACCGCCGCCGACTGGATGAGTGCCGCTTCATTTATCTCAATGGCCGGAATTATTTCGTTCTCGGGTTATGACGGCAGTGTGTATTTGATGGGCTGGACCGGCGGCTATGTGCTGTTAGCGCTGTGTTTAGCGCCTTACCTGCGTAAATTCGGCAAATTTACCGTGCCGGATTTTATCGGCGACCGCTATTACTCCCAAACGGCGCGAACCGTCGCGGTTATTTGCGCAATATTCGTTTCGTTCACTTACGTTGCCGGACAAATGCGCGGTGTGGGCGTGGTGTTCTCCCGCTTCCTTGAAGTGGACATCACCTGGGGCATTATTATCGGCATGGGCATTGTGTTCTTTTACGCTGTGCTCGGCGGCATGAAAGGTATTACCTACACTCAGGTGGCGCAGTATTGTGTGTTGATTTTTGCCTTTATGGTACCGGCCATTTTTCTCAGCATCATGATGACGGGCTCCCCTATTCCGCAAGTGGGCATGGGCAGCACGGTCACCGATGGCAGCGGCCAGTTTCTTCTGGATAAACTAGACGGACTGAGTACGGAGCTGGGCTTTAACGCCTATACCGAAGGGAAAAAATCCACCATCGATATGTTTTTTATTACCGCCGCCCTGATGGTGGGAACGGCCGGCCTGCCTCATGTGATTGTGCGCTTTTTTACCGTACCCAAGGTGCGTGATGCCCGTAAGAGCGCGGGCTGGGCGCTGATTTTTATCGCCATTTTATACACCACGGCGCCAGCGGTAGCTGTTTTTGCGCGGGTCAATATGGTGGACACCATCAACGGCCCCGAGTCGCAAGGCGTGGCTGCCAGCGAGGCACCCGAGTGGATTTCTAATTGGGAAACCACCGGCCTTGTCAGCTGGGAAGATAAAAACAACGATGGCCGGATGTTCTACAGTGGCGATGAACGCAATGAAATGACCATTGACCGCGACATCATGGTGTTGGCCACACCGGAAATCACCGAGCTTCCCGCCTGGGTTATCGCTCTGATTGCCGCCGGTGGGGTGGCCGCCGCGCTGTCCACCGCCGCCGGACTATTGTTGGTGATATCCACGTCCATCTCCCACGATTTGCTGAAGCGAAATTTAATGCCCAATATCACCGAAAAGCAGGAGTTACTCTTTGCGCGGTTGGCCGCCGCCGTCGCGGTAACCGTAGCCGGTTATCTGGGCATTAATCCGCCGGGGTTTGTTGCCGAGGTGGTCGCTTTTGCCTTTGGCTTGGCGGCGTCCAGTTTCTTCCCCGCGATTATCATGGGTATTTTCTTTAAGTCCATGAATCGCGAGGGCGCAATTGCCGGCATGGTGACGGGTATTTTGTTTACCGCCACCTACATTTTCGTGTTCAAAGGCATTTTTATGGAGCCCCTGTTACCCAACACCGCCGAATACTGGCTGCTGGGTATTTCTCCCGAGGGGATCGGCACTCTGGGCATGCTGATTAACGTAGCCGTTGCACTGCTAGTGTGGAGCTTTACCAAACCCGCGCCGGCCGACGTGCAAGAGATGGTGGAATCCATTCGCTACCCTGAGCAACTGGGCGAACCCACCGCTCCGCCTGCACCACACTAGCTTTCCTGCCTGTCTAATAAATGGGTAACGCTTAACCAAGGCATAAAAAAACCGGGCTCGATAGCCCGGTTTTTTATTCTCTCACCGCAGCGGCGTTAACGCACCGAGACCTGAAAAGAATCCACCAATTGGTGCAAAGTCACGGCCGTGTTTTGCAGTCGGTCAGAGCTGCCCCGCAACACTCGATACACCTGCGACATGGTGCCGCTGGAACTGGCCACCTCCCGTACCCGTTCGCCGCTTTGGCGACTGCTTTGTTCAATTTGCTGAATCGCGTTAAACATATTCGCCACAATCTCATGCAGTTCGCTGTTATCGGACGAGGACGCTTCGGCCAGTTTTAAGCCGCGGTCTACATCCTCAATACTGGTTTCCATATAGCGCGCGGCTTCCTGCGACTCGGACTGAATGGTTAAAATTTTATGGCTGATTTCATCGGCCACTTTAGCGGTGCGCCCCGCCAGCGAGCGAACCTCTTCGGCCACCACAGAAAAGCCCCGACCATGCTCCCCGGCGCGCGCCGCTTCAATGGCCGCATTCAGAGCCAGTAAATTCGTCTGCTCGGTAATACCACCAATCATCGTCACCATACTGGCAATTTCGCTGGCCTGGGCATTAAGGCTGTGAATGGTTTGCGCCGAGGTTTCCACCACCGAGCGAATCGACTGGGTGCCTGTTTGTACCGCGGCCAATTGCTCCCGCGCCTGCTCTACCACCTCATCCATAGTTTGCTTCATGCGATCAGCGGTTTCGCTGGCGGTGGTAATGTCCCCTATTTGCGATTCGATTAAGTGCAACATTTGCTCAATGGACTGACACACGGTTTGCGACGTTTCGCGGGCCTCGTCGTTGCGGTTCATCATTTGGTCACTGTTGCTTTTAACATCCCGAGCCGCGCCGATCACTTCGCCGACAATGTTATCCAGGTTGTCGATAAAGCTATTGGTCCAACGCCCCAAATCGCCGGTTTCGTCGGCGGCCAAACGCTTGGTATCCAAACGCTGACGCAGGTTACCACCACCCTCGGCGATGGTATGAATCATTTCCGTCATTTTGCCAATACGCCGCGCCAGGCGCCTGGGGCCGCGCTGCCGAAAGAACATACCCGCCGCGACCAGCAAACCACCGGTGGCAAGATTGATACCCCACAAAGGCAAATCAGAATAAGCGTGCAACAGCGCGTTACCGCCAAACCCAACCAACACCGACAAAATATACAAGCGCATCATTAAGTAGGTGACCGAGCGAAAGCGATACACTTCTTCAAGATCACCTTCACACATCATGCCCCAGCGATCTGGCGAGCCTTTTAAGCTAAACGTCACACCCTTACCAATAACCGGAATATGGCGGTAATCGGAATAACCCGGGTAAGTCACAAACAAATTACTGCCGTTGCGCATGGTTTCACGCACGCCCGGATGCAGTTGGCCGGTGGCAGGATCGGTAAAGCGAATTTCAAACTCGGTATGCTCGCGCACACTGACCGTACCGTAAGCGGTATGGATACCGGATTTTAAATTTTCACCGTGGGAAAAGGTGCTGTCTTCAAAACGCGAACGGGACAGCGCCGTGCCTGGCTGCACGGCCGAATCAAAATTAGATTCCACCATAAACAGATAGTTATCACCGGACTCGGTAAAAATATGCCCGGCTTCCCGTTGAATCAAATCGCTGAGTACGTCATTAGGGTAACGCGCGCACAAACTGCCAGGGGCCCCGTTAGCCAGTGTCACTGGCAAATAGAACATCATGGTGACGGCATCGTGAAACTTAGAGCTGGATGGGCCAATGGCTTCGGTCAGCTTGTCCACATAGGGGCCATGCAAAAAAGGCTCGGCTAAGCCCGAGGCGACCGCTTTGCTGTTCAAGTCCCGCGCATTTTTATGCGCGGGATAGGTGGTTTCCACTACCTCGCCGGTGGCGTCAATTAAAAACAGCTCGGAGCAGTCTTTCATACGCTGCAACTGACGCGGTAAAACTCCGCCCGGGTCGCTGTCGTCCTGCCCCAGCCGTGCTGCCACGCTATCAAGGTGTCGCCATTGGGACTCCACCCATTGGTGCATCAATCGAATTCGGGTATTGGCGATGGATTCAAACGCCTGTTCCATCAAGGCGTAACGGCTACGGTTTAACCAACAAGACCAACTCATGTTGAGCTTGCCGTTAACCCCAAACCAGTTAAGCCAGCTTTTTTCGCTGGCAGAAAGATTCATTCTGTCACTGTGTAAGTTCATGGCTTTTTCTCTGCGGTAGCGACTCTTAATGGTCGTCATGTCAGGGCTCAAAGCCCCATAAGGCAAAAAAGAAACAGCAGAAAATGCGCCAAGTTTTACGGATTAAATCAAGGGGCAAGAAGGGATATTGAGGCGTGCACGCACCAACAGCACGCAAGCGGCGTACCAGTGTATAGCAAAACGCCCCAATAAGGGGCGCTAAATTGCAGTATTAAAATTGATAACGCTTAACGACTGAAGACGACCGTTTTGCTGCCATTGAGCAACACACGGTGTTGGGCATGCCAGCGCAAAGCGCGATTGAGAACTACCGCTTCAATATCACGGCCAATTTCGGCCATCTCATCAGGGGAGTTCACGTGGGATACGCGCTCCACCGCCTGCTCGATAATCGGCCCCTCGTCCAAGTCGGCGGTTACATAGTGCGCCGTCGCCCCAATAAGTTTTACCCCACGTTCGTAGGCCTGATGGTAGGGCCGCGCGCCTTTAAAACCGGGTAAAAACGAGTGGTGAATATTGATGGCTCTGCCTTCCAGCTTACGGCACAAGTCATCGGACAAAATTTGCATGTAGCGCGCCAGCACCAAACAATCTGCTTCAGAGTTTTGCATCAACTCAAAAATGGCTTCTTCTTGTTGCGGTTTAGTGTCCGGGGTGATGGGTAAATAATGGAAAGGCAACTCATACCATTCTGTCAGCGGTCGCATAACTTCATGGTTAGACACTACGCCGACGATATCTACGGGCAAAGAACCCACTTTCCAGCTGTTCAGCAGGTTACTCAAACAGTGTCCCCACTGCGAAACCGCAATCAATACTTTAGGTTTACAGTCGCTGTCGCTGACCTGCCAATCCATGTTGTATTGCTCGGCAACCGGGGCGAACATCTGCTCCACCATTGGCAGTGAGGTATCGGCCGGACACTCAAACACCGTGCGCATAAAAAAACGTTTTTCATCCGTGTCTTCAAACTGCGAGGACTCGCTAATATTAAAGCCGCGTTCGGCGAATAAAGTCGCAACCCTTGCCACTAAGCCAAGGCTATCCTGGCAACTGAAAGTCAACACTATCTCTCGCACACTGGCCATGCCGGTCTCCATCGGTTTTTTGCCGCGCCAAGCCTATAGCAAGCGCTGAAAACTCGCAACCGGAGCTGGCTTATAAAAGCCACCATAAAATCACCGGTAAAACCGCAAACGCCAGTACGGTAGAGGCAACCACCATCGCCGCCACCTCTTGAGGGTCACGCTCGTATCTAAGGGCCAGCAAGTAGGTAAACACTGCCACTGGCATGGCTGACTGCAGCAGCACGACTCCGCGTTCCACACCGGTTAACCCCAAACCTAATGCGACTACCCAACCGACCAGCAAGCCGCCACCAATACGTAAAACACTATAAATAACACTGCGGTGCCAGCGTTTAACTTTCAAACGCCCGAGCGAGACACCAAGGGTAATCATCATCAGGGGAATGGCAAAACCACCCAATAAGTCCACGGTATTAGCGATCCATTTGGGCAAGCCGACGTCCGCTAACAACACGGCGATACCGATCACCATGGCCCACAGCACGGGCTGGCGAATCACCTGCGACGCGGTACGCCGCCAATCGCCGGAACCGGCCACCAGGGTAATACCGAAGGTAAAGGTGCTGAGCACCATAACCAGAAAATAACCCAGCGCTAGCGCCAGGCCCTGATCGCCAAACGCGAACAGACAAACGGGCAACCCCATGTTGCCATTATTAGGAAGGATTAACGGTGGTAAATAGGTCGCCAGCGGCTGCCCCGACAAACGCAAAATCACGGCGCCGATAATACCGGTAAAAAATATAGTCAGCGCGGCGGCCAAAGCCACCCGGGAAATACTGGCAAGCTCTACATCGGTGTGCGCCAAAGACGAGACAATCAAACACGGGGTGCCGATATTCATCACCAACTTACCGATAAAATCCGACGGATACTCGGCGCCGCTTTTCGCCCAAACCACACCGATAGCCGTAGCAATAAAAACCGGTGCCAACACGGGCATGAGAGTGAGTAACAGCATAGAAACACAGTAAGAAAGGAGGTTTAGCCCATACTACCATGTAACCTTCCGCTCCCCCCGTGAATCAAATGGGTGTTTTGCGCAAATTTACCCTACAATGAGCCGATGATTTCAGTAACAGGAAGTAACAGGCCAATGAAAAAGACGCTTCAACCGCTAATTTCACTCACAGCTTTCTTCGTCACTGCGTTGCTCTCATCAACAGCAGGAGCCGATGATACCAATATAGAGCTGAAGCTCGGCGCTTTTGCTCAAACCACCGATGCCACAGTGTCCGCCGCACGCGATGGCGGCGAAGGTACCGACCTGAGCTTGCAGACACTTGGGCACAACGACTCCGAAACCAACTTTTGGTTTAGCGGTACGTGGCAATTTTCCGAGCGCTGGCAGCTGTGGGGCAATATTTCTCAGTTCGATAGCCAGGGCAGCATTGACCGCAACTTCTACTTTGAGTTTGGCGATATCGATATTCCTACGGACATTGAATCGGTGGACGGGAACCTTCAAGTCGACTCAACCTTTAACGCGGACCTTTATATCCTCAACTTAGGCTACCAACTCTATAAAACCGAAACCGTCAAAATAGATGCAGGCCTTGGAGTTCATGTCGTCAAATTTGGTATGGACATAGATGCCACCTTGCTGGCGAATGAGCAAAGTGAGTCACTGGGGTCAGAATCCAGTGATGTAACCGCTCCTTTACCCAACATTGTGTTATTTGGGCAGTGGAACGTAACCAACCGAATCGAAGTCTCTTCCACCGTGGGATGGCTCTCTCTAGATTATGATGACTATGAAGGCGACCTCACCGCGCTGGAGGTCGAAATTGACTATGCCTTAACCAGCAACCTCGGCTTAGGCGCTGGTTACCGCTATATTGATTACGGCCTAACCAAGCATGGCGATCGTCTAACCAGCTCATTTGACAGTCTATTTGAGGGGCCAACCGTTTACGCCGTTATGCGCTTCTAAAGCCTCCGTTCGTCCAATTGATTCTGTTGAATAACCAACACGATTGTCATAAAAATTTATTCTAATCTGAGGGGCTCGCCCCCTCAGTGTCCACCCCCTCAGGGTTACACGGGCACACAAAGTTAGTGATCGCTCACAGCGGTACCTACCCACACCTTATCCACAAGAAAAGGCCTTGGTTCTTCACTTGCAATCGCCCCAAAACCGCATTATCTTGTATCCCGCTTCGGCAAAACACCCATATATAGGGTTTTAGAATCGTCGGCCACTATTGACTATTAAGCCTGCTAAGGTTAGTGGCCCACGCTACCCGCCCGAAGTCTACAGCACGAATCCAGGCTGTCATCAGCCTAAGGGGAGACTCTTAAGTCAGTCGCCTCAAATCCGATGTATCTTCGCCGCTTATCTCTAGGCGAAGCGCAGTAAACCGATACAACACGCTTGATATAGGCCATTCCAGGCAGCCTAGCCTGATCGAATTGGTCATTCTAAATAGACAGGGACCTTCGCGGAGAACTTAATGTATACAGAAACTGACCTGCCCCAAGTCGATAAGACGCAAACCGGCGCTCCAGCCGATACCCAGCATGACCTGGAAGCCACCGCTCCGGGCCAGCTGCGCGTGATAAAACGCAATGGCACCGTCGTCCCTTTTGACGTGAGTAAAATCGCCGTTGCTATGACCAAGGCGTTTCTTGCCGTTGAGGGTGGCACTGCGGCAGCTTCCAGCCGAGTGCACGAAACCGTCGACAATCTGACCAAGCAAATTACCGCGACCTTTAAACGTCGTATGCCCTCTGGCGGCACGGTTCATATTGAAGACATTCAAGACCAGGTAGAGCTGATTTTAATGCGCTCTGGCGAACACAAAGTAGCTCGTGACTACGTACTCTACCGCGAAGAGCACGCTCGCATGCGTGCTCAGAGTACGCCCGGCACAGCTACCGAAATACAAGAAGACCCGGATTACCCCACCCTGCAAATCACCTTGGACGACGGCAGCACCGCACCTTTGGATATGGCGCGCGTGCGCACCGTGGTCAGCGAAGCCTGCCAGGGCCTGGAAGATGTCAACGAGAAAGCCATTCTCGATGAAGCCATGCGTAACCTGTACGACGGTGTTTCTCTGAAAGATGTAAACACCTCGCTGGTGATCACCGCCCGCACTCTGGTCGAAAAAGAACCCAACTACAGCTACGCCACCGCACGCTTGCTGCTGGACAAATTGCGCGCCGAAGCACTGGGCTTTTTGGGTATTGCCGATGCTGCTACGCAAGCCGATATGGAAACTTACTACGCCCGCGCTCTGCCGGTGTATATCCGCAAAGGCGTAGAGCTGGAGCTGCTGGACCCCGAGCTGCTGAACTTTGACCTGGAAAAACTGGGTGAAGCCCTGCTGGCAGAACGCGACCTGCAGTTTACCTACCTCGGCCTGCAAACCCTGTACGACCGCTACTTTATCCACAGCGACGATGTGCGCATTGAGCTGCCACAAGTATTCTTTATGCGCGTGGCTATGGGCCTGGCCGTGGAGGAGGATAATCGTGAAGAACGCGCTATCGAGTTCTACCGCCTGTTAAGCTCATTCGATTACATGAGTTCAACCCCAACGCTGTTTAACGCAGGTACTTTGCGTCCGCAACTGTCCTCTTGCTACCTGACCTCTGTACCGGACAACCTGCACGGCATTTATGGCGCCATGCAAGACAACGCCATGCTGAGTAAATTCGCCGGCGGCCTGGGTAACGACTGGACTCCCGTGCGCTCGTTGGGTTCTTACATCAAAGGCACCAACGGTCGCTCTCAGGGTGTTGTACCCTTCTTAAAAGTGGCTAACGATACCGCCGTTGCGGTGAACCAGGGCGGTAAGCGCAAAGGCGCCGTCTGTGCCTACCTGGAAACCTGGCACATGGACATCGAAGAGTTTTTGGAGCTGCGCAAAAACACCGGTGACGACCGCCGCCGTACCCACGATATGAACACCGCTAACTGGGTTCCCGACCTGTTTATGAAGCGTGTGTTTGAAGATAAAGAGTGGACCCTGTTCTCGCCTAACGACGTGCCCGACTTGCACGATTTGTTCGGCACCGCATTTGAAGAGCGCTACACCCACTACGAGCAACTGGCCCGTGAAGGCAAAATCAAACTGCACAAAAAACTCAAAGCCGTAGACCTGTGGCGCAAGATGCTGGGCATGCTGTTTGAAACCGGCCATCCCTGGATCACCTTTAAAGACGCCTGCAACCTGCGTAGCCCACAGCAACACGTTGGTGTAGTGCACTCGTCAAACCTGTGTACAGAAATCACCCTGAACACCAAGGCTAACGAAGAGATTGCCGTATGTAACCTGGGCTCGGTCAACCTGGCGCAGCACATTGTGGACGGCCAGTTAGATCGCGAAAAGCTCGCGGCTACTGTGAAAACCGCCATCCGCATGCTGGATAATGTGATCGACATTAACTACTACTCCGTGGACACCGCGCGCACCTCTAACCTGCGCCATCGTCCAATTGGACTTGGCCTGATGGGCTTTCAGGATGCGCTTTACGCTCAGCACATTGCCTACGGCTCGCCCGAAGCGGTTGAGTTTGCCGATGTATCCATGGAAGCCATCAGCTACCACGCCATCGAAGAGTCTTCAAACCTCGCCGTCGAGCGTGGCCGTTACAGCACTTTCGAAGGTTCTCTGTGGAGCAAGGGCCAACTGCCCATCGACTCCATTGAAACGCTCGCCGAGCAACGCGGCGCCGATTTCATTCAGCAAGACCGTACCCAACGCCTCGACTGGGATAGCTTGCGCGAGAAAGTCAAAACCCAGGGCATGCGCAACTCAAACGTGATGGCCATCGCCCCTACCGCGACCATTGCCAACATCACCGGAGTGAGCCAGTCCATCGAGCCTACGTATCAAAACCTGTACGTAAAATCGAACTTGTCAGGCGAATTTACCGTGGTTAACCCATCGCTGGTGCGTGACCTTAAAGCACAAGGCTTATGGGATGGCGTCATGGTCAACGACCTTAAATACTACGAGGGCTCACTGCAGAAAATTGACCGCATTCCTGCGGACATCAAACAACTGTACGCCACTGCCTTTGAGGTAGAACCACGCTGGATCGTAGAAGCCGCCAGCCGCCGTCAGAAGTGGATTGATCAGGCTCAGAGCTTGAACCTGTACATCTCTGGCGCCAATGGTAAGAAACTGGATGTGACCTATCGCATGGCGTGGTTCCAGGGTCTGAAAACCACCTATTACCTGCGTGCCCTGGCCGCTACCACCACGGAAAAGTCCACCATCAGCACAGGCTCTTTGAATGCGGTCTCCGCCGGTGGCGGCTCTGCTGCACCCAGTGCCGCACCTGTGGGCGCCAGCGCCGCCGAGCCGCAAGCGGCGCCTGTGCCTCAGGCCTGCTCACTGGACGATCCAGACTGCGAAGCCTGTCAGTAATTTTCTAGCCGCCCGACCCCGGTCGGGCGAACATGCACAAACGTTAAAGGATACTGTCACCATGTTGAGCTGGGACGATTTTAATACCGAAGAATCCGTACAACAGAAAAAAACCGCGCCCGTCGCGCCACCTAAAGCACCAGAGCCCGAAGCAGCCCCCCAAACGACAGCAGCCACACCAGCCAGCGATGTGGTAAAAGCCGCACGCGAATCGCTGGAGCACCTGGACGTTGCCCCCGGGCTGGAAGAGTTGGAAATGGGCGCCCAGCGTATTGAGGTTGACGACAAGCGCATGATCAACTGCCGCGCCGACCTGAATCAGCTGGTACCGTTTAAATACGACTGGGCCTGGCAAAAATATTTGGATGGCTGCGCCAACCACTGGATGCCCCAAGAGGTCAACATGACCG
The DNA here is from genome assembly GCF_000377745.1 of Gilvimarinus chinensis DSM 19667. Lineage (GTDB taxonomy): Bacteria > Pseudomonadota > Gammaproteobacteria > Pseudomonadales > Cellvibrionaceae > Gilvimarinus > Gilvimarinus chinensis. Next base: position 7,973 of record NZ_KB898714.1, on the reverse strand, counting down.
CAGACATCGCACTGTGGAAAAGCAGCGAAGGCCTGACCGAAGATGAGCGCCGCGTTGTGATGCGCTCGCTGGGTTACTTCTCGACCGCCGACTCTTTGGTAGCCAACAACCTGGTACTGGCGCTTTACCGCCTTATTACCAACCCCGAGTGCCGCCAGTACATTCTGCGCCAAGCTTTCGAAGAGGCTATTCACACTCACGCTTACCAGTACTGCATTGAGTCGCTGGGCATGGACGAAGGCGAAGTCTTTAACATGTACCGCGAACTGCCCTCGGTAGCCGCTAAAGCCGCCTGGAGCCTTAAACATACACAAGCCTTGGGCGATCCGACCTTTACCACGGGTACGGCCGAAACCGATCAAGAGTTACTGCGTAACCTGGTGGCTTTTTATGTAGTGACAGAGGGTATCTTCTTCTACTGCGGCTTTAGCCAGATTCTGTCCATGGGCCGTCGCAATAAAATGACCGGTGTGGCCGAACAGTTTCAATACATTTTGCGCGATGAGTCTATGCACCTGAACTTCGGTATCGACATCATCAACCAGATCAAACTGGAAAACCCCCACCTGTGGACCGCCGAGTTCCAACAAGAGGTAACGCAAATGGTGGTAGAAGGTGCCGAGCTGGAAATCGCCTACGCACGCGACTCCATGCCACGCGGCATTCTGGGCATGAACGCTGCCATGATGGAAGAGTATCTGCACTTTATCGCCAACCGCCGTTTGGCGCAGGTAGGCCTTAAAGAGCAATACCCGGGTGCGCAAAACCCCTTCCCCTGGATGAGCGAAATCATGGACTTGCGCAAAGAGAAAAACTTCTTCGAAACCCGTGTTATTGAGTACCAAACAGGCGGTGCCCTAAGCTGGGATTAATACGCAAGCGGCCCTACGGGGCCGTTTTTTCTGGAAAAACCATGGATAAAACAGAGAAAAAACCCGACCCGGAAGAGTTGCTGTTCACTTTGGATCAGCTTGAGCAAACCTCCGAAATCATGGCTAAAGTGATAGCGCGCTTAAAGCGTCAGCTCCATTTATTACAGCAATCACCATCGCCAAACAGCACCGCCAATAAACCTTGTACCAAGACGCCCCCTTCCGTTACGTCTAAACAGCGCCGTACACTTCACTAACTGCTATACTCGCCAAACACTCACAATGTACGACTGATGGTTTGAAGCGGCTGAACCTCCAAAAACACCCCAATCTTCTGCCAGTCATTCGCTGGGCGAAGCAAAGTGCTTGGCGTGCTGTCACCATTATAGTTCTGACAGTAATCGCCGTTCCTCCCTACGCGCTACAGCAGAATAAATTAACTGAATTGATGCTCTCCACCTACGGCGAAGAAGGTGCCCAATACCTTCGTGCGTGGTTTAATTTAATTGACACACAAAAAAACACCGACACTCAACATCAGCTTAAGAACGTTAATCAATTTTTTAATCTAGGCCTCACCTTTAGCGACGACCGCCTTTTGTGGAAAGAAAAAGATTACTGGGCGACACCCTTGCAAACCATGGGCGTGCGTGGCGGTGATTGCGAGGATTACACCATTGCTAAATATTTTTCATTATTAGAATTAGGCATTCCAGCCGAAAAACTGCGCTTAATTTACGTACGCGCCAATACCGGTGGCATTGTGCAAGCGCACATGGTGCTGGGTTATTTTGCCACACCCAATGATGAGCCATTAATTCTCGATAACTTGATCCCCAAGATACTTCCTGCCAGCCAAAGAACCGATTTAACCCCCGTGTTCAGCTTTAATAGCCAGGGCCTTTGGCTTGGCGGCAGCAAATCCACTTCCGACCCTACCGCCCGCCTTTCGCGCTGGCGCGATGTATTACAACGAATGCAAGCTGAAGGTTTTACATTATGAACAGTTCCCACAAGAGTCAAGAGGTAAAGCGTTATGTCGCTTATTAAACAGCTATGGATAGGCATCTGCCTGACTCTCATTCTGGCGCTAAGTGGTAGCTTTTTTATCAGCACATTAACCGCCCGAGAGTACCTAGAGCAGCAACTGCAACTTAAAAATATCGATAACGCCAATTCTCTCGCGTTATCGATTACGCAAATGGACAAGGATCCCGTCACCCTGGAGCTGTTGATCAGTGCCCAGTTTGACAGCGGGCACTACCAAAGCATCCGCCTGCTCGACCCAGAGGGAAACATCATTGTCGAACGGCACTATGAGGCACAGAGTTCGGATCAAACAGTACCCACCTGGTTTGCCAGCTTGCTCGACATTCAAGTGCAGCCGGGTATCGCTCAAATTCAGGATGGCTGGCAGCAATTCGCCACGCTTCACGTGCTCAGTCACTCACGTTACGCTCAGCAAGAGCTCTGGAACAGCAGCCTTAAACTGCTCGTGTGGTTAATGGTCGCCGGGATTATTTGCGGCTTAATCGGAACCATGGCACTCAAAATCATCACTCGACCATTGGGCCGGGTAGTGAATCAGGCAGAATCCATTGGTCAGCGCCATTTTGTTACCTCCAGCGAACCGCGTACGCAGGAGTTTCGCAAACTGGTGCGCGCTATGAATAAACTGTCTGCCAGCGTTAAAGCCATGCTAGAGAAAGAAACCGAAAAACTGGAACGTTTGCGTACCCAAACACAGCAAGATGAGGTCACCGGTCTGGCCAACCGCAACCATTTTTTAAATTTGCTAGACAGCATCCTGGGGCGAGAGGAAACCGCCCAAGACAATGCTATTTACATGGTAAGACTGCTGAATCTCAATGAAATCAATCAATCGTTGGGGCGCAACGGAGCCGATGCCTTATTGACGCTATTGGCTCGTCAACTTGACTCGTTTTCTGATGACCCCAATGCCATAGCCGGACGATTAAACGGAACCGATTTTGTTATCGTTGCTCCCTATCACGACAACCTGGAGCAAACCGCTAAAATCCTAAGCAATAAAATCATTACGGCCGCGCATCAACTGATTAACGAAAAAGTCGCAGGGAAAGATGTCGATGTCAGTACTCCTATAGCCGCCACGCTGCTCGACAGTAACTTGCCTCATGGCCAAATACTGGCCACTCTCGATGGACTGCTGGCATTAGCGGAACAGCGTGGAAATCGTGGTGTAGAAGTGGCCATAAAGGGCATGAGCCAACAGCGTAACCTCAATGACTGGCGCGATGCCCTTCACACCGCAATGGATCAACATGGGGTACGCCTGGGCGAGTTTGCGGTGCGTCACCAGAACGGCGATTTACTCCACTGGGAAAGCCCGGTTCGATTATTCCTGGAGCAACAGTGGCAAAGTGCAGGATATTTTGTCGGCTGGGCCAAACGGTTAGGCGTGTTGCCTCATATTGACTGGTTAGTGATCAACCAGGCATTGTCGAGTATTCAACAAAACAGCGAGCACTACGCTGTAAACATATCCGAGAGTTCATTATGTGACGCTGACTTTCGGACTAAGGTACGAGCTTTATTACAGCGACACACAGGCATCTGCCATCAGCTTTGGCTGGAATTTCCAGAGAGCTGCGCCATACGTCACCTGCCACAATTAAAGAATTTTTCCACCGAACTGAGACAATTAGGCTGTAAGGTTGGCCTGAAGCATGTTGGCCTCGAATTCACCAAAATACGGGAATTGGAAGGAATAGGTTTAGATTACCTTAAAGTAGACAGCGCTATTATTCGCGACTGTCATAACAATCCAACCAACCACGTTTTTATCCAAAGCCTGTGCGGTATTGGTCACTCACTGGGAACCATAATGATTGCAGAAGGAGTGGTCAGTGGGAAAGAACAGGAAACTTTAAATAAATTGAATATTGATGCATTCACAGGCCCATGCATCCGCTGAAATGAACACAGCGCCACAAGAGACAGACACTGTAGGGTTAAAGCCCTACAGTGTCTTCGTCATCGAAAAAACTTAAGCTATGCAACCGTTCACGTATCTGTTCTCGCTGCAGTAATTTAGCCTGAGCGGCATCGGGTAAATCTGTAAAACGAATTATGGACTTATCCACCAGCAGATTAATCACGTCTTCCATAACCCGAGCCATCTGTAGATCGCTATCCAGTAGCGACTGATAGGCCTCGGGCTGTAGGGTACGCATAAAACTCACAAGCTCAGGAGCATCTGCGGGCAGTAATTCAGAAAAGCCATCCGTGGCTTCTCGGCTTATGGCTGAAATCAACCCTTTAGAATCGCGCTTAACGTACATGGTCATTACTCTACTGAATAGTACCCATTAGCTAACAAAGAACTCATGATATCCACCGCTTCGGTACTCACATAATTTACACCACTAAGCGTGATTTGCTGGTCTTGTTGTGTGTAATTATCGCTACCCAAATTACCTTGTGAGCTTATATGAATTACCAGCTCTCCACTCGCTCCTTCAGAGAAATTCATATACGAAGATAAATCACCTCCCGCTAAACCATTAGACAAAAGATCCGTTAAGTCTAATGTTTCTCCGGTGAGATTTACGTTGAAATCAGCCACTACATCCTCTGCTGGTTGACCCGATGCGCCAACATCAGCCAATGACCATTCGAAGATATCACCGCCCCAATTTTCACTACCTCCGTATAAAACATCATTCCCTGCACCACCAACTAAAACGTCAGAGTTATTGCCCCCATACAAGGTGTCGTCACCGGCACCACCATAAAGCGAATCCATTTCGCTACCGCCGGACAGGGTATCGTCGCCATCGCCGCCATAAAGGGTGTCCTCGTTAGCTTGGCCTTCGAGGATATCATCGCCGCTTCCACCATGAAGTTCGTCATTGCCGGACTCGCCGTACAGAGTGTCGTTATCATCTCCGCCGAAAAGCTGATCATTTTGCGAGCCGCCGTACAGGGTATCCTCACCCGCACCACCATAGATTTGATCACTATCAGACTGACCGTAAATAGTGTCATCACCTTCTAAGCCATAGATGGTGTTTGCAAGCCATAAAGGGTAACCGCTTGAATCGTCAATAACATCATCACCAGCGGTTCCATAGATATCATCCGATATAATTATGGTAGAGATGGCTTCGTCACTGACATCCAATCCATCACTGACCGTAATCGCCAACTCGCGAGCAGTTGAGGACGCGACAGAACCATTTAGCGTCATCATACTCAGAGCTTGCTGATACGCTGCGTGAGAAGCATTACCTGTCAAAGTAGCTACGAAATTTGCACTGTCATAGCTAAAACTAATGCCACTCGGTAACGAACCATTAATACTTAACTGATCACCGGCCTGTGCATTACGGATTTCCACCCTTGCAGAAAGCAAAGTAGACGCATCAGTATCACTAATAGATAAATCGCTGTCGGTAATAGCCACTTGGGTATTGAGCTGCCCGTAGGCTTGGTAAGCATTACCTGTAGCAGTGCTGTCGTCAGAGTCCAAATCCAGCTCCGGTGCATTGTTTTCCGGCCGCACTTCTACCGGGACTCTGATCGAATCATAGCCTCCGTTACCATCAGTGACGGTGTAGGTAAATGAATCCTGGCCGAAGAAACCCGGATTTGGCGAATAGGTAACCGTGTTACCGTTGGTCGTAACCGTCCCATTAGCACCATTAGATACTGCACTAACATTCAAACTATCACCGTCTATGTCGTAATCATTTGCCAATACGTTGATGGTGATGGGTTGATCCTCGTTCGTAGTATGCGGGGCTCCTCGATATGAAACATTGCTTGGCGCCCATACATCTTGCCCCGATGGACCATACAAGCTTCCATCGAACACGTACTCTCCACCCTGATCCCAGTAATAAACCTCTACCTCGTGCCTACCAGCAGTCAACTCTGTTGTTTCAACGAAATTACTAGGTGAAGTAATAAAGTCAGCGGTAAATGTCTGTACACCATCGATAAAGATCACAAACCCGTCGTCGTGCGTGATGTTCAATGTGTAAGTACCTGCGGTGTCAACATCAAAAACACCGGCAAAGCGAACAATTGCATCGCCGCGGCTCTCCGTTGTATTACGCACTACAGAGGCCTCGTCACCACCATCTGCCAACCAACTTTCAAGGTTACTACCCGTTCCCAAATTCGCGCGATAGTCTGAGTCGCCCGAACGAGTACTGTAATTGAAGCCTGTAGATACAAATGTGGCATCAGGAGATTCACGCCCCGTAAAACCTATAACTTGGGCGACAGACTCTAGGTTAGGCCCATCCACACCTTCGTTGTACACCCAAAACTCAGAGGCAAATCCACCACGGGTTAAACCAGAGTCAGGTTCAGCTACAGGAGCGTCATTTACACCAGCGATATTTAACGTTGCAGTCGAGCTGAAGTTTTCGCCGGAAGTGTTAACGGTATAGTCAATAAATAGCTCTGCGTTATCGTCTGCACCAAGAAAATCAAACAAATGTTCCTCTTCGTTAATAAAAGTAACATTGCCATTGGCGTAAACCACCAACTCAGCGGATTGTAATGTCTCATTATGCGTAATCATAAAATGAGCGATTTCACCACTACCATTAGACTCTTGAGTAAAGGTAAAGTCTGAGGACGCATCTGCTCCGTTGATGCGGATACCTCCACCAGTTACGGCAGTAACCGATCCAACACCACTCTGCGGACCAGTGTTATCCAGTAAATTGAAGTCTCCTAAGCTGATATCCTGATTCTCAGTAAGATCAATGCTTTCGTCTCTATCTCTTGGAACATCCGTGCGGTCATTCACAATAGCAACATCAAGCGAAGCGCTATCGCTGAACTGGTTTCCATCACTCAATGTGTAAGTGAACCGATCAACCTGTTCCACAGCGGAGATAACAATAGAATCTATTAATGCATATTCGTTATTGGCCGTTGTATCAGCGGTTAAGCTCAACGCAAGATCACCATTTCCATCAAGCGTTGTCGTTACAGAAACGCGCGTAGTAGACTCATCCACAGGAGAGACGGCACCCACCTGACTACCGTTGGCAACAACCTCTAGGTAATCCTGACCACCACCAGATGTTTCCCAACCGCCGTCGACGTATAAGTCAAAACTGATCACAATTTCGGCGCCTGCCATGCCAGCACCAAAACTGTAAGCTCGTGAAGCCGTTCCGTCTCGATTAAGGAGCAACTGCCCGTTATACAAACTCGCACCACCTTCGTTCATCCAACCTTCGCCGCCCGTATCAAAATTATGTTCGGCCAAGTTGTGGTCAACCGGATTCACTAGGGTGTAAGTGTAATCACCAAAGCCAGACGAACTGCTATCCGTATTAACCTGCAGAACATTACCGTCGGCAGTTGTAATAGTTGTTTGCCCAGCCACACTATTGTTCACATTGCCACCAGCAATGAATACGGATAGAGATAGGTTATCCGGTAAGTTGCTGTCATCCGACAACAAGTTGCCACTAACTACCTCTGCATTACTACTGCTGTTACTGCCAGACTCAAGTGCCTCCTCATACACCTGAGCACTGTTATCGTTAAGATCAGGCACCAGGATACTGACTGTTGCAGTAGAAATATCGCCATCAGCATCGGTAATCGTATACTCAAAACTATCCTGTCCGGTGTAACCACTGTTCGGCGTATAAGTAAATGAGCCATCTGGATTAAAATTGAGTACGCCGTTGGTAGGAGCGCTAGACACACCGTAAAGGTTGTTGCCGTCTGGACTTTGAGTATCGTTAGAACTTACGTCCCCGTTCAGGTAAGTGGTATCCGCTGAAACTACAATGACATCATCAACGGCTACTGGAACATCATTCACCGACGTCACGCTGATCGTCAGCGTACCCACATCGGTCAGGCTGCCGTCGGTCACGGTGTAGTCCACCGTGTCGGTGCCGGTGAAGTTCGCCGCCGGCGTGTAGGTGTAGCTGCCGTCGCTGGCGATCACGATGGTGCCGCCCTCGCTCGTGGTGAACGTGCCCGCCACCACACTCAGGCTGTCGCCATCCAGGTCCGTGTCGTTCGCATCCAGATCCACGCTGCTCGTGAGCACCGTGTCTTCCGCGGTGCTGGCGCTGT
>NZ_KB898713.1:137500-140437 GCF_000377745.1 Gilvimarinus chinensis DSM 19667 | reverse complement strand
TTATATTAGAAGCTTGACGATGACCTACTCTCACATGGGGAAGCCCCACACTACCATCGGCGCTGAGTCGTTTCACTGCTGAGTTCGGGATGGAATCAGGTGGTTCCAACTCGCTATGATCGTCAAGCAAACAGGTATGGTTTGTTTTCGGTCTTATCTACGTTCGTAGTGCCTAATCACACAACCAAATAGGGCGATGAACAAAGTTGTTTTTCGTTTTACTGAGGACACTGTGTATCACACTAAGTCCGTCGATTGATCATGTTATCAATCAGTCGATTCTGTTATATGGTCAAGCCTCACGGGCAATTAGTACTGGTTAGCTCAACGCCTCACAACGCTTCCACACCCAGCCTATCAACGTAGTAGTCTTCTACGGCCCTTTAGGGGATTCAAGATCCCAGGGAAAGCTAATCTTGAAGGAGGCTTCCCGCTTAGATGCTTTCAGCGGTTATCCCGTCCGAACGTAGCTACCCGGCAATGCTATTGGCATAACAACCGGAACACCAGAGGTTCGTTCACTCCGGTCCTCTCGTACTAGGAGCAACTCTTCTCAACTTTCCAACGCCCACGGCAGATAGGGACCGAACTGTCTCACGACGTTCTAAACCCAGCTCGCGTACCACTTTAAATGGCGAACAGCCATACCCTTGGGACCGGCTTCAGCCCCAGGATGTGATGAGCCGACATCGAGGTGCCAAACACCGCCGTCGATGTGAACTCTTGGGCGGTATCAGCCTGTTATCCCCGGAGTACCTTTTATCCGTTGAGCGATGGCCCTTCCATACAGAACCACCGGATCACTATGACCTACTTTCGTACCTGCTCGTCGTGTCAGACTCGCAGTCAAGCTGGCTTGTGCCATTACACTAACCTCCTGATTTCCGACCAGGATTAGCCAACCTTCGTGCTCCTCCGTTACTCTTTGGGAGGAGACCGCCCCAGTCAAACTACCCACCATACACTGTCCGCGATCCAGATAATGGACCTGCGTTAGAACCCCAAACATACCAGGGTGGTATTTCAAGGTTGGCTCCACCACAACTAGCGTCATGGTTTCAAAGCCTCCCACCTATCCTACACAAATAGGTTCAGAGTTCAGTGCAAAGCTATAGTAAAGGTTCACGGGGTCTTTCCGTCTAGCCGCGGGAACACTGCATCTTAACAGCGATTTCAATTTCACTGAGTCTTGGGTGGAGACAGCGTGGCCATCGTTACGCCATTCGTGCAGGTCGGAACTTACCCGACAAGGAATTTCGCTACCTTAGGACCGTTATAGTTACGGCCGCCGTTTACCGGGGCTTCGATCAAGAGCTTCGCCGAAGCTAACCCCATCAATTAACCTTCCGGCACCGGGCAGGCGTCATACCCTATACGTCCACTTACGTGTTTGCAGAGTACTATGTTTTTAATAAACAGTCGCAGCCACCTGGTCACTTCGACCGGTCTCAGCTTAGGGAGCAAGTCCCATCACCAAGGCCGGCGTACCTTCTCCCGAAGTTACGGTACCATTTTGCCTAGTTCCTTCACCCAAGTTCTCTCAAGCGCCTTGGTATTCTCTACCTGATCACCTGTGTCGGTTTACAGTACGGTTCGTTATTACCTGAAGCTTAGAAGCTTTTCCTGGAAGCATGGCATCAACCACTTCGTCTCAAAAATGAGACTCGTCATCAGTTCTCAGCCTTAAGAGCCCGGATTTACCTAAGCTCTCAGCCTACAACCTTAAACACGGACAACCAACGCCGTGATGGCCTAGCCTACTCCGTCCCTCCATCGCAGTAATAACAAGTACAGGAATGTTAACCTGTTTCCCATCGACTACGCATTTCTGCCTCGCCTTAGGGGCCGACTAACCCTATTCCGATTAACGTTGAATAGGAAACCTTGATCTTCCGGCGAGGGGGCTTTTCACCCCCTTTATCGTTACTCATGTCAGCATTCGCACTTCTGATACCTCCAGCATGCTTCTCAACACACCTTCAACGGCTTACAGAACGCTCCCCTACCATGCACAAAGTGCATCCGCAGCTTCGGTTGCTAGTTTTAGCCCCGTTACATCTTCCGCGCAGGCCGACTCGACTAGTGAGCTATTACGCTTTCTTTAAAGGATGGCTGCTTCTAAGCCAACCTCCTAGCTGTCTGAGCCTTCCCACATCGTTTCCCACTTAACTAACATTTGGGACCTTAGCTGGCGGTCTGGGTTGTTGCCCTCTCGACGACGGACGTTAGCACCCGCCGTCTGTCTGCCATGATTGCACTCCACGGTATTCGGAGTTTGCATGGGGTTGGTAAGTCGGGATGACCCCCTAGCCCAAACAGTGCTCTACCCCCGTGGGTGAGACATGACGCACTACCTAAATAGTTTTCGGGGAGAACCAGCTATCTCCCGGCTTGATTAGCCTTTCACTCCGATCCACAAGTCATCCCCTAACTTTTCAACGTTAGTGGGTTCGGTCCTCCAGTCAGTGTTACCTAACCTTCAACCTGCCCATGGATAGATCGCCGGGTTTCGGGTCTAATGCATGCGACTGGACGCCCTATTAAGACTCGGTTTCCCTACGGCTCCCCTAAACGGTTAACCTTGCCACATACATTAAGTCGCTGACCCATTATACAAAAGGTACGCAGTCACAGAACAAGTCTGCTCCTACTGCTTGTACGCACACGGTTTCAGGTTCTATTTCACTCCCCTCACAGGGGTTCTTTTCGCCTTTCCCTCACGGTACTGGTTCACTATCGGTCAGCTAGGAGTATTTAGCCTTGGAGGATGGTCCCCCCATGTTCAGACAAGATAACACGTGTCCCGTCCTACTCGATTTCATCAAAAGTGCCTTTTCGTGTACGGGGCTATCACCCTGTATCGCTCAACTTTCCAGAAAATTCCACTAAGACACAATCAACTTAAGGGCTAATCCGCGTTCGCTCGCCGCTACTAAC
>NZ_KB898713.1:0-135000 GCF_000377745.1 Gilvimarinus chinensis DSM 19667 | reverse complement strand
GGGATGCGAATTATACGCATCAAATTCGTTTTGGCAAGCACTTTTTTCAAAGTTTTTTGCCGGGTTAAAAGCGCTTTAAAAAGCCTTTTAACCTTTCCCGTTAAGAGCGCTTAGCGCTTTAGCGGGGATGCGCATTATACACATCAACTTTTGTTTGTAAACCCTTAATTTCATTAAGTTTTTAACAAACCGGAAACTGAAAAACCTAACCTCAACTCCCGTCTTTCTCAGCGAAAGAGGCGCGCATTATACGCTGAACTTTTCGCTTGGCAAGCACTTTTTGAAAAAGTTTTTGCCGCCGGTTAAACCTTTAAAAGAGCACTCAAAAGAACACCTTAAAGGCCAACCTTTTTACCAACCGCGAACCCTGGAGCTCGCTGCTGGGGAGGCGCATTATACGCATCCGATCCGGCTTGTAAACACTTAATTTCAACTAAGTTTTTGCAAGCCCGGAAACCGCCAAAACCTCTGCCAATTCCCGCTCTCCCCTAGGGAAGAGGCGCGCATTATACGCACCAAAACAAACCGCGCAAGTCTTAAATACAATGATTTTACATTTTTATTTCAGCACACCAAAATCGCTTAAAAGACATACAAAAAAGGCGGCCTGCGGCCGCCTTTTGCTTATTTATTGTTCCGTCAGCTACTCAACAACAAAGAGGTGGTACTTTTTCTTTCCAAGCTTAACGATATAGAAACGCTGAAAGCGTGCACGAGACTCATTGAAGCAGGCAGCACCATCCAGGTTTTCGTCAAACGTAATCGCGTCGCCATTAATTAATACGGCGCCTCGACCCAATGCATCTTTCACTTGCTTTCCCGATGCTGCCATTTCGGCGTCCACCAGCCACTGAGTGAGCGGTTTGTCAGCCAACTGAGCGCGCACTAAAGTCGACGAGGGCAGACCGTCTAACTGCAACTGCTCTAAATCCGGCTCACTTAACTGCTCTAGACCTCCCGAAAACAAGGCTTCGGTAATTCGCTCGGCCGCCCGCAAGCCCTCTTCGCCGTGAATCAGCCGAGTAACTTCTTTTGCCAGCACCGATTGCGCCTCTGGCCGCCCTTCGGTGTTTCTATCACGCTCCTCAATCGCCGCAATGTCCGACAAAGAGAGGAAAGTGAAATAACGCAAAAACTTATAGACGTCGGCGTCCGCCGTGCCGAGCCAAAACTGGTAGAAAGCATAGGGCGACGTTTTCGCAGGATCCAACCAAACAGTGCCGGATTCGGTTTTACCAAACTTAGTGCCGTCAGACTTAGTCACAAGCGGCAGCGTCAAACCATAGGTTTCACCACTATACATACGCCGCGCCAAGTCAATGCCGCCGGTAATATTACCCCATTGATCAGAGCCACCAATTTGCAGGGTGCAGTTATAACGTTTATACAACTCAGCAAAATCGTAGGACTGCAACAACATATAAGTGAACTCGGTAAATGAGATGCCCGCACCTTCACGGTCAATACGCTGCTTTACCGACTCTTTGTTGATCATATTATTGACAGAGAAGTGCTTGCCGACATCCCGCAGGAAATCGAGCACATTCATTTGCCCCACCCAATCGAGATTATTCACCACTTCGGCAGAGTTTTCGCCACAATCGAAATCAATAAAGCGACTGACCTGAGCTTTTAGCTTATTAGTCCAGCCAGCCACAATATCCGGCGTATTTAACTTACGCTCGGCAGCCTTAAAGCTTGGGTCGCCGACAAGGCCTGTAGCACCACCGACCAACGCAACTGGCTTGTGCCCCGCCAACTGAAAACGCTTAAGCGCCAATAGAGGAACCAAGTGACCGATATGTAGGCTATCAGCGGTGGGGTCAAACCCGCTATAAAGGGTACGACTACCTTCAGCTAGATACTCTGCCAACACATCTCCGCCAGTAGTCTGGGCGATTAACCCGCGCGCCTGTAGGTCGTCAAATAGTGCTGAATCGATAGTCGTCATGAATAAACCCGTTAATTACTAATGCCGCAACATTCGGGCGGCCAGCCTGCCGCCTGAAAATTAAGCGGGCAACAATACCTTATATACCAGCAAAAACAAGCCCTAAGACTTTGGGGCAACTTTTTACTCGAGCCACTGACTAAAACCGTCAAACTCTAAAAGTAAACGGCCCCACCAAGCTCAAAATTTGACCAAAAAGGTTCGATATTAAGGAGCTTTTCTGATATAACTAGCGGGAACTTTATATGCGGTACGGGTTTAAAAACTTCATGCAACCCCTTGATAGAAAAGAACATACTGGCAATGCCAAGGCATTGCCTTCCTTCCCGCGTGGCCACATGATCGCCGCCGCGGCACTGACTATAGGCCTTTTAGGTTGGGCGTTTTCTTCCACCAACGAGCCCGACACAGAAACAAGACAATCGGTAAAGCTGACTTTACCAACCCAACCTGCACCCAGCGACGAAGCCATAGCCCTCGAAACGACTGCACCAAGCGCTACTACCAACCCTACACAGCCAGATCAATCTGTAGCCACTCTCGACATAACCACCCCCTCCGAGAGTCCAGTAACAACCACTGTCCAGAATGAACAAGCAGCTCCCGCACCAGCTCTTGAAAGCAAAAGCTTTACTGTGCGCTCTGGTGACAGTCTTTCTACATTGTTTAAACGTGCCGGGCTCAATGACCGAGACGTATACAAGCTAACCAGCACCTGCAAAGAAGCCAAAAGCCTGACTCGAATTATGCCTGGTCACGAGCTGGTCTTTTACTTGAATTCGGAAGGCGAGCTGGAGAAGTTGTCGCATATTCCAGACCGCCTCAACAGCACGCACTTTGAAAGAGCCGAAGACGGTTTCCAAGCACTGAAAGAGGTGAAAAAGCCCGAAATCCGCCCCACTTATAAAGAAGCTGTCATTGCCAGTTCTCTTTACATGGCAGGTCAGTCTGTTGGAATGGACGATGCACTGATCATGGAAATGGCGAATATTTTTGGCTGGGACGTCGATTTCGCGCTGGACATCCGCAAGGGCGATCACTTCAGCGTGCTGTATGAAGAGAAATACCTGGATGGCGAAAAAATTGGTACTGGCGCCATTTTAGCCGCTGAATTTACCAACCAAGGGCATAAATTTAACGCCGTGCGCTACACCCATGCCGATGGCGACAGCCATTACTACACCCCCAAGGGTGAAAGCATGCGCAAAGCGTTTTTGTTGGCACCCGTGGATTTTCGTCGCATCAGCGGTAACTTTAACCCCAAGCGCCTGCACCCCATTTTTAAAACCGTACGCCCTCACCGCGGTACCGATTACGCAGCGGATACCGGCACACCAGTGTGGGCCTCGGGTGACGGCAAAGTAATTGCCGCGGGCTACACCAAGCCAAATGGCAACTACGTGTTTATCCAGCATGGTAATAACATTGTTACCAAGTATTTACACCTGCATAAACGTCACGTAAAAAACGGCCAGAGAGTCAAGCAAAAGCAAGTAATCGGCACCGTGGGCTCTACCGGCTATGCCACCGGCCCCCACCTGCATTACGAATTTTTGCTCGATGGCGTGCACCGCAATCCGCGCACTATTGTGCAGAAGCTACCTAAAGCCAAGTCTGTGGCCGGTGCCGAGATGCAGGACTTTTTAACCCAGACGCGACCTTTAGTGGCCAAGCTTCAGCAACACACCTCGGCCAGCCAACTGGCCATGGGCGACACCGAGCGTAAAATTAACTGATGAGCCTGTACATCGGGCTTATTTCAGGCACCAGCGCTGACGGCATAGACGCGGCGCTGGTGGATATAACCGAGCAGCATTGTACGCTCAAATCTCATTATTTTTCAGAGTTTACTCCCGAGTTACGCCAGCGCATACACGCTCTCTGCGTTCCCGGCGACAATGAGATTGAACGCGCAGGAGCGCTGGACCGCGAGCTAGGCGAGCTGTTTGCCCATTCAGCCCTGCAACTGGTAAAACATTCAGGTGTAAGTGCACGCAACATCAGCGCCATAGGCAGCCATGGCCAAACCATCAGACACCGCCCGCCAGGGCAGTCGGAAACACCTTTTAGCTGGCAAATTGGCGACCCCAATATCATCGCCGAACGCACCGGCATTACGACTATCGCTGATTTACGCCGCCGTGATATCGCCGCTGGCGGACAAGGCGCTCCGCTGGTACCAGCCTTCCATCAAAACGTCTTCAGCAACCCGAGCAAGCCACGGGCGATCATCAATATCGGAGG
This sequence comes from Gilvimarinus chinensis DSM 19667, assembly GCF_000377745.1. Lineage (GTDB taxonomy): Bacteria > Pseudomonadota > Gammaproteobacteria > Pseudomonadales > Cellvibrionaceae > Gilvimarinus > Gilvimarinus chinensis. Next base: position 130,805 of record NZ_KB898713.1, on the reverse strand, counting down.
CATCAGCAATATAAGCTGGCTCAACCCGGCAGGCTCACCCCTCGGTTTTGACACCGGCCCTGGTAATACACTGCTGGACGCCTGGGTTCTGCTTAACCGCGGTGAAGCCTACGACAAAAACGGTGCCTGGGCCGCCAGCGGCAACGTCAATAAAGAACTACTGCGCCACCTGCTGAGTCACCCCTATTTACAGCGCCCCATTCCCAAAAGTTCGGGCCGGGAGGAGTTTAACCTTGCCTGGTTAAAAGAAGTTCTCGCGGGAAATTTTGTCACAAAGCCAGAAGATGTTCAGGCCACCCTGCTTGAGTTCACCGCCGTTAGCGTGAGCAACCATTTACAGCAATGCCCAGGGGCAGCCGATGGCGGAGAAATTTACGTTTGTGGTGGTGGGGCCCACAATAAAATGCTGATGAATCGTTTATCTCATTTAAACTCAGGTTTTAGTTTAGAGACTACAGAGGCTCTGGGTATAGCTCCAGACTGGGTGGAAGCAGCGGCATTTGCTTGGCTGGCCCATCGCACACTGGAAGGGCTGCCAGGCAATCAAAAAAGCGTAACTGGTGCCAACAATGAGGTTATTTTAGGCGGAATTTATCCAGCGGCACCAAGGTAGATAACAGACAAGTTAAACCGAAAAGGATGAACCGCAACCACAGGTTGTGGCCGCATTGGGGTTGCTGACGACGAAACGAGCCCCTTGTAAACCCTCTGAATAATCGACATTCGCACCCGCCAGATAGGGAAAGCTAAGCGCATCCACCACCACCTGAACACCATCTTTCTCTACTATCGTGTCATCATCAGCGGTCATATCATCGAAGGTGAAACCATACTGAAAGCCGGAGCAACCACCGCCTGTGACATACACTCGCAGTTTTAGATCGGGGTTCCCCTCTTCTTCAACCAGGCTTTTCACCTTGGCGACAGCGCCAGGGCTGACGTACAAAGGTTCTGGCGTAAAAACTTCGGGGCTAGACATACAAATGGACTCCAGTACAACTTAAGCGGGGATTATCCCAATACCAGAGTAAAACAGTCAACTATTATCACCGCTCTATTCGGAAGCATCACCACCAGAAGGTAAAGCTTGCTGGCTTTTTTCCGATGCTCCATACACCAAAGAACCGTTTACCTGGGCACCTTTTACCATTTCAATTAGGTTGTAATGAACATTCCCTTCCACTACGGCCTTCGATGCCAACTCAATATGCTTGGTAGAGAACACATTTCCTACGACTTTGCCATTAATCACCACCATCGGAACGCGCACTTCACCCTCAATAACACCGTTGTTGGCCACCACTAATTTAGCATCGCCACCACCCTCAACAATAATATTACCCGTTACACGCCCCTCTACTTGCAAGTCACCGGTAAAATGAATGTCACCAACAATATTCGTACCCTTTGAAATCAAGGTGTGACTGTTACTAAACGCCATAATATTCCCCAAAACTTGTTATTGTAGCTGGTCAATCAACCAGCTGTAGCTTCTTTCAGCTCGCTCTGAATCGCTACTGTTGGAACGCGCTTCCAATTCCAGGCTTTGCGCTTCAAAGCCTTCAGGCAGAATTAACTCACCTTCAATATTTTGAAAGTACTTAAAGCGCAATTTGATATCGGCGCTATCGTAATCATCCGACACCTCATGAAGTGGGATTTGCACTTGTTCGCCATCCCGCCGACCAACCAGCTCTACGTTTAGCACTCCGTTCAAGATTTGATGATTAGTGGCAATCTGCTGAACCACAAATTTAAAGCGGTATCGCCCGTCTTCGCCATAAGGCCGCAAAGTGACATCCCCTAAAGCTAAGCCTGAATTGCTTTCACCAGGGGCCATCAATCCACGATAGAACGAAATGTCAGCTTCAAGACTGGCTATTTGCTGCCGCAGCTCGATCACTTCGCTGCGTACCTCTTCGCTGGCCATCTGATCGACTTCGGAAGCCATCGATAAGTTAGCGACTTGCTGGCGCAGCTTATCGAGCTCACCCCGCGCCTCCAACAACTCAACCGACAACCGTTCGTTCTCATCAAAGCTCGGTAAATCGCCACCGCTGGCCTGCCAAAAACCAAATAAATAAGAAGCCAGCATTGCTATAGCTGTGAACAGACAAATCAGCCCCACCTGCAGCAACCGGCGCCCAGGGCGGTGGGGCACCACTTTCATCGAATACTGTTTAGTGCCTTTTACGCTCGCCATACCCAGAACCCATTAAGGCAGAAGTGCCACCACATCCAGCCCTGCTGTTTCTGCGAAACCAAACATGATGTTCATATTTTGTACGGCCTGCCCGGAGGCACCGCGGGTGAGGTTATCAATCACCGACATAATTACAATGGTATCTCGACCCTGAGGCTGACACACGGAAATGCGGCACATATTCGAACCTTTTACCGAGCGGGTCTCAGGGTGAGAACCGGCGGGTAGCACATCCACAAATGGCTCATCCATAAAGCGCTCTTCATACAAAGCCTGTAAATCGGGAAGTGACGAGGCATCCAGCGCACGGGCGTACGAGGTGGCGTGAATACCGCGCACCATGGGCAATAAATGAGGCACAAAGGTCACTTGTGCAGGTTTGCTTCCAGCCCCCTGCATATCTCGCAACGCCTGCTCAATTTCCGGCAGATGGCGGTGCCCTGAGGCACCATACGCCTTAAAGCTATCACTGATTTCAGTCAGTAGCATACCCACCTTCGCCTGACGTCCAGCGCCTGTCGCACCGCTGGCGGCGTTAATGATCAACTGCTCGCTGTCCACCAGGTTGTTTTCAAGCAAGGGCATTAACCCTAGCTGCGCAGCTGTGGGGTAACAACCAGGGCATGCCACCAACTTCGCATTTTTGATGGTCTCGCGGTTAAGCTCTGGTAAGCCGTACACCGCTTGATCGATTAACTCGGGGCAGCCGTGAGGCTGGTTGTACCAACGCGCCCAAAGCTCTGCGTCCCGGATACGAAAATCCGCCGATAAATCCACCACCCGAGTACCGGTCGCCAAGAGCGCAGGCATCAGATTTTGAGCCACTCCATGAGGTGTAGCAAAAAACACCACATCGCACTGCCCTAAGGCATTAACATCGGGCTCGGTGAACGCAAGATCCACATGGCCGCGCAAATTCGGGTAAAGGTCGCTGACTGGAATGCCCGCTTCGGCGCGCGAAGTAATCACCGTTACCTCCGCCTGCGGGTGTTTTGCCAGAAGACGTAATAATTCGACCCCTGTGTACCCGGTACCACCGACAATTCCCACTTTAATCACAGCCAAACCTCACTCTCAGTTGCGCCCCAATCGGGCAAAGGGGTCTATCATAAGAGGCCCACCCCTAAATTTCCAGAGACCCAAGCCGCTGGATTTTGGCATAATGGCGACAAAAATCGACGAGGCTTAATATGCTCTGGATTAAAGCCCTACATATCATCTCTGTGGTGTGCTGGTTTGCAGCTCTGTTTTATCTGCCACGACTGTTTGTTTATCACGCCATGTGTGAAGATCAGCCAGGGCGCGATAGGTTCAAAGTCATGGAGCGCAAACTCTATCGCGGCATTGCCACGCCATCGATGATAGCCACCATCGTGTTTGGCTTAGCTTTGGTGCATTTTCAGTGGATGTATCTGAAAACCAGCTACTGGTTTTGGCTCAAAATCGTTTTGGTTTTCGCACTGGTCGGGTACCACCACCTTTGCGGTGCCCATCTAAAGCGCTTTGCTCGCGACCGCAATCAGCGCAGCCACAAATATTTTCGTGTTTTTAATGAACTACCGGTACTGGCATTGATAACGATCGTTATCCTGGTGGTGGTCAAACCTTTTTGAGGCCTGTGCTAGACTCATGGCAGAGCATAGAGAACCGCTGCTATGAGTGAATTGAATCGCACAATACCGGTGATGATTTCGCTATCCAGTCACGACCCTACCGGAAGCACTGGGGTGCAAGCGGATATCGAAACCTCTTTTAGCCTGGGCGTGCACTGCTGTCCTATTATTACAGCACTTTGTGCTCGCGATACCCGGCAACTCATAGATTTACAACCTACCGGTGCCAGCCTACTCATTGAACAGATGCGCGCGATCTTAGAAGATATGCCGGTGACAGCCATCAAGCTCGGCTATTTTTGTCAGGTAGATCAAATAGAGGCCGTTCACAGCATCCTGCAGGATTACCCACACATCCCTGTGGTACTAGACCCCGTCTTAACCTTATCTATTAAGACCTCAAGCCCAACGGAAACTTCCTCAGAGAGAAAGCTCAGTGACGCCCTTGTGCAGTTGCTCTTACCACTGGCCAGTATCACCACTCCCGATATTGTTGAAGCACAACAGCTGGCCCGCCAGGCAGACAGCGCGGCTGCCTGCGCCCGTGAGATGCTCGCATACAACTGTGATTCGGTTTTAATAACCGGTGTTAAACGCACAGAGCAACATATTATCAATTGCTTTTATCGCCCCAGCCAGCCGGCGCGGGAGTTTCGCTGGCCCCGAGTACAGCAGTTTAGTCACGGTAGCGGCGCCACCTTGTCTGCCAGTCTAAGCGCCTACCTTGCCCACGGCCTGCTGCTAACAGATGCTGTGGAACAAGCGCAGCTGTTTACCTGGAACAGCTTACGAGCAAGCCGGCGTCTAGGAATGGGGCACTGCACTCCCAATCGATTATTCTGGTGTCAAAACAATCATTGAGAGACTTTGCACTGAACTACTGCGCTGGGTAAACTTGCGCCCATGCTGAGCCTATCCCCTCCTAATTACCTATATGCCATCACCGACTGCCATCATTTCAGCGGCGATGCGCTGGCAGAAAAAACACTACAGATACTCAAAGGGGGGTGTCGCCTGGTTCAATACCGCGACAAATCTACCAACACTCAAAAGCGACTAGCAGAGGCCACGCAACTGAAAGAACTTTGCCGCGACTTCAAGGCAAAGTTAGTGATTAACGACGATATTGATCTCGCAAGCCAAATCGGTGCCGATGGCGTTCACCTGGGCCAAAGTGATGGCGACATAAAATACGCTCGGCAGCGCCTAGGCCCAAACGCCATTATCGGCGTAACCTGCCATTCCAGCCTGACTCTCGCCGCCAACGCTCTAGACGATAGCGCTAACTATATTGCTTTTGGCCGCTTTTTTGCGTCAACCACCAAACCAAACGCAACCGCTGCGCCAATGGAGTTACTTACCCAAGCCAGAAATCGCTGGCCCAACGTCGTGATTGTCGCTATTGGAGGCATCAATCAAAATAATGCCACCCAAGTTATATCACACGGTGCAAGCTACACCGCTGTATGCGAAGGCATCTATCATGCGGCATCTACCGTAAAATACAGCCAAAGCTTTTCACTCAACTTGAACCAAAACGCGGGGAGCGTTTTATGACTCAATCCAAAACCCTGTTTGCGCAAGCCGCTCAATGTATTCCTGGCGGCGTCAACTCTCCGGTAAGAGCTTTTAAAGCCGTAGGAGGAACCCCGGTTTTTTTACAAAGCGCTGAAGGTGCTTACGTCACGGACGTGGACGACAAAAAGTATATTGACTATGTGCAGTCTTGGGGGCCAATGATTTTAGGACACAGTCATCCCGACGTAATCCGTGCCGTGATTGAAGCCGTGCAGTCAGGACTGACTTTTGGCGCACCAACAGAAAAAGAAACAACTCTGGCAAAAATGGTTTGCGAACTTTTGCCGGGCTTGGACCTTATCCGGTTTGTTAATTCCGGCACCGAAGCTACCATGAGTGCCATTCGCCTAGCCCGCGCTTACAGCAAACGAGACACCATTGTAAAATTCGAAGGCTGTTACCACGGCCATTCAGACTCTCTGCTTATCAAAGCCGGCTCCGGTGCGCTGACCTTGGGTGTACCCAGCTCACCAGGTGTTCCAGCTGTGCTAGCGGAACACACCGTCACACTGAATTACAATGATATTGAACAGGTGGAGGCATTTTTCGCCCAACAGGGCGAGCGAGTGGCCTGCGTGATTGTTGAGCCCGTGGCCGGAAACATGAACTGCATTCCGCCACTGCCCGGCTTTTTAGAATGCCTACGTAAGATGTGCGATGAGCACGGCAGCGTTTTAATCTTTGACGAAGTCATGACCGGCTTTCGAGTAAGCGCGACCGGAGCACAAGGGTATTACGGCGTACAACCAGACATTACCACCTTAGGAAAAGTTATTGGCGGCGGCATGCCAGTGGGTGCTTTCGGTGGCAAACGAGAAATTATGGAGCACATAGCTCCGCAAGGACCGGTTTATCAAGCGGGTACATTATCTGGTAATCCAGTGGCCATGGCTGCGGGCATTGCAACTCTGACACGTTTACAAGACCCAGACTTTTACCCCACCCTTGAGGCGAAAACACAAAGGCTGGTTAATGGCATCACCCGAGAAGCACAGCTCGCCGGCATTCCACTCACAACCAATAGCGTCGGCAGTATGTTTGGCCTTTTCTTTACCGACGCGCAACAGGTAAGCAACTATCGCCAGGTTATGGCCTGCAATACCGACCTTTTTAATCAGTTTTTTCACGGCATGCTGGAGAAAGGGGTTTACCTAGCGCCTGCCTCATACGAAGCAGGGTTTATGTCACAAGCCCACACCAATGAGGATATTGATAAGACCATCGCCACTGCCGCCGAGGTTTTTGCGGCATTAAAGGTTAACGCTTAGATAAGGTTTCTATATCTTCCAGGGCCTGGGGGGATGCATCAATAATGCTGAACCCCGCCCAATGCTTACCATTATCGTCAGCATTCCTTGCCCATAAACAATCTACGCCCAATTGAATGCTGTTACGCTCATTAACTGGTTCAGACAGATGTAGATCAAGCCGATAAAGTCTGTCTTCTTCAAAGGGCTGGTCACCAATAAGCATTAACCCTTCGCTGTGAATATTTACCAGGCGCCCCAGATATGCATCTAACGTGTTGTCATAGACATCAACATTTTGACCAGCGCCCGGGCGCTGCTGACGACGCCCCTCTTTTTTTGGTTGCTCGTCCATAGTTTTACTCGCGGTTTAACAACTCGCCCGAAGCCCTCGCGTTTAAGCTGTGATATATATTTTCCAAAGCGCGTTCAAAAAATGGCTTGGTACTACCGGCAATGATCCGCAATTTACCAGCAATCATAGCGCGAGCCATCTGAAGGGCAGAACTCATAGCCACCTTACGCCCCTGCTGGTCTACCAGCATATAGTGCATGGTTTTATGGTTATACCAGGCAACTTTAATTCGCTTGCCGTTGTCATCCTCAAGCCAGGTTCCAAACTCTATCAATTTCAGCTTTTCGATTAACTGGGACTCTTCTGCGGTAGCCTTGCTACTTTCAGTATGCACATTACCCGCTTTTTCCGCCGCCATGGTTTCCAGCTTCACTCGCATGGGTTCCGGAGCTGGCTCTGCTTTTTGACTTTTAAGGGCCAGTTGCTGTAGCGCTGCAATTGCATCAAGCAATTTTCGGGATTTATTCTGCTCATACCCTATAGTTTCAAACCCGGCCTGCAGAGCCGACTGCAGCCTCTCTTGCAGCTCCAATTGCTTCACTTTATCCACTTCGAGAAGCTTGGGCTCGACACTCCAAATTAAATCTTGTGCAACCTGCAATGCACGCTGACAAGCATCAGAGTCGGAGCCATAACGCAGTATCACGAAAGACAGGTAATCAGACCAAGGTAGCAAAAGCAACAACAGCACTGGCGATGGAAGATCGCGCCCGTCTATGAGCTGTGAAACTTTTGAATTCACTAAAATTTTCGCCTCGCGTAACTTTTCTTCGCCGCGAGCTTTCTCCATGGCACGCTTTTCCATTAAATCTTGGCGGCGAGAAACATTGCGAATGTATGAACTAAAATCCAATGAGGCCTCAGCAAAGACTTTCACATCGTTACCAAATTTTTCCAGCACCTGGAAGACTGTCGTTTTTATCTTTTCATATATATTGTATTGGCTAGTACCGTCATTACTAATCCAGCGGGCGCCGGCTTCCGCCATCTGGTTCAACAGTACCCTTGCAGGGTGATCTACATCTTCGAAAAAATCTTTATCGATAAAGGCAAGTTTCAGTACTGGCGTATGAAGGTAACTAAGCAGCGCTTTAACAGAATCGGGCAATTGGTCATCGGAAAGAATATATTCAAACAATAAGCCCACGAGTTCAATAGTGTGCATTTCATCTGCACGGCCATCTTTGCCAGCACTTTTTTGAAGCTCTGCAACCAATTGATTTGACACTGTTGCGACGGGTTGCGGCTGTAAATCGCCCATACCAACATCGGCAAACCCCTTGGCTTGACTGGCGAGTTGTTGCTGCATTACCCCCACTACACCGACCAAAGGTTCCGTAGCTAAGGCGGAACCTTTGGTCGTTCCCTCAGATAAGCCCATTGTGGATGGTCCCTCAGGTACGCCCTTAAGGGGAACCTGAGAGTGTGTTTGACCTGCCGTTAGTGTGTTGGCCCCCAAATGTTTTTGCAGAAGCTGTATGGCGCTTACCAGACCTTGCTGATATTGCCCAGGGTTACGCCTTTCGGCGTCATCGAAGATCCGATCTGTGGCTCGTCGTCTTGGGGCAGAGGGCTCAGACTCTTGCGTACGAACCTCCTCTTGTTGATCTGGCTCATGACTCTGATCGGTCTGGGACGGTGTACTCTGTGAGCCTGACTCAACATCCTGCCGAACGACAGCACTGTAGCGAAGGTTGGGCAGTATCCCTTCACTTTCAAGATAAGCATTTAAGTCGTCATACAGCCCCACCAACGGTTTTATGAGGGCTGCCTCGAAATGCTTATAGCCCACCACTTTAGTGCGCACATCCAAATTCAACCCTTGCATTGTGCGTCGCAAAGCATCGCAGAATTGAATTGGGCTAACCGGATTGCCACGCTCATCTATTTTTTTCCCACCATTGAGCAAAGCCAAGCGCTGATGTAAAGCCCATAACACTTCTGAGAGCTGTGAATCACTGCGATGACAAATAGAGGTAATAGCAATGGTTTCTTCCAACTCAGAATTATCCACCAGGGTTAGCCCTTCATTGCGGATAAAACGCTCTTGCCCCGTCGCGGTTGTAAGTCTCTGATGTGAAAAGTCCAGAAAACATTGCTGCAGTAGCTCTAGATAATGGGCCTGCATATCCATCGCACGCTGTTGCAGCAATTTAACAATCTCGGCCAACGCCAGTTGCTCTTTATTAGAGCGAGCATTCTCTTCGCGCTTTTCGACTGAAGCAATCCAATCGTTTAGAAATTGAGGAAACCCCTGTGCCACAAAGTTATTCGTGGTAGAAATACAAGCGTCCAGACAGCGTTTAATCTGGGTCGGCGGTAGTGGATTATAGGCGTGTGGCGACTTTGATGGATCGGCCATCGGTGGCACACCATCTCCGGTTGAATTACTCATAGCTTTTGAATCCATCCCCCCCGCCTCATGCGAGCACCGCCTACGCAGGCTTTTTGCACCCTAAGAACGTTAATATTTGTGAGTATATGTGAGTTTGTGCGCTGACGCACACTGACTTGATCTTAGCCTTCTATAGCTCTCAATCCTATTACACATTATTACCCAACCAAGGGCACCAAAAAAGACCACGCCAGCGAGCATAAGCACCAACAAGGGGCGCCAACGGCGGCACAGCACCCCTAGCCACCTGGTAGCTTCTCCTGCTACGAGCTACTTTTGGTGCAAACCAGCTCAGCATTCTGCTGTTGGTCCTTAAATTGCTAATCACTACATCGACTATGTCCGCACTGCATTGGCAAGTAGGGACAATCGACAATTTGTACCAATAGAAAGCTAGGGTTCCGGCGAGACTACCTACCTCGTGACTGGTCCGAGAGCTTTCGACCTTCGAAGCGGGGGTTACACGGCGGGACAAAAGCCCGGGAGACTTAGTGGCCATTGAATGATTAATGGCTATCGAATTGGCCTGATTGCCAAAATAAGTGCTCCAGTAACCTAAGTAAAACCCTCGGAGGTTTGCTATGAAAAAGCTGTCTTTAGCCGCTCTAACTCTGCTGCTTTCCATAAACACCCAAGCGGCCGACTCCTTTAAAGTGTGCTGGTCCATTTATGTAGGCTGGATGCCTTGGGGCTATGGCGCCGAACAAAAAATCGTCGACAAATGGGCCGATAAATACGGTATCGAGATTGATGTAGTACAAATCAACGACTATATCGAATCGATTAATCAATACACTGCTGGCGAATTTGATGCCTGCACCATGACCAACATGGATGCCCTCACTATTCCCGCGGCTAGCGGGGTAGACAGCACGGCTTTGATTGTAGGGGACTTCTCCAACGGTAACGACGGCGTAGTTTTACGCAGCAAAGACCAGCTGGCCGACATTAAAGGGCAACGCGTTAATCTGGTTGAACTCTCGGTTTCACATTATCTTCTTGCGCGAGCGCTGGAAACCGAATCAATGACAGAAGCCGATGTTCAAGTGGTCAACACCTCTGACGCCGATATGGTGGCTCTGTACAACTCGGGCTCAGTGAGTGCCGTTACCACTTGGAATCCTCTGCTAAATACCATTCTCGCCGAAGACGATGCCAACTTAGTGTTCGACTCATCGCAAATTCCCGGCGAGATTATGGACCTGCTGGTCGTTAACACCAGCACTCTTGAGGCTAGCCCCGAGCTGGGCAAAGCCTTAGTCGGTGCCTGGTACGAAATTATGAGCATCATGAGCGCCGATGATGAAGCCGGTATTGCTGCACGCACGGCTATGGGGAATGCTTCAGGCAGCGATCGAGCGGGCTATGAAGCGCAGCTTGCCAAAACCAACATGTTTTACCTTCCTTCCGACGCCCTGAAACTCGTTAACAGCGATGAACTGCTGAATACCATGCAAAAGGTGGCTGAATTCTCGTTTGATCATGGCCTGCTAGGTGATGGCGCGCCGGATGCGGGATTTATCGGCGTAGAAGGTCCACAAGGTACTTATGGCAACAGCCACAACACCCAATTGCGTTTTGATACTACCTACATGCAAATGGCTGCCGACGGCAAGCTCTAATACCTCCGAATCGGGGCAACGCCCCGCCTGAGAGACGAGAATGAAAAGACTGGTTAATTTAACCCCATCAAAACCCGCTCGAGTTTTATTAGGGCTGCTGCCTTTTGCGTTAATCCTGCTGCTTTACGTCATAGCATCGGATGCACGTTTAGAGGCCAACCCCAATGACAAACTGCTACCCAGCTTCGAACAAATGGGCGATGCCATATCGCGCCTGGCTTTCGAACCCAGCAAGCGCACCGGTGAGTACCTGTTCTGGCAAGACACTCTGTCCAGCCTGACCCGCTTAGGTCTCGGCATTGGTATTGCCGCTCTAATCGGGTTTAGCCTCGGCCTGCTCACCGGCGCTTTGCCGACAGCCTACGCCCCTTTGGCACCGCTGATTACTGTTATCTCACTAATTCCACCCATGGCGCTGCTGCCTATTTTATTTATCGTGTTTGGCTTAGGCGAGCTGTCGAAGGTTGCATTAATTATTTTTGGCGTTGCACCGTTCATCGCACGAGATATTCAGCGCTGCACACTGGAAATTCCCCGAGAACAATTAATCAAAGCACAAACCCTCGGCGCCAGCAGTTGGCATATTGTCTGGCGTGTGTTGGTACCGCAACTCATGCCCCGTTTAATTAACGCTGTACGTCTCTCACTGGGTGCCGGGTGGTTGTTTTTAATCGCCGCCGAGGGCATTGCCTCCACCGACGGCCTGGGTTATCGCATCTTCCTGGTGCGCCGTTACTTGTCCATGGATGTGATTCTGCCCTATGTGGCTTGGATTACTCTACTGGCCTTTATTATCGATTGGCTGCTCGCCAAAACCAGCCAGCTCGCTTTCCCCTGGCACCACCAAGGAGGTAAAGCATGATTGAAATTAAAAACCTGTGGAAAGAGTACGGCGATAACGTCGTTCTGGAAGACATCAGCAAAACCGTGAACGACGGCGAGTTTGTGACATTAGTCGGTACCTCCGGTTGCGGTAAAAGTACGTTTTTAAAAATGTTGCTGGGCATGGAGTCACCCACTCGCGGTCAGCTGCTTATTGACGGCCAACCGATACCGGATGAACCCGATCAAAGCCGCGGCATTGTGTTTCAACAATATTCAGTGTTTCCACACCTAAGCGTTCTGGAAAATGTGATGATCGCGCGGGAATTTGAGCGCGCGCCACTGCTGGGTAAACTTTTCGGCGGACGCAAAAAGCAGGTGCGCGAAGAAGCCCACGCTCTATTGGAAAAAGTGGGCCTGACCCCAGCGGCCGACAAATACCCCCACGAGCTATCCGGCGGGATGCGCCAGCGCCTCGCCATTGCCCAGGCCCTGATCCGCAAACCCAAGGTGCTGCTTTTAGACGAACCCTTTGGCGCGCTCGACCCGGGCATTCGTGCCGACATGCACCAACTTATTCTGGAGCTGTGGCGCGAGCACAACCTGACCGTATTTATGGTAACCCACGATTTGTCAGAGGGCTTCTATTTAGGAACTCGCCTGTGGGTTTTCGACAAAGTTCGTCACGACCCCCAAGCACCGGGCGCCTGGGGCGCACAAATTACCTACGACTTACCTGTGGGTGAAATCCCCGCAGACGCTCTGGCCCAAATGCAACAAAACATCAACAAGTCTGAAGAAAGTAACATCACTGGAGAATCAGCGTGAAAAACATTGATTACACCACCACCCTACCCGGTGCCAGCCACTGGTCTTTTGAAGCGCGTCGCGGCAGTGCCATGCGCCTGACCGATTTGAGTGGCGCAGGCAATGTGGGTATGTTGTTCTACAACCCTCGCAACTTATTAGAACGCTACAACGCCCCCGACTCACTCAAGTGCCAACACACTTTCAAGCTGACCGCTGGACACTGCCTGTACTCAGACATGGGACGTATTTTCGCCTCCATCACTGACGACACTTTTGGCTGGCACGACACCGTCAGCGGCACCAGCCACAAAGCCATGGTGGAAAAAAGCTGGGGCCAGCGGGATTATCAAACCCAAAGTAATGACTGGCTGCAAAATGGCTTTGATGCGTTTTTGGTTGAACTGGCCAAGTACGGTTTAGGTCGCGCCGATTTAGCGGCCAACGTCAACTGGTTCAGCAAGGTCGCCACCGATGACAATGGTGTCCTGGCCCTGGATTTTAGTGCCAACCAAGCCGGTGCAAGCGTCGACCTTCGTTTTGAAATGGATACTCTCGTCATACTGCACACTTGCCCTCACCCATTAGATGCCAGTGCCGAGTATCCACGCGGAGACATTCGCATCGATTTGGGCGAGGCCGCTGCAATCAAAGAAGATGACCTGTGTCTGAATTCACGCCCGGAAAACGCCCGGGGCTTTGCCAATAACGCGCTTTACCACATCGGAATATAACGAGGCAGATATGACCATTTTAGAAAGCAAACTGTCACCGGAAAATGCTGTAGAGCACCACACCATAGGCGCGGGCGATTACTACTTTGCACCGTTAAAAAAAGGCCAGACGTTACGCATTCTTGACTTAGAAGGTAATCAGGCGGCAGACACTTTATTCTTTAATGCCGCCGATGTTTCCGAGCGCTACAGCGCTACCGATACCATTCGCGAACAGGGCAATGTGTACTTAACCGCGGGTAGCGTACTGCGCAGCAACTTAAACAACCCGATGCTGGAAATTACCGCCGATACCTGTGGCCGTCACGACACCTTGGGCGGCGCCTGCGCAACGGAAAGCAACACCGTGCGCTACGACCTGGAAAAACGCTGCATGCACGCCTGCCGCGACAGCTGGATGCTGGCCGTTGCCGAACATCCCGAGTACGGGGTTAGCAAGCGAGACATTACCCACAACATTAACTTTTTTATGAATGTGCCTGTCACCGCCGAGGGTGGCTTAACGTTTGCCGACGGTATTTCCGGTGCGGGAAAGTACGTCGAAATGACCGCACTGATGGACGTCTTGGTGCTTATGTCTAACTGCCCACAACTGAACAACCCGTGCAACGGCTACAACCCCACACCAGTCGAGATGATTGTTTGGGACGCGCAGGCCTAAGTCCACACACAAAAACTGAACAGAATTGCCGCAGAGGACGACCTCTGAGAAAAAGGCATTGCCGGGACGACCCGCGGAGCCAGTTATGTTTAACAAAGTTTTAATTGCCAACCGGGGTGCCATCGCCGCCCGCATCATTCGCACCCTGCGCCAGATGGGCATCCAATCGGTAGCCGTGTACGCCGAGGCCGACGCCGCCAGCTTGCACGTTCGCCAGGCGGACGAAGCCTATAGCTTAGGCGAAGGTGCCGCTGCCGACACTTATCTTGCGCAAGAAAAAATTCTCGAAATTGCCAAAAAAACCGGCGCCCAAGCCATTCACCCGGGCTACGGCTTTCTCAGTGAAAACCCCACGTTCGTGCAGCGCTGTGAAAGCGCGGGCATTGCCTTTATTGGCCCGACCCCTGAGCAAATGAATGTATTCGGCTTAAAGCATACGGCGCGCGAGGTTGCCGAAGAAAATGCTGTGCCTTTGGTGCCGGGCACCGACTTGCTCGACTCTTTAGAGGACGCACTGAAAGCGGCCGCCGAGATTGGCTACCCGATCATGCTAAAAAGCAGCGCCGGGGGTGGAGGCATTGGCATGAAACTGTGCGAAAGCGAACAAGACCTTAAAGACAGTTTTGATTCTGTGCGCAAGTTAGGCGCCAATAACTTTTCCGACGATCGCGTCTTCTTAGAAAAATTTATCGGCCAGGCCCGCCATATTGAAGTACAGGTTTTTGGTGACGGCAAAGGCAAAGCGGTTGCCATTGGCGAGCGCGATTGCTCCAGCCAAAGACGTAACCAAAAAGTCATTGAAGAGTGTCCGGCCCCCAACCTGCCCGAGCCGCTGCGCCACGCCATGCACGACACGGCAGCGCGACTTTTGGCCGCGGTTGATTATCGCGGCGCAGGCACCGTGGAATATATTTACGACGCCAAAGACGAAAAGTTTTATTTTCTTGAGGTCAACACTCGCCTGCAAGTTGAACACGGAGTTACCGAGGAAGTTTGGGGGCTGGACCTAGTCGCCTGGATGATACGGCTGGCCGCCGAAGAGGCACTGGATATTGAGCAGGAGTTTGCCCAATTAACGCCTAGTGGCCACGCGATTCAAGTGCGTGTTTACGCCGAAGATCCGGCAAAAAATTTCCAGCCCAGCGCCGGGTTGTTAAGTGAGATCAGCTTTCCGAGTAACGAGCGCAGCGACGATAAAGTCGTTCGTATAGACCACTGGATTGAGTCCGGTCTGGAGGTATCCCCCTATTTTGACCCCATGCTGGCTAAGGTGATTACCAAGAGTAAAAACCGCACATCAGCCATTGAGCTGTTAAAAACCACTTTAATAAGCTCCAAGCTGTACGGCATTGAAACCAATAAAGCGTATGTCACTGAACTTTTGGACGAGCCAGTTTTTATCGAGGGCGAAATTACCACACGTTACCTTAACGACCGCGGCTTTGCCGAGGCGCGTATTGATGTGTTATCCGGCGGCACGCAAACCACGATTCAGGACTTTCCTGGTCGCAGCGGTTACTGGCACATCGGTGTTCCGCCTTCAGGGCCTTTTGACAACTACTCGTTCCGTCTGGCCAATCAGCTGTTGGGCAACGACGGCGAAGCGGCCGCATTGGAAATTACCGTAGCGGGCCCCAGCTTACAATTTGGCTTTGACACCCAGTGTGCGTTAACCGGTGCCGCCATCGATGCAAAGCTGGATGGCACGCCGGTATCCAGCTGGGAGATTTTTACCGTACAAGCCGGGCAAACTTTAACCCTGGGCCGCGTTAGCGAACAGGGCGCTCGCGCTTACCTTGCGGTAGCCGGCGGCATTCAATGCCCCAGCTACTTGGGTTCGCGTTCTACCTTTACCTTGGGTCAGTTCGGTGGGCACAATGGTCGTGCGCTGCTGGCGGGCGATGTTCTTCATTGCCGTAAAGTGTCGCCAGTAAAAGAAGCGCAAATTCCTCAACAGCTGAAGCCCGGCATCAGCAACCAGTGGGAGTTGCGCGTAGTCTACGGGCCCCACGGCGCGCCGGACTTTTTTACCGATGGCGATATCGACACCTTTTTCACCACCGATTGGGAAGTCCACTACAACTCAAGCCGCACTGGCGTACGACTAAATGGCCCCAAGCCCGAATGGGCTCGCACTACCGGCGGCGAAGCCGGTATGCACCCGTCCAACATTCATGATAACGCCTATGCCTTTGGCACCGTGGACTTCACCGGTGACATGCCGGTCATTTTGGGGCCCGATGGACCATCCTTAGGCGGCTTTGTCTGTCCTGCCACTGTGATTACCGCAGATTTATGGAAGCTGGGTCAAATGCGCGCGGGCGACACCGTTCGTTTTGTTCCTGTTACCGTAGAAACGGCGGTGGCGATTGAAAAGACGCAGCGCGAATCAATCGCCCAGTTATCCGCCAGCACCGCGCCAGTCGCAACCCTGACGGCCGATAACCTGCCCTCGCCTATTGTCGCCCACCTACCGGCTAGCGAAGTCGGTGAAGACGTCAATTACCGAGTCGCGGGCGATCACTTTTTGCTGGTTGAGTACGGACCACTGCAGCTGGACATCAAACTGCGTTTTCGCGCTCACGCCTTAATGCAATGGCTGGAGAAAAATCCCCTGCCAGGGATGCGCGAACTCACTCCCGGAATTCGCTCGCTGCAAATCCATTACGATAGCCAACAGGCGTCTTTGAATGAACTCATCGCCCACCTGCAAAAAGGCGAAAAGTATCTCGCCACACAAATTGCCGAGCTAAGCGTTCCCTCGCGGATTGTGCATCTGCCACTGTCGTGGGACGACGAAGCCTGCCGCGAGGCCATCGCCAAATACGAACAGAGCGTGCGCCCGGGCGCGCCCTGGTGTCCTTCCAACCTGGAGTTTATCCGCCGCATTAACGGTCTGGACAGCATCGAACACGTTAAAGACATCGTCTTCGATGCCTCTTACTTGGTAATGGGCCTGGGCGATGTGTATCTGGGCGCACCAGTAGCAACCCCCATGGACCCGCGCCACCGTTTAGTGACCACCAAATACAACCCCGCTCGAACCTGGACGGCGGAAAACTCCGTGGGTATCGGCGGCGCCTACATGTGCGTTTACGGTATGGAAGGCCCGGGAGGGTACCAGTTTGTGGGGCGTACTATTCAAATGTGGAATCGCTACCGTAAAACGCCCGCGTTTGATCAGCGCTGGCTACTGCGCTTTTTTGATCAAATACGTTTTTACGAGGTCAGCAGTGATGAGCTAAAACAAATGCGTCGCGACTTTCCCCGTGGGCAATACCCCATCAAAATCGAGCAAACCGAATTCAGCTTATCGGACTACGAACAGTTTATTAGCGATCATGACTCGGACATTCAAGCGTTTCAGTCTCATCGACAGAAAGCTTTTGATGAAGAGCTTGAGCGCTGGCACGCCGATGGACAGTTCAACTTTACCCCCATTGAACAAAACGAAACCGAAAGCGAACTGGACTTGGCCGATGGAGATACCCTTGTAGACAGCTCCGTTTCTGGAAGCGTATGGCAAGTACTGGTGGAAGAGGGGGACACCGTAGAGGCGGGTCAAACTCTGCTGATTCTCGAATCCATGAAAATGGAAATTAATATTTCAGCCCCGGTGTCAGGCACGGTTAAGCAAGTTTTAAAAAACACAGGAGGAGCTGTTAAGCCCGGGCAATCATTGGTAGTAATATCCGAGTAATTGATATCGTAACGCAGCACTGTCCCAACGAGAATACAGAGGGCTAACAAACACGCCGGCGGTTTACACCGCCGACGTGTTTAAACAAATCACCCAGTCAAAATGATTACAGAGTTTCAGTAATCACCGTATCAATCACATGAATTACGCCATTACTGGTGTAGACGTCATACATGACAACGTTCGAGCCCTGCACTTGCAGCATGCCGTCAACGATTTCAATGGTTACGTCTTCGTCGGCTGCGGTGTTTACGCTGGTGCCGTTCAAGGTGAAAGCGGTCACAGAGTCTACTGCCGCACCTTGAATGACATGCTGCAGCAACACTTGAGTCAGCGCGGGTGTATCCATCAGCAGCGCATCCAGAGTAGCGCTGTCGATTTTTTCAAACGCAGCGTCAGTGGGTGCAAACACGGTGAAGGTTTCATTTTCGTCCGCCAAAGTCGCATCCAGTCCAGCCGCTTGCAACGCCGTTACCAATGTTGTGAAGTTACCGGCATTCACTGCGGTTTGCACGATGTTGTCCATCGGCATGCCCATTTCAGCGGGCGGCATCAGCACCTGGTCAATCGCATGAATAACGCCGTTATCCGCCATCACATTAGGCTGAGCAACCATCGATGTATTCACGTATAAGCTATCATCGGACAGTGACAGCGCCGCCATATCACCGTTACCCATTTCAATTTTTGGCATATCGGAGTTAGCAACGCCAATAGCGGCATCGGCCAACACTTCACCATCTACAATTACGTGATACAACAATATGTCGGTCAGGGCATCCGTGTCTGCCAGCAGGCCATCGATGGTGTCCTGCCCAAGTGCGGCAAACGCGTCATCGGTAGGCGCAAACACCGTAAACTCGCCATCCAAATCCGCTAAGGTGGTGTCCAAACCCGTTGCCTGTAACGCCGCAATCAGGGTTGAAAAGCTGCCAGCTTCCATCGCTACGTCAACAATCGATTGTGGCGGCGCGGGCAGCTCGACATCGCCCACAATGACGGTGTCGATCACATGAATGACACCATTGGTGGTGTAGATGTCAGACGTCACAACTTTTGCACCGCCAACGGTTAACATGCGATCGACAATATCAACCAAAACATTGGCACCGCTTGCCGATTCCACTTGTGTGCCGTTGGCCGCGTAAGCATCAATCGAAGACAGCTCCGCACCACTTACCACATGTTGCAGCAGCACCGCTTCCAGCGCTTGCGTATCGTTTAGCAGAGCGTTGATATTTTCTTCACCTACCATCGCAAAAGCGTCGTCGGTGGGTGCAAATACCGTGTACGTTTGGCTCTCATCTGCCAAGACCGTATCCAAGCCCGCGGCCTGCAAAGCGGCAACCAAGGTGGTGAAACTGCCGGCCTCAACCGCCGTTTCCACAATGTTCATTGTCGGCTCACCGCGATCTGCCGGTGGCATTAGCACCGCATCAATAACGTGAATAACGCCGTTATCCGCTTCGATATCCGTGGTGGTTACCATGGCAAGGTTCACCATCAAAGATTCGCCTTCCAGCGAAAGGCCAACGCTTTTCCCATTCGCCATTTCAACGGTAGAGCCAGCACTGGCAATGGCTGCAGAGGCGTCTACCTCAGCGTCAACGATAACGTGATAAAGCAAAATGTCCGATAGAGTGTCGGTGTCTGATAAAAGTCCGTTGATTGTTTCCTCACCCAGCAGCGCAAAGGCGTCATCAGTGGGCGCGAATACCGTGAAGGTACCCTCTTCATCATCCAGCGTTTCGTCCAACCCCGTCGCCTCTAAGGCTGCAACCAAGGTGGTGAAATTACCACTGTCCATTGCCACATCTACGATGGTATTCGCTTCCGTTTCTGTAGGTGGCGGAGCTACATGATCGTCATCATCACTGCCGCAGCCTACTAACCCTATCACCAGGGCAACCGCAGCCACGCATTTCTTTGATAGCTGGTTCATTTTTCTTCTCCTGCAAAGTTATTAATGTTTGTCTCACAAGGCCGGTTACGCGAAAGCAAAACGTAAAGATCAAAGAAAAATGAATTATTCGAGATTTTTGTCGTGTTAGATTGAAAAAACTGATCACTTGCAACTCAGTGAGCGTAAGAGATGTTTGGGTATAAATTACCCTCAACTTCAGATGTCGCGAAAATCATCAATTAATTGAATCCGCAAACATGCTATGCTGCTGATCCAAAAGGCCAGTCACACCGTATCTTCAGCATCAAAACAAGCATTTGAGGACACGGAACCCATGGCCAGCCCTGCAGCTACTCCTTCAAAGGTCAGACCTATGACTGCCCCAGGCGGCCAGAAAGACCCACGCACCCAAAAGTGGATAGACCTACTTCATCGAGTCGCGCGAGAAAAAGACCGAACGGCTTTTCGCGAGATTTATGAGTATTTTGCGCCACGTGTAAAAGCCTATGCTATAAACCAAGGCATCAGCCAACAGGCCGATGAATTGGTGCAAGAAGTCATGACCAGCGTATGGCGTAGCGCCGATAAATACACCGACTCACTGGCATCGGTATCCACGTGGATATTTACCATAGCCCGTAACCAGAGAATTGATCTATTGCGCCGTAACGGTCGTATGAAGGCGGAAATCAAGGTAGAAACTGAAGAGCTATGGCAAATTCCCACAGAGGACAACACCATCAGCTCCATTCAGGAACTATCCGCGCAGCGGCATTTGCAGGCTTCGATTGGTGAGCTACCAGAAGAACAGATGATTGCGGTGCGAAAAGTGTATTACGAAGGTAAAACCCATCAGGAAGTGGCAGCCGAGCTGGACATCCCTTTAGGAACACTCAAGGGGCGTTTGCGCTTATCCATGCAAAAACTTCGTGTGATGCTAGAGGCAAAAGAGTTATGAGCGGTTATCACCCAGATGAGATCACCCTTATGGATTATTCCGCTGGGACGCTACCAATGCCACAGTCACTGGCCGTGGCCGTGCATTTATTTATGTGCCAACACTGCCGCAGTCAGGTGAAGCAGTTTAACAACCTGGGAGGGGCCTTACTGTCCCAGGCGGAACCGCGCGAGCTTGAAGTGCAGGGTTTTGACGATTTTATGGCCGATATGGATAAAGCTCCGGTAAGCGAGGCTGCAAAAACTCATGCACGCCATGTTAATCCGTTGCAGGCTTTTTTACCCCAGCCGCTGGATCGTATCGATTGGCACAAGCAGACACGAGATATCCACGAATACGATCTAACCAAAGTATTAGAAGCAAAAGGTTTTCGCATTGCGCTACAAAAGATTCGCGCCGGTGCACGCGTACCCGAACACTCTCATAAAGGCCAGGAGTTAACGGTAATTTTGCAAGGTGGGTTTTCCGACGAGCTGGGTGTTTACCACGCAGGGGATTTCATCAGCCGCGACCCGAGCCATAGCCACACGCCTACGGCTTTGCAAAACGAAGACTGTATTTGCCTCACGGTGCTGGATGCTCCTATTTATTTTGTGGGCCGATTCTATCGTTTGTTAAATCCGTTTTTACGTTGGTAACTGACGGCACAGCCCATCTAAACAACAGGCATAAAAAACCGCGCCCAAAAGCGCGGTTTTTTTAACTCTGGTGAAAAAGAGGCTTACTCTTTATCGCCAGCCTCTTCTGCAGCTGGAGCTTCTACAGGCGCCGCTTCGGCGTTGCCCGCTTCTTCCGCTTTCGCTTCTTTGATAGACAGCTTAATGCGGCCGCGCTGGTCAACGTCCAAGCACTTAACCTTCACTACCTCACCTTCTTTCAGATAATCGCTCACGCTATTAACGCGCTCTTCTGCGATTTGCGAGATGTGAACCAAACCATCTTTGCCGGGCAGGAAGTTCACAAACGCACCAAAGTCCACAATGCGAACTACGGTACCTTCGTAAATTTCACCGATTTCGGCTTCAGCGGTAATGCCCAGAATACGATCAACGGCCGCTTGCAGCGCGCTGGTGTCGTCCGCGTAGACTTTAACCGTGCCATCGTCATCGATATCAACAGACGCGCCAGTCTCTTCGGTAATAGAACGGATAGTCGCACCGCCTTTACCAATGATGTCGCGAATCTTGTCTGGATGAACTTTCATGGTTTCAAAGCGTGGGGCGTTGTCGCTAACATTCTCACGCGACTCGGCAATCACTTTGTTCATCTCGCCCAAGATGTGCAAACGCGCTTGCAGCGCCTGCTCAAGAGCGATTTCCATAATTTGCTCGGTAATGCCTTCAATTTTGATATCCATCTGCAAGGCAGTGATACCTGAAGACGTACCGGCCACTTTAAAGTCCATGTCGCCCAGGTGATCTTCATCACCCAGAATGTCGGTTAAAACCGCGAACTTTTCTTCTTCTTTCACCAAGCCCATGGCAATACCGGCCACGGGGGCTTTCAGCGGTACACCGGCATCCATCAATGCCAGCGATGAGCCACAGACCGAGGCCATAGAACTGGAACCGTTAGATTCGGTAATTTCGCTCACCACACGCATGGTGTAAGGGAAGGCTTCTTGATCGGGCAGTACAGCGCCGATACCGCGGCGGGCCAAGCGACCGTGACCAATTTCACGACGGCCAGTGGCGCCCATGCGACCACACTCACCCACTGAGTAAGGAGGGAAGTTGTAGTGCAGCATGAAAGGATCTTTGCGCTCGCCTTCCAGGGCGTCGATGATTTGCGCATCGCGGGCGTTACCCAAGGTGGCAACAACCAACGCCTGAGTTTCACCGCGGGTAAACAGCGCAGAACCATGAGCTTTGTTCAGTACACCCACTTCTACATCAATAGCGCGAACGGTTTTCTGGTCGCGGCCATCAATACGCGGCTCACCGTCAACAATGCGAGAGCGCACAATGGATTTTTCAACTTTACCGAAGACTTTTTTCACGTCTTCTTCGCTGACATCGCCGCCTTCTTTAACCAGCTCGGCAACCGCTTGGCTGCGCAGCTCAGACAGACGATCATAGCGCTTGGCTTTATCGGTAATGCGGTAGGCAACACCAATAGACTCGGAGAAACCGTGCTGGATCGCATCCAACAGCGCCGTGTTTTCGGGCTCTGGCTGCCATTCCCACTGTGGCTTACCGGCGTCGCGGGCAAGTTCGGCACAGGCCTGGACAACGGCTTGCATTTCCTGGTGAGCGTAGAGTACCGCGCCCAGCATAATGTCTTCTGGCAGCTCGTTGGCTTCAGATTCCACCATCAGTACCGCCTCAGAGGTACCGGCCACAACCATGTCCAGCTCAGAGGTTTGCAGCGCTTCATAGCTCGGATTCAGCAGGTAGCCGCCATCGGTGGTGTAACCCACACGCGCCGCACCAATCGGGCCGCTAAAAGGAATACCGGATACCGCCAGTGCAGCCGAGGTGCCGATCATCGCAGCGATGTCCGGATCGGTTGTCTTGCAGGTAGACATTACGGTACAAACCACTTGTACTTCGTTCATAAAGCCGTTGGGAAACAGCGGACGAATAGGGCGGTCGATCAAACGTGAGGTTAAGGTTTCTTTCTCGGACGGACGACCTTCACGCTTGAAGAAACCACCGGGAATTTTGCCGGCAGCGTAGGCTTTTTCCTGATAGTGAACAGACAGCGGGAAGAACGACTGGTCTGCTTTTGCTTCTTTGGCGCCCACTACCGTACACAATACGGTGGTCTCGCCCATGGTCACCATGACTGCACCGGACGCCTGGCGGGCAATGCGGCCAGTTTCTAGGGTTACAGTTTGGTCACCATACTGAAATTTCTTAATAATCGGATTCACTCTTCTATCCTTTACTTACCAATAATGCGTTTCTTTGTACGCAAGCTTCTTCAGCCAAATACCGATATCCAACAAAAAAGTGCCCGCAAATGCGGGCACTTTGCAATTAACGACGCAGACCCAGTTTTTGAATCAGAGCGGCGTAACGGCTGGTATCTTTACCTTTCAGGTAATCCAACAGCTTGCGACGCTGGTTTACCATGCGGATCAGACCGCGACGTGAGTGGTGATCTTGCTTGTGGCCAGCGAAGTGGTTTTGCAGCTTGTTGATGTTGTGGGTCAACAGCGCAACCTGAACTTCGGCAGAACCGGTATCACCTTCACCTTGTTGATACTCTTTTACGATTTCAGCTTTTTCTTGTGCACTCAGTGCCATGTCAATTTCCTCTAATAATATGCGTTGATTACAGCCATACCCGTGCATATTTACAGGCAGGCCAGGGTTTACACCGGTTAACCCGATGTTTTGCCAGTGATTACCGGCAAATCTTAGTTGGCGTCGCTTTGTGAACTCGCCAAAAGGCGCTTGGGTGCTACGCGGCCCTCATCGAGAGTAGCAACGCCTAAAAATTGTCCACTTTCAGAAAAGACACGCACCATATCACCTTCTTCGCCCGTGCGATAGACCTGCGCATCCATAACCGGATTACCCAAACGGAAATAGTGAGCGCTGTCGGCAGGTAAAGCGATTTTAGGCAGGTGATCCACTGGGGTGTCGACGGGCAGCAGGTGATGGTCCAGTGTTTCGGCCCGCCCCTCACCACGCTCATCGCCCAGTTCGTCCAAGCTGACACACTGGTCTATTTCAAAGCCTCCGGTGAAGGTACGACGCAGGGCACTAACGTGCCCACCCACCTGCAGCGCTTCACCTAAGTCTTCGGCCAGCGAGCGAATGTACGTACCTTTAGAGCAGTGCACTTCTACGTCCACTTCGGCACGGGCACCACCGCGAAACGCCAACAGATGATATTCAAGTATCTCTACCCGACGCGCTTCGCGCTCAACTTCTATCCCTTGACGGGCCAGTTTATACAGCGGCTGACCGTTTTGCTTTAACGCTGAATACATGGGCGGGATTTGTTCGATTTCGCCAACAAAGTCTTCCATGGCACGGGCCACCTGGGCTTCGCTGAGTGCACTAGCGTCAATGCTCTCCAGCACTTCGCCTTCGGCATCACCGGTAGCGGTTTTCTCGCCCAGCACAAAGGTTGCTTCGTAGGTTTTGTCGGCATCCAATAAAAACTGCGAAAATTTCGTGGCCTCACCAAAGCAAACTGGCAGAACTCCTGTTGCCAGCGGGTCTAAACTGCCGGTATGACCAGCCTTGGCAGCAAAAAACAAACGCTTAGCACGCTGCAACGCGTGGTTTGAACTCATGCCCAGCGGTTTATCCAGCAGCAACACACCATCAATAGCGCGCCCTTTACGCTTGCGCCCCATTATTCGTCCTCGTCACTCGACTTGGCTTTGTCAGCCGCTACCGCCCGATCAATCAGCGAGGACAGCTCTTGGCCTCGAACCGAGGTATGGTCGTAGTGAAAGTTAAGCTTGGGCACCGTGCGCATATCGAGCTCTTTGGCCAGCAACGAACGCAAGAAACCCGAGGCCTTGTTAAGCACATCGGCACTGGTGCGACCTTCGTCTTCATTGCCGCCCACCACCGTCATATAAACCTTGGCGAAGGCCATATCCCGGCTTACGGTGACGCTGTTGATATTCACCATGCCAACCCGAGGGTCGCGAATTTCCTGCTGAATCATATTCGCCAAATAGCGTTGGATGGCATCGGCCACCCGATCAGCGCGGGCAAATTCTCTGGGCATTTTGTCACCTACTCGTCCCGGCGGCACAGCCGCCTAAAATAACAAAGCCCCGACTCCGCAAAAGAGCCGGGGCGAGGAACACGCTACGGGCTTACAGCTCGCGCGCAACCTCCTTAACTTCAAAGACTTCGATTTGATCGCCGACTTTAACGTCGTAGTTCTTCACACCGATACCACATTCCATACCGTTGCGGACTTCGTTAACGTCATCTTTAAAGCGGCGCAGAGATTCCAGCTCGCCCTCAAAGATCACCACGTTGTCACGCAGTACACGAATGGGTTTGTTACGGTACACAGTACCTTCGGTCACCATACAGCCAGCTACTTGGCCAAATTTAGGCGAGCTGAACACTTCACGCACATCGGCAATACCGACAATCTCTTCCACGCGCTCAGGGTCAAGCATGCCGGACAGAGCACTTCTCACATCGTCTAACAGCTGATAAATAATGCTGTAGTAACGAATTTCGATGCTCTCTTGCTCGGCCAGACGACGAGTGCTACCAGGGGCGCGCACGTTAAAGCCAATCACGATGGCATTAGCAGTCAAAGCCAAGTTAACATCGTTATCGGTAATTCCGCCCACGCCGGAAGAAACCACCTGCACTTCTACTTCGTCGTTACCGATGTCAGCCAGCGACGCCAAAATAGCTTCCAAAGAGCCGCGTACATCAGCTTTAACAACCACCGACAGTACTTTCTTCTCGCCGCCATCCATACCGGCAAACATGTTTTCAAGCTTAGCCGCCTGTTGACGCTGCATGCGTTCTTTGCGCTCTTTCTCGGCGCGGAACTCGGCCACTTCACGGGCTTTACGCTCGTCATCCAACACGACAAACTCATCACCGGCACTGGGCGCTGAATCCAAGCCCAGAATTTCTACCGGCGAAGATGGACCTACGGTTTTAACCTGCTGGCCCAGCTCGTTCATTGCGGCGCGCACACGGCCGTAGCTTTGACCTGCCAACACCAAATCACCGTGCTTCAGTGTACCCTGCTGCACCAGCAAGGTGGCAACCACACCGCGCCCCTTATCCAGGCGAGATTCAACCACCACACCCTGAGCAGGTGCCTCTTCTACCGCCTTAAGCTCAAGCAGCTCGGCCTGCAGAGATACAGCTTCCAATAGCTCGTCGATGCCGTCACCAGTATGGGCCGACACTTCAATAAACTGAGTATCGCCGCCCCAATCTTCGGGAATAACTTCTTTAGCGGCTAATTCGTTTTTAACGCGATCCGGATCAGCGGCCTCTTTGTCACATTTGTTAATCGCGACAACAATCGGCACACCGGCAGCTTTGGCGTGGTTAACAGCTTCTTCGGTTTGCGGCATAACACCGTCATCGGCCGCCACCACCAAAATTACCACGTCAGTACACTGAGCACCGCGGGCACGCATCGCGGTAAAGGCGGCGTGTCCTGGGGTGTCCAGGAAGGCAATTTCGCCCTGGCTGGTTTGCACTCGGTAAGCACCAATGTGCTGGGTAATACCACCGGCTTCGCCCGCAGCCACTTTGGCTTTACGGATGTAATCAAGCAGCGAGGTTTTACCATGGTCCACGTGGCCCATCACGGTCACCACAGGCGCACGAGGCTTCTCTTCACCGTCGAGTTTTACCTGGGCTTCCAGATCCGTTTCAATATCATCTTCGCTGACCAGCTTAAAGTTGTGGCCCATTTCTTCCACCACTAACTGCGCGGTCTCTTGATCCAGCGGCTGGTTAATGTTGGCCATAACACCAAGCTTCATCAGCTGCTTAATCAGCTCACCCGACTTAATCGTCATGCGTTGGGCCAGCTCGGAAACGGTAATGGTTTCAGGAATTTCTACTTCGTGCACAATTTTCTGGGTGGGCTTTTTAAAGCCGTGTTTATTCGACGCTTTGTGCGCGGCGCGACCGGCGCGGCGACGCTGCATAAACGCTGAATCATCATCGTCATCCGCCAACTCGTACAAATCAGCCTTAGACGATTTTTTCGGCCCCATGCCTTTTTTGCCAGCTTTACCAGCACGTTTAGCGCGAGGGCTGCCATCGTCATCATCAAACTCTTCACGGCGTTCTTTTTTACGTCCGTGCTTGGTGTCTGGCTTAGCAGGGCTCGGGGCTTCAACCGGACCGGCAGCGGGTTTAGGCGCAGGCTGCTGAGCTTTCTTCTCAGCTGCCGCTTTTTCTGCCGCCTTCTTTTCTTCCAGCGCTTTCAGCTCCGCTGCACGCGCCGCTTCTTCAGCTTTGCGACGTTCCATAGCAGCCTGACGTTTCTCTTCAATGTCATCAACAAATGACTTGCGCACAGGTGCTTCGGGCTCGGCTGGTGCGGGCTCTTCTGGTTCAGGCTCTACAGGCTTCTCTTCCGCAACGGCCTCCGTTACTTCGGGCTCGGGCTCTGGCTCAGGAACAGGCTCCGGGGTCGGCTCCGGTTCAGGCGCTGTCACCGGCTCGACAGCCACTTCAGGCTCGGGTACTGTCTCTAACGCCACCTGCGTTTCTTCCGGCTCAGGCGCTTCGTCTTCAAGAGGCTTGCGCTTAACATAAGTGCGCTTTTTACGCACTTCCACATTAACGGTTTTACGTCCGCCCGCTTTTAGCGTTGTGGTCGTTTTGCGCTTCAGAGTAATTTTGCGCGGCTCGGAATCCGAAGCCGGCTCGCCGTGGCTGCTTTTCAGATAAGCCAACAACTGTTGTTTCTCGTCGTCTGAGACCAACGCATCCTCAGCGGTATGCTTTAGCCCGGCTTCCTGCATTTGTTTAAGCAGTCGCTCAACGGGAGTACCCACTGACTTGGCGAGTTCGCTTACTTTTACTTCTGCCATTCTATTTCCTCAGTTTTGAATGTTGCCTTTAACCCATCGTTATTCAGCGATGGGATCAGGCAAACCAGGGCTCGCGGGCTTTCATAATCAGGGCAGCAGCACGCTCTTCATCCACGCCATCGATATCCAGCAACTCATCAATCGCCTGCTCGGCCAAGTCTTCCATTGTTACGATGCCGCGGCTGGCTAAAATCACTGCCAGCTCTTTATCCATGCCTTCCATATTCAACAAATCGTCCGCCGGGGCCGCCCCTTCTAGCTGCTCTTCAGACGCCAACGCCTGGGTCAGTAAGGCGTCTTTGGCGCGGGCACGTAATTCTTCAGCGACATCTTCGTCAAAACCTTCAATGGAGGCAATTTCATCCAGAGGCACATAAGCCACTTCTTCAATGCTGGTAAAGCCCTCTTCCACCAGCACCTGGGCTACATCTTCATCAACATCCAGGGCGTTCATAAACACCTGGATGTAACCGCCCGTTTCTGCTTCCTGCTTTTCTTCCCAATCAGCGGAGCTCATAACATTGATGGCCCACTGGGTCAGCTCGCAGGCCAGACGTACATTTTGTCCGCCGCGGCCAATCGCCATGGCGAGATTTTCTTCGCCCACAGCCAAATCCATAGAGCCCGCATCTTCGTCCACAACGATAGACTCAATCTCAGCGGGCGACATGGCGTTGATCACAAACTGCGCTGGGTTATCGTCCCACAGCACAATATCAACACGCTCGTTCCCCAATTCGTTGGATACCGCTTGCACGCGCGAGCCGCGCATGCCCACACAGGCACCCACGGGGTCGATACGGCCATCGTTAGTATTAACCGCGATTTTCGCGCGTAAACCTGGATCGCGAGCCGCACCTTTAATTTCAATAATGCCTTCGGCAATTTCTGGCACTTCAATTTTAAACAGCTCGATTAACATCTCTGGGCACGAACGGCTTAAAAACAATTGCGGGCCGCGCGCTTCGGAACGCACTTCTTGCAAGTAGGCCCGTACACGATCACCCATGCGGAAAATTTCGCGGCCCACTAATTGATCGCGGGGCAACAGCGCTTCGGCGTTGTTGCCTAAATCAACAATAATACTGTCGCGAGTCACTTTTTTTACGGTGCCGTTAATCAACTCGCCCACTCGATCGCGGTACTCGTCAACCATCTGTGCACGCTCAGCCTCGCGAACTTTTTGTACGATAACTTGCTTAGCGGTTTGCGCAGCAATGCGACCAAAGTCAACGTTTTCGATTTTTTCGCGGTGGATGTCACCTACCTGCAGTGCAGAATCTACTTCGGCCGCTTCTTCGGTGGTTAACTGGGTACCTAATTCTGCCAGTACATCATCCGCCACCACTTCCCAGCTGCGGAACGTTTCGTAATCGCCGGTAACACGATCAATGTTCACTTCGATGGTGGAATCTTCGTCAAAGCGTTTTTTGGTGGCCATAGCCAACGCACTTTCAATCGCCTCAAAGATCACATCCTTTTCAACGCCTTTTTCATTAGAAACGGCATCGGCGACCAGCAAAATTTCTTTGTTCATGAGTTTGCCTCGTTAACTCCTGTATCCAATCGTCTTAACGATTAGAACTGGGGGACTATGTTCGCTTTTTCAATCGATTCAATGGGCAGCAGATACTCTTCGTTATCCACCAGTATCACAACATCTTGATCTTCGACGCCCTGAAGCACGCCTTTAAACTTACGTCGCCCGTCAAACGGAACGCGCAATTTCACCGCTGCAACCTGCCCTTTATAATCAGCAAACTGCTCTAGTGTATAGAGCGGCCTGTCCATCCCGGGCGATGAAACCTCAAGGGTGTATTCGCCAGAGATGGGGTCTTCCACATCCATTAAACTACTTAACTGTCGGCTGACTTTTGCGCAGTCTTCAACCTGCACGCCGTCAGCCTTGTCAATATAAACTCGCAGCACCTTTGGCTTACCGCCAGTGAAGTACTCCAGCCCCCAAAGTTCGCAGCCAAGCGCATCCACAGCCGGCGCAAACATTGTTGTCAAACGCTCTTCTATAGACGCCATAATTGAAACTCCAAGGATTAGGGCCTGCCGTGCATTGCTGTAACGACCAACGCACCAGAAACAAAAAATGGGCCCTAGGCCCACTTTTAAAAAATCACCACAGTGATCTGCGGCAGCGGCAACCCACTGACTTTCAGATACAAAAAAGCCCCATGCAGGGGCCTCGTACACGCCAACATTACCGGCGCTGATCAGCCGATTGGCTGACTGTAGTGCCAGCGTTACCGCCAGCGAGCCACCTGCTGTGGCTGTAAGTTAGTGCACTGCACCAACTTCAGAAATTGGTAGCGGGGGCTGGATTCGAACCAACGACCTTCGGGTTATGAGCCCGACGAGCTACCAGGCTGCTCCACCCCGCATCCTCAACTCAGTTGTGAGTGTGTTCCCCCAACCGAGGTCGCGCATTATAGGGAGACAAACTGGTGCGGTCAAGGGCGATTTCCATTTCTTTTTAATATCTTCGTAGCTTAGGCCGAAAACCTGAACCTTGAAGCTTGGACCACCCGGACAGATTACCTAACCTTAACAACTCAAGTTTTATCACCCCAGCTACACAACCTCGTACTGCAGCGCAATCCAATAACTGACGCCACTCATCAGTGTCAGCAGCAAAAGTAACGCGGCAAATAAAGTCCACACCCTAAATGGCTTTCGCTCACTGCGGCTACCTGCCTGCTGCAATACTTTATCGACGCGCGCTTGATCCTCAGGGGTTAACTTACTCGGCATAAAGATTTCTCTGCTTAATTATGATTATCGCGTACTCACTGGAAGCGAGATTAACAGCAAATTGTCTTTCGAAGAATGCAAAGCCCGCACAATTATTATCAAGCTACGGCTGAACTGACAAAAGAGAATTATGCGCGCAAATTAAGCGAAAGGCCTGAGGCCGGCGGGTCAATCACACCGATGTCTATAAGCCGGCGATTGATATCAATATTCCGAGCGCTCGCATCGGCAAACAGTTTTGCTCGCGCGTCGCGGTCGCGCTCAGCCTGCTCTTTGTTTTCTGCACCAGTGGCATCTTTGCCGTCGACTAAAGAGCTCTCTTTTTCCTCACGCTCGGCACGGCGCGCCCGTGCAGCTTCTTCCTCTGCGATGCGCTCGGCGCGAGCCTCAGCGGCAATGTCAGCCTGAGCCTGAATCGCCAGTTGCGTTGCCTGGGCAGCCACACGGCGGTCCTGCGCAGACGGTTCGGCTGGAGCAGTCGCCGCACGCTGAATTTGCTGAGCTTTTTCTAACGTCGCCTCGGGGTTGTTCGGAACAGGACTGGTATCGATGCTGACCTCACCCGATATGGCGTAGTTAATTCCATCTGGGCCACGGGTGTATTCGTACCTTGGCGCTCCGGCAAACTGCCCACCCACCGCAGCGTGGGCGCGCTCGTGAGCGCGCACTTCACGGTCGCGGGCGGCCAATTCGCTCACCAGCTCCCGCTCGCTCTGCTCTTGGGCGGCAGCGGCTTGTTTGTCCTGCTGCCCGCCTTGGCCATTCATCGCCTTTTGCTGCGCCTCACTATTTTGCGCATCATCAGACTCTACGCGACTGCCACCGCGTCGGGTACGCTCGCGCTCTTCTACCTCGGCAGGTCGGTCTTCCGGCGAACGGCGGTTTTCACCCCGCGCCGTGGCGGCACCCTCTTCCAGCGATTTAAATACGGTGTTTTTAAGCTCTGTGCTTTCTTCACCCACAGCCTGACGCCCAAGCGGCGCATAAGGCGCTACTGCATTGGCGTAGTTGGAAGGCAGTGGGTTAATAGCCATTCGCTAGGCCTTAATATCCAGCAAGGTACCGAGGGTTTCATTGGCGGTTTCGAGCACCTTGGCCGAGCTGTCAAACACCTGCTGACTCTGCTGCATGTTCACCAAAGGCTCGACAATGCCTTGCGAGGTATCCCCGGCGGCAACCTGGCTAATTTGCTCGGCAGATTTCACAATTTCAGCTCGCGAACTATGCAGTCCAATCAGGCTTTGATTGACGACAGATCCAACGTCCATAAGCGCCTCAACGAATAATAAATACAGTTAACCGTATTTTAGCGCCAAAATCGTTCAAGAAACAACCAAAAGAAAAGAACACCTAAGACAAACTCGGCGCAAAAAAAACGGGGTTATTGTCCGCAGGTCTTAGAGCGCGTCAAGCAGGGAAGGCAATTGCAAAAAAGGCGCTAAATCAGCGGGGTCCGTTTTGTCGCAAAAGGGGACCACCCCAAGACAAGGCGCAGGCAGACGCGCTTTCAGACTGTCAATATTTTCAGCGCAACAACTGACGCTCGGATCAATAACGTTCGCCACCCAGCCCGCTATTGGTAAGCCGTCATGCACAATCGCCTCAGCGGTCAGCAGTGCATGACTGATACACCCCAGCCGCACCCCCACCACCAGAATCACAGGCAGGTTCAGGTGAACGGCCAAATCCGCCAGGGTGGAATCATCATTTAAAGGCACTCGCCAACCTCCAGCCCCCTCAACCAGCGCGAAATCCGCATTGGTAGCCAGAGTTTTCCGTGTGGCCCGCAACAACTGACCCAACTCGAGCGACTGCTCCAACTGTTGCGCCGCTATGTGGGGTGCGATGGCAGGCTCCAAGGCAACAGGGTTAACAGCGTCGTAGCTCAAGCTGGGGTAGCACTGCCCCTGCAGACGCAGAGCATCATCGTTACGCAGGCCGCCTGCGGTTTGTTCGCAGCCGGCGGCAACCGGCTTCACGGCTGCAGTGGACATTTCGCGCTGACGCGCCAAATACAATAAAGACGCAGCAATACGGGTTTTCCCTACATCGGTATCGGTGCCCGTTACAAAGAAAGAGTTCATTTAATCGCCTTTTATCGCACTGAGATAGCACACCCGATAAGTCGCCGGCAGCCCTTGGTCGCTGCGGTAGATTTCATAAGCCCTCTCCAGTGCCCTTAGCCTTTCTCGCCCGGTTAAGCCGCGCGGCGCATCGGAGTTCACATTATGCGCGCCCAAATCTTTTAGCTCGCGTGCCAGCTGGCGGAAGCTGTCGGTGTAAAGGGTTTCTGAGCGCAGCTCCTGCTCGATGTGACCAAACCCAGCCGACTGCAAGGCCTGCGTTAACTGCTGCACCGGGGGAAAGCGATTGACATGCACATAGCCGTCTACGTGGCGCCAGGCTTCCTGCAGCTCGTGCAATGTTCCGCTATCAAGTGTGGCCAAATACAAAGTGCCGCCCGGAGCCAGCACCCGAAACAGCTCGCTGGCCAAACGTGGTAGATCTTCGCACCACTGCACGGCAAGACTGGAGTAAATTAAGTCCACACTGGTGTTAGCCAAGGGCATAGCCTCAAGATCACCGCACACCCAAGTATCGGCATGCGGATGATGCGCTCGGGCGTAATCGAGCATGCCCTGAGCTAAATCCAATGCGGTCACATGCGAGGCCCCAGCGGCCTCACGCACGCCATTTAAAAAATAACCGGTTCCCGTACCCGCATCTAAAACCCTGTTGGCCTGTGAGGATATTTTTGCTAGCAAGTGTTCACCAACCTGCTGCTGGAGGCGAGCCGCTGACTCGTAGCTATGCGCCGCCTTGCTGAAAGAGCGTGCAACGCGGTGTTTGTCTAACTGAGGCCGCGGCCCGCCAATAAAATCCGTTATCAACGCGACCACTTGATGCGGTTGGTTCCAGTGCAGGGCGTGGCCCGCCTGGGGCAGCAGTCGAACAGCTTGCTGGGACGATAACTGCTGCGCGTTCTGGCAGGCCGCCGCAGGCACCAAAGCGTCACCCTCAGCAAAAAGATGTAGACCACGCATAGGCAATCGTTGCAAGGTGGCGCGAAAGTCCGTCGCCGCCAGATACCGTAACGCCTCTGTCCATGAGGCCAGTCGCTCAGTCTCAAAAGGGCTGAGCAACTGCCGTAAACTCTTGTTGGTGCCCCGTTCATCCACACTACCCTGCGCCGCCAGCGCGCAAAAGCGCTTTAAGGTGGCCGCCGGTTGCTGCGCAAAACCTTCATTAAAGGCTTCGTTGGTGGTTTTGGGCATCGCCGTGGGCCACTGATCGCTCGCCACAAAGCAGGAGTTGGTAGCCAAGGTAACTAAAGAGGCCACTTTCTCTGGGTACTTATCAGCAAAATCAAGGGCAAGCGCGCCCCCCAAAGACCAACCGATGACATTTACCGGCGCGGGGGACAGATCCGCAAGACTCGCGATGACCTCTTGCGGATTAAACGCCCAACCCGACTTATCACCAAAGCCTGGCAAGTCCAGACACCAGACATCCGCTAACTGGCGCAAAGGCTCAACCAAGGGTTCCATACTGCGATGGTCGAACCCCCAGCCGTGCAGCAGAACAATTGGGGCAACACCAGTGGGCGTTAACGCAGTGTGTTTTCTTATGCCCAGCATCAACGTTCGCTCCCGCCTAGCTCGGCATGCACCTGCGCAAGGGCTTGCAATAAACCATCGACCTGAGCGTCAGAGTGCGCCGCGGACAGAGTCACTCGCAAGCGGGCGCTCCCCTCGGGGACGGTGGGCGGGCGAATAGCACTGACCCAAAAACCCCGTTGGCGCAAGGTTTGAGAATAGTGCAAAGCGAGTTCGTCCCTGCCGATAAGGATTGGCTGGATCGCCGTCGGTGAATCCATCAACTGCAGCCCCAGCGCCTGTGCGCCACCGCGAAACCGCTGTATTAGCCGGTGCAAATGCTCCCGCCGCCAGGGCTCGGCTTTTATAGTACGTAAGCTCTGGCGTGTCGCCGCTGCCACCGCTGGTGGCAGTGCCGTGGTGTAAATATAACTGCGCGCCATCTGAATTAAGGTTTCGATCAACGCGTCAGAACCGGCCACAAACGCGCCAAAGCTGCCCACCGCTTTACCCAAGGTGCCCATCAGCACAGGGACATCCCTTTGCGTCAAACCATAATGCTCTAGCACCCCAGCCCCGTTGGCGCCCAGGCAGCCAAAGCCATGAGCGTCATCCACCATGAGCCAGGCGTTGTGCTCGGCAACCAAGGCCGCCTGTTCGGGCAAGGGGGCTAAATCGCCATCCATACTGAACACGCCATCGACCACCACCAGGCTCTTAGCCGCCTTCTGGCTCGCATGCTCCAGCTGCTGGCGCAAAGAATCCAGGCTATTGTGCTGAAAACGACTGAACCTGGCGCCGCTGAGTAAACCCGCATCCAACAGCGACGCGTGATTAAGCCGATCCTCCAGCACCGCGTCGCCCTTGCCTACCAGCGCGTTAATAGCACCCAGATTTGCCATATAACCGGTAGAGAACACCAGCGCTCGCTCGCGACCACAAAACTCCGCCAGCTCGCGTTCAAGCTGGTGATGTTCATCACTGTGGCCGCAGACCAGATGGGAGGCACCACTGCCTACCCCCCATTGCTGCGCGGCATCGACCATAGCGGTCCGCAACTCGGGGTGACTGGCCAAACCGAGATAATCATTGCTGCAGAAGTTTAAATAACGCTCACCCTCCACAACCATTTCAGGGCCTTGGACTGAGGATATTGTGGGTCGCGAGCGATAGCGGTGCTGCAGGCGGCGCTCGTGCAGCACCGCCTGCAGGTGGCGTTCAAAAGGGTTCATGCAGAGGCTTACTGAGCCGCGTTATAGAAAAACTGATCGTTGTGCGCGGCTTCGAGCGACGCGGCGATATCCGCCTCTACGGCTTCATCGTCGTCGTGAACATGGCGCTCTTCGGGCTTGATCCCCAAACGCGCAAACAACTGCATGTCTTTGTTGGCTTCTGGGTTGGCGGTGGTGAGGAGTTTTTCCCCATAAAAAATAGAGTTGGCACCGGCAAAAAAGGCCATGGCCTGCATTTCGTCGCTCATTTCTTCACGGCCGGCCGAAAGACGCACATGAGACTGCGGCATAATAATGCGAGCCACAGCGATGGTGCGAATAAAGTCGATAGGGTCGAGATCGGCCTCTTGCTCCAAGGGGGTGCCCTCGACCCGCACCAGCATATTGATAGGCACGGACTCGGGATGCTCGGGCATGTTCGCCAGTTGCTGCAGCAAGCCCGCGCGGTCGGCGGCCTCTTCACCCATACCGACAATCCCGCCACAGCATACTTTCATGCCAGCAGAGCGCACATTGGCGAGGGTTTGCAGGCGGTCTTCGTAGGTTCGCGTGGTGATGATTTCACCGTAGTATTCGGGCGAGGTATCCAGATTATGGTTGTAATAATCAAGCCCGGCATCCGCTAGCTCGCGCGCCTGATGTTCATCCAGCATGCCCAGAGTCATGCAGGTTTCCAGCCCCAAAGATTTAACCTGGCTCACCATCTTGGTGACGTAGGGCATATCTTTGCCTCGCGGGGAGCGCCAGGCGGCCCCCATACAGAAACGGGTAGCCCCATTGGCCTTGGCGGCGCGCGCCTCCTCAATCACTTTTTCCACCGCCATCAGCTTTTCTTTTTCCAGGCCGGTGTCATAGCGCGCGCTTTGCGGACAATACGCGCAATCTTCCGGGCAGGCACCTGTTTTAATGGAGCACAAGGTACTTACCTGAACTTCATTAGCATTAAAGTGAGCCCGGTGTACGGTTTGCGCCTGAAACAGCAAGTCGTTAAACGGCAGCGCCAACAGCTCTAAAATCTCTTTGCGCGACCAGTCGTGACGCACAGCGGGGGCAGATACAGAAGCGTTCATAGTCTTTCCATCGGTTCGGTTTGATGCGCTCGCTCTGGCAACAGGCCGCGCAACTGCTAATCTCGGTAAACGGACATCATAAAGACGGCGGTTTCGCTGTCAACCTAAAAACGGAATTTTGGTTAACAAGTGCCTTTATCACAGTACTTATCGCAGCTCTGCCTCCTGTGTCGCCGCCAAACCACACAACGGGTTTGCGTTGCGTGCCAGCGAATGCTGCAAGAACTCGAAACCGACACGTTTTATGCCTGCGACCAATGCGCTCTGCCCTGTAACCAACCCTCAACCACCTGCGGCCGCTGCCTGACGGAGCCGCCCGCCTTTTGCCGCAGTGTTATCCCCTATCGGTACGAGTTCCCCCTGGACTACTTAATCGGCCGTTTCAAGTTTGAACGCTGCCTAGCCAGCGCTCACTTTCTGGGGCAGCAGTTTCAGCAACAGCTGCATCGGCAAAACGCCAGCGCCGATGTGATAGTACCTGTGCCCATGCACTGGCGCGGACTGCTAAAACGTGGCTTCGACCAGACGCTGTGGCTGGCTCAAGCTGCCAGCCGTGCCTCGCAGGCACCGGTGCGCACCGACCTTTTGCACAAAATCGCTCACTCCCCCGCAC
Source organism: Gilvimarinus chinensis DSM 19667 (assembly GCF_000377745.1). Taxonomy (GTDB): domain Bacteria; phylum Pseudomonadota; class Gammaproteobacteria; order Pseudomonadales; family Cellvibrionaceae; genus Gilvimarinus; species Gilvimarinus chinensis. The sequence continues at coordinate 93,423 of NZ_KB898713.1, read as the reverse complement.
TGCATGGGTTAAACCGTAAAGATCGAATGCTCGCCATTCGCGGTGTGTATAAGGCAGAGTCCGTCGCCGAGCTGCATGTCGCCCTGGTCGATGACATTGTGACCACCACAACCACCGCCCGGGCGTTAAGCAAGCTACTGATAAAAGCCGGCGCCGCTTCGATACAAATTTGGGCATTAGCGCGCACGCCGGAGCACTAAAGCCGTACAATGTCGCCCTCACTCAGCGGATAACAGTGCTTCTATGAGCGACAGCGAGAACAACACCCAACCCCACGCCTACCAAGCCCTGACACCAGACCTGGTGATGGACGCCGTGGAAAGCCTGGGCCACTGGTGTGACGCGAGGGTTTTTGCCCTCAACAGCTACGAAAATCGGGTTTATCAGGTGGGCATAGAAGGTAAGAGCCCGCTCATTGCCAAGTTTTACCGGCCGGAGCGCTGGAGTGACGAGCAGATTCTCGAAGAGCATCAATTTTCGCAGCAACTGTTTGATTTAGGCGTTTCCGTCGTGCCGCCGCTGCAGCAAGGCGACAAGACCCTGTTCAGCTATGAAGGGTTTCGCTTTAGCCTATACCCGCGCCAGGGTGGCCATGCCCCCACCTTAGACAACTTTGATCACCTGCTCAGTTTGGGGCGCGCTCTGGGGCGCATTCACGCACTGGGCAAGGCCAAACCCTTCGTTCACCGCCCCGAACTCAACACCGACACCTTTGCGGTGCAAAGTTATGAGTTTTTGCTGGCCAATCATTTTATTCCCGAATCGCTGCAAGCGGCCTATGAAAGCCTGGGACAAGACTTAATCGCTCGCTGCAACGCGATTTTTGCCAACAATCAGTACGCCAGCATTCGCCTGCACGGCGATTGCCATCCGGGCAATATTTTGTGGCGCGACGATGTACCGCACTTTGTGGATTTTGACGATGCCCGCTCGGGGCCCGCGGTGCAGGACTTGTGGATGTTGCTGTCCGGCGAGCGAGCTCAGCAGACCGCGCAACTGGCAGAAATACTCGAAGGCTACCGCGAGTTTTGCGACTTTAATCCGGCCGAGCTGCTGCTTATTGAGGCGCTTCGCACCCTGCGCATCATGCATTACGCGGGCTGGCTGGCAAAGCGATGGTCCGACCCGGCGTTTCCCCACAGCTTTCCCTGGTTTAACACCGAACGCTACTGGGCCGAACATATATTGGAGCTGCGCGAGCAATTAGCGGCGCTGAACGAACCCGCGCTAGAGGTGTTCTAACACTAGAAATCTGCCCGCCGTGCCACAATAATGGTGTGAGCATGCAAAGGAGCCACTATGACCATTCAGCAGGCCGCCACCAGCGCCGACCCGGTATGGGAACAAATTCGCCACAGCGCCACCGAGCAGGCTGCCAAAGAGCCTATGCTGGCGAGTTTTCTGTACGCCACGATTCTCAATCACACCACGTTGGAAGACGCCCTTAGTTTCCATTTGGCCAATAAGCTGGAGAGCCCGGCGCTGCCCGCTATCTCGGTGCGCGAGGTAATCGATGAGGCTTTGGCGGACGATGCCAGCATAGGCGCGGCCATGCGCGCCGACATTCAGGCGATTAACGAACGCGACTCGGCCTGCTGCTCGCTGACAACACCGTTTTTATTTTTTAAAGGCTTTCACGCCCTGCAGGCCTACCGTATCGCACACTGGCTGTGGACGCGTGAACGCCGCGCCATGGCGTTGTTTCTGCAAAATCGCATCTCGGTGGTGTTTGCCGTCGACATCCATCCAGCCGCTCGTATTGGCCGGGGCATTATGCTCGACCATGGTACGGGCATTGTGATTGGCGAAACCGCCGTGGTGGAAGACGATGTATCCATTATGCAGGCGGTCACCTTGGGCGGCACTGGCAAAGAGAGCGGCGACCGCCACCCCAAAGTGCGCAGTGGCGTACTCATCAGCGCCGGCGCCAAAATTCTCGGCAATATTGAAATTGGGCACTGCGCTAAAGTGGGCGCTGGCAGTGTGGTACTGAAATCGGTGCCTGCGCGCACCACCGTGGCCGGCGTACCCGCCAAAGTCGTGGGCAACGCCGACTGCGACCACCCCTCGCGGGCGATGAACCACACCATTGGGGAGTAAGCGTTAAACTCCCCCAGCCCAGCTCCGTTAGTGTATATTTGATAGAGGTTTTACTAATAAAATAACGGAGCCACTATGTATTCACTCAGGGTTATGCCTTTACCCAAGATTATGCCTTCAGCCAAGGTGCCTGCACTCAAACCCCTCGCCCTTGTTTTTGCCCTAAGCCCCGCCGCCACTCTAGCCGCTCCCACTGCTAGCGATTGGCAGGAACTGTTTAACGGTAAAGACTTAAACAACTGGGCGATTAAAGTTCGCCACTCTAAACTCGGTGAAAACACCCACGATACATTTCGCGCCGAAGACGGGCTATTAAAAGTTCGCTACGACCAATACCCGGATTTTAACGACGATTTTGGCCATATTTTTTACAAGGAACGCCCATTCTCTTACTACCGCCTGCAGGTGGAGTATCGCTTCACCGGGGCGCAAGTGGATGGCGGCCCCGAGTGGGCCTGGCGCAACAACGGCATTATGTATCATGCTCAGGCGCCCGAAACCATGGCCCTGGGGCAAGACTTTCCGTTGAGTATTGAATACCAGTTACTGGGCGGTAAAGAGTCGGGCGAGCGCAGCACCGCCAACCTGTGCACCCCCGGCACCCACGTGGTCATGGCGCCTGTGCTGCGCAAAGATCACTGCATTAACTCCACGAGCACAACCTTTGCGGGGGATCAGTGGGTTACCGTCGAGCTAGAGGTGCACGGCCGCGAATTAGCGGTACACAAAGTCAACGGGATTGAGGTCATGCGCTATACCGATTTGCAAAAAGACGATGGCACAGCTCTGAGCAGCGGCTACATTGCACTGCAGGCCGAGTCCTCGCCCATCGATTTTCGCAGCGTTAAGTTACTGAATTTGGAAGGCTGTATGGACAAAGACGCCAGCAACTACAAAGACTACCTGATCAAACACGATGCTGGTGCCTGCCAATATTAGCCCATTGATTCGTTGCAGGATGCGCTAAAAGAAAAGTGTTAACCAAAAAAAAGAGCCACATTATGTGGCTCTTTTTTATTGCTTACACTCAATTCGGTCAGTGAGACACAGCCTCTGACTGCCCACGCTGCCAGTATAAGTATTCGACCAAATCACGAACCTGGCCCTTCTCCAGCATCAGTCCCATGGGCGGCATGCCCGAAGGTGAATAGGCTTGTTCAGCAATGTCTGAACGCTTGATCGTGTGTTCAGTGCCATCGGTGGACTTAACCGTAATGCTGTCATCGGCCTCGGCAGCGAACAACCCTTCAATCACCTCGCCATTATTCAGAGTGACGGTGGTGTTACCAAAGCCAGGCGCAATACGGGCACCCGGATCAACCATGGCTTCCAACAACTGCTCACGGGTCAGCAGGTTGCCGATATCGGTCAGCTCTGGCCCCACATGGCTGCCGCGCGGACCGATCACATGGCAGCGCACACACTGAGCGGTACTGTTGTAGCTAAACAAGGCAAATCCGCTGCGGGGGTCACCGCCTTTCAGTGCCTCAGCGTAGCGTTCGACCTGATTGGTTTGATCTTTACTGGCTTCGTAATCGGCCAGCAGCTGCGTAAGGTTTGGCTGCCCTGCAGCGGCAGCTGCGTTCACCAGCTCTAGCTTTACTTCTGGCTCAATCTCACCGGCCATCAGCTTTTTAAGCTCGGTGGCCAGTACCTTATACGCCTCGGCGTCCTGGATATTGGCCAGCGACTTATACGCCGCTTGCTTTTCACCCACAGTGCCTTGCGCCAGCAAAATGGTGTGCATGTCGACTTTGGTTTCCACCGGAAGATCCAATTGCGGTACCAGTGTCAAAGCGGTCATACGCACACTTTCTTCTTTATCGTTCAAGGCGTCATAGACGACTTTTTGCATATCACCGTAACCAATTCGCTGCAGATTCTTCAGCGCGGTCAGACGCACCTCGGCATCGGCATCGCTTTGAATGGAGTTAACCAGACGCTCGGCGGCATCGGCAAAGGCCAGCACCCCTAAGGCATTGGCCGCCGCCACACGCACACTGACCTCACTGTCTTGCAGCAACGCCGGATAAATATCCGCCAGAACTTCACGGGCTATGGCCGCATCGCCTTCGCGCTCACCACGGTACCGACCACTGACGCGGTCAAACACCGAAGGTGACTCCCAGAAGGTTAACGCCGCCAATGCTTCGGAGCGCAGCGCGGCCTCTGTTGAGGTATCCGCTGCGAAGTTTGCCAAGCGCTCTGCAGAGGCTTTGTCTGCCACAAACGCATTGGCGTTGATCGCCCGGCGCAGCAACTCTGGGTTTTTATACGACGTTGTGCCCAGCAACTGAGCCAAAGGCTCAAGGGCACCCTCGACAAAAAGGTCGTCATTAATGAGGCGCGCCGCGGCAGTGACAACATACTGACTGTCATCGTCCAGAAACTCACTGAGCTTAGCGCTTTGTAGGCGACCCAATGCCACTACCGCAGCTATTCGCACGGCTTCTGATGGATGATCTGCCAAGGCGGCCAGCGCGGCTACATCGCCGATACGCGCCAAGGCGGTTGCACCGCCGTGGCGCAGATAAACATCCTCGTCGTTATTGGCTTCAAGCATGTTTACGATAGGCTGAACCGCACTTGCCTGCCCCAAACGGCCCAGAGCCTGAGTGGCAAAGAATCGCACGCGTGGCTCACTGTGAGTGAGGTTGGATACCAAGGCATCGGCGCCCGCTGCGTACTCGGCATCGCCCATAACCTTGGCCACCTGGGCGCGAATTTCTGGGTCTTTATCTTCCAATAAATAGCGGGTCAATGCTTCGGCGGCCGAAGCGTCCTTACGGGCGAACTGCCCTATACCCCAAATGGCGTGAATACGGGCCAATTGGTTATCGCTGGCTTTAAGGGTTTGCAGTAAAGTGGTCTGATCGCCACGGGCCACAAACTCGAACTGAGCGCGCGAGCGAACCCGCATATCGTCATGCCCCAAAAGCGCAGCCAAAGACTCAGCGTCACGCTGGCTTAAATCTTCTTGCAGCAGGGATTTGGTTTGCTCACGCTCTGCCTGATCGGCGCCCTCTGGGGTATCAATTTTCCAGATTCGCCCTTTGCCATTGCGACCCCAACCCTCAATCCAGTCGCTGCCGTATAACGCCCCATCAGGGCCAATATCCAAACCGGTAATTTGCGCACCGCGAACAAACTTCTCATCAGTGTCCAGCGCAAAGCCCGCGCCATCGGGTTTCAAGGTGAACGCATTGATGCCCGAGCGGGGCGCGTTGCCGGTGTACTCAACAATAAAAAAGTGATCTTCCCAGCGCTCGCTCAAGCCCGTGCCCGGGTGATAAACCATGCCGGTCGGGCCCGCGTGGTAAGGGGCGACTGGAGGTAAAATATGGGCGGCCTGAGAATCAAAACGAGGCTTATAAAACTCCTCATCCATCCATACCTTGTAGGTGTTGTTTTTGGGGTCGGTGTATTTCCCAAACTGCCAGTTGATGCGCCAGCCCGAGTCCGAACCATCCACCAGATACACCAGGCGCTCGTATTCACCGGGGTGATCGCCATCGTTATCTACGCTGATCAAATTGCCGTATTTATCAAAAACAAACTCGTGCGTATTGCGCACGCCGTAAGCAAACACCTCAAAGTTGCTGCCATCGGGCTCGCTGCGAACCACCACCCCACGGTTGGGGTGCGGATAATTGTTACCGTCGTTATCGGTAATATTGGCGCCCACATCGCCAATACCGTAATAAATTCGGCCGTCCGGCCCCATGGTGACACCGGACATACCGTGACCACTGAAACCAATATGAACACCAAAACCGTCTGACATCTGATGCTTTTCATCAGCAATGCCATCCCCATCGCTGTCTTTTACACGCCAGGCGTGGGGCGCCACCGCCAGAAATAATTCTTTCAGCTCATTGTGGTAGTAAATACCACCGAGCACGTCGGTCACTTCATTGTTGAAGTCTTCAAGGAAAACCTGCGCACGATCCGCGCGGCCGTCACCACTGGTATCGGAAACCTGTAACACCTCTTCCTTCACGACTGCCAGATCTTGCCAGTCGTGAACGCCGTCTTTATTTCTGTCGGGCACATCGTCGGCGGTTAAACCTTTATCCGCATTGAAGTAATCCTTTAAGAACGCACGCCGATCTTCTACCGTCTGCATCGACTGAGCAGGTGTTAGCCAATGGGGGTAAGGGCGAATATCAAATTCTGAATTATTACTGCGATGGGTAATGGCCACCCAGGCGTTGCCCGAATAGTCCATGCTGAGCGCAACCGGATCGGCCAGCAGCTGCTCTGTAGCCCAGAGCTTCATCTCCAGACCATCGGCCAGCTCAAGGCTGATTTTCGCCTCAAGACTCTTGGCCCGCTTAGCCGCCGCCGCATCGTCAATTGCAGTCACTTTTTCGGGAGCCAGAGGTTTAGTCTGTACCGGCTGCTCTGCGACTTTGCTGGGCGCTGAGTTGGTGGAAACATCGCTACCTGGCTCATCTGCCGGCGAGCAGGCGGCAAGGGCGATAGCAAAGGACAATGTGGACAGACGTAAGGTGCAAGGCACCATTAAGGTTCCTGTAATACTTTTCGACATAGGCATCACGTTATCGTTATAAGTGTGGTCTCCAGCGCGCCCAAGGCGGCAGCGCAGCTCTCAGTGTTACAGCTTGTTGCCGCAAGTGATAAAGCTCGCCGTGTAGCCTACGGGCAGCGAACCTCACAGAGTCAATGACAACAAGCTAACGCCCCGTAGCCAGGGCACCAAGCTTCGGCAGTATAAAACAGAGGGTTAAGGGCGCAAGTTAAGTAATGTTTGTAGCTCTTGTAGCTCGCCCTGTTTTGGACGGCATGCCCAAGTACAGGCCCCAAAAGGTTGCACAAAACCAGCACCGAAACCGAAGACTGGGGCCATAAGGCGGTATTTTAGGCTTGGCGAATATTTTGCAGTCAGGTTTTGACGGTGGATTTGAGCGTCTGTGACTCGAATGCCGTCACCCAATTAGGACTTTGCCCATGCAGTACAGCAAACCCATGATTGACCTGATTCTCGAGCTACGTCGCCGGGTGCCCTCAGAACTCAAACCAGGTATCAAGCTCGCCAACCCCGAAGTGCTCAGCGAGCTCGCGGCCTTTTACCCCAAGTGCAAAGAGACAGTAACCCGCACACTCATTAAAGAACTATTTCAAATGGCCGGCGACGATTGGCTTAGCGAGCTGGAGCCAGCCGCCAAACCCAAACAAGATAAGTCGCATCAGGTAAAAGTTTACCGCGGCCAGGTGACGTTAACCGAACGCCCCCGGGAGGGCGCTGACGAAGAGAGCAAAAAAGACAAGCCACTGCGGATGTACCGCGGCCAAGTGGTCTACCGTTAACCCCTGTTAGGCGGAAAGCCCACTTCTTACTTTTTCTAACAACCGTTTGGTGGCACGAATACCTTCATCGGCGGGCAAGTCGTGCCCCTCGTATTCGATCCCCACGTAGCCCGAGTACTGAGCGGCTTTTACCAACTCAAAGATTTTATAGTAATCAATATCCGGCTCATTGCCCTGCTCATCAAAGCGGAACGTTTTTGCACTGATGGCACCGGCATAGGGTAGTAAATCTGCGACACCCTGATAAATATCGTATTGCTTTACGCAAGGCGAGTCCCACAAATCGCCGCTGGCGCGCTGATAGCAAAAGTTTCCAAAGTCGGGCATAGAACCACAAAAAGGAGAATCGGCCTCTTTAAGAACCGCCGCCAACTTTGCGCCATGAGACGAATAACCGCCGTGATTTTCCACCAGTATTTTAACGTTCAGCGGCTTCGAAAATTCAGCCAGCTCGCGCATGCTGCTCACCGATGCTTTGTGCCACGCTTCGGCGCTACCAGCACCGTGCAGGTTCACTCGGATACTATGACAGCCAAGATCGTGCGCGGCCTCTACCCACTTATAATGGTTTTCTACCGATTGCTTACGGCGGGCTTCATCCGAGGTGGATAAATCCCCTTCGCCATCCACCATAATCAATAAGCTTTTTACATTATGATCGGCGGCGCGACCTTTCAGATCCTGCAAAAATGCTTTATCCCGCGCCTTATCCATAAAAAACTGATTAACATACTCGACCGCACCAATATCAAAACTGGTACGCGCCACCGCCGGAAAGTCTAATGGACTTAGCGAGCGATCAAAAAACGCTTTATTCAGCGACCACTGTGCCAGCGAAATATCAAAGTCGAATGTCGGTTTACTTTGCGCCAGCCCCATACCAGGCAGCACACTGCACAGCGCGCCGCCAGATGCAGCGACCGCAGCGCGTAAAAATTGACGGCGGGAAAAATCAGCCATAGAACACCTCGGGGTACCGGTTATAGCCGGTGAGTTATTAGTTAGGCTGGAATTCTAGCGGTAAAAGACGGGCTAATGCCAGACGCGGTGCTGCGAAAATTGGGGACGCAGAAACTCCATTTGGTCACCGCGAATGCGATCAGAGTTAATCAGCGCCAGATATTCAGCATTATTAGGACAAAAAGGCAGAGCGAGAAGCTCCATATCGATATCTTGTAGCAGATGATTGCTTTTACGTTGATTGCAACGTTTGCACGCACTGACCACATTTTGCCATACATCGCGGCCACCACGGCTGACCGGATGCACATGATCGCGCGACAGCAAACCGGTGACGAAAGATTTGCCACAGTAAAGGCAAAGGTAATTATCTCGGGCGAACAGAGCGCGATTAGTAAGAGGGGGGATGTGGCGGTAGCGAGCGACGCGTCGGCCGCCGCAGGCAATGATGGCGGGGAGGGTTATCTGCGAGCGTACGCTGCTACAGCGAGCGTAACCGCCCATCACCTTTCTTACCGGGCCACCTAAACTCCAGGCAACCAAATCCCTCGCGTAAAGACAGACGGCATCTTGCCAGTGCAACCACTCGATGGGTTGCCCGGCGATATTAAGCCGTAAAATCCTCTCATCCATAACACCTCCCGTGGTGGCAAACACTCGTTTGCTACTGGTAAAGCGTGGTACCGCACCGTTTGGTCCTGACAAGTATGGAAAACTGTCGGCGTTTTCTCTGTTAGCAGAGTGTCCTTAAACTGTGACGATAATATGTCAAATGTACCGTCTTTTGCGGCAATCTCCTACTATTTTTTCTCAACGCTGCGAAGCTTTGCCTCCCCCGAACTCAAATCAGCCAAGCCAACTTCAATTTCAGCGCACAAGTTTTGTGGTACACGACAGTGCAAACAAACTCTATCCGTATATTCAGCATCAATCTCGCTGATATTTCGCTCGCCTAAAAAGTGACGCACCTTTTGCTCCAGCGCAAAGGAAACCTCAATCGCTACCGAACATTGCGGTACCAGCGTGCGCCAGCTTGCCAAATCCAGTGCGCCCGATACGGCGGCACCATAGGCACGTACCAAACCACCCGCCCCCAGCTTGACCCCGCCAAAAATACGCACAACCACCGCCAAACAATTGCCCGCTTCGCGGTGCTGCAACACATTCAACATCGGTTTACCTGCTGTCCCAGAGGGCTCACCGTCATCACAAAACGCCACATTCAAAGGCTGCGCCGCAGCGCCAATAATGTAAGCCCAACAATAGTGGCTGGCACCGGGCTGCTCCAGCTTGATGGCTTCAAGCGAGCTCATAGCCTCTTCACGCGATGTGACCGGCAATAAAATGGCTTTAAAGACACTTCGCTTTTCAATATGTTCGAAGACAGCAGGCTCTGCCAATACTGAATAGGTTTGATTCATAGACGCTCCTTACAGACAGAGTGGATCTTACCAAACCCGTTACGAATTCGTGTTTAGGTTCTTCACTTGCTATGATAAAAGATGTAACACATTATCAGGTGGCGCTTGCGGCGCAGTACCGTCGAAATCGCCCCTCTATTTGCAGGCGTTGAGCCAAATCAACGCTCCATGCGTAATCCACTAATCAATCGGCGCACTAATGCGCAACTGAGTATTAAATCAAACACCAACGCTGTAGCGTTTAGCTACAGTTTTCTATCATCGGGAGAAAGACAAGCATGAGAATTTTTGAAGAAATGGAATCGGAAGTTCGCGGCTATGTACGCTCATTTCCAACGGTATTTGATGTCGCAAAAGGATCGGAGCTGTTTGACGAAAATGGCACTCGCTATATCGATTTTTTTGCCGGTGCCGGGGTTCTCAATTACGGCCACAACCACCCGATGATTACCGAAGCTCTAATCGAACACCTGCAGCGCGACGGTATTGTTCACGGCTTGGACAAAGCCACTATTGCCAAGCGTGCGTTCTTACAAAAATTTCGCGACACCATTCTGGCACCGCGAAACCTGCAGTATAAAGTACAGTTTACCGGCCCCACTGGTACCAACGCTGTAGAGACCGCCCTTAAATTGGCACGCATGGTGAAGCAGCGCTCAAACGTTATTGCTTTCACCAATGGCTACCACGGCTTAACCATGGGCGCGCTGGCGGCCACGGGCAACTATTTCTACAAAGACGAATCCTACGGCAGCCGCAGCAATACAGCCTTTATGCCGTTTGATGGCTTTCTTGGCGAAGACGTCGACACCATTGACTACCTGCGCAAATTCCTTTCCGACGGCAGCAGCGGCATCGACCTACCGGCAGCGATTATTGTCGAGACTGTGCAGGGCGAAGGCGGCATCAACGTGGCGCGCATCGATTGGCTGAAAAAACTCGAGCGCCTGTGTCGCGAATTCGATATTTTGTTAATTATCGATGATATTCAGGTAGGTAACGGCCGCACCGGCACTTTTTTCAGCTTTGAGCGTGCCGGAATTCACCCTGACATGGTGACGCTGTCAAAATCAATTGGCGGCGGTTTACCCATGGCACTGCTGTTAATGCGCCCCGAGCTTGACCAGTGGCAGCCCGGCGAACATACAGGCACCTTCCGCGGCAACAACCTCGCCTTTGTCGCCGCCACTCAGGCGTTAAGTTTTTGGGATAACGACGATCTTGCCACCGCGGTAAAACACAAAGGCGAATTTATTCAAAAAGGCCTGCAAAAAATCGCCGATGAATTTCCGCAGTTCAACCCGAAAGTGCGCGGGCTAGGAATGATCTGGGGGCTGGAGATGACGCCGGGCGTTGCCTCTGAAACCTCTGCCGAAGCATTCGAACGCGGCCTCATTATCGAAACCTCTGGCGCCGACGATCAGGTGCTGAAGTTTTTACCCTCTCTTTTAATCGAAGAAGAGCTGGTCAGCGAAGGGCTAGATATTATCCGTGCCTCGCTGCAGGCGCTGGCCGATAAACGCGAAAAAATGATGACCGGCGGCTAACCAAAGTACCGCAAACCGCATAGCTGCGGTTTGCGCCTTTCCTTAGTTTCATAAACTCACAACGGACAATCAGCAGCCATGTCAGACATTATTATCAGTAAGTTCGGCGGAAGCTCTGTGGCGGACGCCAAACAGATTGCTAAAGTTACCGACATTGTTAAAAGCGACAAAAAACGTCGAGTAATTGTGGTTTCAGGCCCTGGCCGCAGCCACAAGAACGAAGAGAAGGTGACCGACCATCTCATTAATATTGCGACCAAAGGCATCCATTTTTACAACCAGCGCCAGGGAATTTCTGCCGACGACAGTCGCCAGGCCGTCATCGATAAATTTACCGCCATCATGCGCGACTTGAAAATCGATGCCCCCGACATTATCAAAGCGTTGAAACAAGATTTAAATACCGAGCTGGGCGGCGACAAACGGGTCGCCTTTCTCGCCTCACGCGGCGAGCATTACAACGCACGCATCATTGCGGCTTATCTGGAAAAATGCGGACTTAAAGCTAAAGCACAACTGCCTGAAGAAATTGGTTTTCTGGTCAGCGACAATTACCTTGCAGCTCGCACCTTAGATCAAGCCTATGACAACGTTCAGTGCCTTCAGGAGTTTGACGGAATTTCAGTCATGCCCGGTTTTTATGGTGTGACCGAAGATGGCAATATCGCGGTATTTTCCCGCGGCGGCTCCGATTTAACCGGCGGTGAAATTGCCTATGCACTGGATGCCGACACCTACGAAAACTGGACCGATGTTAACGGCGTTTATGAAGCCGACCCACGCATCATCAAAGAAGCGCGAGCCATCCCACGGCTGACATTCAAAGAAATTCGTTTGCTTTCGAGCAAAGGGTTTAACGTGTTTCATCTGGACGCCATGCTCAAGTGTCGCGATCGCAAAATCCCCATCAATATTCGCAATACCAACTCGCCCAAAGAGCCGGGCACGCTAATATTAAATGAACGAGTTCCGGAAGAAGGCGTAGTGGGTATCGCTCGTCTGGACAACATGTCCTATATCCACATTGAAAAAGACATGCTGGGGGAAGAGGTAGGGTTTACAGCGTCATTGCTGCAAATTTTTCATGACTTTGGCATCAACACCTATCACTACCCCACCGACAAAGACGACATTGCGGTACTGGTGAGCAAAGATGATTTGATGGGCAGCATTAACGATCTGCGGCGTGTGATCGAAAAACGCTTAAAGCCCGACAACATGAGGGTGGTGTACAACCTGTCCATCATCACCCCGGTGGGACTGGGGTTAAACCGCAACACCTACCCCATTATCGAGGCGCTGAGCGCATTGGGTGATGCGCATATACCCATCGACTTGATCGACCAAAGCCCGTCGCAAATTTGTTTCCATGTGGGAGTTCCACAAACCGTAGCCGACGAGGCCACCCGCATTTTGTACAATGTGCTGATAGGTCAAGCATCCGGCTGATGCACCCGGCCGCGCAACAGTGAAAGTACTGTCGCGGCCGTTAAAAAAATCAATGCTAGATTAATCGCATTGTGGAAAGTCGCCAGCAGCGAATCGGCAACACCCGCATCCAGCGCCTGGTTTCCTAAGTGCCAGTACACCAGTAAGTTAACCAAACTCATACCCACCAGATTGCCCGTTACTCGCGCCAGATTAAGCGTTGCCGCGGCCACCCCCACCTCATCTGCCCGCGCCGCATGCATCACCACGTGATTATTCGGGCTGGAGAAAAACCCAAACCCAATACCCACCAATACTAACGCCAAACTGATCGCCCCTCCACTGGTCTCGGCGCTCAACTGACTCAACCATGCAAAACCCGCTAACGTACAGGCACAACCGGCACTGGCCAGAAACCTGGCAGGCAGGAAATCAGAGAGCTTACCTGCCACCGGCGCCACACACGCCATTGCCAATGCCTGAGACAAAAGCACATGCCCGGCCTGCGACGCGCTAAAGTCACGCACATACTGCAAATACAGGCTTAACAAAAAACCCAGCGGATAACTTGAAGCATACATAAAGGATGCCGTCAGCAACGACATGGAAAACACTCGTGATTCGCGAAACATTTGCACCCGTATTAACGGGTTTTTTGCCCTGGCCTGCATACGTACAAAACCAAACAGCAAACCAAAAGAGACCAGCAGCGAGACAACACTGAAAGGGGCAGGTAAACCCGTCAGGCCTAGTACCAGCGCCAAGGCCCACAGAGCAAACAGGAGCGCCCCTCGCCAATCAAACCGGTCGGTTACCCCGGAGCGCCACTCACCTTTAATTCGCCACTGCAGCAGCACCAGAACCACCGCGACAAGGGGCAGCGGCAATAAAAAAACATAGCGCCACCCCAAAGCTTCGGTGATCCAGCCACCTAGAGCCGGGGCCAGCGTTAGCCCCAGATACACACAGGCGGCGTTCAACCCTAAAGGCAGGCCGCGTTTATGCGGTGCAAATACGGAAATAAGCAGTGCCATGCTGGTAGCAAACATCATTGCCGACCCAATGCCTTGTATAAACCGCATAGCCAATACCCAGGACACGGACTCCGCAAAGCTTGCGCTGATACCAGCTAGCGCATTCAGGCAAATCCCCCAACGAAAGACCTGCTTACGCCCAAACAAATCGGCCAACTTACCGGCGGGCAACATAAACACAATATTGGCCAGCAGGACCGTGGTTGGGATCCAGCTGACCAGTACAGCATTCGCGTTTAATTCCGCAGCAAGTGCAGGAATAGCGACATTAACCGAGGCCATCCCCAAAGGTGCGATAAAAGAACCAAGGCAAATGACAGTCAATAACAGCCAGGCGCCGGGGGTTTCTTGTGCGGAAGGAGCAGTCATGAAAGGCGGTGAGTTAATGGTGCGTGAAACAGACATAAAAAAACCGAGCGATGGTTGGGCTCGGTTTTTTTGTTGGTTTCGCTTATTAGAACACACTTGACGTGAGTTTCTCGAGATGGTGAAACCACGAACTCCTTAAAATTGCCCCTTAAATAAGAGAAACCCCACAACAAGGGGGCCTGTTGCGGGGTTTACAGGATGGAGTCTTACCGTGACTCTTGATGGCCAAATCCTTCTATTCCGTGCCTATATCCCTATACCTGTGTCCGTCGAAACCATTATGCTCCGAAGTGAAATACAAATGTAGCGGGCGATGTCACAGTTTTTTGTGAGACATTTCCTACAAACCCCTCATTTTGGCGTCAGAATACTTCTTCAGGGTCTAAATCAAACAGATATTCGGGAGCCACATCCAGTTGACGAATAATATCGTCACCTTCGTTTTTCAAAAGTTCGATATCTTCCGCCTGCAAGTCATTGCCCAACCCCTGGCGAATCACTATCTCAACGCGCCGATTGCGCGCACGATTAAAAGCCGAGTCGTTAGGAGCCAGGGGCTTGGTATCTGCATAGCCGGCGACTTCGAACCTTTTAGGCGCAAGATACCCTCCTCGCATTAACTGCAGCGCCACCGAGGATGCGCGCATAGCGGATAAGTCCCAATTAGAACGAAAGCGATCCGAGCGAATGGGAATATTGTCGGTATGTCCCTGAACGGCAATGTGACCGGGTTTAAGCATCAAAACAGCTCGTATTTCATCGATTACGTCATAGTAATCCGGGGCCAGGGTTGCAGAACCCGACTCAAAAGAGCCTTTCTCACGAATTCGGATAATAATTTGCCGACCTTGGGTTTCAATTTCAATATCGCCACTGGCAATACGATCTTTAAGCTTATCGGCCAATTCAGTCGCATCCTGGCGAGTTTGCTCGATCAGCTCGTCAACAATTTGCTGCAGCCTCTCTTGTGCGCTCTCGTCCATATCCGGCTCGCCGCGCTCGATGTCGTATTCCTGTGAGTCGCGTACCTCCAGGCTCATTTGCGTGATGTCTTCAGTGCGCTGGAAAATCACGTTAACCGGAGTGGGGTCCGGCCTGCCCGGACTGAACTCTTGAGCAATAATGCTGGTGCCTTTAGGAATTTCGTTTACATTGACCTTGGCTTGCACACCAAAGGCCTGCGCCAGTGAACCGGCCAGACGCCGAAACTTCATTGCATCCATCTCGGAGAACGACAGCAACAACACAAAAAAGCACATTAACAGTGCCATCAAATCGGCAAAAGTGGCCATCCAGGCAGGCAACCCGGGCGGACATTCGCAGTCTTTTTCTTCGTCATCAGTATTCATCGAGCCGCTCTCTTATCAACCGGCCACATCGGCAGCGTCTCGTTTACCTTCGGGTAAATAGGTGCGCAACACGGTATCAATGACCCGCGGGTTCTGGCCGTTTTGAATGGCGAGCAGCCCATCGATAATCATGCTCTTGATCATGTACTCTTCACCGGCACGCAATTTGAGCTTATCGGCAATTGGCAGAAACACCGCATTCGCAAGCATGGCACCATACAAAGTGGTTAACAGAGCGACCGCCATGGCGGGGCCAATGGCTTTGGGGTCATCCATATTGGCCAGCATGGCCACCAGACCAATCAGGGTGCCAATCATCCCCATAGCAGGCGCCACATCCCCGAGAGAGGCAAAAATGGAGGCCCCACCATTGTGCCGTCGCTCGGCCAGCGAACGATCCTTAGAGAGCATGGTGCGCACTACATCCGGGTCGTGGCCATCTACTAACAGTTGAATGCCTTTTTGCAAAAAACCGTTACTGACCTCCTTCCCCTCTAAAGACAATAAACCGCCTTTACGTGCCGCGTCAGCCAAGTCCACAATCTCGTCAATCATATCCAGCGGGTCATCGAGCTTATTCACAAAACTCTTCCCGGCCACCTTAAACGCACTGAGAAACTGGCCCAGCCCAAATTTGGCCATTACCGCAAAAATACTGCCCCCCACTACAATTACCAGTGAAGGTGCGTTGACGAACATACCGATTTCGCCGGACATAAACATGGAGGCGACAATCAGCCCCAAGGCCCCCAACAGCCCGATAAGCGTTGCTAAATCCACCCGTTACTCCTTCGTCTGAGCTTAACGCCCTTAATTTATGCCCTATTCTAGTCCGATTACCTCAAGGGCTGTAAATCTGTCAGTGGCAAACCGTATAATGGCCCCACAATTTCATGAGTATCTGCCACGTTATCGGCCGATACTCACAAAGCTGAACCTTCAAACCGCACACAGGCCACGAATGCCCGCAAAGAAAAAAAACCCGGATTTAGAATCTTCTCTGACCGAGCTTGAAGCTCTGGTGACACGCATGGAAAGCGGCGAGCTCACTCTGGAAGAGTCTCTGAAGGCATTTGAAGAGGGCATTAAGCTCACCCGTGAATGCCAACAGCGCCTGACTCAAGCAGAGCAGCAGGTACAAGCTCTGATCGAGCAAAACGGTCAACCGGTATTAACCGATTTTAATGCGACAGACGATGCCGGATGAGCAATTTTTTTAACTACACGGATCGACTGCGTCCTCGCATCGAGCATGCCCTGATTGAAGCCATTCCTGCCACAGCCAACAGCCAGCTGGGGGAAGCTATAAACTACGCATTGACCGGTGGCGGCAAACGCATCCGCCCACTGTTGGCTTTTGCGAGCTATGAAGCGATTCAAGGTCATACCGACCATTCGGCTCTCGATGCGGTCGCCTGTGCAGTTGAAGCCATTCACGCGTACAGCTTGGTGCACGATGACCTGCCCGCTATGGACGACGACGATCTGCGCCGCGGCCGAGCCACTTGCCATATTGCGTTTGACGAGGCTTTGGCCATTTTAGCCGGCGATGCATTACAAACACTGGCCTTTGAACAGCTTGCCAACATCGATTCAGTAAACGCTGATGTAAAGGTGCGGCTCATCAAAGCCTTGTGTGCCGGGGCGGGCCACCAGGGTATGGTATTGGGCCAGGCCATTGACCTCGCCGCGGTAGACAATACCCTCACCCTCAAACAACTAGAGAATATGCATTGTTGCAAAACCGGCGCTTTGATTAACGCCAGCGTTACCATGGGCGCACTGGTTGCCGAGGCCGACGACAGTGCGCTCAGCGCGCTGTGGGCGTTTAGCACGGCGGTCGGTTTAGCGTTTCAGGTACAAGATGACATTCTCGATGTCACCGCCGACACCCAGACCCTGGGTAAAACCCAAGGGGCCGATGCCGCCAAAAACAAGCCCACCTACGTTTCCTTACTGGGCCTGGATGCCGCCCGCCAGCACGCTGCACGTCTGCTGGAGGAAGCCAAAGCGGCCATTGCTCACTTACCCGGCAATACCGCCCCTCTACACCACATCGCCCAATATGTGGTTGAGCGAGAGCGCTAGTGGTGCCTACAATGGCCCCTCGCTAAAAATAGACTGTACCCATGCTGAACGAAATACCGACCCAACGCCCGTCCACGCCACTGCTGGACACCATTGACTCACCGGCGGATCTGCGCGAGCTCGGCGAAAAAGAGCTACCGCGGCTGGCGGATGAACTGCGGGCGTTTCTACTGTACAGCGTGGGACAAACCGGCGGCCATTTTGGCGCAGGACTGGGCGTTGTAGAGCTAACCATCGCTCTGCACTACATCTACAACACCCCCGACGACCGACTGGTATGGGATGTAGGCCACCAAACCTACCCCCATAAAATTCTCACCGGACGCCGTGAACAACTGCTGACGATGCGCCAGGCAGGTGGTCTATCGGGCTTTCCCAAACGCGACGAAAGTGAATACGATACCTTTGGCGTGGGCCATTCCAGTACATCTATCAGCGCCGCACTGGGTATGGCCCTGGCCGATGGTGAGCGTAAATGCGCGGCCATTATTGGCGATGGAGCCATGACCGCTGGCATGGCCTTTGAAGCACTGAATCACGCCGCTCACACCAACGCCGATATGCTGGTCATCCTCAACGACAACAACATGTCTATCTCGCCCAATGTGGGTGGGCTGGCGACTTATTTGTCGAAAATCTGGGGCAGTAAATTCTACAACTCGCTGCGCGAGGGCAGTAAGCAAGTGCTTACTAAAATCCCTTCCGCCTGGGAGTTTGCGAAACGCACCGAGGAGCATTTCAAGGGGTTTGTCTCCCCCGGCACCTTATTTGAAGAAATGGGCTTTAACTATGTCGGCCCCATTGACGGCCACGACATGTCATCGCTGGTACGCTACTTACGGAATCTGCGCGGTGTAAAAGGGCCGAAACTACTGCACATTATTACCCAAAAGGGAAAAGGCTTTGAACCAGCCGAACAAGACCCTGTGGGCTATCACGCATTGAATAAGCTAGAGCCCAGTCCCAAAAAACCGGTACCTAACCGCCCCAAATATCAAGACATTTTCGGCCGCTGGTTGTGCGATATGGCCGCCGTTGAACCGCGCCTGATCGGCATTACCCCCGCCATGTGCGAAGGTTCGGGGATGGTGGAATTTGCCCGCGAGTATGCCGAGCGCTTCTACGACGTTGCCATTGCCGAACAACACGCCGTTACCCTGGCTGCAGGCCTTGCCTGTGAAGGGCAAAAACCGGTGGTGGCCATTTATTCGACCTTTTTACAGCGCGCCTACGACCAGTTAATTCACGATGTAGCACTGCAAAACCTGGACGTCACTTTTGCCATCGACCGCGCGGGTCTTGTTGGTGAAGACGGCGCCACCCACGCAGGCAGTTTTGATATTACGTTTCTGCGCTGCATCCCCAATATGGTCATTGCCGCCCCCAGCGATGAAAACGAGTGTCGTCAACTGCTCTTTACCTGTTTCCGTCACACAGGCCCGAGCGCCGTGCGTTACCCCCGCGGACGTGGCCCGGGCGCTCGAGTGGACACGGCAATGACGGCCCTGCCCATCGGCAAGGGCATCGTAAAACGCGAGGGCACAGGTGCTGCCATTTTGTGCTTTGGCACCTTGAGTGCAGTAGCGCGCCAGGTAGCCGACAAGCTGGGCTTAACCCTGTGCGATATGCGTTTTGTGAAACCGCTGGATACCGAGTTGATTAACGCCATGCAAGAGCGCCACCAGTTACTGGTCACTCTGGAAGAAAACGCTATTGCTGGTGGTGCAGGCTCGGCGGTTGCCGAATACCTAAGCAATACTGGTTTAGTCACACCGCTGCTGCAATTGGGGTTGGCCGATGAGTTTGTTAGCCACGCCAGCCAGAGCGATCAGATGGCCAGCCAGGGGCTGGACGCCGAAGGTATTGAGCACGCGATTGATCAACGCTTACGCCAACTATCCGCCCCCAATAAAACCCGACTTGCGCCGTAAACGTAAACCAATACCTAAATTACCCGACCGGTGCCCTGCAATAGGTATTAATAAACTCATCGTGGCTGGGCTGCTTTGCGGCAGCCCGGGCAATCGCCTCTTTTCCCGCCGCCAGCGAACGCGCTAACGCCTGATAATCCAACGCATCCACCGTGGGGTTATAGCCCCTAGGCGTCACCCCCATACCCGTTAATACCATTTGCCAGCTACTGGGCTGAAAAAAGTCTTCAACTCCTGGCTGTAAATTTCCCTGCTCACGAAACAGACTTAACTTTTCTGCCAGGGAATCGGGTAACGGCATATTCTGGCAATATTGCCAGAAAGGGGTATCACTGCGAGCAGTGGTGCAGTAATGCAGAATCAAAAAGTCACGAATTTCGCAGTAATCGTCATAAAGGCGGCGATTAAATTCACGTTGCAAACGCTCGGCGCAGTCAGCAGCGGGAAACAAACGTACAAAATGTGCAAGGGACTTCGAAACCAAATGAATGGCCGTCGATTCGAGCGGCTCTAAAAAACCTTGCGCCAGTCCCAGCGCTAAGCAGTTTTTATCCCAAACCTTGCGTCTGATGCCGGTGGTAAAAGGAATGATACGAGGCTCAGCCAAAGGCTCGGTATCAAGAGCTTCAAGCAGTTCTCTCTGAGCTATGTCGTCATCAATAAACTGACTGGCATACACATAGCCGTTGCCATTGCGATGCTGAAGGGGAATACGCCAACCCCAGCCAGCGGAGCGCGCAGTGGCAACGGTCTGAACCTTAGTCACCTCGGCCCGCGCCGAGGCTACAGTGACGGCTCGGTCACAAGGTAAATATTCTGACCAGTTTTCATACCCGGCGTGTAAATGCTGTTCAATTAACAACCCTTGAAAGCCCGAGCAATCAATAAAAAAATCCCCCTCAATGACACGGCCATCGGCAAGCTGCAGGCTGTTAATAAAACCCCCTGCCGTTTTATGTACGTCGGCTACGTGCCCTACGGTTCGTTTCACCCCCAAACCCTGCGCGTAATCGCTCAGGTACTGGCTAACCAGAGTGGCGTCTAAGTGAAGGGCGTAACGTGCATTCGCCAGAGGCGTGCCCGCCACGTTAAAAGGTAAGTAAAATTTATTCTGCGCCGCTAACACGGCCTCAGGCGCGTGATGCAGCAGCGGAGTGGTGTCGCCTTGGGCGCGCGCTTTGAGCCAAATCTGGTAAAAATCATGGCCATCAATTGTGCGACCAATCTCACCAAATGTGTGCAGGTAGCTTTCGCCTTTCTGGCGCCAATCGACAAACTCGATGCCCCATTTAAAGGTCGCCTGAGTGCGACGAATAAAGTCGGCCTCATCAATACCCGAGCGACGTAAAAAATCCACAAACAAGGGCACGGTCGCCTCGCCGACACCAATGACACCTACCTGCTCTGACTCTACCAATTCGATACTGACATTACTGTTTTGGAAAATCCGTCCCAGTGTCGTAGCGGCGATCCAGCCGGCTGTACCACCGCCGACAATAACCATCCGTTCAATCTGTTTCGCCTGTCCACTCATAAGACCGCTCATTTGCTTTCGGTTATTCTTTCTTAAGAAATGTAAGCATACCGCATCAAGGTACAAAGTTGGTTGCACACCGGGATAATCATCGTCTACCTTGCTTCTCGAGCCAGAGCAACAGATCAAACATAATCGCCATAGAGCCAAAACTGTTGCCGACCCGCAGCCGCGCACCCCACGTTTTCGCTGCAAAACCTTAATGCCCATCATTTAAGACTTTGGAGCAAACCATGAGATTTCTTCTGGCTTTCGCTATCGCCTGCACACTGATAGGCTGCGGTAGCACCTCACCGGATACATCCACCAACAGCGCCAACCCTGAAGCCCATCAAACCGAGCAGCTGGCCTTAGTGCCCTACCCAAGCACGGTTGAAATTGCCAAGGGCAAATTCACGTTGGCAAATCGTGTACACCTAGAAGCAGCAAACGGTAGCGAAACGGCGAAACCTGCGCTGCAAGCGCTACTAACTCAACTGGATATCACCTTAAGCGACACGGCTCCCAGCCAAATAGAGCTCATCATGGTTGAAGAACCAGAGCTGGGTGAAGAGGGCTACCGCCTGCTGATCGACACACAAATCAGTATCAGTGCTAACACTGACGCGGGACTTTTTTATGGTGTGCAAACGCTGCGACAGCTCTTGCCTGCCAGCGCCCAGGCGGAATACGCACTGCCTTTGGTTGCCATTACCGATGCACCAGCTTTCGCCTGGCGCGGCAATATGCTGGATGTCGCACGCAGCTTCTTTCCCCCCGAGTACATTAAGTCTCACATTGACCGTATGGCGCGTTTTAAGCTCAACCGCTTACACTTGCACTTGAGTGACGACCAGGGCTGGCGCGTCGAAATCAATAAATACCCCAAGCTCACGGAAATTGGCGGCCCCAGCGCCGTAGAAGGGGGGCGATCTGGTTTTTACACCCAAGAGGAAGTGCGCGAGCTGGTTGCCTACGCACAAGCGCGCCACGTAACTTTGGTACCCGAAATAGACCTGCCCGGCCACACTCAGGCAGCGCTGGCCTCGTACAATGAACTGGCTTGCGACGATGTCACTAACCTTTCAACCTACTCCGGGCTAGAGGTGGGCTTTAGCAAACTGTGCCTAACCAACCCCGAGGTCATCTACCCATGGGTTGAGGATGTGCTGAGCGAAATCATCGAACTCTTTCCATCAGAATATATCCACATCGGTGGTGACGAAATTAAAGATCCGCTTTACGCTGAATTTATTGCCCGCGCCACACAAATCGTCGACGACCTGGGCCGCACCGCCATTGTTTGGGAAGAGGGCTCCGTGGCCGACAATGACCCGGACGTACTGCTGCAGCTGTGGAATGATGAATACGATATTCAACCAGCGCTGGAGCGCGGTCATCAGCTGATTTTGTCGCCTTGCTCCTACACCTACTTTGATCATGGCAATTACGCCGGCCAGCCACAAACCTATGATTGGTGCCGCAAAGAAGGGGTACCCTTAGAGCGTGCCTACAGCTTAGACACCAGCGCTTTCGGTGCCGCCGTGGGGGTTGAGTCGGCCTTGTGGACCGAGCTGGTACACACCGACGCAGCCGCAGACAACCGCCTTTGGCCGCGCCTTGCGGTCACCGCAGAGCTGGGCTGGAGCCAGGCCTCGCAACGTGATTACCAACAGTTTACCGACCGCCTGACGCAGCTTCGTCCGCAACTGGATGCTCTGGGCATTCAATACTACTTGGCACCAGAGCTAGGCTGGTAACCCCCTACTAATAACCCTCAACTTGGCGGGCAGAGCGACTGCCCGCCACTCCAGCCGCTCACTTCATCAAACTGTCACGCTCCCATCACACACTCATCGCCCTAATACCAGATCACAGTATCGACAAGACCGAACACTTAGGTAAGAATGAGCGCTCACCGCAATAACAAGGTGCTCATAACCACAAAAAGGGAGTTAATCATGGAATATTACGTACAAGCGTTTAAACAGTTTGCAGATTTCAATGGGCGCTGGAACCGCACCCAGTATTGGATGTTTTTTCTGATCAACTTTTTGATCGCCGTGGCCGTTAACATCGTGGCAGGTATTCTCGGCATAACGATTTTGGCTACGCTTTATGCATTGGTGCTGTTCATCCCTTCGCTCTCTGCGGCCGTAAGACGGATGCGTGACAGCGGCCGCTCACCCTGGTGGGTGCTGGTGGGGCTCATCCCGGTGATCGGCTGGATTATTCTTATTGTGCTTTTAGCCCAACCGACCAAATCAGCCTGATCATTAAGCCGCTGCCGGTCAGCGGCGACATTACCCGGTTTTACCCACCTTTCCACTAACAGCCGATTACAGCCATGCCAGACTTTCAAAAAAACCTCGAAACCCGATCTTTTCTGGCGCTTTTGTTGCTAGTATCGGTGGCGTTCTTGTGGATTCTGAAACCGTTTTTTGGCCCAGTGTTCTGGGCCTGTGCGCTCGCGATTATTTTTTACCCGGCGCAAACCAAGCTGCTTAAATCCCTGCAGCATCGCCCCAACACCCAAGCGTTGATCACCTTGATGATGTGTTTAATCATCGTGATTATCCCAGTGATTTTTTTGGTCAGCTCAGTGGTGGCCCAGGCCGCCGACCTTTACCAACGCATAGAATCTGGCGAGTTGAACGTGGGTAAATACATCGAACAGTTTCAAACCAGCTTTCCGGTACTGCAACAAACCCTCGAGCGGTTCGGTGTTAATTTTGATGACTTAAAAAAGCAGACCATGAACTTTGCCATGAACAGTGGCAAGTTTATCGCCCAGTACACGTTTAACATTGGCTCTAACGCCTTTAAATTTGTGCTCGACTTCTGCTTAATGCTCTACCTCACGTTCTTTTTTCTGCGCGATGGCAGCTGGCTTAAGGAGCTGATGATTCGCGCCTTACCCATGGGCGATACTCGTGAGCGGCTGCTGTTTGCCAAATTCGCCGAAGTAACCCGCGCCACGGTCAAAGGCAACCTGGTGGTGGCCATGGTTCAGGGCGCCCTGGGCGGTATTATCTTTTGGATTTTGGGAATTCCTGCCGCACTTTTATGGGCGGTGGTTATGGCTTTTGCGTCCCTACTGCCCGCTGTAGGTGCGGCCATTATTTGGGGGCCGGTGGCCATTTACCTGCTCGCCACCGGCAGTTATGTTCAAGGCCTTGTGCTGGTGGCCTTCGGCGGCGGCGTGATTGGCCTGGTGGATAACTTGCTGCGCCCAATATTGGTAGGCCGCGACACTAAACTACCGGACTACTTAGTACTGCTTTCCACCCTGGGCGGCATGGCGCTGTTCGGCATTAACGGTTTTGTTATCGGCCCTTTGATTGCCGCACTCTTTATCGCGTTCTGGGGAATTTTTATGCGCGAAATTAATGTGCAAGACGAGCCACAAGCACAAAGCGAAGCGCTTGAGGACCGTGACAATAACGAACAGGCAGCTGCCAACGAATAATGGTTGCGACGAGGTTTTAGCGTAAGCTCATTCGCGCCGCGTCGATTAAATCCATAATCCGCGCTAAGTAGCCATCTTTAGGCCGAAAGCTTCCCGTAGTTTGGCTTTTCATGTCCCGCTCAAGGCTTGTTAGCATTTTATTCAAACGGCGTTGATGGATACCCAGTAAAGCCTGAACAGGATCAGACACCAGCCCAGAAAAACAAGTAAACACGGCAAATAGAGCCATGACACCTACCGTTGATACAGCCAACAAACCCGCCTCTGGCTGTACCGGAAATAAAGAGTAATACCAGCTACCCAACCAGGGGCCAAGAATAAAATCGGCCACCGCCAGACGGTTGGCGATAATACCGGCCAGCACGGCGCCTATGGCCAAACCGCCGGGTGTAAATTTTTGCAGGGTAAAGGCACCGGCAATGGTAGCGAACAATGTGTTGCTGATATCGGCCGTGGCGGTGCGGGTAAGCGCGTATTGAGACAGTGCATCGACGAGTGCGCTGTGTAAGTGCTGTTCCTGTTCAGCACGTAGAGGTTGCTGATGTTGTTGCTCGGCCACAATACTTGCAGCAATGGCATCGCGCAGTGGGCTACCCCCTTCCCCCAAAGCCAGCAACTGCTGCTGAGTTTGCGTCATCAAATAAGCTTGCACTTGAGTTTGCAGACCACTGGGGATTTTTCGCAACAGACGCGCCAACGTGCGAGCGCCCCCCTTATGAAGACCCCAGGCGAGTAATTGACTGATTAAATAGAACGGTGCCCACAACAGGTTAAGCGGCGCACGCAATAAGTCCCAGCCCATGGCACGACGATTGGTTTTCCAGGCGCCGGGGTAACAGAAATGCTGGCGCACAAAGCCCGGAACTCTGCTGCGACACTCGGCAAAATACTGCTCTACTCCTCGGTTGATGGCATCGAGCAAAGGTTGCTGCGCACGCTGCGTCATAGGCGAAAGATGATTAAGACCAGGTAATCAAGGCGACACCGCCGAAGAGCTTTGCGCCGCTGCCTGATTGAGGGCTCGATAATCATGTAAAGCACCATACAGCCAGTCGCTGGCGTTAAGCACAGTGCCATCAGCCAACACCACTTGGTACGGCCGCCGGGTAATGGAGCTTTTACTGGCCAGGTTATCGATAAACCCTTCGGCTGTTCTCGCATAGCGGCTGGCACGGCTGTATTTCATTTGCAGATGGTCTGCGGCCTCAGGGGCCGAGTGTTCGGTGCCATTGCGGATAAAAGTCACCCCACTTTCGGCCACAAAGTCGATTAAATATTGAATTTCCTGCTCATCATTCGCCCCATACACCAAGACGCTGACAAGCAGTCCGATAAAAAGCACGTTAATCTTGCGCCACATGTTCACTCATCTCCTTAAATTTCATACTCACCAACAATGGGTTGTGATCTGAACTTTCGTAAATTGGCACCTCGGCGGCGCTGATAGAAATACCCCGCGTCCAAACATGGTCCAGAGCCATACCAAAAGCCTGAGTGCGATTATCCTCAGGAAACATCGCCGGACTTAAACCCAAAGGGCCGAATAAGCGATCCAGCAACGCGCGGCGATCATCGCTCCAGCTGTTCAGGTCGCCCGCCAGTATCACAGGGCCTGCATGAGCCGTGATAATTTCCAGAGCGTCGTGTAGCTGCTGTCGATACGCGCTGGTGCCCAACTCGAAATTAATTGAATGCATGTTAACGGCCAGCAAGCGCCGATCATTGTTTAACACATATTCGACAATATTGGTCGCTTTGGGCGTTCGCAGCCAGGGCTCGGTGTGCTCAAAACGGCAATGCACACTGGCGGGCCAGGCGCTCAGGGTCATCACACCGGTTTGTATGTTGCCAGAGCTGTAACCCGGGGCGAAACGCCAGTAAGGCTTGAGGTGGAACAACTCCTCGTTAAGCAGAGCCTCTTGTAAAAGCACAATATCGACGTCGCGGCTTAGATTGGTTAAATCTTGCAGTAAGTTTTCGCCTTGCGCTTTATAAATATTCCAGCTCAGTAAATTGATGGAGGAAGGGACGGTGTAATCACCGCTGTATTCTTTGCTGCGGCTACTGCTAAGCGCTTCAGTACAAGACTCTGGCGTAGCCGCGTAATCGGTATAACCCGCTTGTTCGTCGGACAGTTTCTCGGCATGTGACCACAGAGCTACCCCCACACAGCCAGCGCAAAGTACCGAGTAGGTAAACATTTTAAGCGCCAGGGACAATTTTTCCATATAGATTCCAGAAGTTAGCGTACAACCCATTCATCACGCCATTACCCTCAGACAGGTTTATCTATTGACGCACACACGCCACCACAAGGGCTTAAACCCTATTTGAGGGCAGACTTAGAGCCTTTGCGTCTCCAGTGGTTCCACGCAAATTCTAACCGGGCAGCCATTCAGAGCTGGCTTTGCGCCTGCTGCCATTTTTTGGTGAGCCCTAAACGCTGGTAAATGTCCGCAGCCATCCGGTAAAAACGCTTTTCTTCCGGCTGTTTTTCAATGGCGCGCTCTATTCGATGTGCGGCCTGTTCAAAGTTCTGGTCCGAATACTCTAAGACAGCAAGCCGATATTGGTAGTAAGGATTACTGTCCCGATAACCTTGTGCAGCAAGCGCCAAAGCACCGGCAAGCTCGTCTTGCCCACCGATACGATAGAGTTCACTTAAGTTCCAAATGGCAGTCATGTCTTTCGGCTCAAGCCGCGCGGCTTGCAGGTACAACGCCTCCGCTACTTTTGGTAGCGACCATCGCCAATAGAGCGCGGCCAGATTATTCCATAAATAGCTTTGTTTAGGTGCTATGGATATCGCTTTGCGCATCAATGCCAGCTGCATGGGTGTTGCTGCATCAGATTCATGAGTGCTCATAGCAAGGTTGTTGTAGTACTGGGCGATAGCGATATCATCATCAATTAATGATTGAGGGTAATAGGCGCGGTAGTTTGTTAAATCTAAATCCACCACTATGTCATCACGACTGAAACGCAAGTTCACCTTTACATTAACATGTCGCATAAACTGTAATTTCTCCCCATTCATCACCCAGGTTGGAGGAACCTGGACATTATTTAAATGAGCATTTAAACCAACATGACGAGCCATAGCCACAAAAAGGAGAGAAAAGCTCAGGCAGTTAGCCTCGCGTTTTGAGAAGACGTCTGCGACAGAAAGAGTCGCTGCAGCCCGGTACTGAATACCCAACCCTCCGGCCTGTGGCGATGATACCAACGCTGCATGCAAAGCTGCGACTTTGTGATCATCGCCCCGCGCCCCCATTACCGCTTGCTCGGCGTAACGCTCCATGCCCTTGGTGAGTTTCATTATCTGATCTGGCGCAATATCTCGCAAAAGGGTTTCATCCTCTTGCTGCAACTTTGCCACCTCAAGCAGTGTCGGATTTGGTTTTTTGAGTAAATCACTCGAAGAATTCTGCGTACAACCGCTCGCCGAGACGACTAACACCAGCCATAAAAAACTTAACCCTACAAGTAGATTCATTACAAATCCCTCGCCCTTTGGACTGAAGCTAAAGTATAGCCTCAATCGTTCAGCCTGCACTGCCATGAAGCGCCCATCACCTTTATCGCCCACTTTATTAACATTTTTTATACCGGGAAAACGCACAACTTTAGCGCCCAGCCATGCATCGAAAATTATTTTGCGCGCACTCTCGGTGCGATAAATTTTCAAGCACCTGATACCTCGTAGAAAAACCTCCATAAAAACGCACAATTTTGGCAACCTGCGTTTTTGGCATAGGCTTTGAAATATCCCCGTTGCGAACTGTCATTCGCCCAACACTTAAATCAGCCTTGGGCTTTACAACTTTGGAGACCGGGAGAAAAAATGAAAAGCAACAAACAAACGGGAATAAAAAGCTGGCTTAAGCCAGTGAAAACATTAGCCTTAACTGCCATCGCCGTGTGCATCAGTGCGCACACCTTAGCCGTCGGGGAGCCGGAAAAAGAAGATTTAAAATTCGGCTTCATCAAGTTAACCGACATGGCCCCTTTAGCCATCGCGCTTGAGAAAGGTTATTTTGAAGACGAAGGTCTGTTCGTAGAACTTGAGGCACAAGCCAACTGGAAAGTGCTACTTGATCGCGTTATCACCGGTGAGCTGGACGGAGCGCACATGCTGGCAGGGCAGCCGTTGGCCGCCACCATAGGCTACGGCACCAAAGCGCATATCATTACGCCGTTCTCTATGGATTTAAACGGTAATGGCATTACGGTTTCCAACGACATTTGGCAACAAATGAAAAAGCACATAGCTCAAGATGCTAATGGCAAGCCTGTGCATCCTATTAAAGCCGACGCGTTAAAACCTGTAGTAGAAGAGTACAAAAAACAAGGCAAGCCTTTTAACATGGGCATGGTATTCCCGGTATCCACTCACAATTACGAGCTGCGCTACTGGCTGGCCGCCGGCGGTATTCATCCGGGTTATTACGCACCTCACAAAGGCGATACATCAGGCCAGCTACAAGCCGACGCCCTGCTGAGTGTAACCCCTCCCCCGCAAATGCCCTCTACCCTTGAAGCAGGAACCATTTACGGGTATTGCGTCGGCGAGCCCTGGAACCAGCAGGCGGTCTTTAAAGGCATTGGCGTGCCAGTGATTACCGATTACGAAATTTGGAAAAACAACCCAGAAAAAGTGTTTGGTATTACGAAAGAGTTTGCCGAGCAATACCCCAACACCACCATACGCCTGACCAAAGCGCTGATTCGCGCTGCCAAATGGTTGGATGCCAACGACAATGCAAATCGACCCGAGGCGGTAAAAATCTTATCCAAACCTTACTACGTAGGCGCCGATTATGAAGTGATTGCCAACTCTATGACCGGAACCTTCGAATACGAGAAAGGTGACAAGCGTGAGGTACCAGACTTTAACGTGTTCTTCCGCTATCACGCTACTTACCCTTTTTACTCGGACGCCATTTGGTACCTGACCCAAATGCGCCGCTGGGGACAAATTGCTGAGCACAAAGAAGATGCTTGGTATTTTGAAACCGCCAAGAAAGTGTATCGCCCCGACATCTACGCCGAGGCGGCTAAAGCGCTGATCGATGATGGCGAAGCTGACGCTGCTGAGTTTCCGGACTTTTCCAGCGAGACAGGCTTTAAAGGCCCTCAAGCTGAGTTTATTGACGGCATTACTTACGATGGCAGCAAGCCCAACGCCTACCTGGAGCAACTGACCATTGGCCTGAAAGCCAGCGACAACTTGTAAGCATTAACCCCTTTGCGCTTTCGCTTTAGAGCTTAAGCGCAGTTTTTTATTTCACAAGGAGCAGGTTATGAATTCCGCAATCGCCGTAAAACAAAAATGGCAGAGCCTGCGTTTTGGCAAAACCGAACTGCAAGCTCTGAGTAAAGCTGTCCTCATTCCTATTGCGGGGCTGTTGATATTTCTCGGCATTTGGCATCTCGGTGCGCAACAGGTGGATACGTCGCTGGGTCAGTTTCCGGGGCCTGCCGAGGTACACGAGCAGTGGAACAATTTACTCGCCGAGCATACCGCAGAAAATGATCGAGAAGCGGCATTTTACGAGCGTCAGCAGGCGCGCAACGAAAAGAAATTAGCCGCCAACCCTGACGCGGAAGTTCGCTGGCGTGAATTTAACCGCCGCCCCACTTTCTTTGACCAGATTACTACTAGCTTGGTCACGGTAATGACAGGCTTTTTACTCGCAACGGCCATTGCCATTCCCGTAGGGATTTGCATTGGCCTCAGCAATACGGTTTACCGTGCGCTGAATCCAATCATTCAAATTTTCAAACCCGTCTCGCCCCTGGCGTGGTTACCCTTGGTCACCATGGTGGTTAGCGCGGTGTACGTCAGCGACGATCCCATGCTAGCAAAAAGCTTTATTACCTCTGTGGTTACCGTCACCCTCTGCTGCCTGTGGCCGACGATGATTAACACCGCCGTTGGCGTGGCCAGCTTAAATCAGGATTTGCAAAACGTCAGTCGTGTGCTGCGCCTGGGTTGGTTTACTCACGTAAAAACCATTGTTTTGCCGTCGGCGATTCCCATGATGTTTACCGGTTTACGCCTTTCACTGGGTATCGCCTGGATGGTGTTAATTGCGGCGGAAATGCTGGCGCAAAATCCGGGGCTGGGAAAATTTGTATGGGATGAATTTCAAAACGGCTCCTCCAACTCGTTGGGCCGCATTTGTGTGGCGGTACTCATGATTGGTTTTATTGGCTTTTTACTGGATCGCGCCCTGCTCCTGCTGCAAAGCTGGGTTAACTGGGACAAAACCGCTGTGGTTCGCTAACCGCTATCAGGAGAATTTTATGCACAACATTCATTTAGAACTGTCTCAGGTCGGCATCAGCTTTCCCACCCCCAAGGGGCCATTTTGCGCCCTGCAGGATGTCAACCTAAAAATAAAGCAGGGTGAATTCGTCTCGCTGATTGGCCACTCAGGTTGTGGTAAATCCACTGTATTGAATATCGTCGCAGGGCTTTACCAAGCCACCACTGGCGGAGTGATTTTAAAAGGCCGCGAAGTCACCGAGCCTGGGCCTGAACGCGCCGTGGTGTTTCAAAACCATTCTCTGTTGCCTTGGCTCAGCGCGTACCAGAACATTGAGCTGGCCGTAAAGCGAGTTTTCGGTCGACAAAAAAGCCGCGCGGAAATGCGCGACTGGATTGAGCACAACCTGCAACTGGTGCAGATGGGCCACGCCATGCATAAAAAGCCGGATGAAATTTCAGGGGGCATGAAGCAGCGAGTGGGGATTGCCCGCGCGCTCGCCATGGAGCCACAGGTGCTGTTAATGGATGAGCCCTTCGGTGCACTGGATGCACTGACCCGCGCCCATTTGCAGGATTCACTCATGGACATTCAGGCCGACCTTGGCAACACAGTGATTATGATTACTCACGATGTCGACGAAGCCGTTTTACTGTCGGACCGGATTGTGATGATGAGCAACGGCCCCGCCGCCACCATTGGGGAAATTCTCGACGTTGACCTGCCGCGTCCGCGCGATCGACTGGCACTGGCCGATAATGTTGATTACAACCATTACCGCAGTGCGGTGTTGCGCTTTTTGTATGAAAAGCAAAAGAAAGTTGAGCCTATTGGCAGTAAGCGCGATGCACCCAGCACTCGCAAAGCCGACGCGCATCACGCTGCCTAGCCGCCGTCGCATAGCGATTTATTCCACAGTGCGGGCCACAGGGAGTTGTGGCACAATCAAAACACGAGAAGCGCTTGGGGCTTAATGGTCCCGGGCGCTTTTGTTTTGACCCGCTCACTCAACGTTTATTTATGCGCACCCTTATTGGTTTACTGTTCGGTCTTTCGCTGTGTGGACCGCTGGCCGCCGACCCCCTGAAGCTTGCAGTAGCCAGCAACTTTAAGCCCACCCTGGAAGCACTGCACCAACTCTGGCGGCAGAATCATGACAGCCAATGGGTTATTTCCAGCGGACCATCCGGCGCGCTTACCCAGCAAATACTCCACGGCGCCCCGTTCGATATTTTTCTCTCGGCCGATGAATCCTTTGCAGCAAAAGTCCATGCCGAGGGGCTTGGATCCAACCCGATGATTTACGCTCGCGGCCAACTTATGCTGGTTTGCAACCACGACGCGCCCAACGTATCCCAGGCACTTATGCAATCACAGCGCTTAGCATTGGCTAACATCCGCACCGCGCCCTATGGCATAGCGGCCAAACAGTGGTTGCGGAATTACGGCTCGAACTTGACCGCTCAGCGCTTGCAAGCGGGTTCGGTGGCGGGCGCGCTGCAGTATGTGGTGACCGGCAATACCGACTGCGCGCTGGTAGCCGCCAGCTTCGCGCCTTTAGCGCCCGAGCTACACTGGTACGAGCTTGAAAATACCATTACCCTTAACCAGGCCATGGTTTGCGTACAGCAAACACCGGCAACGACAGCGTTTGTGTCTTTTATTCGCTCACCCAAGGCGCAGCAGCTTATCCTTCAACACGGTTATATGAAGGCAGAATAAAACAGTGTTAACCGCCCTGTGGGTCACCTGCAAACTCGCCTTGCTTAGCAGCGTTATTTTACTGCTGTTGTGCACACCGCTGGCGTGGTGGCTGGCACAGGGTAAATCACGGCATTTACGCACCCTTACCGAAGCCGCTGTCGCTTTGCCACTTATCTTGCCACCGACGGTGTTGGGGTTTTATTTACTGATTATTCTCTCGCCTAGCGGTTTTATCGGTCAGTTTAGCCAGAGCGGACTCGCCTTTACCTTCACGGGCCTTGTGATTGGTTCGGTGCTGTACTCGTTACCCTTTGTGGTGCAACCGCTCAGTGCCAGCTTTGCGCAAATAGACCCGCGCTTGTTACAACTTGGTCGCAGTCAGGGGCTGGGCAATTGGCAACTGTTGCACCGAATTGTTCTGCCCATTAGCGCTCACGCGTTTGTCACCGCCGGGGTGCTGGGTTTTGCACACACCTTAGGTGAATTTGGCGTGGTGTTGATGATTGGCGGCAATATTCCGGGGGAAACCCAAGTACTGTCCATTTTGTTATTTGATGAGGTGGAAACCCTTAACTTTCAGGCGGCGCACCGTATCGCCGCTACGCTGCTGGTATCGTCCTTCCTACTGTTAGTGCTGCTGTACGGCTGGCAACGCCAGCGACGGAGTCGCCATGTGGCAGCTTAACCTCGCACCACACCAATTAAGCTGGGACGAGGGGCAATGGCTCGGCATCAGCGGCCCCTCGGGCTGTGGCAAAACCCAGTTACTTACCCAGCTGGCCACGGGGCATCAAGCTCACTTGCTCAGGTCTGAAGATAATCTAATCACACGCCCACCGAAACGCCGAGGCATTGGCTGGGCGGCCCAAGGTGGGCTGCTGTGGCCTGCTCAGCAGATCGAGCGCCAGTTACAGTCGCTGGCGGAGCTGCATCGGGTTGAGTGGCGACCTCTGGCGGACGCCTTAGGCGTGAGGGAGCTGTTAACGCGCGAGAGCCATGTGCTATCTGGAGGCGAGCGCCAACGGGTGGCGCTGCTGAGCGCAATGATCTGCGCCAAAGACTTACTGATACTGGACGAGCCGGTGTCTGCCCTGGACGAACACTCGGCGCTAGCCGTACTCCACATCGCTCGTCAGTGGGCCCGCGAGCGGCAACTGTCGGCATTATTGGTCAGCCACCGCCAGCGGGACTTTGAGGCCTGTTGTGACAAGGTTTATCACTGGCAGTCACGTCGTACTATGCCACTGGCGATGGCGCATTCAACCTATGTGACTGAACACCCGCATCTGGCTGCCGCCCTCTGGGAGTTAGACGCCGCGCCCAGTGACGGCAAAGTGCGCAGCGGCAGGCTCACGCTGGAAACAGGCCCACTGCCCCATCACACACGACGTATTCGCATTGATGCGCACGACGTCTCAGTGGCCCGGCAGCCCCCCGGCCCATCCAGCATTGCCAATACCCTTCAAGGTACCCTTGGTGAGATAACGACGGTATCCGACCATAGCTTGCTGCTCAGTATTTACTGCGACACTCAAACGTTATACTCGTTGGTGACGCCCAACGCCGTGCAAAGCCTTACGCTAACCACAGGAATAACTGTTTACGCTCAATTCAAGGCCCACGCCGTACAGCCGGCCTGAGCCTTGATGTAACACAGCGTAACGATGTTAATCGACGCCTAATGCATCATGATACTCTTTACGCGCTGGCCCCATTTTTTTCAGTAGTGCTTTAGCGCCAGCCATATCGCCTGCCGCCAGGGCTACGTCCACCTGCGCGCTTAACTCTTCTAGCTTCTGCATGCCTTCGTCAAACTTAGGCTGATCTTCGGCCGTCACCTTTTGCGCTTTAGCCGTCGCCAGGGCAGTTTTAAAATTCTGCCATTCATTAAGCATTGCCTCATCATTCTGACTTTCGCGCATGGCTTTGAACGAGCCGCCCATCTCTTCCATTGAATCGTGCAGCGGGTCGTGTTTTGAACAACCTGCCAACCCTACTACGAGCGCCGATGCCATTAACCAATACTTCATTTGTTGCCTCTTTTATGTATCAACCACAAGAAATTTCACACAGGTTCAAATCTGACGCGCATTCTAAACCTAGAAAACATTAAAAGTTACCGCCCCAAGGTAAAAGACAGATCTACTTCAATCAATATTGATCTGACATCACGGCCGCGACCAATTTCAACGTCAATAAATCAACACCCGCACACAGTAAACAGCACAAAATCATTGACCGTCAAAAATATTACAGCCAAATGGTATTAATTGATGAAAAATTGGTCATACGGCTGTGGCGCACTATTCTACAAATTGGTTTTAGTCTAAACTGACCAAAACTCTCACCACATCTACAGCCTCGACGCTACCAAGGGGTTCTCTGTGCTCTCACAGTTTTTCTTTACAGACCAAGACCCAAGTCTGGTATTGAGCGGAGTCTATGACTTTAAGCTCGTGGCTCTATCCATTTGCATAGCCATATTCGCGGGCTACTTCACGGTTTATCTCCTGGATTTAGCCAAGCAGACCCCTCTGCGCTCTTATCGACAGTTAGCCAAAATAACCTCGGCTCTTATTATGTCGGGCGGTATTTGGAGTATGCATTTTATTGGGATGGTCGCCTTTTCACTGTGCGCTGAAATCAGCTACGACCCTATCATTACTTTCTTATCATTTATTCCCGCATTTTTAGCCTGCTTTTACGCCATATTTCTCCTCTCCCGCAGCCCCTCGTTTATGAACGTGTGCACTGCATCCGTATTGCTTGGCGCCGGCATAGGCACCATGCATTACAGCGGCATGGCAGCAATGGAGCTAGCGCCATTATTGAGGTACGACCCACTGCTGTTTGCTCTCTCCGTTCTGGTAGCCGTAGCGCTGTCATTTATTGGCCTTTTCGCCCGGTTTTATTTAGCCAACTACATTCCCTCTCTTAGCTTGCAACAATGCCGAATAATTTGTGCTGTAATTCTCGGCTTTGCGGTTTCTGGCATGCATTATATGGGTATGGTGGCCACCCGATTTATAGGCAGCAGTCCAGAACAGGCCC
The DNA here is from genome assembly GCF_000377745.1 of Gilvimarinus chinensis DSM 19667. Classification (GTDB taxonomy): domain Bacteria; phylum Pseudomonadota; class Gammaproteobacteria; order Pseudomonadales; family Cellvibrionaceae; genus Gilvimarinus; species Gilvimarinus chinensis. The sequence continues at coordinate 57,856 of NZ_KB898713.1, read as the reverse complement.
TTAAACCGGTAGTAAGCTCTGACCTTTCCTTCATCGCCCTGAGTGTTGCTTTTACGACGGTATCTTTAACGTTATTCGCTGCCATTATTAATGGATTTGTTCGTTTTCGCCTGATGCTGAATGAAAAGTCCGCTAGCGAATCCAGACTTAGGGCGATTCTATCCACAGTCGTTGATGGAATTATCACCTTAGATGATAAAGGCCAGATATTGAGCGCCAATGAAGCCGCTGTAAATATTTTCGGGTTTACCGCAGAAAAACTGCTGGGCAATAACCTGACACTCTTGGTGGAGACAACAACCCCCTCCGAGATAACGATTAAACATGACCAATGCATAGATTTCTCCACGCTAACCAGTCGCAGTATCGAATCACTGGCACGCCACAAAAAAGGGCACACCTTTCCAATACGATTAGGAATAGGGGAAATCAAACAAAAAGACCAAACCACCCTTTACGTTGCCTCAATCACTGACCTGAGCACTCAAAAAGCCTTACAAGAAAGCCTGCTTGAAAAAGAGCAACAGTACCGCTCCTTGGTCAACAACTTACCGGGTGTGGCGTTCCGTTGTGAAATTAACGATCATTGGCCAATGATTTTTGCCAGCCCCAGCATTCAGGATCTGACGGGATACCCACTGGACGATTTTTTACAGCGCAAAGTAAATATAGGCGAGCTTATTGCCCCAACCGATCTGAGTATCATTGAAGCCCAATTAGCCAAAGCCCTGTCAGAAGGAACGTCTTATTCGACCGAATACCGCCTACAGCATCGCAACGGTCAAACAGTGTGGGTACTCGACCAAGGCAGTTTTCGTTTTGATGAAACAGGTAACGCAACGTGGATAGATGGAATTCTTACCGACATTACCGAACGACACCATTATGAAGAAAAGCTTAAGCAAGCCAAGCTAGCAGCAGAGCAGGCGGCCCAATCAAAACAAGCTTTTTTGGCCAACATGAGCCATGAAATTCGCACCCCAATGAATGCTATTTTAGGCTTTAGCGACATATTACTGGACGAGCCTCTAGCAGCTGAACAGCGAAAACATTTAGCCACCATCAACAGCTCAGCCCGCTCACTGATGCATCTTCTTAACGATATTCTCGACTCCGCCAAACTGGAAAAAGGGAAACTGAGAATAAATCACGAACCTTTTTCATTGCACGCCTTACTGGATGAAATAATTTCAACGTTTTGGCTTATCGCCAAACAAAAAGGCATAGAACTAAATTTAGTTCTCAACGATGACTTGCACTCACAATACCTGGGAGATGCCAGCCGTATTCGTCAAGTCCTGAATAATTTAATAGGTAACGCGGTAAAGTTTACTGACACAGGGGAAGTTAGCGTCACCATTACACGCTCATCTCATAAATCGGTATTGTTTGAGGTTAAAGACACGGGGATTGGTATTGCCCCTGAGCATCTAAGTCAAATATTTCAGCCCTTTGAACAAGCAGATGATACGACAACCCGCCGTTTTGGTGGAACTGGTTTAGGCACCACTATCAGTAAGCAATTAGTAGAGTTAATGGGCGGTGAAATCAGTGTCAGCAGTCATCTTGGGCAAGGTAGCTTGTTCAGCTTCTCTTTACCCCTAGAAGAAACTGACGCACTCATAAATTCCGAGCCACAGCTCACCTCAACCCAGCTACCAAAGCTGACATTATTAATAGTAGACGACATCGAACAAAACCTTGAGCTTTTATCGCTACTGCTTTCCAGAAACGGGCATAAAGTGATCAAAGCGACTAACGGCATAGAAGCCATCGACCGCTACAAGCAACATTCCGTGGACGCCATCTTAATGGATATTCACATGCCTGTATGTGACGGCATTGCCGCCAGTCAGAAAATACGGGCTTTCGAATCGGAAAATAAACGCGCAGCCACCCCAATTATTGCTCTAACTGCGAGCGTATTACACCAAGACAGAAAAGCTGCCGAAGATGCCGGAATGAACGGTTTTGCCAATAAGCCACTTAACCCTACGCAGTTATACAGTGAATTAGCCCGTGTTTTAGAATTATCCAGCCACCCTCATCCGGCCCCTCATCTAAGCACCCACTTTGAACATATTGATTTTGCTCATGGAGAGCTGCTGTGGGGCAGCAGAGAAAGACAGACAAAAGAAATCAAGAACTTTTTACAAACCAAGACCACTGCTCTGGGTATGCTTACCAACAACTCGGCCTCCAAAGAAAACTACCATCACCACATTCACACTCTGAAAGGCCTGGCAGGCAATCTTGGCTTAATGAGGCTTGCCCAAATACTGGCTGAAATGGAATCTGCACCCGATCTAAACATAGACGATTTTGCCACACCCATTATGGACGAACTGGAAATCATTCAAGAACAACTAAGCCATGATCCAGAAGTTTTGCAAGAATTCTCTGCAGAAAACTCTATACCTACCGAAGAAAAAGCTGCAGTACTGAAAAAATTAAAAGCCAGTGCAGATAATGCAGAAATTGATGAATCGTCTCTCAGCAGTTTGAGCCAAATACAGTTTGCTACTACTGAGCTGCAAGAGCTGGTAACTACTATTAGAGATTCACTCGATGAATTTGACTTCGAACAAGCGATTACTGCAATAGACAAGCTCCTCTCTCGCTTACATTAAATTCAACCGAATTCAGACTATGAAAAACTCAACCGATAAACCTCGAGTTCTTATTGTTGACGACGAGCCGGTAAACCTGAAAGTTATGCAGGGCGTACTTGCTGATCATTACCGGCTTATCTTTGCAAAATCCGGTCAAGTGGCTCTGGAATTAGTTGCCAAGGAACCACCTAAACTCATTTTATTAGACGTAATGATGCCAGGAATGAGCGGCATTGAAGTTTGTCAGGAGCTGAAAAAAAATCCTGCCACGCGCTCCATCCCCGTTATTTTTGTGACCGCGATGAGTGACCACAATGATGAATACAATGGTTTTGAGGTGGGCGCCGTTGATTACATCACCAAACCAATTATTCCGTCACTGGTTCGCGCCAGAGTCCGGAACCATCTATCTCTTGTGCAAGCAGAACAACTCAAGCAAGCCCACATTGATCTAGTGCAACGACTTGGCAATGCGGCTGAGTATAAAGACGAAGACACTGGTGAACACATTCTCCGCATGAGCCATTACAGTAAGTTATTAGCTCTTGAGGCTGGCATAAGCGAAGAGCATGCGGAGTTAATTCGTCAGGCAGCCCCCATGCATGATATTGGTAAAATAGGCATTCCCGATGCAATTTTACTCAAGCCCGAACGACTTTCGGAAGACGAGTTTCAACTAATGAAAACTCATGCACAAATCGGGGCACATATATTACAAGGCTCTTCATCCCCTCTTATACAGCTCGCCCACACCCTGGCTTTAGAACATCATGAGAAGTGGGACGGTTCAGGTTACCCTCAAGGGCTAAAGGGCGAGGAAATTTCTCTAGAAGCTAGAATTGTCTCAATTGCAGACGTGTTTGATGCCCTAACATCCAAGCGCCCTTACAAGCAGGCTTGGCCAATAGACGATGCTTTCAAGTTGATTGAAGACCAGGCAGGGCTGCATTTTGACCCTGAACTGGTTAAACTTTTCTTACAGCTGAAGAACGAAATTCTGGCCATTAAGAAACAATACAGCAAATAGTTCTGCAGCAAACGGATACCAGAACATCACCACTGCATCGATTGCCTAACAGCCGTAATCGTTATTGCCACGTGCCTTCCCCCTTACCCACTGAAAACACGTTGGATATGGCTCCCGCTTGAAAGTGACCAAGCAGCATTTCATTAAAATCAAAAAAATACATCGCGGTATAGCTTGGGGTAGCGGTGAAAGTGAATTCACAGGTACGACAATAGAGGTCATCTATAGAGCAGCCATCGGCCAGAAAGACATCACCCACCAGGCTACCGCCCTGAGGTAAGCCTTGCTCCCACACCCGTCCCGAAAATGTCCTGCCGCCGTCCACACAGCACTTGGCTTTAACGTAATAAATTAAGCTGCTTAGAGAGCCCTCAGCATCGTAGGGTGTAGCAGTACGCAATCGGCTTTCCGTTGTATTCTCCAGTGTCTGTACGGTTCTTCTCATTGAAGACTCGTCCAACATCCCTGCAAAGTATTTTTGGAAGTCTATTGCTAATTGTTTTGCGTTTTTCTGCAGCAGAGCCATGTCGCCCCCTAATATCCCACTGTGGGATGAATCCATAACAGAGCCACAGCATAACGCCATCATCTTGGGGATTACGATTACAGAGGATTACAGCCACAAAAAACCGGGGACACGCCCCGGTTTTTTGTTCTGCTTTAATACACGACTTTAATCCTGCCACAAACGCTGTAACAAACTCCACTTCTCTTGATCAAAACCGTCCCAAGTACCCCAGCCAGATTCATTGGATACCGGATCATACGCGTGGATATACAAACCTCCGGTGTCCCCTGATTCTGGGTTGGTAGACCAGTAGCAAGCCTGAATATCCTTGTCAATCATGTAATCAACAAATGTATTTTGCCACTGCTCGTCCACATTGGTCTGGATATGACTCCAGCGATTCTGATCGCGTATCGGCGCGCCGTTGGGCCAGTCGAAAAACCCGCCAAACTCACCGATGACCATGGCGTAACCTTGCTCACGCAGATAGCCAAAGTGCTCGTCCCATCCGGGTGTGATGCGGGCAGGATCAATTACGATATTACAACCTGCATCACCCGCTTCATCACCTTCTAAGCCAGCACACTCGGGTTCCGCCGGGTCCATAAACTGCGGCTGCACGTAAACGGAAGGACCATAGGTGTGTGGCGAAAGAATTAAACGTTCTTTGGGTATATCAAGTGGATCAAACTGCAACGGATAGAAGTTCTCGCCCCAGTTCGGGTTGGTATCCTCACTGCCGTGGGCAACCTCGGTACCATCGCTTGTACCGGCAGAAATACCTTCCACCATCACCAGAATATCCTGGTTCACTTCATTAATGGCGGTGTAAGCATTTTCAGCCAATGTACTCCACTCGTCCCAAGTGTAATCCCAGGGTTCGTTGAAAATATCGATGGCCATAATGTTGTCCACACCCAGCTCAGCCGAGAAGCCGGCAATGGTCTGTAGATCGTCTAACCATTTCTGCTCGTTATACTCGTGAACCGTAACATTCGGGTCATCCACGACACCGCACGAGTAATCCTCACGGGTATAATCATAAAATTCACGATCACGATCGGCATAAGGTGGTGTGGCATCCAGACGACCAGCGCGCCAGCCTACGTAGTTTGAGCAGGAGTGGATATCAATAATAACCTGTATATCATTTTGGTCAGCCTGAACGATGAAATCTTCAAGCGCTTGTCGAGCATTGTCCTGCTGAACGGATGGAGCATTTTTAAGCACCCCGCCCTGGCGAACATCTCCGCGGCCTTGCGGATCGTTTGGATCTAAGGTTTGCGGGGCAATCGGCAAGCGAATAGTGTTTATACCCTGAGCTTTAATTTCATCCATTGTCTGCTGAATATCGCGCCCACTATCAACCCACCACATATTGCCGAGGTACAGCTCCATTGGCGCGCCGCCAGCGTTGTTTTCTGCATCTGATGGTTCGTGCTGACCTTCTAACCCAAACCACGAGGCACACTTAACAGGAAACACATTGCCATTTTTAGTGATGTTGCCCGTCTCATCAACACGGAAAGTGCCATCACCAGTCGGCTCGCTCGATGAACTGGAAGACGAGCTGCTGGAAGAGCTGGAAGAGCTGGAAGAGCTGCTTGAGGATGAACTTGATGACGAGCTTGAAGAACTTGAAGAGCTGCTTGATGATGAGCCACCGTCTCCACACACATCACCATTTACCACAGGAACCTCTGCCGAAGAACCGTTTGTATTACCTTGAAAACCAAAGCTTACGGTTTGTCCCGGCTGAATAGTTTGATTCCAGCTCAGGTTAGAAGCGCTGTAGGGGTTGGAACCGCTAAAATTTGCATTCCAAGCGTTGGTTACCGTGTTATTGGCATACTGCCAGTTAACATTCCAACCATTAATGGGCTCATTACCGGTGTTCGTAATATTGATTTTGCCAACAAAACCAGAACCCCAGTCATTATCAACGGTATAACTACAGCTGGCACTTTGGGCAGAAACACCTTGAGATATTGCAGCGATAGCAAACCCAAGCAAGGCACCTGAGCTTATACGTCTCTTCGTTTTGTACATTTCACAACTCTCCATAGCGTTGCGTCACAGAAATTTAAAACGTCATAAGACCAAAAAATTATTCGATACATTTTGCAACGGCCTTATCGCAATGTGACGACATGAAAGAAAATTTATTAAATTTATATAAACCGCCAAAGATGAACATGACTTCATCCCGAAGCGAGAAGGCAGTATAGCTAAGAGATTCCAACCAAAAACAAATTAAAGCGCCCACCTATGAGATGAAAATCACAGAAAAAATTTAAATATTTCTCATAAATCATCATTAAAAATTTTTGCGACAAAGGTTATCGATAACAAAAAATAAAAAACTTTAAATTAAAAAATGACTAAGATAACAAAGTGAAATAACCGAGTATTTTTCATAAAACGATATAAACCTCCTGTTACGTTTTCGGTATCGATAACACATTTCATAATGGAATATTAAAATTTTAACAAGCAACAAATAAGCAGGACTTATAACGAAAAAAGCCAAGGAATTTTGGAAAAAACCTTGGCTAAGGAGGAGAAAATTTACAAAGCCATGAACCGGTATAAACCTTCACAGTATTCATAGCTAAGAACGTTAATTCAGTTTATCGGCTAATGGATATGGTGTTGGCGCGCTGCCAACCTCTTTGCTGCATGCACTGATCCACCGCTGCCGAGTTGGGATGATTGTGCAGCCGTGAGCATTCAAGAACATCCTCATCGTAGCCCACGTCCTCTCCCTTTTGGATAGACTCAGGGTTATAGAAAAATCCTGAACAACCGCTGAGCCACAAAACGCAAAAAATCAGGAAACAATGTTTACCCATACAAAACATCATTCGATTCATTTATCCCCCACGTAAAACGGGAAGTTGGCATTCCCCACTTTTCCCTGTCCATCGAAAATGTAAGCAAAAACCCTATATTCACCCGTTGTCTCAGGTGCGCTGAACACTAGCTTTCCCGGTGATTGGTTTATTACGTTCAAAGTCACAACTTCGGGTTTGGCCTCAAAAGCGCCTCCCTGACTCCGTTCGGCGACTTCGTGCAACAGTTGCCACTCATAACGGAGCGAATCACCATCCGGATCCGTAACATCGACTTCGACTGTGAGCGTCTGGCCAGGCTGTGTATAAACGCTACTTTGCGCTTGCTGACCATTGAGCAAAATGCGGCTGGCCAAAGGAGCGCGGTTTTGCGGATACTCACCACTCCAGTAGCGAGCGAGCTCATCGACCCGTGCATTGGGCTTACCATCTGGATTAAACATACCGTACCAAGTGGGCGTACGCTCTTGCTTCTGCCCCCACAAAAAGGCGTATGAGCCGATAACCTGCCCGGTGGGGTTGCCGTCAAACGCGCTGTGCATACGTTCAGAAAAGGTTTTTGCCTTTACCCCGCTAGGCTCTTCAATTTCCCGCCCCCACAGGGTGGCGGGCTGCTCCCAATGACCAATGGCGCCATACTCGGTTACCATAAAAGGCTTATCGACGCCCACGTGTTCGATAATGGCTGGCAGATTGGCAACATCGGCGTACAGTTGCACAGAAATAAAATCGACCGACGGCGTATATTTAAGCGCCGTGTGAATCTGCTCTTTAGACGCCCCGGCGAATGAATAGGTAACCGGGTGACTGGGATCTTCCTTATGGATGTATTCAATCATTTCGTTGATGGCAACATACACCTTGGGATTTACCTCTTTTAGCGAGCCATCGTCGTTAAAAAGCAGGTTGGGCTCGTTTGCCACGACCCAGGCGAGCAAGTTGGGATGATCTTTGTATTTTTGTACCGTAGTTTTCAGGCGTGCCAACTGCTCTGCTACAGCCAGTTCATTGTCGTAATCAAAGCCGTGCAGCTCTTTTTTCGTATCAAAACCCAGCGCCACCATAATGCCCAGTTCGGCAGCGCGCTCCAAAAGCGCATCCGCGTTGTCGGCACTCCAGGTTCGTACACTGTTGCCACCTATCTCTTTAAGCAGCGGTAGAGTGTCAAGATTACTGCCACCAAAACCTACCCCTTTGACGTTAAAGGGTTCGCCATCAAGTAGCAGTTGATAAGCACCGTCTTTTTTTACGATGCCCACATGGGCAGGCTCTGCTTGTACCGTAGTGCTGATGGCTGTGAGGGAGGACGCAGATAGCGCATATATTAGCGCCGCTGTTACAGGCTTAAACTTCATAGGGGTAACCTCTTTTATTTTGAGGTTATGAAATCATGGTTTATAAGGCTGAATCAGCCCACATCCGGCAAAAAATAAAAGTGGGACGCCCAAAGAAAAGTGACACGTTAACCGTCATAAGTGATTTATGGCAGGACAGAAAAAAGCCCCACAAGCGTCGCTTGCAGGGCTTTTGTGTGCCGCAATAGGTAAATCGTAGTCGACTTACTTCTTGGCGCGCTTGCGTTCGTTTTCCGTCAGCAGCTTTTTGCGCAAACGAATGGACTCAGGGGTCACCTCTACCAGCTCATCGTCCTCGATAAACTCAAGCGCCTGCTCCAGGGTGTGCTGGATGGGTGGCGTCAGGGTCAGAGCTTCGTCGGTACCGGCGGCGCGCACGTTGGTTAACTGCTTGGCTTTGGTGGGGTTAACGGCCAGATCGTTATCACGGGAGTGAATACCGATAATCTGCCCCTCATAAATATCCACACCGTGGCCCAAAAACAAACGACCGCGATCTTGCAGGTTGTACAGAGCGTAGGCCAGTGTTTTTCCTTTCACCATGGACACCAACACGCCGTTGTGACGGCTGATAACTTCACCGGTTTTAACCGGGCCATAATGGTCAAAAATACTGGTCATGATGCCCGAACCCGAGGTCATGGTCATAAACTGGCCACGGAAGCCGATCAAGCCACGCGATGGAATTAAAAATTCCAATTTAATACGACCTTTACCATCTGGCTCCATATTGGTCATTTCACCGCGACGCAGGCCCAGCTCTTCCATAATGGAGCCCTGGTGCTGCTCTTCAACGTCAATCACTACCTGCTCGTAAGGCTCGTGGATTTCACCATCCACTTCGCGCTGAATTACCTCGGGGCGAGACACACCCAGCTCGAATCCTTCGCGACGCATATTTTCAATCAACACCGACAGGTGCAGCTCACCGCGGCCAGAGACAATGAATTTGTCCGGGCTGTCGCCCTGCTGAACCCGCAGTGCCACATTGTGAATCAGCTCTTGGTCCAGGCGATCTTTAATATTGCGGCTGGTGACGAACTTGCCTTCTTTACCGGCAAACGGCGAATCGTTTACCTGGAAGGTCATGCTCACGGTCGGCTCATCGACCGTCAGAGCGGGTAACTGCTCGATGGTATCCGGGGCACACAAGGTGTCGGAAATACCCAAACCATCAATACCGGTAATGCACACAATATCGCCCGCCGTGGCGCGATCGGTATCCACACGCTCCAGACCGTGATAGCCCATCACCTGCAGAACTTTCGCTTTTTTGGTGCCGCCTTCACGCTTGGCCACTACCACTTGCTGGTTGGGCGCCAGGCTGCCGCGCTTAATGCGGCCAATACCGATAACACCCACGTAGCTGTTGTAGTCCAGCGCCGAAACCTGCATTTGGAAAGCACCGTCGATATCAACATTCGGCGGCTGCACGTGCTCGGTAATCATTTCGAACAAGGGGGTCATGTCATCGGCCAGGGCATCTGGCTCGGGGCCGGCCACGCCGTTCAACGCCGAGGCGTAAATGATCGGGAAGTCCAGCTGTTCATCGGTCGCGCCCAGGCGATCAAACAAATCAAACACCTGATCCACCACCCAGTCTGGGCGCGCACCGGGACGGTCAACTTTGTTGATGACCACGATGGGGTTCAAACCTTTCTCAAAGGCTTTACTGGTCACAAAGCGGGTTTGCGGCATAGGGCCGTCAACCGCATCCACCAGCAACAATACCGAATCCACCATCGACAGTACGCGCTCTACCTCACCGCCAAAGTCGGCGTGCCCAGGGGTGTCCACGATGTTAATGCGGTAATCGTTCCAACGGATGGCGGTATTTTTCGCCAAAATGGTAATGCCGCGCTCTTTTTCCTGATCGTTCGAATCCATGATGCGCTCGGCGCCTTCGTCGCGACGATCCAGCGTGCCGGATTGGGACAGCAGCTTGTCCACCAGGGTCGTTTTGCCGTGGTCAACGTGGGCGATAATAGCGATATTGCGCAGCTTGGCGATGTCGGGTTGGGTGGTCACAATGTTGCTCTCAGAGGTAATGAATGGCAGCGGCCTACAGGCCTGCTGAAAAGGCGCGCATTATAGCGACCGAAAGCGACAACAGGAATCAAAAAGAACAGTTTTTAGGCACTTTTTGCCAAATTAACCGTAAAAGCCCCTATAAACCGAAATAGTTGGTCGGCTCTTCACCATCCGCACCCACTTCACCTTCGCTGTCGCCGGCGAATTGGAAACGCTCAATTTTGCCGGTTTGAGCGAAGACGTAGCAACTGATAAAAATTTCGCGCGCCTCCCCTTCCCGGTCAGAATCGGCGTAAATCAGAGCCTCAAGAAAAATTTTGTAGAGGTCTTCGGCGTGATCCTGGCGACTGCTAAAAGAGTCTACATGCAACACGCGAATGCGGCCATCAAACGATGTTTCAGCTTTGTGCTCACACTCTAACTGCGCATCGGTCATGGTGGCATGACGGTAACGGTCGTCCTGCTCGCCGCTGGTCGCACGCAGGGCAAACTCACCCACAGATACATCCATCACCTGTAGGGTAGCCAGTACGGTCAGCGCCACAATGCCTGCAGCAATCGCCACAAAAGCAAGCACTTGGCTCAAGGGTGTCTTTCTGGGCATAGCGTCATTGGCTCACATTCAAGATTTCATTCGCATCGAAACAACCGCGAGCCGCCTGAATCTAGCTGGGGCGATACACGCCGACATTCTTATGCCCGTCGTCTGCCAAATGAGAGGCGTGCAACTGACTCATAATGCCCTTTTCACAGTACAAGTAATACTGCTTGTCACCCTGCAACTGCGCCAGAGCGTTGTTCAAGGTATAGAACGGGATTTTTAATACTTCGGCATCAACCTGCAAAGGCTTTAACGCTTCTTCATCCGGATGACGAATATCGATAACCAGCGCACCTTCTGGCAGCTCGCTCAGCACCTCAACCTCGGCGCCACCCTCAACCGATTCGGCAAGGTCGCGCACGTCCGCGACCACGCGCGACGCTATTGCCTGCTCCAGCACGTCGAAATCAAACTTCTCCTCCACCGCCTGAACTTTGTCCATACGCGCACGGGTCGTTGGCTTGACGGAAATAACCCCACAATACTCGGGCATACTGGCGGCAAACGTTTCGGTGCCAATATGACGTGAAATATCGATAATCTCACCCTTATCCATGGTGATCAGGGGGCGCAGCACTAAGGTATCGGTAACCCGATCAATCACGCTCAGGTTTGGCAATGTCTGGCTCGACACCTGGGCCACACTTTCACCCGTAACCAGAGCGGACCACTTAAACTCTTCAGCCACGCGACTGGCGGCACGCATCATCATGCGCTTGAGCACCACCCCCATGTAGGAGTTATCGACGTGCTGCAAAATCTCGCTGACCACCCCTTCAAACGGCACAGTCACAAATTTCACCGGGTGAGACGCACCATATTTGTGCCACAAATAATAAGAAACTTCTTTCACCCCTAACTCGTGCTGACGCCCACCCAGATTAAAAAAGCAAAAATGGGTGCGAATGCCGCGCTTCATCGTCAGGTAAGTAGAGACAGTGGAGTCAAAGCCACCGGAAATCAGAGAAAGCACCGACTCCTGAGACCCCAGCGGGTAACCACCCAGGCCCTGCTGCTGGCTAGACACCACAAACAGCCGGTCATCTTTAATTTCCAGGCGCACGGTAATGTCGGGCTTGCGCAGCTCTACGCCGGCATTATCGGTATGCTGGGCCAAACCGCCCCCCACATAGCGCTCGACCTCGTGAGAGGTAAAACCGTGAGAGCCGCTGCGCTTAGCGCGCACACAAAACGTTTTGCCCGCCAAGCGCCCCTGCCAGCAGCTTAGGGTGGACTCAAAAACACTGTGCAAATCCCCCATCGGGAATTCCAGCACCCTTAGAAAGCTGCCAATTCCCGGGGTATGGGCCAAAATTTCCGCTACGCGCGCTTCGCGCAGCGACGCCTCTTCAGCGGAGAGCGCAGCGTCGTCCGCCGTCACCTCGATTTTTTCCCAATCGCGGTCAACCCGAATACCGGGCCCCACCGGTGCAATCAACGCACGCAGGTTATCGCGCAATTGCTTAATAAAGCGCTTGCGCACTGGTGGTGATTTGATAATTATTTCCGGGAAAACCTTGACGATGAAATGCATGAGAGCCTACTGTAAGCGCGCGGTAAAAGCGCGACATTATAATGCATGGCTGGCGGCGAAACAAAAGCTCCCAAACCGACAAATGCACCATAATGGGACACTCTTTTGTGCATTCGCACCATTTTGAATCACACCGACCTGGTGAGATATTAAACAATGGATGGCAGGCCTTGTGATTTCGCCTGCCAAGCAAAATTGATTTACTGGCACAGTTCTTGCCCTTACCCCGGGACACTTTAGTCGCCCGGCTCACTGAGCGCAGTAGGGTGCAAAACCTGGCCTGCTTTAGGCAAGCCAGGAGCAACATGTTTAACGTCCGTAGCCCGTAGGCTTTACTAATTGGAGGCACTCGATGTCCAAGAAGACACTGGAATTGATCAAAGAACACGAAGCACGCTGGGTAGACATGCGCTTTACCGATACTCGCGGTAAAGAACAGCACGTTACCATTCCAGCCGCTACTATTGATGACGACTTCTTCGAAGAAGGCAAAATGTTCGATGGCTCATCCATCAACGGCTGGAAAGGCATTAACGAATCAGACATGATCCTGATGCCAGACGACGAAACCTCCATTCTGGACCCCTTCGCCGAAGACAGCACTATCATCATTCGCTGTAACATCGTTGAGCCTACCACCATGCAAGGCTACGATCGCGACCCACGTTCCATCGGCCTGCGCGCGGAAGAGTACCTGAAGTCTACCGGCCTGGGCGACACCGCGCTGTTCGGTCCCGAGCCAGAATTCTTCGTGTTTGACAGTGTCCACTGGGCCTCAGAAATGGGCGGCGCGTTCTACAAAATCAAATCCGAAGAAGGCGCTTGGTCTTCTGGCGACGAGTTCGAAGACGGTAACGCGGGCCACCGCCCAACCGTTAAAGGCGGCTACTTCCCCGTTCCTCCCGTTGACTCTCTGAACGACCTGCGCGGTGCCATGTGTAACGCCATGGAAGCCATGGGCCTGGAAATTGAAGTTCACCACCACGAAGTGGCCACTGCTGGTCAGTGTGAAATCGGCGTTGGCGCCAACACTCTGGTGAAAAAAGCCGACGAAGTACAGATTTTGAAGTACTGCGTACACAACGTAGCTCACGCCTACGGCAAAACCGCTACCTTTATGCCTAAGCCCCTGATCGGTGACAACGGCTCAGGCATGCACGTACACCAGTCTTTCTCTAAAGACGGCACCAACCAGTTTGCCGGTGACGAATACGCTGGCCTGTCTGAAACTGCCCTGTACTACATCGGCGGTATCATCAAGCACGCTCGCTCTCTGAACGCTTTCTGTAACGCTTCTACCAACTCGTACAAGCGTCTGGTACCAGGCTTTGAAGCGCCTGTTATGCTGGCTTACTCTGCACGCAACCGCTCTGCGTCTATCCGCATTCCGTTTGTGACCAGCCCGAAAGCCAAGCGTGTTGAAACTCGCTTCCCTGACCCAACCGCCAACCCATACCTGTGCTTCGCGGCACTGCTGATGGCCGGTATTGACGGTGTACAGAACAAGATCCACCCAGGTGAAGCGGCGTCTAAAGACCTGTACGACCTGCCTCCAGAAGAAGAAGCACAAATCCCAACTGTGTGCTCTAGCCTGGAGCAAGCTCTGCAAGCACTGGAAGACGACAACGAGTACCTGCAAGCCGGTGGCGTGTTCACTAAAGACTTTATCGACTCGTACATCGAGCTGAAAAAAGCCGACATCCAGCGTCTGCAAATGACTCCACACCCAGTAGAATTCGAACTCTACTACAGCGTGTAAGTCACACTGGGTACCTCGCGTACCAAGTCGCAAAAAGGCCCGCCTGTTACCAGTCGGGCCTTTTTCTTTGCGCCACAAAGCGCTATCGTAAAGCCATTGCTTAAATGGAATGATGTTATGCGCTCACCGTTTATTACCGCCTTACTGCTTTGCTGTATCTCGCTGTCTTTTAACTCAAGCGCAGCGGTCTATAAGTCCGTCGACAAGTACGGCAATGTTACCTACACCGACGACCCCAGCACCGTCGAGCGCTACGGCGACAAAGCCGAAAAGATCAATGTGCGCCCCACCAATGTTGTCCCGGGCACCCAACCCATCGACTTGGAAAGCGGCGGGCAAAACGATGACGACAATGAGGCTGACGCACCCAGCTATAATGTGCGCATCATCAGCCCTACCAACGAATACACGGTGACTCCCGGTCAACGCGACTTGATTATTGCTGTCGCCACAGACCGACCTTTAACGGATGGCGCCGAATTCGCGTATTACATGGATGGCCAGCTACTGGGACGCGCCGCCGTGAACAACTTTTCTATTCGTGAGATCCTGCGCGGTGAACACCAGATTCGCGTAGATGTCATGAGCCCCACCGACCAGGTACTGGGCAGCAGCGACACCGTGACCGTATACGTGCATCGCGCTTCGGTTCTGAATCGTTAAGCGCCTCGGCAGCGCACCTCAAAACCAACGCACCTCACTCGCGCCCCAAACAAAGGCAAACGCCCCATTAATGTGCAAGAATACCGATAGATTCTTCGCGCACTGAACAATAACGCCCGTTTTTCGCACCTTTTTGTATTGGTTTGGTTATTGCATGTGCACCTTCATAAATCACCGCACTGCATTGCGGTAACGGAGTAAAGGTAAAACCGTGACACCCCGAGATATTCACAAACCACTGCTCGACAGCCTGAGCACCGCCATTATTCTGTTGGACAGCCATCTGCAGCTGTGCCACATGAACCCTGCGGCCGAGGCACTGCTGTCCATCAGTTGTGAGCGCTGTCGCGGTGAAGCCATTACCCACTTTTTTCATGAGTCCGGCGAGACACCAGGAGAATTACTGCACGCCGCCAGTCACGCCAATCACTACACTAAACGTCACGCCGAATGGCAACTGTTAAACGGCGAACAAATCACCGTGGATTACACGGTCACGCCGTTTGCAGACAACGACGGCTTGGTGATTGAAATTCTACCCATCGATCGACTATTGCGTATATCGCGGGAAGAAATGCTCACCTCATCCCAGGAGACGACTCGCGTACTGATCCGGGGTATGGCTCACGAAATTAAAAACCCTTTGGGGGGCATTCGCGGCGCAGCTCAGCTATTGGCCCGCGAATTACCCGGTAATGATTTGGCCGAGTACACCAACATTATTATCGATGAAGCAGACCGCCTGCGTAACTTGGTAGACCGCATGCTGGGGCCCAACCAGCTACCCGAGGTGGCCAACCTTAATATCCATGAAGTACTGGAACGGGTTGCCACCATGATTCGCGCAGAGAGCAATGGCTCCATTCGTATTGTGCGTGATTACGACCCCAGCATCCCGGACATCCGCGGCGATAAAGAGCAGCTTATTCAGGCGCTCCTCAATATTGCTCGCAACGCCATGCAAGCCATGAGCGAAAACGAAACCCCCAACCCATCACTGACCCTGCGTACCCGAGTACGACGCCAATACACCATTGGTCGCCAACACCATCCATTGGTGACTCACGTAGAGGTTATCGACAATGGTCCGGGCATCCCTGAGAGTATGGTCAAACAAATTTTTTACCCCATGATTTCGGGCCGTGCCGAAGGTACCGGGCTGGGGCTGACAATTTCACAGCATTTGATCCACCAGCATAATGGTTTGATTGAGTGCCACAGCGAGCCTGGGGAGACACGCTTTAGCTTGTATCTGCCCATGGAAACCACACCCACCAATACTTAATCTATGAGACACCGCCATGCAGAAGTCTAATCGCGTATGGATAATTGATGACGACCGCTCAATCCGCTGGGTTTTGGAAAAAGCGCTACAGAGCGCTGGTATTGAAACCCGCACCTTTGATACCGCCGACAGCGCGCTGCACCAACTCACTCGCGAAGTACCAGACGCCATTGTCAGCGATATTCGCATGCCCGGTATGGATGGGTTAGGCCTGCTGTCGAACTTACACAACGATCACCCGGAAGTACCGGTGATTATTATGACAGCACACTCCGACTTAGACAGCGCGGTGGCGGCATATCAGGGCGGCGCGTTTGAATATTTACCTAAACCCTTCGATGTGGACGAAGCCGTAGCCGTAGTGCAGCGTGCCCTGGCGCACGCCGAAGAGCAAAAATCCGAGCGCACTCACACAGATACAGTAGAAATTGATACCGAAATCATCGGTGAAGCACCGGCCATGCAGGAAGTGTTTCGCGCAATTGGACGCTTGTCGCAATCGAATATTACCGTGCTGATCAACGGCGAATCCGGTACCGGTAAAGAACTGGTGGCCCGCGCCCTGCACCGTCACAGCCCACGCCGCAGCGAGCCATTTATCGCACTGAACATGGCCGCCATTCCCAAAGACCTGATGGAGTCGGAATTATTCGGCCATGAAAAAGGCGCGTTTACCGGCGCCGCCACTCAGCGCCAGGGGCGCTTTGAACAAGCCAACGGCGGCACCCTGTTTCTGGATGAAATTGGCGATATGCCCGCCGAAACGCAAACGCGCTTGCTACGCGTGTTAGCGGACGGAGAATTTTACCGTGTGGGCGGCCACACCCCGGTCAAAGTGGATGTACGCATTATTGCGGCAACCCATCAGGACCTGGAAAACCTGGTGACTGATAACCGCTTCCGTGAAGACTTGTTCCACCGCCTGAACGTAATCCGCATTCATATTCCCAAGCTTGCCAACCGCCGCGAAGACATCCCCAAGCTGTCGCAATTCTTTTTGCAAAAAGCCGCTGGCGAGCTGAATGTCGACACCAAAATCCTGCTGCCAGAAACCGAAGACTTTATGTGCAGCCTGCCCTGGCCCGGTAACGTTCGACAGCTAGAGAACACCTGTCGCTGGATTACCGTTATGGCCTCGGGCCGCGAGGTGCACACGGAAGATTTACCCCCCGAGCTGATGGACAACAAAGAGGGCAACGCGCCGGCCGACGACTGGGAAAAAGCGCTGCGCCATTGGGCTGACCAGGCACTGGCCCGCGGTCACCACCAACTGCTGAGCGAAGCGGTACCCACCTTTGAGCGCGCCCTGATTGAAACCGCACTCAAATACACCGCCGGGCGCAAACGCGATGCCGCCAACCTGCTGGGCTGGGGCCGCAACACGCTGACTCGCAAGCTAAAAGAACTGGATATGGCCGGACAGGAAGAGGTTTAACCTTAAGCGTCAGATCTCTGCCACCAGAGATCTGACGCGGGTATTCTTTTCATGTGACTCAGTAGTAAATCAATCGTGTTGCAGCGCCGTAATCGGATCCAGCTTGGACGCCTTAATCGCAGGGTAAATTCCGAATATCAAACCCGTAGCAGTACAGAACACCACCGCCACCACCACCGCGTTTAACGACCAGGCCACCGGCCAGCCGGCAAAGGTTGATATCACCGCGGCCAGAGTAAAGCCGAGCACAATCCCCAGCAGCCCGCCGATACCGGCAATGGTTACACTCTCAACAATAAATTGATCGCGCACATTATTTTGTGTGGCACCGATAGCGCGCAGCAAACCAATCTCATTGGTTCTTTCGAGCACGGTGGCCAGCATAATATTCATAATACCGATACCGCCCACCAACAGCGAAATACCCGCTACGCACGACATAATGATGTTGAAAATACGCTGAGTTTTCTCGTGTTGATTCAGCAACTGAGCGGGAACAACAATGTTGTAATCGTCCTCTTGACCATGGCGCCGATCCAGCAAGTGGGAAAGGTTATCTGCGGCCGCCTGTGGTGCCACACCATCGGCCAACTGCAAGCGAAAACTGTCAATTTCCGACGCCATATCACGAAACTCAAAACGTTTAAGCGCGGTTTGCAGAGGCATGTATATACGATTGTTTTCGCCGGACAGCTGCACCCCTTGAAAGTTATCCTTGCTCAGGTTTTTACTTTCCAGCACACCAATGACTTCCAACCACAAATGATTGACTTTAATGCGCTGCCCCACGGCGTCGCCACGGGGAAACAGCTGACTCGCCACCGCTGTACCAATCACCGCTACCTGGCGATAGTAAAGGTCGTCCTCTGCACTCAACCAGCGCCCCTGTGCCACCTGCAGGCTTGCCAAATCCAGCAGGCTGGGCGTTACACCAAGCACTTCGCTATCGCTGCTGCTGTTACGGCTGTAAAGTGCGTAGGTATCAATGGCTTTTTCGGCACTGTAGGCCGTGGCAAAGGGCAGTGTTTCCATACTGGCTTGTACGTCATCCAAAGACAAACCTACCGAATGTTTGCGCACCTCTTCGAGCCTTTCTCCCCAAACCTGTTTTTCCTCCACCAGCACGTTGCGCAGGCCCATGGACTCAATCAGCTCTAGCGCTTCTTGCTCTGCGCCCTCACCGACACTCACCATAGCGATCACGGCGCCAACGCCAAAAATCATTCCCAGTAAGGTTAAAAATGTGCGTAAGCGGTGATACCAAAGCTGCTCTAACGCCTCCAGAAGACTCGTTTTAAACTTCTTCACTCTATCTCTCCTGTGGGCTCTAGCAATGCCACCTTTTCACCGGCACTCAAACCGCTGACAATTTCAGTCTGAGTTAGGCTGCGCAGCCCCGTTTGCACATCGCGCTTGCGAAAACCGTCACCGGTCGCTACATAAACCCAACTGGTATTGTTATCTTTGAACACCGCCTGGTTGGGCACCGCGAGCGCAGCACCCTTATTGGCCACAAGAATTTTTCCTTCCAGCTTTTGGCCCGGGCGCATGTAACTCGGGTCCGAGTTGTCGAGCTGAACGGTTACTTCAAAATATTTTGTAGGGCTGCGCGTATCGCGAGGTGCTGCAATATTGGCAAGCGCTACGATTTCGCCACCGAGCTTGCGATCTACATAGGCGTCCAGGCGAATGCTGGCCCGCTGGCCCATTTCAATGCCTGCCGCTTCCGTTTCCAAAACATAAAGCTTGGCCTGCAGCTGAGTCAGACTTGGGATATAACCCAGCTTAGAACCGGGCCAAAGGGTTTGCCCCTCGCGCACTTTTTCTCCCCGCCAGTTTTTGGCGTGGACAAAAATGCCGTCGGCAGGCGCCACCACCTCTAAGTTATTCAGTGCTTCAGCGTTCAGAGAAATTGCATCGCGATAGGTTTTCCCCTCAAGGGTGAGCAACTGCAATTGCGCTTCACCCTGGGTTTGCTGGCTTATTTCACGCCAGGCCAGATACATTTGCTGCGCCGCCAGATAGTCTTTACTCAGTAACTGATCGATGATTTCGTTTTTAGAGTAAACGGTTAAATCGTCCACACTGAACTTTTCCACCATTTCCTTTTCTTGTTTGACTTCACCGGCCTGCTGATGAATAGAAAACTGGTTTTGTGTTAGCTCGCGGGACGTAATGGTTTGCGACAACTCATTTTGGGTCAGTTCGAGTTCGGCGCGCTGTTTTTCCAGCTCGTGCTCTGTACCGTCGAACCGAGCAATTACCTCCCCTTTTTTTACCGCGCTGTTTTCTTCCGCCATCCAGGCCAACGTTAATCGGCCCCGATTGCCAGAGGGCGCATTGACAGGCGACTCAGCGGCGGAGATTAGCTCTCCTTTCGCAGGCACAGAAAACTCGAACGGAGCTTCTTTAACGGTCATTGTCAGGGTGGTGGACTGCGAAGCTTTTTCACACCCAGCAATAACACACAATAAGGCCGCGCATAAACAAACGCGAAATAGTTTTATGCTCACAAGATAACCTCATCACCATCGTCCAGCCCCTCGGTCACAATGGCTTCACCGCCCTGGCGAGCCGCGATAGTCACCTCTCGTTCGCGTTCGCCCGCAATGGCCTTAACACGAACATAGGCTTTGTTATCTCTGTAGACTATCGCGTGCTGAGGAATTGCCACCGCCTCGGGCTCTACACGTTGCACAATAGAAAGGCGCGCAGCCATGCCCGGGCGCATAACTTCCGTATCGGCGTTATCAATGCTTACCACCGCATCAAACACTTTGCTTGGCTCGCGGCGCGACTTTAAACGCACGATTTTCCCTAGGGACTCCACCCTGCCACTGAAAGTACGGCCGGATATGGCATCAAAGCGAATCTCCACCCGATCACCCGGTTTTACTTTGTAGGCTATTTGCTCGTCTACCGTGGTCTCAATGATCAAGCTGTTTAAATCGGGCAGCTCGACAACCTTTTGAATCAGCGAAAATTCATCACCCTCAGCGGGCTTGTTGCCTTCACGATTCGGCACATACACCACAATGCCCGAGCGCGGCGCGTTTACTTCCATGGCCGCAATGGCGTCGCGCTGCTCGTTCACTTCGGAGGTGAGACGCTGCACTTCTGTTTCGGTGATTTCTTTATCCACAGCCATCTGCGCTATGCGATTTTTCTGACGCACTTCTGACATCTGATAATTTTTCTGCGCAATCTGCCGATCTATTTTTAACTTTTCCACTTCCAGTCGGGCCATGAGATTATCGACGTTGCTGGACTTTAACTCGGCTTTTTCCAGCTCCATCTTCGCCTGAGCCAAATCCAACTCCAACTGCTCAGTTTCCTGCTCTGTATTGAGCGCCTGACTTTCCAGACGCTGACGCTCAGTGGCCAGCTGATTTTGTAAATCACGCAGGCGTGAATGCTGTTGCTGCGCATCAAAGGCCATCACTTTTTGACCCTTTTCTACCCACGTGCCCTCGGGAATAAGAAATGACAATTTATGTTGCCAGGTATATTTTACGGCTGGCGGCCCAAGCTCCACCGTTTGCGCCGAGGTCAATTCACCCGTAGTGCGAATGGCCAGCGGGATGTCAGACTTTTTAACCAGCAGAAGGTCACGGTCTTCACCATCGCAACCGCCTAATACGCCACTCAGTACCAATAACAGCAAGAGTTTTTTCATGGCGCATCCTCCGCAATTACCTCGACCATCACGCTCATGCCGGGTAAAAGTGCCAGCTCGGTTTGCGATGCAAAACTGATATCCACGTTGATATAACCCGAGTTACCCCAATACTGTTTCGGTTCGGCCTGATTACCGATGCGCTCAACTGTTCCTGTTAAATTTGCCTCTGGCATAGCGTCAAAATGAATCAGCACCTCTTCACCCTGCGTAATTCGAGCAATATCCACTTCATTCAACCAGGCACGTACCTGAAGATCATCCGTCGAGGGAATTTCCAATACACTAAAACCACGTTGAACAGAGTCGCCCTCGCGAATTTTCTGCCGCGTCCAGGGGTGATCCACATACATAGCAGTACCGGCACGGTCCGCTTTTAACGTCATGCTGTCGAGCATCACCTGCACACGTCGCAGTTCGTTTTCAGCGCCGGCGATTTTCACCTGACTGCGCGTTTTTTCGGCGACCACATCTTTGCTTTTGTTCGCCAGCGCCTTAGCGGTTTCCTCGGCATCACCCTCAGCCCGGGTCAGTGCGAGCTGATACTGTTCAAACTGCAACTGGCTTAGTAACTCGCGGGGAATACCCGCATCCAACTTTGCTTTTTGCAGTGTCAGTTGCGCCACTTCATGGGCGTGCTCCGCCTCGCTCAGTGCCAGACTTTGTACCAGCTCGTTGCGCTTACTCTCCGCTTTTACCTTACGCAGGTTGGCTTCCAGCTGTTCTAAACTTGCCACCAAGCTGGCCGTATCAAACTGCACCACCGGATCGCCCGGGGAGACTTTCTCCCCCTCTTCAATCATCCACGAGATCTGCATCATCCAACTGTCGGACTCAGGAGTAACAAAAACCTGTGAATTGCGCGCAGCCACTTCACCGCTTAGCAGTAAATTTTCAGCAGCGACTTTGACACTAAGACATAGGCACAGCAGGCTAATGATCAATCGCGGCATTGTGCTCCACCCTCTCAATAACGCCATCGCGCATGCGAATAACTTTTTGTGCGTATTCGGCAATTTCCGGTTCGTGGGTGACCAGAATAATCGTCTGGCCCGCGCGGTGTAATTCACTGAACAGCTCCATAATTTCCACCGATGTTTTGCTGTCCAAATTACCGGTAGGTTCATCCGCAAAAATAATTTTCGGCCTGTTGACCAGCGCCCGGGCAATGGCCACCCGCTGGCGCTGACCGCCGGATAATTCATTGGGAACATGCTCAAGCCGGTGTTCAAGGTTGACCCGCGCCAGCATTTGCTCGGCGCGCTGGCGGGCCTCGGCGGGGTCAATGTCGCTGTAACGCAGCGGCAGCATCACGTTGCGCACAATATTTAAACGCGGCAACAGGTGGAACGACTGAAACACAAACCCGATATCACGATTGCGCACCGCGGCCAGCTCGTCGTCACTCATGGCACTGACCTCGCGTCCGCCGAGTAAGTAGCGACCTCCGGTGGGCTGATCCAAACAGCCAAGAATGTTCATCATAGTGGACTTGCCGGAGCCCGATGGCCCCATGATGGCGATAAATTCGTTTTCGTTGATGCTGAGACTGACCCCCTGCAACGCGGCAACGGTAATATCGCCACTGCGATATTCTTTGCGCAGCTGATCCAGCTCAATGATGGCTTTTTTATTCACGGGTAAATCCTATGGCAAGACTCGACTGTTATTGTAATGGTCGATCCAGCGCACCGTTGTATCTCGAGGCGGGTGCGCTTTTCAAGAAAGGAAGTGCAAAGAATCGGCTGAGACGCCAGTATCCCGCCCAGCGATCAGGCAGACATAAAAAAGGGTGCCCGCAGGCACCCGTAATATCTATGCGTAAAACGCGGCTCTCCCTGTGGCCGAATTCCGACCCCGGCAGCGAACAACCAAATCCCTGCCGCAGGAGAGGCTCATGCTGCAGACTCACTCAACCACAGCATGAAACCGGTTACAATATTGACCTGAAAATGACATGTCGTCAAGCCCCGCAATTGTCGCGCCTTTCACACAACGCTATACTGCGCCCTTTGCCCAAATACTGATGAAGCCTGAACGATGCGCCAGACCCCCGTTATCTTCTGCCTGCTAATGACCTGCCTGTGCGCGGGCTGCGGTCAGACAGGCCCGCTGTATTTGCCCGCTGACGAACCCGCCCCAAAGTCGGATTCTGCCGAAAAGTGAGATTTGTATGTCCTTTTTTACCGAGCGCAGCGGCGAGCTGACCATTGAAGACGTTCGCCTGAGCGATATTGCCGAACAATACGGTACCCCCGCCTACGTATACAGCCGCGCCGCCTTTACCCAACATTATCTGGCCTATGCTCAAGCGTTGGGGCAACACCCGGGCATGATCTGCTATGCGGTAAAAGCCAACTCCAATATCGCGCTCTTAAACCTATTGGCCCGCTTGGGTGCGGGATTTGACATTGTCTCGGGCGGCGAAATGGAGCGTGTGCTCACCGCCGGCGGCGACCCGAAGCGCATTGTGTTTTCCGGCGTGGGGAAAACCGCCGCCGAAATGGCCAAGGCCCTGCAGGTCGGTATTCACTGCTTTAACGTCGAGTCTGAGCCCGAGCTGGAACTGTTAAGCCAAGTAGCCGTGGAGCAAGGATTAACCGCGCGCGTGTCGCTGCGCGTCAACCCGGATGTGGACGCTAAAACCCACCCTTATATTTCCACCGGTTTAAAAGAGAATAAATTTGGTATTGATATCGCTCGCGCCCCCGAGGTCTATCGCCGCGCCGCCGCGTTGCCCAATATCGACGTTCAAGGTGTGGACTGCCATATCGGGTCTCAGCTCACCGAACTGGATCCGTTTTTAGACGCACTGGATCGTCTGCTGGTATTGGTCGACGGCCTGGCCGCTGAAGGCATTGAAATTAGTCATTTAGATCTGGGCGGCGGCTTGGGCGTGACTTATCGCGACGAAGTGCCGCCTGCGGTGGCCGATTATATGGCCGCCATCAAGGCCAAGCTCGGTGATCGCAAGCTGGCGCTGATGTTCGAGCCCGGCCGCTCCATTGCCGCCAACGCCGGCGCACTGCTGACGAAAGTACTGTATTTAAAGCCCACCGAAGCGCATAACTTCGCCATTATCGACGCGGCGATGAACGACAACATCCGCCCAGCGCTCTACCAGGCCTGGCAGGATATCCGCCCGCTGAAAGCGCGCCGTGGCGAGAAAAAACGCTGGGATTTGGTGGGGCCGGTGTGCGAAACCGGTGACTTTTTAGGCAAAGATCGCGAGCTGGCGCTGGAGCCCGGCGACACCCTGGCGGTGATGTCCGCAGGTGCCTATGGTTTTACCATGAGTTCAAATTACAACACCCGCCCGCGCGCCTGCGAGCTGCTGGTAGATGGCGACCAGGTACACGTGATTCGCGAGCGCGAAAACTTCGTTGACCTGATTCGCGGCGAGCACGTCATCGAGCACTGACACAGCCGCCAACAAATGGGATACTAACCGGCTAACAGTACACCAACCGGACGAAATTATGCGATTGCGCTTTACTAAAATGCACGGCCTTGGCAACGACTTTGTTGTCATCGACGGCATCAGCCAGAAGCTCAGGCTAACCCCCGAGAAAGTGCGCAAGCTGTCCGACCGTCACTTCGGCATTGGCTGTGATCAGGTATTGCTGGTTGAAGTGCCCAATAGCCCCGACGTAGATTTCCGCTACCGCATATACAACGCCGACGGCGGCGAGGTAGAAAACTGTGGCAATGGCGCGCGCTGCTTCGCCCGCTTTGTACGCGACCGTCGCCTGACGGGCAAAAGCTCTATCAAGGTCGAAACCGCCAGCGGCATCATGACGCTCAATGTCCACGAAGACGACGAAGTCACCGTGGATATGGGGGTACCGGTGTTGGATCCCGCCGACATCCCGTTTAGCGCCCCCTCTCGAGCCGTCACCTACCCGCTGGAGCTGGAAGCACGCAGCGTAAACATTGGCGCAGTTTCCATGGGCAACCCCCATGCGGTCACCATTGTAGATGACGTCGCCCAGGCACCCGTGAATATTCTCGGCCCGATGATCGAATCCCACCCGCGCTTTCCCTCTCGGGTTAACGCGGGCTTTATGCAGGTTATCAGCCCCAGTGAAATACGCTTGCGGGTTTATGAGCGCGGCGCCGGCGAAACCCTGGCCTGCGGCACAGGCGCCTGCGCCGCCGTGGTTGCAGGGCGACTGCAGGGGCTGCTGGACGACGCCGTGACGGTCCATTTACCCGGCGGCAGCTTGCATATTCAATGGGCAGGAGAAGGCCAACCAGTGCTAATGAAAGGGCCGGCCACCAATGTATTCCATGGACAAGTCAGACTGTAATATGACCGACGCCACCGATATTGAAGAAACCCTGAGTGCCACCGATGTAGCGCGGTATCTTGCGGCCAAGCCAGACTTTTTTGTCGAGCACCCGTCATTATTGGCCGAGCTTGAGCTGCCCCACGACAGCGGCAGTGCCGTGTCTTTGGTGGAGCGGCAAGTCTCGGTATTGCGCGATCGCAATATGGATATGCGCCATCGTCTAAGCCAGCTACTGGACAATGCCCGCGACAACGACCGCCTGTTTGATAAAACAAAACGTCTGGTGCTTGAGCTGCTGGAAGGCGAAGACCTCGGCGATATTATCGACGCCCTGCACCACAGCTTTGATAAAGAATTTAATATTCACTACACCCGCACCCTGCTGTTTGGCGATGCGGTAAAACTCGGTGGCAGCCAGGCGCGGGTAGTCAGCATGAGTCAGGCACGGGAACATATCGGCGCCCTGATTCGCGATAACCGCGCGTTTTGCGGTCATTTAAATGATGCCGAATGCCGCTACATCTTTACCGATGCTGCCGAACAGATTGGTTCAGCGGCGGTGGTGCCTTTGGTACACGGTCAAACCTTTGGCCTGATCGCTATTGGCAATCGCGACCCTAAGTATTACCGCTCCAGTATGGGTACCTTATTTTTAGGCTACATCGCCGAAGTACTCAACCGAATCATGCCCCGTTATTTACCCAGCTAAAACCATGGTTATCGCGCAGGGGTTACCTTTTAACGACGAAATCAATGGTTTTTGTCGCTACCTGCAAAGCGAAAAGCAATTATCAGAGCGCACTCTGGAGGCCTACCGGCGAGACCTGAGTAAATTGCAAAGCGGCTGCCAAGAGCGACACATTACCTCCCTCAACAATATTCACAGCCAAGACATTCGCATGCTGCTGGCCGAGCAACACCGCAAAGGCGCCAGCAGCAAAACTCTACAGCGCTGGCTCTCCAGCCTGCGCAGTTTTTTTCGCTACGCGGTAAGACGTGGCTGGCTCGATGCCAACCCGGGCGATGGTTTGCAAGCACCGAAAGCCGCTCGCAAATTGCCGAAAACGCTGGATGTAGACCAAAGCAATCAATTTGTGGAAGTACAGGGCGATGATTTTGTAAGCGTGCGCGACCGCGCCATCGTAGAGCTGTTTTACTCATCGGGCTTACGCCTTTCCGAATTAGTCGGTATTAACGTTACAGATTTAGACTTGCGCGACGGTTCGGTTTTAGTGACGGGTAAAGGCAACCGCCAGCGTCGGCTTCCCGTTGGGCGCTGCGCTGTAACCGCGTTACAGGCTTGGCTTAACGAACGTAAGCTGCACGCCCCGGCCGCTGAACCCGCATTATTTTTAAGCAATCGCGGCAAGCGTATCAGCCAGCGCAACGTGCAGGCGCGGTTGCAGCAATTAAGTTTACGTCAGGGCATGGGCCAACCGGTTCACCCCCACATGCTGCGCCACTCTTTCGCCAGCCACATGTTGGAGTCCAGTTCGGATTTACGCTTGGTGCAAGAGTTACTGGGGCACGCCAATATTTCCACGACGCAAATTTATACCCATTTGGATTTTCAGCACCTGGCCAAAGTGTACGACGGTGCCCACCCGCGCGCGCAGCGCCGCCGCGATGACGACACGGACTAACCAAGTAATTCAACGGACAAAAAACCATACTTCATCAGCCGGGTCAGTTTTGCATTCAACGCCGTACATGCACAGACACACCTCGTGACCGCCCGCGCCTATTTTTTCGCTACGCGATGCGCTTACACCACACCACCACTCCAGTGCGCTTCAGACAATGAATTTACACCCATCAAGCGCGCCACATCGCCAAACAATTGATGCGTACCCCAAATGCGCTGTGGGTTTTCATTACTGCCATTGCCGCAATGAATAATTCGCCCGGTACTTAGCGCGCCGCCAGCGCCACCGGCTAAGGTGACCGAACCCGCCGCCCCTCCGTGCTGAGAGCCATCGCCGACCTCAGAGAACATCACCACCAAGGTGTCGTCCAGCAACCCTTTATTGTTTAACTGCTCCAAGGTGTAAGCCAGCAATGAATGATACCAACGCACCTGCGCCGTGTGGGGAACGTCTCCCGGCCGGTGTGATGCACTGTGACTGGCAAACTCGTTATACCAGCGCGTCATGGGTGCCACGGTGCCGGCATTTTGTGAAGGCTTGATTCCCTGATCGATGGCCAACTGCGCCATTTGCCAGCATTCATCGTAAGAGTAATTCACCAGATTGCCGTTTTCGTCACCTTTTGATAACTGTAAAGTGGCAACCCGGTGCAAACCGCATGAAAACGCACCCACAATATTATCGATCTGTGCGCGGCATAAATGCGGAAACATTTGCCACTCGGTTT
This sequence comes from Gilvimarinus chinensis DSM 19667, assembly GCF_000377745.1. Lineage (GTDB taxonomy): Bacteria > Pseudomonadota > Gammaproteobacteria > Pseudomonadales > Cellvibrionaceae > Gilvimarinus > Gilvimarinus chinensis. The sequence continues at coordinate 29,853 of NZ_KB898713.1, read as the reverse complement.
GGCTCAGTGCCTGAGTGGAGTTCGCAAAAGGATCAGCCATCACATCGGTATTAAAGGCGCACTCCCCCAGCTGCACTCCTGCCTGATCTTTTAAGCGTTTCAGGGCGTTTTCATGAATCGCCAGCTTGTCGCGACGGACACTGTCGAGCGTGGCATTGGCAAGCGAATCAAAGTCAGACAGTATGGTTTCATACACGCGCTGCATATCAGCGTTTTGCGGGGTGTCGTCATTCCCAATACCCAAGGCGAGTTTTGCAGCCACATCGCGGGGATCGTTATTCGGAATAGGCCGCTCGGTGGTTGCCACATTACGCGGTTTAGAGATCATGATGTCGGATTTGGGCCCTGTGCGAACCCCAAGGCTGAGCACCCCTTCATTGCCCAGTTGCTCGGCAATTAAATGATCAATACTGGCACTGGCGGTACTGATTTGATTATTGCCCGTAAGAATGCCGCGCATATCGTTGTAGTGGGCTCCGGCGCCGGGCCCGATATCCAGGGTCAGGTTTTTTAACACCACTAAGCGATCGTACCAATTGGCCAGCGGCCCCAGGCCAAAACTCAGCTCGCCGGAACCACTGCTGATACCACCATCAAACTGGGCTGGACGCCAATTATAAGGAACCACCCCGTTGGGGTAATACAAAAACAATACCCGCTTTGCCTGACCTGACTGGGCGTAAACGCTCTGACCTAACATGTGCCCAATAATGGGCAACAATGCGCCGGTACGCGCCATATTAATTAACAGTTTACGCCGAGACCGATTGATTGTTGTTGTCATGTTAATTCTCCTATCGCTTAGCGGCGCTTGGTAAAGCTATCGGATAACACCAGATCTCTTAGCATGTCGCGCATGCCGCCACCGTTACGAAGGTCCTGGCTGTAAGAACGAATAATAATTTCATCGCTTAGCTCGCTCTCTTCACGGCCTACTACATAGCGATAAAATTGACGGGCAAAACACGCCTCACCCTGACCACTACCGGCAATTAATTCAGCCAACTCGGCGATGGAGTGATATGGCACAGCCTCACTATCAGGGTCCATTACGGTCTCTGGCGAGTACAAACTTTTAATTGAGCCGCTGGCGTCAATCTCTTGAGTTTGCCCGTTGCCCAAGGTTTCTATAACCCGGTATAAACCCTCGCTGTCGTAACGCTCGAAGCCAAAGCCAACCCCGTCGATAAATTGATGGCAAGCGCGACAAGCCGGCTCACCGGTGTGACGTGCGGTGGCTTCGCGGTTGCTGTCGCCGGCTTCAAAAGTTACGTCAAAATTGGCTGCCGCTGGCGGCGGAAATTCCTGACACATAAGCATTTCACGTACAAAGACGCCACGCTTTATCGGAGATGGATTAACGGTATTGGTGCGCGAGGCCAAGAAGCTAGCATGCCCCAATAGCCCTGCACCAGCGCGCGGATCGTCAGCATTGTAGCTGCGCACACCCCACCCGGCCCCATCGCCCTCGAGGTTGTAATGACTTGCCACCAAGTCATTGGCTTGGGTGTAATTGGCCAGCAGCAACTCCGAGAACGGCATATTGGATTCAATATTGTCGAGAACAAAGCGCACCGTCTCCTCTTTTAGTGCTACCACTAAATCCGGGTTGCTAATGGCGGGAAAGGGATACTGATTGTTGATCAGCCAACCGCTGATAAAACGGCGCAGGCCTTGTTCGGCACGCGCATCATTCAGCACATAACTCAAAACACTGTTAAGGTCCAAATCGCCTTCGCTGGCGGCCGCTAGCAAATTCGCATCGGGTGTACTCGTCCAGAAAATATAAGCCAGTGAAGTGACCACTTCAAACGGTGAGAGCTCGTACAGGCCCGACTCCGCATTAAGTAAGCCAAGCTCCGAGCGGTACATAAAGTGTGGCGACATCAACATAGCTTGCAACGCCCGTCGGCCGCCGTCTTCATCGGCATAAAGCGCTGCATAGGCATCCACCTCAGAGGCGGACAGCGGCCGGCGAAACAAACGTTTGCCAAAGCCGCTCACCGCGCAGCGCGCATCTTGGCAATTGTCTTCTAAGCCATTAAAGGTATAGCGAGCGATGGCTTGCTCGGCCAGCTCTTTGGCGACCATTTGATAACCCAGCGTACGGTCATACCCTGATGACAAATAAGACGCCGTCGTAAAGTTACGATAGCGTCCGTCGGCGGGCACGGTATTCATAATCTCGGCGGAGAAATTTATATTGAAGACATCCCGAACACTATTGAGATACTCGGTTTTGGTCAGCAACCGAAGGTTGCGCGCATCAATCGCATCGCCTTCGCACTCGGCGCCGTCACACAGTTGCGGCTGCCAGGCCCCATCGATAACCATCCGGGCAATCTCCAATGCGCAGTCACCCTCGTTAGTACCGTCGCAACTGGCGGAGTTATCCATAGGCATAAAATCGGCAATGTAATTGGCCAGTAATGGCTGACTCCAGGTATCGTCTAAGGCATTAATGGCTTTTGCCACGCCACCGCTTCCGTCATCGCCATGACAGCTAGCGCACTGGGCCTCATAAAAATCCCGCCCCAACTGATACAAGTCATCGCCCCCGGTAAAGAGCGCTTGCAGCGACACATTGTGATCGGGAATAAGCAGCTGCACGACTTGGTTGGTAACCGACCCAACAATAAACGCCGCACCGTCGCCCTGCCAGCCGGTAAATTCAGTTCCCAGTGGAGCCTCATCGGCCGTTACCGTGACCAGAGATCCAACAGGAAAATCTCGTTCATTGTTTTCAGTCGTGCCGCCAATCACGGCTACCCGATAAATCTCTTGGTTGATTCCGTCGGCATCCCAGGGTTGTAATTGCCCATTGGTGTAACTGACCGACTCGGTAATATTGTTTAAATCGGCCGTTTGTGCGCCGCCCTCACCCGCGTTGAATACAGCGTTTACCGTTCCATCCGGTAACTGATCGGACGTGATGCCGTAGCGCCACCAATCACCATCGGTATTGTTCATAGGCACACCGGGCCACTCTGTGAACGGCTGGTCTACCCCATCTATAGTGACCCATAGATATACATAAACGGATGCCCAATTATTGCTGTTGTCGAAACGCAACCATAAATCATCGGACGGTTCGCTAACCTCGACGCTCGCAGTCAAATCGCCCACTTGTGCTGTCACCGTTGCAGGGCCAGAATTAATACGCGTTATGAACCCTTGTTGATCAACGGTAACCGCATTATTGCCGCTGCTAACCTGCCAACTCGCACGCTCGTAAACATTGGCTTTGGTGCCGTCTGCAGCAACGCCATACACCACAAGTTGTTGCGTATCACTTAGACTAATTTCACCTGGGGCAATGGCAATACTTGTGATGGCTGTATCCAGTTCCACCACCTTGATGGTAATAGTTTGATCAAATCCCTCCGCCTGAACCGTTAGCGTCGCCGTGCCGACACTGTGTGCGCGTAGGTTAAGTTCGTGGCCGGATACTGCCTCGACTGACAGAATCCCCGGATTGCTGGTGACAGCCACATCAACCTCACCCACAGGCGCACTAAACCCATTATCAAATAACGCCGAAACAATAGCGTTTGCGCTGTCACCCGGGTTGAGAGTATCGGTTACCGACACCTGTAATCCGGTTGTTTGTGCACCGGCGGCGGTTATCCAATCGCGAAAAAACGCATCCGCTTCAGGGTTGGTGTAAAGCGTCCCTTTGGGCATGCGGTTACTGTCGGTTACCTGATAAATGTGCAACAAGCTATCGGCGGGGCTAAAAGGTTTCAGCCGATATTGCCCACCATTGGTTTGAACATTTAACAACTTCATATCCGCCAACGGCGTGTCAAAACGTAAATCCATAAACGTGCTGGAGTGACAGTGCGCGCAGTTAGTGGCGAGATAAGATTTTGCACGCCGTAACTGGCTGGCAGCGGAGTCATCTAAGGCAGCAAAGCGATCATAATTGTCCGAGGGCTCAATGGTTTCGCTAAACAAATCAACATGGTTGAAAGCGTCCAATTGATTATCAACAACGCCTGAGTAGTCAAAGTTACGATTTAACTGGCGGGTATGAATTGCCAATGGCTCGCGACTCCCGTTACCGGTATGACAAGACCCGCAATCGGCCGCGGCTTGTACGGCACGATCGCGGCCTTCTGCATCGGTGTTACTGACACTGGTTGTCTCAGTAACCAAGGTTGCGTCGGTGTAATTTTCGTTCCAATAATAATTAGCCGCTTGCCACTTACCATTGTTTTGCCGAAACAGTACCGACGTGGTAAAAGGCGCCTGATTGCCGTCACTAAGCTCCAGTGTTTTGTGTTTAACTAGAACCGAACCCGCCGGAAGCTCCCAGTCATCGGTTGCGGAAAAATCAATGGTTTCGCCTTCGGCGATCACCATAAAGTGCCGCACGCTGGCGCCATCAAACCAACCGTCGGTATTGACTGTGTATTCCATTACTCCCCTTTTAGGGACGAGTGGCTGTAAAGACTCAAATAATCCTGTCTCCGATAATCTTGCGGGAATCGTCGCTCGCTCGGCGTCATCGTCTAACAGGCGATAAATGGTTGAGTTGCCACCGTACTCAACGCCGTAAGTAGAAACCAGTAACGACTCTCCTCCCACGCCGGTACCAAACGAGGCGATATTTTCCGGGAAGGCGTCCGTCACCAATTGCTTGGCTTCACCATCCGCAACGGCCCAGATTTTTTTAGTGACATAATCACCAAACACAAATCGACCATTTAGCCCGGGTAAACGGCTACCGCGATAGACAACGCCGCCGATAATTGAGCGCCCTACCGGATGGTTATAACCTTCTCTGGGCGGTGCGAAATCGACACTGCAATCTTTACTGCTATCACCTCCTAAATCGCCGCGGTTGTTCGTGCCTTCACACACGGGCCAGCCATAATTTTTTCCCCTCTTAATCAAGTTAACTTCTTCAAACCCCGCCTGTCCTACCTCTGTCTCCCACAGGGTGTGCGGCGCTTCGGAGTCAAACGCCCAACGCCAGGGGTTGCGATGACCATAGGACCAGATTTCGGGTCGAAAACCCGCGACGCCCACAAAGGGATTGTCATCCGGCACATCGTAGTACTTGCCATTGACAGGTTGATCGAGTGGGTTAATACGGATCATGGAGCCCAACAAATTGCTGGTGATCTGCGCATTATTATTAGTGCGGGGGTCTTCTGGATACGAGGTAATAGCACTGTGACCGTAGGCACCGTCGCCCACACTTAGGTACAGGTAATTCGATTCGGGATGAAACTGCAGCATTCCGCCTTTATGGTCGGGGCCAGGTTGGGCAATACGCAGTAGCTCGACCCCAGAGCCCGGCACAATACCGCTGGGGTTATAGGGGTCAGCTACACGCCAGCGTTTTAAAATGGCATCGCCAAACTGACCATTAGCTTCACGCTCATCATCAGTTTCACCATAAATGTAATAGCCATACAGGTAGCCATTACTGGCGTAATCAGGGTCAAAGGCGATACTCAGCAACCCTTGCTCGTGGTAGTTTTTTACCTCTGACGAAATATCCAACACCGTTTTAACCTCACTGGGGGTTACGTTTTCGGTATCGGGGAAAGCGTAAATCACACCGGGCTTATCCACCACGAACAACAAACCGCTCACCGGGTCTGCGGTGATCATAACCGGCGCCATAAACTGATTAACAAGATTGGGGTAGGCCACCTCGAAGCGGTAATTACCTTGAGAAACGTTGCCATCAATAGGGAACGCGTGCGGCTGCTCCATAATCGGCCGACTGGGTAAACCATGGTTACCCGTTGCCTCTAACACAGTGACCTGAAGCGTATCGCTCACCGTATCGCCGTTGGCCGTAACAAGCGTCAGGGTTATGCTAAAGCTCCCTTCGGCGCTAAAAACCGGGGTCGTAATCAACTCACCAATTAAATCGTCACTCCATAGCGCACTGCTCCAGATCGCCTGTTGATATTCCCCCGTTGAGGCGTTAGCCGAGAGCTCGATACTGTCTCCGAGCGAAATAACTTGATCGGAACCCGCATTCGCTTGCGGCAGAGATCCACCAAGCATTAAATCGCACGCCGCCAACTCGCTCCAACCCTGATCGGTATAACAGCTATTACCGAGATAGGTTAAATCTTCCGTCTGTTGTGAGGCTCCATCGTTGAATATAATATTGATGGACTCGGGAAACGTACCGACCAAATAATCTGAAAAATCAAAACAGTAGTTATCACCCACCACAATCATGGGCTCGCCCGGCCAAGGGGTCACCTCAGTCATACTTTCCTCGGGCACTGCACCCCAAAAATACACGTGCGGTGAGGCATAATCATCCGGATTGGAGAAACAAACGCTATTGGCATTAACGGAATCAGGCTTGGGATTAACCGTTAATAAAAAATCGTCAAAGGCCAGGGCATCGGTATTTGAAAGTGCTGTTGCCGTTACGGTAAAACTACCTGAAGTCAGCAGCGCCGGCGAGCTTATTGAGTTGCCGTCAAGCACCCCGTCCCATGCATCAGTAGTCCACTCAAGGGTGGCAATAACACCGTTGATTGGACTCGCCTCAAGCGTTATCACCTCACCCCAGTCAACGACTTTATCCTCACCAGCTTTAATAGAAAACTCGTCAACACCAACGCCACAATCGGCCAAACTTACCCACTGGTTATCGCGATAACAGAAATCGCCACTGAGCAGTAAATCTTGTGTTTGGCTACCCGCATTATTATTGAATATCACATTAACGGATTCAGGGAAGTCGCCTGCGGATATGATTTCCGACAGGTCATAACATAGATGGTTATTGATGTTATCCATCTGGTAGCCTGGCCAAGCGTTCAAGCTCGCCATAGAGCCGGATGGAGTTGGATTCCAAAAATAGACAAACCCAGTATCAAGCTGCAGGTCATTGTCGTAGCACACGAGCTTATTGTCGGTCGTATTATCTGGTGCTATTTCAGCAACCGACACTTCGTAATTTGTATCGTTAAAAAAGATTCGGTAGCGGCCTTTCTCGACATAAAAGTCGTCCGCCGGATATGACTCATCCCAGCCTGTCGATTTTGTAATTTTAAATCGTGGGTTGTCACCCGAAAAATCCTGAACAGTTTCCCACAGCTGGGTATCGCCATTAAAAGTAAGCTCGTCAACACCCCAGTTATTGGGCGTACCACGAAAGTACGCATTATCCCACTGCTGTGAAAATGAGCTTTCTGGCACACCTAAAAGACAGGCACACAAAAAACAAAACAATGCTGTTTTAACAGGCTCACCAACGACATATTTGTTATTAATCATAGCGCTCATCCAGCCATTATTATCAACGTGATCTCACGTTACTTTTTAAGAATACGCTCAATATCAGCAGAGCAGAGGTACTTGGATAAACCCAGCAGTTATATTAAGAGCGAAAACTCGTATCGACAGAAATATCGATTAACGGAGATAACCGATAACAGCTGGATTTTTGGAGAAATAGTCAGCTTGAATGAAGCCGAAAATAGAACAACATCAATATTGTCAGGAAACAATTCATGTGAGCCCTCGTTATTATTAGTGGCTACGATTTAGATCTAATCATCAGGTTGATTCAACATTAGTAACAGGACAGATATTGTTCAACATGAATACGTATGCAGTGAAACCTATTGGTAACACTTTGTGATCCAGACTAACATTTCAGCTGGTTAGTGCGGCGGGGTTGCTTTGCCCCTGACAGACAATCCATTAACCAGCGGCGCGAGGCAGACGCAATTAAACAACCAAGAACTGGCAGATCGAGGAATAAAAAAACGCGGCACAAGCCGCGTAAAAAATTAAGAACAAGGAGGTCATGCCTAACTCGCATGAGCGGAGCTCAGAATTCACAATTCCTATAGTGTGCCCAAACACATAACTCCGCAGCTCACAATGTCAGAGTAAACTCAGGATGCGCATCTCTCAAGTGACTACATACGTATTCATAACGAAACTCGGACTGTATACGTATTCAGCAGGAATCAAGCCTTGCAATAGTTTCGTAAAAAATCATCGTGTGTAGACATGGCCGCAACAGGCTGTTGCTTTAGCAGCTCTGTTTGCTGCATAAACCCTTGCAACTGAGACTTATCCATAGCTTGTGCTAAAGGATGATAGTCGCACGGTTCGACACCCTGCCCGAGCATAACTTGCAACCACGAAGACTCCGTAAACAAGTCATTTCGCTCTCGCAGGAGTAGCCCCTGCTGTGCAAATACATCGATTTTATGTCGCAAGCTGTCGGGAATTGCCATGTCTGCCATCTGCCGCCAAAAATCACTGTTCTCGCGGCGATTAAGTTTGTAGTGCAAAATCAAAAAATCTCGCACCTGTTCATATTCAATGCATGACTCGCGATTATATTGCGCTACTACCGCCGGTTGCACACCTTGATGAGGAAAGTATTTAAGCAGTCGCACGATCGCCGATTGCACTAAATAAATACTGGTGGACTCAAGAGGCTCTAAAAAACCGCTTGCCAATCCCACACCAATTACATTTTTATGCCACTGTTGGCGCGCCCGGCCGGTGCGAAAACGAATCACTCTGGGGTCACCCAAAGGTTGTGAGCAAAGGTTATCGCGCAGCTTTTTTTCAGCCTGTTCATCCGTCATAAAACGACTGCTGTAGACCAACCCGTTGCCGTGGCGGTGCTGTAGCGGAATTTGCCATTGCCAGCCTGCCGCATGAGCAATAGCACGAGTATAAGGCGGGGTCTGTGCCAATCGCTCTGTGGGCATAGCCAGGGCTCTGTCGCAGGGTAGCCAATGGCTCCAGTCCTCAAAGCCCACGCCAAGCTTTTGTTGCAGCAGTAACCCTCGCATACCAGAGCAATCGATGAATAAATCCCCAGCGATGGATTCGCCACTGGCCAACATCAATTTTTCCACCGCCCCAGTCTGTTGATTCATTGCCACATCTTCTACACGACCCTCCACCCGCGAGACTCCCAGCGCCTGGCTGATTTTCCGCAAGTAGGCGCCGTACAACCCCGCATCAAAATGATAAGCGTATGGCATCTCCAGGCGTGTATCTCTAATTTCCAGCTTGGCAAATTTACCCGCCTTTAAAGCCAGGTAGTTCAGATCATAATCCCACAGAGTTTTTGCGAAGCCCGCACGCTTGGCACGCAACCAATAATGATGAAACTGGCAAAAAGCCGAGCTTTGTCCGGCAGCTGAAAATGTGTGGAAATAACTCTGACCTTCTTGCAACCAGTCTTTAAACTCAATGGCCAGTTTTATGGTTGCACAGGTTTCCCGCAGAAACTCTGCCTCATCAATTCCCAGTACTCGATTGACATGCTGAATAGGCGGTATGGTCGCCTCGCCCACACCGATTGTGGCAATATCGTCTGATTCAATTAAGGTGATTTCTACCCTATCGGCCAGCACTTTCTTTAATAACGCGGCGCTCATCCAACCGGCGGTACCACCGCCTAGAACCACCACTTTTTTTATTGTTGTTTGCACCTAGATTCTCCACAAAATAAAAAGCCCTGCTGCACGTAGAGTGTAGCAGGGCTTTATTGAGGCTAGCTAAACTCTATCAAAACTTGTAGTTAACACCTAACAAGTAGTTGGCGCCGAAGCTCTGGTACTGAGTAATCTGGCGCGGGTCGCCTTCGTTAAACTGTACCGTGTCTTCGTCGGTCAGGTTTTGTGCCTGCAAAGTGACACTCAGACCGTGCAAGGACTCGATACCCGATTCACTGAAATCGTAACCGATTTGCGCATCCCACAGCTCTGAACCCTGACTGGTAGTATCCACCAGCGACAAACTGGTACCACGGGTTTCGGTCAGGTACTCAGAGCGCTTGCGGCCGCTGATACGGAATTCAAAACCACCGCGCTCGTAGTATGCGGTCAGCTGATAAATTTCGTCCGACAGACCCGGCACTTCTGAATCATCATCCAACTCACCATCGTTAAAGGTGGCGCTGGCCAATAAACCAAAGCCATCCAAAGCATCGCTAAAGAGATGGAAAGGCAGGCTGGCCTGCAACTCAATCCCGTTAACTTCACCGGTTAAGCCGTCCTCACGATTAGTCACCAGGCCATCAAACAGCACTGGGCCCTGTCCAGTATTGGCGCTTTGGTGGTAACCGGGGATGTAGTAAGGGGTAAAATCTTCTACCGTTTCCCCTTCACGATGCCAGTTCACCAAATCTTTGTAGAACACGGCAGCGCCCAGCATACCGTCGGCGGCAAAGTACCACTCGTAAGACAGGTCATACTGGTTTGCTTCCAGCGGGCGCAGTTCGGGGTTGCCCGAGCTACCGCTCCAGGGGCTGTTATTTACGTCCGATGGCTCGAGAATTTGCGCATCGTTGAACGAGAAAGACACGGTAGTGTTGGGACGCATATCATCCATACGAGGGCGGCTAATGGTTTTAGACGCGGCAAAACGCACAGTGTGATCTTCAGCCAGCATAAAGTTCAGGTTCATGCTGGGCAGCCATTTATCAAAGCTGGCACCGCCACTGACAGGAGTCGCCAGCACATATAAGTCGGGGCCGGTGTACGAGCCAAAGCCTGTAGACTGCTGGTCGGTATCCACATACTGCACACCTATATTACCGGTCATTTCTACGCCGCCGAAATCGGCAGCCAGATCAGCCATGGCATAAACGGTGGTGATCTCTTCGTTAACGGTGTAAGTGTCGCCTTTACGGCCGGTTTCTAAATCTTCGGCGGCGGTGGCGGTGTAGAAACCGCTTTCGTAAAGAGCGATAGAATCATAAGCCACAATGTTGCCAAGCCCAATGAAATCCAGGTTCGCGCTACCTTCGTAATACTCTTCTGGGATAGGTCCATCGCTGGGCCAAGTCGGTGCCGTTAAGAACGCCCCGGTATTGATTTTAGTCTTAGAGCGATCGGAGTAATTCAGACCCATTTCCAGCCCGCTGATTAACCCCCAATCAACCTCACCGTTGACGGTCAAACGGAAGCTGTCGAGTGTCTCATCGAAGTCGGGCGAGTTAACAAAACCATCTTGCGCCGTAGCGTAGCCCATAGGCTGGCCTTCGCTGGCCTGAAACTGCTCTACCGGTGCCAGAGAACCACCCCAAGCTTGAGGTCCGGCCAGACGAACTAAGTCGGTGTTTGATAAATCTGGTGCTGAAATGCTCGGATGCGCGCTGTACATTACACCCGTATCCGTCATGGTCCAGGCGCGCGCGGTCGCCGCGCCCTGCGTGGACGACTGAGCGCGGCCCACACCCGAATAACTTTCAATGTTGGTAATGGTTTTTTCCACATCGCCGGTAGAGGCATCAAAAGCCAGCGACCAATCATCGCTAATGTTGTACTCTACATTGACGCCAAAAGTGGTCAGCTCTGCGTCTTTACGCTCGGCATCGTTGCGTATCACTGAATGGAAACCTTCAAAGTAACCGCTGGTTACCAGGCCGTCTTCAACCCCGGTAACGGTGTAGTTAGGAGTGCCCCATTCCGCACCGCCCTCTTCTAGGCCACGAAAAACTTTGTCCTCACGAAAATCAATATAGAGTGCATCAACGGTAATGCTCAAACGCTCCGTTGGTTCGTATTGTAGTACCCCGGCTACCGAGTCGCGCTCCATCAATCCGGAACGAACAAATGAGTCGTGCCCACCGATAATCACCTCATCACCGGCCAGGCTTACGCCATCTGCAACGGTGGCATTTCCGGTTACATTGGCAAAACCCCAGCTGCGAAAATACTGCTCTTGGCTAGGTGACTCCATTGAGGCCAAAGACACCGATACGCCTAAGGTGTCATCGGCGAAAGTATCGGAATAGGTAAACGCTAAACGGTGACCGTTATCGTCGAAATCCGGGTTGGCGGATTCCATACCGTTTTGCTCATAAGTTGCGTTAAAGGCCAGAATGCGATCGTTGTCTAGCGGGCGAATAGTGCGCATGTCTACTGTACCGCCCACGCCCTGTGTCATCAGGCTGGCATCGGGTGTTTTATACACCACAACTTGATTGATAATTTCGGCAGGGTAGAGGTCGTATTCCACGCCGCGGTTATCACCCATGCCGAGAAGTTCACGACCATTCAGAGTAGTGCCCACATAGTTTTCATTAAAGCCGCGCACGGACAAACCGCTGGTGCGACCATCACGACGCTCACCGGCCAAACCCGGTAAGCGCGCCAGAGATTCGGCAATACTGGTGTCAGGCAATTTACCAATGTCTTCTGCCGTCAAAGCTTCAGTTACAGATGTGCTTTCACGTTTTATCTCTTGAGAGCGTTCAATAACCGAACGAAATCCGGTTACCACCACTTCTTCGAGCGTAGACTCTTCTTGGGCGTACACATTAATAGAACCTGCGGCCATAGCCACCGTGGATACCAGTGCAAAAGCGGGATTGAACTTACGTTTTATCATGATTAGATCCTCTCGCCAGGATATTAAATTATTGTTTTTGATCGTCTAAGATTTATGCCGGTTATTATTGAATGAGGCCAACATTATCTTTGGTTAATACTAGGCCGCACCTTTTCGCCAAACAACATAATGCATACGTATTCAGTCTTTATGCAGTGTGTCTTTACATACGTATTCATAACACAGAGCCTGATTTAATCGCCCTTTCCTCGAGCGACAAAGCAAACCCCATAAGGTGGCAAAGATACCTTTCTTTCTTTCACCTCAAATGAAAAGCCGTGGCCAGTCAACGGGGTGTCAAAATCCTGGGGAATTTCAAGCAAGGTATCTTTGGAAGAGAAATTAAAACAACAGAGAATGCTGTCGTTTTCATCCCGGCGAACAAAAGAAAGGACATTGTCTGCACAAGATAGAAACTTTATATCTCCGTGTTTCAGGGCAGAGAGCCCTTTACGCCAGGCGGTGAAGGTCCGATAGGCATTCAATACTGAGTTCGCATTCTTTTCTTGACTGGCAACACTGATTTGTCGATGCTCATCCGCTACCGGTAACCACTGCGAACGCGCTGTAGAAAAACCGCCACCTGCAGCCTCCGTCCACGGCATGGGCGTTCGACAACCATCACGGCCTTTAAACATAGGCCAGAAAGTAATTCCGTAAGGGTCCTGCAGTTTTTCCAAGGGTAGATCGACCTCAGTCAAACCTAACTCTTCGCCCTGGTATGAACAGACACTACCGCGCAACGAGCACACCATAGCATTTAACATTTTCGCCATTTCCGGACTGGGGTGTTCTCCGCCCCAGCGGCTTAGCACCCGCGCCACGTCGTGATTACCGATCGCCCAGCATGGCCAGCCCTCGCCTATGCCTTCCTCCAAAGATTCCACCGTGGAGCGTATATACTCTGGAGAGAAGTCATCTGTTAACAATTCAAAGCTATACGTCATATGCAGCTTGTCGCCGCCGCGGGTGTACTCGGCCATGGTGGCCAATGAATCTTCCGACGAGATTTCACCCAAACTAACTGTGCCCGGATAGTTATCCAGTAAAGCTCGCAAACGCTGCAGAAAGGCTAAATTTTCCGGCTGGGTATTGTTGTACCAATGCCGCTGAAAGGCGTAGGGATTGTCTTCACTGAAGCCTCGACCCTGTCGTTCGGCCGGTGGTTTTGGCGGGTTGTCTCGCAGCTGTTTATCGTGAAAGCAAAAGTTAATGGCATCCAAGCGCAAGCCGTCTACGCCTCGCTGTAACCAAAACTCCACTTCTTCTAATATCTGTGCCTGCACCTGCGGATTGTGAAAATTTAAATCCGGCTGACTTTTGAGAAAGTTATGCAGGTAATACTGGCCGCGACGCGGCTCCCACTCCCAGGCGCAGCCACCGAAAATCGACAGCCAGTTGTTCGGGGGCGTGCCGTCTTCGCTCGGATCTGCCCAGACATACCAATCGGCCTTAGCGTTGGTTTTGTCCACACGACTTTCGGCAAACCACTGATGCTGATCCGAGGTATGGCTGAGCACCTGATCGATAATAATTTTGATATCGCGGTTATGAGCCTCAGAAATTAAACGATCAATGTCATCAAGGTTTCCAAACAGCGGATCCACATCACGGTAATCGCTGATATCGTAACCAAAATCCTTCATCGGCGATTTGAAAAACGGCGAAACCCAGATAGCGTCTACGCCCAGTGATTTAATGTAATCAAGCTTACTGATAATGCCCGGAATATCGCCGACGCCATCGCCGTTGCTGTCCATCAAAGAGCGGGGATAAACTTGATAGATAATGGCTCCACGCCACCAAGGTTGTTGCTGCATGACATACATCCTCGCCGAATTCTCGCCCGGCATTGTTATTGTTTTGCAGGCCCGGCCTGCAGCGGCAGAGACCAGAAACGCCACCGCTCATTCATGCGTGAAAGGTTAGTGCAGCAGGGAAATAGTGCGCAATAGACTGCATACGTATGCATTTAATGCAGCGATTGAATACGTATGTAATCCATTGAGGCCGCCTAGTCAGGCTATTATTGTGTCAGTTGAATTTGCTCCTAAAGAGAAAAATAATCATGTTGCGAAATTACTTGGCTTTTAGTGCCCTCAGTATCTGCGCCCTAACCACCACCGGCTGTAACGACTTAGCCAGCAAACCCCAAGGCGCTGTCGCGCCCGGCGCACCAGGGGTCACCCCCACATGGGCTTATTCCGGTAAAACCGGTATTGGCACCAGCTATGAACAATACCTCAATGGGCAGTACAGCAATGCCGCCGCTACCGGTGATGTCAGCAAGGCGTGGTTTTCTATTGCCCAAGGCATTGTCACGGAAACCATGTTTGGCCTGATACATGAGGCGCAGATCAAAGACATGGAGCTGGTGATTCAGGGCGCAGACTTCGTCCACTACGAGAGCCAGGACACCATCACGGATATTGATTATCTGCACAAAGACGCCGCCGGTCGGCCTTTATCCTTGGCCTATAAAATCATCAATACGGACCCACAAGGGCGATACCGCATCGAAAAGCACGTATTCACGGACCCTAACCGCAATAGCGTGTGGCAGCGGGTTATTTTTACCGCCTTTGAAGATGGCCTGAGTGCCTATATGGTGACCAACCCGCACGTCGCCAATACTGGCACCAATGATTCCGCCTGGACCCAAGGTGACACAGCGTTCGCGCGCGACGGCGACAATGTCATCGCCATTGTCGGACCAGAAGGCAGCAAACCAAGCGTTGGCTTTGTCGGCACCTCTGACCTAGCCACAGACCTCGCCGATGGCAGCCAAGATTGGCAATACAAATCCACTGGGGATGCCTTGGGCAATGTAAGTATTAGCCATGCGTTAGCGGTAGACAGCAAAAGCCCACAAACCTGGGATTTTGTCCTCGCCTACGGCAAGACCGCTGAGCAAGCGCAAGCCGTTGCCAACGATAGCTTAACGCAGGGCTACAACGACACCTTGGCCCATTACAACGGCACTGGCGATGCCATCGGCTGGGAAGATTACCTGGCGGGCCTTGCCCCCTTGCCAGAGCTTTCTGCCACCGCCACCGATGGCGGAAAGCTCGCCTACGCCAGCGCCATGGTGCTCAAAGCGCAGGAAGACAAAACCCACGCCGGTGCTCTTATTGCGTCCTTGTCTAACCCCTGGGGCGACGTTGTCCCGGCAACAGAGTCCTCAACCGGTTATAAAGCCGTGTGGCCACGTGATTTTTATCAGGTCGCAATGGCTTTCCTGGCGATGGGCGATACCGAAACACCACTGGTGGCGTTCCGTTATCTGGAAAAGGTACAGGCATCTTCGAGCACGCCCGGCTATAAAGGCGCGCCCGGCTGGTTTCTGCAAAAAACCCATGTAGACGGCACACTGGAGTGGTACGCCGTGCAACTGGACCAAACGGCCATGCCGATTATGCTGGGCTGGCAGCTTTGGCAGAAAGGCATTCTCAGCGATGCCGACGCGCAGACCTGGTACCACAAAATGCTGCGCCCGGCGGCCGACTTTTTAGCCGACGGAGGCCAGGTAAACCTGGGCTGGAACGACACCCACATCACGCCCCCCTATACCCAGCAGGAGCGCTGGGAAGAACAAGAGGGTTACTCGCCTTCCACTACCGCAGCGATTATTGCAGGGCTGGTCACCGCGGCGGAATTTGCTACCCAGGTAGGCGATAGTGAGCGCGCTGCGCATTACCTGGCCCGCGCAGATCAGTATCGTCAGCAGCTGGATCAGCACACCGTCACCAATAAAGGAACCTTGGTCGGAGACGGCCGCTACTATTTGCGTATTACTCAAAATGAGGACCCCAATGATCAGGGTAGCCTTGTTCCTCGCAATGGTCAGGGCGCGCTGAACGAGATCGAAATTGTGGACCCGGGCTTTTTGGAGCTGGTGCGCTACGGCGTTCACACAGCCAACCATCCTGAGGTGGTCGCTTCGCTGGAGGAAGTGGACAGCCATGCCCTCCCGGATTACCTGCGCGTGCGCTACGAGTTTCCAGAAAAGTCCAATATCTATGTCGGCTGGCGCCGCTACGGCGGAGACGGATACGGTGAGCGCGTGACGGATGGCCGAGGGTACCAGGCCGAGGGCGAAAACCATCCCGCGCAGCGCGGCCGTGTCTGGCCCTTCCTGACCGGAGAGCGCGCTCACTATGAGCTGGCTCGACAAAAGGTGCGCGGTGAATTAGATGTCGATCAGCTAAAAAGTCGCTATGTGGCCAGTATGGAGTACTTTGCCAACGAAGGGCTGATGCTGCCCGAGCAAGTCTGGGACGGTGTCGGCAGCAACGAGGCGTACGGCTACGAGCTGGGCGAAGGCACAAATTCGGCAACACCGCTGGCCTGGACCCACGCCGAATACATTAAACTGTTGCGCTCGCTTGCCGATGGCGCCGTGTGGGATTATTACCCTCCGGTAGGCGAGCGCTACCAGCAAGCCGATTAAAAAATAACAACAAACGAGACTGAGTTATGAGCACACCATCGCAACGGCCTGAGCTTAGCTTCTGGCAAATCTGGAATATGTGCTTTGGTTTTATCGGCATACAATTTGGCTTTGCCCTGCAAAACGCCAATGTCAGCCGTATTTTCCAAACCCTTGGGGCCCAAATAGACGACTTACCTATACTCTGGGTCGCCGCACCGCTGACGGGACTGCTGGTGCAGCCTATTGTCGGCTATTTCAGCGATAAAACCTGGAACCGGCTCGGCCGCCGCCGCCCCTACTTTCTGGTGGGCGCCATAGCGACCAGTGCATCGTTATTTTTTATGCCGCACTCGCCCACACTGTGGATCGCCGCCGGAATGCTGTGGATTATGGATGCCTCAATTAATATTTCCATGGAGCCCTTCCGCGCGTTTGTCGGCGACATGCTGCCACAAAAGCAGCGCACCCTCGGCTTTGTGATGCAGGCGTTTTTTATCGGCGTAGGCTCTGTGGTCGCCTCGTGCCTGCCATGGCTGATGGCCAATGTTATCGGCATTAGCAATACCGCAGCCCCCGGCGTTGTACCCGATTCGGTGATCTGGTCGTTTACGCTGGGCGGTTTGGCCGTATTGCTGGCGGTGGGCTGGACGATTATCCGCACGCGTGAATACTCACCCGAGCAACTGGCAGAATACAACGAGGCCGAAGGCCAGCTGAGCCCGGAGCACTCGGCAGCCATTAAGCCCGCCAGCTACTACAAAAAAAGCGGCCTGGCGTGGTTTGCTATCGGGGCTTTGGGCGCAGCAGTAGTCGCTGTTTTTTCACTGCACGCAGAGCTCTACATACTCGCCGCCTGCAGTACCGGCTTTGGCGTTTTACAGCTCATTGCCGCCAGCCTGCAACATCGTGGCGCCACGGGCCATGGCCTGTACCAAATTACCCACGATTTTTTCCACATGCCGCGCACCATGATTCAACTGGCGCTGGTACAGTTTTTCAGCTGGTTTGCGCTGTTCTCGATGTGGATTTATATCACCCCCGCTGTCACCAGCCACCACTACGGAGCGCTGGATACAAACGGCGAGCTCTACAATCAGGGGGCTGACTGGACCGGTGTCTTGCTGGGCTCATACAACGGCTACGCGATGCTGGCCGCATTTATCATCCCCGTTATGGCGCGTAAGCTGGGCCAGAAACTCACACACTGCATCAACCTGCTGTTGGGCGCTTTAGGGTTTGTGTCATTTCTGTGGGTCAAAGACCCAGCCTGGCTCTTGGCCTCGATGGTGGGCGTTGGTTTTGCCTGGGCGTCGATCATCTCGCTGCCCTACGCCATGCTTTCCTGCGCTTTGCCCGGCCATAAAATGGGCGTATACATGGGGATATTTAACTTTTTTATTGTTATTCCGCAGATATTGGCAGCCAGCGTTTTAGGGTTGATGGTAAGCACAATTTTCAAAGGCAACAGCATCTACGCCTTGCTCTTGGGTGGAGCCTGCTTCACTATCGCGGCCCTGGCAACTTTAAGGGTCACTCTGCCCGCTACTGAAGCACCGTTGCGTACATCGCCTACCTGACACCCGTTGCGCCATAAGGCAGCGGCTTCTTTTCAATCAGACAATCCGTTAAGATTAGGCCTTCGCCAACCATGCAATTATTTGCTGGTTGGCCGGGCGCAGCAAAGCGCAGAACTCCCCAGTCTAATCAACAACGCGAGCCGGCCTTGCAAGATCAATCTTCTTTTTTCCATTGGATGTGTAAGCTATCGACCAGATTGCTAAAATCCACCCCCGCGCACTCTTACTCAGCGATTATGCTGTCTCTGGTAAGCCAAGCCGCTCTGATGATTGGCACCTTATTGCCCATTAAGGTCGTTATGCTGCTGGGTATGCCTGAAATACCTTCTTACATACCCTCGCCATTTGATCAGTTATCCATAAACTCTCTTATTCTTCTGCTGTCTCTTGTAGCGGTTCTTATGTTTATCGTGTACTTAGCCACCGATAAATTTTGCGCTCGTCTCATCCATGCATCCTGTGACAAAATCGTCGCTCAAACCGGAAAAGTGGTTCTGTTTGAAAACCAAGAGGAGCTGGCAAAAAACGCCTACCAGAAAATAGTCACCTCTATCGCAGCGATACTGTTTAACAGTTTGGTATTTGTGGTGGTTGGTGTTATTTACCCTGGGCTCTGCCTCACACTTATTACTTTTATTATTGTCAGCGCACCTATCGCAAACTGGTTTTTGGCGAAAAGTCGCCAGCAGAAAAAGCCTGTCGTTTACAATCGCGCCATACAGAACTTGGGAAACACCAGCTTTTTAATCAGTTTTGGCTTTATCGTTATTGATCATCTTTATTTTGCAGCGCCATCCATTTTGCTCACTATTATTGCGCTTATTTTGTCTCGCCAGGGTTCCAGCAAATTTTGCGCAGCGGCTATTGACCTTGCAGACATAGCCAACAAGCGCGAAAAGGTATCGGCCATATTTTTTGAAGAGCACCTTCTATTAAGCAAAAACATTCCAGACCACAGTGACCTTACCGGTATGCTAGCCGCCGACGCGCGCAACCATTGGTTACCGGAATTATTAAGTAAAGCGCAGTGGGAAATTAACAATTCAAAAGAGATTAACAGCCGGTGGCTGCAAACCAATGTGGCTAACGTATTTGCTCTCTGGGTAGAAAACAAAGCTACCCGAGAAAGCTGCGTTGTGAAACTGTTTGATAAAAACAAGAAAACGCTGGCTCAACATGAGGCTAGCTTGTTAACCAGCCCAGGCGCCGATGCGCTGCCTGCACCAGATCTTATTTACGCCGGTTCGCTGAACGGGTTCGCCGTCCACCTTTTATCCACCGATGGCTTCTCCCCACCGGTGCAAACGGAACAGTTTGCACACCTAGCACCGAAAATAAAACAAGCCCTTGCCAGCTGGCCCATCCCCGAAGAACTTCGCAGCGCCTACCAAAAGGCGCACCCACTTTTATGGCAACAACTGGATGCGGCAACATTCGAGCAGCTGCTCATAGCGGCCGATGCCGAAGAGCAACAGCAAATACAGAAAATACAGCAAGCGCTGCCTATGTTGAAAAGCGCTTTAGCCACACTGCCTGTTTGTTTATACAACCCACAGATAACACCTTACACTGTGTTGATAAGTGACTCGGACGGCTTAGCCTACCAATGGGGACAATGGGGTATGGACATTCTCGGCAGCCAATACCCTACAACACCCTACGGACAAAATGGCCTTAAAGATGCGCTAAAAGACATCAGCCTGGAAAGTGAGCAAACTTCAGCGGAACTTGCCAGTTACGTTGCCTGCCTGCTGCAGAACGTGGGCCAGCAACGCTATCTGGATGCGCTGGAGCAGCTCCCTCACATTCTCAAGCGGTTAGACAACCTGCCGCAGGCCTGACACCAAGATCAGGCGCTGCGCTCTTGTAATTGCTCCTGAACATGTTCGGCCAAACCGACTCCCGCTTCTGACATTGTCAGGTAGGTCTCATCCGCGCCCGCGGTGTTAATTTTATCCGCTTCATCGGGGTAGAGCGTATGTGAGGCAATAAAACCTTGATAGCCACGTTGACGCAGCTGGCGCACCGAAATAATTTTGGCTTCTATATCGCTCATACTGAGAATCACCGCTCGCACTCGATTCATCTCAAGGCCCTGCCAGAATACCTGATCCTCCGCATCCGCGAACAGCACATTACGCCCCTCTTTACGATGCCGATCAACTTTGCCGGGGTCGGAGTCCAGCGCAATTAGACGGGGGGTTCGCTCTTTTAACTGATCGTATGCCGCGGTTCCCGTTCTTCCCATCCCAAATATCAGTACTTCAGCATCGCCTAACGACAGAGGCTGTTGGTCCGGGTGGTGAATATCACGTTCAAACCGCAATAGCTTTTTCGATAAACGCTCGTAAAACGGATGTGCGATACGATTCAGCGGTGCCGAAATCACAAAAGAAACAGCAACCGTAAGAGCAAGTGGCACCAACCACTCCGGTAAGACAATAGCCGCGACAATCAAACCAAATTCGCTGTAGTTTGTTAGCGCCAGCGAAGACAAAAAGGCACTGCGCGCACGCAGTTTAAAGAGTACCAGCAGTAGAAAAAACACAGCTCCCTTGAGAGGCAGCAGTACGGTTGCCAGCAGAGCTAAAATGAGTGCGTCCATACCTGGCAAACCGCTCATGCCGATTTGCAGGAAGAACCCCACCAAAAAAATTTCTTTAATACTCCAAAGTGAGTTAGACAATTCAGTCGCTCGCTTATGTTTTGCCAACAGCACTCCAAAAGCCAAAGCTCCCAATTCAGAGCTAAGCCCCAGATGCTCAAACCCTAGCCCACCAATGACCAAGGCCAGCAGCAGACCGAACAACACCATAAGCTCATCGTGACCGCAAACATCCAGGAGTTTAAATAAGAGCGGTCGCAACAAAGGTAACCCAAGTACCAGTAGCGCCCAGGGGGAGGGGCTGGTATCACCGGCCAAGCTGATCACCAGTAACGCCAACAAGTCCTGAACAACCAATATACCAATGGCAACTCGCCCATGAAACGCCCGCAGTTCGCGTTTAGAGTCAAGCACCTTTGCCGCCAAAACCGTACTGGAAAACGACAAAGCCACACCTAATAAAAGCGCCTCGTAGTAACTAACCTCCAGCAGTACGTACATTGCCGGACTAAACAAGATTACAGCGATTAAAAAATGCAGCAATCCGCCACCAATAACCTCGGGCTGTACTAGATTTCTCACCCGAAGCTTAAGCCCCACCGTAAAAAGCAGCAGCAGCACTCCGAGATGCGCAAGGTGATTAATCACCTTGCCGTCATAGGCGGGAAATTGTATCCACTGCCCCAAACCCGTAACCGCAAACCCCGCAGCCAGATACCCAACCAATGGTGGCAGGCCGATGGCACGCACAGCTAAGCCTAATGCAAATGCGCAGGCAATCCAGATAGCTTCCAACATAAAAGTACTTTGTTCCTTAATGCGACTAGTTTTAGTACTATACCAACTCAACTATCACTCATGACGACATTTTTGAGTGTATTTACCAATGGCATCCGCCGGGACGACCCGCCGGTATACGGCGAAAGCCGACGACTTAGAGGACGGCCTCTAGGAAGATAACCATGTCATGGCTGTTTCTGATTCTCGCGGGCTTGTTTGAAATTATCTGGGCTACTGGCCTCAAATATACCGACGGGTTCACTCGTTTTGGCCCTTCCCTAATCACCGTTATTGCTATAATCGTAAGCCTTGCTATGCTGGGGCTGTCTCTGCGCCAACTCCCGTTAAGCACCGCTTACGCCATCTGGTCGGGTATCGGTGCCATAGGCACTGTAATGGTCGGCGCCTGGATTTTTGGTGAGCATTTGAGCGCTTTGCGCCTTGGCTGTATTGCCCTTATACTCGTCGGCATTGTCGGATTAAAATTAACCAATTAGGCAGCCCTATGAAAGAGCTTTACTCCGCCCATCCGGTTATGAAGGATCACCCTTTTGGGTTTTTATTAGCGGTTATCTTAATCGCCGCTTTCGGCCTCGGGTTAATCATTCTGCTGATTTGGCATATCAATAATAAATCTACTAAATTAGTCATCACTGAGGCAGATGTCCTGTACGAGCAAGGGCTACTGAGCAAAGAGCGCTCAGAGCTCAGCATCAAAAGCATTCGTACAGTCAGAGTAAAACAGTCTTTTCTGAACCGTATTTTTGGCACCGGCACTGTCGAACTCTACACCGCTGGCGATAACCCAGAAATCGTGGCCAAAGGCCTTCCTGATCCCAATACCGTGCGCGACATTATTAAAGCAAACGACTGAGTTAAACCAACCCCATGAGCAGCGACGATAAAGACAAACGTCAAGCCAGAAGTACGCTTATCGCACTGATCGTTATTCTTGCATTGGTGGTATTAGCCAGCTTCTTTATGGTGCCACTGATCGCCGAAAGCACCAGCGGTTTATTCGATGATGGATTAGGCCTAAAAAATGCCGCCATAATAGCCTTCTTTGTTACCGTTACACTTCTGGTGGTGTTTGCAATTAGCTCTGGTGACGGCCTTATTGGTGAGCTTCAATTCGTACTCGGTGGCTTCTTCAGCTTTTTTTTAATTCTATGGCTGATGATTGCCTGGATTTTTTAGACCCTCGTCATATACCCAACATACACTGGTTATTTTTATGAACTACCGTAACTCCATCGCAGCCTTGGCAATTCCATTGACCCTATTGGCACCTCTTAGTTACGCCGATAATAACCGCGGCTTTTTTGCCGGGGCCGGGGTATCAGCCATTAACGTCGACGACAGTCCTTCTTTTGCTAAAGCAAACATGTGGGGGGGCGAGGTGTTTGGCGGCTACAAACTTAACCCTTGGCTGGGTGCAGAGGTTAGGTATGGCTTGGGTTTAGGTGAAGAGAGCACTGAAGTAGCGCAACCTCTACCGGAATTAAATGTGGTAACCGGCGACTCTTTAACAATGGAGATGGATCACTATAGTGCCGTTTATTACCGTGCTGAAGCGGTTAACCAAACCGGTCGATTTTATGCTCTGTTAGGTTATGCCGACATCGAGTTCACAATGAAAAGCGATAATCATGAAATAACTTTGTCAGAAGATGACTTTTCCTGGGGGCTGGGGGTAGGCTTTATTCTCGACCCGCATTTAAATGTGAACTTTGAATACCGCAACCTGCTGGATGCTAACGAGTACCGATTTACCACAATCACTGCATCGCTCGATTATCGCTTTTAATGGATTTTCTGACAGAAAAGAATGTTAACTGCCCATTTTGTGATGCCCGGCTGACATTGCTTATCGATGAGTCAGCGGGCTCACAGACTTATACTGAAGACTGCCACGTGTGTTGCCAGCCTATGGAGGTTCAAATAACCCAGGAGGCAGAAGGCTATTTGCACGTGGATCTCCGGCAAGAGTAGCCTCCCATGAGTATCATAATGCCGCCTCAATAGCACTTCTCAGCGCGGAGCTATCGGGCTTTGCTTTACTGGAAAAGTGGGTTACTGACCCATCCTTTGGGTTGATGACATATTTATTGAAGTTCCAGCTCGGCTCTTCGCTCTGCCCCCCCAACCATTTAAATAAGGCACTTGCCTGCTCACCAGTTACTTCAGTTGGGGCAAGCATCGTGAAGCTCACCCCGTAATTGGTGTAACAAATGGTTGCCGCTTCTTCTTCTGACTTGGCCGCCTGCTTAAAGTCGTCACTGGCAAAACCCACAACCACCAGCCCCTCATCTTTATACTGTTGATGCACGGCTTCCAATGCTTTGAATTGTGGCGTAAAACCGCAGTGACTGGCTGTATTGACGACTAGCGCAGGCGCCCCCTGTAGAAGATCGCAAAGACTGACCGAATCGGATGAATGCAGTTTCCGATACTCCCCCTGAAACTGTGGAGGACAGGTTTGTGCGATGCCGCTAAGCGGCATTAACACCATCGCCAATAGTAAACCCCAAGTTTTCATACCCACCTCCTGACGTATTGTTAGCTCGAGCCACCTAGGCAACCGAGTATTTGATATGATCTTACGCTCAAACCACAGTTAAAAACAGGCGTTATGCGAATTCCACGAGTCTATGTCGACCAGCCTCTCAATCACGGTCAAATCACCACGCTAACGGACAATGCTGCACATTACATTACTCGCGTATTGCGCATGGGTGAAGGTCGCCCATTGACGCTGTTTAATGGTCAGGGCGGCGAGCATCATGGCTGCATTGTCGATACCGATAAAAAGACCGTACGCGTGCAACTGGAGGCCTTTGTCGACGAAGATCGAGAGTCACCCTTAAACATTGAGCTGGCCATCGGCTTGTCTCGCGGTGAGCGCTGGGACTTTGTGTTGCAAAAAGCCACCGAGCTTGGCGTAAACCGTATTATCCCTCTGATGACAGAACGCACGGAAGTAAAATTAAAAGGTGATCGTTTAGAAAAAAAACAGCAGCATTGGCAGCAAATAGGAATCAGTGCCTGTGAACAGAGCCAACGAAACCGGCTGCCCGAACTTGCCTCGCTTACCAGCCTGGAAAGCCATCTTGATAAAGCAGCAGGCGCCGTTAAATTCGTTCTGCACCATCGTGGTAAGCAGGGGTTATCCGCGCAACCCTCACCAGAAAATGTCTCTTTACTGATCGGTCCCGAAGGAGGTTTAAGCGAAAGAGAAATAGAGGCCGCACAAGCAATGGGCTTTCAACCTCTCACTTTGGGCCCCCGTGTGTTGCGTACTGAAACCGCACCCATAGTTGCGATTAGCCTTTTGCAATACCTGTGGGGAGACTTATAAAGTCGGTCTTATTCATTAATGGATTCAGACACGACCATCGGGCGACGGGTAGCAATATAATAAAAATAATACGGACGTATCAGCTCGGCTTCCTCATCGGGGCAGCCATTACTTTCCACAGCCTCGTTCAGGTTGTATGTAAGACTCAGGCGAGCACCACTATCACCAGACTCATAGGCGGCCACGGACTCCAGGCTCAGATAATCCTGGCACTGCGAATCCTCTTGCTCCCCCAAATCAACCAGCACCACTTGACCCTCATCAAAGTCCGGCTCATTTACGGGTAGAAGATCAGTATAGCGATCCAGAAATAGCCAGTAGGCCTCTTGATCACGAAAGACATGTGTCTGCTTTTCACCTTCGATGTCAAATAACGTTTGTTGACCATCGATCACCTTAGTGGCATCGATACGCACTGCAGTCGAATCACCCTCGTCATCAACTGGAAGGTCCGGATCAAAAGGCTCATCTCTTTCTGCTCCACAGCCTACCAGAGCAATCAGTAGCCCCGTTAGGTACCACGCTGTCGCTTTCATACATCCCCAAGTAAATAGTTAAGGTAGGTTTGCTCCAGTTGAGCCACAGCAGGGATTACCGCAGTTTCTCCCGACCAGCTCACCACCATTTCATCGTAAGTGTCAGGGGTGAGATCTTCGCGCTCGGAGATTTCACTGGGAATAACGCGAGCCAGGCGCGGCAATCCTTGAGTCAGAATAGCGATAAACCCTAATTCATCGCTCAGTCCGGTGGTATTTAACACCGCCACCCGTGCACTTCGACTCACCTCAGGTGCCTCATGACCGTTTAAAACCTCCAGCGACATCAACGGCACAGAGAGTTCACGCCAAGTCATCCGTCCTAAAAGCCAGTCAGGGGCGGCATCATCTTGCTCCAACTCGCCCAAAGGAACAATTTCAGCGACAGTCACATTGGGCATCAACAGGAGTTTATCGCTCAAAGGTACCAGTAAACTTGCGACTTCCTGAACCTGATCAGTTTCAATATGTTGCTGAGCTTTCATTAAGCTGCTGCTCCTGTAAATGATGTAAATGCTTACTCAATGCCTGCGCCAACTCGATCGGCGAACCAGAAAACTGCGCACACCCGGTCTGCAAAACCGCCTGGGGCATGGAATCAACGACGCAGGTCTCGGGCTTTTGTACCCAAACCAAGCCCTTTTGTTGTGCAACCAGTCTACTACTAGCCACACCATCTTCCCCCATTCCCGTAAAAACGATCATACCGCCACGAAATGAGTGAGTTCGAGCGACATTCGCCGCCAGCTGATCAATTGACGGTTGATAAGGCCCCTTCCAGGGATCGTCAAAGCAAACCAAAGTCCCATTATTTTGCACTTCTATTCGATACGCTGGATCCACCAGAGTCACAGTTCCGGCTTCTAACACACCTCCCTGATGAGCTAACCTGGGGCGGTAATGGCCAGCTTTCGACAACATACTTATTAGCGCCGAAGAATAGCCTTGGTTAATATGCTGCAAATAAACAAAAGCCACATCCAGTTCACTGGGAAGTGCCTGCAGAAACTCGCAAACAGCACTGGGCCCCCCGGTAGACGCGGCCAATAACCATACGCTTGAAGCTGCTCTGCGGCTAAGCAGATTGACGTCTCCCTGAACTCGCTGTAGGCGTAACTTAAGCCTTTTTAGCCATTGGCATTGCTGCACTGGCCCATAGCTGAGCTCGCTGCTGTCACACACGATAACGGGAATATCAGACGCTAAAGAGGGACTTAGCAAAACCTGCTCGGTTTTAGCCGCCTGTGCATCCGCATAATTTAAGGCCACCAACCAAGCGTCTAGCTCTTGGATCGTCTCGAGTTGCGCTAATTCAGAAGGGCTCACCCCGCCGCTGTTTGCGCTGACTAAAACGCTGCACTCTATTTTTTGTCCCACCTGAACGGCTACGGTTTTAATGAGTGCTAACTTTGCTTCACTGTCAACTATTACGCCCAGTCGCAGCGACCGTGGCATCTCATTTCTCCCCAGCCTCTGTGATCAGCTGCTCAATATTCTGCAGCAAAGCATCTTCCTGATAGGGCTTACCCATATATCGATTAACGCCAAGCCCTAAGGCTCGCTCTCGATGCTTCTCACCGGTACGTGAAGTGATCATGATAATTGGCAAATGCTTTAGACGAGAGCTGGTACGAATATTTTTCGCTACTTCAAAGCCGTCCATTCGCGGCATTTCAATATCCAGCAACATCACGTCCGGGATATGGTCTTGTAGCAGCAAAATAGCTTCCGCACCGTCTTTTGCGGTAATCACATTGTAGCCTTCGCGCTCTAGAAAACGACCCGTCACTTTACGTACGGTTACCGAGTCATCGACAACCATAACGGTTTTTTCATCATCTTCGTCGATTTCGTTCTGCGCCCCTTGCTTGAAGGGCTCAAGCAAGGTGGTTTCAGCAAGTCCCAGCGCCAGCTGCTCACGAATCAAGGCATGCAGGTCTAGAATAACAACCACGGAGCCGTCACCCATCACAGTTGCACCCGAGACTCCACGAACAGAACTAAACTGAGCGCCGAGGGTTTTTACCACAATTTCGCGGCTACCCATCAGCTTGTCCACTTGCAATGCAACAGTATTCTCAGCACTGCGCACTAGCACTACGGGCAAGGGTAGGGCCTGGCCATCCAACTTGGGGATAGCATCGCTATCGAGTAGCGAGCCCAAATATCGCACCAGATAATTTTCACCGGCGTATTCAAAGCGAGCGCTTTCATCCTGGTAATAATGTTCCAATTCAAACGGACTTACACGAACAATCCCTTCGATTGTATTCAGTGGGATCGCGTAATGATCATCGCCAATCTCTACCATCAATGCACGGTTCACCGACACGGTGAAAGGCAAGCGAACGGTAAACTCAGTCCCTTTACCCAGCTCAGAGGCGATAAACATAGCGCCCCCTAATTGTTTTATTTCTGAGTGAACCACATCCATGCCGACACCACGGCCTGAGATTTGCGTCACTTTATCTGCCGTACTAAACCCCGCATGCAAAATAAACTGCATAATGTCCTGATCAGACAAATGAGCATCGCTGGCCATCAAGCCCCGCTCAATTGCTTTCTCACGCACCCGCTCAAGGTTAATGCCCCGCCCATCATCCCGAAGACGCAAAACAACGTCACCGCCTTCACGGGACAAGCTGAGCGAGATAGTACCCGCTTCACTCTTGCCGTTTGCCTGGCGAACTTTGGCAGGTTCGATGCCGTGATCAACCGCATTACGAAGCATGTGCTCTAAGGGAGCAATCATCCGTTCGAGCACAGAGCGATCCAGCTCACCTTCAACATTGTCCAGCTCAAAACTCACATCTTTATTCAGCTCAGATGCCGCCTGACGTACGATTCTGCGCAACCGAGGTACCAGCCTTGTAAATGGCACCATTCGTGAGCGCATTAAGCCTTCTTGCAAATCGGTGTTAATGCGCGATTGCTGTAACAATAAGGTTTCAGTGTCACGGGTTTTATCAACCAAGGTCATCCGCAGGTCAAGCAAGTCAGATGCAGACTCTACCAGCGAGCGGGACAATTGCTGCAGCGCGGAGTATCGGTCCATTTCCAGCGGATCGAAATCTTCATGCTGCGCCATTTGCTCCTGACGGAATAAAATCTGCGCTTCCGTTTCAATATCCAACCGGCGAAGCTGTTCTTGCAAACGTTCAATCGTTGCATCCATTTCTTCCAGAGCAATACCCACATCGCCTACCTGCTCCTCGATACGAGCCCGAGCAATAGAGGTTTCACCCGCAAGGTTTACCAGCTCTTCCAGCAATTCAGCGGAGACTTTAACCACTTCCTGAGGGCCACTGCGTTTTGCGGCCAAGTGCTGAGCCTGCGCAGCGGTAGTGGCCACCTGGGCACCACCACCGGTCGATGAAGGCTGCCCGCCACCAAAAGCAGGTTGCGGTTTAACTTTGGGGGCAAAGGGCAAGACTTTACCGGCATCCCCAGCAACGGGTTCTTTTGTTTGTGGAGCGGGCGCGTCCGATGCTGGCTCTTGTTCAGCATCCATAGACGTGACGGGCTCTATCACTTCGCGAGGCGTTTCAGGGGGTGGGGGTAATGCTTCGCCGCTTAATTTGGCACGTACCACTGTGACCCCATGGTGAATTTGATCCTGATATCGAACCAGTGTGGCAAAAGTTGGCTGATCCATATCGTCAATATTCATTTCGATCAGCCGGGTTTCAAACTCGTGGGTTAAGTCACCAAGTTCCGTTAAACCTGCCAGTCGCGCGCCACCTTTTAGGGTATGTAAACAACGCTTGAGCTCTTCGGCACACTCTCGGTTGGACCAATCTTCTTCCCAGTCGTGCAGCGCACGCTCAATTTCTTCACAAAGCTCCTCAGCTTCCTCCAGAAAGATTTCGAGAATTTCTTCGTCGAGTTCATCTTCAACTTCAATATCAGCGGCAAAATCCCCAACCTGGGTAGGCTGTTCTAGAGCGTTATCGGTCGTTTCAGGGGTAATGGGGTTCTGCAGTTCATCGCTGGCCGCAGGCTCGTCTTCGAGGCCTGAATCTGGCACCTCAGAGTTCGCCGTTACCTCTACAGACGCTAAAGTGCTTTCACTTTCCTCAAGCTCTGAAGGATTTTCCTCTTTCAGAGCTTCGGCTTCGGCTTCGGCTTCGGCTTCGGCTTCGGCTTCGGCTTCGGCTTCGGCTTCGGCTTCGGCTTCGGCTTCGGCTTCGGCTTCGGCTTCGGCT
>NZ_KB898712.1 GCF_000377745.1 Gilvimarinus chinensis DSM 19667 | reverse complement strand
AAGCCGGCTATCGACTCGGCGCTTCATCCAGTCCGTCGCTGTGCGCCCATTCGTCCACGTAAATGACACTTGGCGCCCAGCGCCCTCGCGTGTATCCGCCGAGCTCGGGTTTCGCATGCACTGTTCTTTAATAGGGCAATGCCGACAGTCGGTGAGCTTGCCCTGGAAAAACAATTTACGTTTTCCGTTGGGCTCGACAGTTTCGTGACTGAGCCACATTTCATTGCCTTCGGGACAACGACAGGTTTTTTGTCGTTTATCAAAGTCGAATTCGCTGGACGGAATAACACTCTTGATGCCTTTTAAGGTATCTCTGTGCCGTTTTCCGTATTTGTCTTTTTGCTTGGCAAAGGTTTTGTCACGACGACGAAATTGATTGTCGGGAATATAGGCGTTAATGCCGGATTCACGAAGGTATTCATTGTTGGCGTCATTGGCAAAGCCGGTGTCGGCGGTGATGATCGTGTTTTCTTTATAAATGTCGTCACTGATGCCGGTTCGGGCATAGCGTTCTTTCACGCTATTGAGTACAGGGTTGAGGGTGTGGTGTTCTTGCCCTTCTCCGAACGCTTGGGCATCCACAATTATCTGATGTTTTTTGTCGACGGTTGCGACACCGTTGTAGCCTTGAATGGTGCCCTTGCTGGTCGTCATTTTGGCCGACTCGTTGTCGGTGATATTGCTTTTGACTTCCTTGGGGCGCTTACCACTCCCCATCCTTGGGGACGCCGTCTTTAGGAACTTGTCGATGCGTTCAAACTCTTTCTCAAGAGTATCGGCCGCCTGCTGGAGTCGCTGTTTTCGCTCTCGCTCCTGAGGCTTGCGCCCGTCTAACTTTTTGTGCTCTTTCAGGCATTGGCGGACTTTTTTGCGTAATTTCTGAGACTTCTCCTCCAGCTCTTTCATGTGCCGGAGTGTTCCTTGGCCGCGTTAGAGGACATCTTACAGCCGTCGATGGCAAACAGCTTATTACCGAGTAAGCCTTGTTCGTTACAAACCAGCAGGACTTGAGTGAAGACGTCTTCAATAGCCTCTGGGTAACGACTGATAAAACTGGCAATGCTGGTGAAATGGGGCACTAAATCGCAGGACAGAGCCTTAAAGATAATATTATGCTCGCACTGCCACTGAATCTCCCGGCTGGACGTGATGCCTTTAGAGTAAGCGAATAACACGATTTTTAGGAGAATGGCTGGATCGTAAGCGCTGCGACCGCCTTCATCGTTCTTATAGTGGTCGTAGAATGCTGACAGATCAATATGCTCTTCGATCAACCGATGAAGGGTATATTCAAACGTATTGGGTTGCAGCTGTTCTTCAAAATTAATCACGACCATGCTGTCTTGGTTATAGTTATATTTTCGGAAGTTGGGCATGGCCGGTTCTCCTTTTGGCAAGCCCCAATTTTAGCAAAAAACGCCTTGTTTTTAGAGTTTTTCTACAGCCTCAACGCCCACATAAGCGGCCGAGCAGTAGCGAGGTCCGGCGACCGTAGGGAACAAACTTGATGTGTTTGTTAGATTGCATTATCTGAACACCTTCCGGGCTAACACAACAACAAAAAGAGACAGTGTTATCGCGCCCATCCATGCTTCTGCTGTACTTAGTATTCTCAAGTATGGGTGGCAAGCACTATACGAAATATCACCATAGCCAAGCGTTGCAAATGTAGTAAACGAAAAATAAAGCGATTCCATAATAGCTGCTGCGCTAATTTCTGTATGGCTTGGTGTCCCGAGCATTAAATAGAGAGCGGCAAAGATTAGGGACAATGCCCCAGCCATAACAATTACTCTAATTGGTTTTGTGGTGTAACCAGATAGCGCTCCTAAAAGAAGACTTGACAGCCAGCCGTAAAAGCCTTGTATAGATTTATTCTCTTGAAAGCTTTTCCATAAAATAAATTTTCTTTGAGCAACCTTTTCTTTATACAAAAAGGCATCCATATGCGCCCAAAGCTCTGCTTTTTCGTATGCAAGCCTAATAGATCTCAGTATGTCAGGCCTCTGGTCTCCTGGCATTTCCCTATTTTTCCATGAGCCTGCGAGCTCTAGGTCGAATTTGGTTTTATAGTCCACCCTAAGATCTTCAAGCAGCGCACCTTCAAAATAGGCACCTGAAAGATCTGAACCACTCAAATCACAGCCTCTAAACCCGCTTTGCCAAAAACAGGCCCCTTTAAGGTTACAATCAATGATCCGCACACTAAATCCGCCAGAAGCAGCAAAGACGACTTCTTCCATATTGCACTTTTCAAATCTACTGTATGAATAGTCTGCCATCTCCATATTTGTACTCGACAGATTGCAGTTGTAGAAAGAGCTATATGAAAGTGCTTTTTTCTCAAGACACGGAGAAGATGATAAGTCTTCGTTATAAATATGGATGCCCCGCAGGTCATCCTGAGTCAATACCCAGAACGAATTCTCACGCATTTCAGTTTTGGGATATATGGGGTGACCATAGGGGTCAATGTTTTCTGGATGCTCTAAAACATAATCATCCAGAATAGCGCGTATTTCGACAGAGTTCTTTATCCCATCAATAATTTCCTGCCTTACGCGTTGTCCCACTTCAGTATCCCAGCGATTTTTGATAAATCGCTGTGTTTCAAGGTCAAATTTGAATCCATCTCTTTCCATAGGTAGATGAGTATCTCTGAGTGAAATCTAACGCCGCTAAAAGCTGCCGGAATGGAGGAGTATGTTTTTATGCTAGCGTAAGCGTACAGCATAAAAACATACTCCGGAACGGAGGTAAGCTTGCTAGCCTTGTTAAAAATTATTTGCCCAAATTCGGGCCAATTAATTCAATTACAGTCATTGTGTTAGCAATACTCTCTACTGCCGCCCACTCTTCTTCGGGAGCCCCAAAGGTAACCAAAACAACTAGATCCATTTCCTTTGCCCAGAAAAGTGAGTACAGAATGTGGTATTCCTTCTTTACGCCACCCTCACTTGGTGGTTCAACAACTTCGAGACAGGTACGGTAGAACATACCAAGATCCGTGGTAGTACAATCTTTAACGATTTTGGAGATCTTTCGTTTATTTTGAATAAAGCTATCTACGAAGTCTTTTTTACTCTTCTTGGTACCCTTTTCTACACCGAACAACATCTGTATTCGCTGTCCAGTCTCATAGCCCTCTTTGGGATCTTCCTTTGAAATAGTCCAGATGATCCCGCTATTAGTTGACCCTTCCTGGTAATACCAGCCTTCGGGAATTGCTATTGATCCGTCTGTTGCTTCAAGCTTTTGTAGCTTAAATCCCTCAGGCACATCCACATCAGCATTCAACCCAAGAGAATAAAAGAACAATATGGTAAAAATAATACTTCGAATCATTCGTGCGATATCCATTGATTTTTTAACGCCGCGTACAGAGGCGCGAGCTTGCGAGCGTCCTGCCGCCGCTTGCGGCGGCGAACTGGTATGCTTGGTTATGAAAGTCTTTCACCGCAATACCTACAGCTTTCTACATTCCACAAAAACCCAGGAAGCCTATTGCATTTTGGACACTTTGCCTTCGGGTACGCCAATATCAAAAATACCAACCCTGCAACCTTCAATGGCAAAGTAATAATGTTGTCATAATTCGGCACTAAATCTATCGCCAAAGCTGGAGTCCAAAAAACTAAAAAACCTAATGTGTAGATCCTCCACCATTTTTTATTCGCCTTATAAATATCCTTATATGTCACACCATTCCTCCATCTTCATAACGCCGTGGTTTGGGGCTGACATGGAGCGCCAGCGGAATGGCAGTCCCAGCCGAAGGCGACAACACCGCCTTGTTAAGTGATGAACTATTCATTAGCCGCCAGAGCCCTTTAGATATATAAGACCAGCCATAAATAAATTCATCACTCCGACAATTCGTATGAACATTGGCCTGGCTTTCGTCTCAGCTTCAGTAAACCTAGTAAATTGAAGTCTCGCTGCGGATCTCATTAACAGCGCAATCATCCTTCCTGCGTGGGACGGAAACACCAAACAGTAGAGTCCGAATGGAACTGTAGCAAGCAAGAATATCGATTCATTTGTCATTTCCTTTACTCACTTAACGCCCGCAGCAGCGGGCTAATTTGAAGCGAAGCGTAAAATTAGTCCGACTGCCTGCGCTTGTTAGTGGATGACATTTCTCGCTTAGCCTTTACCATTAAAATGTAAAGCCCCCAAAACGTTAATGAGTAAATAAATGCCGCCAATATATGACCATATATGGTTGGGTAATACCAACCTATATCAGTAGAAAACACAAAAAATGGTTCTCCAAAAATCCAGAGGGGCGCATAGTAGCTTAGATAAACAACCAAGCCATATAAGTCTGCAGCCGCATACAAGAAGATTGCTGGTGCCGCCAAAATAGCGAGCCACAGACTAATTATTTTCCACATAGAAAAGCCCACTAACGCCGCTATAAACGGCCGTAGTGGAGGCGCTTGTTTTTGTTAGCGTAGCGTACAACAAAAACAAGCGCCGGAACGGAGGTCCAGCCCCAACGGGGCGGTGTTTGATAGCCTGGTTAGATTGCTATACCACCGACCTCTACTACGGAGCACCTTTGCGCCCCACCTTTTTACCCAAGTACTACTGAACATCTGGCACTCGGAATTAATTATTTTATTAAGCCATTCTTTGCGCGCATTTGGGGGGAGCACATGACCGAACAAACGGTAAAGGCCTAGCTTATTTCTACAAGGCTGAACCCACTCTTGAACGTGTGGCAAATACCACAAAGAATGGATACCACCACACCTGCTGGTGATTACCGTCGTTTTCGCCCCATAAAGCAGAGCATAATAAATACACAACAACCTTTAACCGGCACAAGCTAGAAAACTTGTTTTAAATCGTGCGGTTTAAATTCACTGCCAACCGCCTAATTTAAAAAGCAATTTAACGCCAAGTTAATGGGCAGACAAAAGCGCAGCTTTTGGCTGTCCAGCCGAAGGCGACATTGAACGCCTTGTTAGTACTTTTAATGGCTTGAGCCCTCTCTAGAATGAAAATACAAATATACCCAAGCTAAAGGCAATAGAATGAATATAGCTAAAAACCATTTTCTAAACCTGTGGGAATACGCACTAGATAATGCAATTAACCAAGTTGTAAAGGAGCCTATTAATGCCCCCAAAACTATTAAACTTTCATACCAATGCATTTCTTCATTAGTTATCGCCCCTCCGTCAAAGCGAGGATCTTCAATTGCTGCTAGATAAGCACTCAAACTCATAGCTAAGAGAAAAAATAAAGCGGTAATGCATATATAGATATCTAGCTTCTTCATGGTAGTACTAACGCCGCATTCAGCGGCTTGTCCGCTGCAATGCTTTGTTAAGCATCGGCTTCTTGCTCATGATCTCCATCCGATAGATCAGCATCTGTTACTTTTTCTAGCAAATACCGAATGGGTTTGGTTACCATTTTTTTCAGCTTGAGAGCTCGAGCGGTGAATGAGTCCAACTTATCAATGAGCTCGCCTAATCGCTGCAATACGTCAGGATTTTGTGCAGCTGCTTCTTTCAATTCCTCTTGGTTGGCCACTACAGCTCCAATAGTTCCTTGAAGCGACTCCTTAAGCCCTTTTGCACCTTTAATTCTATACATGCTTATTGAACTTCTTAAACGCTCAACTTCTTCAAGGAGTGACAATCGCAGAACATCTGGAAGAGATGAATTAAATACCGATTCAAACAAGGCTTCCGTTTTCGAAATTATTTCCGCCAAGTCTTCATCCGATAACGTATCTTCAGTGTAGAATGTGGACAATTCTTCAGCACAAAACTGTAACCTTGTAAGTGCCTCATCGGTGAGGTGTTGTTTGACTGAGTTCCAGTTAGTGCCCAAATTAAGCGGGAAGAATGCTCGGTTAATCTGATTGAATGATTTCAAGTACAATTCGTGATTCAACTGGTTATTCATTTTTATTAGAGATTGAATCTCATTTGAAAGAGAGTATAGCTCCACCACCGCTTTAGTAACTACCACATCATCCTGATCGATATCTAGCACGGATGCCCAAACTGCCCGAACCTTGTCTTGATCCTTCCGTCTTTTCGCATCCGACAAAATTTTGTGCAATCTTCCAGCGGGATTACTTTCGTCAATCAAATGTGATACTCCTTCTATTGCTTAACGCCGTGCACACGGGCAGCCGAAACGCAGTGTAGGCTGTCCGAGCGGCGTCGCCGCGTTGTGCTGCACCTTGTTAACTGTGTTTAAGTAGAACATTGTTGAATATTTTGGTTACTTTTGCGAAGCCGATAACCCTTGCGCCTTCTTGGAACTGAATTTCCTTGCCGACCCATAAAGAATTTGGATAAACCTCTGGCGTAATAAACCAGAGGTGGGCCAAACAAGATTCGCCGGGATGCAACCACTCTTGACCTAAATAATGCTGCGCGGCCGTAGTCAGATAGTCATCAATGACTAGGTGTGCAGGCCTGTATCCAGTTTTTGCAGGTGTGTGCCTACCACCTTCTTCTTTTGTAAGAAGCCGCACTTCAGCTTCAATGTCTGGCTCTCTGCTTTGATATCCGCTCATACAGTTAACAGCTTATTAATGTGCGGGTTGAAAAATGCGCCCGGCAATATATCACGCTTAGAAATTTTTTATAAATCCGCCCTAACTCACTGTAAGTCATATTTTTTTCCTAACTTTGGCGCATTTTTATAGAAAGGTAAAGAAGCAAAGTTGAACAGCAGCTGGCAATGTATCATATTTCTTAAACCACCTGAATTTAGGCGTTTAAAGCACTGAAACACTTAGGAAATATCAAATTTATCAGTGAGATTCTGCAATCCGAAAGTAAGCCGTCTCATGTTCACCAGCTTGCATAGCTCTTATTTTTGCCTATAACTGTATATAAATACAGCAAAAGGGCTAATCATGAACACACCAAATGATATACCTGTTTACGTTCCCCAAAAGAGCGTTCGCTTTATTGATCAGCTACGTGGCTTTATTCGATATAGAAACCTTTCCTATCAAACAGAAAAAACCTATGTGCACTGGGCCGTCAACTTTATACGTTTTAACAAGATGGCCCACCCTCAAACTTTATCTTAATCAGAGGTTGAAGCCTGGCTAACTCACTTAGCTACAGAACGCAATAACTCGGTTAATACCCAACGGATTGCTCTAAATGCCATAGTATTTATGTATCGTGAGTTTTTACGCAAACCTTTAATCGACTTAAACTTTAAGTACGCGAAGGTACATCAGCGAATTCCAGCGGTTTTATCACGCGTAGAAGCTCAAGCGATTATCTGCAATGCAAAGCAGCCATTCAGGCTTATGTTTTCTATTATGTATGGTTCTGGGCTGCGCCAGGCGGAGTGCTTATCCCTTCGGCTATTGGATATAGATTTTGACAACCTGATACTGCATGTACGTCAAGGTAAAGGGCGTAAAGACCGCACAACTCTTTTAGCACAATCTCTACTGCCAGATATAAAAGCACAAATCGAGCGAGTTAAACAGCTACACAACACCGACATAAAGAGTGGACTAGGCAGTGTGTATTTACCTGACGCTCTGGCGAAAAAATACCCATCGGCCGCAACATCTACTAAATGGCAGTATCTGTTTCCATCCACTCGGCCTGGCCCATGCCCCCGCACGGGAGAAATTAGGCGGCATCACTTACATCACACCGCGGTAACTAAACATTTGCGCCATCTCGTGCGCTCACTGGAGGTTCCTAAACACGTTACTTGCCATACGTTTAGGCATTCATTTGCAACGCGCCTGCTTGAGAGTGGCTACGACTTACGCACGATTCAGGAGTTACTGGGGCACTCTGATGTTAAAACAACAGAGATCTACACACACGTAGTAAAGCGAGGAAAGCTAGGCGTTATTAGCCCAATCGATGGAATAAGCGAAGAAAACGCAGGCTATGCTTTTGCATAGCCTGCTCAATACGACTGTTCGTAATTACCCCGCCAACTGCCGCAATACGTAGTGCAAAATCCCACCATGTCGGTAGTAATCCCACTCTACGGCAGTATCGATTCGTACCCACACTTCAAACGAAATATCTTTACCGTCTTTGTGTGCGATCACGTTTAAAGTTTTGGGTTCGCCTTCAATGGCATCAAAGTCGAAGGTCTCCGACCCGTCCAGGCCTAAAGACTCATAGCTGTCGCCGTCTTTAAACTGTAGTGGCAGCACGCCAAAGCCGACGAGGTTAGAGCGGTGAATACGTTCAAAGCTTTGCGCGATAACGGCTTTAATGCCCAGCAGGTTGGTACCTTTGGCGGCCCAGTCGCGGCTGGAGCCGGTGCCGTATTCTTTACCGGCTAATACAATCAGCGGTACGTTATCGGCCTGATATTTTTGCGAGGCCTCATAAATGCTCATTTGCTCGTCGGTGGGCAAATAAGTGGTCCAGCCACCTTCGGTGCCGGGGGCCATTTGGTTTTTTAAGCGCACATTGGCGAAGGTGCCGCGCACCATGACTTCATCGTTACCGCGACGCGAACCATAGCTGTTGAAGTCTTCGGGCTCTACGCCTTTTTCGCGCAGGTATTGCCCCGCTGGGCTATCGGGTTTGATAGCGCCGGCCGGAGAGATATGGTCGGTGGTAATGGAGTCGCCCACTTTTACCAAACAGCGTGCACCGGTAATGGGTTTGGCCTCGGGCAGCTCCATGGTCATGCCGTCAAAGTAAGGCGGCTTTTTCACGTAGGTGGATTCGGGCCAGGAGTAAATTTCATCTTCCGGCACCGGCAGTTGTTGCCAGGCCTCGGTGCCTTTAAACACGTCGGCGTATTTGTCGGCGTAAATGCCTTCGGTCATGGCGCTGGCGATGGTGTCGGCCACTTCTTTGGGGCTGGGCCAGATGTCTTTCAGGTACACGGATTTGCCGTCTTTGCTTTCGCCGACCGGGTCGTTGAGTAAATCCACATTCATGTTGCCCGCCAATGCGTAGGCAACCACCAGTGGCGGTGAGGCCAGGTAATTCGCCCGCACATCCTGGTGAATGCGGCCTTCAAAGTTGCGATTGCCCGAGAGTACGCCAGCCACCAGTAAGTCGCCTGCGCGCACGGCGTTTTGCACCGGTGGTGGCAGCGGGCCCGAATTACCAATACAGGTGGTGCAGCCGAAGCCGACAATATCAAAGCCCAGCTCGGCCAAAGGCTCTAAGAGCCCTGCGTTTTTCATATAGGCGGGCACCACTTGCGAGCCGGGGGCGAAGGAGGTTTTTACCCAGGGCTTGGTGGTTAAACCCAGCGCGTGGGCTTTTTGCGCCACCAAACCGGCGGCTACCAGCACGGCGGGGTTTGAGGTATTGGTGCATGAGGTAATGGCCGCGATGACCACCGCGCCATGCTCCAACATAAATTCTTTGCCGTTCATTTCCACGGGGATAGCACCGCGTTCGTGCAGGTTGGTGTTATCTACCGCCGTTTGTCCCCCCTCACTGGTAAAGCGGCCGTCTTCCGAGCTGGCAATTTTTTGTTGCTGGTTTTCCAGCTCTTGCTCCAGCAAAGCATCAAACTCGGTTTTGGCGTCGGTCAGGGCGATGCGATCTTGCGGGCGCTTGGGGCCTGCCAAGCTTGGCACTACATCACCCAAATCCAGATGCAGGGTGTCGCTGTAATCGGCCACGGGGTCGTCGTCATGGCGCCACAGGCCTTGGGCCTTGGCATAGGCTTCAACCAAGGCAATTTGCTCTGGGTCACGGCCAGTTAAGGCCAGGTAATTCAGGGTTTCGTCATCGATGGGGAATATGCCGCAGGTAGCGCCGTATTCGGGCGCCATATTGGCAATGGTGGCGCGGTCGGCCAGGGGCAGCTTAGACAGGCCCGGGCCGTAGAATTCCACAAATTTGCCCACCACACCGCGCTCGCGCAGCATTTGCGTCACGGTCAGCACCAAATCGGTGGCGGTGGCCGAGGGCGGCAGCTCGCCTTTTAATTCAAAGCCCACCACTTCGGGGATCAGCATGGTAATGGGCTGGCCCAGCATGGCGGCTTCGGCCTCAATGCCGCCCACGCCCCAGCCCAAAACGCCCAGGCCGTTGATCATGGTGGTGTGGGAGTCAGTGCCCACCAATGTGTCGGGTAAAGCGATTTTCTCACCGTTGGTCTCTTCTACCAACACGGCTTTGGCGAGATACTCCAGGTTTACCTGATGGACAATACCGGTGCCGGGCGGTACCACGCGAAAGTTGGAGAACGCCTGTTGGCCCCAGCGCAAAAACTGGTAGCGCTCGTTGTTGCGCTCGAATTCTTTCTCGGTGTTTTTGGCCAGCGAGTCGGGGTTGCCGAAGTAGTCCACCATGACCGAGTGGTCGATCACCAAATCTACCGCGCCCAGTGGGTTAATTTTGGCCGGGTCGCCCTTGAGCTGGCGCATAGCGGCGCGCATGGCCGCTAAATCCACCACTGCCGGTACGCCGGTAAAATCCTGCAGTACGACGCGGGCGGGGGTAAAGTTTACTTGTTCGCTAGCCTCGTCCGAGCCCTTCCAACGGCACAGGGTATGTATGTCATCGCTGCTGACGTTTTTGCCGTCTTCTTTACGCAGAAGATTTTCCAGCAAAATTTTTAAACAGAAAGGCAGGCGTTCAAGGTTGTAATCACCGGCCAAGGCATTGAGGTTGTAGTAGTGGTATGTCTGGCCGTCGACTTCGAGTGTACTTTTCGATTTAAAACTGTCGCTCACGGTTGTTCCCCTTTAACTGATCCATTTTGAGTAAAGCAGAAAGCAAGGTTTACGCCGAACCCTACATACGTGCACCTATTGTTTAAGCTTAGGTCATTTGAAGGTTTCTGATAACCCATCAAATTTCCCCTGCAACCCATAGACTGTAAACACGCCAATTCACTGTAAAGATGACAATTAAAAAATAAAAAAACGGCACTCCACCTGAATGGAGTGCCGTATAAACGATGTAGAGACATCAACTCATGTACAGACGGTAATAGGTAGCTAACGTTTGCAAACGTACCCATTACCCCATAAGCAAAGCTACAAACGCTCAGCTCTTCTGGCAGCTAGCCGCCAGAACTGGTGTTATCGAGCAGGTAAGGTTGGCACTTAAACCCGATAAAAATTTGGAACCGCAAGTATTCGAAATGACGAACGAATACGGAAAGAGAAACAACCACCGAAAATTACAAATAAAATTTATTTTATATTTGATTTATAGCGAATTGTTTCCATTTAAGCAAATGTTTTCTTATATAAAAAACTTGCTCGGCTACGTGGAGGTTTCTTGCAGGTAACGGATGTGACTGGGCATGTGCCCTACCACGGCAGCAATCGCTTCACGCCGCTTTGTCATTAACGCCCTTAGCTCGGCGGCGGGAATCGAATCCGCTTGGCGGGCGTAGTGTTCGGGCACTACATCCTGGCCGGTAAAAATGGCCACCCAGCTGGACTCGGCGTAAGACTCATCGGCATACATAGGCACCCGCCCCGAGGCGCGGTATACCGCTATTTTATGGGCCAGAGTGTCGGGCAGTTTTTGCTCCCGGCAAGTGCGCCAGAAGTCGCTGTCATCCCGCTGGCTGGTGCTGTAATGCAAAATTAAAAAGTCCCGCAGGCGCTCATATTCACCTCGGGTAATGCGGTTGTATTGCGCCTGCATAGCAACGGTATCGCCACCGCTGGGGAGCATCTCTAAAAAGCGCAGCAATCCTGTTTGAATCAGCTGAATACTGGTGGACTCCAAAGGCTCCAAAAAGCCCGCCGCCAAGCCGAGGGCAAGACAGTTTTTATACCAGAATTGCTCCCGATGGCCGGTGACAAATTTCAGTGGGCGCGGCTCACCCAGGGCTTTTCCTTCCAGGTTTTGCAGCAGTTGCCCAGCTGCAGCATCGTCGCTGATAAAGTCGCTGGCATACACCAGACCGTTACCGACCCGGTGCTGCAGCGGGATACGCCATTGCCAGCCGGCCGTGCGCGCGGTGGCGCGGGTATAGGGCGAGAGTTCGTCCTGCCGCTCGCAGGCAACCGCTAGGGCACGGTTACAGGGCAACCAATGGCTCCAGTCCCGAAAGGGCACCTGTAAAGCATGATTTAACAAACGCCCATGAAAGCCGGTGCAATCGATAAAGAAGTCAGCCTCTATCCTTTGCCCACTGCCCAAGGTGAGCGATTGGATATCGCCCCTATCAGGGCACAGCTGAACATCGACCACCTGCCCTTCAATATGCTGGACTCCCCGTTTACAGGCGTAGTTTTGCAACAGCGCGGCATAAAGGCTGGCATCGAAATGGTAGGCGTAATCAAAGGCAGCAATGGCCGCCAGGCGAGGATCGTCCGGCGGCGGCGCAAAGCGATTGTGCCGCGCCGCCTGCGCGGAAAAAGAGTAGTCCGCCAAAGGCGCGGTATCGCCCAGCGCTCTGGCGCGCAGCCACAGCTGATGAGCGGCAACCCCGTTATGGGCCGCACCAAAATCACCAAAACCATGAAAATACTGACCGCCAGGGCGCAGCCAATCGCGAAACTCTATGCCCAGCTTGTAACTGCCACAAGTGGCGTGCACAAACTCGCGCTCATCCAGCCCTAAATACTGATTAAACTGGCGCAAAATCGGCACCGTTGCCTCGCCCACCCCCACCGAGTCCAATTGCGGCGCTTCAATAAGCTGTACCTCAACCGGCTGCCGGGCAAAAAAGCGCGCCAGTGCTGCCGCCGCCATCCAACCGGCTGTACCGCCGCCAAGGACCACGAATGTGCTAAGTGGTTGAGTCATAAAAGGGAGTAGAAGCGTGTCGTTTCAGGCCAGTGAGGCAAAAAGCCACCCCCGGCACAAGAGCCGGAGATGGCAGGGGGCTGGTTAGAACTGCGTGCGCAGCACAAAGGCAAAGCGACGATCGCCCTGGGTCCAGCTGTAGTCACCGGCGAGCTGAGTATCACCCACTTCGAGCTTGGTGGACTCGGCGGTCAGGTTGGTCACCTGCAAGCCGACCTTCACATGATCGTTGATGGTATAGAACACTGAGCCATCCAGCTGACCATAATCGTTAAACCATACCGGGCGGTTGATGTTCGCCGCCGAAGTGGTCAACAGGTAGCGCTCGCGCCAGTTGTACGCCAAACGGGCCGACACATCGTATTTTTCGTACATCAGCGTCAGGTTATAGCTGTTGTCCGAAATACCTTCGATGGGTAGCGACTCGTCGGTAGAACCTTCCACCTGTGGTGTTTCAAAGATGTTTACCGCCTGGTTCATACCCCCTTCGTTGTCGATAAAGGTGTAGTTAGCCTGCACCCCTAAACCGTCAAACGGGCTGGGCAGCGTATCGAAAAACTGCTGATACGCCAGCTCGGCGCCCTTCAGTTTACCCTCTGAGGCGTTTACCTGACGGGTCACTTCAAAGTCGTAGGTTTGGCCACCGGAGGTGATGCTCTCTACCTGGTTGGTGGTAGCGATATAGTCTTTGATGTCTTTGTGGAACAGCGCCAGGGTAACGCTGTTCGCGTTGCCAAAGTAGTACTCCAGGCTCAGGTCGATTTGATCAGAGACCGTCGGCTCCAACTGGTAGTTGCCCCCGGTACCGGTACCTTCATAGGG
The DNA here is from genome assembly GCF_000377745.1 of Gilvimarinus chinensis DSM 19667. Lineage (GTDB taxonomy): Bacteria > Pseudomonadota > Gammaproteobacteria > Pseudomonadales > Cellvibrionaceae > Gilvimarinus > Gilvimarinus chinensis. The sequence goes on along the minus strand of NZ_KB898712.1, from coordinate 127,546 downwards.
GGTGTTGGGGTTAAAGGCATTGTCCATAAAGTCAAAACCCAGAGTGGTGTAGGGCTGAGTTTGATGGAAGCCCGGGCGCACCATGGCGCGCGACAAACCAAAGCGCATTTGCAGCTCTTCACTCAGCCCAAAACGCAAGTTTAAGCTGGGCAGCACATTGGTATAGCTATGCTCATAATCGGCGTATTCACCGTAGGCGGCGTTGTAAGCATCGGCGAAAGCCTGAGCACCGGCGCAATCGTCTGAAGGTGCTGTGGCGCAGGCATCACCGCCGCCACCAGCGGCGGAACGGCCTCGGGCGGTCAGCTCGGTTTCCACCACGCGCACACCGACATTACCGTCAAAGGGAATACCCAGAATTTCACCGGTATCGTCGCCAAAGCGCGCCATAACATAACCGGCGGTGGTCAGTTCGGTTTGATTATTAATACCTGCGCTGACGTTATCCGCCTGCGGGTTCAAGTCGTAAGCCGTTTCCGGGTCCAGCGGCACCCAGCCCCAGCCAGCGCGCTGTACATCGGCCAATTGCTCGTAAGCGTAGTTAGGGTCGCGCGTCAGATCGTAGGTGGGGAACCAGCCCACGGTAGGGGCGTTGGTGTCACCGGCGTAAAAGTTGTCAAAGGTGTAAAGCTCGGTGCCGTCCTGAGTGTCTTGATCCAGATAGACAATATTGTCCGCATCCGGCGCACCACCCCAGAATTGATTGTTCAGCAGTGACCAGTTCCAGCCGGATTGACGGGTAATGGCTTCGCGATCCGAGCGGCGAGCGCCGAAGGAAATGCTGTGCATAAAGCCGCTGTCGGTAAAGTGGTAATCCACATCGACCGCGCCTGCCAACGAGTCGGCGTCGTTGTCCTCAATGTGGTCCATGGCCGCGCCCCACCAGTAAGCGCCCTGCTGCGCCTGGCGCTCGTCAGCACTGACATCAATCCAGGGGTCGCTGCCAAAGCCAAAGTCGGCCTGAACATTCGAGTTAGAAGCAGGGCCGCGCTCTTCACCGGCCAATTGAGTAAACAGGGTATTGCTCAACACTTCGGTGGCTGAATCGACGTATTGCACGTCAGCACTAATAGTCCAGTTTTCGCTGGGGGCGTACTCCACCGAGAAGGAGTAATCGCTGGTTTCAGCGTCGCGGCTACCAAAACGGGTGTTGTTGCTGATACCGGCATTGTATAAAGTGCCGCCCGTCAAAAAGCCCTGGTCGTCGTAGTTGAAATCGCCATTCCAGGGCATGATGTCGTTGCCCCAATCGGCATTGATACCCACCGCGCGCTCTAAATCCTCGGCGTAGGTAGCGGTGCGAATCGCCTGTAAGGTCATTTCCAGCTTGTCGCTGGGCGCCCACTGCACGGCGGCGGAGTAAGAGTCGCGCTCTTGCTCCCAGTCAATGCGGCGGAAACCGAGGCCATTGGGCAGATAGTTTTGCGCTGCTAAACCGCTCGCGCTGGAGGCTTCGCCGTTGGCGTCGTAGCCGATGTAGCGACCGGTTTGAATGCTGTCGGTGCGGTTGCCGATTTCAGCCACGCTGGCCGATACCAACACGCCCACTTCACCGATGGCGGTATCCCAGCGATTGCTGAACAAACCGTTAAACGACGGGAAACCCTCTTCGTACAGCTCGGCGTAGTTGTAGTCGGCCGAAGCCGCTGCAACCATGTCGTCCGAATCAAATGGCTTGCGTGTGCGCAGGTTTACCGTACCGCCAATACCGCCTTCAATCATGTCGGCAGTCGGCGCTTTGTATACGTCTACCCCGGCCATCAGGTCGGCCGAAACATCCTCAAAACCCAGCGAACGACCGTTAGACGCCGAGAAAATATCGCGCCCGTTCAGTTCGGTGCGCACCCAGTTAAGGCCACGGACAAACACATCGCCACCTTCCGCCGCCAGGCGTGCGGGGTCGCGGGCATCGTTAGTGCGCTGCAACTGTACACCGGGCACACGCTGCAGGGCTTCGGCCACCGAGCGGTCTGGCAGCGCGCCAATGTCTACCGCGGTAATGGAGTCCATCACCATTTCGGCATCGCGCTTGATCTCTTGCGCCGACTCAATACTGGCGCGCTGGCCGGTTACGATCACTTCTTCCAGCGTAGTTTCGCCGCTGCCAGCGTCTTCCTGCGCAACGGCCGAGCCGACAACGCCCAGAGCGCAAAGCACCATGGCAGACACACTGGTTTTCGCCAACGGGCGAGGGAATTTCTGGTTGGTTTGGGTATGGGCAATCACTGCACTCTCCTAATTATTATCTTAAGTGTCTAGCTAACTCGACCTGCAAATAGAGTGGCCACGCAGGGCAAGTTGAGTTTTTATAATGCGACCAATTGTTTACTGAGAAAAATAGTTTCTTATTTAAACTCTACGCCGCATTATATACACCATGACTTTTACATGCGCAAATATTTTCTTATGTAAAATATTTAGGTCGGACTTATCCCAGAGTTCAGGGCTGTCCAATTGAACAATCCCGAACCTGACGAAAAGCTTTAAAAGAAGAGATAGAAATTAGGGGGTAAGCGGCAACACCCGATAGCTCTGCCCTGCGTTGACCGCAAAACGTAACCCCTGATTAGCCACGGCTTGCGTTGGGACTGGGGCTTTGCCATCGATTTGTACGACTCTGTAATCCTGCCCCACCAACGTCAGAGTACCGCTGCTAGTCGGGGTTAAAGTGGCTTGAACCAACTTACCCGCATTCCACTGAATAGCCACACCGACATCACCGCGCGCGCGCAACCCGGTAACCGAACCCGACGGCCAGGCGCTGGGTAATGCGGGTAGCAGGTTCAGGCGCAGATCGTGGCTTTGCAGCAGCATCTCGGCGATACCGGCAGTAGCGCCAAAATTGCCGTCGATTTGAAACGGCGGGTGGTTGTCCCACAGGTTGGGCAGGGTGCTGCGCTTGAATTGCTCCCCCAGGACTTTGTGCGCGCGGTCGCCGGCGGCCAAACGCGCCCAAAAGTTCACCTTCCAGGCCTGGGACCAGCCGGTGCCGCCATCCCCACGCGCGTTCAGGCTCACCTTGGCCGCCTCGGCCAGCTTGGGCGTGGCCTCGGGCGTAATCACCCGCCCCGGATGCAGCGCATACAAGTGAGAGACATGGCGATGGTGGTTGTCCGGGTCGTCGCGGTCCTCTTTCCACTCCTGCAACTGGCCCCAGCTGCCAATGCGAAGGCCGTCGTCTAACTCAGCCAACGCCGCTTCCAGCTCAGAGGCAAACGCCGGGTCAGATTTAAGGGTGCGCGCGGCTTCTAAGGTGTTAGTGAAAAGCTCGGTGACAATTTGCTGGCTCATGGCGGCGGCCACGGTAAAGTCGCCCTGCTCGGGGCTGTAGCTGGGGCTGACCACCAGTTTGCCGTCGCGTGGGTCGGTCACCAGCGCGTCCAGCCAGAATTCGGCGGCCTCTTTCATAATGGGGTAAGCGCGCTGGCGCAAAAAGGTCTCGTCTTGGGTGAACAGGTAATGCTCGTAATAGTGCTGCATCAACCAGGCGGCGGATTCGGGCTGCCAAAACGCCGTGGGCCAGGCGATCACGCCGGTAAAACCGTAGATGTTGGTATTAAGGAACAAAGTCCAGCCGTCCGCACCCACCAGTTTTTGCGCCGAAATACGCCCAGGCTCTACCAGGGACTCGACAAAATCGTAAAAAGGAGCCGTGGTTTCTTCCAGGTTGGTGACCAGCGCAGGCCAGTAGTTCATCTGCAAATTGATGTTGACGTGGTAGTCGGCATTCCAGGGCGGAGTATTGGAGTTATTCCACACCCCTTGCAGATTGGCGGGCAGCGAGCCCGCACGGGAGGAACCAATCAGCAGGTAACGCCCGTACTGAAAATAAAGGGCCTCTAAGGTACGATCCAGCGTTTTATTGCCCGAGCCATAAGCCGCTAAAAGTTCGGCGGTGGTCTGCGAATAATCGGCCTGACCGAGATTCAGCTCCACTCGGCTAAATAACGCCTGATGATCCGCTAGATGGCGCGTTTGCAAAGACTCAAACCCGCGCGCCTGAGCCGCCTTTACCCGTGCAGAGACCTTGGCTTTGGGGTCAGCGCCGCGGTATTCGGGGTAGCTTTGTGCGTAATTGGTCGCCGCCGAAAACACCAGGGTAAGGCTATCGGCACCGGCCACCGATAGTGTTCCCAGCCCCTCCTTCACCGCTGACGTAACCTCGCCGCCTTGCGCCTGAATGGCTAACTGGCCTTCATAGACCAAGCCATTTTCATTCAGCGCGCCGTGCACACGCAGGGTTTGCCCCTCGGCGCTGTCGGTGCGTGAACGATTCTCGGGTATATCAAAGTTCGCGGTAACATTCAGCTGGCCCTGCTCGCTGGCGCTCCAGTGACCCACCAGGGCTTGATCCGGGTAGCTGTAAAAGTACTCGCGGCGATAGTCAATATCGTTTTGGCTGTAGCTGATGCGCAAAATGCCGCTGCTTAAATCCAGCTCGCGACGGTAATCCGATACGTCCCCCTCGGCCGCTTGCGCCATTAGGATGTACCCAAAATTCTGGTAGTTGCCGTACCCCGGGTGATCGCGGCCCATAAGCTCCGCTGCCGCCTCCGGAGTCATGCTGCCTTTGTCGCGCAAGATGTTTTGCACCTGCGCCAGGGCGTCATGCTGATTACCCTCTTCGGGCCAGCCAAAGGTGTAACCGTGGCTGGAGCCGGGGCCGCCTTCCCACAGGGTTTTCTCGTTCAGCTGAATGCGTTCGATGGCCGGATCGCCAAACACCACTGCGCCCTGGGCGCCATTGCCAATGGGAAAGGCCTGCTGTTCCCAGTCGCTGACCGGTTGATCAGACCACAGGGTTAAGGGTTCGGCAGCGTAGCTTGCCAAGGGTAAGCTCACCAGCGTTATGCCCATGCCTGCGCAGCGTATTAATTGATTCATATCCGTTAGGCTCTTGAAATTGATTTTTATAAGAGCAAACACTTTACTATATGAAAATAACTTTATTAAGCCCGACTGCAACTCACGGCCAGCCTCTACTATCACGCCTGGCCCTTCCTTTGCTTCTTTCACTGTGAACAACGAAGCAACGGAGGTTTCAATGAACACATCCATTCGCACACTCATAGCCGCATCACTACTTACGCCACTTGCCAGCTATGCCGGCGATTACCGGGTGCCCATGCACAAGGTCAACGAAGACGGGCTGGTAAACGCCATTGGCACGGTCAAGATCGAACAAACCGAATACGGTACGGTTTTCACCCCCAACCTAACGGGCCTGATGCCGGGTGAACACGGTTTCCATGTACACCAAAACCCCAGCTGTCAGCCCGCTGACGGCAAGCCCGCCGGGGCCGCCGGTAGCCATTACGACCCGAAAGGGGCCGATAAACACGCCGCCCCCTGGGAGGAAGGCCATCTGGGAGACTTACCCACTCTGTCGGTGAATGAAGACGGCGAAGCGACCACCCCGGTGCTGGCACCCAAAGTGAAATTTGAAGACTTGGAAGGCCGGGCCCTGATGATTCACACGGGCGGTGACAACTACGCGGACGACCCTAAACCGCTGGGTGGCGGTGGCGCTCGTGTTGCCTGCGGGGTAATTAAATAGCCCGAGGTTTTTCCTTACAAACGCCATAAAAAAGGTCTGCATCCCGCCAAGGTTGCAGACCTTTTTGCAAGACTTACAAGTGTGGCGCTAACCCTCTTTGGTTAGCGCCATTGCCGTCTCGTTATTCGGCGCTGTGATAAACCCGCTGCACATCGTCCACATCGTTAAGCATATCCAGCAGCTTTTCAAAGGTTTCTGCATCGTCGCCAGAAATGGGCGTAGTGGTTTGCGGTACAAACTGAATTTCGTCCACGTCGAAGTCAATGCCCTCAAAAGCGTTGGTCAGGGCGTTGCGCACATTGGCGTATTCCGTGGTGGGGGCAAATACGGTCACTTTGCCATCTTCGCATTCGATGTCGTTAACATCGGCATCGGCTTCCATTAAGGCTTCCAGCACTGACTCTTCATCGCTGCCGTCAAAGACAAAAATGGCGCAGTGATCAAACATGTGACTCACACTGCCTTCTACGCCCAGTTTGCTTTTGGTTTTGTTAAAGCAGGTGCGCACATCACCAATGGTGCGGTTGGGGTTGTCGGTTAAGCACTCCACAATCAGCATAACGTTGCCGGGGCCAAAGCCTTCGTAGCGCGCTGGCGAGAAGTCTTCACCGGCACCGCCGCTGGCTTTATCCAGGGCTTTTTCAATCACGTGGCTGGGCACCTGATCTTTTTTCGCGCGGTCAATCAAACTGCGCAGCGACAGATTACCGGCGGGGTCGGTGCCACCTTGCTTAGCGCATACGTAGATTTCGCGGCCGTATTTGCTGTACACCTTGGTTTTTGCGGCGGCGGTTTTCGCCATGGATTCTTTGCGGTTCTGAAAAGCTCTGCCCATGTTGCGCTGTCTCTTACTGTACGTGGTTTTTGATGGGGCTGGATTTTACCGCTATTGTTGCTCGGGTGGAACCAGAGAGCGCACCGCACGATCGGGTTTGGCGTATTCCAGTCGCTCCAGGGGGTGTCCAAGATGGTAGTGATCCAGCCCCGATACCGCCACGGCGTCCAACGACTCAATGGCCACATGACCGTCTGCCGCCACAGCCGTTGCGGGTACAATCACGGTTTGGATTTCACCAATCACCAATTCGGTGTCGTTACACAGGGTTTGCACCTCAACCAGCTGCAGCGCCAACTTTAAGTGGCTCTCGCCCACAAAGGGCGCTTTTATATCCGGCAGCGTTTCTGGGGTTAAGCCTACCGCGGCAAACTCCGAGATCTGGCGCGGGTAGCGCGCTGAGCTTTGATGGGCCTGACGGTAGATATCGCCGTTAACCTGATTGAGCGTAAAGTGGCCGGTGGCGAGCATATTTTCCAGCGAGTGGCGCTCGACACTGTGGGGGCGAAAGATCAGCCCGATCAAGGGCGGGTTGGCCCCCAAGTGAAACACCGAGCTGACAATAGCAAGGTTATGATGGCCCTCGGCATCCTGCGTGCCGATCAGGTTGGCGCTTTTGTAGCCCGATAACGAATTAATAAAATGTGCCCGCTGGCGCTGGGGCATGGCATCAATGGCGTTGCGATCAAACTGCATAACTTCCTCCTAGTTTGCCAGAGGAATACGCAGCCGCGCCTAAAAAGGTAAAAAGTCGCCAGGCAAACCACCTTTGCGCAGTAAAGCTGCCGTATCCATAGCAAGGGCAATAGTGACATGCACCATCACCCCGCCCCAGATAGAGCGCGATGCCAGTGCCAGTATCCCCAAAAACAAACCGAACAGAATGGCTCCCGTCGCCTCCAGCCACAGCTTGGGAAAATGAATCATCAAATAGGGAACGCACATAATCCAAATGGCGTTGGCACCCAACGCCGGGCGCAGGGCGTTCAGCATAAAGCCACGGAAGAAAAACTCTAAAAACACAAACTGGCCAATGTACAGCGCCCACCAGCTGAGCAAATCCAGCCAGCTGCGCGACGCCTGGTCGTAAAACGGGTAGTGATTGACAAAGTCATCGCCCAAGCTGACCAGGTAGACAAAAAACAGAATGGGAGTGGTCAGCAGCAGGTAGCCGCGCCAGTGCTGCGCGGTCTCGTTCCAGCGCCAGCCCATGTCGATGACCCGCTCGCGCAATACCCAACGAATCACCAAGGCGGGGATAACCACATACCCTACTAAATGAATAAAACTCCACCAGGCGTAACCGGCCAGCTCTAAAAAACCGGCATCGCGCAATGCCAATATATAGGCGTTGGGATTACCACTGAAACTGCCCGCCCAACGCAGCAACTCGAAAAAATTGCGTGAATATTTAACGTAGTGGACCAGTAACAGGCACACGCACACACAGGCCAGCACCACCATTATCCGGCGTAAGCTCGCCTCGCGTGACAGGGTGTGCGACGGCGCCACGCGGTCGAGCTGATCCAGTAAAGTGAGAATGTGTTTGGGGTGCAGGGCTTTAATCACCGATTAGGGGGCCTCTATTAAAAAGCTGTTTAGAATATGATGATGAAATTATCATTTCACTCTCAATATGCCCGTGTCGCCGGGCGTTGCGAGTTACTTTTTTCGGCAAAAAGTAACCAAAAACCCCGCCCAACAACTGGCCCCTCGGCAACTGCTCCTGCGTTGCTCTACTACGCTACATCCCTGTAGCTATACGGGGTCCCCTCACTCCAGCCTATTTTAGCAGGCCGTATCGACAGGCCTTCCCTAGCCTGACGATACTTACGCAAACATCCTGTTTGCTTACCCCCTAAAATAGGCCTCCATTCGGCTCAGTCGTAAATGGGCGAAAACCCCAATCGATTCCAGACTTATGAGGTCTAGCATTAAGTCATTTTTATTTCGACCGAAACTCAGGATTTATAAGGCAGATGCGCTCTGGCATCTTGCTGGTACGACGCCACCATAGCCGCCTCCTGTTGCAAAAAATCGGCGATGGCGGGGTTAAAGCGCTCATCGGCCAGCCAGTGGTTGGAGTAAGTTAGCACCGGTTCAAAGCCACGGGCCAGTTTGTGTTCACCCTGGGCACCGCCATCAAACCTTGTTAAGCCCTGCGCTATGGCGTAATCGATACCCTGGTAGTAGCAGGTTTCAAAATGCAAAAAATCAAATTCCGCCAGCGAGCCCCAGTAGCGGCCGTACAAAGTGTCGTTGTCGCGTAAAAGTAATGAGGCAGCCACCGGCTGCGTATCCAAATACGCAACGATCATCACACACTGATCGGCCAAGGTGGCCCCCAGGCGCTGGAAAAACGCCTCGTTTAAATACCCGGTGTGGCCGCTGCGTTTTAGATAGGTGCGCAGATACATCTGGTAAAAGAAAGCCCAGTCACTATCGCCGATGTCCGCACCCGCAAGAGTGCGAAAATGAAACCCCTGCTCACGCACTTTACGCCTTTCTTTCACCACGTTTTTGCGCTTGCGTGAGCTAAAGGTGGCGACAAAGTCCTCAAAGCTGTCGTAGCCGCGATTAAACCAGTGAAACTGACAGGCGCTGCGCTGGCCGAAGCCTGCGGCTGTTAACGTCTGGCTAAGCTCGGGGGCGGGAAATAAACAATGCCACCCAGACAAGCCTTGGGCTTCGCACTCGCGTTTTAGACACTCCAACGCAAAGTACTGCACAGAGGGCTCAGAGCGCCCGAGCAACCTGGGCCCGTAACAAGGGGTAAAGGGCACGGCGCTGATTAGCTTGGGGTAGTAATCCAAGCCATAGTGCTGATAGGCGTCCGCCCAGGCCCAGTCAAAAACATATTCGCCGTACGAATGCGTCTTTATATAAGAGGGAATAATGAGCGCGGGGGCACCCTGATCGGTTATGTATAAGTGATGGGGTTGCCAGCCAGATTCCTCGTCGCACACACCTGCGTCTTCAAGCGCGGCCAACCAGGGGTAAGACATAAACGGATAGGGCATGTGCGCATGGCCATCGGCGGCCAGCGTTTGCCAGGCGGCTTCACCGATATCGTGAACTGAGGAAACAAACTGATGCTGCATGATTCAGTACTACCGTTTCTACACCGTTTTAGCGTTTACAGATTACAGGTGCTACCCGCATTGGCGTCAAAGCCGGCCAACACATGGTCTATGGTATCCGCCTGACGGGCGTTATCAATCACCATGCGCTCTACCGCCTCGGTTTGGGTGCGCAAGATGCCAATTTGGGTGAACATAGGGTCGCGTTCGTTCACTCGGGTTTGCATGTGGACTTTGTCCATCACATTGCCGTCGTGCCAGATACGCACAAAACCGACGTCCGGATCGCTGGACCAATGCACTTGCATAGCAATGTCGTGCCACTGGCCGGGGCTCGCGCCATCCGCTAAGCGCCAAAATACGTCGTCAGCGGCGGAGGCCTGAAAACTTAACTCGGTGCCGTGAATGTTAAATCGCATTTGCTGCTGCCAGCTGGTATCGGACTCCCAGTAGCCCAGCTCATGCTTGGCGTCTGACCAGGCCTCGGGCAGGTAGTAACTCCAGCCAAAGTTAGTAGTGCTGCCCTCAGAAGTATCGGCGGGTTTAAAGGTCAGCTCGCTGCGGTTAAGGGCGGCATTGCCGTGCCAGAGAAACGACTCGTCGCCGGTGAGGGTAATCAGCGCGGCGTGCTGGCCTTCGTAGACGCAGTCGCTTTGCACCTTAATCCCCTGCGGGTTGAGGTGGTAATCCCACTGGCTTAAATCGCCGGTTTCAAAATCGCCGCGCCAGCTATTGTCAGCCCAAACGCTCACCGCCATTGCCAACAGTCCCATTAGCATCATTATTTTCATCATTTGGCTCCCTTATTCCACCCAGCAGTCGACTATAGAGGGGCAAAAAACAAATTGATAGCGTTGTCAGATTCACACAAGTGTTAAAAAGTGAGACAGTCGCGAACCCTCGATGCAAAAAAACTGTCACAATGCCCGCGTAGGCTGGCCGACCTTTGCGCCATTTCGCTTTTGATAAGGGGTTGCAGTACAATCGGTCGGCTACACGGGGCTCGGGAATAGCCCCCAGTGATAGATGAACGATAAAAACAGCAAATCGCCCAACAGCGATTGAAGAAAAACCCGCGCCAGCCGGGAAAACAAAGACCATTTATGCAGAATCTGACAATGCAAGAACCCGGCACCTCAGGCGCTGATCGCCTGAACGCAGTGGGCCGCCGCTTGGGCCAGGCTCTGTCTCGCGTTTCTACCCGCCGCTGGCAACAGCTGGCGCTGTTGCTTATTGTGCTGTGGCTGGCCCACAGCCTGGCGCAACTGTTTTGGGCACTGACCCCAAGCCCCGAGATTCCCCCCGCGAGTATTTCCCCCAACGCCCTCGAAACCGGCAGCTCGCAATCGGGCGCGCGTCCGGTGGATGTGAATGAATTGAAAGAGCTGACCATATTTGGTGCCGGTAGCGGCGAAGTTGAAGAGCTGCCGGTAGAGCAGGCGCAGCCACTGGAGCCACAAATTGAAGATCAGGCGGTAGACACCAAATTATCTCTGGTGCTGCAAGGGGTCATTAATTCCAGCGACAGTAAATCTGCCCGCGCCATTATTGCCGATGCCAAAAGCCAGGCGATTTACGGCCCGGGCGATGAACTGGAAAACATGAACAACGTTAAGGTTGCCAAGGTACTCGATTTACGAGTCATTCTGGACAACAAAGGCCAGTACGAGTCTCTCTGGCTTTATAAAGACGACCCCAACGCGCCGCGTATTGCCCGGCGTCAGGCACCGCCACCGGCCGACACCCCAAGCCGCAGCTGGGAAGGCGACCCGCAAGAGTTAAGCGAAGGCAGCGATGCCGAAGCCCCCGCTCAGGGCCCCATTGAAAAAGACACCCCCGGGGCCGACACCAGTCAGGCCATTGAAGCGGCGCGTAAGAATTTATCCGACGTAGTCGCCTTTAACATTCACCGCGAGAACGGCCAGATCAAGGGCTACAAGGTTCGACCCGGTCGCAACTCAGCGGCCTTTGATGCCGTTGGCCTGCAAAACGGCGATGTCGTAACCGCCGTAAACGGCACACCGCTGGATAACCCGGGGCGTATCATGGAAATTTATCGCAATTTAGGTCAAGCCACATCCGCCAGCCTCGAAATCGAGCGCAATGGTGAACCCGTGACCGTTGACATAGAGCTGGAGTAAGTGAGGTTTTTTGTGAGAGCGTGTTATCAACAAATCCGAGCCACCTTTCTGGTGATTGCTTTGGCCCTACCGGTGATGGTCACCGCCGCCGAACAAACCTGGACCGTCAACTTTAAAGACTCGGATATTCAAGAAGTCATTAAGTTTATCGCCGAAGCCACCGGCAAAACCATTGTCATCGACCCCAAGGTGCGTGGCCAGGTGAAGGTGATTTCAGACAAACCCGTCAACAGCAAAGAGCTGTACGGGTTATTCTTATCCATTCTGGACGTGCACGGTTTTACCGCCGTAGAAAATGGTCAGGTGGTGCGTATTGTCCCCAACCGGGATGCCCGCTCGCTGCCCATTCCCAGCGCCGATAGCGGCCCGGACGATAACGACGCCTACATGACTCAAGTCATCCAGCTGGAAAACATCAGCGCCGCCAAACTGCTGCCGGTACTGCGCCCGTTAGTGCCCCAGCACGGTCATATCTCCGCCTACGATCCCAGTAACGCGATTATCGTGACCGACACCCGCGCCAACATTAACCGTTTGCTGGATGTGGTAAAACAAATCGATAAGGCGGCGGTCATCAGCACCGAGCTGGTCGAACTGCGCTACGCCCAGGCCGATGCCATTGTGAAGGTAATTCAGCAACTGGAAAAACCCGACGCCCAGCGCGGCAACGGCAGTGCGCCGGTCACCGTGGTGGCCGATACCCGCATTAACGGTGTATTGATCAATGGCGATGATATGCAGCGCGAGCGCATCAAAATGCTGATTCGCCGTCTGGATCGCCCGCAAATTACCAACTCCAACGTACGCGTTATTTACCTTAAGTACGCTAAAGCCGATCAGGTAGCCGAAGTGCTGAACGGCGTACTGCAAAACATGCAAAAAATCGAGCAGGCCGAAGGCGGCAACACCGCCGGCTCACGCAACCAGGTTAAGGCCAGTGTGCAGGCCGACGAAGACACCAACGCCATTTTGATTACCGCCGATGGCGATACCCTGCAGTCGCTGATGGTGTTGGTAGAAAGCCTGGATATCCGCCGCGCCCAGGTACTGGTGGAGGCGATTATAGTCGAACTGTCCAGCTCTGATGCCGCCGAACTGGGGGTCGAGTGGATGTACCGCGACGACGACGCAGGCTTCGGCAGCTCTGCCAACGACGCGGCCAACGATATGGGCGTGATTGGCTCGGTGGGAGCCAGCGCCTTCGGGGATGACGACAGCGCGCTGGTGAATCTGGCCCAGGGGCTTGCGGGCATTCCCGGCCAGGTATTCGGTATCGGCCATCTGGGTCAGTCCACCGATATGCTGGCGGTGCTGAAACTGTTAAAAGCCAATGGCGCGACCAATATTCTCTCTACGCCGAGCCTTTTGACCACCGATAACCACGAAGCGGAAATCTCCGTGGGTAAAAACGTGCCTTTTGTCACCGGCTCTTACACCAGCACGGGCGGCGGGAGCAGCAACCCCACCAACCCGTTTAACACCGTCGAGCGTAAAGACGTGGGTATTTTGCTAACCGTAACCCCCCACGTAAACGACGGCGATACCGTGGTGATGGATATTGCGCAGGAGATTTCCACCGTGGACGACTCAACGGCGGCCAATAACGGAATTGTTACCAATCAGCGCAAGATCAACACTCAGGTAATGGCCGCGTCGGGCGAAATTGTCGTATTGGGCGGCTTAATTCAGGACGATGTCAGCACTTTTGAACGCAAGGTGCCCCTGCTGGGCGATATTCCCATTCTGGGTAACCTGTTCAAAAGCCAGAGCAAAAGTACGGCCAAAACCAATCTGATGGTGTTTATTCGCGCCAGCGTGGTGCCGGATGATGCGATGCTGATTGGCGCCACCTCGGAAAAATACCGTCATATTCGCGAGCGTTTGATCGATCAACGCAATAACACCAATCTGATCACCAGTCCGGACGACATTCCCATGTTGCCCGAGTGGGAAGAGCAGCTACGCCGGGTGCAAAGCCGTTATGAATACGGTGAAGAGGCCGTCGAAGAACCCCCAGCCGAGGCCGGAGAGTAAGCGGTGAACAGCGAAATCTCTGAACCGGCTAAACTGCCTGAGGAATTTGAAGAGGCCCTGGGCACCGAGGAAGAAGAGCATCTGGCCGCCAGCGCTGGTGAAAGCCCGCGCCTGCCGTTCAGCTACGCCTCGGATCACGGCGTCATGCTCGACCCCGAGCGCCCCAATACCGTATTGCACAAACCGGGGTTACGCCTTGAGGTACTGACCGAGCTGTCGCGCTACTTTGATGGCGAAATGACCCTGGAAGAGCTGGACGCGGACACCTTCCAGCGCCAACTGACCCGCGAATACCAAAGCAGCGACGGCGCCGCCCAGCGCGCCGCCGAGGATTTGGGCAACGAGTTTGATCTGTCCTCCATGGCCGATGATCTGGCCGATCGCACCGATCTGTTAGCGGGTGACGACGACGCCCCGGTGATTCGTCTGATCAACGCTATTCTGTCCCAGGCGGTGCGTGAGCAGGCCTCGGACATTCACCTGGAGCCTTTTGAAGACCGGGTATCCGTGCGCTTTCGCACCGATGGCGTGCTGAGCGAAGTGCTCTCGCCCAAGCCCGAGCTGGCCCCAGTGCTGGTATCGCGTTTAAAAGTGATGGCGCGGCTGGATATTGCCGAAAAACGCCTGCCTCAGGATGGCCGTATTACGGTACGCCTGGCCGGGCACGCAGTGGATATTCGGGTATCGACCATCCCCTCGGCCCACGGTGAGCGCATCGTGCTGCGCCTTTTGGATCAGGCCGCCGGTCAGCTCAAGCTCGAAGAGCTGCAAATGCCCAAACAAGTGCAAGAGCGCTTCGGCAAAGCCCTGCTGCGTCCCCACGGTATTATTCTGGTGACCGGCCCCACGGGCTCGGGTAAAACCACCACACTTTATGCGGGCTTAAGCCACATTAATGCGCCCAGCCGCAACATCCTGACCATTGAAGACCCCATTGAATACCTGCTGCCGGGCATTGGCCAGACCCAGGTAAACGCCAAGGTGGACATGACCTTTGCCCGCGGCCTGCGCGCCATTTTACGTCAAGACCCGGACGTGGTGATGGTGGGTGAGATTCGCGACTCCGAAACCGCCGACATTGCCATTCAGGCCAGTTTGACCGGTCACTTGGTGCTTTCAACCCTGCACACCAACACCGCCATTGGCGCGATTATGCGTTTAAAAGATATGGGGGTTGAACCCTTCCTGCTGGCCTCGAGCGTCGAGGTAGTCATGGCGCAGCGCCTGGTACGCAAGCTGTGCAACGAGTGTAAAGAGGTTTACGAGCCCACCGAATCCGAGCGGGATATGCTGAAAATTCCCGCCGGGCAAACCGTATACCGCGCCAAAGGCTGTAACAAGTGCAACCAGATGGGCTATCGCGGCCGTAAGGGGATTTACGAGCTGATCGAAATTAACGAGCAAATGCGTCACCTGATTCACGAAGAAGCGGGCGAGCAGGAGCTGATAGCCGAGGCGCGCAAGCAGTCCGAGTCCATCAGCGACGACGGTCGCCGGCAGGTGGTTGAAGGTGTCACCAGCCTTGAAGAAGTGCTTCGGGTAACCACGGCTGGCTGATTATGGGCACTTTTAGTTATCGCGCACTGAACGACTCCGGTAAAACCGTCAAGGGCATCCTTGAGGGGGATTCCGAGCGCCAAGTGCGCGCCCAGCTGCGCGCGAAAAAGCTCAAGCCCCTTGAGGTATCCGACGCCGGTAACGCCAAGGTACGCGCAGCCAGCAGCAGCGGCAGCGGGTTTTCGCTGTTTCAGTCCACCCCCAAGCTTAAGGGCCGGGATCTAAGCCTGGTTACCCGCCAGCTGGCCTCGCTGCTAAGCTCGGGTCTGCCTCTGGATGAGGCTCTGCAGGCCACGGCCAAACAGGCGCAAAAGCCTGCGGTAAAGCAGGTAATGCTGCAAATTCGCACCAAGGTGCTGGAGGGGTTTTCCCTCGCCCAGGCGCTGGGAGAGCATCCGGGCTCGTTCGACGATATGTACCGCGCCATGGTCAAAGCGGGGGAAAGCTCCGGTTATCTCGGCCCGGTGCTGGAGCGATTGTCCGAGCACACCTTGAATTCACAGCAATTAAAGTCGCGCCTGAAAACCGCGATGATTTACCCCATCGTGCTGCTGGTAATGAGCCTGGCGGTAATCGTCGGCTTAATGGCCTTTGTGGTGCCCGACTTAGTCAACCTGTTTGCCCACTCTAAGCGCGAGCTACCCGCCCTAACCCGCGCCCTTATCGCCAGCAGCGATTTTATTGTCGGTTACGGCATTTGGGTTCTGGCCGCTGGTATCGCGGCCATGTACGGCGTTAAACAATTACTGAAAAATCCGGCGCGACAAAAGCGCTGGCACCAGGTGCAGTTAAAGCTGCCGGTGATCGGCAATGTAGTGAATCAATCTAACTCGGCGCGCTTTGCCTCTACCCTCAGCCTGTTGATGTCCAGCGGTGTACCGCTGCTGCAGGCGCTGAAAATTGCGGGCCAGGTGATGACCAATCGCGTACTCCAGGAGGCCTGCGCCGACATCGCCAACCAGGTGCAAGAGGGTACGGCCCTTAACCGCGCCATGGAAAAAGCCGACTGTTTTCCGCCGCTGTTGGTGCAGATGGTGGCCAGTGGCGAAACCAACGGCACCCTGCCGGTACAGCTGGAGCACGCCGCCAAAGACCAGCAGCGTGAACTGGAAATGGTGTTGTCGGTCTCACTGGGCTTGATGGAGCCCGCCACCATTGTTCTGATGGGCGGTGCGGTGTTAGTCATTGTGCTGGCCATATTGCAGCCAATTTTTGAAATGAATCAGATGGTGGGCTAGGGCCAGATCAACCCTAACCCAGCATCAAACGTGAATTAATCGTTGTCAGGCAGATAACCGGGCAAAACACACAACGGAGTAAAACCGATGAAATTAACCAATCGCCAAAGCGGCTTTAGCTTGATTGAAATTATGGTAGTGGTGGTGATTATTGGCCTGCTGGCCAGTATCGTCGCCCCCATGGTGCTGGACCGTGCCGATGAGGCGCGGGTTAACAAGGTGAAGGCGGATTTTAAAAATATCCAGACCGCGCTGAATTTGTATCGTATTGATAACTATGTCTACCCCTCCAGCGAGCAGGGCCTGGAAGCACTGGTGACCAAACCGACGGTCAGCCCGGTACCGCGCAACTACCGCCAGAGTGGTTACCTGGACCAGTTGCCCGTTGACCCCTGGGGCAGCGCCTACTTGTACATCAGCCCCGGTGAAAGCCGCGAGTATGATATTTACACTCAGGGCGCCGATGGCGTAGCTGGCGGTGAAGGCCCGGCCGCTGATATCAGCGTGTGGGATCAGGAACTGCCCGAGCAATAATGAACCATGAGCTTTTGCCCGCGCCAGAGGGGCTTCACCCTCATCGAGATTATGATCGTGGTAATGATCATTGGCCTGAGCGCGGGCATGGCCACACTCGCCTTTGCCCCAGACGACACCAGCCGCCTGGAACAGGCCGCCGATAAATTTATGCTGCAGGCGGAATTTGTCGCCGAGCAAACCACCTTAACCGGGGAGGTGATTGGCCTGTTTGTCAGTCCCAGCCAAAGCCGCGAAGGCGAGCAGTGGTGCTATCAGTGGCGTCGCTTTCGCAACAGCAGCTGGCAGCCGGTTTCCGACTTTCTTGAAGACCAGTGCCTGAACCCGCAAATGTCGCTGGAAATGATCGTCGAGGGCGAGCCCTACGAATACGACGAGCGCGAAACCACCCCGCAACCCGTGCTTATCTATTACCCCAGCGGCGAAGCCACCCGCCTCGAGCTGGCGCTGTTCACCCGCTTTGACAGCGATGAAGTGCAGCGCATTACTGTGGATATGATGGGCGATGTGGTGTGGGAAAACCGCGAGCAGGAACTGGCCGAGCTGGAGAACGACTGGTGAAGTTCGCACGCGGTTTTACCTTGCTGGAAGTCATGGTTGCCCTGGCCATTGTCGCCACGGCCCTGCCCGCACTGATGATGCTGATCACCAGTCAGCTGCAGGGTGCGGGCTTTAACCGCGAAAAAACCCAGGCCTACTGGATTGCCGAAAACCAGCTCACCCGCATCAAAATGCGTAAAGAGCTGGTGGAGCAATACACCATTCCCGACACCGAAAGCGGCAATATCGAGCGCGGTGGTGTGCGCTGGTACTGGGAGCTGGAAGCCGAAGACACAGAGGTAGAAGGCTTTTTACGTCTGGATGTGCGCGTTGCCCTGGATTCCAGCAAAGACAACACTCTGGCCACGCTCTCGGGGTTTATCAATGAGTAGCCTGGCCCGCCCACAAACCGGGTTTACCCTGATTGAGGTGGTGATTGCCCTGGCGATTACCGCCGTGATCATGACCTTCAGCTACCAGTCATTCAGCACCGCCTCGCGCAGTGCCGAGGCCAGCGCCCAGGTGCTGGCGCGCATTAATGAGCTGGACCGAACCTGGCAAATTCTGGGGCAGGACGCGCGGCACATTCTTACCCCGGTAGACGCCAGCGGCGATGCCTCGGTGATAGGCGGCCTGCGCCGCCCCTTTCGCGGCGCAAGCCTGTACGGAGATACCAGCGGCGATAAACTGGTGCTGCAATTTACTCGCGGCGGTTGGCTTAACCCCATGAACCGCCCCCGCAGCGATATGCAACAGGTGATCTACCGCATTGAAGACGGCACCTTATGGCGCGACTTTCGCCCCGAGCGCAACTTTGTGGTGGAAGACTGGCTGTACGCCGAAGACTTAATTCGCCAGCCCATGCTGGAGCAAGTCGCGGATATCGACGTGCGCTTTTTGTCGCCACAAATGGCGCAGCAGCAGGGCACCAGTGTGCTCAGCGGTGAAGATTACGCCCGCGACTGGGTGCAAAACTGGCCCGACAGCAGCGGCGTGGGGGTGGATACCAGCCTGCCCATCGCCATGCTGGTGCGTATCGAACTGGAAGACGGTTTAGTGAGCGAGAGGCTGTATGATCTGGCGCAATAAACCTTCACTGAGCTTACCCCGGCGCCAGCGCGGCACGGTGCTGATACTGGCCATTTTAGTGGTCACACTAGTAGCAGGCTTTGCCATTAAAGCCTCGCGCGACTATCAGCTGAGCATGGCCCGTGCCGAGGCCCGCTGGCACGGCGCTCAGGCACGGGCCTATTTGTCCGGCGCCGAAAGCCTGGCCATTTACTTTCTTGAGCTGGACGACAACACCGAGGTCGACAGCCTGCTGGAGCCCTGGGCCATGGAACTGCCACCGTTTCCCATTGAAGGGGGGATGATTCTCGCCGAAATTGAAGACGCCAGCGCCAAAATCAATCTGAACGATCTTACCGATGAACTCGGCAATTCCGATCAAGGCCCTACCTCGTACACCCGCTTCAAAACCCCACAAAAACACTTTTTGCGTTTGCTGCAAAGCTTCGAGGAGACCTACCCGCTATCACTGGAAGATGCCATAGGCATGCTGGAGGCGATGGTCGACTGGGCTGATACCGACGATGACATTACTGGTTTTACCGGTGCCGAAAGCGATTACTACCAGTCACAGGACCCGGCCTACGCCACCGCCAATGCGCCTTTCACCAGCGTGGATGAACTGCGCCTGGTGCGCGGCTTTACCCCTGAGCTGATGCAGCTGATTAAACCCTACATTACCGTGTACACGGCCGGTGGGATGCTGAATGTGAATACCATCAACCCGTTTTTACTGCGCACCTTTAACGACGCTGAAAACCTGGAGCCGCTGGCGGGCGAAGTGGCCGGGCAAATCGTCGCCGAGAACGGCGAGTACGCCAGCATGGAAGAGTTTACCAGCCACACCGGTTGGGGTAGCGCCATCACCGGCGAGCTGGATACCGAGTATGCCGCCATCACCACCAGCTATTTTCTGGTCACCACCCGGGTCCAACTGGGTGAGCAAAGACGCAGTATGCAAAGTCTTTTGTCGCGTGCGGAGGGCGATTTTAAGGTAGAAAGCCGCCGCGACGTGTACGATTACATCCTCAATCTGGAACGCGCCGGTGCTAACGCCGGCCTAGCGGGAACGACAAACAACAATGAGTGAGCAGATCACCCTCTACATAAGTCATTACGGCAGCGATTTAACCTGGTTAATACGCCGACCCGAGTTACCCGAAGAGCTGGGTCAGGGCAACAGCGAGGCTTTAGGCCTGGCGTTGGACCGAGCCCTGGGCCAGGGTAACCACCGGGCGCGCCTGATCGTCGGCGGCCCCCAGGTTGTGGCCCGCAGCCTCAGCTACCAGGAAAAGGAAAAGCGCCACCTGCGCAAGCTCATGCCCTTTCAGCTTGAGGAAGAAGTGATTGGCGATATCGACCAATTTCACTTCGCCCTCGGCAAAGCCCAGGACGGCGTGGTTAATGTGGTCTACACTGAGCGCACCCGCCTGGCCGAACTGTTTGCGCAGCTGGCCGAAATGAACATCGAAATTGTCCAGGCGCTGCCCGCAGGCTTAATGCCCGACATTCCCCAGCCCGAGGCTACCGACGAATCCCCCGTGGATATCTGGGCGATTCACCGGCAGGACGAGTTAGTAAGTATTCACTACGGGCAAAGCCAAGGCTTTACAGTGACCGCCAATAACTTGGCCGCCGCCGTCGAGCTGCTGCTAAAAGCTCAGAACCGGGTGGACAACCTACCCCATTTAAGCCTGAGCGCGCCGGATGAAAACCAGCTTGAAGCGCTGGAGCAAGCCCTGCCCGCCAGCCTGGCCGACGCCAGTGGCAGCACCCGCCTTGCTTCGCTGTGGGATTTTGAACCGGGCAGCGACTGCATTGATTTATGCCAGGGGGAGTTCTCCCAGCGCCTGCCCATCGAGCGCTGGTGGAAAGCCTGGCGCACCGTGGCCATCGCCGGTGCCGCCGCGGTGGTGGTTTATATCGCCACCTTGCTGATTTCCATCAATCAGCTGCAAAACCAGAACCTGGAGATTCGCAAAGACATCGAACAGGTATTCCGCACCATAGTCCCCAACGGCCCCGCCAATGACCCCGAGCGGCGCTTGCGCATTATGGCCCGCGATCTGGAGCCGCAAGGTGAGGGCGGCCAGGTTATGCCGCTACTGGCCGAGGTACTGCCCAAGGTACAAAGCCAGGGCGATATTACCCTCAAGGGTGTTTACTACACCGCCGAGAGCGACGAGCTGAGCCTGAATTTGCAGGCTGGCACCTTTAACGCCATTGAATCGCTGCGCGGCGGTATTGAAAGCGCGGGGCTGTCCGCCGAACTGCTGTCCGCCAGCGCCCAGGGCGATACCCACTCGGCGCGCATGAAAGTGAAAAGGGAGCTGCCATGAACCAGTTATTCGATGCCCTCGCCAAATACAACCGCCGCGAGCAAACCATCTTGCTGCTGGGCGCCTTGGCCGTGGTGCTGTACATCCTCTGGATGGGCGTATTGGCACCCTTGAAAGAAAAACGCGAGCAGCAGGTGGTTACCAACGCCTCCACCACTGCCGCGCTGGAGCGGGTAAAAGTGCTTACCGCGCGTATCAACAAAGCCGAAAGCGACAGCCGCCAGCAGAGCGCCGCCAGCAGAGGCAATATCAGCCAGCTGATTGACTCCACCTTGCAAGCCAACGGCCTGCGCATGAGTGGCTTTCAACCGGTTACCCGCGGTGAGGTGCGCGTCCGGCTGGATAACGTCAACTACAGCGCGATGATGCAGTGGCTGTACGATTTAGAGTACAAACACGATGTCAGTGTAAAAGACCTGTCGATGGCATCCACCACCACACCGGGCCAGGTGACCGCCAACGTGCGCCTGAGTAAAAACTGATGCGCTCGCTACTGCTACTAGCCGCCTTAATAGCCGGCTTTTGTCAGGCCCAACAGGCGCCCATTCGCACCGCCGAAAATCTGTTCGATGCCAAAGCCCTAAACCTGGGATTGGAGATGGCGCCGGGCGCCGAGACCTATACCGTGTTCAGCGCTGGCGATAACACCTACCAATACAACCACGGCGCTGTGCCTTTTGCGTTTAAAGGCAAGCTTTACGTGCAGTGGCAAAGCTCGCCCAAAGATGAAGACGCCCCTACCACTCAGGTGCGCTACGCCATGAGCGTAGACGGCAAACGCTGGAGCGACGCTATCGTGCTGGCCGAACCCAGGCCCGACGCCACGGTCACTAACGGCGGCTGGTGGGCCTACGGCGATACGCTGGTAGCTTACATTAATGTCTGGCCCCACGATGCCGAACCCCGGGGCGGGTATGTGGAATATCGCACCAGCAAAAACGGTATTCACTGGAGCGCTGCCAAACCCGTGCTGGATGATCAGGGTGAGCCTTTGCAGGGAATTCTAGAGCAGGACATTCGCGCCCTGACCGATGGTCGCCTGATTACGGCGGCGCATTTACAACCGGGCCTGAAAGTCGCGCCCCTGTTTACCGACGATGCCACAGGCCTTAGCGGCTGGCAGGCGGGTGAAATGCAAAACCTGCCTACGCAATCCGACGTCAGCCGCGAAATCGAGCCCAGCTGGTTTAGCCGCAGCGACGAGCTGGTGATGATTTTTCGCGATCAAGACTCCAGCTTTCGCATTCTTGCCTCGGTGAGTAAAGACCGTGGTGAAACCTGGAGCCCCCCGGCCTTTAGCAATATTCCCGACTCGCGCGCCAAACAAAGCGCTGGCAACTTACCCGATGGCGGGGCGTTTATTATCAATAACCCCAGCGGCAGCAAAGAGCGCTACCCGCTGGTTATCAGTACCAGCCAAGACGGCGAGGTGTTCGACCGCGCCTATATCCTGCGCGCCGAAGGCGATGCCGTGCCCGCGCAAAAATACCCCGGGCGTTACAAACGCATCGGCTACAGCTATCCAAAATCGATGGTGTACAACGGCTATGTGTACACCGCTTATGGCACCGGCAAAGAAGATATCGACATTACCCGGGTGCCCGTCGCCTCACTGCAATACGAATAACGGTTAGAGTTTATGATTCGCTGGATTCTTTTTGGTCTTGTTTGCACCCTGATATTTGCCGTTACGCAGATACCCGCCACCTGGGGTGCGTATGTCATGACAAACGGCACGGGCCTGGGGCTGTCGGGTATCTCCGGCAGCTTATGGCAGGGTAAAGCCGGTATGGCCTCGGTGCGTATTGACGGGCGCAGCTACTCACTGGGCGAGCTCAACTGGCAGCTTAAGCCTTTAAGCCTGTTAACCCTAAACCCCTGCGCCGACGTCACCGCCAGCCTGGATCGCCAGCAAATTAACGGTCGCGCCTGTGCAAGTACAAGTGGCGCGTTGAAACTCAGCGATGCCAATATCAGTATTCCCGCCGCCCTGATTCAAGACTTGCCCGAGCCCACCAAGTTGAATGGCCTGGTATCTGCGCATATTGATACGCTGAAACTGAACGGGCAAAGCCTTGAGGCGTTAAAGGGGAATCTAAGCTGGACCAACGCCCGCCTGCACAACGGCCAAAACTGGCTCACCCTGGGCGCCTTTGCCGCCGACTTGTCCGCCAGCGATGAAGGGCATATTCGCGCGGATATTTTTTCTTTAGAAGGCCCGGTGGATTTAACCGGCAACGTGGTGATGCCGCTGACCGGCGGTATTATTATCGACGCCAATTTTAGTTTCAGCGACGAGTTTGCGCGCGAGGTGCAAGCCGACCAGTGGCTGCCCATGCTGGCAGAGCCGCTAGACGACGGCCGCCACCGTTTGCGCATGACGCTCTAATTATTCGATGTCGTGCCTCCTGCCGCACAAAACAGTAGGAGGCACGAAAATACATGACTTCCCCTCACCCAAAACCCGATGGTGCGTACATAAAACCAGCACCCCAAAATACACTTCTTGTTATTCCTTTAAGCCGGATTAACCCCTTTATATGTTCGCTATGCTATGGTCAGCATCTGACTTCGCATTTCCTAAAGGTGTTGTAATGCTGCGCAAAACTATCGCTATAGTTAGTACGTTTTTACTCTTCTCTATTCCCGGAGGTATCACAATGGCAGAAGACCACGCCGACCACACGGCCATGCCCACACCGAAGGTTATTATTTTCGATGTAAATGAAACCCTGCTGGATTTAGAGTCCATGCGCGCTTCAGTGGGTGAAGCATTAAACGGTCAAACCGAATTACTGCCACTGTGGTTTTCTACCATGTTGCATAACTCTCTGGTGACGACGGTTACCGGAGATTATCAAGATTTTGGCAAAATTGGTGTGGCGTCACTGTTAATGGTTGCCGAGAATAACAATATCGAACTGAGCGAAGCCGCTGCCAAAGAAGCGATTGTGACACCGCTGCTGAGCTTGCCGCCCCACGCCGATGTTAAACCCGGATTAACTCAATTGACCGAACAGGGGTTTAAAATTGTCAGCCTCACCAACTCGTCCAATAACGGCGTAAAAACTCAGTTTGAAAACGCAGGCCTTACGGATTATTTTGACCACCGTTACAGCATTGAGGACATTAAAATCTACAAGCCCGATTTACGCGCCTACGCCTGGGCACTAGAACAATTAAACGTGAAACCAGAAGAAGCGCTGATGGTGGCCGCACACGGTTGGGATGTAGCCGGTGCAAAAGCCGCAGGCTTACAAACCGCTTTTATCGCCCGCCCGGGCAAAGCACTTTACCCACTGGCACAAAAGCCTGATTACATTGTTAAAACCGTAACAGAGCTGGCTAATCTATTAGCAGAATAGTAAATAACTTAACCTACCCAACCCCCTAGATTTCAGACGCCCATAATCGTTGTGACCAGAAACACTCTCAACGGCTATGGGCGTTTTTAATAACCCACCCTGCTAAGCGACCAAGCTTTTTCAAAAAGCTCCGAACTTCTGCGCTCGTAGATCACTCAGAGGTTTCAACAAGCTGTATTTGAAATGTACCCGACTATAAGAAACGCCTTATGGAAGTTTTTTAATAAAAACGTTCCATTTAACAGCGTAATTTTTATCTTAAGTCTACCCCTAAACTTGAGGGTTATGCGGCCAAACGCTCAAGTTTAAGATTATGGAAGAACGACAACCGTAAAAAACATAGAAATCTTGGGGTACACGAAATATGAACAACGATTCTTTCACAACGAAAAAAAAATCACTGTTTAAAATTTTGCTCGGTATGCTTGCTATCTAGTATTTTGGTAAGTGCCTGTGGCGGCGGAGGTTCAGGCGGCAACAGTGACGGGGGCGGTAACACCCAATCAAGCAGCTCCGTGGTATCGTCAACCAGTTCCTCTAGCGAAGCATCAAGCAGTGATCAAACCGAAAGCAGTAGCTCGAGCGAAAATAATAATGCACCCATTACCGTAAACTCCCCACAGGCCCTTTCAAAAAGCATAGAGTTTGAAGGTGCTATTAAAATGGGCCGTGCCATCCCCGCCCCAAGTAATGCCAATGGCGGCACACTTGAAGTCAGCAGTGAGGTTGCCATCACAGCTGGCGGTGCCAGCCAGTTATTGGTTAAGCCAGTGCTTGAAGAGGGATATTACGTACACGCCTACATGATTCAACTGGAAGGTGTAGATGAAACTTTCGTCATCCCCGCTAAAGCAGATGGCACCCCCATGTACCAACAGTCTTTAAGCCTTGCCGCTTCAGACTTACCGCATAAAGTCGAGAATAATATTCTCGCCGCCAAAACTGGCGCAGCCCCCCTTGCAAGTGGCTTGAGCGGAGATGATCGCATCCAGCTAAACTGTACCGGCCGCCCCACTCTCTATTACGATGCGCCAAGTTACTCAGCACCTGCGCGAGTGCAAGCGTATATTCAGCCCCAAGAACCCGTTCAAAGTATGGACTTTGATGCGTTTCGTGATGGCTTGTCTATCCCTACAGATTATTGGAGTATCGATACCTCCAATTGGACTCAGCCCGCTGAAGTTGAAATTAAAGCGGTAAAAGTCGGTTCAGGGGAATTCCAGGTAACTCTGGCCTGGGACAGCAAGGCCGATGTGGACTTACACCTAGATGAACCCGGCGGCAGTACTATTTATTACGCGAACCCAGACTCTGCCAATGGCGATGGCTATCTTGATGTCGATGATATTGACGGCTATGGTCCAGAGAATATCTTTTTTGATTCAAATATTCCCGCTGGAGAATACACCATCAAGGTCCATTTATTTTCTGCACCTTCGTCCAACGAACTGCCAACGTCTTACACCGTCACCGTTAAAAACAATGGCTCGGTGAACAGCTATAACGGCACACTTACCGCCACTGACGAAATCGATGTTATTACCAGCTTAACTCTTACAGGTAGCGGTAATTCCGGCCAGAGCCAAAGCAGCAGTTCCAGTGGAAATACTGATACCGGCAACGGAGAAGACACAGGCAATAGTGGGAATACTAATAATGGTGGAGATACCGGCTCCATTGGCGATATAGATACGGGTGACATAGAGCTAGGTGCCTGTGGTGTGAAGCAGTATGGCTTTACCAATATCTGTTATACCAACTATCCAACCGAAGCCTGTGATTTATTGGCCGATGAAATGGCCGGGCTTGCCGATGTATTTACTTATCACAGTACCGATTGCGGCAGTGGTTATAACTGCAGTATCGACCTACTCACTTACGACGGGCAGAGCATTCCTGCGGACTGTCTGAACTAATAACTTACCGAACACCAGCCGGTTGCCCCTTCTGGATGATCGGCTAGTGTTAAGGCAGCGCATTATTGTCAATTTTCTTAAGAAACCCCAGTTCAATCATGGGTGCCATGTAACTGTCGGGCTTGCGTCTTATCTGGTCGCGTAGCAACACCTGCATACCCCGCTTAAAATCCAGTCTGGGAAACTCTGCAATCACCTCTCGCATCGTGTCGGGGTGAATCTCGTCCAGCCATAACCCGGCGACATCTGCACCTGCGCCAAAATGCAGTAAAGCGATTTCCGGGGCCATTTTATGCGCATGACCTACGGTATTGTGATGTATTACCATTTCGTGAATTAGCTCGGCTCTGTGACTGTCGATATTCTGTGATTGACAAAAATCGAGCGCCGCTCGGGCTCCATCCACTTCAAAGGTATTACCCCGATCAAAGGTTTCGACCAGTCCCAAGTCGTGCATAACAGAGCCCATAAAAAGCACTTCTTTGTCAAAGGGCTGTTTGACTTTGTGTGCCATAGCCGCGGCGAAAGCATAGCTGCGCAGACCATGGTTGAGCAAAAATTCCGGGCTGTGCTGGCGTACCAGTTCAAGCGCCTGGGTGCAGGCTGCTGAGTCGGGTACACGATATTGATGTTTTGCTACAAAGTTCAGCTTTTCACGGCTGATACGTCGCCTTACTTTGCGCCCTATTGTCTTAAGATCGGTGTGAACAAAGTGGCAGAGCAGACAGGATTTGGCAGGTGCTGGTTTGGTGTGGGTAAGGGACATACGACAAGTAGAAACCTATTTTGTACTATTTCGAACAATAATATATATTAGGATTAACTTTTCATCAATATTGTTCGAAGTGGTACAAAATGTCTGAGAAACGAAGAGGGCGACCGCCCAAGTACGACTCACAACAGGTGTTGGCTCGCGCCGGTGAGGTGTTCTGGCGCAAGGGTCTGGCGGCGACCTCGCTTGATGACTTGGCTTCAGCCATGGGTATGAATCGCCCGAGCCTCTACAATGCTTTTGGTGATAAGGAGGCTCTGTATCGCCGAGTGATGGCTGAACTCGACAAGCAAATTGCCGAGGAGCTCTACGAAGTGTTAAACGCCGAGCCCGATCTCAATAAAGCCTTGAAGGCTTTTTACCGGCGTGCCTTGGCGGTTTATCAGTCATCTGGCGAAAATCTTGGTTGCTTTGCCATATGTACAGCGACGGTGGCAGCACCGCAATGCCCCGCAATCAAACAGGACTTGCTCGAGTTAATTCAACGAGTCGATCAAACCATTACGCGCCGCTTACAGCGGGCATCGGCCGAGGGTGAGTTGCAATTGTTAGTCTCAGAGAAGGAGTTGGCCAAAGTCTTTCAAGCCCTACTGCACAGTTTAGCGGTGCGTACCCGCGCCGGGGAGTCGCCCAGCGCGCTCAAGCGAATCTATTGCACCGCAGTGGATGCCTTGGTGCCGACCCAGTAGCGGTCAGCCCAAGGGTCGAGTGTAGAGGCTGTCAATTTTGAACCCCTGCTCGGTCGGTTGAGTTAAACCGGGTTTAACATCGGCGTGGGGCGGCAAGCTCAATTCGATATTATTATTCTCGGCAATCATTAACAGAGATACCACACCAATTTTGCCAAAGCCTTGATAATCGTCGGTAAGAACGTCTTTAGAATTAATACTCCGCCAGCCAATGGTGCAGTCAATTTCCCTCTTTAAAGCGCTCGCTGGAAGTTTTACACCTGAAGAAACACCCCGAAAAAAACAACCCGGATCGTTGCGCGGATTAAGACCATGTTCGACAAGTAGAAACAGGGGGTGTGGTGTGGAACAGCTGAACAACGATACCGAAACGGCGCTTAACAGACGGTAATCATGTTTATGACAAGCTACAACGCCCTGCCTTGGTACTTAAAAAAATGCCCACCGATAAGGCGGGCGTTTTTATTTAGCGCTTGGCGGCTTCACGTATATCCATAATCGGCATGGCGCCATCGCCCAGAATGGTGCTTGGCAATTTGCCGTCCCAAGCCTGGGCCTCGGTGAGTTTTACAATCAGCGGGTTATCGCGCAACGCTTTGGCTTTCGCTTCGATGGCTTTAGCTTCTGCTTCGCCTTTTAACGTAATTGATTGAGCTTCGGCCTCGGCCACTTTAATAATACCTTGAGCCTTTGCATCTGCGGTGTTTACCTCACGCAAGGCTTCTAAACGCTGTCGCTCCAGCTTATGCTCTTCGGCAGCCGCCAGATTTTTTTCCGTTTGTTTGGTTTCAATGGACTGAATGTATTTATGCGGCAGCACAATATTCTCAATTTGAATATTATCGACAATCACCGGAAATTCAGCCATCTCTTCAATCAAGCGCTGCTCGATTCCTGTAATCGCGAGGGCGCGATCTTGAATCAGCTGTTCGGCCTCAAACTTGGGGATGGTGTCTTTGGTTGCTGAGCGAAAACGCGGATCGAGGATACGTTGCTCGAACTGCAAAAGCCCTCCATAGCGGCGATACAAGTCTAAGGCGGCTTCTTTATTGACGGTCCAGTTAACCGAAACTTCGATCGTAACCGGCATTTGTTCGGCGGTGCTACTGGCCATTTTCTCGCCATTTTTACGGGTACGGACTTCGATGGATTCTACCGAGTCCATAAAAGGCACTTTAAAATGCAGACCCGGATTTTCTTGATATTTCGCCTCGCCAAAACGTTTTACGATACCCACATGCCCCTCTTCGACCGTGTACACCGCACTGAAAGCCACAAGTATCGCAATCAATGCCACTGCACCAATAGCAAACCATTTGATATTTAATTGTTTTTGAAACATTAGAGCTAGATTCCTTGTTTAATTGAAGGTATTTTCCTGGTGTGAATTAACGCGTTTTAACTGTATAAATGATGATTTTGCAGCAATGTATAAACATTAAAACCCACCGTCGCAGTGGGCTTTAACTGGGCTCATAAATTTATATTCTGTGGTTCACATCTTAAGCTAGAACATCCGTCCGCCGCGCCCGGTGTCTTCTTCTTCAATGGAAAGACTATCAGCCGCATTGGATAAATAAGTGGCGTCAGTTTCAGAGCCGAGCTTAATCATCAAACGCAGGTCATTGGGTGAGTCGGCGTGAGTGAGCGCATCTTCGTAAGTGATTTCACCACTGTCGTACAGGTTGTACAGCGCCTGATCGAAAGTCTGCATACCAAGTTCGGTGGATTTTTTCATTAACTCTTTAAGCTCGCCCACCTCACCTTTGCGAATTAAATCCGACATAAGCGGCGTGTTCAGTAACACTTCCAAACAGGCACGGCGGCCTTTACCGTCCGGCGTGGGTATCAGCTGCTGCGCCACAATACCTTTAAGGTTGAGCGATAAATCCATCCACAATTGACGGTGGCGATCAGCGGGAAAGAAGTGAATAATTCGATCCAGCGCCTGGTTAGCGTTATTGGCGTGCAAGGTACATAAACACAGGTGGCCGGTTTCAGCGAAAGCAATGGCGTGCTCCATGGTTTCGCGCGAGCGTACCTCACCAATCAAAATCACATCGGGCGCTTGGCGCAATGTATTTTTAAGCGCGATTTCAAAAGAGTCGGTATCAATCCCTACCTCGCGCTGGGTAATAATGCAGCCTTCGTGCTGGTGGATAAACTCAATAGGGTCCTCAATGGAAATAATATGACCTTTAGAGTTGCGGTTGCGGTGGCCAATCATCGACGCCAGCGAGGTAGATTTACCTGTACCTGTCGCTCCAACAAACATCACCAGACCGCGCTTGGTCATGGCCAGCTCTTTAATCACATCGGGCAAATGCAGGTCGTCGATTTTAGGAATTTTGGTTTCGATTCGACGCAACACCATGCCGGCCAGGTTGCGCTGGTAAAAAGCACTGGCACGAAAGCGACCAATACCGCGCGCACTGATGGCGAAATTAAGTTCTTTTTCTTCAAGAAATTCACGGCGCTGCTTTTCATTCATCACCGACAACACAAGCTCGCGCGCCTTTTCAGGTGCCAACGGCGTTGCTGTGGCGGGGACGACTTTACCGTGAAGTTTGATAGAAGGTGGCACACCGGCGGTGATAAATAAATCCGACGCACCTTTATCCACCATCAACTGCAGTAATCGATCAAAATCCATAATATCCCCCAACTATTTTCGTTATGCGGTTAGGCCGCTCTATCCTCGCACAGCTTCTATTACTGTGTTCTTAAAAATTCTCTGGCATTTTTGCTTTTTCACGGGCCACTTCACGGGAGATCACGCGCTTCGCCACCAGATCTTCAAGGCACTGATCCATGGTTTGCATCCCAACCGACGCACCGGTTTGAATGGCCGAATACATCTGCGCCACCTTATCTTCTCGAATCAGGTTACGAATGGCCGGTGTACCGCGCATAATTTCGTGGGCCGCCACTCGGCCACCGCCGTTCTTTTTCATCAGTGTTTGCGAAATAACGGCCTGCAATGATTCCGACAACATGGAGCGCACCATGGCCTTTTCATTGGCCGGGAATACATCGACTACCCGGTCAATGGTTTTGGCGGCGCTGGTGGTGTGCAAGGTGCCAAACACCAAGTGACCCGTTTCGGCGGCGGTAAGTGCCAGGCGAATGGTTTCCAGGTCACGCATCTCACCCACCAGAATAATGTCCGGGTCTTCCCGCAGGGCCGAGCGCAGGGCTTCGGCAAAGCCGTGGGTATCACGGTGAACTTCACGCTGGTTGACCAGGCATTTCTTTGATTCGTGGACAAATTCGATGGGGTCTTCGATGGTCAATACGTGTTCGTATTTGTTGTCGTTGATGTAGTCCATCATGGCGGCAAGGGTGGTAGATTTACCCGAACCTGTGGGCCCGGTCACCAGCACCAGACCGCGCGGCACCGCGCAGATATCGCGAAACACCTGGCCCATGCCCAGCTCTTCCATGGTCAGTACTTTAGAGGGAATGGTACGAAATACCGCACCGGCACCGCGGTTTTGATTAAAAGCATTCACCCGGAAACGCGCCACACCCGGCACCTCAAACGAGAAGTCTGTTTCCAGGAACTCCTCGTAGTCCTTGCGCTGCTTGTCATTCATGATCTCGTAGATCAAACTATGCACCTGCTTATGGTCCATGGGGGGCAGGTTAATCCGTCGTACGTCCCCGTCCACCCGAATCATGGGAGGCAAACCAGCCGAAAGGTGCAAATCCGACGCGCCCTGTTTGGCGCTAAAGGCGAGGAGCTCCGTAATATCCATACAGCTAAACCCTTACTCTATTTGTCAATTTTTTTGATTGCAGTGAGCGCCCGATGGCCGCTTCACGCTGGGCAACATTCGGAAGTCAGATGCACAAGATAGACGAGAAGCTCGCCAATGTCACCGCCCGATTGCAGCGCGCTGCCAATTCCGCCGGGCGCCATGAAGCCGACATTACCCTAATTGCCGTCAGTAAAACCCAAAGTGCCGCACGTATTTGTGAGGCTTACCAGTGCGGCCTGCGCCGCTTTGGTGAAAATTACTTGCAAGAGGCACTGGACAAGCAAGCCGAGCTAGCCGAATTGAGTGACATTGAATGGCATTTTATCGGCCCGATTCAATCCAACAAAACCCGCGCAATAGCCGAGCACTTTGCCTGGGCTCAGAGCGTAGATCGATTAAAAATCGCTCAGCGTTTATCCAAACAACGGCCCACCGAGCTACCGCCGTTAAATATTTGCCTGCAGGTAAATATTGATAACGAGCAAAGCAAATCCGGTGTAAGCCTGGCTGAGCTGAACGACCTGGCAGAGCAATGCGTTGCGCTGCCCAATATTGTCCTGCGAGGCCTGATGGCCATACCGGCAAAAGCCGACACCCAGGCTGCTCAACGCAGCGCATTCACCCGCATGCACAATGCGCTAGCAGAACTGCAGCACCACCTTAGCCCCACACACCCCAATGCACCCCTGGACACGCTCTCTATGGGCATGTCCGCCGATTTAGAAACGGCGGTTGCCTGCGGCACTACGATGGTTCGCATTGGTACCGACCTGTTTGGAGCCAGAATGAAACATGAGGATACTCAGTGATTGTTAAAAAACTCGCTTTTATTGGCGCCGGCAATATGGCCGGTGCCATCATCAAGGGCCTGATTGAAGGCGGCTACCCCGCCGAACAGATTCGCGCCACCACGCGCAGTGTTGATTCCGCTACGCAAGCCGCCCGCCATTTAGGCATTGCAGTGAGCACCGACAACCAAGCCACCTGCCAATGGGCCGAGGTCATCGTGCTGGCGGTAAAGCCACAAATGCTCAAAGATACCTGCGCGGAGTTATCACCCGCCTTAGAGAACCAATTGATTATCTCGGTGGCCGCCGGAATCGACACCGCCACGCTCAGCCAATGGCTTGGCAAAGATCTCGCCATCGTGCGCAGTATGCCCAATACCCCATCGCAAGTCGGAGTCGGTGCCAGCGGTTTATTTGCCAACCCCCATACCCGCGAGAGTGAGCGCGACTTTGCCCATCAAGTTGCCGAAGCAACGGGGCTGTGCATTTGGGTGGAAGACGAAACATTAATACACGCGGTAACGGCTGTTTCCGGCTCAGGACCGGCTTATTACTTCTTATTTATGGAGGCAATGATCGAGGCAGGCAAGTCACTGGGGCTGGACGAAACCAGTGCCCGCGCACTAACCTTGCAAACCGCGTTAGGTGCCGCAACCCTTGCCAATAAGGTCGACACACCCGTGGATCAACTTAAACGCAATGTGATGTCCCCCGGCGGCACCACCGAAAGGGCTATTCACACCTTTGAAGACGGACAGCTGCGTCAGCTGGTGCAAAAAGCCATGAACGAATGCGCCGCGCGCTCTGAATCATTAGGCCGCGAGCTCAGCCAGTAGCAGGCAATCGAGGAGTTGAAATGAATACCCTGCAAGAAATACTTATTTACCTGATCCGTACCATCGGCTCACTGTACATGCTGATTATCCTGCTGCGCTTTTTACTGCAGCTGGTGCGCGCCGACTTTTACAACCCTGTTTCTCAGGGCATCAGCAAAGCGACCAATCCGGTTTTACTGCCCCTGCGACGGGTTATTCCCGGCTTTTACGGTATTGATGTAGCTTCATTGGTGCTGGCGTTGCTGCTGCAATGGGTAGCCGGCCAGCTGATTTACCTGGTCGCCGGCGGCGGGCTGCTTAACCCGCTACTGATACTGCCCATGGGCGTGGTGGGTATTTTAAAGATGCTGGTGCAAATTTATTTTGTCGGCATGATTGTCTATATCATCGCCAGCTGGGTAGCACCCTTTAGTAATAATCCGGCGCTGGTGTTGCTGCGGCAACTGATTGAGCCAGTGATGGCCCCCATTCGCAAGGTCATACCACCACTGGGGCCCATTGATTTATCACCGATTTTTTTGTTTTTAATTCTGAACCTGTTTAACCAGTTTTTGATTCCCGCCATCGCCCAGGCTTTAGGGGCTCAGGGGATACTGCTGGGTTTTTAATCTCATCATTTGCGCAGGCTCACCAGACGGCAGCCCCGTAACCGTCTGGTGACCGCTCAACAACGCCTCCCCTCCTTTTATCGCCCCCTTTCCAAGCCTGCTGGCGCAATGCTTAAATTTGCGCTTTAATGGCGGATCAAGCAACAAAAATACGGGAATGTGCAGCAGACATGGATATAAAAGCACTGCATCGCCAAATGGCGCAATTCAACACCTGGAAGCGTGAGCTTGGTCAGCGCCTTGATGCCTTTAATCAGTGGAGCCAAAACCATCAGCTGGTTACCGCTGATGCTCTGCGCTATCTGAATCGAGCGCGGGCGCTGATCGATGGCGAGCACTTCACTATCGCCTGTGTCGGCGAATTCTCGCGGGGCAAAACCGAACTCATTAATGCGCTGCTCTACAGCGAGCAAACCGGCCGCCTGCTACCCTCGCAACCGGGCCGCACGACCATGTGCCCTACCGAGATTTTCTGGGACCCTAATCAGCCTCGCAACTGTGTGCGACTGCTGCCCATTGAGACCCGCCGCAGCTCCGCCAGCATGCAAAGTTTCAAACGCATTCCGCAAAACTGGTTCACCATTGAGTTTGACCCCCTGCAACACGAATCCATCGCCCACGCCATTGGGCAAGTATCGGCCAATAAAAAGGTGACCCAAACCGAAGCCGAGCGCCTGGGGTTTGACCTTTCCACCCTTTCCGTCCATAAGACGACAGGGTTGGTAGAAATACCTACTTGGCGACATGCCCTGATCAATCTGGACCACCCCCTGTTACGGGAAGGTTTACGTATTGTCGATACTCCGGGGTTGAATGCTTTGGGCAACGAGCCCGAGTTGACTTTAAAAACCTTGCCAGAAGCTCACGCAATACTGTTTCTGCTGGCCGCCGACAGTGGCGTTAGCGCCAGCGATATGACAATTTGGCGGGATCACATTCACAGCCTGCGCGATAGCAAAGGCACCGCTGTACTCGCGCTGCTGAATAAAATAGACACCCTCTGGGATGAGCTGACGCCCCCTGAGCAGGTCGCAGCTAATATCGAACGCGTACGGCTTGAAACCGCTCAGCTACTGGAGATGTCGGCTGATCATGTCCTGCCCCTCTCTGCCAAACAGGCTTTAGTCGCTAAAACCTGTAAACGCACGCACGCTTTGTTGCGAAGTAACTTTCCCGAGCTGGAAAGACACCTTGCCGAATGCATCCTCCGCTCGCAACAGCAGATCAAAAATCACCGTTTAATACGCAATAGCCAGGACATGATTGGCTCAACCCTGCAAAGCCTAAACCGTCAAGTCAGCGATAACGACATTGAGCTGGCAACTTTGCGTGACAGTCGTGATGAGTCCGTTGAGGCGGAGATGATTCGTCAGCGCGAGCGCATTCGCAGCGCCCATCACCGGTACCACAAACAATCATTGTCGCTGCGCACCAGTCAGCGCATGCTCAATAATCAAAAAACGTCACTGCACGCCCCCATCGCCGATGACAAATTGCAACGACTGCTTGATGAAGCCTACAAGAACCTGTCCGGCAGCTGGACCACCCTGGGCTTATCGCGCGCAATTGGTGGCTTTTTTGACGATGTGGATACCTGTATCAATCAACTGTTGCGCGAAATAGAGCGCGCCAACAAGGTGCTTCACAGCATTTACGAACGCCCAGAACACGGTCTTGAGGGATCGCTGGCACGCAAGCACGAGCTCAACATCACCGCCGAAAGGCGTCGGCTGCGTAACCTGGAGGCCAGTGCTGAACGCCTGCGCCATTCTTTTAACAGCGTTATGGCACCAAAGAAAACTCTGATTAACCGGTTTGTGGGCACCTTGGTAAAAGAGGTTAAAGAGCTTTTCCGCGAACTGCAATTGACCATTCAACACTGGCTAGAAGACGCCCTCACTCCACTGATTCATCACAATCAACACCAAAAACAATTGCTTGAACATCAAATGATGCGCCTAAGTGACATGCGTAGCAAAACCCTAAACCACAGTGAACAACTGAACGCACTGGAAACCAGTTTACGCAAGCTGATCCTTGCCCGCGACGAATTGGAACCTTTACTGCCCGAAACCAGCAGCCATATTGTGCAACCGCAATTACCCAAAGCCCAGGTGGTGTCGTTGCAGTCGGTTAAACAGCAGGTACAACGGTAAGCCCTTGCAGGGTCGCGGGTACAACTTTAGACTTGCGCTTTTGTCTGCCACTGCGACCCGGAACTTACATCAGCATGACACAAGCTTTCCCTGCGGACTCCGTGGGCTTGGTCACCCCCCAAGCCCTCACTTTTAGCGAGCCTTTAACCCTCGCCTGTGGTCGCACCCTCAACAACTATCAGTTAATGGTAGAAACCTACGGTGAGCTAAACGCCAGCAAGTCCAACGCGGTGTTGATTTGCCACGCCCTGTCCGGCGACCATCACGCGGCGGGTTACCACAGTGCCGATGATCGAAAACCCGGCTGGTGGAATGGCTACATCGGCCCCGGCAAGGCCATCGACACCAATAAATTTTTTGTCGTTTCTTTAAATAACCTTGGCGGCTGCAGTGGCTCAACAGGGCCGAGCAGTATCAACCCGGATACCGGCACGCCTTGGGGAGCGGACTTTCCCAAGTTGAGAGTGCGCGACTGGGTGCATTCGCAAGCGCGCCTGGCCGATGCACTGGGCATTGGTCAGTGGGCGGCTGTGGTAGGTGGTAGCCTCGGCGGCATGCAAGCCATGCGCTGGGCGTTAGAGTACCCGGATCGTGTGCGCCACTGTGTGGTGATCGCCTCGGCCATGAAACTGAGCGCACAAAATATCGCGTTTAATGAGACTGCCCGCCAGGCCATCATGAGTGATCCGCACTTTCACGCCGGTGATTACTTAAGCCACAACACCTACCCCAAAAGCGGTTTATCGGTGGCGCGGATGATCGGCCACATCACCTACCTGTCTGATCATGTGATGGGTGAAAAATTTGGCCGTGAATTGCGCAGCGGCAGTTTCGAGCAAGGGCTGGATGATTTAGTCGAGTTTCAGGTAGAAAGTTATCTGCGCTATCAAGGCGATACCTTTTCCGAGCGCTTTGACGCCAACACCTATATTTTAATGACCCGCGCGCTGGATTATTTTGACCTGGCCCGCGAGTACGACGATGCGCCCTCGGTGGCTTTTCGTCGCGCCAGCTGCGACTTTTTTGTCGCCTCGTTTTCAACCGATTGGCGCTTTCCTGTAGAGCGCTCGCGGGAGATTGTCGATGCCTTAATTTCCGCGCAAAAAAATGTCAGCTACGCCGAGGTGGATTCACCTTACGGCCACGATGCCTTTTTGCTTCCCAATGACCACTACCGCGAATCGTTCAGCCGTTACATGGCTGGCATTACCACGGAGTAACCATGCGCTTCGACTTTAACCAGCTACTTACCTGGATCGCTCCCGAGAGTCGCGTACTGGATCTCGCCTGTGGCGACGGCAGCTTACTCGCGCTACTGAGCGAGAAAAAAAGCGTGCGCGGTTACGGCTTGGAAATTGACCCCGAGCAAATTCAAACCTGCATCAGTCGCGGCGTGAATGTGATTAATCAAAACCTGGAGCACGGCCTGGGTAACTTTGAAGACGACAGCTTTGACACAGTACTGATGACCCAAGCGCTGCAAACCATGCGCTACCCGCACATCGTGCTGGATGAAATGCTGCGCGTTGGTAAAGAGTGCATTATCACCTTCCCCAATTTTGGCCACTGGAAAGCGCGCTATCATTTAGCTATTAAAGGCCGCATGCCGGTATCCGATTTACTGCCTTACGAGTGGTACGACACCCCCAATATTCACTTCTGTACGTTTACCGATTTTGAAGTGCTGTGCCGCGAAAAATACATTAATGTTTTGCATCGCCAAGTGGTTAACGAGCGATCGGCCCAATGGCTGGGAGACTTGTCACCCAACTTATTTGGCGAGACAGCAATTTACCATTTGAGCAAGTAGCCATGAACGACTTACCTCGGAGACGCACATGAACCTGCGCCATTTTTGCCGCTGGGCATGCGTAGCTTTACTGTTAAGCAGCGGTCTAGCTTGGGCACAAAAAGAAATTCCCACCGCGCGCGAGCTGGATAAATCAGAACGCAGCAAAACCTTTGGCAGCTACACGGTACACTTCAGCGTGTTCAACAGTGCCTTTGTGCCGCCAGCGGTGGCTGAGATTTATCAAATCAACCGCGCTCGCAATCAAGTATTGGTGAACATCAGCGTGACTGAAACCAAAGGCGACCAAACCAGCCTGGGCTTACCCGCCAAAGTCACGGGCACCGCCAAAAATTTAATTCAGCAACTGCAAACACTGGACTTTAAAACCATCAGCGAAGGCGATGCGACCTATTACATCGCCCCGCTCAGACACACCAATGAAGAAGTCTATAACTTTGCCATTGAAGTCACCCCCGAAGGTACGGCCAGGCCCCTTGAGGTTACATTCTCGCGCAAGCTTTACGTGCAGGAGGATTAAAAATGACGCAACAAGTGGTATTGGCAAGCTCTAACCCAGGCAAGTTAAACGAGTTTCAGCAGCTGTTGGCCAATGTCGGGTTTGAGGTATTGCCGCAATCGCAATTTAATGTGGCAGATGCCGCAGAGACCGGCCTTAGCTTTGTGGAAAATGCCATTATCAAAGCGCGTAATGCCTGCCGCACCACCGGCCTACCCGCACTGGCCGACGATTCGGGGATCGAGGTGGATTATTTAAAAGGCCAGCCGGGGATTTACTCGGCGCGCTATTCGGGCCCCAACGCCACCAATGAAAGCAATAACACCAAGCTACTCCAGGCACTGCAAGGCGTACCCGCCTCCGAGCGCGGCGCGCGCTATCAGTGTGTATTGGTCTATATGCGCCACAGTGAAGACCCCACCCCACTCATTTGCCAAGGCAGCTGGGAAGGCCGCATTTTAGAAGCGCCCACCGGCACAGGCGGCTTTGGCTACGACCCCCTGTTCTTTGCCCCGGAACACGGCTGCTCGGCCGCCGAACTCAGCAAAGACGAAAAAGGCAAGATCAGCCACCGCGCCAAGGCTCTTCAATCACTGCTATCCCAATTGCAGTAACGACTTTTTCCACTTTTAAAGCGGTGACGCCTCACCGCTTTTTTATTCTCCCTACCCCACCCACTACAACACCAACCATTGCTGGTGATTCACCCCTAACTCACTCCATCGGCACCGAATCACTTTTTCTTAAACAACATAAGTTTGCATTATCACTTGAAAAACAAACCTAGATGTGAATAATTCTCGCCTGCATTACTAATCTTGTTTAAAACTATTGGGGGTTAACTTGTCTATTACTCATTACCGCGCAGGCGGTCTGCTGAGCCTTTGCGCCTCGTCCGTGGTCGCTTTGTCCGCTCAGGCAGCACCATCATCCGAGCCTAAAATCACCGAAGAAATCGTTGTTACCGCTGCGGGTTATGAACAAAAGATAACCGACGCCCCCGCCAGTATCTCGGTTATCGACCAGGGCGAAATCATGACGCGCCCCCACGTCAATCTGCTGGATATGCTGAAGTACCAGGAAGGTATTGATATCGGCACCACCCGCGATAAAACGGGGCAAGGCAGTGTGAGCATGCGCGGCCTGACCGGCGAGTACACCCTGTATTTGATTGATGGCAAACGCCAGAATAACCACGGCGACATTTACCCCAACAACTTCGGCGGCAACGCCTTTGGCCATATGCCACCGGCCGAGGCGATTGAGCGCATCGAAGTGATTCGCGGCCCGGCCTCTACCCTTTACGGCGCCGATGCCATGGGCGGTGTGATCAACATCATTACCAAAAAAGTCACCGACCGCTGGCACGGCACGCTGAACCTGGCGGGCACCATTCAGGAAGGCGAGGATTTCGGCAACGACGGCCAGGTGGACTTTTCGGCCTCGGGACCACTGATTGCCAATACATTAGCCCTGGGCGTGCGCGGCAGCTACTACGAGTCAGAAGCATCCTCCCCTGAATTTGAGCCCGCCGTCGACCCCAATGGTGAAGTGCATTACCGCAGCCTGGGCTTTGGCGGCGGCGGCCGTACCGTCGACAGCGAAAAACAGGAA
The DNA here is from genome assembly GCF_000377745.1 of Gilvimarinus chinensis DSM 19667. Classification (GTDB taxonomy): domain Bacteria; phylum Pseudomonadota; class Gammaproteobacteria; order Pseudomonadales; family Cellvibrionaceae; genus Gilvimarinus; species Gilvimarinus chinensis. The sequence goes on along the minus strand of NZ_KB898712.1, from coordinate 87,809 downwards.
TACGGCATCAGCCTGACCTACACCCCCAACCAAAACAACACCCTGCGGTTTGATTACGACTACTCTGAGCAGATTTACGACAACACCCCATTCACCAACCCAGACACCGGTGAGCTGTCTTACCCGTTGGGCACCAAAGACAATATTGAAGCACTCTGGCAAGCGCGCGGCGGCCAAGTTAACCCGCGCGCAGGCTATGCGGCGGATCAGGAATTTAATCGCGAATGGTGGTCTTTGAGTCATGACGCCACTTGGGGCTTTGGCACCAGCTCTGTGTCACTGTCTTACGTCGACACACAAAACGATGGCCGCACTCTGCCGCTTACCGTTGCCGAGCGCCAACTATTGCAGCAAATGTACGAAGGCACGGGTGACTACGCTGGCATGAGCGAAGACGAGCGCCGCGACCTGGCCGAAGAAACCTTCCTGCCGCGCCCCGACCGCCCGCTGGACAGCAGCCAGTACACCCTGGATGCACGGGTGGATATTCCGCTGGAAGCCATGGGCAGCCACATGCTGGTTATTGGCGGTCAGGCCATTGACGGCGAGCTGGAAGACGGCGTGTTCGGCATGGAAAGCGGTAACCCGGGTGCGGTACAAGAACAGCAAATGTACTCGCTGTTTGTCGAGGACAGCTGGACCCCCGTCACCCCCTTTACCGTGACCGCGGGTGTACGTTACGACGACCACGATGTGTTCGGCAGCCAGGTGTCACCTCGCCTGTACGGTGTGTACACCATCAGCGATAACTGGACGCTCAAAGGCGGCGTGGCCACTGGCTATAAAACCCCACAAACCACCGACTTGTACGACGGCATTACCGGCTTTGGCGGCCAGGGCACCTCGCCTTTTGCCGGCAACCCAGAGCTGGAACCTGAAACCAGCGTCAATAGCGAAATCGCTTTGTACTGGACCAGTGCCTACGGCCACAACTTCAACGTGACCTACTTCAACACCCAGTTCGACGATAAAATTGCCAGTGGCGATACGGTTTACAGCTGTGAAACCACCGGCGGTGTTCGCCCCTGCGTCAACCTGGGCGCCTATGATGACTTGGGCTACACCACCTACAGCCAAAAAATTAACATCGATGAAGTGGCGATTCAGGGTGTGGAAATGGCGGGCCTCTATTTAATCACGGATAACTGGTCGCTAAATGCCAACTACACCTGGACCGACAGTGAACAGAAAAGTGGCCCGGACGAAGGCCAGCCGCTGACCAACACCGCCGAGCACATGGCCAACGCGTCGCTCGACTGGGCCATCCTGCCGAATGTCACCATGACCCTGCAGGCCGAGCTGCGTTCCGATCGTTACCGCAGCTGGGACACCGTGCTGGATAAGCCGCTGTACTACAAAAGCTATGACCTCTATCACCTTGGGTTGAACTGGCAGATCACCGACAGCATCACCCTGTACGGCCGGGTCAACAACCTGATGGATGAGGACTTTACCTCTTACACCACAGACTATGTTGATCTGGACGGCGATGGCATCTACACCCTGGCCACCGGCCGCGGTGCCGTAAGCGAGGTTATTTTTACCGACGATTACAACATCAAAGACGCCGGCCGCAATTACTGGCTGAGTTTGCAGATGAGTTTTTAACCTCTGCCCTTGGGCAGGCCCCGAAAGCGGGTCTGCCCAGCTCCTTCCTCAATTCGTAAGATCAAGCCATAGCGGCGGGTGAACTCTCCTGTGTGCCTTCAGCATAGGCAGTAGCTTCCGTTAATCCTTCTATACGCTGCGTCAGCTCCTCAAACGCCCGCGCCTTAGAATCCAAGTGCCGGTTATCTTGATACTCCTCGTAGCCTACGCGAATAAACTCAGGCTCGGCCAATCCAATGAACCCCGCAATGGTTTTGATGGTGGGCTCTAAGGTGTTAAGTGAGTAGAGTTCTCCGCCCGGCAACAAGGCGCCTGTCATGAATCTTTCCTGATGGCCGGATCCAGCTCCAGCAATTTTTGAATTTTTAATCATAAGCCGTCAGGCCAAGTGACTCAATTCACTCTCAATTGTAATGACCGTTAATTGCCACGAGTAAACCAAAATTCACTACCGGCGCTCTTTGCCAAGATACTGAGAAGCAGTTTGTGCGCAAAGCCCTCTGACGTTACCAGAAGCCACTTGATGACAAAGGCTCATCTCAACTCAAGTTCAGGCAAGGTATCGGGCGACAGGTTGGAATAAAACTCGTTGGGCTCACCCCGGTAATTGCCATCGTAGCCCCTGACCACCGAGTTATCGAAAGGGTTCAACCCCAGGCTCGAGCGCTGCCGAGCAATCTCGCTATAAAATGTATCGGCGCGGTTTAATATCTCTGGCCAATCTACCAGCGTAATTTCAAAACCATAATCGTTAGCTAAAGCTGCAAGACTCACCTGCGCCCGGGTAACTTCACCGCGCCGCCCCTGCACCACAGCAAGCGCAGCGGCATCCAACGCCAGTTCCCACTCTAAGGGCACCGCCGGGTCATTGTAGTCATACACCTGGCGATAATAATCGGCAGACCGACCAAAGCCCTCATTTTCAATTAAATGCAGTAAAGAGCCCTTTTCGTAGAACAGGGAACTAATCGCTCGCGTCGAGCCCTGCGCCGCCGCCAGGCGCCGCAATCGCAAGCTCTCCTGATCCACCTCAAGCAGAGCCTGCTGTTGCTCTTGCTCGCTTAAGGCTTGAAAGCGTTTTAAATCAGTCTTAAACAACCAGTGATCATTTTCCTCTGCTAAGGCCATAGTGGCGTAGACATCGCCATCCTCTGATAAAGCTTTAAGAGTCTCCATGGAATAGCTTTTATAAATTTCCAGCTGCTCCTCATCCCATCCTCGCTCAACCCATAAGCGCCGGTATTTGTCTTCGTCCGCAAAGTCCTGCGGATTGCGGCGAGCGGATTCTGGCAAATGACGCTCAGTCGCGGGTTCGGTAGTGGGTGTGTTTACGCCTTTCGAGAGCGATGCTGAAGAGGAATTTATACGGCTGATGCCAGGTTCTGCTTGGGTTGACCGCTTGTTTGCAGACAAGAACCCGTAAACCATCAATACGCCAATCAATAGCGTGACGAAAAATAAAAATCGTGTGCGGGTACTCAGGCTCATCCTTGCCTCCAGCTGTTATTATTTAACGCAAAAGCTTAGCACAATTCGGCTATTTCTTGATCGCCGATGGTATCAACAAGAGCGAGGCTAATTGTCGGTTTCTGTACTCCACACTTTCATGGTCTGCCCTGCCAGCAATCGGCACTCGTCACCTTGTTTTACGTAGGTACGCATAAAACGATAGCTATTGGCCTGGCGCGGGCCGTCGGTAAATTTATCCACCGTCGACAAACCGTGAATCACCGCTGTCGTCGCCGTACGAATCACTTTGACATCGCTGGGCTCACGGGACTTGGGAGCCTGGTAACCCGGCCCCAGGCGAGCGAGCAAATCGGCTTTGCTTTCATGCGCCACGGCATGGTTATGCACCCACACAAAATCTGGCAACAGCAACTGCTGTAAAAACTCACGGTCTCCCGTTCGCAGCGCCTGCTCGTATTGATAATCGAGAGTTTTGAGTGCCTCTGGCTCCAGACAGTCGGCGTTACTCACAGGGGCAAGGGCGACCAGTGTCAGTAACTTAATGAATCGAAACATAGGCGCGAACCTTTGATCAGCCTGACCACTATTATTAATTGGTCAGGCCATATTATACTGTCGGCACAATAAGATCATCCGGAGTTTCTATGTATCGTCCCATCGCTTTTACCCTGCTGCTGTACGGTGCGCTGCCTGTGGCGGCCGCAACCGACCAATCGTTACAGAGCCAAGCACTGCAACAGTATCGCGAGCTGTCGCAAACCTTGGCGCAAAAAGACCAACAGGCCTTTAGCCGGGAGTTACAAGACAGCGGACGCGAGCAGCCGCTTGAGGCACCACCCACGCTACGTTTTGGCTTTGACCCGAACCCGAAAGACGCCTACTTTCACACCGACGACGCACAGCGCATTGCCGACATTATTTTAAGTTATCAAACGCCCTCGGGCGGCTGGTCAAAACGCACCGACATGAGCCTTGAGCCCCGCCAGCCGGGACAGATGCTGGGGGTCGAGAAGCACTACATACCCACCTTTGACAACGGCGCCACCACCACGCAAATCTGGTTTTTAGCCCGTACCTATAACGCCAGCAAAACGCCACGCTACGCGCAAGGCGTCGAGCGTGCCATCAAGCTGATTGTGCAGGCGCAGTTCCCCAATGGCGGATGGCCGCAGAACTTCCCCTTGACCGGCGGCTATCACGACTACATCACCTATAACGACGAGGCCATGGGCAAGCTGCTGCGGGTTATACAAGCCGCCGCCAATCGCCGTGAGCCCTTGCAGTTTATTTCGCCAGAGCTGGCGAAACAGGCGCAAGACAGTTTTGCCCGGGGCCTACAGGCGGTGCTTGACACTCAGGTGGTGGTGGACGGTAAACGCACTATCTGGGGCGCCCAGCACGAGGCGGACACTCTGGCCCCCACCAATGCCCGCAAGTTTGAACCCGTCGCTCTAGCAACCGCCGAAAGCGCTGAGCTGGTTAATTTTTTAATGGCGCTAGAGGCCCCTAGTAAGGCCCTCAAACAGGCCATTAGCGCCGCGCACGACTGGTTCGCGGCGAATCAACTGCACGGTTTGGCGTGGGAAAAGGATCAAGACGGCCACAATGTTCTGGTCAAAAAGCCGGGAGCGGGGCCTATCTGGGGCCGCTTTTGCGAAATCGGCAGCAACAAGCCGGTGGTGGGTGATCGGGACGGGTCCGTGCACTACGATGTTATGGAGATTTCCCAGGAGCGCCGCGACGGCTACGCCTGGTATACCGATAAGCCCGCAGAGGTTCTTAAAGATTACCCCGAATGGAGCGCCAAGCACCTGTAGCTCCCCTGGCGCCGCCTTACTACAGGGTAAGGCGCCGCTTGTTTCAGGCGTTTTGTGAACCCGCGCTAAATACCAACGCCCGCTGGTAAAAGTTTCCAGATTTTCCGTTTGTCACAAAGTGGCACCCGTCACTTTTATTCCGCCGAATCAGCACACTTGCCACCTTAGTACCCATCACGAATCTGGGACGACGCTCTTTACTGGCCCCGCCACACTCGCTGCCATCCCACAAAGCCAACCGTTTTGTGGGCCAACAATAACAGCGGCAGCCTACTTGAGCTTCACCGCCAGACGGGCCCCGCCATTAACAATAATAAAGAGGTCACAATGAAATCGAATGCCTATTTACCCTTTGTGGTAAGTGCGTTAGCGCTTGCCCTATCCGCCTGTGGCGGCAGTTCAGGTGGCTCGGATAACGGCAGCTCCTCGGAGGCGAGCAGCGTCGCAAGCTCGGTGGATGTATCGTCAAGCTCCAGCGTCGAATCCTCCTCCAGTGAGGTCAGCGAGTCATCCTCAAGCTCTTCTATCGTATCCAGCGCGTCGAGCTCAAGCTCTTCCAGTTCAAGTTCCAGCAGTGTCGAGAGCTCCAGCAGTTCAAGTGAAAGTTCCTCCAGCTCGACAGTCAGCAGTGTGGTCAGCTCCAGCTCCTCGTCGAGCGAAGTCTCCTCCTCCAGCAGTTCCTCTAGCAGCTCATCCAGCTCGTCGGTTGCATCGTATTCTTCCAGTTCGTCCAGCAGCCTGGCATCTTCCAGTTCAGAATCATCGGCCAGCAGCGAGGGTTGGACCCTGGTATGGCAAGACGAGTTTGAAGGTGCCACTATCGATTCCACAAAGTGGGAACACGAAGTTAACTGCTGGGGCGGAGGCAATAATGAGCAACAGTGTTACACCGATCGCGCCGACAACAGCTACGTAGAAAACGGTAAATTACACATTGTTGCCCGCGAAGAGTCATTCAGCGGCCCGGCAACCAATCAGGAAAATCCCGCCTACAACCCCGGCGACACCTCAAAAACCCTGCCCTACACCTCGGCGCGCCTGCGCACCCGTAACAAGGCCGAGTGGACCTACGGCCGCATGGAAATCCGCGCCAAGTTGCCCGAGGGCAAAGGCCTCTGGCCCGCCATCTGGATGCTGCCGACCGACAACCGATACGGCGGCTGGCCCCTGAGCGGCGAAATCGACATTATGGAGGCGGTTAACCCCAACGCCGGCGGCGGCAACGAAACCCACGGCACCCTGCACTATGGCCGCGTGTGGCCCGGCAATCTGCACTCCGGGGCCGCCTACACCCCCAATGAAAATATCTGGGAGAAGTTTCACACCTATGCGGTAGAGTGGGAACAGGGTGAGATTCGCTGGTATGTGGACGATGTTCACTTTGCCACCCAAACCCAGGAGGACTGGTTTACCTACTACTGGGGCGGCCAGCAGCAGGGCTTTACCCTGGGGGAAGATGATGCGCCCTTCAATCAGCCCTATCACCTGCTGCTTAACGTTGCGGTGGGAGGCAACTGGCCCGGCAACCCGGACGGCACTGCCACCTTTCCCCAACGTATGGAGGTGGACTATGTCCGGGTCTACGAATGCTCCGCCGACCCGAGCACGGGCAAAGGCTGTGCTCAGCGCGGCGAAGGGGCCACACAAGTAGAGGGCCACTCCGACCCGACGGTCGAGTCCTTCCCGCTATACGACAATGGCCCGGCCAGCTTTACCTTTAATACTCCAGACGGCGAGGTCACACATACTCTAGTGCCCGGCTTCTACGATGGTGGCAGCGGCAATGTGATCAGCACGCCCGATGCCAGCGACGGCAACAACACCGTATGGGACATTCAATTTAACGGACCGGGCAACGCGTTTTTATCCTCCGCCGATATGGCCGCCTACCCTGAGGTAAACGACGGCCTGAAATTCACCAATATGGCCGAGTATGGCGAGCTGCGCTTTAACATGCGGGTGGAGTCCATCGACCCCGGCACTGAGCTGCAAATTAAACTCGACAGCGGTTGGCCCAACGTCAGTTATCACGTTATTGAGCCACCTGCTGTAGGTGACTGGGCTGAGGTAGCAGTAGCGATCAACCAACTGCAGCCCAACAATATCGAAGCAGGGCAAATGGACCTGGGCCAACTGATTAACGCCTTTGTGATCGAAGCGACGGGGGTGGCCCATGTGCAACTGGCCGATATTCGTGTGGGTTGCCTGACCCCCTGCGATGTTGACCCGGTACTCGCTGCCGTCAGCGATACGCTAACAGGCAGTTTCAGTATTTTTGCCAACGGCGAGCCCGGCCCAAACTGGGATTTTGGCATCGGCACCTGGGCAAGCAGCGCTGGCCATGTCACCGCTGAAGTTGTCAGCGACGACGGCCGCGGCTCAGTGCTGGATATCCAATTCAGTGAATCCGATGCCAATGGCTTGGCATTTATTCAGTCCACCAGTGTTAAAAACGCCCGCGCTTTTGCCGACAGCGGCCAGCTTACCTTCGATATTAAAGTGCTGAGCTACGGCACCAATACCGGCGGTTTAGTGGTTAAGGCCGAAAGTGGCCCCGGGCAGGGTACCGGTGACTACACCATCAATCCGGCCGTAGGCGATTGGGTTAGCATCACTGTTGATATCGCCGATATGCTGACCGCCCCAAACAGCACCGGCTTTAACATCGACGCCATGAACACCCCGTTTGTGATTCTTCCCGCATGGGGCGACCAGTCTGGCGTGCACATTCAGGTGGATAACATTCACTGGGTGGGCGGCACCGGCTCAAGCGAGGCCAGCATTGATGTTATTGACGCCCCGTTTGATGTTTATAACAACGGCGGACCAGGACCACTGTGGGACTTTGGTGTCGGCAAGTGGGATAACGACACCGGTCACATCACCATTAACACCGTCAATGACACCGAGCGCGGCGATGTGCTGCAGCTGGATTTTAGCGCCAGTGGCAATAATGGTTTGGCGTTTATTCAAGCCACTGAATCCAAAGACCTGAGCGCCTTCGCCAGCGAAGGTCAGTTGGTGTTTGATTTAAAAGTCCTGGACTTTGGCAGCAACACCCAGGGTCTGGTGGTTAAGCTTGAAAGTGGCCCCGCTATCGGTACCGGCGACTATATCATCAGCAATCCCATCGCCAATGTCTGGACCGAGTACACACTGGATATCGCAGATTTACTTGGCCACGCAGGGACCAATGGCGCCTTTGACATCAGCGCCATGAACACCCCTTTTGTGATTCTGCCGGTATGGGGCGATCAAAGTGGCGTGCAGTTGCAGCTGGATAACATCCGCTGGCAATTTGCCGATAGCAGCGAGACTTCCTCCAGCGCTTCCAGCTCGGTAGCGACCAGTAGCTCAAGCTCATCTTCAACCAGTTCAGGGGTGACCTCTTCAAGCAGCTCGGTCGTGAGTTCAGCCAGTAGCTCTGCAGTGACCTCCTCCAGCAGCTCGAGCCAATCCAGCGAGGTGACTAGCTCGTCCAGCTCCTCCGCCGGTGGCCCTGATGGATGGACACTGGTGTGGCAGGATGAGTTCGAGGGCGACTCGATCGACTCAAGCAAGTGGGAGCACGAAGTAAACTGCTGGGGCGGCGGTAACTTTGAGGCCCAGTGCTATACCGACGACCCGGCCAACAGCTATGTACAAGACGGCCAACTGGTTATTGAAGCGCGCGCCGAGGCAACGCAGGTGTGCGGCCCGGCGGTCAATCAGGAAGATCCCACTTACGACCCCAATGACACATCCGCGTGTAAAGACTACTCTTCGGCCCGGTTGCGCACCCGGGGCAAGGCAGACTGGAAATACGGCCGTATGGAAATCCACGCCCGTATGCCTGTGGGCCGGGGTATGTGGCCCGCCATCTGGATGCTGCCCACCGATCAGAGCTACGGCGAGTGGCCGCAAAGTGGCGAAATTGATATTTTCGAGGCCTTCGCCCCCGGCACCACCGATCATGACACCGACCCCAATACTGTGCATGGCACCTTGCACTACGGTTACTCGTGGCCGTGGAACCAGAACAGCGGCGCGCCTTATATACCACCGGCCAATATCTGGGACGAATTTCATACCTACGCCATCGAGTGGGAGGAAGGTGAAATTCGCTGGTATGTCGATGACGTGCACTTCGCCACCAACAACGGCAACTGGTTTAACTACCACTGGGCCGGGCAGGATATCGGCTATCGGGTATCAGCGGGCGCGCAGCCTTTCGACCAGCCTTTCCATATGATTTTAAACCTGGCAATAGGCGCAGCAGACTGGTTGCCCTACCCGGACGAAACCACCAGCTTCCCGCAAACCATGGCGGTAGATTATGTGCGCGTGTACGAATGCGCCGCTAACCCGGCCACCGGTAAAGGCTGCGCCACCATTGGCGATTCACCGCAGATGATCACCGGCCATACGCCGCCAGCGGACACCCGCGACGAACTCTACTTCTACCAGGACGGTGTACAAACGCTCACCCTGGAGGGCGATGCAGGCGAGGTCTCCTCAGGTCTCACCCCAGGCATTTATCCCGAGGACGCGAGTACCGTTATCTCCACGCCCAATGCCACCGGGCCTGAAGGTGAAGCCGTCTGGGAGCTGGATTTCTACGGCCTACCCGCGGTCGCCTTCCTAACCTCTGAAACCGGCCTGAACTTTGGTGACAACCTGCATAGCCGCGCAAAAAACCTGGGTGAATTGCGCTTTGACTTGCGGGTGCTGGACATAGAGCCGGGCACTAAGCTGCGCATTAAACTGGACAGTGGCTGGCCGGATCTGAGTTTCCACGAAATTGAGATACCCACTGATGTGGGTACCGACGCCGATTGGTCCGAGGTAGCCGTGCGCCTGTGGTCACTGCAACCCAACGATGGCGAGTGGTGGGGCCCAACAGTGGATTACACCCATATCACCAACCCGTTTGTGATTGAGCCCGTGGACGGCACCGCACACGTCCAGCTAAAAAACATTCGCCTGACCTGCCTTGGCGGGGTCGCCAACTGCGATGTGAAGCCGGTAGAGCCACCCATGGCGCTGAGTGAAGACTTCGACATTTTTGTCGACGCGGTAGACCCGGTATGGGGCAATATCGGCCAGTGGAGTGCCAGTGGCTCGCACGTGCAAATCAGCGTTGTTGATGCAGCAGACACGGCGCGCGGCCAGGTGTTTGAAGGGCAGTTTACCGAGGCCGGCGGCAACGGTTTAATGTTCATTCAAACCGAGCCGGGCACCGTGCGCGATGTCAGCGCCTTTAACACGGGCTATTTAGTGTTTGATGTCGCCAGCGCGCAAACCACCGAGTTTATTGTCAAAGCCGATTGCGTTCATCCTTGTACCTCGGGGGATAGACCGGTCAGCCTGAGCGGCAGCGGCGATTGGGAAACCGTCGTCGTTCCCATTGCAGACTTTGTTACTGGTGGGCTGGATCTGAGCAAGGTCAACACCCCCTTTGCCATCCTCCCAGCCGGAGAACAAGGTGGCGTCACCATTCAGGTAGATAACGTGCGCTGGGTACTGGATGACCCCAGGACGTAAACATTTACAGCATTTATAAACTAAAAAAACCGATGCCAGCCATGGCATCGGTTTTGGTAGTTTGTGCCTGGTGCTCTGGGCGAACATTCTTCAGCCCTTTGGTTACGCTGGCGACTTGCTAAGTCAAAGCTCATAGCAAAAGAGTTTTTTTGCCGTTAAAAGCTTCGTGCCATTAAGAACAGGGGTAACTGTAAAAATACCACTGGCTTTTATCCAACCCGAGTGAGTCATAGAGTTTCTGAGCGGCTGTGTTTTCCGGGGATGTCACCCACTGCAGTCTTGCCGCACCATGCTGCTGAGCAAATTCCCGGCAGTGCTCTAGCAAGCGCCGCCCAATGCCCTCACCCCGATTTTCGGGCCGAGTATAAAGATCATTTAAAATGGCGACTTTGGCAGCGATTGTAGACGTATAAGTGAAATAAACTGTCGCGAAGGCCACCACAGAGCCGTTTTTTCGCCACATAAATTGCCCCCCGAGTTGCGGAGTATCGCAAAACTGGGACAGAAATCGTTTATTTCTGTCATCGCAGATATTCTGAACGTGATAAAACTCCTGGTAAGCTCGAAATAAAGGCAAGATCTCGCCCACGTTTTCTTTGGCTACTGTCTCAATCACAAAACTTTCCCTGATAACCAAGTGATGACCAAACACGAGCCGTCCCGATTGCGTAACAGGCACCTATCAATACACTAATGGAGGAGCTGACGATCCAGAAGGTTAAATTGTTGTCCGGGAACAGAGGTACTATCACGAAAAATGCCAGGCCTCTGAGTAAAAATATCGCCGCGACAATGCACAGCACTGTGCGTAAAAATGGCAGGCGAGGAATCATTTGAGCACCGGAGAGCGCGTATAAACTCCAAATAATAAAAACCAGTGCGATCAGCAACGTCAGCACTGCAGGATACCAGTGCCCCTGTTCCGACATCTGCGCCAATTGCTCTCCGGCACCGAGCACGCGATACCAATCTCCGCCCAATAGCGCACAGGCAATATGGATGGCCGCAACCAATGCACAGCAAAGCGCCCCCCAAACCAACATACGATTCCTGTAATGTCTCATTCAAAGCATCCCTTTCTAACGCCGTAATCGGCAGCTCTTTCTCAAGTATATTGGTAGCCAACAGCCAGGGGCTAAACGCGAACAGCGTTTAAACTGCCCTGGCCATTACTTATTATTTGGGCTGTAGCGGATCGCCCTCAAAACGAACACCGGCCCAACCATGTTGAATAAAATTGCGGATATTGCCGTGATCATCACCCTCTGGGTTCTGCAAGACATCTTCCCGGTAATAACGCCCAAAACAGGCCAGTGTTTGCGCTTCGCTCAAACCATGGAGTTTACCGAACGCCAAAATTTTGCATGAGCCCTGATTTTGCTCGGCACTGTTTTCCAGCTCACCATTAGTGAACGCCATTGCAGTATGCTTGTAGTAGGCGTCAATCACCTCCATGGTTTCTGTGAACTCAACGTTGAGTGGCTCTTCGGTCAGTTTGTGCAGAAAAGTATCCAGAGTCATTGGGGCCTCGTGTTTGATAAAAAGTGTAAGTGTACAAATTTCTCGTAACAAAAGCTTTGCCAAAGGCTCTATATGCTAAACCTACTTACCAACCTATGGAGATTCGTATGAAATTATTTACCCGTTTTATCGCGGCGGCTGTATTTACCTTGAGCAGCCTCCAGGCCTTTGCACTGGATGCTGAAGCTTTCACCAAAGAGCGTTTTGATGCGCTGCAAGCCGAAGGTGCCCCCGTACTGGTGGACGTATACGCAACCTGGTGCCCCACCTGCGCCAAGCAACGCAAGGTGCTGGAGCAATACCAAACCGAGAACCCCGATTCCGAGTTGGTCATTTTAGAAGTCGATTTCGACGATCAGAAAGAGTGGGTAACGCATTTTAAAGCGCCGCGCCAATCCACTCTGGTGCTGTTCAATAACGGTGAGCAGGTGTGGTTTAGCGTCGCAGAAACCCGAGAAGAGAAAATTTTTGACGCCCTCAACCAAGCCACCGGAACAAACTGATGACCTTAGAACTGACGGCCATTCCACTGGCCTTTTTGGCGGGCATGCTGGGCGTATTATCCCCCTGTGTTTGGCCTTTGGTGCCAATTGTGATGGGCTCGGCCTCTGGCGAAAGTCGGTTTGGCCCCTACGCGCTGGCCTTGGGGCTTAGCCTGTCCTTTGCCATTGCCGGCACATTACTGAGCTTTGTATTGGTCAACCTGGGGTTGGACCCAGAGCTGTTTCGCTACTTTGCCGCTGGTTTGCTTTTGCTAGTGGGCTTACTTTTGTTGATTAAACCCCTTGGGGATTGGCTTAGCCTGCGGCTGTCCATGCTCAGCAGCCGTTTTAACAGCCTGGCGGATAACGCCTGGGGCGGTCAGTTCGGCGTCGGTTTTCTGCTGGGCATTGTCTGGCTGCCCTGTGTCGGCCCCACGCTCGGTGCGGCCATAGCGCTGGCATCTCAGGGCCAGCAAATGGCATCCGCGTTTATCATTATGCTTGCCTTCGGCGTGGGCACGGCGCTGGTGTTGTTAATTGCGGGGCTGCTATCGGGCAAAGCGCTGCAGAAACTTACCGGTGGCCTTAGCAAAGGCGCTGGATTTGGCAAGATGCTGCTGGGGGCCATGCTGGTGTTGCTTGGGCTTTTAACCCTAACGGGGTTGGATAAGCAGCTGGAAACCTGGGCGCTTGGCTGGTTACCTGAATGGGCCACCAGCCTGTAGCAAAAACCCCTGTCGTTTCAATATCAAACTGACAGGGGTATGTTTACTGCGCCCAGAAATTAGGGGTATCGGTACCCGCTTCTATCAGGGCCTGATACGCCTGGGACTCCAGCACCTTCAACTCGCGCCGATCCAGCAACTGGCCAATATCCCAATAAAAAGGCAGCAATCCGTGACGCAGTGCCTGCGAGGTAATGTAGCGAAAGTAATACGCGCGACCATCGAGGTGCAGCTGTAAATCGTCGCCCTCAAGGTGTGTGCGGATTCCAGTACCAAACTCGCCCAAAATGACCGGCACCCCCTGATCGACAAACTGCGATTTCATCAGCGCGAACATCTCATCCACAAACGCTTCTTCTCCCCAGGTTGGGTTGTGCGCGGTGTCGGTCGTGGAGTGAAAGCCCTCGCCCCAGTAGAAGAATTGGTTGCCCCAGTCTTCATCCTGCTGCATGCCGGTGTAGTTCCAGGGGCTATAAAAGTGCACTTCGGCCATCAAGCGTCCCTCTACGGTATCGGTGGGCAGGGCACTCATCAGCTCGTGGGTTTTCTCAATGTCGGTTCTGGGCCCTTGGATAACTAGGGTGCGATAAGCATTTTTGCCACCCGTGGCGCGCACGGTGTCGACAAATGTTTGATGATAGGTTTCCAGCACCGCCATTTGCTCAGCGGTATCCACATTGGGCTCATTGGCACTGGCAAATAAAACCCGGTGATCAAAGTCGCGCAACTGGGTGGCAATTTGCTGCCAGTAGGCTTTCTGCCGAGCGTTATTTTCCTCGGCGTGCTCGGCAGTCACATTTTCCTCCAGCCAGCCGCCATCCCAGTGAATATTGACGATCACGTACAGGTCGTTATCTATGCAGTACTGCACAACTTCTTTGACTCTGATCAACCAGGCATCGCTTATAGCGGCGCTATCGGCATCGGCGTACTGATCCCAAGACACTGGCAAACGCACCGCGTTAAAGCCCTGCTGTTTTACATAGGCGATAAATTCCGGGCTGATGGCAGGATTGCCCCAGTAGGTTTCCGATTGCGCCCCATAGGCTTCCAGGGTATTGCCGATATTCAGGCCAATACTCAAGTCGGCGGCGATATCCGCTGCCGCTTTTTCCATGCCCGTCATATCATTTGCCTGAGGCGACGTATTGTAATTGGGGAAGCGCTCCGGCTGAGCGCTTGAACTGCTGCTCACCACGCTGCTGGAAACAACGGAACTCGACACCGAGCGGCTTGAAACCGAACTGTGTGAAGCCGAAGACGGTGTGCTGGAAACAACGGAACTCGACACCGAGCGGCTTGAAACCGAACTGTGTGAAGCCGAAGACGGTGTGCTGGAAGAAACCGCTTGGGTGTTACCCTGAGTTCCGCCGCCCGAGCTGCCGCAGGCACTCAGAAACACCGTACTGGCCAGCGCCATAAAAAGAAATCGTCGCATTACTCAACAGACTCCCCAAAACAGCTGCACAACGTGCCCTGCGCACTGGCAATGCACACGCGGCTCTCCGCCAGGCTCAGCTCGCAGGTGAACACCGCGCAGCGACCCTGAGTCAGATCAACGCGTACCTGGCCGTGTAAAGGCTCGCCGCGCCATGGGCCGAGAAAACTGGTTTCAAGCTCTGCCACCTCGGCCATTCCCAGATGCGCCGGTGAGCTCAGCTGGGCGAGACAATCAATCAGGCAATGGAGGACCCCTCGGCTGCCGGTTGCGCCTATAGCAACATCAGTGCGCAACGAAATGTCGGCCTCGACTTCAGCCTCACCGATACGGTACTTAGCAAACTGAAAAAACGCCGTTGCAGGGTGGCAGGCGATTAACTCCCGCACTCTTTGCACGGGTTTATGACTTTCAAACGCAGGGCTGGCCGCCGCCGCGAGGGTAATGGGCATGGTCTACCTCGGCTATCGTTATGGATTTTTGTGTTAGCAGGCTGCTGGAATCCTAGGCAAACCAGGCCAGTAGCGTTATTTCTAAAACGATTTTCCCTAGCAGAAGGCAAATAATTGAAGTTTTTTTACCAAAAGTAGAAGTCTGATAAAGCTATTGCTTATCAACGGAGGAGCTTTTATAGATATCTTTAAACGATTTTGGGGTACAGCCGTACTCTTCTTTGAAGAGCTTGTTGAAGTAGGACACGTTTTTATAGCCCACCGAATAGGCAATTTCAGACACATTGCTGTTGCCTCCCTGCGACAACAGTCGCGCCGCCTCGGTGAGACGCAACTTATTCAAATAACCGGTAAAGGTATACCCCAGTTCCGATTTAAGAATAGCGTTGATTTTAGTGCGCCCTACCCCGGTGCCCTGTACCACAGCATCAAGGTTTAAGTCGCTGTTGGCGTACTCGGTGGCCAGATAGCGCACGATCGAGTCTTTTTCCACATCAGAGCGAGGCTCTACCGACAACTGCTGGTACGCTACCAGCGGACGGTCCTGCTGCAATTTTAGCCGCAGTGACTGCGTCAAAGCCCGGGTGTGCTCACGCCACAAGCTAATCGCCACCGCTAACCACAGCAGCACTAATATGGCCGCCAGCAGGTATAAGTAAAACCAGTCGCGACCCTTAAGGGTCAGGCCATTGATCTGCACTCGCGACTCGACCGCGGGCGGGCTTTGGTAACTGGAGCCAAACACCAGCTTAGGCACCTGATTGAGTTCATAATCGGTCATGGAGAGCTTGAGGTTAAATTGCTCCAACCACCACTGCGGGGTTTCAAGCCGGGTGAGATCGAGCGTAACCTGTGACCACTGAGAGTCGCAGGAAAAGTAGCTATTGGGGGAGCGGTAGCTCAGGTAATCGCCACGGCGGCTGACGCCCTCTTCGAAGGTCAACACCGAGAACAGGATGACATTGGCAGGACTGCACTTTACGCTGAAGCTGATTTCGCTAAAGCGCGTTAAATCCACCGGCTCTGGCTGACCATCCGCACCGTTAAACTGCAAAGCGACGGACGCAAAAGGGTATTGCACTGCATCGGAAATCTGCATGGAAAAATCCAGGCTGAAGCGATCATCCTGCAGCACCGCCGCCGATTGCCCGCCCTGATACGCATCCGTTTCTACCGCAGCTTGCCAGTTAAACTGACTCTCGCCCGAGGGCAATAACACCGCTGAGGTGAAGGTACGCTGCACGCAAATATAGCTCAGCAGGGCACTCACTATGAATGCCACTAGCAAAGTGATTAGCGCTTTTTTGTAAAACCTTAGCATTGGGTTTTATTCACTTACTCATCAGCCTATGAAAAAGAAACACCCAGCCACTCAGCGCCTGTCCCTTTTGAGTTAGCCGCTATCCTAACCAGTTTTAGAGTGTCAAAACAGTCACAAGTGAGCGGCGACATTGGCAGCCTGTGCCATTGCGCGTAAAATGCGCACTCTTTCATCCTCGGGGTGGCCCCGCGTAGTCGGCCGTGTGCCGTAAACGTCAAAGCCTGAGATAAACCCGTTGAACCTGATCCGGTTAATGCCGGCGTAGGGATAGGACTCACACGTATATCCGCGCTCACTCGCATGCCGGGTCTCCTGTTGCTGTTGGAGACTCTATGAAACCCACGTACTTTGTTTTAGCTGCTCTACCCTTGGCCATTACCGCCCAGGCGCAAACCGACTCGATTGAAGAGATTCTGGTAACTGCCGACTTTCGCGCAACCAACCTGAGCGAACTGGCCACCAGCGCCACGGTCATCAACGCCGACGCCATCAACGCCCGTGGCGCCGAGCACCTAGCGCAAATTTTAAACACCGCCCCCAATGTGAATTTTTCCACCGGCGCCTCGCGCGGCCGCTTTTTTCAAATTCGCGGTATTGGTGAGCGCAGCCAGTTTATTGAACCGGTTAACCCATCCGTTGGCCTGCTGGTCGATGGCATAGACTTAACCGGCATTGGCGGCGCAGCCACCACGCTGGATATAGCCCAGGTGGAAATTTTGCGCGGCCCGCAGGGCACACTTTATGGCGCCAACGCTCTGGCAGGCCTGATCAATATGGTATCAACCGCCCCCACCCAAGAGTTCGGCGGCGAAGTGAACGCCACCTTGGGCGACTACAATATTCAAACCCTTAGCGGAGCCGTTAGCGGCGGGCTAACCGATACCCTGAGCGCTCGCGTCGCACTGGAGCAGCACAGCTCCGACGGCTACCAGGATAACGCCTACTTAAATGTTGACGACAACCAGAATATCGACGAACAAACCGCCCGCGCCAAACTGCGCTGGCAGCCCAGCGATGCGCTGCAACTGGATGTGACCGGCCTGTACGTCAATGTCGATAACGGCTACGACGCTTTCTCTTTGGACAATACCCGCACCACCTTGTCGGATAACCCCGGCCACGACCGCGCCGAAACAGCAGCTGGCTCGGCGCGCTTGCAGTGGCACTTAAACGATGCGGTCTCATTGGTGGCGCTGGGCAGTCACGCGCAATCGGATACCGAATACGGTTTTGATGAAGACTGGACCTACGCGGATATTTGCAGTGACTTCACTTGCATTTATGACGGCTACAGCTCAACCGATAACTACCTGCGCGACATCGACAACACCACCGCCGATTTACGCTTGGTGTCCAACAACGAACGCCACGAATTTGGTTGGGTGGCCGGTGTGTACTACCGCGACCAGAACGAAAACTTACTGCGCGAGTACACTTATGCAAGCGGTGACTTTACCAGCGATTTCAGCGCCGAAAACACCGCCCTGTACGGCCAGTTGGATATCCCGCTAAGCGCTGGCCTTAAACTCGTCACCGGCCTGCGCTATGAAGAGCGCAGCGCCGACTACCGCGACAGCGACGACGTAAGCTTCACCCCCAAAGACGATATGCTGGGCGGTAAGCTGGCACTGGAATACCACACCGACACCACCTTGTATTACGGTTTGATCTCGCGCGGTTACAAAGCCGGCGGCTTTAACAGCAACACCGCGCTGCCCGAAAGCTCGCGGGAATATCAGCCGGAATTTTTGTGGAACTACGAGCTGGGCGCCAAGTTTGCGTCCAACGATAACCGCATCACCAGTAATATCGCCGTGTTCTACCAGGACCGCGACGATGTGCAAACCAAGCAATCGCTGCTGCAACAAATTGATGGCGACACCTGCCCCTGCAGCTTTGAGGATTACACCACCAATGCCGCCGCCGGCCACAGCTACGGTTTAGAAGCAGACATCAATTGGCAGGCAAACGAGGCGTTACGCTTATTCGCAAGCCTGGGGTTGCTGCGTTCGGAATTTGATGACTTTCAAAGCTATGTTCACGCTGGAGCCAACCCCGGCGAGGGCGAGGCTTACGATTTATCCGGCCACGATTTACCCCACGCCCCCCACTATCAATTTACCGCCGGGGGCGAATACCTTTTTACCGACCACTGGTTTGCGCGCCTGGAAGTCGAAGGCAAAGACAGCTTTTATTTCTCCAGCCGTCACGAAGCGCAGGCCGACTCTTACGAGCTACTTAACGCCCGTATCGGCTACACCGCCGAGCACTGGGATCTGGCGCTTTGGGGCCGCAACCTGACCGATGAGGACACGCAAACCCGAGGCTTTGGCGCCTTCGGCAACGACCCGCGCAAAGGTTACGAGACCGAGCCCTATTATCAATTTGGCGAACCGCGCGTGGTGGGTTTGTCCGGCACTTACCGCTTTTAAGGAAAACTTATGAAACTGACCGCCGAACTGAGTATGTACCCGTTTAACGAGGAATATATTCCGCCCATTAAAGGCTTTATTGACTGGCTGAATCAGCAAGAGGGTTTGCTGGTCTCCACCAAGCCCACCTGCACCATTATTACCGGGGACTATGAACGGGTAATGCAGGTGCTGGGCGAGGGCATGCGCTACAGCGTGGAAACCTGGGGTAAAGCCGTGTTTGTGAGTAAATTTTTGCCGGGCTTTGAGGCCCTGCCCGAGGCCGATGTGTGAGTGATGTCAGTGAAGTAATCGCCCAAGCCTGGGCGCAGATGTCCGGCTGGGAAGTCGCCGCGGTGATTCTCGCCATCGCCTATTTGCTGCTCGCAGTTAGACAAAACAGCCTGTGCTGGTATTGCGCATTCGCCAGCACCGCTATTTACACGGCGCTGTTTTGGGATGTTCAACTGTTGATGGAATCGGCGCTGAACGTTTATTACATGGCCATGGCCATCTACGGCTGGTGGCAGTGGCGCCACGGCGGGCAGCAGGATTCACCATTGCCCGTGCGGCGCTGGGGCATCAAACAACACAGCCTCACCTTTGCAGCCATTGCGACTATTACCTTGGTATCGGGCACCCTGTTAAGTCGCTATACTGAGGCCGCCTGGCCCTATGTGGATTCGTTCACGACCTGGGCCAGTGTTATCACCACCTTTATGGTGGCCCGTAAAATTCTGGAAAACTGGTTGTATTGGATGGTGATCAACAGCACCTCGATATTTTTATTTATTGATCGCGGCCTGTATTTAACCGCGCTGCTGCTGGTGTCTTATCTCATCATTTCCATCTTCGGTTTAATTAACTGGCAAAAGGATTATCGCCAACAGCATCGGCAACAATCCGCCTATGGCTGAGCACAATGTTCTGCAAGCCATACTCGCGGGCTGGCGAGACTGGCCGCTGCCATTAACGGCCCCGCCCAAAGTGCTGGGCCCTATTCCCGGCGGCCGAACCAATCGCAACATCAAGCTTGAAGGGGCTGGCTACAGCCAAGCTTTTATTCTGCGCATTAATAACCCGCGCGGGCGCTTGCTGGGCATTGACCGCGACGATGAGGCACAAATTGTTCACACCGCCGCCATCGCGGGCTTAACCCCCGAGCCGCTATACCGTGATCCGGCCCACCGCTTTGCGTTGCTGCCTTTTGTTAAAGCCCGTACCTGGACGGCAGCCGATTTTGCCAATCCTATGCAGCGCAAACGGCTGTTGGCACTGCTGGAGAAAGTCCACAATTTATCGCCCGCCACCGACCGGCGCAGTTATTTACGCTACCTGGAAAGCTACTGGCAGATTCTGCAAAAGAACACGCACATAAATACTGAGCTCGCCGAACGCTGGGCGACATTTTCAGCCAGGCTCGCTGCCTTTGACCAAGCACCCTGGCCAGCAGAGCTTACCCACCACGACCTGATTGCCGACAATGTGCTGGACACCGGCAGCCGCCTGTATCTGATTGACTGGGAATACGCCGCCATTGGCCACAGCGATATCGACCGCTGGAGTATTGACCCGAAACTGGTCAATGAGCCTTTTATTCACGAACTGGCCCAATGGACCAACGACTTATGGGAGCGGGTCTTACTCAGCCTTAAATCCACGTCCCAAAACACATAACACATCGAACTTAACCCTCCTTAACCCGTCTCGTGCCTTGCAAAGGTGCCTCCACACGCTTTATCCGCTAAACTTTGCCAACCGATAAAAATAGTCTAAAGGACAACAACATGAGCCGTCGCACCTATTTGCCTCTGGGCTTACTTTGCGCAGCACTGATGTCTGGCTGCAGCCAGACTGCCACAGACAGGGCCAGCACCAACCCTGACACCGAGCAATGGCAAACCTTATTTAACGGTAAAGACTTGAACGACTGGACGATTAAAATCGCCGGTTACGAGCTGAACGATAACGCCTTGAATACCTTCTACGTTGAAGACGGGAAGCTGGTGGTGAACTACGATAATTACGACTCATTTGAGGGCCGCTTTGGCCACATATTTTACAAACACCCATACTCCCACTATCGCATTCAGGTTGAATATCGATTTATCGGCGAACAAGCCAGCGGCGCCCCCGACTGGGCCTGGCGGAACAACGGCATTATGTATCACGCCCAATCCCCCGAAAGCATGTCTGTGAAACAAGGCTACCCCGCCTGCATGGAAGTACAACTACTGGGCGGCAATGGTACCGATGAGCGCCATACCTCGAATCTGGTCACCCCAGGTTCCCACGCGATTTACAACGGCGAGCTGCGTGAAGACCACATCATTGAAAGCACCAGTAAGACCTATCACGGCGATCAGTGGGTGAACGCAGAGTTAGAAGTATACGGCGACGAATTAGCCAT
The DNA here is from genome assembly GCF_000377745.1 of Gilvimarinus chinensis DSM 19667. Lineage (GTDB taxonomy): Bacteria > Pseudomonadota > Gammaproteobacteria > Pseudomonadales > Cellvibrionaceae > Gilvimarinus > Gilvimarinus chinensis. The sequence continues at coordinate 66,631 of NZ_KB898712.1, read as the reverse complement.
CCACCGGGTCGAAGGCGAAGAGGTTATTCGCTACAGCGGCATGCAACTGGATGACGGCACACCACTGACCGAGGGCTATATTGCTTTGCAGGCCGAAAGTGCACCCATTGAATTTCGTTCAGTCAAACTGCTGAACTTAAAAGGCTGTATGGACCCGCAGGCGAGCAACTATAAATCTTATTTTGTCGCCAATGATCCCGAGGCTTGCGAGTACTAACCGTTTAAATACAGTAACGACTAGCTTACTTAGCGCTAATCAATAGTCTCCAGTAATAAAAAAGCCCCGCTCTAACCGAGCGAGGCTTTTTGTCAGCCGCTAGCATCAACGCGCTGTCACCGTCGCACTTCAATGCCGCGCTCGGCCATAAATTCTTTGGCCTCACCCACGGTGTATTCACCAAAGTGAAAAATACTCGCCGCCAGAACCGCATCGGCGCGGCCTTCGGTGACGCCGTCGGCCAGGTGTTGCAAATTACCTACGCCCCCCGAGGCAATGACGGGAATAGGCACGGCATCGCTGATAGCTCGCGTCAGTTCTAAATCGAACCCGTTTTTAGTGCCGTCGCGATCCATACTGGTTAACAGAATTTCACCGGCGCCGTTGGCGCACATTTTTTGCGCCCACTCCACCGCATCAATGCCGGTGGGTTTGCGACCGCCGTGGGTAAAAATCTCCCAGCGTCTGGACTCGCCCTCAGCGCTGACCTGTTTGGCATCAATGGCCACCACAATGCACTGAGCGCCGAAACGGTCGGACGCGGCTTTCACAAAATCCGGATTGTGTACCGCCGCCGAGTTAATGCCGACCTTGTCGGCACCGGCGTTCAGCATTTTACGAATATCATCCACAGTGCGAATCCCGCCGCCCACGGTGAGGGGAATAAACACTTCACTGGCAATGCGCTCGACCGTGTGCACGGTGGTATCGCGGCCTTCGTGACTGGCGGTGATATCCAGAAAGGTGATTTCGTCGGCGCCCGCCTCGTTGTAGCGCTTGGCGATTTCCACAGGGTCGCCGGCATCGCGGATATCGACAAACTGCACGCCTTTCACCACGCGGCCATTGTCTACATCCAGACAGGGAATTATGCGTTTAGCCAGGCCCATAGTTTACTCCGCGCTGTCGCAGTAGGCTTGCGCCTCGGCGACATCCAGGCTGCCCTCGTAAATGGCGCGGCCGGTAATCGCGCCGCAGATGCCACTGGCGCTTTTAGCTTTGAGCGCGCGAATATCATCCATGTTGGTGATACCGCCCGAGGCGATCACCGGAATGGATGAGGCCTCGCCCATGGCGACCGTGGCCTCCACATTTACACCTTGCATCATGCCGTCACGGGCGATGTCGGTGTAAACAATGGCGCTCACACCATCGGCTTCAAAGCGGCGCGCGAGGTCGGTGGCTTTTACATCGGAGACTTCGGCCCAACCGTCGGTGGCTACCCAGCCGTCTTTGGCGTCCAGGCCGACGATAATATGGCCCGGAAACTCGCGGCACATATCGGTGACAAAGCTTGGGTCTTTCACCGCTTTGGTGCCGATAATCACATACTCCACCCCGGCCTTAATATAATGCTCGATGGTTTCGGCCGAGCGAATCCCGCCGCCGATTTGAATCGGCAACTTGGGGTAGGCTTTGGCAATGGCGGTGACCACTTCGCCGTTAACCGGGGCACCGGCAAAGGCACCGTTTAAGTCCACCAGATGCAGGCGGCGGCAACCGGCGTCGACCCATTTAGTGGCCATGGCCACGGGGTCGTCGGAGAATACGGTGGAGTCGTCCATCAACCCCTGGCGCAAGCGCACGCACTGGCCGTCTTTAAGGTCGATGGCGGGAATAATCAGCATGGTAACAATCTCTTAGTTCAATCAGCGCTGGCCGTTCCAGCGCACAAAGTTATGCAGTAACTGCAGGCCCGCGGTGTGGCTTTTTTCGGGGTGAAATTGCACCGCAAACAGGTTGTTGCGGCCCAGGGCGGCGGCAAAACGCACCCCGTATTCACAGCGCCCGGTCACTTCGCTGCCGGTGTCTTCCACGTAAAAGCTGTGCACAAAATAAAAGCGGCTGTTTTGCGGGATATCCGCCCACAGCGGGTGATCCACCTGATCAACCTGGTTCCAGCCCATGTGCGGCACCTTTAAAGGCTCACCCTCGGGGCTTTTGTGATCGTGGCCGAAGAATTTCACTTCGCCCGGAAACAGGTCAATGCAATCAGTGCCACCGCTTTCCTGACTGTGGGTTAACAGCGCCTGCATGCCCACGCAAATGCCCAGCACGGGCTTGCCGCTGGCCACTTGTTCACGCAACAGTGCATCAAAACCCAGGCGGCGAATTTCACCCATGCAATCGCCAATGGCGCCCACCCCGGGGAAGATCACCCGATCGGCGGCGGCCACTACAGCCGGGTCGCTGGTAACGTGAATCTCGTGATCGCACACCTTACCCAGGGCGCTGGCCACCGAGTGCAGATTACCCATGCCATAGTCGATAACGGCTACTGACTCAGTCATGGCTTACAGACTACCTTTGGTGGAGGGCATGATGCCGGCCATACGCGGGTCCGGCTCCAGCGCCATGCGCAGGGCGCGGCCGAAAGCTTTAAACACGGTTTCAATCTGGTGGTGAGCATTGTCGCCGCGCAGACTATCAATGTGCAGGGTCACCTGGGCGTGATTGACGAAGCCATGGAAGAACTCAGAGAACAGCTCGGTATCAAACTTGCCGATGCGCTTTTGGGTAAAGGGCACTTTCATAATCAGCCCGGGGCGACCGGAAAAATCGATCACCACGCGGGACAGGGCTTCGTCCAGGGGCACATAGGCGTGACCGTAGCGGCGAATACCTTTTTTATCCCCCACGGCCTGAGCAATGGCCTGACCGATAGTGATGCCGATATCTTCCACGGTGTGGTGATCGTCAATGTGGATATCGCCTTTGCAGTACACATCCAGGTCAATCATGCCGTGGCGGGCAATCTGATCCATCATGTGCTCTAAAAAGGGCACCCCGGTATCGAATTTACCGCAGCCTGTGCCGTCTAAATCCAGCTCGACACTGATTTGCGTTTCCAGAGTATCGCGGGAAACCTGCGCTTTGCGCTCTGACATGACCTTCTCCGACTCACCGCCCCGTGGGCAAAAGGCGGATTATAAAGGTTTGCGGTAAGACAGCGCCAGTCGCAGGCGCACCGCGAAGGACTTAATGCACTTTATGGGGGTCGAGTTGAACGGCTTCGATCTTGCGGCCCAACATCACGACCCGGCCGGTGTAGCGATCTTCACCGGTGGAGGTAAACTCAAAATAGAAAGCGCGCCATAAACTGAGCGCACCTTTGCTGTTGCGCTTGAACCAGAGCCGACGCAGGTAGACGCTCTGATCCAGCATCTGCACGTTCATTTCGCGGCAGTGGCGCACTGCCGCGGCAAAGGCAACATCTTTGGCCTGCAGCGCTCGCCACCAATAATAGCCCACGGCAATCAGGCCAAATAACCAGGTAACAGCAGCGAGATCAGACATAATTTTTTACACAAAAGCGCCCCTGGTCGACCCAGCACCTTAAGCAGGTACCAGCGCAACCGGGGGCGGGAATTAAAAAAACGGTTTGGAGGAAACTTATACCGCGGTAACGTTTTCCGCCTGAGGACCTTTTTGCCCTTGTACGACTTCAAAGGTCACGTTCTGGCCTTCAAGCAAAGTACGACGACCGGTGCCGTTAATTGCACGAAAATGTACGAACACATCCGGCCCGCCTTCGCGCTCAATAAAACCGTAACCTTTCGCATCATTGAACCACTTAACAACACCATTCACCAAATCAGACATAACGCCCTCTTGCTTCCTTTTTTGCGCCGGAACACCGGCCCTTCACAACCCCCCACTTAAAAGCGGGGCCTACCAGTAAAATCAATAAGGTTAAAATTAAGCTCCATCTCCACACCCTAGTATCTGGCTGCGATGGACAAAATTAAATCATTTTGGCTCTGGCAAATTCAAGCGGCGGTTCGGTTATTGTGGGCTGTTGCGCTCAATATTGGGGCGGCGGCAAAACACTTCGTGCAAAAATAGCGCAATTACCACCACCGCAAAGCCGCCAAGCATCGCTGGGCGCTTTACCAACTCCAATGCCAAACCTTCCTTTGCCAACTGATAACACGCTAAGCCCCAGGCTGCAGCGGCAAAATACCCCCATCTTTGTCGCTTAAAAACAAACCAGGCAATCACCAGGGTTGTCACCGCGGCAAAAACTGACTCAACGCGTAACTCTGCCGCTAAAAAACCAGCGGCCGCCAAAAGCCATAACAACAAAAGTGCATTAAAAAAGTGTGCCAGTGCAGTGATTTTCATAGTAAGAATCTACAGTTTTATGACAATGACAGGCCCATGGCCTCACGAGCCAAAGTATTTTTCAAAACAGAGAGGGAGTCAGCAGAGCGCAGCGCGCAATTGCGAAGCCAAAGTAATCTTAAATCCCGGCTGCCAAATAAGCGCTTAAAGCTTTCCATAGCCGCCATCATAGTGAGGTTATGCCCCATACGCTCACGCTCATAGCGGCGCAAAATTGAAGCATCGTCCAAACTGATACCGCGATTTTTTGCTCGCACAATCTCTTGAGCCAGGGCTTGAACGTCCAGCAACCCTAAATTCACGCCCTGCCCGGCCAGTGGATGAATGCTGTGAGCCGCATCGCCGATTAACGACAAACCAGGTTTAAAATAGGTTTTCGCATGGCGCTGCACTAACGGTAAACAATAGCGCTTTGCCACCTGAGTAACTGCACCCAGGCGGTGTTCAAAGCCAGATGCCAGCCGCCGGGCAAAGGCGGCGTCATCCAACGCCATTAACTGTGCGGCAAGGCTTTCATCGGCAGACCACACGATAGAGCTGTTACACGGGTTAGGCTCTTCGGGCCGTTCACACAAAGGTAGAAACGCTAATGGGCCTGTTGCCATAAACCGCTGCCAGGCGGTATGCCCATGACTCTGCTCGGTGCTTACCGTGGTAACAATGGCGCTCTGGCCGTATGACCATTCACGCACGCCAATGCCGGCAAAATCACGCAGCGCTGAAGTGGCGCCATCGGCGGCAATGGTTAACCTTGCGTGCAGTGGGCGACCATCGCTTAGCGCCACGCCGCCCAGGCCGGACTCAGAATAAATAAGGCCTTTAACCTGCGCGGTAATCCGCTCTATTGGCGTTTGCGCCAACTTATCCATAAGCTCGCCAACAATCAGGCGATTTTCAACAATATGCCCCAGAGCGTCACAACCTAATTCGTCAGCCCTGAAATCGATTTTACCGGCCCCTTCGCCATCCCACACATGCATGTTGCGGTAAGGGCAAACGCGTCGCTGCTCCAGCCCGGGCCAGATACCCAGTTGCGAGAACAACCGACGCGAAGCGGCCGTTAACGCCACCACTCTCGGGTCGAAAGCTTCGCCGCTCTCCTTTAAGGCAGCCGTTGCACCCTCTGCCATAGAAGGTGCCACCAGCGCGATACGCAAATTTGTATCGGCCAGGCGCAAGGCCATACTGGCGCCCACCATGCCAGCGCCGACAATGACAATATCGTAATCAGGCGGCGCCACTATGCCCTCCCATCATTTGCCGGGAAAACGCCTGCTTTAGTGGCGCAAACAGCTCTAAACCAAGTAACCCCAAATGTCGCGCACTCACCAGAGACGCTCGCCGCGAACTGAACAACTTCACCATGGCATGACTCAGCTCTGTGGTAAGGGTTTGATCCTGCTGGCGCAGGCGGCCGTAATTCTTTAAGCACTCGAGCGCTCCCGGGTCAGTCACACCTTTCAGACAATCGGCCAATACACCGCAATCGCGCAGGGACAGATTAAAGCCCTGGCCCGCAACCGGGTGCAGACTGTGCGCGGCATTGCCCATCACCACCAGGCGGCTGCGCCACGGCTCGTCGACTTCGCTCAGCTGTAAGGGGTAACTAAACCTTTCACTCACCGCTTCAAACCGGCCCAAGCGATGACCAAATCGCTGCTGCAGCTGTTGCAGAAAATCCGTATCAGGTCGGCCAGACCTGTCAGGCTCAAGGATAGGCTGAGTCCAAACCAGCGCTAATTCACGCGAGTTCTGCAAAGGCAATAACGCCAGTGGCCCTTCATCCGTAAACCGTTCAAAGGCGGTATTGCCGTGGGGCTTACTTACACGGACATTGGCAATAACCGCGCGCTGCTGATAGTGGCGCTTGCGATGGCCAATACCGAGCGCCTTACACAAAGGTGAGTCGGCACCGTCGCAAATGGCGATAAGCTTTGCACTGATATTCGCACCGCTGGCTAAACGCGCTTCAGCGGCTTTGGCGGTAACCGTTAACTGCTCAACCGAATCGACCAGCGACTCAATACCAGATTGCGTGGCCATGGCGCTGATGAAGACTGCCCCTAAAGGCTGATTAGGCACCACATAGCCAAGCGCAGGCATGGCGTAGTCGCCCGCACAGATTCTCTGCCCCGGCAGATAACCTTTGTCTGAAATATGCACCTGTTCAATGGGTGCTGCCACAGCGTTAAGGCTTTGCCAGACTCCGAGGTTATTAAGGTAGCTCGCACTACCGGCGGACAAGGCCGTTGCACGGGCATCAAAACTGGGCCTGGCGGATACGTCCCCCACTTCGGCCGGGTGCGGGTCGATCACCGCGATGCGCCAGCTGGGGTTAGCTCGCGCGCACAAGAGCGCGAGGCTCGCGCCCACCATGCCTCCACCGACTATGGCCAGGTCGTAAGTGGTCAAACTCAGGCGCTCCGCGCTGCGGCCGCACGGGCCATTACCGATTCAATCTCGGCGGTGGTTTTGGGTACCGCGTCGGTTAATACCTGATAACCGTCTTTGGTAATGGCGACATCATCTTCAATACGAATGCCGATACCACGCCACTTTTTGGCCACTGTTTCATCGTCCGGTGCGACATAAATTCCGGGCTCGACCGTCATTACCATACCCGGCTCAAGCACTCGCCATTCGCCGCCAACCTTGTAATCGCCCACATCGTGAACGTCCATACCGAGCCAGTGACCGATGCGATGCATGTAAAAACGACGATAAGCGCCCTCGTCAATCAGCGTATTTATCTCCCCTTCTAACAGGCCTAAGTCCAGCAGCCCCTGGGTAATGGTTTTTACCGAGGCCTCATGGGGCTCATTCCAATGCGCACCCGGCTTAAGGGTGGCAAAGGCGGCGTTCTGAGCGTCCAATACGATATCGTAAAGCGCTTTTTGCGCCTCGCTGAAACGACCATTCACGGGAAAGGTACGGGTAATATCGGCGGCGTAATATTCCAGTTCGCAACCTGCGTCTATCAGCACCAGATCGCCATCTTTTAGCGCTGCACTGTTCTCCACATAGTGAAGAATGCAGCCATTTTTACCCCCGCCAACAATGGAGCTATACGCCGGATGGCGGGCACCGGCCATGGCAAACTCATGCAGAATTTCTGCTTCAAGCTGATACTCCATAACGCCGGGCTGGCAATATTCCATGGCGCGCACATGGGCACGGGCAGAAATGTCTCCGGCCTCTTGCATTACCCGCAGTTCGGCGGCGCTTTTGTACAAACGGTTGTCGTGAAGAAAGTGCGCCAAATCCAAAAACTCACCGGGCGGCGTCGCGCCTGAGCGCACCTTGGCGCGAATGGTATTCACCCATTCCATCACCTGGCGATCAAAGCCAGCGTCTTTCCCCATGGCGTAGTAGACACGCTCGCGGCCCTCCAGCAGACCGGGCAGAATATCGTCGATATCATCCACAGGGAACGCGTCATCCGCACCGTATTCACGGCAAACCCCATCGGGCCCGGCACGGTAGCCGTCCCATATCTCGCGCTCAGGGTCGCGGTCGCGACAGAACAGCACAAACTCACCGTGCTCACGCCCGGGAATCAATACCAGTACCGCCTCGGGTTCGCTAAAACCGGTCAGGTAGTAGAAGTCGCTGTCTTGCCGGTAAAGGTATTCGGTATCGCGCGAGCGAGTTCGCTCTGGCGCCGATGGCACAATGGCAATACTGTTAGGCTCCATCACCGCCATTAAGGCTTTGCGGCGACGGGCAAATTCGGCTTTGCTAATTCTCATAGGGATCAATGCAGAGTTCCGGAGTCGGGTGTTACTGGGGCTGAGGCGGCGGCATCGCTACCATGAAAGGCCTGATATAGCGTCAGAGCGGACATGCGCACATACTCCGCCACTTCGATAAAATCAGATTCAGCACTGGCGGCATCATTGTCACTGGACTCGATTTGCACGATGGCCGAAAAATCTTCCAGGGTATCGGCAATGTCCGGGTTGACTTCACCTTGCTCAACGGCTCCAGACGCGCCGAAACCACTTAAAAAGCCATGACACCACTGCGACAGCGCCTCAACCCGCTCGGACATACTTTGCTCATCATCGGGCAGCAGCAACACAAAGCTGAAACCTTCGCCGCCCAGTTGGCCTCGGGTTTGTTTTAAAAAGTCCAGCAGCGCATCGGTGGTGGCTTGATCCGGCTCATCGGTCAGCGCCATAAAATCATTCACCAAACGCAGCCAGTCCGCTTCATTTAGCGGTGTACCGCACAGGCGACCGCAGAGCATTCCCTGCAACTCCGCCGGGCTGTTCAACGCCTCAAGCGGGGCAAAACGTTCATCCCACAGCTCAAAGCCATTGACCAGTTTTTCAATTTCAGACATAAAAATTCTCCTAAATCTGCCCTATGCTAGCACAGGGCTCAATTGGCACTCTTGAGCCTTATCAATACCAAACAAAAACACCTTTGATATTGGTGCACTGCGCACATAAACTAGAAAGCACTTTAAGATCGATTGCAGCCTTTGCCGAGGCGCAATATAGTAGTCGCACAATTCAAATTGGTCACCTGCCCATGTCAGACGAACCGTTAAAAACCCTGGAAGTCAAACTGGACGAGCTGCTGCGCCAGTGCAGCCGATTACAGCAGGAAAACACCGAACTTAAACAACGCGAAGAAGATTGGCAGCGCGAAAGAGTGCGGCTAGTGGAGAAAAATGAACTGGCCCGTTCGCGAGTTGAGGCCATGATTTCGCGCTTAAAAAGTCTGGAAGCTGAATAAACGAGGCCCACTGTGAGCAACGAAACCGTACACGTCAGGATTCTGGACAAAGAGTATCAAGTGGCCTGCCCTCCAGAAGAGCGCAGTGCCCTGCTGGAGTCGGCGCAGATTCTCGATGAGCGTATGCGTATGATTAAACGAGGCGGCGGGGTTATGGGGCTGGAGCGTATTGCGGTGATGGCGGCGCTGAACCTGAGCCATGAGCTACTGCAAGCCAAGTCCACCAGCACCGCTAACGGTATTGATAGCGAATCGCTTAACCGTATGCAGAACAAAATTGAAGCGCAACTGGATAAGCTTAGTACTCGTTAATCTAGCGAAGCTTTTGGGAGATTCCCCAATCTTTGTTACAATACTTTCATACCCTGGGATGTTCGCCAGTCGACGATGTCCTTGAGCCGATAATGCTGTACCCGGTAGCTCTTCGCTGGTGTTTGTGAGCATGTCCGCACGTCCGGAAAGCCTAATAACATCGCTGGAGCCACCCCTTGAACTTTAGGGTTCAAGGCCCACTCGACAGCGGCATCTTGGGGTTGTTTAATTCTCACCTATGACCGAATCTCGTCACACCCTCCGTAAAACGCTGCGCCAACGCCGCCGCGCACTCACACCTCAGCAACAAACACGTGCGAGCCATCTGCTCGTAAAACACCTGCAGCGCCACCCCTGGCTGCAAAGCGCGCGCAAAGTCGCCCTCTACTGGCCTGCAGATGGCGAGCTGGACCCGCGGCCACTGACTAAAGTTTTGTGGCAAAAAGGGGTTAAATGTTATTTGCCTGTTTTGCACCCCTGGAGTCAACGCCAGCTCTGGTTTACCCCATTGACTCAAAACACCCGCTTGCGCCGCAACCGCTTTGGTATCCCCGAACCGATAACACACCGCAGCGCGCCCCTTTCGGCCCGCCATCTCGACATCGTTTTTATGCCTTTGGTCGGGTTTGACCGAACCGGAGGCAGGCTGGGAATGGGGGGTGGTTTTTACGACACAACCTTTGCTTTTAAAAGACGACAGCCTGGCAATAGTCGCCCCAAACTGATCGGCTTGGCGCACGGATGCCAGGAGGTAGAGAAATTGCCGCTGGAGCCCTGGGACATCCCCTTGGCAGCGGTGGTGACGGAAAAGGGAGTTGTGTTCGGAAAATAACCGGGGTGCGGCGCAGCATCACCCACCGCACCCCGTCATGGGATTTACCAATTAACTTAAAAAATACTGGTAGGCTTCGTTATCGGTTTCTTCCCAAAACGGATAATGAATTTCCGCTAAAAACTTACGCACCTGCGCTCGCTCTTTGGCCGGCACTTCCATGCCCACAAGCACCCGCCCGAAAGCTGAGCCATGATTGCGATAGTGAAACAAGGTTATGTTCCAGCGCCCCGCCACCAGATTTAAAAACTGCAATAAGGCACCGGGACGTTCGGGGAATTCAAAGCGAAACACCATTTCTTCCGCAACACCCGAAGCGTGACCACCCACCATGTGACGGATATGCAGCTTGGCAAGCTCATTATCGGTCATGTCCACCAAGTCGTAGCCTTGGCTGCGTAAATCACTCACCAGCTCATCGCGGTCGTTGGGGTCTGCCGAGACCTGCACACCGACAAAAATACGGGCTTTATCGGCATCAGCGTAGCGATAATTAAATTCGGTAATGCTGCGTTTACCCAACGCCTGGCAAAAATCTTTGTACGCACCGGGACGCTCAGGAATGGTAACCGCCAGAATAGCCTCGCGCTTTTCGCCGATTTCGGTGCGCTCAGAGATATAGCGCAAACGGTCAAAATTAATATTCGCACCACTGTCGATGGCCACTAACGTCTGGCCGCTAATGCCGTGCTCAGCCACATATTTTTTCAAGCCCGCCACACTGACCCCGCCCGCAGGCTCGGCAATGGAACGGGTATCTTCAAAAATATCTTTTATACCCGCGCAAATTTCGTCGGTATTGACGGTAATAACCCCGTCGATATTGTCTTTAATGACCTTAAAGGTCTCTTTGCCAATCTGCGCCACGGCCACACCATCGGCAAAAATACCCACTTGCGGCAGCTTCACCCGGCGCTTTTTCTCCATGGCCGCCGCGAGGCACGCAGATTCTTCGGACTCGACCGCAAACACTTTCACGTCGGGGCGCACATACTTCACATACGCCGCTACACCGGCACACAAGCCTCCGCCACCGACGGCGACAAAAATAGCGTCGATGTGCTTGGGGTACTGACGTAAAATTTCCATCGCCACCGTGCCCTGCCCGGCGATAACATCCGGGTCATCGAACGGGTGAACGTAGGTGTAGCCTTTTTCTGCAATCAACTTTTGCGTATGGGCCGCAGCCTCGTCAAAATTATCGCCGTGCAGTACCACTTTAGCGCCGCGGGCGCGCACCGCATCCACTTTAATCGCTGGAGTCGTACGCGGCATGACAATGGTCGCCTTAACCCCCAAGTGCTGCGCACTCAGCGCCAGCCCCTGAGCGTGATTGCCAGCCGATGCCGCGACAACGCCTTTATCGCGCTCGGCGTCCGTGAGCTGCAACAGCTTGTTGTAAGCACCGCGAATTTTAAAGCTGAATACCGGCTGCAGATCTTCACGCTTAAGCAACACTTTGTTGTCCGTGCGCTGCGACAATAAACGCGCGTCATCCAGCGGTGTTTCCACAGCCAAGTCGTAAATACGCGCATTGAGAATTCGTTTGATGTAGGAGTCTGTCATAAACACTCGTGGGCCGGTAAAGTCAGTCGCCGCATGATAAACAATTTACTCTTCGGTTACACCCGAACTTGCCGCACAGATACCTGCGAATTTGCAGCTCAGCGCTTATAATAGCAGCACACTTTCTTCTCGAGGTCGCCATGAATCAGGATCAGCTCAAGCAGGCCGTTGCCCGCGCCGCCATCGACTATATTGCTCCCAAGTTGGAAACAGACAGCATTCTCGGCATTGGCACAGGCTCTACCGCCAACTTTTTTATCGATATGCTGGGCGAACTTAAAGACGACTTTGCTGGCGCCGTGGCCAGCTCAGACGCCTCTGCCAGTAAACTTAAAGCTCTTGGCATTACTGTGCTGGATTTAAACGAAGTGAGCGAGTTGGTCGCCTACGTCGATGGTGCCGACGAATCCAACGCCCAGCTGGCGCTGATCAAAGGTGGCGGCGCCGCGCTGACCCGCGAAAAAATTGTTCGCGCCGTCGCTCGCGAGTTTGTCTGTATTGCCGACGAAAGCAAGTGGGTCAAAGTGCTGGGGGAGTTTCCGCTACCGGTTGAGGTCATTCCCATGGCGCGCTCTTACGTCGCCCGCGAACTGGTAAAACTGGGCGGCGACCCGGTGTACCGTGAAGGCGTCGTGACCGACAACGGCAATGTCATCCTCGACGTGCACAACCTGTCGATTATCGACCCCAAAGATCTGGAGCTGAAAATCAACCAGATTACCGGCGTGGTGGCCAACGGCTTATTTGCCCATCAGGGGGCGGACGTTTTACTGCTGGGCCGCCGTGCGGGAGTCGAGACTATCTACCCAAAGTAAACTCTCGAGCTCGCCAAAGTAAGCGATCGAGCGGCCAGCCGCTCGACGGCAGAAACAAAAAAGCCCGACCATTACTGGCCGGGCTTTTTTGCGAGAGGTCAAAACCAACTTACTTGATTTTGCCTTCTTTGTAGATCACATGCTTACGAGCAACGGGATCAAATTTTTTGATCTCCATTTTCTCAGGCATGGTGCGCTTATTTTTGTCGGTCGTGTAGAAATGACCGGTGCCGGCACTAGAGTTCAGACGAATCTTCTCGCGCATGACTTTATCTCCTCAATTAAACCTTCTCACCACGCGCGCGCAGATCAGCCAAAACAGCTTCAATGCCACGCTTATCGATTACGCGCATGCCTTTAGCTGATACGCGCAGTTTTACAAAACGTTTTTCCGCCTCTACCCAAAAACGGTGAGAGTGCAGATTAGGCAAAAAACGACGCTTGGTGTGGTTCTTTGCGTGAGATACATTGTTTCCAGTTACGGGACGCTTGCCGGTAACCTGACATACCTTAGACATGGTGTTGCCTCTTATACCAAATTAATCGCGCTGCGCCACTTCCACGAACGCCCCGTTCAGAGCGGCCCAGAGCAAGATTCATTATGCAGCCTGTGTGTATCAATGCGGCCTGAAACACGGGGTCCGTAACACTGGACTCGCCCTCAGGAGGCTTTACTTCAGCCATCGCTCGGTTACCCGGCCGCGAAGAGCCGCGTTTTATACCAAAAGAGCCTGCCAATAGCAACGTTTCGTTGCTTTTTTAGCCAGAATTTGCCGATTTTTTATCCTCAGGCGCTGTGGATTACAATAATCCACGCTCCGCAAAGGAGGTAACTTCGCCATCCCCCACCACCATGTGATCCAGTACCCGCACCCCCACAAGCTCCAGGGCCGACACCAATTTCTCGGTAATTCGCCGATCAGCCTGGCTGGGTTCAGCCACACCGGAGGGATGATTGTGAGCGAGAATCACCGCAGCGGCGTTACTGGCCAATGCCAGTTTTACCACTTCACGAGGGTAAACACTGGCACCATCCAAGGTGCCATAAAATAAGGGTTCGTAGCGAATTAATCGATGCTGGTTATCCAGCAACAACAGCGCAAAGACTTCACGGGGGCTATGGCGCAACTGAGCCACCAAGTACCGCCTGACCAAATCGGGGCTGGTAAGTGCATCACCCACTTGCAGCGATTCATTCAAATGACGGCGGGCCATTTCCAACACCGCCTGCAGCTGAGCAAATTTGGCATCACCCAAACCCTCGCCCCGGCAGAAAGCATTGCGCGGAGCCTCCATTAATGGCCGTAGCCCGCCAAATTCACTGAGTAATTCACGGGCCAAGTCCACCGCCGACTTACCCGCACAACCGGTGCGCAGGAAAATGGCCAATAATTCAGCGTCGGATAATGCCGCCGCGCCGCGCTCCAGCAGCTTTTCTCGGGGCCGCTCACCCACTGGCCATTGTGCAATTGACATTCAGACCTCCCTGTCCAATTTCGGTCACTTCAGTCAAGTTCATACACGAGATGTTTGCAAGCGAAGAGGAAAAATCTCACCACCAGGTCCATATTGAGACTTAATCCGGATTCGGTTAAATGTTATCTTAGGCGTCTAGTCACGAAGCGAGCACTCACTTGGCATGAGCACCCTGCAAAACAAACGCATACTGCTTGGGGTAACCGGCGGAATTGCCGCCTACAAAGCCGCCGAGCTGGTACGCCGCCTGCGCGATGGTGGCGCTGAAGTTAAAGTCGCCATGACCCGTGCCGCTTGTGAATTTATCACCCCCATGACCATGCAGGCGTTATCGGGCCAGGCGGTTCACACCTCATTGCTGGACCCGGCTGCCGAGGCCGCCATGGGCCATATTGAACTCGCGCGCTGGGCCGACGCCGTACTCATCGCACCTGCCAGTGCCGATTTTCTGGCCCGCCTGAATGCAGGCATGGGCGACGACCTGCTAACCACTTTGTGCCTGGCGACTCGTGCACCTATTTATATAGCCCCCGCCATGAATCAAGCCATGTGGGATTCGGCCAGCACCCAGGCGAACCTCTCACAATTACAATCGCGCGGTATTGGTGTTTTTGGGCCTGGCAGCGGCAGCCAGGCCTGTGGCGAAGTGGGCCTGGGCCGAATGCTCGAGCCTACCGAGCTGGCCGAGCGCCTAGCGGCCACTTTCAGTGCCGGAACCTTAACCGGTAAGACGGTTGTGATTACCGCAGGCCCCACCCGTGAAGCGGTGGATCCGGTGCGCTATATCAGTAATCACAGCTCCGGAAAAATGGGGTATGCGCTGGCCGAAGCGGCGCGAGAGGCCGGAGCCAAAGTCGTTTTAATCAGCGGCCCTTGTCATTTGACCGCCCCGGAAAACGTCGAGCTCCATCAAGTAGAAAGCGCCGAGCAAATGCTTGATGCGAGCCTGACAGCCGCAACAAACGCTCATATTTTTATCGCAGCCGCCGCCGTCTGCGATTATCGCCCCGCCAGCGTCAGTGAGCAGAAAATCAAAAAGCAGAATAATAATGGAAGCATGACGTTAGAGTTGATTGCGAATCCGGACATTATCGCCAGTGTGGTTGCCGCTCAACCGAAAGTATACAGCGTCGCCTTCGCCGCAGAGACCGAACGACTACTGGACCACGCGAAAACCAAACGTGAGCGCAAAGGCGTAAATTGTATTATCGCCAACGATGTCAGTGCCGCGGGCATCGGCTTTAATAGCGATGATAATGCCGTTACGTTTATTGATGAGACGACTGAGCTTACTCTCGACAAACGCAGCAAGTCGCAATTAGCGCGCGCACTGATTGACTTGCTGGCGGAAAAAAGTAAAAAAACAAAGGACAAGGCACTATGACCCAGCAACCGGGTAAACCCGCCGCAGCGCCGGACAGCGATAACGCCACCGAAGCCGACAAGCCCAAACTCACCCGGGGCGAAAAACGCGCGCAGGAGGCAAAGAAAAAGCTCCATGCTAAACGTCATCGACTGCTGTTTATTTTGGTCGGCGTAACCTTAGCTGTAAACGCCCTTATCGCCTACCTACTGCACGACTCGATGGTCGATCAAAAGCAGCAACAGCGCGTTCTTGAGGCATCCAAACAAAGTGCGGCATCCGCTGCAAACGCCATAGGCACCTACCTTGCCGAGCGAGCCAGCCTGGTTGAACAATGGAGCGCCGATCCGGAGTTATTAGCAGCGATCCAAACTAAGGATACGACAGCGCTCACTGCCATTACCACGCGCCTGAGCCAAAACACGGAGGATCTATTAGCACTGCGGGCTTATGCCGAGGGAGAAGAGGCGCTGGATACGGAACACTCAGCCCCCGTGCGTTATGCTGAGCTGGACCTGATCCGTCGAAGCACTCGGCGTCAAAATACACTGGCCGAAGTGGCACCACTGGAGTCTGGCTGGCAAATTCACATCGCTCGTCCAATACCTCCTCAAGGTGAGAAAAATGCCGCTGGGAGCCTATTAGCCACGTTTAAACCTCAGGCTGATCTCCAATCACTGACCCACGCGAACACACAGATGGGAAAATTTGAATTGCAGCAAACGTTCTCCCATCAAACCCCTTTACTACTCGCCAGTATTGGCAACGGCAATGCGGCACCAGCGGCGCAAGAGAAAGTTGCCAACAGTTATTTGAGCATCAAATTCACGGCATCACAAAAACTCGTGGATCAATCGGCAGAATTGCCCGGCATGTGGATTTTAGTCATTAGCCTGCTGGTTACCGCCGGCTTGATTCTTTCCCTGTTATTACCTCGCTTACTGGTGCGAACCAAGCAAGGAGCAGACGGGGCCGGCCTGATTCTCCCTAAACAATACAAAGACAACCGGGAAGAGAGCGAGGCCTCAGCGCCATCAGAAAGTCCAATCGCCGCATCGCAGCCAGGCAGCCTGTATCAATCGCAGGATATTCTGGACATCGAAGTGATTGAAGAAGATGCCGATATCCTCGGGCTCGACAGCGCCACACCGCGTAAAAAAGCCCCCGCCCAACCTACCTCACCCACTCCCCAGGTACAGGTGCCAGACCAAGTGTTTCGCGCTTACGATATACGCGGCAAGATCAGCGATGGCCTAACCCCTGAGCTGGCCATGCAAGTGGGCCTGGCCTTTGGCAGTGAAATACAAGATCAAGGTGAAACCTCCGTGGTGGTAGCTCGTGACGGCCGCACTCATAGCCCCGAGCTTTGCCAAAGCCTTATCGAAGGCTTATTAGCATCTGGCTGCGACGTCATTGATATTGGCCTGGTGCCCACGCCGCTGATGAATTTCGCCGCTCTCGAACTGCCCGAGACCAACAGCGGAGTCATGGTAACGGCCAGTCATAACGATGCTGAGTACAACGGTTTCAAAATGGTAGTTAATGGCCAATCGTTAGCCGACAGCGCCATCAAAGACATCCGTTCAAGAATCACACAACGCCACTACCTTGAAGGTGAGGGCAAGCTGCGAGAAGAAAACATTATTCCGGATTACATTGACCGTATCTTTTCCGATGTTGCGCTGGCCGGACAGGTCAGCGTAGTGATAGATGCCGGCAATGCTGTCACCGGTGTCGTTGCACCACAGCTATTTGAGGAACTAGGTTGCGACGTCATTCCGCTACACTGCGAACTGGACGGCAGCTTTCCCAATCACGCTCCCGACCCCAGTAGCGCCGCCAACCTGCAAGATTTAATCGCCAAGGTAAAAGAGACCCAGGCTGACATTGGACTCGCCTTCGACGGAGATGGTGATCGTCTGGTGGTGGTGACCCCATCGGGAAAAATTATCTGGCCCGATCAACTACTGATGCTGTTTGCCAAAGACGTTCTGTCTCGCAATCCAGGGGCTGATGTACTGTTTGATGTGAAGTGCTCAAAACAACTTAATCAACTAATTTCCAGCTATGGCGGTCGCCCTATTATGTGGAAGACCGGCCACTCTCACATGAAACAAAAAATGCAAGAAACCGGTGCCTTAATAGGTGGTGAGTACTCTGGTCATATCTTTATTAAAGAGCGCTGGTATGGCTTTGATGACGGGCTTTATGCGGCAGCCCGCTTACTGGAGATTATCACCCTGCGAGACCAGTCTATTGATGATGTCTTCGCTTCTTTCCCGATGCTTCCCAGCACACCAGAAATTCGGATGCCGATCGACGAAAAAGAAAAGTTCGCACTGATAGAAAAACTGTGCAACCAAGGTGACTTTCAAAATGGTAAAGCAACCACTATTGACGGTTTGCGAATCGACTTTTCAAAAGGCTGGGGGTTAGTGCGAGCCTCCAATACGGCCGCCGAAATCACCTTGCGTTTCGAAGCTGAAAACGAAGAAACACTGAACAAATTAAAGCAGTTATTTAAACGCGAACTGCTTAAAATCGACAAAACTCTCAATTTGGAATTTTAATTATGTCTCTTGATCGCGATGCAGCGATGAACATTGCCAAGGTGTTAACCGAGGCTTTACCGTATATTCAGCGCTTTACCGGCAAAACCATTGTAGTGAAGTTTGGCGGCAACGCCATGGTCGACGAAGAGCTGCAAAACAGCTTTGCCCGCGACATTGTCATGATGAAACTGGTGGGCATGAACCCCATTGTGGTTCACGGCGGCGGCCCACAAATTGGCGATCTGTTAGGCAAGCTCAATATCGATTCCAAGTTCGTCAATGGCATGCGCGTAACCGACAGCAAAACCATGGACGTGGTGGAGATGGTTTTAGGCGGCACCGTTAACAAACAAATCGTCAGCCTCATTAATCGCAACGGCGGCGAAGCCATCGGTGTAACGGGTAAAGACGGGCAACTCATCCGTGCGAAAAAACTCGAAGTTAAAGCGCAGACACCTGAAGTTTCCACCTCAGAAATTATCGATATCGGTCACGTGGGGGAAGTAGCCTCTATTAATAAATCCGTTATCGATATGCTGCTTAACAGCGACTTTATCCCCGTTATCGCCCCTATTGGTGTGGGTAAAGACGGTGCCTCGTATAACATCAACGCCGACTTGGTAGCCGGAAAAATCGCCGAAGTCCTGCAGGCGGAAAAACTGATGCTGCTTACCAATGTCGCAGGGCTAATGAATAAAGACGGCGAAATACTTACCGGCCTTTCCACCTCTCAGGTCGATGAACTGATTGCCGACGGCACCATTTACGGCGGCATGTTGCCAAAAATCAGCTGCGCCCTGGACGCCGTGAAATGTGGCGTCACCTCTGCACATATTGTAGACGGCCGAGTTTCTCACGCCGTACTGCTAGAGATCTTTACCGATGTCGGTGTGGGCACCTTAATCACCAACAAATCGCTTTAAACATCGCTCGAATCAATCGGACACATTGCCAGGAAGAGTTTGCGCTATGAGCAAAACGAACCAAAAAGTATCGCGTCGCCAGCAGATCCTGGAGGCGCTGGCTCACATGCTAGAAGCCAGCCCCGGTGCACGTATCACCACAGCGGCCCTCGCCAAAGAGGTGGGGGTATCGGAAGCTGCGCTTTACCGCCACTTTCCCAGCAAGTCAAAAATGTTCGAAGGGCTGATTGAGTTTGTCGAAGAAACCATTTTCTCGCGCATTAAACTGATTTTAAGTGAAGAGCCGGCGGCGATTGACCGATGTGAAAAGATCCTGTTTTTATTGCTGAGTTTCACTCAGCGCAACCCAGGGATTACCCGCCTGTTAACGGGTGATGCATTAACAGGCGAAACGGGAAGGCTGCGAAATCGTATTGCTCAACTTTTTGAGAGAATCGAAACTCAAATCAAACAGATTTTACGCGAAGCGGAGTTACGCGAGGGGCTGCGGCCAACTTTACCACTCTCTGCAGCGGCCAATTTATTGTTATGCCTAGCTGACGGGCGTATCACCCAGTTTGTACGCAGCGAATTTAAACGGCAACCCACCGAGTACTGGGCAGATCAGTGGCAAACAATAGCCGCTGGGCTCATGACACCGGTGACAATCAGTACCGTCTAAGAGCTAATCTCTTTGAATCGCTCGATATCGCGGTCATATTTGGCCGCCTTGTCGTCCAGCTCTTGCGTACGCGCCTTAATTAACTTTCGCAGTTCGTACGCCTCAACCTCTAGGTTTTCAATATTTTTCAAAATGGCCGCTGATACGTCATTGCCATTACGCTCCATAATGCCCGCACGTCGCTGCTGATCTTCCAACTGGGCTACTATGCCGATTAAATTCGACTGCAGCAGGCTGACGTTGCCCTGTAACTCACTCAAAGCCCGTTTTTTAGCCGACTGAATATCTTTAACCGAGCTAAAACGCCGCTTTAAATGAGTGTCCCACTCTGCCAAAGCAGCTTCTCGACGAAGCTTCTCCGCGTACTTTACGGCGTTTTCACCCTTCGGCGCTGGCGGTACAGTTTTTAGGATACGACCTGTATCGGTAATAATTTCGTAACCCTTCGCCGCTGCATCCGGTGGAATACTTTGATTCACCATCAAACTACCGTTATCGCTTTTATAGCGAAACAGCACATCACCCAGGTCGACCTCATCCTCCGCAGCCAGAATCTGACCGCAACTGAGCATCATGCATAAACCCAGCACCTTAGCGCTCAAGTGTTTAAACATCAGTGTTTTCCTCCGCTACACGCCGTAGCTCTCACGGTAGTTTTTAATAGCCTCTAGCCGATCAGAACCACCCTGTTGCTCAAGATAGCTGATAATATCGCCCAGAGTAATAATGTTTACCACAGGAATCTGGTAGTCGCGCTCCACCTCACCGATTGCTGAAAGCTCGCTTTTACCGCGCTCTTGCCTGTCTAAGCCAATCACTACCCCCGCAGGTTTAGCACCGGCGGCGGTCAGAATCTCCATCACTTCTCGCACGGCGGTACCGGCGGTAATCACATCATCCACTATCAGCGCTCGGCCCTGCAGCGGGGCTCCTACCAGCGTACCGCCCTCTCCGTGATCTTTCGCTTCTTTTCGGTTAAAACAATAAGGCACATCTTTATTGTGATGCTCGGCCAAGGCCACGGCGGTAGCACTGGCCAAAGGAATCCCTTTATAGGCAGGGCCAAAAATCAAATCAAACTCTACCCCTGCGTCCTCAATCGCCTGGGCATAGAACCTTCCCAGTGCCGCTAAACCTTGGCCGCTTTGAAAAAAACGTCCCGCATTAAAGAAATAAGGGCTCGAACGACCAGACTTCAGAGTAAACTCACCGAATAAGAGCGCCTTTTTGGCAATAGCTAGCTCGATAAACTCACGCTGATAATCTTTCATATTGAGGCCTTCTTGTAGAGATTTCGTCAAAACGCGCTATTATAATGAAACGCGCGCGGCGCGCACTGCCGCTCTGGAGGCGATTTTTTAACCAGAAATCATAAAAAAATGTTAAAAAATCACGCCGAAACCGTGGGTCTCTTGCCAACCCATACCACAACCGCTTCCGGCTCGGGTATCATACACAGTCCGCAACTAAGGGGCTAACATGAGAGTTATCAGTCTGAGCGTCGATGGCATATTCCAGGCGGCGCAACGTGGCCTGTACGAATGGCTAGACAGTCAGGACGCTGACATTATCTGCCTGCAGGATTTACGTGCACTCGAATACGAGCTGGACGACGATATTTTTCACCCGGAAGGCTACTTCGCGTATTTCTTCGACTCTGGAACACCGCACTATAACGGTGTGGCCATCTATACCCGCAAACAGCCCAAAGCACTGATCTTTGGGCTTGGTTTTTCGTCGGGCGTAGATATGGAAGGCCGCTATCTGCAAGTGGATTACGAACACATGAGCATTGGCTCGCTACTCGCCCCCAGCGCCAGCTCGGAAGTCGAGTCCCAGGAAGTGAAAATTAAGTTTTTTGATGACCTGCAAGCTCACATGGATAAAATTACTCGCAAACGCCGCGAGTATATCTTTTGCGGCAATTGGCAAATGGCCCATACCCCCCGCGACGTCACGGACTCAGACGCACTGCAAAGTGAATCAGGGTTTTTACCCCACGAACGCCAGTGGCTGAGCCAACTGTTCAATCAGATTGGCTATGTGGACGCATTCCGCCGCGCCATTCGCGACCCGGATGAATACAGCTGGTGGCCCAGCGGAAAAATCGGTACAGGCCCCGGCTGGCGTACCGACTTCCAAGTGGCCTCCAACGCGATTGGCCAGCGCGTGGAGTATGGTGCTATTTACAAAAACGGCCAGTTCTCCAGCCATTTGCCGGTGATTGTCGATTACGATATGGAATTGTAAGGCATGGGGGGCAAAGCCGACGGTGAACGAATACAGCGTTCACCGTCGGCCCCTAACTCTTATCCCGCTGCCAGCGCTTCGCGCTGTAACTTGTTCAGCTCGGCAATCCCTTCTTTGGCAAGGGTTAACATCGCCGCAAACTCCTGCTCGGTAAAAGGCTCGGCCTCGGCAGTACCCTGAATTTCAATAATGCCGCCATCGTCTGCCATCACAACGTTCATATCGGTATCGGCGTTGGAATCCTCTGGGTAATCCAAATCCAATACCGGCTCGCTCTGATAAATACCCACAGACACAGAGGCAATTGCGCGCAGCAACGGACTTTCTTTTACCAAACCCTGCTTCTGCATCCAGGCCATGGCGTCGGCTACTGCAACCCAGGCACCGGTAATCGAGGCAGTGCGGGTTCCACCGTCGGCCTGTATAACGTCACAGTCGATGTGCAAGGTGTTTTCACCCAGCTTGGTTAAATCCACCGCAGCGCGTAAAGAACGGCCTATCAAGCGCTGGATTTCAACGGTACGGCCACCCTGCTTACCCCGGGCCGCCTCACGATTCATGCGCGTACCGGTAGAGCGTGGCAGCATACCGTACTCAGCAGTAAGCCAACCCTGGTTCTGGCCACGTAAAAATGGCGGCACACCCGGCACAACGCTCGCGGTACAAATGACTTTAGTCTCACCAAACTCGACCAACACCGAACCCTCGGCATGACGAGTGAAGTTGCGGGTTATTTTGATATCACGCAACTGATTACTGAGGCGACCACTGGGTCTTTGCATACTTCAAATCCTGTATTGGGACGGCGTTAAGTCGCCGTCGTGTATGGTACTATCACATGTTAACGTCTAAGCACCGCACCAGGCCAGCGGCCAGCAGAGGAAGTTCCATGCCACGCAGTATGACCGGCTTTGCCCGTACCGAACACAAATATTCTGATTACACGCTGATCTGGGAAGTGCGCAGCGTCAATCACCGCTATCTGGAAATGTATTTACGCCTACCGGAAGAATTCCGCGAAATTGAAACCGCTCTGCGCGAGACGACCCGAAAGAAACTACAACGCGGTAAAGTCGAGCTCAGTCTGCATTTTCTACCAGAGCACAGTGGCAGCAGCCAAATCGGCCTGGATGCAGAGCGCTTAAAACAATTGTCCGACGCCTGCCAAAGAATCAGCGCGCAACTGCCCAATTGCGCCCCCATTAATCCTCTTGAGGTTCTCCGCTTTCCTGGGGTACAAGCCGCCCAGGAAACCGACAAAGAGGCTTTACTGCGAAATGCCCTTAGCCATTACGAACAGACGCTCGACCAGCTCATTGAGCACCGCACCCGTGAAGGTGCAGAACTCGCCGGGTTTATTGAGCAACGCTTAGAGGCCATTGGCCAGCAAGTGAAGGATGTTCGATCGCGCCTACCTGAAATACTCGCCAACCAGCGCGAAAAGCTGCTGGAAAAAATCAGCGCCTTGCAAATTGAGCTAGACCCGGATCGTTTAGAACAGGAAGTAGTGCTGCTCGCGCAAAAGGCCGATGTTGACGAAGAGCTAGACAGACTGGACACGCACATTCAAGAAGTGCGGCGCACATTAAAGCAAAAAAACTCTCTGGGTAGACGCCTGGACTTTCTTATGCAAGAGCTCAACCGTGAAGCCAATACGCTGTCGTCCAAATCCATCGTCAGCGAAACCACACAAGCTGCGGTTGAATTGAAAGTGTTAATTGAACAAATGCGTGAACAGATCCAAAATATTGAATAGTGCGTAACGCGAGTTTACCTATTCGTCGGGCGCTCAGACACTCAAGAGAACCGATCATTGTCGGAGTCAAATCTGGTACGGACAAACGATACCAGCCTCCGCTCTCAAAGAAAAAGAGTCCCCCAGAGCGTCGATTCTAACCCTGCCAGTAAAACACCTCTTCCAGGGGCACCGCAAAAACTTGAGCGATACGGAATGCTGTCTCTAAGGTGGGTGAGTATCGTCGCTGCTCAATCGCTGCCACCGTCTGTCGCGTGACACCCACGGCATCACCCAGCTCGGACTGCGTCATCGCACCGTGGGCTTCGCGCAGTTCACGCACCCGATTGCCAATGGGTAACTTTTTCGCCATTACAAACTCGCCGTGCGAAAGTAAACGATTTGCAACAGATACTCCGCCACCTGGCCGATAATCAAACTGGCGAAAACACCGTAAAACAATAAATGGCCGCTGTAGGAAAATAAGTACACCGCCAGCGATAACATAATTAAAAAGCCCATTACCCGCCCGGCCTGACTCTCTGCGCGGTCGGCTATTTGTTTTTCACGCTCATCCGGTGCGGCATTGGCCTCTTTTGGCGACATCAGCGCGGCCGCAATATGACCCACCACTGCAATCACCACCAATATAACGGTGTACACCAACAGTACCGGCAACAGCGGCGGCGCCAAACCATCGGCAGTAGAAAGAGACAACACGTTGTAAAAGTACAGTGCAGCGGTCAGCACCAAGGTCGCCAACATCACCCAGGCAGATTTTTCTTGAAAGCCCATCACCTTACCCTCAATGTTAAGTATTATTAACATTGAATGTTAGCGACCAATTCAAAGCATGTCAAATATTTTTAATATGTCAACAGATTAACTTTAAATCCCTTTTGCAAGCTTTAAAATTTTTTTCGGATCATAGCCTCGCACCACCTCTCCATCGATCACCATCAGCGGCACGCCGCGGCCTTCTAGCGCTTTATAGTCACGCTCGCCTTTCACAGATTTTTCGATGTCATACTCGGTGTAAGCGATGCCATGGTCGCGTAACAGCTCACGGGTTTTCTTGCAGTAGCCACACCAGCTGGTGGCATAAAGCACCACCTCACCCTCATAGCCTGCAGCGATTTCAGCCTCGGGCACAAAAGGATTGGGCACCCAGCCCACCTTCATTAATAGGGCAACGCTTAGTATTAAAAAGAAGAGTTGTTTCATCTCTTTCCTTGATACTTATTAAGTGAATAGAAGCTTACGCAAAAAACCAGTAACCCAGTAGCGTCGCAGCAAACATACCCGCGCCATCGGCAATTAACGCGCATAGCAGCGCATAACGGGTACGAGTAATGGCGACCGCACCACAGTATACCGCCAACACATAAAAGGTGGTTTCGGTACTGCCTTGATACACCGCCGCCAGACGCCCGGCGAAAGAATCGGCGCCATAGGTTTCCATGGTTTCGATCATTAACGCCCGTGAACCCGAGCCGGAGAAAGGTTTCATAATCGCGGTGGGTAAGGCATCAACAAAGCGGGTGTCACCACCAAAAAACGCGACCAGAACGCGCACCTGCTCCAGCAGCAATTCCAATACGCCAGAGGCGCGCAAAAGACCAAGTGCAAAAAGCATGGCCACCAGGTAGGGAATAATACTGATAGCAATATCAAATCCGTTTTTTGCCCCGGTAATAAAGGCATCGTACATTTTCACGCGACGAAAAAAACCATAGGCAAACAACCCCGCAATAAGCATCAGCAGGGTCAAATTACCCACCACAGCCGATTGCTTACCGATTTCACCGTCGGCAACGCTGGCCGCCAGCAAACCGCCCAGCAGTAACGCTGCACCTATAAAATAAGCCAGTACCACGGGCGAGAGAATTTTTAGCTTTTGTATCCAGGCGACGGTCAGTAAGCCGACTAAGGTAGAGCAGCTGGTGGCCAGCAATATGGGCAAAAAAACATCGGTAGGCGCCGCCGCTCCCAGTTGCGCCCGGTATACAAAAACGGTGGTGGGTATTAGTGTCACCGATGAGGTATTGATCACCAGAAATAATATTTGTGCGTTGCTGAGTATCGCCGGGGTTTGGTTGTGCACTTGCAAGTCGCGCATGGCCTGAATGCCCGCAGGCGTAGCGGCATTATCCAGGCCCAGCATATTGGCCGCCATATTCATGCTGATGCTGCTGATGGCTTTATCACCACGCGGCACCTCGGGCATTAACCGACTGAACAGCGGCGCTAACCCCGCGGCCAGTTTTGCACTTAAGCCGCTCACGTTGGCTATTTCCATCAGCCCCAACCAAAAACACATAACGCCAATTAAACCCAGGCAAATCTGTGTCGCCAGTGCGGCCATTTCAAACAGCGATGCAACTAACGCATCGGCTGTTTGAGGCTCGCCCAATAAGCTGGCGCCAATGCCCCACAACAAGGAAATAAAAATTAAGCCAGCCCAGATTCTATTCAGCAAAATACACCCTTATACGAATCACGCAAAAGGCCGTCAGTATACAACGCGGAAGAGGCAAAGGAGGGAAGGCGCATCCTTGCGCCCAGCAGTCATCCTGAATCAGCAGCCGAGATTGCTGCCCGGAGTCACGCCTAAAATTTGCGTGAAGTCTTGGTACAGATTAATGCGGCTTTGCACCTGAGCGGGGTGACCACCGTTACACTCAAGCGAACCATTAATAGTACGAATGGTTTCACCAAAGCCCTGATCGTTCACCATAGACTGGTGCGCCGGACGGTAGCCCGCGCCACTTTGGGTCATCCAAAACCACAAGGCGGTACGCCAAGCCGTCGTGGCATTTTGCGCGACTTGATCGGGGTTGGACCACAAATCCAAGCCAAGAGCCTGGCCTGCGGTACAGTAGTTGTAATTCCAACTCAATTGAATGGGCCCACGACCGTAGTAGCGTTTACCCGGTGCACATACACCGCAGGCTGTAGCGCCGCCCGAGCAGTATTCACCTTTAGCGATTTCCTCAATGTAATACAAACCGCCGGTTTCGTGAGAAAAGTTCGCCAGCGCTGCGGCCGCCTCGCGTTTTTGTGTGGTGAGGTTACCTGTAGTCGCAAAGGCCGGGAAAGTGGCCGCCGCATTCACCAAACCCGCATACGTGTAAAAGCCGTTGCGGTTGGGGAACATCTGGTTGAACTGCGCCTCACTCACGATAGAGGAGAAACCGTTACCACCACCCACGCTTGATGAAGAACTACTGCCGTTGCCGCCGGGGCATGAGGGTGTTGGCTCCCAAAACCAGGTACTGATGGTTGGGTCATAACCGGGGTTATCGTGCTCTGCAAGATAGTAAGAGCCCTGATACAACACCACGTCACCCGCGTAATAGATTGCGTTTGACGACCACACCGGACAATTACCACCGCCAACGGACGAGCTGCTGGAGCTGATAGATGAAACACTGGAACTCACCGATGAGCTGGACGAGCTCACAGAGGATGAACTACCAGAGCCATCGCAGCCACCAAGATCATTCCAAGCGTTTGTCCAGGCCCAACCTTCACCCGGAGCGTAGGGCCCGCCGATAGAACACCAGCCGCTCACACTGCATTGATAAGCCGCGTTATTATTTTTCACCACAGCACCGTTACTGTAGGCACTGCCATCAACATATTGAGACGTGCCCGAACAATTGTAAGCCTGAGCTGAGGCGCTAAAACATAAAGCCAGCGAAGCTGACACCCATAAAGAGCGTAATTTCATAGTGATTTCCTTTCTGTGTATTTGGAGTTTTTAACCGCTATACATCAGCGAGCTTCACCACAACGGGAGGGATGTCTTACTGCTGCTACAGACGTGGGCATCATCTGCACAAAGACGGTGTTCTATTGTTATAGCGTTATGGACGCATAGGCGCGGATTCAAACTACGCCACTTAGACAACGTTGTCAAAATCAGTATAGCCAAAATACGATCAGCGTCCCAAAACAGCCCTGCCCCAGGCTAAAACGTTTAGTTCGTCATCCTTCGGACAAAAGAGTGCAAGGGTAGATAAAACTCGTGCGGTTATTCCCTGTGGTATATAAAGTAGAGCAGGGTTTACTGATGACTTTCCTTTCCGCGCCAACAATATTCAAGGCTCTACGTTAATTAAGCTTGTCGCCTCTATTGTGGTGTTAGACATACTCACCACCACCGCTATACCGCGCTTTCTCGACCTTAAATAGGCATCCATTGATGCTCAATGTTAATGCGCTATCGGCAACCAACTGCATTAAGCACCGCACTGGTAGTCGAGGTACAAAAATCCTGTTGTTAAAAATAAAAACGACAGGAAAAATGTAACTGTCACTTTGAATATAACAACCGTATGACAAGCATCACAAATAAGAAATCAATCTGTTAAACAACGCCAGCTTTACGCATCGTTCATATCTAACAGATATAATTTATCCTTTTTCATATTCTCCAAACAAATAATATTTTTCTAATTTTTGTCTCTTCCCTATGTTACACCTGATTCCAAAAGTAACAGTTAAAGAAACACTCTGAGATAATATTTGAATCTCTGTTATACAACCAGAAAAAATCGTGTAGGCTCCCTTTCCGACGTTGCATGTGGGTGATGTAGGTCTTAAATCAGCTTATTAATAGCGTTTTAAAACACAATAAATAAAGATCTGAAGTTCTCATCCAATTCGACCAGTGCCTTGTATTCGTCTCCAGCAGGCGATCATTTTAAACATACATCAGCCAGGTTTATGTTGTGGGTATTGCACCCTAAAAATTAATCGCCTGTTATTTTTCATCACACGAATAATAGGTCAAGATCCATGAAACTACCTCAGTACATTCTCGCAGCTTCTATAGCTTCTGCAGGTACTTATGCCCATGCAGCCACCTTTGTCATTGAAAAATATGGCACGGGTTATTCAATCGACGGTAATGGTGGTGCTCAAGTGGGGCAACAAATTTACCTCTGGGGAACCAACCTCAATAACGCCAACCAACAGTGGGTACAACTGGACCGAGGGAACGGTTATTACTCGTACAAAAAACAAAACACCAACCTCTGCTGGGATGCTGGCGGCGGCGGAGCGCGCAACCAAGCAGTTACTTTGCAGGAATGCAATGCCGGAAACTACAACCAACACTTTTCCAAAGTAAAAATTTACGATGGCACCGAAGTTTATCGGTTTCAAAAACGCAACGCGGCAGGATTTTCTTTAGACGGTAACGGTGGTGCTGCTGATAGACAGTCTATCTATCTTTGGAACTCGAATAGCGACAATATTAACCAGCAATGGGAGCTCTTTCGAGTGGATGACGGAGGCACCAGCGGAGGGGGCTCAAGCGATAATAAACTCGCTGTAGACACCGCGTTTGATGACGGTAGCAGCCACGCCAACTACCCCGCCTCTAAAGCGGTGGACGGCAATACTGACTGGGCATCACGGTGGGCGGCGTCTGGCTCACCGGTTAATTTAACCATTCAGTTAGAAGAGGTTAGCGAAGTTACCGAAGTGGGCATTGCCTGGGGTCGCGGTGACTCTCGTGCGTATACTTTTGAAATTTACGCGCGCCCTGGTACGAGCGGATCGTGGACCAAGGTGTACGATGATGTCAGCAGCGGTTCTACTGCCGGTATTGAAGTGTTTGACATTACCGATATAGAAGCGCAACAGATTCGTGTTAAAACCTTTGAAAATACCTCAGGCAGCACCTGGACAAACATTACTGAAGTCGAAGTGTACGGCGCAGAGGGAAGCGGCTCTGGCGGCGGTGATAACGGTGGTGGAGACAATGGCGGTGGCAACGTTCCCCCGGGTTCAGCAAATGTTCCCTCTGACTTGATGAGCAACTGCAACCAGTGGAAAATCACTTACCCTGACGGCGTTGAAGACAAAACTCTGTGTGGTGAAGATAACAACGAGTACTTCTATGTAAACGACGCTGGCAACGGTATTGTCTTCTTCGCTCCGGTGCGCGATGGCAACGGCACTACACCTAACTCCAGCTATATTCGCTCTGAGCTGCGCGAACGCGAAGCCGATGGCAGTAAAGATATTTACTGGACTACGTCGGGTCAGCATGTCGTCTATGTTAAGCAAGCCATTACGCACCTACCCATTGTCAAAAGCCACCTGGTTGCCACGCAAATTCACGGCAACAAGGACGAGGGTATTGATGACGCCCTGGTGCTGCGCTTAGAAGATTCGCACTTATTCCTGAGCTTTAACGGCGGTAAATTGCGTAGCGATGTCACCGTTACCAACAACTATAGCCTGGGTACCAACCACGAGGTTATCTTTGAAGTAATCGATGGCAAACACTACGTCTACTACAGTGAAGACGGCAACCTGGAAAGTGCTTATAACTCGGGCAATGCGGACCAGTACCTGGTGCGCGACGGTTCTAATGATTATGTGATGGACCGCAGCTACGGCGATGCCTATTTCAAAATCGGTAATTACACTCAAAGTAACGCCGAGAAAGAAGGCAGCGAAACCGGAAAATCTGATAACTATGGCGAAGTGGTTGTTTATGACTTCTGGGTAGATCATCAGTAATTGAAGTTCCGGCCCACGGGCCGAATATGATCTTCTCACCCGATCACACTCGCCTGTGATCGGGTGACTTTCTCCTTACTTTTTAAATTTAGACCCTGCACGCAGGCAGACAGCCCTGTGCGCCCTTTCTATGAGTTTTTATCGGCTAGATATAACAATAGGTACTGACTACGATGACGATGTATAAATTTTTACTCGCCGCTTCTCTCGCCGTTACTGGCAGCCTGTCCCAGGCGGCCACTTTTGTTATGGAAAAGCACGGCACTGGACACGCTATCGATGGTAATGGCGGCGCCCAGACGGGCCAGCAATTGTATTTATGGGAAACCAATCTCACTAACCTTAACCAGCATTGGGTTCAACTAGACAGAGGCAATGGCTACTACGCCTATAAAAAAGAGAACACCAACCTCTGTTGGGATGCTGGTAGCGGCGCCTCACGCCAACAAGCCGTCACCTTACAAGAATGCGATGAAAGTAATTACGACCAGCACTTTGCTAAAGTTAAGGTGTATCCGAGCAGCGAAATTTACCGTTTCGCAAAACGTGGTGCGCAAGAGTTCTCTCTCGATGGGGGAGGCGATGCGGCCAACCGACAAGACATTTATCTGTGGAGTTCCAACAGCGATAACATTAATCAGCAATGGCAGCTGTTTCGTGTAGATGACAGTAACGACCCAGACGAAGACAGCAACGACAATACCCTTGCCATTGCTACCGCGTTTGATGACGACAGCAGTCACAACAATTATCCTGCAGCAAACGCCATTGACGGAAGTACTAGTTGGGAGTCTCGATGGGCTGCTTCGGGTTCGCCTGTTAATTTGACTGTTGAGCTAGAAGAAGTCAGCCGAGTAACCGAGCTTGGCATTGCCTGGGGGCGCGGAGATTCTCGCGTTTACACGTTTGAAGTCTATGCTCGCCCGGGCACTAGCGGTAGCTGGACGAAAGTCTACGATGATATCAGTAGCGGCTCGAAGGCAGACATTGAAGTGTTCGACATTACTGACATTGATGCCAAACAACTGCGAATTAAAACCTTTGAAAACACATCGGGCAGCAGTTGGACTAATCTGACCGAGGTCGAGGTTTACGGTGGGGGCGAGAGTAATGGTGACCCCGGGAATGACGAAATCCCGGCTAATATTACCGACGGCAGCATTTTCGATTTGGAAGGTGCCAATCCGCATCCGCTGGTCAATTCATCGACACTGGTGTTTGTGCCTCTTGAGGCTCAGTATATATCGCCAAATGGCAACGGTTGGCGCCAGGAATACAAAGTTAAACAAAGCCTGCGGGTTGCCATGACCGACGTGTATGAAGTGTTTGAGGCAGACGTAAAAGTAGAAATGTCCGATGCCGGAAAAACCATTATCGCTCAGCATCATGCCGGCGGCTTAGGCACCATTATGAAACTGTACGTGTCCGACTCCTCAGAGTCTGGCTTTGACGACAGTGTGGCCGGAAACGGCATTTTTGATGTCTACGTACGTTTGCGCAATACCGATGGCGAAGAAGAAAAGTACGCCCTAGGCACCATTCGCAGCGGCGATAGCTTCGATTTTAAAATGGTGAACGATTACGGCTATGTCACCGTCTATGGTATGGGCCGTGCCTTTGGTATTCCGGTGGAGGATGATGCGGATTCTTACTTTAAGTTTGGCAATTACCTGCAATCGCAAAATACCTACACGCGGAAAAACTGCGGCGAGCCCGGCAATTCAGAATCTTTTGCCCAGTGTTTTACCGACTTAGGCATTACCGAATCTACCGTCACCATGACCAACGTAAGCTACACACGTATAGCAGATTAACTGTCACTGTATAAAATAAGCCGTGAGTATATCGCTCACGGCTTATTAAGTGATGTGTGCCCGCCGTTGGCTTTACGGATTTTCAATGGCCGCTGAAGATGCTTGGATGTTGTTCGGTTTTACTTCCAGCGCAAAAGGCATCAACGGTAAGCCAGCACTGTTGTACACGTTCGCGCGCTGTGGATAATCCGCCCAGGCGTAGCGAACCTGTACAGGCTCTTTTACCTCGTCACTCCAAACTCGAATTAAGTCACCATCCAGCTCGGCCTCAGCCCAAACAAACTCACCGTCTTTACCGGCAATCGCAAAACCCTCCGGCTTGCCGCCTTTACTTTTTAAACCACGATACGCGTGCACAGTGCTGATAAACGCTTTGCCATCACTCACCTGCATAACATAAGGCGCAGGCGCTTCGGACTGTAGACGAGTTTCGCCGTACACCTGCTGGCGCGCTAACAGAGCCAAACGCTCACCCACGGGCTTTTTATTCAGTGGGTGTATGTCATTCCACTCGCCCAAATCAATCGTCACGGCCATGGCAGTATTGGGCTCGGACAAAACTTTGGTTTGCGCCTGGCGCATTTCGGCCCAACCGCTCTGCACCGGCGCCTCAACCGGCTCGCCAAAGCCTGGCAGCTGAGCATAAATAAACGGCAGCTTTGGCTGGCCAAACTCGGCGCGCCACTGGCGAATCATAGTGGGCAACAATGTCGCATATTCATCGGGCTTACCGGCATTGCTCTCACCCTGATACCAGATCACGCCCTTGAGCTGCATGGGGGTAATAGGAGCGAGCATGGCGTTATAAATTCCCACCGGCTGGCTCATATCCCAAAACTCACGGGAGGGGGCCGGGCTTACACTGGCGCCTACGCGCGCGCGCCAGCTTCCTTCCAATGAAATCTGGGTATCGCCCAGCTCAAGGCGGTAGGGTTTGTCTTTAACAAAACCGCCATTACCCGCGTTTGTCACAGCGCGTACCACAATGGTGTTGACCCCGGCTTTTAACACACCTGCGGGCACCTCATAGCGGCGCTGGGGGTACATATACGTCGTGTTGCCCACCTGCTGACCATTAATAAACGCGGTATCGGCATCCACTATCCGGCCCAGGCGCAGCATACCGGGCTTGCCCGCTGCACCGGCTGGTAGAGTGATGGTTTTGCGCAGCCAGAGCACACCACTTAAATTTTCTATGCCACTGTCGGCCCACTGACCGGGCAGGCTTATTTCTTGCCAATCGCTGTCGTCAATGGCTTCGGCTGACCAGGCAGGACTTGCGTGAGTACCCGCATCAGCTTTGTGTAAGTTTTCATACCAGGGGTTGGTAGTGGCGTTGTCTTTTGCTTTGGCGTTTTCCACATAACCAGGGGCGGCATTGCGCTCGGCCTGCTGCACATAGTGGGGGAAGTGCTTTAACGCCTCCGGGCTCATCCACGCCTGGGCGCCCGAGCCGCCATAAGCATTCATAATAATCCCCACGGGCACGTCTTGAGCACGCTCGATCTGACGGGCAAAAAAGTAACCTACGGCGGTAAAATTAAGGGCGTTGTCTGGGGTCGCGGCCAGCCACTCCCCACCGTTTAAATCGTATTCGGGGCCGTCGTAAACCGCATTTTTCGGCACTTGAAAGTGGCGAATACGAGGGTTGTCAGCCGCGGCCAGCTCCTGGGCATAACGCTCTTTAACGTTGGACATTTTCATTTCCATATTGGACTGCCCGGCGGCCAGCCAGACATCGCCAAAGTAGATGTCCGTTAGCTCAATGCGGTTATCGCCCTCAATCACCAACTTATGGGGCCCGCCAGCGGAGTAGGCCTCGCCCTCCCAGTACCAGTGACCGTCTGCATTCGCTTTAAAGCGGCCAATGGCTTCGCCATTTAACTGCACCCGAATATCTTCACCGGCATCGGCGCTACCCCAGAGCGTAAGCGGCAGATCGCGCTGCAACACGGCGCCAGAGGTGATTAAGCGATTGGGGGTTACATCGGCAAAAGCCTGCACAGCCAACAGACTGGCGCCGAAAATGGAGGTGATTAATGGAGTGAGTTTCATAGCCTGTTCTTATCTTTTATGGTCGATTTGACCATATTAAAACAAAAGCGCGTCACTGAAAACGGCGATTTTGACAAATGCAAACCCCAGTATTGACCCAAGCCTTGACGATTCGTCCGTTTAAAAGAGCCGTAAAACCAGAGACAAAACGCGAGCTGAGCGGTGGATTTTATCAATGCCAATTGGTTTTTCGAACGACGGCTGAAAACCTTTAATCCAGTGGATCATTTGCACCGTGACGCGCCAGCAAAATACGAAGAAAAAATTCTAATAATGCGAGTACCTGATTAAAAGTAGCGTAGTTTTTTCACCTATATTGAATCCAGCCAATCTCTGCGTTATTCTATTGCTTGGCGCTAGCCAAATTTCCGTAGTATGGATACGAGAATAATTTTCAGGATGAAACCTACCTTTTTTACACATCAGTTTTTCTTCCCTCCTTTTGATTTATTCTGTGCGTTAATGCGCACGGCACTGGTGTGTCTTATATAACATGGAGACCAAGATGCATATGAATGCCAAGTTAATGACTGCGCTTATGGCCCTGACACTTTCTGCGTGCGGCGGAGGTGGAGGCAGCTCTTCTGGCGAATCCGCTTCCAGCGTGACGTCCACTACTCAGTCAAGTTCTTCAAGCGTTGCCAGTTCTGAATCTACAGAATTCAATGAAATTATGGGACTGTACGATACGTCTTCTGGCACGGATAAAAATTATTACTATATTGATTCCAGCGGTAAGTTAACGGCCTACAACTACTTAGGCGATGGCGCTGATGCCGGTGATAACTGCTACCGAGTGGCAGTAGAAGGTGATGTAAATGCAGACATTACCGGGTCCAGCCTGAATGCAGAGTCGTCCGGTGATTATTCCATTAATATCGGTGGCAACACGGTCACACTGGAAATGACCGGCGATGAAATTACCCGAATAAAAGCGGGTGGAATTTCCGCTGGCGGCAGTATGTCGCTAACCTTAGGTGGCGTATCTTTCCGCCTTACCCCAGACAGAGCAACCGACTTAACCATTGATGACATCACCAGTATGATTTGCCAATAGATGGTTTTATTTGCAATAAAGCCCGCTTGAATGCGCGGGCTTTATTTTGGCTATCTTTAATCTGTTGTACATTCAGCCTTAACCCTTGGCAGCTGTTAGCGGTGCATTTCTTTCACTCACTTTCAAAAGACGCCAAGGTAAAGTGATCTATAAGTGCTTTAAGGCTCCAGAGCGAATGAATCAAATTCATTGTTCGGATAAGCAGTGCTTGTTCCGTAGAGTAAAAAATAGTTAACCGCGTCTATTCTTAAACAACGAATAAATAAACAGGCTTTTATTTCGTACTGTTTATTCTGTATCAAGTGCAGCAAAGCGGCCACCAAGAGCAACTGCTTCTCCTATAGAACGTTATAATTTTGACATTATTTTCAGCATGCGGGCACGGCTACGCGATATCACGCATACGACTGTCCTGCCAAAAACGCTCGGCCAACTCCGCGTCTACAAATGAAAAATTACTGGAGTCCGTTAATAGCTGACTAACAAGCTCAGCGTTAACTTGGTGGCCACTTTTATACCCGCTGAAATGGCCAATAATGGGAGCACCCGCCATGGCCAAATCACCGTACAAGTCGAGGACTTTGTGGCGTACAAACTCATTGGGGTAGAACAACCCTTCAGGGTTCATGACTTTATCGTCGTTCACAACAATGGCATTTTTAAGAGATGCACCGCGAGCAAAACCGTTTCGAGCTAAATTCTCTACGTCTTCCATCATACCGAACGTTCGTGCATCGCGTATGCTGCGGATAAAAGTGTCTTCATCCATTTTAATACCGCTTAGTTTTTGTCTGCCGATGACTTTCGCATCAAAATCAATGGTCATGTCGGCCGACATTTCGGTAGCGGCTTTTAAGCGCCCCCATTTATCGCCATGGTTTACTTCAACCGGGCGGCGCACCACAATCATGCGACGACGCGCTTTTTGCCGTTTCAGCCCCGAGGCCAGAATCAAATCTGAAAAGGTTCTGGAGCTGCCCTCAAGAATGGGCACTTCCGGACCGTCCAAAACAATTTTTACGTTGTCCACCCCATGCGCGGCAAAAGCCGCCATCACATGCTCAACGGTGCTCACGGTAACACCAAAACGATTGCCAATTTTGGTACTAAGGCGAGTGTCGCGCACGTTAAACCAAATAGCACGAACTTCGTTTTGTCCGCTCAGGCAGTCGCGGCGCACAAAGGTACGGCCGGTATTTTCCTCGGCGGGTAATACTTTCATAACCACGGGCACACCAGTGTGTAAGCCTCTGCCAAAGCAGGTAAAGGGAGTATTAATGGTGTGTTGGTAGTACTGTGTTTTCATCCTGTTACCTCCTGTTCGGTACAATGTCAGGATATGACTGCACAGCCCAATTGTTTTGTCTGATCGCGCCAATTGCTTTGCATTTGCTGCCAAGCGGCTTTTTTTTGCTTACACTAAACTTTTTTCACCGAGTACAGGCATGGACACAACGCTGACCAGCTGGGCGCAACTGATTTGGGAAACCCTGCAAGACGACGGTATCGACAGCCGTAGTGTATTTACCATTGCAGGTTTAGACCCTGCCTTACTATCGGACCCAACAGGCCGCTACCCGACAAGCGCCATGCATGAACTTTGGAAAGAGGGCGAAGCCCGTTACTCGAAAATGGACTTTGGCCTGGCTGTGGGCCAACGTTGGCACCCCACGTCCTTTAATGCTTTGGGGTTTGCCTGGTTAGCCAGTGAAACCCTGCACACGGCACTCGAGCGATTAGTGCGTTATGCACAGCTGGTGAACAGTGGTATCGTCGCCACACTGAGCACCGAAGGCACGGCGTATCGGCTGAGCATTCAACCCCATAAAGGCTCACATGGCGCTGCAAATCTGGCTGGGTTAACGGCTGTAGCGGTTATGTGCCGTACTTTATTAGGGCCCAGCTTTACGCCGGTGGAGCTGGGGTTATCCGGTGAATCGGCCAAGCACTCCAAAGCGGTACAGGAATTTTTTGGCTGTCGTATTCACTCTGGCCGCCAAATGAGTTACATCAACATCGACCGCCAGCAGGCGCACATTCACTTACCAGGGGCCAATTCGCAGCTGGCGCTGGTGAACGAACAGCTCGCGCTGAAAAACTTGAGCGAGGTTGCCGACAGCAATATTCGCGCGCGCGCCGCACAAGCCATCGCCAAACGTTTACCCACAGGCACCGTCAATGAAGACAGCGTCGCCGCCGAGCTTGCCCTGAGTACCCGCAGCTTGCAGCGCCGCTTAAGTGAAGAACACACCAGTTTCAAAGAAATGCTGGACAAAGTCCGCCGCGAACTGGCCAAGCACTATCTGGAATTGGACGAACATTCGCTGAGTGAAATCAGCTATTTACTGGGCTATGGCGATCAGGCCAGTTTTAGTCGCGCGTTTAAACGCTGGTTTGGTGCATCACCCAGCCAGTTTCGTACCCGCACCCTGAACGTTAGGGCCCAACAGTCTGCCAGTTAACACTTTGGAGCACTGTCATAAAACTTGCCTCAAACTGCCATATCCGCGTTAAGAATTTGTCACTTTTATCTGCTTGTATGGAGCGCCTGCACGAAGCGTCTGCAAACCGACGCACGTCGCATCCACACACGT
Organism: Gilvimarinus chinensis DSM 19667; assembly: GCF_000377745.1. Taxonomy (GTDB): domain Bacteria; phylum Pseudomonadota; class Gammaproteobacteria; order Pseudomonadales; family Cellvibrionaceae; genus Gilvimarinus; species Gilvimarinus chinensis. The sequence goes on along the minus strand of NZ_KB898712.1, from coordinate 29,001 downwards.
CTTAATTATTTAGGTGCTCTATGAAAAAAGGAATTCTGGCAGCCGCCATCGCCATGGTGACCAGTCACGCTAACGCTGACTTACTCATTACCTCCGTCTTTGATGGTCCGTTACCGGGCGGCCTGCCCAAGGGCATCGAGGTTTACGCCACCGCCGACATTGCCGACTTAAGCGAATACGGATTAGGCAGCGCCAACAACGGCGGCGGCAGCGATGGCGAGGAGTTTGTGTTCCCCGCCGTCGCCATCACCGCGGGCACCTTTATCACCATCGCCAGCGAAGATGTTGGCTTTAGCGACTTTTTTGGCTATGCCCCAAATTACACCGGCAGCGTTGCCAGCATTAACGGCGACGACGCGATTGAGCTGTTTTACAACGGCAGCGTTATTGATGTGTTTGGCGCACAAGACGTCGACGGCTCAGGCACTGAATGGGATTACCTGGACGGCTGGGCCTACCGCAAAGACGGCGCAGCGGCGGCCGATCAATTTAACGCCAGCGACTGGCTGTACAGCGGTGCCAACGCTCTGGACAACCAAACCACCAACGCCAGCGCAAGCTCCCCCATTCCGCTCGGCAGCTTTGGCGGTGGCACTACGCCGGCCCCCGCCAGCATTATCATCAACGAACTGGACGCCGACACCGAGGGCACCGATGTGCTGGAGTTTGTCGAGCTGTACGATGGCGGCGCGGGCGATACCGACTTAAGCGCACTCACGCTTGTGCTGTACAACGGCAATGGCGATACCAGCTACGCCGCCTTTGATTTGACCGGCCAAAGCACCAACAGCGAAGGCTACTTTGTACTGGGCAACCCTGGGGTTGCGAATGTTGACCTAGCCATCGGCGATGGCAATAACCTGCAAAATGGTGCCGACGCGGTCGTGTTAGTTAAAGCCCCAGCCAGCAGCTTCCCCAACGGCAGCGCCCTGCCCACCAGCGATATTGTGGATGCTCTGGTATACGGCACCAACGATGCCGACGATACCGAACTGCTCGCACTGCTCAATAACGGCCAAGCGCAAGTAAACGAAAGCGCCGCGAACGGCAGCGCAGTGGACTCAAACCAGCGCTGCGAAAACGGCGCCGGTGGCGCACGCAATACCGACCACTACCTTCAGGCCGCGCCCACTCCCGGCAGCGCCAATAACTGCGAGCCAGCAGTGGCCGAGCTGACGTTAATCTCGGCCATTCAGGGCACCCCCGACACTTACGGCAGCAACAGCTATGGTGAAACCGACGTAAGCCCGTTGATGAATCAAATCGTTACTGTTGAAGCCATCGTAGTGGGCGATTTTCAAAATGGCGATGCCGACGACAGCCGCAACTTAAACGGCTTTTACCTGCAAGAAGAAACAAGCGATGAAGACGGCAACCCGGCCAGCTCCGAAGGCGTGTTTGTGTACCACAGCGATACCGACATCAACCTGGGGGATAAGGTGCGCTTAACCGCGCGGGTGGATCAATACTACGGCGAAACCCAACTTGCCAACGTCAGCGATTTGCAGATTATTGCCAGCAATGCACTGGGCGAAATCACGCCCGCCAGTATTTCTCTGGCCAACAACAGCGCGGTTACCCAGGGTCAGAACGGCAACTACCAGCCAGATTTAGAAGCCTACGAAGGCATGCTGGTCCGCTTTACCGACACCCTTACCATTACCGAGCAATACCAGCTGGACCGCTTTAATGAAGTGCGACTGATCGCCGGTGAGCGGCCCATGCAGTTTACCCAGCTGAATGCACCCAGCGTCAGCGGCCTGCAAGCGCACTTAGAAAACCTGGGCGCACGCAGCATTGTGTACGACGATGGTTTAAACGAGCAAAACGCCAGCATAAACAACTTGGACGGTTTCTCCCCCTACAGCGAAGCCACCGCGCCGCGCATGGGCGACACCATCAGCAACCTGACCGGCGTGCTGGATTACAAATGGGCGGGCAACGCTGCCTCGGGGGCGACCTGGCGGGTGCGTGCCAACGGCGATGACAGCAATCAGGTGGTGAGCAACACATCACGCCCCTCCGCCCCCTCGCCAGCGGGCAATATCAAACTCGCGTCGCTGAATGTGCTGAATTATTTCACCACTTTGGACAACGGCGGCAACACCGCTGTGGGCATGGAACCTCGCGGCGCCAACTCTGCCGACGAACTGGCGCGCCAGCAACAAAAACTGGTGAACACCATTGTGCAACTGGATGCCGACGCCCTGGCGCTGGTGGAAATTGAAAATGAGTTTGATAACACCAATGACGGCTCCACCGCACTGGAAACCTTAGTCAATGCGGTAAACGCCGAGCTGGGTAACCAGACTTACGATTATGTTTACCCGGGCTCACAGTTTGTCGGCACCGATGCCATTGCGGTGGCAATTATTTATCAAACCGACAGCTTAAGCCTGGCCGAAGCAAGCACCCCGGCCCTGCTGAACGACTCGGCCGCCGCCAGCCTGGATGTGTTTGCCACGCGCGACTTTAACGCCAACCCTATCTTTAACGGCCCAGCCACCAACCGCGTCGCCTTAGCGGCAAGCTTTCAGTACGTCGAATCCGGCGAGCGCTTCACTCTGGTGGCCAACCATTTTAAATCCAAAGGCAGCTCCAGCCTGGAAGACAGCGGCGATATTAATTACGACCAAAACGACGGCGCCGGTTTCTGGAATCAGCGCCGCCTGGACGCCGCCACCGCGTTGGTGAATTGGCTGGACACCTCACCCACGGGCATAGACACGGACCAGATTGCCATCGCCGGTGACCTGAACGCCTACGCCGCCGAAGCGCCGCTGCAGTACCTTTTAAATCACGGCTATGTAAACCCGGAAACGGCCAGCGATTACTCCTATGTTTTCGATGGCCAAACCGGCACCCTGGATTATGTTCTGCTCAGCAGCACCCTTGCCGATAAACTGGCGGGCCACGCCATCTGGAACATTAACGCCGATGAAGCCGACGCCCTCGACTACAACCTGGATTACCAGCGCGACGCCAGCTATTTCAACGGCAATACGGCTTATCGCAGTTCAGACCACGATCCGTTAATCGTGGGCTTGCAACTGCAAAGCCAGGGTCTAACGCTGGAAGAGTTAATCAACCGCTTCAGCGAAATGTTGCTCAGCGGCCAACTGCAAGGCAACGGCCGCTGGTCTGTGATTCAATCCATTAACGCCCTGCTCTATTACGTTACCCTAGAGAAAGCACAATGGTTTGATAACCGCGACCGCCAACAGCAAGCCTGTCACTTTTTAGATAAAGCCGTTAAATACGCGGACGGTGACCGTAACGATTGGATTACAGGTGATGGACTCAACCAATGGAACAGCGCCTTAGCGGGAGTCATAACGGCTAAGTGCGATTAACCGAAAACCCGCCAGCGGCACCGCTGGCGGGTTTGTTTTTTAAGGGTAGCAACGCCGCCGCGCCGCAGGTGAATTGTTAAATAACCAGCTAACGGCTGGAATACTGCACCCACGCTTTGGCCGGGGCAATATACACGAAGTCCGAAGCCATACACTGCATTAACCGCACATCACCGTGACTGGGCGGGTCGTAATCTTCCAACCCTTCCAACAACAAACTGTTTTGCATGGGCTCTTTGCGCGTCAGTTGTGCGGGTATGTCTTGCACATGCAGCTCCTGCGCCGACCAACTCAACCCATCGCGCTCCTGCGCAGAGCTTTTTGTGTCGTGTTCATCAATAAACACCGCGCAAGTACCCGCCATTTTTTTGTAAGCCATATCCAGCCCTGTGTTTAAAAGACACTATGGTAAATCGTCTTCTGGCAAGGAGGCTTGATATAAATCAGGTATGAAAGAAACACTAAAAAAGAACACGGCCCTGTTAAACACCCTCTGAGGGTCAACCGCTAAATCGGAATGCATTAAACCAATATCGTTTAAGCCGTAATGACGCGGACTCTTTAGTCCGCCAATCAGAATCAATACACATTATTGTGCAGGTTCGGTTACTTTTCTTCTGCCAACGGAAAGCAATCCGGTCCAAAACAGCGCCTCGAGTATAAGACCCATACCAAAAAAGATCGCGCCCCCGGCCGGAATGCCAAAAACATAGCAAGCGATAGCGCCGAAAAAGCAGCCGATTACAATCAGCAAGCGGGTCATGAGTTTCATCGCAAAATTCTCCTTAGCGGTGCTTTATACTATGCCGCTTTACCTTAGGGCTCAAGCTTACAGATGTTTATTACCCTTTTAACCCACTCGGAGGAGCTTAAAAAAAGCACCAATACCGGCCAGATAGTGTTGGAGCAGGCTCGTGTTTTCGGCATTAAATGTGAACGGGTTATCTGGCAGCGCAAAGCCCCCGATGCAGCGTTGTTGCAACGTTTGGCGCAACCCAGCGCTCTGCTGTACCCCAGTGATAATGCTGAGCCTTGGTCTGATGCCGCGCCCGCGCATATTGTGTTGATTGATAGCACCTGGCAGCAGGCGCGAAAAATTTATAACCACAGCCCTTACCTGCACAGCCAGCCACATCTGAAACTCCATGCGGCTCAATCACGCTTTACCCTCAGACGCAATCAAATCCTGGGCGGTCTTTGCACCTGCGAGGCAGTCGCGACAATTGCACAGAGTGCAGGGCTTTCGGGCTTCGCGCAATCGTTAGATTCTGCACTGGCAAAGTTCATATTAACCCGGCAACTCTAATTATCGAGTTAATATCGACGCAGGAGCCCCGAAGGCGAGCGCAAACCACCCTTAGCGCACACGGCGCCAGTGCTCTTCCTCCACCGCTTTACCATTTTCAACTCGCTTGGTGTGCCAATCATCGCCCTCAAGCGTAAAGCTAAAGGTGTAACTCGTTCCGTCTTTAACGCTGTAGGACAAAAGTTCGGGTGTTTCTGTGTATTGATCGCCATTAACCTTGTAGGGGCCTGTACTCGCCGCCCAAAATTCGCCGCCTTTGCGGGAGACAAACGCGTAATCGGTAGCGGTAAGAACTTTACGGGACACCATAGCTTCCAAATCGTAGGCAACCTTTTCCCCATCGGCTTGCAGCAAATAACCATTGACCAGCTCCCAGGTGCCGGATAAATCGGTTGACTCTTCCGCGCTGGAATACTGACATAACGAGACAGATAACAATAAAAACAAGGAGCTAAATTTCATAAGGTTTCCTTTAGGCACAAATTGGTATTGTTATCATCTATCTTGGCATTTATTGTTGTGCCGCGATTATGCCATAAAAAAACCGGGTGACGCCCGGCAAACTGACGATATCAAATACCTCGCTTATTAAAAGGTTTTCACCGTGCTCGCGCCCGAGGTTTTTATCTCCAGCGAGGGCGAACCGCCGTAACGCACGTTAGAAGCGCCCGACAAATTGGCTTTTAGTTGATCCACCACTTCTAATGCAATATTCGACGCGCCCGAAGCACTCACGCTTGCCGAGCGACACACAAGAGGTTTGGCCACAAAATTACTGGCACCGCTTAACTGTAACGTCAGCGTTGTCAGCGTACCGCCACCTGAAGCCTCAAGGTTAGAGGCACCGGTAAGTTCCATTTTTGCGTCATTGGCGATAAGGGTTTTTGCTTCTAGCTTGGTGGCTCCCGTCATTTCGACCACGAGGTTTTCAACCTTAAGCGATTGTTTGAAAGCCATAAAACTCGCACCCACCATAGTGATGCGCATATCGCCAGCGTTTAAGGTTTCAGCGTAAAACGCCACCTCACCAATCAGTTCAATCCACTCAAGGTTTGGGAGCGAGACTTCAACCTCAAGTTCAGCATCGCCCACGCCCCAGAAGCTCCAGAACCCGGACTTGCCCGTAACCTTAAAACGGCTTTTGTCTTCGTCAATATCAACATCGTCCCAATCGCCGTCCACCAAGGTCACTAACGCTTGGGCGTTATCGGATTGGGTAAAATGGACGGTGATGTCACCGTTGAACTCCAGCTCTGTTACCTCAGCCAAGGTAAAAGAACGGGTAATGGGTTCGGCGTATAAACCAGCAGACGCGGTGCACAGCAGTAGCAGACAAATCAGTCGGGTAACCATAAGATTCTCCTTGGTAATGGTTACCCGTAAGACGCACAAACTTTTCCTTTGGATGCAGCTATTTTTTAGCGGCGTTTCGTGTGCTGGCTTCAAACATCAAATAAAGCGGTGTGGCCACCGCAAGAGGCAATAAGTAAAACACGCAGCGATAGGCAAACAACCCCGCCAGTATGTCGGTTTTTTCTACCTGACCGGCGAGCAAAGCAATAAAGACGGCCTCAAGCACACCCAAGCCACCCGGAATATGGGTAATAACACCCGCTAATGCGCTCACCAGTAAAACCGCAAACACGGTTGGGAAAGCGACATCGTCGGCCATAAATTGATAAATCACGCTCGCCATAAGCGTCCAATGGGCGCAGGCCATCACCAGCTGCAACAGTGAAATTCGCGCAGGCGGCAGAGTAACCGTCGTGGACTTAAACGTATACTCGCGCTTACTGGCGCGCCAGCAGGTGGCCACATAGGCTGCAACAATCACAAGAAAAACGGCGCCTATAACCTGTAAGGCGGTTTTACCTACGGCCCAGGAGTCGGGTGGATCAATTTGCCCTGACACAAACAAACCACCGGCCAGCAATACATAGCCTAGCCAATTTGTGGCAACACTGATGCCGAGAATTCGCGTGACATCAGACGCTTTAATTCCTAAGCGGGAATACAAACGATAGCGAAACGCCACGCCACCCACCAGCGAACTTAAATTCAGGTTAAACGCGTAACTGAGCCAGGCGGCAAACCACATTTTTGGCCAGGCAACCTTAAGCCTAAGCAGGTAACGACCCAGCAAATCGTAGCTGGCATAAACGCAATAACATAAGAAACCCAGGCCCGCGCCAGTTGCCAAGCTGGTCAATGAGGTTTCTTTCAAGGTTTGCCACACCTTACCCCACTCGATGGTCGCGCCCTGTTTAATAATCAGCGCCGCTACCAGTACGAAAAACACAACAGTCAGTATTTTTTTAAGCAATGGCCAGGGCAGTTTTTCACGCGCAAAGCTATAGCCATCTGCAAACTTGCTTTTTACCGCTTGAGCTGTCGTCATGCTTATACCTCGGCCGAATGATAATCAGTTTTTTTCACCCGGCGCGCTCCACGGGACTCCGGATACCGACGACTTAGCTCGTCACTTTTACTCTCGCCCGTGTCAGTGTTCCATTCTCTTTTTAACTCACGAATGGTTGGCGTATGGGCAGGAAACAAACCGTTCAAGCGCGGAAAATAACGCAGCGCGTGATACATAAAAAAGTCTTTAACCACCAGGTACCAGGCGCGACGTTTAATCCAGCTGTTTTCAATAAGCTGGCTACCTTCAACCAGGGTATTAATTTTTTCACCAATCTGGGCATTAAAGTGTTTGTCTTTAACCAGAATATTGGCTTCGAGATTAAACGCGAGGCTGAGTGGATCAAGATTACTGGAGCCAATAGTGGCCCACTCATCATCAATTAATGCAATTTTGGCGTGCAAAGGTCTGTCGCGGTATTCGTAAACCTTTACCCCACTTCGCACCAGCACCTCATACAGGGTGCGTGCCAGCGTCAGGGCAAATGGAATATCCGGATCACCCTGCAACACCAGCTTTACCTCAACACCACGCTTGCGTGCCTGCCGTATGGCGCGCATAAAGCGGTAGCCCGGAAAAAAATAAGCGTTGGCAATCCAAATACGCTTTTTTGCCTGACGCATGGCCGCCAAATAGGACTTTTCAATATTGCTGCGATTGTGACGGTTATCACGCGACACGAATGCCACCTCACTGTTGCCTTCACGTGGTGGATTCTCGATAAAAGCTATACTGTCTTGCAAATTTTTATCTCGTGCGTCGCGCACATAGCTTTTGCACAGCTCACGAATTTCGGGCACCACGGGGCCTTCAATCTCAACCATATAATCGGTTTTTCCGTGAGGCCCACAGCCGATTAAATGATCGTGACAAAAATTAATACCGCCAATAAAAGCGTAGCGACCGTCAATAACCGCCAGCTTGCGGTGCAGTCGGCGAAACAGCTTAGGGCGGCCGTTGTACCACTGAGGTTGCGGGTCGTAAATTTGAAACACAATGCCCGCTTCGGTCAGCTCTTCAATGTATTCTTTTTTTAGAAAGTGGCTGCCCCAGCTGTCGGCGGTTACGCTAATCCATACGCCTCGCTTGGCCGCTCGCAGTAACGCCTTTTTAATGTCCCCGCCTACACGGTCATCTTCCAGAATAAAGGTTTCCAGAAAAATTTCGTGCTTGGCGGCGCGGATGCGGCGCAGCAATGTGGGAAAAAACTCTTCACCATTCTGCATCAGGCTGAGCTTGTTCCCTTGCGAATATCGACCTTTAAAATTACGGAACCCAAACATGTTTTACTCCGGTTTCAGAATTCAACTTCTGCCAATAGGGGAGCATGATCCGACAGTCTCGACCATGGCTTGCGCGACAGCACAATAGGCATGTGCGATTTTGCCGAACGCACGTAAATTCGATCCAGCCTGAGCATGGGGAAAAGTGCTGGAAATGTGCGGGGCGGTTTACCGTAAGCGTCGGTAAACACTTCTTGCATATGCGCCTCAGACGACAAAATCGGCAGGGACTTTTGCCGCCAATCGTTAAAGTCACCCGCCACTATCACGGCTTCATTACTGGGTATTTGGTTGACGTGCTCGGTCAACTTTTTCAGCTGAATCTGGCGGTGGTGCTCGCGCAAGCTCAGGTGCACACAGATGGCGTGCACCCTCTTGCCTTCAACATCAATTTGGCAGTGCAGTAAACCACGCTTCTCAATGCCGCTGAGGGAAATATCCCAGTTGTCCCAACTAACGATGGGGTACTTACTCAAAATGGCGTTGCCGTGGTGGCCATCGTCGTAAACGGCATTGCGACCATAGGCAAAGTCCTGCCAGATGGTATCGGCCATAAATTCGTATTGAGGAGTATCGGGCCAAAGCTCAGCGTGGCGACTGGACAAGCGTGCGTGCTCACCAAGGACTTCCTGCATAAACACTACATCGGCAGAAACGATGCGCACGGCGTCGCGCAACTCGTGCAACATAAAACGCTGGTTAAACGAGGTAAAACCCTTGTGGGTGTTTACGGTCAGTACTTTTAAGCTGGTCACAACTCCCCCGATCACGGCAAAAATTACACGTCTATTGCAAAAATAGACGCTAATGTTGCGTTTTACTGTTCGTAAAGAGGGTTATTGCAGGTTTGATGCCGGTTTTTATAACCGGGCGCGAGAAGAAAAGCTAACCGCGGCTCATTGCGTAAGCTCCGGCACTGATGGCAGCGGTGGTAAACACCCCCGCCACAATGACCGCCGAGGTTAACCAGGCATCAAAATTCATACTGCTGAGCAGGGGCAATGCCTTAGACCAGGGAAACACACTACCCGCCACCGCCGCAGCCGCAAGCCCCGCCCCCCAGTTGAAGACTTTAACGCGCTTGGGGCTCACCCCGGGCTCGGGCAGGCGGGCCATAACCTGATCGGTAAAGCCATCATCGTGCAGGTACTCATCGTCCACTGCGAGAGCCTCTTCCAGCCACACATCGAGTTTATCTTGCTTCATGGGTGAGATTCCCCTGCCAGTCTTGCAGTAAGGTTTTGAGCTTCGCCTTACCGCGCAATACATGTGATTTAACCGTGCCCACGGGCACTTGCATAAGCCGGGCCGCTTCTTCGTTGCTGTGCCCCAAATGATAGGTTAGGTGTAGCGCTTCGCGCTGAGCGGCGCTCAACTCGCGCATGGCGCGCTGCAAATCACGCCGAGTTAATTCGCAGCCTCCCTCAAACGCCGTATGACGGCTAATTTTATCTACGATTTCGCTGTCGGGCTGTGGGAGTTTTTTGCGGTAGTGGCTCATTAACTGGTTGCGGGCAATCTGGTACAACCACGTAAAAAACTGCGCCTGGCCCTTAAACCCGGCCAGGGCTTTATAGGCTTTAATAAACGCCTCTTGCGCCATATCATCGGCCAGCGCGTCATCGCCATTGCACAGGGTGCGCAAGGCCTGGCGCAGGCGCGACTGGTAGCGTCGCACCAACTGGCTGTAGGCGTGTCGGTCCTGGCGCTTTACCGTGCGCTCAATCAGAACCTGGTCGGATAAGTCCATGGCGTGACTACTCGGGCTTGTCTGCCCGAGCTTTGGTCTCTTTCCAGAGTTTGTAATTCACCGCGCCAATGGCCAAAGGTATAAGCGCCAGGGCCGCTACGTCCAGACCAACCAAAAAGAACAGGGCGATAAACACCGCGCCCCCTACCCACAGCAAGTACTGGCTGCGACGGTAAAGAGCGCAGGGGTTGGTGCCGTCTTCACCGCCGCTGAACAGGGTATCGGGTACCGGCTGGCCCGCCTCTATCAGGCGATTGACGATATCCAGCTGCAACTTTTTACGCTTGTGCAGGCTGTACATCAAAATAGCCAGACAGGCCACAGGGGTTGAAAACACCATCAAGATGGCGACGATAGGAACCAGATCGTGCATGGCTCGCTCCTTATTGCGTGATTGCGTTGCGGGGCCGATTAACCGTTTCTTTATAGACGCCCCCCAGCACAATTTGGATGCAGGCACAAAAAAGCCACCCGCAGGTGGCTTTAATGCAGAGCGATGCAAAGACTGCTCAGCCCTCCATCTGCTCGAGCTCCTTGCCCTTGGTCTCGCGCACGAAAATCAGCACAAAGAACACAGATACCAGAGCAAAGAATGCGTATATGCTGTATGCGGCCGACAGACCGATACCCGCCAGGAGTATCGGAAAGGTGTAGGTGACCAAAAAGTTCGCCAGCCACTGGAAAAGACCGGCCAGCGCCAGACCCGAGCCGCGAATCTGGTTGGGGAACATCTCGCCCAGCATTACCCACATGACCGGACCCCAGGACATATTAAATAGAAACGCGTAAACATTGACGCCATAAAGCGCCAGCAACCCCGACTCATCAGACAGGTTCAAATCGCCAGCGGCGTCCACCGGTGCGCCGGCAAAGGCGTATGCCACAACGCCCAAACTAATGGCCATGCCCGCAGAACCAAACCACAGAAGCGGTTTACGGCCGATTTTATCCACCAGAAATAAGGTGATCAGGCAGGCGGCGATACTGATGCTACCGGACAGCACGTTTCTTTGTAGCGCCTGGCTTTCGGTGAAACCGGCGGCTTCCCAGAGCACGGGGCCATAGTAGAACACCACATTGATGCCCACAAATTGCTGCAGTACTGCGAGGCCAATACCTACCCACGCGATGGGGCGCACACGACCCTTTACCCGGTCATAGAGGTCGGACAGGCGCGGGCGGTGATGATCCGAGGCCAGCGACTCGGAAATTTCGCTGAACTTGGCATTGCCGTCCACATCGCCATACAGCTTAACCAGCACCGCTCGGGCTTTTTCCTCTTTGCCAGAGGCCACCAGAAAGCGCGGACTTTCGGGGATAATCAACAGTGCCAGAAAGAAAATACCGGCGGGAATCAGCTCCGCCCAGAACATCCAGCGCCAGGTTTCCAGCCCCCACCAGAAGGTCGTCGTCGAATCCCCGGCGGTTTCAGCCAGAAAGTAGTTACTGATGAACGAAGCGGTCAAGCCGCAGATAATGGCGATCTGCTGCACAGAGGTGAGCATGCCGCGGTATTTCGCCAGGGCCACCTCACTGATATAGGCCGGCGCCATCACCGAGGCTGCGCCCACCGCCAGGCCACCGAGAACGCGGTAGAACACAAACTCCAGCGTGGAGCCGGCAATACCGGAGCCCCAGGCGGACACAATAAAGAAGATAGAGGCGACAATCAGCAGCGACTTGCGCCCGTATCGATCCGCCAAACGCCCGGCAAAAAAGGCACCGAACGCACAACCGAGCAACATCGAGGAGACGCTGAAACCCGTACCGGCCGCCTCGGAATCGAAGGCCAGCTGAAGACCTTTAACCGTACCGCTGATCACCCCACTGTCGTAGCCAAACAGGAAGCCGCCAATGGTAGCGATCACGCTGATAAATATAATGAACCCAGTACTGCCCTGACTGGGGCTGGAGGAATTGCTCATGGATCTTACCCTGTTATTAATATGGGATATGGTTTTTTAAAAGAGGATGATCATAGCGATAAAAAGGGCGCCCTCACAAGAGAAGGCACCCTGGTCGGATCATGGCTCTCCCGACTTATGGTGAATATTACACTTTGGTGGGCAAATTAAACAGCCGCAGGCCGGGGTTGTTTACAAATCAAAAACAAACCGCCGCCCCAGGGTAAAGTTACTCACAGCCACGGCCACCATCGCCCCCAGCTTGGCGGTCAGCGGTATAAACGACAGAGCGATCAGGCCGCTAAACACACCCGACCCCAACATCAGGCTGAGGCAGAAAATAAGCAAATACTTCTGCGCCGCAGCCCGATTTAAGGGTGTTTCGCAGCGGAAGGTAAAGCTGTGGTGGAGCACCAAGCCCAACCCATACCCCACCATCAATCCGGCTATATTGGCCCACTCGATGGCCACACCCAGCCAAGCGAGGGCGGTAAACAGGCTAAGGTCGGTCGCGCCCAGTAATGCGCCGGTGACGGCGAAACGGGACAGTTGCGGCAGACTTCTTGTCAGCGGCTGCAGCAAGGGCATAGGCAAATAGGGGTTAGTGAATGGCCCTGAATCTAGGGTATGCTGGACCCAGCATAAAAGCTCGCTATGACAGGACAATGACAAAACCCATCGCCCTACTTTTCACTTTCTTGCTGCTAACGAGTACCAGCAACGCGCAACCGCTCAGCCCTTTTACCAGCGACGGCTGCAGCCGCTTTCCCAATGGCACTCCAGCGCAGCAAGACTTATGGCTAGGCTGCTGTGAACAACACGATTTAGCCTACTGGCGGGGTGGTAGCTACAAAGAGCGATTAAGCGCCGACGATGCCTTGGAAGCCTGCGTGGCCGCGCTGGACGAGCCGGTTATCGCCGCCATTATGTATATGGGAGTCAGAGTGGGCGGCACCCCCTTCGCCCCAACAGACTTTCGCTGGGGTTACGGCTGGCCGCTGTATCGGGGTTACAAACCGCTGAGCGAGCAGGAACAACAAGAAGTGGAAGCGGCGCTTACTAAATTCAACGCAGAACCTATAAATAAGATGAAGTAAGAATGACGCCCTCGCCAGGTGGAAAATTCACATCATGTATTTATGGGTTGATGACAAAGCACATCTCGGATGTATAACAAAAAATACAATCCCAACCATAGGAATATAATCCACGGCACAAAACCCATTTTCCCATCAAAGTGTATTTGAGCCGATAGATAGAGATAAAAAAACACATACACAATCGAAATGATCGCCGCCAATATCATTAACTGTTTGGCCAGCACCCCTCTTGAAAATAAACAATAACCCATAAAGTAAAAAAGCCCGTTCACTCCTAACGCAACAAACATGATCGGATATTCAGAGAATACCGGGTTACCGCTATCTTTAAACATTCCGAGCACTTCTAAACCGAACGCGATAAAGCAGACAACAGCTAAAAACAAGGTATAGTTTCGAAGCTTCATAAACAAAACCTTCGCGATGTTTATCCCAACTTTGCAATAAATATGACCGAAGCTTTAAATCCAGATTCCGGATAACTTGGCTCTAGCATATTGCATAATTCAAAGCCGCTATCGTTCAGCAGCTCTTGCCATGTTTCCATAGTTCGAAAGTACCAGGGCGCTGGATCGGTAAAATCCTAACCAAAACCATGCCATGAGCCATCGCGCCAGCCATCTACATACGACTGACTGTGAGAAGATTCTTTGGGGTGCAGGGTTTGTATAACCAGATGGCCGTTAACATTAAGCAAAGAAGGAATGGAGCGAATTAACCGATTAACCGAGTCATAGCCAAGTAACGAAAAGTTGCAGACGGCTACATCAAATTTTGCGGCAATGCCCCCTTGAGCAATAGCATCATAATCCATTGCCAAAAAGTCACCGCCCCCAGCTTGGTGTGCTAGCGCAGTTAGCTCTTCAACGGCATCCACTCCGAGTAATCGTTCAACGTTTGCAGTTAGCGCACGTATCAACCAACCCTCACCGCAACCAATGTCAATTAAACTCGTTGGCTGGAGCGACTTAACCGCGTTTAGAATGGCTGTATCAGTAACGTCGCGCCGACTGGCGATATCTTTATTGCGTACAGCAGAACACCAAGGTTCTGCATTCTTATGCCAAGACGTGATTATTTGTGCTTCAGTTTCTGAGGGCATAAGATTAAAGCCCTTGCCGCGCCCGTTGGATGGCCGCGTCAACGGCGACGAGCGCTTGAAGACTGTTTTTCCAACAACTGGTTTGCAACATCGACGCAACCATCTGTGCAATTTCCTGCGGCTCGTGCTGTGCCAGCAAGGCAAAAGAATCAATCCCTACTTCTTCAAAACGCTTTACCACCGTTGGCCCCACGCCTTTTAAGGCCAGTAACGCTTGTGTTTCTGCTGCGCTAAACGCCATGGCTGCGTCTCTAATACCAAAAAGAAAAGTACAACCGAATTACGTTTGCATCAAAGCTGTACAAGGGCTCTTCACCGGGTGGGGCGTCTGTGTCTAGCACATTGCGAAAATTATCATAGCTGAAATCAAAATAATCCCAGTATAAATTGACGGTGCTCTTGTCGAATAACCAAAGCCATTTCTGCGGCACATCGTAGGTCACACCCAAGCCGATATTATCCGATTGATATTCGCTGAGTTCTTTATCCCGCGCCATAAAGTTCTGCGCATTTTGATAGGGAAATAAATCCGAATAAAAATCCGCTTCGCTCTGCTGGTAATTGCGGTATTTCAGCTCAAACAGCCAGCGCTCGCGCCATGGGTGGGTGTAGCGCAATTCCCAGTTGCTGGCCTGAATGCCCCAACTGTCTTCGTAATAGCGATAGTCGGCACGCAGGCTGGCGCGATAAGGTAAGAAATACATAGCGCGAATACTGGCGGCATCCGAATTGCGAGTTTCGGGGTAAACTTCGGCCTGATAGCTGTAGCCCTGCTCGGCGTCTGGGTCCAGGTAGCGCACTTGACGATAGGGATTATTTAAATAACCTTCATCGATGGCCGATTCAACATTAAAAGCGGCAATTAATGACTTAGTGAGAATTTGCGAGATATTTAACTGGTAGCGACGGCGCTGTACGTCTTCCTCAAATTCCGGATTGCCGTTTTTACCCACCACATCTTCGCCGTAGCTAAAGCCGAAACTCAGCGTGGTTAAATCGCCAAAAAAACTTTGGCTGATACCAATACTGCCGGTTTGCGCGCTGTAGTCGTTTTCTTCGCTGCTGGTGTAGCCCAGGCTGATGATCGTGCGATCGTGCAAGTACTCGGTACCCAGTGAATACTCAGTGCGTTTTTCCGAATATTCGCTGGCCGTTGCCAACACATCAATGGAGGCCGACGAGACCATATCCACATAATAGTTAGCCGAAACCGCAACGTTGGTGCCGATATTTTTACGCACCAGAATCGAGGGGCCGTCAATATTCGCACCGCCGCCGTCGTAACTGTGATACATCACGTCCAAACGATCCGGGTCTAACACTTCCGCGCGAGCGGCCAACCCCACAAGCAGCAGAACAGCCAGAACAACAATGCGATTAGTTACAACCACAGCCGCCTCCGCTGGCACCGTCGGCACCGCGCGCCGCTTCACGGGCCTCGTACACATGGTGCAGGTAGTTACTGGCAATGGGGTCGCGATCAAAACTCATAATCGGGTCGGCCAGGTTTTCCCGCTCGTAAGGTTTTACCCAGGGGCTGCAGCCGCTGGCGAACAACACCGCCATCGCCACCACCAGTAACCGGCTCATTCGCGAATCAGCTCTTTAACTTGTTTGCGGTATTTTTCTTCATCGCCCGAGCGATAGCCGCGGTTTACATAACGGATATTGCCGTCGCGATCGATCAAAATGGTGGTGGGCATGGCATCCACATTATAAAGTTTGCTCACTTTGCTGGTGGGGTCGTACAACACGGGAAAACTCACCGGAATATCTTCCAGTAATTTATCGGCCGCTGCGGTATCCGACTCGACATTGACGCCGTACAACACAAAGCCTGCGTCTTTATAACGCTGGTACAGTTCATCCAGCAGCGGCATTTCTTTACGGCAGGGTGCGCACCAGCTGGCCCAAAAATTTAGCATGACCACGGTGCCGCGCTGCTCGGCCAGGCGTAGGTTTTCGCCGGTAGTACTCTTAAGGGTAAAGTCCGGTGCGGCTTCGTTTGCCTGAGCGCTCGCCGCTCCAACCAGCAACGCCAGCGAGGCCAGCGAGGCCAGCAACATTTGCCATATTTTCATAATTCAATCCTTCCAGTTTAAAAGAATACCGACAGGCCCAAACGGCCTTCAAAATTATTGGTATCGCGTGGCTCGCCAAATAATTCATGGGTAAACAAGTAATCGCGCAGGCCAATATCAACTGCAAACCAATCAGTAAAATAGATTTTATAACCTGCACCCAGCGAATAAGTCGCGTAACGATTGCTGGCAAATTCGGTATTGCCGCCGCCTGCAGTGATATAAAAGTGGGTATTAAAGGCGGTGTTTTCTCCCCAAAAAACCTGCCCCGGAAACAGTTTGTAACCCAATGACAAGTTGTAATAAGTGTATTCGCGTTCATCTTCGGTTAAAAACTCGACCGCACCGCTAAGTAATTCGTAGCTGGTTTTCTGCGCTTCGCTGCTGCCGTAAATAGCCTCGACAAAAAAGTCTTCGGTTATGTGGTAGGCAAGGCTAACCCCCAGCACCGCGTTGCTGCCAAAGTCCTCAATGCCAAGCGCACCGCCGTAAATACCGATTTCAAAGTTTTCGGTATCCAGCATGTCTTCTTTTATTTCTCGTCGCTCGATATCGGCACCGACAATCGGTTCGAGCGGATCATCCTGCTGCGCGCTAACCAATAGCGGTAAACCCGCCAGGGCGGCTAGAAAAATACGTTGAATCCGACTCGCCATTCGTTAACCTCGTCGTTGTTTTCGCGGCTCGTTAAAAGGTAGTGATTGGTGTAGTCCAGGCGCAGAAAAAAGCGGCGCGATAAATACACATAAGTGCCCAGGCTTGCCTGCAGCAAAGAGTCTTCCCTATCTTCAGTGTCTACCAGCGTGGCGCTGGGGTGAATTTTAATTTTTCCGGTTCCTATACCCAAGTAAGGCGACACCCGCCACTCGGGGAATGGCTGATGAGTGAGCCCAGCGGCGAGAATTTCACTGTCGGAAAAACTGCCCGCCTGCTGCGCGTAACGCGCCTCTAGGGTCAGGTTGCGAGTAAAGCGATAGCCCAGAGTTAGGGTTGTAGAATCCGCACCGCCAAAATCGCCAAAGCCTGCACCCAGTTCAAACTGGCCCACCACGGCATCGGAGCGGTAGTCGTCGGTAAAATCGGGCGGGTTGCCGGTGGCGTCCAAGGTGCTTGCCATGGCATCGCGTTTGACCCAGCCCTCCTGGCCGCGTGCGGTGGCAATCTTTATCCAACTAGTGCGACTTTTAAGAAGCGTAATGCGCTCGCCTTTTTCCAGCGCGTGAAATATCGGATAGCCGCGACCGGGGCCGGAGTACACATCAATGTAAGCGCTGTTTACGGTCACCTGCAGTGGCGCATCTTCGCTAAACCAGTCCAACCAACCCGCGTGCAAAGGCGCGCTGAACATCAGCAGTAACAGAACACTTGAGTTAAAAACCTTTGGCATTAATCGGGCACATCAAATGGGTTGTTATAGTATTGGGCCCCGATATCGAGCCACTCGCTTAACAGCTTTTGTTCGCTAGCATTTAAAAACCCGCGATGGTCAACGGTATCCTGCTCAGCATCGAAGTTATTCATACGGTTAAAGAAAGCGGCACTGGCCCAAGCCCCGGCTGGTGACATAGTGCGACCAATGGGCACCCGCACTAAAATCGGAATCGGGTTGCCCTCGGCATCGAGAATCAGCTCGCCGTCTTCGTCCACTTCGTACTCACCGCTTTCTATCAATACATCCTGTAGTACGCCGTCTACAACCTCTTGCTCGAAGCGGGTGGCTAGCAGCTCGCGATACGACGTGACATGGGGCGTGTTGTTTTCACTGGCGTTTAAGTCTAACTGGCCCGCCGGAATCTGCACAAGGCCGTCGGCGTCCAGCGGGCTGTGGCAGCTGGTGCAGGTGTTGTCGCTCATCACGCTGCCATCTTCCGCCAGCACCTGGCGCGGTTTATCCCACAGCGGCTGAATGTGCGCGGGGTAGTTAATCACAATGCGGCACTGAGCGCTCCAGGCCTCCAAGCAGGCCTCGCTGGTGGGCAGCGCTTCGGGCTCGGTGGCCACCTCTGCATAGCGCCAGGCGAAGCTTTCGTCTTTGTCGCGCACCGCGGGGTCTGTCCAATCGTCGTCAAATTGAATATCCACACTGGGGCGGCGAATGCCGGCAATGCGCGCGTACACCTCGGCCATGGTTTCGCCCATATCGGCAAACAGCGCAGGCTCGGTATTGGGGAAAGGTTCGCCGGTGGTTTCAGCGCCCTTATTTATTGTCTCTGGCCCGGCGTTAAAGCGGCCGTGAGGGATTTCGGTGTCACCATCGTGACAGCCCTGGCACTCGAAGGTCTCGCCCGGGCGCACTTGCAACCAGTGCTCGTGGCGCGATGAAATTCGCCGACCGTTGCCATCCAGTACCGACAGGGTAAAGGCCACATCAGCGGGTACCAGGGTTTTGACCGAACCGTCGGGCTCAATGGGTACATAGCCCAAAATCTCTTTAAAGCGCTGCGCGCTGCTGACACCAAAGGCGCTGCCGGGAAAGTTTAAAATCTCATCCGGCGGCTCGGACACGGCTTTTACTAGGCGCAGAAAACGCGCGGGGCGCTCGGCGGCGGTAAACTGCGCTGGGTCGCGCAGGTTTTCTATTCCGGCGGTAGTGCTGTCCACGCCATCTATGTCGTAAACGCTGCGAATGTGCAGCACCCCCAAGCCTTCGGCGGCCAGGTCAGTGTCGGTGTCGGGTTGCAGATAGTCGGCTGGGGTGCGCGGCTCCAGGGTGACGATATCGGTGTAGTAAACGTCTTCGGCGGGCACAATCACCGGCTGTTGGGTGTTGTCGTCCAGGTTGTAAATCCACAAACCGTAGACCGGCGGGGCAGCTTCCAACTCGCGCGCCAGATTATCTTCGGTGCAGGGCACGGTGCGGTTTTCGCTGTCTAGGTTTTCCGGCTCAACCGGGTCCAGCAGGCGGCACTGGCTCCAGCTCACCAACAGGCGGTTGGTGCCATCGTACAGTGGCGTGAGTGCCGAGAATTCCCCGTGGCGGGAGATACTGCCGTCGATCATTACCGGTAGCACCGTCAGGGTATCCAGCGCGGCATCATCCTCAAGGCTGGTGTCCTCTTCACTGGAGGTAACCGCGCGGTTGTCTTCCACATAGTCGATGTGGTTAATCGCCACCATATCACCACCGAGCAGCGCATCTCGGGGTTTGTAAATACCCACCAACCGGCCGTCTGGCAGCAGCTCTGGGTTAAACAGCCAAGGGGTCTCATCACCCAAGCGGGTGTGATAGCCGTAATGCACGCGCAAGTTAGTGCCATCCGGGTGCGCGGTGTAGTAGCTGATGCGGTTATTGCGGTAGTTATCGGCGCGGGTAAACAACAGCCGGCCGTCTTCCAGCAGCAGCGGCTCCCACTCGTGGCTTTGGTTGTAGCTCAGCTGGCGAATATCGCTGCCGTCGTCGTTCATGGAGTGCAGTACAAAAGCCGGGCCGTCGCCGCTTTCACTTTCGGCGGCGTACTGGGGCTTATTGTCGTCCAGCAAAATGGCGCGGCTGCGCACCTGCCGGGTGGAGGAAAACACAATACGCCCGTCGGGCAGGTAGCGGGGGTTAACGTCGTCGGCCTGCTCGGCGACTATGTCCGATTCAATCACCCGGCGCAGGCTGTCCAGCTCCAGGTTGTATTCCCAAATATTCCAGCTGAGCTGATCGTCTTCGTCTACGTCTTCAAGCTCGGGCGCGCGCAGGGCGAACAGCAAACGGTCGCCATTGGGGTGAGCGCTTAAATCTTTTACATCGTATTCGGCGCCCTCACCAAAGGCGCGATCAGTGATGTTAATCGTCAGGGCCGAGTCGGTGGCGCGCTCTTTTAAAAATAACCGCGCGCCCGGGGCAAAGTCATCCCGCGCAAAAGGCTCGGGTGCCTCCAGCTCGCCCTCTTCGTCGCGCGGCAGGGCGCGCTCAATGTAGGCGATGGGTAAATCCACCACCACCGGGTCTGGCTCTTGGCCACCGCCAGAAATACCACCGCCGCCTCCGCCACAGGCACTTAAACCGGCGGCAGCCATTAGGCTCGCGGCCAGGTGGGCACGCTGAAAAGGTAAAAACGGCGATAATTTCATGGATTGTTTCAATATCGTTGTCGTTATCAGACGGGCAGTGGCCGGATTAGCTCACCACTGAAACAGGTGTGAATCCGATTTAACCCTATTACTTGCACGCGTCACTTACGGTCGGTTCGCGCACCCCCAAAGCGTTTATTCTATCGTCACAGTTCGACGGCATCTGGCGCAATCTACCACTAATTGGCCGTTTTGTGATTGGGTAGACAACCTACCGGGGTTGCAGCACTCAGGCTCAACCCAGCCTTAGGCCTATAATGGGCAGCTAAAAAACCGCTATTAAAAATCACCGTGGAGCCGGGGGATGTCCCTTACCAAACAACTAACGCGAGCCTTACTCGCGGGCGCGTTGCTATGCACAGCAGCCCAGGCACTAGCCGGGCCGCGCGAGCAGGCGCTGCAAATTCACTCGCGCATTGCCGGGGTACCCCCCAGCGAAACGGTACTGCTGCAAATGGCCGAGCATATAGAAAGCGGCGATGTAGCCGCTGCGGCGAACTTGGCCATGGAGCACGACGGTTTCTACCGCGCCACCTTAAAAACCCTGGCCACCCCCTGGACCAACCGCGACATGACGCCCTTTGCGCCGCTCAACGATTACACCGCCACGGTGATGGGGCTGGTGCGCGATGGCGAGGACTTCCGCCAGCTGCTGTATGGCGATCTACTCTATACCGGCAGCGGTAGCTTGCCCGCCTACAGCACCAGCAATAATGACCATTACGAGGCGCTGGAACAATCTGACCTAACCTTAAAAGACGCCCTGCAGCGGCAAAGTCAGTCCTCACTTACTGGATTGCCCAGCGAGGCCACCGCCGGCGTAATGACCAGCCGCGCCGCCGCCAAAGCGTTTTTTTACGCGGGCACTAATCGCGCGATGTTCCGCTTTACCCTGCTGAACCATTTATGCCGCGACTTGGAGCAAGTACACGACACCACCGGCATTCCCGACCGCATCCGCCAGGATGTAAGCCGCAGCCCCGGCGGTGACGCCCGGGTATTTTTAAATAACTGCGTGGGCTGCCATACGGGTATGGACCCCATGGCCCAGGCCTTTGCCTATTACGACTACGAGTACGATGCCGCCACCGACCCGGACGCCGAGTTCGGCGCCATCCATTACAACCGTGAGGGCGAAACCGACCCCGCCACCGGCACCCGCGTCGAGGCCAAATACCACATTAACGCCGGCACCTTTGCGCCGGGTTACGTCACCCCCGACGACGACTGGGACAACTACTGGCGCCGCGGCCCCAACGCCATACTGGCCTGGGACCCAAGCCTAGCAGGCAGTGGCAATGGGGCTAAAAGCTTAGGGATGGAGCTGGCCCACTCGGGTGCCTTTGCCAGCTGCCAGGTCGAAAAGGTGTTTAACGCCGTGTGCCTGCGCACACCCGGCAACAGCGAAGATCGCGCCCTGATCGCTACCGCTACCGGCAACTTCGCCGCCAGCGGCTACAACTTAAAGCAGGTGTTTATCGACACCGCCGACTACTGCAAGGGTGAATAATATGGCGGCGCTTAAACCACACCTGTTATTTGCGTCTTTACTGCTCGGCTCGGCTTTATTGGCAGGCTGCGGCTCCGACAGCGGCGAGGCCACTACACCCAACGTCAACCCGGATACCGGCGGCGGTGATACTGGCTTAAGCTACGACGGCCCGGCACCGCAAACCGACGATATCCAGCTGTACAAGCTGAACATTTGGGACAACCTGGCCACGCAGGAGCGCTGCGGCAGTTGCCACGGCACCGGCGGCCAACTGCCCCGCTTTGTGCGCAGTGACGATATCAACCAGGCCTACGGCGCGGGCGAGCCATTAGTGGATTTGGGCACGCCGCAATTATCCACCCTGGTTACCAAGGTGGCGGGCGGTCACAACTGCTGGTTGGACAGCGCCACCGCCTGCGCCGATATTATTGAGGGCTACATTACCGACTGGGCCAGCAGCACCGGCTCGCTCAGTAACAAAATTGTACTGATTCCGCCGGTAGAGAAAGACGTAGGGCAAAGCAAAAACTTTACCCCCGAGCCCGGTACCTTTAGCAGCACCGTCTACCCGCTGCTTACCCAATACTGCAGCGGCTGTCACGCCGAAAGCGCGCCCACCCAGCAGCAACCCTATTTGGGCAGCAGCGATGTACAAGTCTCTTACGACGCAGCGCGCAGCCGCATTCGCCTGGACAGCCCCGCCGACTCACGCCTGGTACAGCGCCTGGGGCTGGAAAGCCACAACTGTTGGAGCGGCAACTGCCAATCCGATGCCGCCGCCATGCAAGGCGCGATTGAAAGCTTTGTAAACAGTTTGCCGGTCACCGAAGTCAATCCGGACCTCGTAATCAGCAAAGCCCTGCAACTGAGCGATGGCATTATCGCCAGCTCCGGCGGTCGGGTGGAAACTGATGTTATCGCCAAATACGAATTTAAAACCGGCGAGGGCAGTGTGGCCTACGACATCAGCGGGGTAGAGCCCGCCGCCGATTTAACCATCAGCGGCGATGTGGAGTGGATGTCCAGCTGGGGGCTGCGCATTATCGACGGCAAGGCTCAGGCCTCTACCGCCGCCAGCCGCAAGCTGTTCGATTTAATCACCGCCACCGGTGAATACACCATCGAAACCTGGGTCATCCCCGATAACGTCACCCAGGAAGAGGCGCGCATTGTCAGCTACTCGGGCAGCACCCAGGTGCGCAACTTTACCTTGGGGCAAACCCTCTACAACTACGACTTTTTCCACCGCAGCTCTACCACCGACGGCAACGGCATGCCCGCGCTGTCCACCGCCGATGCCGACGAGCGTTTGCAGGCCAGCCTGCAACATGCCGTCATCACCTTTGACCCGGTCAACGGCCGCCGCATTTACGTTAACGGCGAGTACACCGGCGATGTGGATGAAACCGAACCCGGCAACCTCAACGAGTGGGACTCCAGCTACGCCCTGGTGGTGGGTAACGAGGTGTCATCGGATCGCTTGTGGAAAGGTAGCCTGCGTTTTCTGGCCATTCACAACCGCGCCCTGCCGCCCGAGGCCATTGCCGCCAACTACGAGGTAGGTGTAGGGCAAAAATATTATTTGCTGTTTGATGTAAGCGACAAAATTGGTTTAAGCCAGGCCTATGTGGTGTTTCAGGTGCAGCAGTTTGACGACTACAGCTACCTGTTCAGCGAGCCTTTCTTTGCCAGCCTGGGGGACGAGCCTATTCCCACCGTTGATCTCGAAGGCATTCGCATCGGCATCAACGGCCGCGAAGCTATCGTCGGCCAGGTATTCGCCGCGCTGGACACCGAGATTAACGCCGCCGACTATGTAGACGGCAAGCAGGACTTATCCCGCCAGGGCGCAGTCATCGGCCTGGAGCAGGGCAGCGAGCTGGACACCTTCTTTTTAACCTTCGATCGCTTAGGCGAGCACGAATACGTGCGAGTAGAGGCCGAACCACCCGCGCCCCAACCGGCCGCCGACATTGCCGACCAGCCGCGCATAGGCATTAAAACCTTCGCCGCCATTAACCAGTCCCTGGCGGCCATGACCGGCATCAGCCACAACACCGATGCCGTGCGCGCCACCTACGAAAAAGTGGAACAGCAACTGCCGGTCGCCGCGCAACTAGACGGCTTCGTCGCCGCCCAGCAAATGGGCATAACCCAACTGGCCGTCGCCTACTGCAACGCCCTGGTCAACGACGCAGACAAACGCAGCGACTTTTTTACCGGCTTTAACTTCAACGCCGCCCCGGCCCAAGCCTTTAACACCACCGGCCGCGCGCAAATAATCGACCCGCTGTTAAACGCACTGGTTGGGGGTGAAGTAAACGGCACCAGCCTAAACAACCAGGCCGAACCTGCGGTAGTGCGCGAAGAACTAAACGGTTTAATAGACACCATGGCCAACTGCGGCAACAACTGCAACGCCCAACGCACCGCCACCGCCGTAAAAGCCACCTGCGCCGCCGCACTTGGCAGCGCCATAATGTTGGTGCATTAAGATTTTTTTGTTGGTGCGCTTTGATTTAGAGTTTTAATACAGAGAAAACAGCGTGGAACCGTGTGGGGTTCGCCCGATTACAATGGAGCCGAGTGGAAGCTGATTTTAGGGGTTGAGCGCTCTGGACGAGCGCGAAAGGTCTAAGCGCACAAGGATGTGCGATTTAGACCGACCGCTAAAATCAGCTGGAACGAGGGAACCCCGCCAGGGGCCCATTGTTGGGCAAATCTTTTGGTTACTTTTTGATTAAAAAGTAACTCGCCACGCCCGGCGACACGGGCAAACAAAAAGCGAATTAAAAATTCAGCAATATGTTGAATCAGTGTTTGGCGACCAAAAGCCAAACACCAAAAAACGAAGCAACGCAATAAGGCCCAGGAGCCACCCCATGCGTAAAAACAAACAACCCCTGCACCCAGATGCACCGCTAAAACTCAATGATCACAGCCGCCCCATCACCCGGCGCGATATGATCTGCCAGGGCTTTCACAAAGGCACGGCAGCGGTATTGGGCGGCAGCGCCTTTAGCCTGTTTGCCAACCCACGCCAGGCCGAAGCGGCACTGTCGTCGGATTTGGCCGCCATGCGCGATGCCTGCGGCATAGCCACCCAGGGCGCGGGTAAAATTCCGTTTATCTGTTTTGATTTAGCAGGCGGTGCCAATATTGCGGGCTCTAACGTATTAGTGGGCGGCCCCGGTGGGCAAATGGATTTTCTCTCTACCGCTGGTTACAGCAAACAGGGTTTGCCTGGGGATATGACCCCGCAAAGCGGGCAGGGCGATTTTATTAATCAGGATTTAGGCCTGGCCT
Source organism: Gilvimarinus chinensis DSM 19667 (assembly GCF_000377745.1). Classification (GTDB taxonomy): domain Bacteria; phylum Pseudomonadota; class Gammaproteobacteria; order Pseudomonadales; family Cellvibrionaceae; genus Gilvimarinus; species Gilvimarinus chinensis. Next base: position 3,846 of record NZ_KB898712.1, on the reverse strand, counting down.
TTCATTCCGACAGCCAAATGCTGCGCGGTATTTTAGAGCGCATTGGCGCGGAGCGCGCCGCCAGTGTCAACGGTGCGGTGATTCCCGCGCGCTCGGAAAACGACACCGGCAACAACCCCCACAACCCCATGTACGGCATTAACCGCGTGGGTGCCAACGGCTCGCTGCTGGCACTCATCGGCTCGCGCGCCAGCGATTCGGGTGGTAATTCTCTAGCCCCCGAAATGCTGATTAACCCCGAAGTGCGCCCCACCAAAGTGGACCGCCCCAGCGATGTCTCGGGCCTGGTGGATGTAGGCGATTTAGTGGGCCTGCTCAGCCAGTCGGACACAGTCGCGGTAATGGAATCCATGTACCGCATCAGCAACGCCAAGCTGGGCGCGGTCAATACCGGCAGTGTGCGCGACACGGTATTAAAAGACTTAATGCGCTGCGGCTATGTCAAAAGCGCGGACCTCGCCGACCGCTTCGGCAACCCCGCCGCTATCGACCCAGTCGCCGACCCGGACATTGTCGGCCCCGCCGGTATTTTCAGTTTTGACGAGTTCGACTCCGACGGCGAATTCCGCAAGGCCGCCTCGGTCATGAAGCTGGTGGTGAACGGCTACGCCGGTGCGGGCACCATTACCATGGGCGGTTACGACTACCACACCGGCGACCGCGCCACCGGCGAAATCCGCGACCTGCGCGCCGGGCGCTGCATTGGCGCCTGCATTGAATACGCCGCCCGCGTGGGCGTGCCGGTCATGATTTACGTCTTCTCCGACGGCTCGGTATTTTCCAACGGCATGCTGGATAACTCCGCCGAAGGGCGCGGCAAAGGCGTCTGGACCGGCGACAACCAACAAACCGCCGCCAGCTTCTTTTTGGTCTACAACCCCAATGGCCGCCCCGGTATTGTCGGCGGCTCGCTGGAAGAGCAAGCCGTGCATCAACAACTGGGCTACATGCGCCGCAGCGGCGACGTAGAAACCGCCTCCAGCCCTGCGGCTAACAATGTGAATTTGTTGGTGGAAACCCTGGTGCTGAATTATATGGCGCTGCATAACGAACAACACCTTTTCCCCACGCTGTTTCCCCAGCATGGGTTGGGGAATGCGACCTTGATGGATCGGTTGACGGCGATGAATCCGATTTGTGATGGGGGGATTGGGAGTCCGGTTTGATGTTTGCCTCCCGGCGGGGTGTTTCGCCTTACGGCGAGCTACTTCTTTGATGAGCAAAGAAGTAGCCAGGCCGTTCCTGCGCGTCCTGCGCCCACGGCATTAGTGAATCCCTTCACGTCAAACTGTCCCCCAAAAGATCCCGGCCTTCGGCTTCCCTCGCTCCGACCTATTTTGACGGTCGGAAAAAATCGCGGTCCACGCGTTTTTCCTTAATCGCGCACAGCCCAGGCTGGCCTCTCTGTTGCTTCGCAACATTCACCTCCTCCATGCGCGATTAACCCCCAAAATAGGCCTCCGCTCGGCTGGATCTACGGGGGGGTTAAGAGCGGTGCTTCGTAGCCATATCAGATCTTATCCGTGTGCTCTCCAATTTATAAAATACTGCCGACTCTGTTAGTCTAAGTGTCCTATTATTTTGGAGCGTTTCATGGCTGAAGATCCGTTAAAAACCTTGTCCGACCAAATCACCGAAGCTCATACTAAAATCCAACAGACCCATCAAGACATTAACCCGGTGGTAGCGGTGCGACGTGGTTTGCGCGATACCGGTATTCCAGCCGATGTGATGACAATTGACTGCCTGCGAACACGCAAGCGCATTATGTTGATACTGCATGACGAGGAGCAAGGTATGCTGCTCTATCAATTTGCCAATTTGGATGTTGAAGCCAGTGACCAGTTTCAGCGTAAGCGGTTGTCTGAGGTAAACGTTGAGGTGTTGTTTGAGTGGATGCAAGATTATTTTTCCGGTAAGCCTTTTTCTGAAAATAATTAAAACTAATAAAGTGAAGTTTCCGGTCGTTGAAAAAACTTCTGGTCAGATCTGAATTCACCATTCAAGACCTGATCCTTTCAAATTTCCTGAGTGACTATGAAAGATCATCCGAATCACGCAATGAAGTGATAGTAGCCGCCTGGCTTTCGGGTGGATATAAAATGAAAAAAATAGCTGAGTACTTTGGGTTACATTACTCTTCTGTGAGTAAAATAATAAAAGCCCACGAGGATTCACAATTCAAGACCTCGTATATTGACCATGTCGATGATAATCAGGATGCTATACCTGATGCAGCGGCCAGATCGGTTGAGGCTGACAAGGCCGAAGTTCGTAGAAGCTGAGGGTCAGATAAGTCTACCGATCTGTTTTTTCGTTCATCCATTTCGAAGGGTAACTTAGGCTAACGTATTTCAAGACTGAATACGAGGACGCATATGATGAATGATGTTGCCGTTGGTATTGATGTTTCGAAGAAAAAACTCGATGTTTGTATTGCTCGTGAAGGCAAATACAAAAGTAAGGTTCTTAGCAATACACCTAATGGCCACAAGGAGCTAATCAGATGGCTAGAAGCTCAGGGTATTAGCCAAGAAGCGCCTGTTGCACTTGAAGCCACTGGCCCCTATAGAGAAGCCATCGCAATACACCTGAGCGAAAACGATTGGCGCGTCAGTGTCGTAAACCCGGCAAGGATATCAGGGTTTGCAAAAAGTGAGCTATCGAGGAATAAGACCGACAGCGCTGATGCAAAGCTAATTGCTCGGTTCGCATTGCATGCGGAACTGGAGATTTGGCAGCCGCCGACTCCAGCAATCAGGGAGCTTAGAGCCTTGGTAGATAGGCTCCAGGCACTATCCGATATGAAGCAACAAGAACTCAATAGAATCGAGGGCCTGTCTGAGACTTGTGAAGTCGCAGTTAAAGACATGATAATAGATCATGTTCATTGGCTTGAAAAACAGATTCTCTCGATTCAATCTAAGATCGATGATCATATTGATGGAAACCCTGAACTCAAGAGGGATGCTGATCTCATTGAAAGCATACCAGGTATGGGGCGCCGGGCCACCTCCCAGTTTTTGGCATATATTGGCGACGTAAGACGCTTTAAGAGTGCCAAAGCATTAGCGGCGTTTATAGGCGTCACACCAAAACAAAAGCAGTCCGGGACATCGATCAATGGGCGAAGTAGCCTGTCACGCACTGGACATAATGCTGCAAGGAAAGCTCTTTTTATGCCCGGCATGGTTGCCAAGCGCTTCAACCCCGTCATCATTGCAGCATCAATAAGACTTGAGGCAAGAGGGCTGACACCTAAAGCGATTATTGGCGTCAGCATGAGGAAGCTGGTTCACATGATCTACGGCGTTATGAAGTGGTGTTCCCCACAAAAAATAGACACCGTACCTATGCAGCGATAGCTGTCTTCTCTTCAAACTCAACAGGACTTACCCCGTCGTTTGCAGAATGCCTTCTTTTGCGATTGTAAAAAATTTCAATGTAACCAAATATACCCGATCTCGCTTCGGCAATCGACTGATAGCAATTGGCGTAGATCAGCTCAACTTTGAGTCGAGCATAGAAAGATTCCATGACGGCATTGTCCCAGCAATTTCCCTTTCTGCTCATGCTCCGAGTGATGCCGTGTCTCTCGAGAAAGCTAACGTAGCTGTTTGAGCGATACTGCGTGCCCCGATCTGAGTGAACAATCAAGCCTGGGGCTGCCTCACGAGCATCGATGGCCATTTGCATCGCCTGCGTGATCAGCTGCTCTGTCATACTCGTATCCAGGCTCCAGCCAATAATACGACGTGAATAGAGGTCCATGACCGTCGCCAGGTAGAGCCATTGGTGTCGAACCCAGACGTAGGTAATGTCCGTGACCCATTTCTGGTTGGGCCG
>NZ_KB898711.1 GCF_000377745.1 Gilvimarinus chinensis DSM 19667 | reverse complement strand
AATGGCGAGCCAAATGACCACTGGCAACTGCACGCGAGCTTCTTTCCGCCCTTGCTGCGCAGTGCCAGCGTCAAGAAATTTATGGTGGGGTACGAAATGCTGGCCGAAGCCCAGCGCGATATCACCCCAGAGCAGGCCGCCGAACGTTTGCGCGCCTGCAGCACTCAGCACTATTTAGAGAACGACTGACATGCAACAGCAGATCACTGACCGTTTTGTATCGGTTTTCAGCAAAAATGCCACCGGCTTGTACTTCGCCCCAGGGCGGGTCAATTTGATTGGCGAACACACCGACTACAACGACGGCTTTGTGTTTCCCTGTGCGCTGGAGTTTGGCACCTACGTGGCCACCTCGGTGCGCGGTGACAACGTCATACGGGTTTGTGCCGGTAACTTTGGTGACGAGTTCAACGAATGGACCCTCAATGCTGATGTAACCACTGACGAAGCCTGCCTGTGGTCCAATTACCTGCGCGGCGTGTGCGCCATATTATTGGCTCAGGGCCACACGTTAAAAGGCCTGGATGTCTACATCGAAGGCAATGTGCCCCGCGGTGCTGGCCTTAGCTCGTCGGCGTCTTTATCGGTTGCCTTTGCCAAGGCCTTAAGCGACATCAACGATCTGGGTTTGACCGTCAGCGACCTTGCCCGCATTGCGCAATCGGCTGAAAACGATTTTGCCGGTTGTAGCTGCGGCATTATGGATCAACTGGCCTCGGCCGGAGGGAAAGACGGCCACGCGCTGCTGTTGGATTGCCGCGATTTGTCCTTTGATTTGGTCACCATCCCGGATCACTTGGATATTCTCATCATCGATTCGCGGGTGGAACGCAATTTGGTGGGCAGTGAGTACAATGACCGCCGCGCCGACTGTGAGCGCGCCGCCCGTATTATGGGGGTTAACAGCTTGCGCGATGCGACCCTGGAAGCGTTAAAGCAAAATCGTGCGCAGCTGGATGACCTGGCCTATCGCCGTGCACGACACGTGTTGACCGAAAATGTACGCACCCTCAGCTGCGCCGAAGCGCTTAAAGCGGGCGATATGCCAAGGGTGTATCAAACCATGCACGACTCGCACTTATCCATGCGCGATGACTTTGAAGTTACCGTGCCGGAGATCGATTTTATCGTAGAGACGGTTGATGCTCAGCTGGATAACGATGGCGGTGTACGTATGACCGGTGGCGGCTTTGGTGGCTGCGTGGTGGCTTTGGTGCCCAACGATAAAGCGCATGCCATTGAGGCAGAGGTTAAAGCAAAATATGCCGAGAAGTTTGCCAAAGAGCCCAACGTATATCACTGCAAAGCAAAAGACGGTGCGCGGGCTATATTAACGTAAGGTTTTGTTTTTGGCGCTTAACAATAATGGGATTTGAAGCCGGTTTGGGGTAGCCTGAATCGGCTTTTTTATAGGAGCTTCTAATGATAAAAATATTGTCTCTACTCGGCACACTTGTCTTTCCCTGTGCCTATACCATGGCAGCCGATGAACCAACGGATATTGGCGCAAACGCCAATTTATGGATGAACGTTTCATCCTTTGGCGAAGCCCACTGGCTGGGCAGCGAGATTCACCTACTGTCCACAGATAACTGGTTTTTACTCACCAAAAAGCGCTACAGCGATTTTGAGTTGGAGCTAGACGTCAAGGTGCCGCAGTTGCAGGATGAATATGTAAACTCCGGCATTATTTTTCGTGCGCAAACGGCTTATTCGGATGACATAAACAGCCAGTACGCCTACGGCTATCAGGCCGAGGTGGACCCCAGTGAGCGGCGCTGGAGCGGCGGCCTGTATGAGCAGGCAACCAAGCGCCAGTGGTTATTTCCGCTGCACGATGAACGCTCCAACCCTGGTGAACATTTGAAGCAAAACTACTCTCCCGAGTGGACCGATGAAAAATCGGCGGCGTTTAAAAACGGGGAATGGAATCACTATAAAATTCGCGCTGAAGGCCCAGTGATCAAAATATGGGTTAATGGCGTGCTGACTACTCACGTAAAAGACACCCATCTCAGTGAAGGCTTTATTGGTATTCAGCACCACGGTAGCACCAGCTTTGCGCAAAGCGGTGATACTCGCAACACCGCAAAGTTTCGCCATATTAAAATCCGCGAGCTGTAAACATGATAAAAATAAAGGGCGTATTCGCCGCGTTGTTACTCGCCAAGTTGTTGCTTGGCGCGGCAACCGCCGTCGTTGCTCAGAGTTTTAACGGTGACCGCGATGGCCACAAAATGGTGGATGTGGTGGCTAAAAGTGATATACCGCCCGCGCCGGTGTTGTCACCTGAGCAAGCGGTTAAGAGCTTTCTGCTACAACCTGGCTTTACCATCGACGTGGTAGCGAATGAGCCGCAAGTGTTCAGCCCCGTGGCGATAGCGTTTGACGCGAAAGGCGGTATATGGGTTGCCGAAATGACGACGTACATGCCGGATGTACGTGGCACAGGAGAGATGCAAGCAAAAGGTAGTATTGCGTTACTGGAAGACACGGATGGTGACGGCAAGGTCGACCGCAGACAGGTGTTGCTTGATAACTTACTGTTGCCCCGCACAGTGAGTGTCGTACACGGCGGCATATTTTATGCGGATCACAACTCGTTGTACTTTGCCGAAGTGTTACGGCAGGACGGAAACATTCGTTTGGGGGTACACGACAAAGTTGACCCTTCCTACGCGCAAAGCGGCAGTGTTGAGCACAAAGCAAACGGCATGCTTTATAACATGGATGGCTGGTATTACAACGCCAAAAGCGATCAACGTTACAAAACCTTATCGCTGCAGGCCGAGGTGCCAGCGGGTGCGGAAGAAATTTACCGTAATCGTTATTGGAAACTGGTGCGCGCCGCCACCGATTATCGCGGTCAGTGGGGTATTACTCACGACGACTATGGCCGGTTGTATCACAATGGCAACAGCTCTCCCATTCATGGTGAATATTTACTGCCAGGATCATTGTTAAGAAACCCCGGTTTCTGGCCCGATATGCCCGCTCACAGTATTGGCGATAATCGCGTGTACCCCGCGAGAATGACTCCTGGCGTGAATCGCGGTTACATGGACGGCGTGTTAATTAGCGACGGCGACAACAAAGGTAAACTGGTGAATTTTACCGCTGCTAGCGCCAGTGTGGTTTACCGCGGTAGCAATCTTCCTGCACGTTTTTACGGTGCAGGGCTTACCCCTGAGCCTGCGGCTAACTTAATCAGTGCGCGACAAATCATTGAAGGCCATGGCGAGCTGAATGGCGAAAATTTGTTTGATCAACAAGAGTTATTGGCAAGCACCGATGAACGTTTCCGTCCTGTCGCATTGGCCAATGCACCCGATGGCAGTGTGTACATTGTGGATATGTACCACGGTATTTTGCAGCATAAAGATTTTCTTACCAGCTATTTGGCCGAGCAAATAAAAGACCGCAAACTGGATGAAAACAATAACACTATGGGGCGTATTTACCGCCTGCGCTGGCAAGAGAGAACGCTTGCGCCCATTGCGAACTTGCTCGAACTCAGCGATAAGGATCTGGTGCCCTTGCTCACGCATAAAAATGCATGGCACAGAGATACAGCTCGACGATTGCTGGTGCAAACTCAGGCTGTAAATACTGCCTCTGACATTCGCAAATTGTTAATGAAAAGCGACCCCAGCGATATGGCGCAAGCCTACGCCCAGACCTCATTGCTGTGGACGCTTTATGGTTTGAACGCTGTTGATTTAGCCACGGTAAAGCGGTTTATCGAAGCGCCCAGCCCTCAAGTTGCTATGACGGCTGCAGCGGTGGGGGAAGCCTTACCCGCAAAAGATCACAAAGCGTACAAAAATCTGTTGCTGACACTGGCGAAAACAGGTTATCCGCAAGCGCTGCAGGCGGCGATCTCGGTGGCGGCCGTTGATGGCGGGCATAAGGTGTCGCGATACGTACTGGATCAGTATCGCCAATTGCCTTACGTTCGTGAAGCCGTCATCAGTGGGTTAGGCGCCGAGTCCAAGGCGTTTTTAGCCAGTATTGATGGCCAATATCCAGATCAGGAAATAATGGACATCTTGGCTGGCTTGGGTAAAAAACGCCAAGATGCCAGCAACCGCGAGAATCTCACCGCCTCTGGTCAGGCATTCTATGATGCGGGCAAAGCTCTGTATCACGGTCGCGCCGCGTGCGCGGGATGCCATGGTGCGCATGGCAAAGGTGTGCCGGGTTTAGGCCCCACATTCTGGGGAAGCCAGTGGTTGGCTAACAAAGAAAAACTGGCGAAGGTGTTGTTGCATGGACTGCGTGGTCCGATTTGGGTGGGGCAGGAATACTGGAACACCGCAGCGGTGATGCCGGGCTTCGCCACCCGTGAGGATATGAGCGATGGCGATTTGGCCGCTATTGCCGTTTACATTCGCAATAGCTGGGGTAATTCCGTCAGCCCCGACAGCGTTTTCACCGCCGAGGACATTGCCAATACCCGGAGCGCTACCGCGTCGCGCAACACGCCCTACACCGAGCGTGAGCTATAAGTCCGCTTGGGGTATTTGACGGATGTTGCCTTTCATACTTTCGGCGTACACTGACGAACTGATTTGTACATAATGTCATCGCGAGTGGTATGAGAGGTTCAGGTGAGCGCGAATAAAACCCCGGTAAAAATCGTCGGCGGTGGGCCGAAAAAAGTTCTTTACACTTTGCAAACGATCAAACGAATCGGTCTGCTCGATTCGGCCAAAGCCCTGAAAAGTCATAACGCCTGTAAAGCCTGTGGTTTGGGCATGGGTGGGCAGCGCGGCGGAATGACCAACGAGAAAGACGAATTTCCGTCTGTGTGCAATAAGAGTATTCAGGCACAGTCCACCGATATTCAGCCACCCATTCCCGCCGAGCTTTTCGATCATACGCTGGCCGAATTTAACGAGTTGAGCGACCGCGAGCTGGAAACCATGGGCCGTTTGAATACGCCTGTGTATAAAGCCGCGGGCAGCAATAAGTATCAACCCATCAGTTGGGATGATGCGTTAAGCATGGCCGCTGCGCGTTTTCGCGAACAGCCCGCCGAGCAAAGTTTCTTTTACGCGTCGGGTCGCTCCTCGAATGAGGCGGGCTTTTTGTTGCAGCTGATGGCGCGATTGTACGGCAGTAACAATGTGACCAATTGCTCTTACTATTGCCACCAGGCGACGGGGGTGGGCTTGCAGGGCACGGTAGGTACCGGTACCGCGACAGTGCAGCTGGAAGATTTAGCGCTGGCGGATATGGTGTTTGTGATTGGTGCCAACCCGGCGTCTAACCATCCGCGTTTTATTCATCAGTTGAAAAATTGTCGCGATCGCGGGGGAAAGGTAATGGTTATTAACCCGGCAAAAGAGCCGGGTTTGGTGAAATTTGCCGTGCCCAAAAGCCCAAAATCCATGTTGGTGGGGGGCACCGAGATTGCGTCTACATTTTTGCAGCCTCACATTGGCTCTGACCTGGCGCTGTTAACGGCGGTTGCAAAAGTGATTGTGGAAAGCGATGGTGTCAATGGGTCGTTTGTTGCGAATTATACTCAGGGCTTTGCTGAGTACGAGGCCTATCTGAATGATCTGAGCCTTGCGGATTTATCTCGCCAGTGCGGTATCGGTGAAAGCGATATTCGCGCCCTGGCGGACGATTATGCTCGAGCCGATAAGGTTATTTTTGCCTGGGGCATGGGCATCACTCATCACCTTAATGGCGTCGATAACGTTGAAGCTATCGCCAATTTAGCTTTGCTGCGAGGCATGATTGGTAAACCCGGCGCGGGTTTGTTGCCGCTGCGAGGGCACAGTAACGTTCAGGGTATTGGTACCATCGGGGTTAAGCCCGTGTTGGCCGATGATGTGTTGCAGGCCATGGAGCAGCATTTAAGGGTTAGTCTGCCACGCCAGCAGGGGATGGATACGCTGGCTTGTCTGCGCGCTGCCGAGGCGGGGCAAATGCACAACGCGCTCATCATGGGGGGCAATTTATTCGCCGCCACACCAGACACAGAGTTTGCCCGTCGGGCTTTGGATAACGTCGGTTTTAAGTTGTACTTAACCACCACGTTAAACCGCGGTCACTTTAACGGTATGGAAAACAGCGAAGCGCTGATCTTGCCCGTGTGTGCCCGTGATGAAGAGCCTGAAAGCACCACTCAAGAGTCCATGTTTAATTACGTGCGCTTAAGCGATGGCGGTATTACCCGATTAACCAATGTGCGCTCTGAAGTCACCGTACTGGCGCAGCTTGGCGAACAGCTTTTGCCCGATGGCGTACTGGACTTTGGTGCGTTTAAAAAGCACGATAAGGTTCGCAAAGCGATTGCGGCGACCATACCGGGTATGTCTAAGCTCGCCGCTATTGGTGATACAAAACAAGAGTTTTCGGTGCAAAACCGCGTCATGCATGAGCCGGTTTTCAACACCCAACATCAGCGGGCCAATTTTAAGCTTCATCAAGTACAAACAACAAAAGATAGCGACTATCCATTTAGCTTGGCCAGTATTCGCAGTGAGGGGCAATTCAATTCCATTATTTACGAAGAGTCCGACAGTTATCGCGGTACGGTGCACCGCTGGAGTGTGCTGGTGTCTCACCATGATTGTCAGGCGCTTAGCCTGGCAAAAGGTGACAAAGTGACCTTGGTTTCACGGTATGGAAAAATGCAAAATCTTGAAGTGGTGCCTTTCGATCTGCCTTCGGGCAGTCTGATGGCTTATTACCCGGAAGCGAATGTATTAATCGGCACCGAGCATGACCCCCGCAGTAAAACCCCCGCCTTTAAGTCGGTAGCGGTATCGCTTCGCCCAGAGTAATCCCCCCCCCTCAAGCCCGCCGCATTCGCGTGCGGGCTATCGCTTTATTTCAGACGCTTCTAAAATGCCCGCAACAGACGGTCAACAGGAGGCCATTGTGACGAGCAAAGATACGGAGTTAACCCGTTTACACCTGACCCGAGAACTGGGTGCCTGCCTGGCTGAGAAAGGGTGGCGAGTCAGTACCGCTGAGTCGTGTACGGGCGGTTTGATCGGCGCCGCCATTACCGAGGTGCCGGGCAGCTCTGGTTGGTTTGAAATGGGGTGGTTAACCTATTCCAACAGTGCCAAGGTAAAGTTGCTGGGCGTGCAGCAGACCGCGCTGGATGAGCATGGCGCCGTCAGCCGGGTGGTTGTTGAGCAGATGGCCGAGGGTGCCAGAGTACACAGCGGGGCCGACTTGGCCGTTGCCGTAAGCGGTATTGCCGGGCCCGATGGGGGCAGTCGCGATAAACCCGTGGGCACGGTTTGGCTCGCCTGGGCTGGGCCCGGCGATAAACTGGTGTCTGAGTGCTATGTTTACCAGGGTGATCGCCAGCAGGTCCGCGCTCAGGCCTGTGTGACTGCGCTGCAAGAGCTGATCAAACTCTGTAAGCATTAAGTGGCAGGGCAGTTAACACTCTACTACTGTATAAATTCATAGTACTGTTTTCATATACAGGTTTTTCCTGTATGCTGAATCCAAAAGCTGATGTGCGGTTGAAATCGTTGTGGCGCATTGAGCAAAAAAACAGCAAATTTTCGTTTTTTCAGTTGAGGTGATTATGGACGCAAATAAAGAAAAGGCTTTGCAGGCAGCACTGGGTCAAATTGAGCGCCAGTTCGGTAAAGGCACGGTCATGCGTATGGGCGACCGTGAACATGTCGCCATTCCCGCTATTTCTACAGGTTCACTGGGGCTGGACGTCGCCTTGGGCATAGGTGGCTTGCCTAAAGGTCGTATTGTTGAAATTTATGGCCCAGAGTCGTCCGGTAAAACGACGTTGACTTTGCAGGTAATCGCTGAAGCTCAGCGCGCCGGTGGCAACTGCGCCTTTATTGATGCCGAGCACGCACTGGACCCCATTTACGCCGAAAAGCTGGGCGTAAATGTTGACGATTTGATCATCTCCCAGCCGGATACCGGCGAGCAAGCGCTGGAGGTTTCAGACATGCTGGTGCGCTCTGGAGCTGTAGACGTGCTGGTGGTGGACTCGGTAGCGGCGCTGACCCCTAAGGCCGAAATTGAAGGCGAGATGGGCGACCACCACGTGGGTTTGCAAGCGCGTTTAATGTCGCAGGCACTGCGTAAAATCACCGGCAATATCAAAAATGCCAACTGCCTGGTGATTTTTATTAACCAGATTCGGATGAAAATCGGCGTGATGTTCGGCAATCCCGAAACGACTACAGGCGGTAACGCACTGAAATTCTACTCGTCTGTACGCTTGGATATTCGCCGTATAGGTGCAGTGAAAGAAGGTGATGAAGTGATTGGCTCGGAAACTCGAGTGAAAGTGGTTAAAAACAAAGTAGCACCACCCTTTAAGCAAACCGAGTTTCAGATTCTGTACGGCCAGGGCATTAATCGCATGGGCGAGGTTGTCGACTATGGTGTGAAACTGGGTATGGTGGATAAAGCCGGTGCCTGGTACAGCTACAATGGCGACAAAATTGGCCAGGGTAAAAACAATGTGATGAAGTTTTTGCAAGAAAACCCGGACATTGCCCAAGAGCTTGAAGGTCGGGTTCGCGGCGAGTTACTGGGTACGGTAAAACCCGCTGAGGCCACCGAGGAAGAAGAGGCCTGAGGTGGCTAAAGACATGGATGCCGAAAGCCCCGAGCAAATCCGAGAGCGAGTGCGCAATAGCGCGCTCGCTTCGTTAACCCGTCGAGAGCACGCCAGAGCTGAATTAGCGCAAAAGTTGAATCAGCGTTTTCATTCCGCCTCGCAGCTAAACACCCCCGAATTAATTGAGGAAACCCTCGATTGGCTGTCTGACTTGGGGTATTTGGATGACACGCGTTTTACGGAAATGTTTATCCGCAGTTCAGTCAGCAGTGGTCGCGGCCCCATTCGAATTGCCCACGAGTTACGCCAAAAGGGCGTGGCCAGCGTGCAAATTGAGCAGGCCTTGGATGAGTGTGAGGTGGATTGGATGGAGTTGGCGGCGGAAGTCCTTGCCCGGAAGTTTTCTACTGCGCCTGCCGATGCGAAAGAAAAAGCCCGCCAAGTGCGGTATTTGCAGTATCGGGGGTTCCGTCCCGATCATATTTTTTGTCAGTTTGAGCGCTGAGCGTTAGGTTTCAACAGCCCCGCGAGCTTTTCGCTGAGTATCCAAATAAACGACAGCCCCACGCCCGCCAATGCCCCGTATAAGTGCGCGACCGACAACACGGGCCCGGCAATCAATACCTCGGTAGCACTGTGGCCGCCGGGAATAATCCGCTCGTAACAAAGCTTGACGCCTAAGGCGAAAATAACCGCCCAGCCTACAGGGTCGTTGCGGGTGCACACAGGTGCGAGCAAAAACACCAACAGCCCATGCAGCACGCCCGATAACCCGACGTAGTAAGTCACCTGGGGTTGCCATATATAAAGGCAGGTGCTGATTACTAAGCCACAACCAAGTGCGGCGATGCCAATGGACAGTGGTTGGCGCTCGGCCCCGGTCCAAAACAAAATTAACAACAGAGCTGCGGCGTTCATAACCGCGTGAATAAAATTCAAGTGGACGATATGGGCTGTCAGTAAACGCCATGGTTGGTGCTCATCCACGGCCGCACGTTGGTACTCCAGCAGAGGATTGATGTGCTCGGCATTCCACCCCAGCAATAGCAAGGGCAGCGCCAGTATAAGAGCAATAAATACGTGGTGGGCCAAGTGTCTCATGGGGAGTTACTATAACCCAAATGACTGACAGAGCACTGTCAGAGTTGCGGTTGTCGGTGTTTGGTACAAATTGCCCCGTGGCGCACCATAGACCGAATCGCCGTCAGCTGGCATAATCAGCGCCCGATTTTTAACCTACGCAGCGCATTCGGCGCTTATGTAGTGCACCCTTACTGGACTGTTCAGAGGAATGCCATGCAACCTTCGGTAAAACCGCAAAACCCCAACTTTTCATCCGGCCCCTGCAGCAAGCGTCCGGGCTACGACGTCAATAATCTGGATGTGTCTACCCTCGGCCGTTCGCACCGCTCGAGCATTGGTAAAAATGCTCTGGGTAAAGCCTGTGAGCAAACCAAGCAGTTGTTGGGTCTGCCCGAAGGTTACCGTGTGGGTATCGTGGCGGGTTCGGATACTGGCGCGGTAGAGATGGCCATGTGGTCCATGCTGGGTCAGCGTCCGGTGGATGTGTTGCAGTGGGAGTCTTTTGGTAAGGGTTGGCTTACCGATATCACAAAACAGTTGAAGCTGGATAATGTTACCGCTTTGGAAGCGGACTACGGCGAGTTGCCAGACCTTGGCAAAGTGAACTTTGATCACGACGTTATCTTTACCTGGAATGGCACGACCTCAGGTGTGATGGTGCCAAACGGCGACTGGATCGCGGATGATCGTGAGGGGCTGACCATCTGCGATGCAACCTCTGCCGTGTTCGCCATGGATCTGCCCTGGGAGAAGCTGGACGTTGTAACCTTCAGCTGGCAAAAGGTGCTGGGCGGCGAAGGCGCTCACGGTGTATTGATTTTGGGCCCACGCGCGGTAGAGCGTCTGGAAAGCTACGAGCCACCATGGCCTATGCCTAAGCTGTTTCGCATGACCAAAGGCGGCAAGCTGGTGGAGGGCATCTTTGAAGGCGCCACCATCAATACCCCATCGATGCTCTGCGTGGCCGATTACCTGGACGCCCTGAACTGGGTTGAATCCATTGGCGGTGTGGCCGAAACCATTAAGCGCAGCGAAGCGAACCTCGAGGTGCTGGAAACGTTTGTGGCCGAGAACAACTGGATTGAGTTTCTTGCCGCCGACAAGGCCACCCGTTCAAACACCAGCGTGTGCTTTAAGCTCGACGCGACGCCCGAGCAAGTTAAAGCCATGGTGAAGTTACTGGATACCGAAGGTGTCGCCTATGACATCGGCGCTTACCGCGATGCGCCTCCGGGCTTACGCATTTGGTGCGGCGCTACGGTTGAAACGGCCGACCTTAAAGCGTTGCTGCCCTGGTTAAGCTGGGCGTACGAGCAGGTTACCGCCTGATAGCGCACACCAAGTAATCCGTTTAGCGCGCTCTTTAGAGCGCGCTTTTGTTTAAAACACTGGGAAATCAACATGTACAAGATCAAGACCTACAACAAAATTTCTGTGAAGGGGCTCGACCGTTTTGACCGCGCTCAGTACGAAGTGGCCAGCGATATCAATAACCCAGATGGTTATATTTTGCGCAGTCATAAGCTGCACGATGAAGCTCTGCCTGCATCCGTAAAAGCCGTGGCCCGCGCCGGTGCCGGTACCAACAATGTGCCGGTGGAAGACTACAGCAAAAAAGGTGTGGTGGTATTTAACGCTCCTGGCGCCAATGCCAACGCGGTAAAAGAGCTGGTGCTGACCGGAATGCTGTTGGCATCACGCGGTATTATTCCCGGTATGAACTGGTCCAATTCGCTGACCGATATGACCGACGCCGGTGAAATGAGCAAGCTGATGGAAAAACAGAAGTCACAGTTTGCGGGCAGCGAGTTGATGGGTAAAACCCTCGGGGTGGTTGGCCTTGGGGCTATTGGTTCACTGGTGGCGGAAATGGCCTTGGCGCTGGGCATGAATGTCGTGGGTTATGACCCGGCTCTGTCTGTTGAGGCTGCCTGGCGCTTGCCAAGCCAGGTAATGCGCGCGGAAAACCTGCAGTCTTTACTGTCTCGCTGCGATTACGTGACCTTGCACGTGCCCGCTATTGAGGCGACGCATCACCTGATCAACGAAGAGTCGTTAAAATCCGTGAAAACCGGTGCGGTGCTGCTTAACTTTGCCCGCGAAGCGATTGTGGATGCCGAGGCTGTTGTCGCAAGCCTGGATGCCAAACAGTTGCGCATGTACATCTGCGATTTCCCCGAGCCCATTTTGCTCAACCGCGACGATGTTTACGCCATGCCGCACATTGGTGCCAGCACCGCTGAGGCCGAAGAGAACTGCGCGATTATGGCGGCCGATCAGCTGATGGATTATCTGCAAAACGGTAACATTAAAAATTCGGTGAATTTCCCGGCGGTACAGATGGAGCGCGCCGGCAGCGATAGCTCGCGCATTACCTTTTGCAATGAGAATGTATCAGGCGTATTGGGCCATGTGCTGTCGGTATTGGCGGACAACAACGTTAATGTTATCGACATGGTCAATAAGAGCCGTGGTGAAATTGCCTATAACATTATCGATGTAGAGCAAAATCCCTCCGAGGATGTGGTTACCGCGATCAAAGCGGTTGAGCATGTGATTTCGGTACGGGTTATTTAAATCTCGTAAGTCCATGGCGGATGTTGGACGCCCCTTGCGTTTGACATCCGACCTCCGACCCCAGACGGAGGCGTTTATGTACAAATTCGTTTTCTTTGTGCCTGACAGTCACCTCGAGCCGGTAAAGCAAGCCGTGTTTGCGGCCGGTGCCGGGTACATTGGCCAGTACGATCAATGCTGCTGGCAGGTGTTGGGGCAGGGGCAGTTTCGGCCCCTTGAAGGCAGCGATCCTTTCAGTGGCAGCCAGGGCAAGTTGAGCCGCGATCCAGAATGGCGCGTTGAGCTTGTGTGCGCTGACGAACACATCAAAGCCGCGAAGCTGGCGCTGCTAAAAGCCCACCCGTTTGAAGAGCCGGCGTATGATATCTGGCGCCTTGCCGATGTCTGAGGCGCTCTGGTCTCATCTATCCAGTCAGTTATTGCCAGCAGCCTTTGGCCGCACCGAGCCGCCTGCACGAGGTGAGGCAGCGGTGCTGGTGGCTATTGATACCACGGCCGGTGAGCCCGAGCTTATTCTTACCCGCCGCGCCCAACATTTACAGCACCACCCAGGCGAAATTGCCTTTGCCGGTGGCATGTGGGAGGCGGAAGATAAAAACCTCGCCCACACGGCGCTGCGTGAAGCCTTCGAAGAAACAGGGCTGGCATCCGATGCGGTACGCCTGCTTGGGCGAATGCCCGCTTTTCAAACTCGCCGTGGTGTCAGAGTGACGCCAGTGGTGGGCTTGGTCTGTGAGCCGGTGCGACTTACCCCAGACCCGGCCGAGCTAGATTTGATTTTTCACGTTCCTTTACGTCAGCTGCAGCCTGAGTGCGCGGTGCGCCATGACACCTTTGCCCGCGGCGCAACCACAGTAACCGTGCCTGTGTTTGAATCTCAGGGACATACCATTTGGGGGCTGACGGCGGCGATAATCGCATATCTGTCATCGCTTATCTGCTAAGCTCAGAATATATACCTGCAAGGGCGTGACTTACGTTATGATCTGGTACATCAATAAGTACAAAAAGGAGAGAGCGGTATGACTCTGGACTGCAATCGCACCATTGTCGATGTATTTACTGAAGCCTGTGAAGAGTTCTCTGACAGCCCCGCATTTACCTGCCTTGGGCACACCCTCACATTCCGCGATGTGGAACGCCTAAGCGGACAATTTGCGGCCTATTTACAGCAGTGTACATCCCTTGAACCTGGCGATCGTATCGCGGTACAGCTTCCCAATGTGTTGCAGTACCCGGTAGTGGTATTCGGGGCAATCCGCGCCGGTATGGTCGTGGTGAACACCAACCCGCTCTATACCGCCTCTGAGCTTAAGCACCAGCTGACCGACTCGGGTGCCAAAGCCTTGGTGGTACTGGCAAATGTGGCCGCTGCCGCTGCCGAGGTTATCGATGAGACGGACGTAAAGCATGTCATTGTCACCGAGCTTGCTGACTTGCACCCGCCGTTAAAGCGGACTCTGGTTAATTTTGTGGTTAAGCATATTAAAAAAATGGTGCCGGATTTTTCGTTTGCCAAATCGGAGCCTTTTACTCAGGTTATTAAGGCTGCAAATCAAGCACCTAACAATTACACTGCTACGCCAGACGATGTGGCGGTTTTGCAATACACCGGTGGCACCACCGGGGTTGCCAAGGGGGCGATGCTCACTCACAAAAACCTGGTAGCGAACATGCTGCAGGTTAACCTGCACATGCAGGACTGCTTTCGCAAAAATCAGGATTTATTCGTCGCACCCCTGCCTCTTTATCACATTTACGCCTACACCATTCATTGCATGTGTGCGTTTTCATTGGGTAATGAAAACCTTCTGATTCCCAACCCAAGGGATATTCCGGGTTTTGTTAAAGAGTTAAAAGGTAAGCCGTTTTCCTGTTTTGTTGGGTTAAATACCTTGTTCAATGCTCTGTGCCGCAACGAAGACTTCCGCAATCTGGATTTTTCACACATGCGCTTATCCTCTTCTGGCGGCATGGCGCTCACTCATGATGCGGCCAAGCGCTGGGAAGAGGTGACCGGCACTCCGGTGTGCGAGGGGTACGGTTTAACCGAAACCTCGCCTGTGGTGTGTATTAATCCGCGCTCGGGAATAAAGCTGGGTACGGTGGGTTTACCCGTGCCGCAAACCGAAGTGAAATCCATCGACGAAGATGGCTCGGATTTGCCAGTAGGCGAGGCCGGTGAGCTGTGTGTTCGTGGCCCTCAAGTAATGAAAGGCTACTGGCACCGAGAGGACGCGACAAAAGAAATACTCACCGATGACGGCTGGTTAAAAACCGGCGATATCGCCGTCATAGACGCAGAAGGTTACGTTAAAATTGTCGATCGGAAAAAAGACATGATCAATGTCTCGGGGTTTAAGGTGTTCCCCAACGAGGTGGAAGATGCCCTGACCGCACATCCGGATATTGTCGAAGCGGCCGTCGTAGGCACTGATGACGAAGAAAGCGGCGAGTTGGTAAAAGCCTTTGTGGTGGTCAGTAACCCCAACCTGAGCGAACAGGATGTGCGAGATTTTGCCCGTCAGTCGCTCACCGCCTATAAAGTGCCCAGCAGCGTTGAGTTTCGTGATGAGTTGCCAAAAACCAATGTGGGCAAAGTGTTGCGACGTAAACTTAAAGAATAATAATTGCAGTAAAGGTGGCGTCATTGGGCCAAACAGCGTTAGTGTTATCCGGCGGTGGCGCCCGCGCCGCTTATCAGGTTGGCGTCTTACAGGCCATTGCCGACATTTTACCTGAAGGTGTTGAAAACCCATTCCCTATTATCTGCGGTACCTCGGCAGGTGCGATTAATGCCATTGCGCTCGCAGCGCATCCGGGCAATTTCCGTCAGGCGGTCCATCATTTATCGGCGCTGTGGTTGCAGCTGTCTGTGGGTCAGGTATACCGACATGGCTGGTGGGATATCGGCAAGAGTCTAAGCCGGCTGGGATTGTCCTTGTTTAACGACGGCATTGGCCGTCACCGCCCCTTGTCCATGCTTGATAATGGCCCCTTGTGGGAGCTGTTAGCGGATAAAATCCAATTCTCCAATATAGAAAAAAACATTCACGCGAAAAAGTTGCGTGCCGTAAGCATTACGGCCATGGGGTACACCTCGGGCCGATCGGTCAGTTTTTTTCAGGGCGATGCCGAACTCACCGGCTGGCGTCGCTTTCGCCGCGAAGGTGTCGCTGCTCCTATTCGTTTAGAGCATTTACTTGCCTCCTCAGCGATTCCCACCATCTTCCCAACGGTGCGCATCAATCGTGAGTATTTTGGTGATGGCGCCTTGCGTCAACTGGCTCCATTAAGCCCGGCGCTTCACTTGGGGGCCGACTCGCTGTTTGTGATTGGTGTGAGTGGCAACCGAAACCCCAAACACTGGGGTAAACGTGTACCAGTGCGCCATTCGCCTTCTATGGCGCAAATAGTTGGTCACTTGTTAAACAGCGCGTTTATTGATGCTTTGGAAAACGACATCGAGCACATGGAGCGTCTTAACCGGCTGCTGAAATTGATCCCACCCGAGCAGCTAGAGGCCGAAGGCATTGGCTTACGGCCTGTACAGAGCCTGGTGGTATCCCCCAGCAAAGCCGTGGACGCTATTGCCGGGCGCAAGGTGCGTTACTTACCCGCGAGTGTGCGTTATTTTTTGCGCGCTACCGGTGCTACTGCCAAAGGTGGCGGTGCCACGGCGGCCAGTTATTTATTGTTTGCCAACCCGTTTATCACCGAGCTGATTGAGCTCGGTTATCAGGACACCATGTGGGAGGCGAGCGCAATAAACCAATTCTTTGCTGAGTCCAGGCTTGATTCACATCAAAAGGCAGAACCTATCGGCGGCGTATAGTTAACCTTCAAGAGGGTTAACTATGATGGCAGATACATCCACGCAGGTTTGCGAACTCAACCAGGCCACGCATAACTGGCGCGATTTAGTGGGGCGATATGATTTATCCGGGCCTCGCTATACGTCTTATCCTACGGCGTTACAGTTTCGCGATGATTTCTCCATAGCACCTTTACTGAATGCGTTGGTGCAAAACCAGCGCCAGCAAAAAGCACTGTCGTTGTATATCCATCTGCCTTTTTGCCAAAGTCTCTGCTACTACTGTGGCTGCAATAAGGTTGTCACTCAAAACCGGCAGCGGGTGGATGTTTACCTGAAGCATGTAGAGCGTGAAATGGCGCTTTACCGCGAACTTCTGGGGGCAGGCCGCGAGGTGCGTCAGCTGCACTGGGGTGGCGGTACGCCAACCTATTTAAGCCACACGCAAATGCAGCGTTTAATGGACATCACGCGGCAGAACTTTAATGTGATAGAGGATGGCCTTAGTGAGCGTGCCGTTGAAGTGCATCCGGGGCAAACATCGCCAGAGACCCTCGATGTTTTAAGCCGCCTGGGTTTTAACCGCTTAAG
Source organism: Gilvimarinus chinensis DSM 19667 (assembly GCF_000377745.1). Classification (GTDB taxonomy): domain Bacteria; phylum Pseudomonadota; class Gammaproteobacteria; order Pseudomonadales; family Cellvibrionaceae; genus Gilvimarinus; species Gilvimarinus chinensis. Next base: position 237,760 of record NZ_KB898711.1, on the reverse strand, counting down.
TATTGGCGTGCAGGATTTCAACCCACAGGTACAGGCGGCGGTTAATCGCTATAACAGTGAGGCAGAGGTTCGTGCTTTGGTGGCGCGTGCGCGAAGCGGTGGTTTTCAATCCATTAATATGGATTTAATTTACGGTTTGCCCCATCAGACTCTGGCAACTTTTGCGCAAACCTTAGACAGCGTTATTGAGTTGCGTCCCAATCGACTCAGCTTGTTCAGCTATGCGCACATGCCCGCAAAAATAAAAAGTCAGCGCTTGATTCACTCGGTAGATTTACCGGCGGCCGAGGCGAAGCTGCAAATATTCAGCTTTGCGATGGAGCGGCTTAAGGCAGTGGGCTACGTTCATATTGGGATGGATCATTTTGCCCTGGCTGACGATGACCTGGTCAGGGCGCAGCGTGAAGGCCGTTTGCAGCGCAACTTCCAGGGTTATGCAACAGGGCGCGATTATGATTTATTGGGTTTGGGCGTGTCTTCAATAAGTTCAGTGGGGAAGGCTTATTGGCAGAACAGTAAATCCATCAAAGAGTATCAGCAGGCGTTGTCAGATTGGACGCTGCCGGTAGAGCGCGGTGTGGCGTTAAACCGCGATGATGAAATACGCCGCTGGATAATCAATGAGCTAATGTGTCATTACCGGTTAAATTTGCAGGCCTTGGCGAAGCGCTTTGCCATTGCACCTGGCGAATATTTTTCGGCTGAGTTGGACGAACTAAGGGCTTTGCAAAGCCAGGGTTTAGTGACACTTAGCGATAGCCATGTTGTGGCAACCGAGGTGGGTAAGCTGCTGATCCGTCGCCTGGCGATGGTTTTTGATGTGTACCTGAAGCGCGATAAGCCTGATGCCCATCGCTATTCAAAAGTTATTTAGGCGGCGCGATTTAAATTTTCCAGTGCCGCAGCTCTAATGCTTCGTCGTCGGCGTATAAGCTCCAGCCGTGATCGTGCCAGTCCCCCAGCACAATCCTTTCGCCAGGGCCTTTGGGTAAATCAAGCGCGTGGCGTGCAGGGCGGTGTGTGTGGCCGTGAATCATTAAAGTGACGTCTTGCTCCTGCATTAATTCTGTCACCGCATCCGGGGTGACATCCATAATGTCTTCGGCCTTTGAGCTGTTCATGGTTTTGCTTTTACTGCGCAGCTCAGCGGCCAGGGCTCTTCTAACAGGAAGCGGCTGCGCGAGAATTTGTGCCTGCCATTGTGTCGAGCGCAGTTGCTGACGCAGTGCCATATACTCGGCGTCTTTTGTGCAAAGGCTGTCACCGTGCAGCAACACGGTGGGGCGGCCGTACAAATTAATCAGAGTGGGGTCGGGCAATAAAGTAAGGCCGGCGCGGCGGGCAAAATCTTCGCCGATTAAAAAATCCCGGTTACCGTGCATCAGCCAAATGGGCGTGCCACTGGCAGCGGTGGCGCTAAGCTGTGCGGCAACCTCTTTGATAAACGGGTCATCGTCATCGTCACCGATCCAGGCATCGAAAAAATCGCCCAATATGTATAGGGCGTCGATGTTTTGAGCGTGCTGCTCAAGAAACCGGTAGAACGCCTGCGCCGCCTCGGGGCGTGAGGCGTGCAGGTGTAGGTCAGAAATAAACTGTGTTGCCATAGGGTTTAAGCAACAGTGACCTTTTCGATAATAACCGCATCAACCGGTACGTCTTGGTGGAAGCCGCGGCTGCCGGTAGGAACGTTTTTGATTTTTTCTACCACGTCCATACCGTTGGTCACTTTACCGAACACGCAGTAACCCCAGCCCTGGGCGTTTTTGCCGCTGTGGTTCAAAAAGTCGTTGTCTTTAACGTTGATAAAGAACTGGGCGGTAGCACTGTGTGGATCGTTGGTGCGAGCCATGGCTACGGTGCCTTGGTCGTTTTTCAGGCCGTTATCCGCTTCGTTCTCGATGGCGGCGCGGGTTTCTTTTTGTTGCATGTTTTCATCCATGCCGCCGCCCTGAATCATAAAGCCGTCGATAACGCGGTGAAAAATGGTGCCATTGTAGAAACCGCTTTCGGCGTATTCTTTAAAGTTGGCGGCGGTGTTGGGGGCATTGTCAAAATCCAGCTCTAGGGCAATATCGCCGTAGTTGGTGTGCAGGGTAATCATGGGCATTCCTCGGTTGTGCTTTGGCAAAAAGGCGTAATGATACGGTCAGGGGGTGAGTTTGGCCACCGCTGCTTTCAGGCCTTCAATTTCTATGGTCAATAAGTGATCAAAAGCCCGCTCTTGGGCCTTGGGGTGTGCGGCCGAGAAGGTATCGGGCCAGTGACCGCAGTAAACCGCGCCTTCAATGCTGCCGGTTTTTATCAACATGGTCAGGCCGTGTACTAACGACCAGGCGCTGAGGGTTGCCACCGAGCTTTGATAGTCACCTGTGGGCAGGTTGTTGTCGCGAAACAACTGCAAAATGGCGTTGCGCAGCAAATCAACGCTATCAATACCCGCTTCAATGCACTCGGATTTTATGCGCTCGCGCTCCGGTGCCCAGGAAAACAGATTGTCGAACAGGTTGGGATTTTCGGCGGCGAAGCTCATATAGGCGTGACCGAGCAGGCGCACTTTTATTTCGCCGCTGCTGTCAGGTTGCGCCTCAAGTGCCCGGGTCAGGTGCTCGGTGAGCAGGCGAAATCCCAGCGTGCGCAAGTCGATCAGCAGGTCGGTTTTGTCGGCAAAATGGCTGTAAACCGCTGTGGCGCTGACGCCCACGGTTTTGGCCAGCGAGCGCAGGCTGAGGTTATCCAGGGTGTCGGTTTTCAGGTAGGCGAGGGCCGCATCGAGCAGCGACTCGCGCAGGTTGCCGTGATGGTAGCGGTTTTTGGTGGGGGCGGGTTGATTGCCCGACCCGGCTTTGGAGGAGTCTTTCGCCATAGCGCCTTCCAGCAAAAAGGGCCAGTTTACCAGATGCGGGTTGCCAGTGGTTTGCTGAACCGGCAGGGGCCCGGCGATCTGCTACAGTCCCCAGCGCAGGGTCACCAGTAAGGTGTCGTTATGCCGATAGGGGTAAATCAGCGCTTGCGGATCATGGCCGTCGTATTCGATGGCAGTGATGCCAATGCTGAACTCATCAGAGACCGCCCAGTCGGCGGACAGCCGGATCAGTGAGCCCTGGTTGCCCGTGATCATCATGGCAAAGGCTTGCAGAGTCAGGCGCTCGTTGTAGAGGTTGTAGCTGGCGCGCGCCGATGCGCCCGGTTGCCAGCGTTTACCGTCTAAGTTCGAGTCCCAGTGGTGAATGTACAGCCAGCTTAGCTCGGCGGTCAGGGTCAGGTTGTTAATGCCGCTGTAGTCGGCGCCGAGCATGCCTCGCCATTGGTCGATGCTGCGCCAGGGGGCCAAAGGGTTGGCCTGGGCGACTTTGGTATTGTGGTGCCAGGCCTGTTCGCTGCGCAGCAGCAGGTTACCGCGCACCGCCTGCAGGCCTAAGCCCGCGACTTGTTGACGCCAGGGCTCGAGAAAAACCTGCGGTTGGGCGCCGGTGTCGTCGATGCCCGTGGGCGCCAGCTCGTAACTGGTTACATCGGCCAGCATCAGTTGGGCGTCCATACCCTGCCAGTGGTGGCGGTAGCGCAGGGCAAAGCCGGGGTTGGAATCCGACTGTCGAATCAGCGCCGGGTCTTGCGTGGGCTCGCCGGTTCGCAGCGCGAGGTAAGGGTCAAACTCGTCGTAGGCGGCGGGTAGTCGGTCCGGCAGTGGCTCAATCAGGGTGACCAGATCCAGGCGGTTTTGCCAGCTGATTCGCACCGAGGCTACCGGCAGGCGCAGCTTTTCCAGATCCTCCTGGCCCGGCCAGCGCTGGTCGCGTCGGGCCAGTACATCGGTGATCTTGAGAGATTCGGCTTCACCCCAGGGCAGGGTTTGATAGCCGGCCTTAAGCCACCAGTCGTCGCCCTCCCAGGAGACAAAGCTGTCCGCTAACTCGAGCCGCCAGCGGCGTTGGTGGATTTGTTCAGCGTTAAACTCGTAAGCGGACCAGACTCCTGCGCGCTCGAGATCTGGCAGCCAGTCGTGTACCAGCGAGCCCGACAGCTGGGCTCGCCATTGCCCCTCGCGCCAGCCGAGTTCACCGAACAGCTGGGTTTCGGTGCGTGTGAGCGCTGCTTGGTCGCGGCTCACTGCCACCGCCGGTGTGTGCCAGCCGTAGCCGGTTTTTTGCTGCAGCCAGGCCCGGTGGCTCCAGGGGCTTTGCAGGTTCAGCCCGCGAGGTGCGCTGGTCGTAACGCTGGAGAAAAAATCCTCTGCCTGTACCGGTACAATCTGGGTGGCCGCCAGAGCAAAAAGAGTGATACCAAGCGGCTTCATTGAATACCACGCTGCATGCTCTGGGTGGTAAACAGGGCTTCGTTGGTGTGTTCGTTGTACACCGTATTGCTGAATTGAAAGACACTGGCGTGTTCTTTTTCTCCTCCGCGCACGCTCACCATTTGCAAACGCATGGGCGTCCAGATGTCGTCGATCAGCTCCAGCTGTGTCGCGCTGAAGTATTTCATGCGCCCGCCGCGCTCGAGCCAGATTTTTCCCTGTACCTGAACAAAGTTGTCTTTGCGTATCCACAGGTGGGATTTTTTATAGCCGGTTTCGCTGGAGACTTTGTCGGCGAATTCGGTTTTGGGGGTGGACTCAATCAGCCAGGTGTCGGCGCCGTCCACGTTGGCATTGTCATCGAGCAGTTCGTAGTGGTACCAGTCGGTGTTGACGCCGTTAATGTCCGAGTAGGTAAAGTCGCTGCCCATAAACGAGCCTGACCGATCACCAGCGGCTACGCGGCGCACTTGTTTGAGCGCGGGCAGATAGAGCCAGGAGTCATCGTCGCGACCGTCTTCGTAGTCGTAGTTCATGTAGGTGGTGCCGGCCACATCTGTGGGCGACAGAAAAAAGGAAATGGATTTTTCCACTTCGTCGTTTTCCAGGGTGTAGAGACGAATATCGCGCACTCGCTCGCGGCCTTTGCGGTCAATCAGTATCAGTTGTGCGTCTGAGCGCGAAGAATCGCCTGTGTAGCGGGTGTCCATTTTCTCGACGATGTCCCGCGCCGTTAAAGTTTCAGCGTTCATCGGCGCGCTAAACGCCGCGAAAATCAATGCAGTAATGATCAGCGATTTCATGATGACAACTCCTCGGTGAGTGGTTTGTGAACGGCAAGGGGGGCTGTGCCTTTACCGTCAATCCAGAACAGCAGCGCGGGTAAAAAGAGCAGGTCGCCCAGCAGGGCCAGCGCCATAATGGTGGCGGCGAACAGGCCGGTGTAAATGTAGGGAATAAACGAGCCCAGCAGCATGACGCTAAAACCGCTAACCAGAACAATGGAGGTGAATATCACCGCGCGGCCCGACTCGTTCATGGCGCGAACGACGGCCTGGTCGGTGGTGTACCCGGCGCGCTTGGCGCTGAGGTAGCGGTTCATTACGTGAATGGCGTCATCCACGGCAATGCCCATGGTCATGGCGCCAACGATCATGGTGCCGAGGTTGAGCGGAATGCCCAACACCACCAGCAGGGCACCGGTGATGAGTATGGGCACGACGCTCGGTATCAGCGCAATCAGCCCGTATTTGACCGAGCGAAACAGCAGGATAAAGCTCAGGCCAATAATGCCGAGAGCAATGGCAAAAGAACGGGACATGCCGTTGTTAATGTAAATATCCTGAGCGTTGTACATCGCCAGTGAGCCGGTCAGCTGCACTGCCAACTGAGGGTGCTGCTGGCGCAGATGTTGTTCAATGGTATCGAGCAGCTGGCGCGTGTCGCTCGCCGCCATATTGGTGACCGGCACGGCCAGGCGCACATAGCGCTCGTAAAAATCCTTGACGTCGGTGAGGTCTTCCTCGGGGCCGGTGTTGTCGTAGAGTAAAAGAAACTGCGCGGCCATCTGCCGGTCTTCGGGCAGTTGGTACCACTGGCGCTCATCGTAGTGCAGGGCCTGATTAATCTCTTTGTGAAAGTCCACCAGTGAGTTAACGGCGCCGGTTTGCGGCAGCGCTTCGAGCCACTGCTGTAATTGATCCACCTCGCGTAAAAAGGCCGGGTCGTGAATGCCGCCTTCGTTGCCGCTGTCGATCATGACATCAATATTCTGCAGGCCGTTGTACTGACGATCGAAATACTCCAGATCCTGCCGCGTCGGGTTATCGGCTTTGAAATAGGTAATGAAATTAGAGTCGATTTCAAGCCGCGGCACCAGCACCAGACTGATGGCCAGCAGCGCCGCGCCGCCGAGCAGCAGAGGCTTTTGGTAACGACGCGTAAGCTCTGGCAGCCGCTGGGTCAGCCGCCCAATCAAGCCGCTGCTGACCGCTTGCTGTGTGCGCGCTGAAAAAGGCTTAATAAAACTCAGCACCGCTGGCAGGAGCGTCAGGGCCACGGTAAAAAGTGTCATTGCGCCAATGGCACCCAGCCAGGCAAACTGCTTGACCGGCAGCAGCTCGGTGACTCCTAGCGCGAGAAAACCGGCGGCGGTGGTCAGCGCGGTGTAAAAAGCCGGAACCCATAAGTGGGTGACGGTTTTTTCCGCCGCCGCCTGCGGCTCAAGCCCCTCGGCCCGGGCGTGGTAAAACTCCACCAGTACGTGTATAGAAATGCCGATGCCGATAATAATCAAGGCCGGCACCAGCGCCGACTCCACCACGGAATGGGGCCAAACCATGACGCCCTGAATGCCCGTGACGTACAGGATACTGGTGCCAATAACGAGCCAGGGCAGCAGCATGGCGGTCAGTGAGCGAAAGCTGAAAAACAAAATCACAATCATCACCACGGCCATGGTGGGATTGATCCAGCTCTGGTCGCGTTTAGTGAGTACCTCAAACTGCTCGTCAAACACCGGCTGGCCACTAAGACGCAAGTCAAAGCCGCGCTCGGCGTATTGCGCCTGTTCAAGGTGTTGGCGCAGCTGCGCCATCAGTGCCATTTTGTTTTCGTTGCTACCTACCTGATAGCGCAGGCGCGCGACCACCCGCGTGTGCTGTAAATCCTCGGTGACCAGACTGCCGAGTGCCATCGGTTGCTCGCGAATGATCTCTCGGGCAGCGGCCCGGCTGGCTGGGTCGCTAATATCCTCAAGCAGATCGTCGGTGGCCATCATGGCGCCTTCGGAGTGGGTGTACTCGTACTTGCTTAACGAGCGCACCTGAGTCACTTGAGGCTGCTCCTCAAAAAAGCGCGTTAACTCGTCGATGACGGCCAGGCTGGATTCGGAAAAAACGTCTTGCCCTACAGGCGCAACAACCCCTACAGAGAGGTATTCAATGTCACCAAAGCGCTCCAGTAGCTGGTTGAACGCTTTGAGGTTGGGGTCGCCTTTGACAAAAAAGCGTTCGTTGGCATTGTCGTAATACAAATTGCCCATGGGGATGATGGACGCGCCCAGCGCGGCGAGGGCCAGAGCCATCACAAGCCAGCGGCCCCTGACCACGGCAGTGGCCCAGAGTTGAGTAAAACGGCGCACGTCGTGTACCTCCTTTTCCTTGTGGCGACCACGATGGTGATCGCTTAACGGTGTAAAGTTATCACTGTTAAGTTAACGGTGTAAAGTTGTTTTGGATGATTTTTTTGTGACGCAGCGGTCGTGCTAGCGGGCGAGTCTGTGTAGACTTCGGCGAAACGGATGAGCGCAAGCGTGCGGCTTGTCGTTGCGGTTAGATCAAGTAATAGGGGTTAAAAAGCGTGGTAAAGCGCGGAAGATTTATCACCATCGAGGGCACTGAGGGTGTCGGTAAAAGCACCAACTTGGTGTTTGTGCAGCGTTGGATAGAAGCGGCAGGGCATAAAGTGACGGTTACCCGCGAGCCGGGGGGGACCCCTTTGGCAGAGCAGGTGCGTGAGCTTTTGCTCGCCAAGCGCGATGAGTCCGTTGACCCTACGGCGGAATTGCTGCTGGTGTTTGCGGCCCGTGCTCAGCACCTTAACCGCGTTATCAAGCCCGCGTTGGCGCGCGGCGAGTGGGTCTTGTGCGACCGCTTTACCGATGCCACTTTTGCTTATCAGGGCAGCGGCCGGGGACTGGACACGCAGCTGATCGCCAACCTTGAGCAGCAGGTACAAGGCGATGTGCGTCCGGATTTAACCCTCGTGCTGGATATTGAGCCTGAAGTGGGCCTTGCCCGTGCCAGTGCACGGGCGGAGCTGGATCGTTTTGAGCAGGAGAGCCTGGCGTTTTTTCAGCGGGTACGCCAAGGGTATCGCCAGCGGATCAAGGCCGCGCCCGAACGTTATGCTTTAATTGATGCAGGGCAAACGTTGGACGCGGTGCAGGGGGATATTGAGCGTGTACTAGCGTCTATGCTGTAAACGCATTAAAAACGAAAGCCTAGTTGTAGGGATGTGCCGAAAGTGTTTTTATCTCCTGCGGTCAACGCCCAGTCGAAGTTAACCACATCGAAAGGTGCCAGGCCCAACCCCAGGCTGAAGGTATCTTCGAGTGAGCTTTTGATATCGGTTTTATAGCCTAACCGCAAGCGTGCCCAGGTATGGCTGCCAAATTCAACACCCACTCGAGCGATCTGAGTGTCATCAATCAAGGCGTAATTCTTCGCACTGTTAAGCTCGACAGATGCATCCAGGTTGACCCAGTTCAGTGAGTAACCTACGGAGGCAATCGCTTGAGGTTTGATTGATAGTTTTTCGCCCAGCGCGACGCTTTCAACTTCTTGTTCGAGCAAGTTATTAACTACCATGGCGTAGCGTAGATTGCCGTTAATATAGGTTACCCCGGCGTCCACATTGAAAAAGGTCTCGCTGATACTTTGTTCGTCTTCGTCGATATTGTCTTCATCGAAATCCCCAATGCTATCTATGTAGAAAAAGGTTTCTGCTTCGACCTGTTTAGGCGTAACGCCCCATAACCATTGACCAGTTTCGGTAATATTAATTTCTTTGGCCAGAGCGACGCCGACCTCGGTAATGACAGAGCCGCGAATGGCTACTTCGGAGTTCAGGTCGGAGGAGTCAAACTCATTGCCGGCGCTTGTGGCCAGGGTGTCAAAATCGCTTTCGTCAATGAGTGGAACGATGCTGGCGTTTACATTCGCACGGGTAAAAACAGTGGCGGCGAGGGTGTTGTTGGGTATCGCAAAGGCGAGGCTGGCCCCGCCGCTAACATAGGCGTTAGCGCCTGAAATATCATCCAGCAGCTGGATCATTTCATAAGCGTCATCTTCGTATAAGGGTTTGTTGTATTCGTACTCATCCAGAAGGTCGACTAAATCACTGCCGTTGTCGATAAGCTCGTCGGGGTCTGTAGCAAAGACGCCAAAGTTGAAATGAAAAGCAAAGTCATCGTCGTCTTTAAAATTTGCCGCAAGGCTCGGGTTAAGTTGAGCGCCGTCAATAAAATCGCCTGTGCTATAGGCACTTCCCGCTCTGCCCTCGGTGCGGGCATTATTGTCCGAGGCGTAAGCTCCCGTTGCGCCACTGGCGATTAATAGTGCAATCAGTTTATTTTTCATTCGCAGTACTCCATTTTGTGATGCAGTTCAAAAAAGAGTGCGATGCTACGGTAAAGTGGAGTGGCAGGGAATAGTGAATGTTAGGGGTTAAAACTTAGAAATGCATTCTACTGACACCGGTTTTTGGTGTGTTGGGTGGGTGAACTCAATCCATTGCGCGTGCAGTAACAGACGCTCAGACGCGGCGGCTATGGTATCGGGGGCGTAAAGCGTATCGCCCACAATGGGATGGCCCAACGACAACATATGTACCCGCAATTGGTGGGAGCGCCCGGTGACTGGGGTTAACTCTACTCGGGTGGTTTGCTGCTCGGTGTCGCGCTGCAGCGCCCGGTAGCGGGTGAGGGCGTGTTTGCCATTCTCATGGTCTACCATTTGTCGCGGCCTGTTGGGCCAGTCGCAAATCAGCGGTAGCTCAATTTCGCCATTGTCTTGTTCGAGCAGCCCCGCAACTACCGCAACGTATTGTTTACTGACCTGGCGGGTTTCAAACTGGCGGCCGATGTGTTTTAGCGCCTCATAACTTTGCGGCACAATTACAAGACCCGAAGTGGGCTGATCCAGGCGGTGAACGATGCGGCTATTGGGGTGACTGACCAGCAGGCGATTGATTAAACAATCCTGTTTGTCTGGGCCGCGACCGGGTACCGTCAATAAACCTGATGGTTTATTAACCACTAACAGGTGTTCGTCCTGCCAGAGAATATCTACCGCCTGCATAAAATTGCCCCGTTACAAAAATTAAAGCCGCGCATTATCGCAAAAGCGGTGGTGCCTTGGTAAGCTGCTTACAAAATGATGTAGATTGATTTCATGATGGATGTTCCCGCTTTGCCATATCCATGGCAGCAAAATATCTGGCGCAGCTTTTACCAGCAACTGCAGGATGATCGTTTGCCCCACGCCATTATGCTGGCCGGCCCTGCCGGGCTGGGCAAAAGGCATTTGGCCCGTGTGTTGGCGCAGTTTCTGTTGTGTAGTTCGCCGCGTGCGGAGTCCGCTTGCGGGCAGTGCAAATCTTGCGAGTTAAATCGCGCCGGTACTCACCCGGATTTTGTCGTGGTTGAGCCAGAAGAGGCCGGTAAAGCCATTCGCGTAGACGATGTGCGCCGACTTGCAGAAACACAAGGAAAAACGGCGCAGCAGTCCGGCTATAAAGTGGTTATTTTGCAACCGGCCGAGGCCATGAATATTAATGCTGCTAATGCGCTGTTGAAAACTCTGGAAGAGCCAGCCGCACGGACCTTGTTATTGCTGGTCAGCGATTCGCCCAGTGAGGTTTTACCCACTATTCGCAGCCGTTGCCAAATTCGTACTCTGGCCATTCCTCCTGCCGAGCAAAGCCTGCACTGGCTCACACCGCTGGTGTCCGGCACCGATTACAATGCCAAAGAGTTGTTGGATATCGCCCGAGGCGCGCCTTTGGCGGCGCGAAATTTAATGCAGGGTGATGAACTGGACACTCGTAGGCAGTGGCAGGATGACTTGCTGCAATTAAGCCTGGGTCAAACCGACGCCATTGCCTTAGCGGCAAAGTGGCAAGGGGGGGATGCAGCCGCCTCGGTGAATTGGCTGATTGGCTGGCTGCACGATTTGGCCCGCTGGCAATTGGGAGTGCCTGTGGCACCCATGCAGCAATTGGACGCTGGTGCGGCCGAAGTACTAAAGGCCGTGCAGCCAAACCTGTTGCATCGGTACCAAGAAAAGTTGTTAGATTGTAAAAAACGCCTGGCCAGTGGTGCCAACCCGAATAAACAGTTGTTGCTTGAAGAAATCCTGCTGGATTGGGGTGTTCTGATAAAGCGCCGAGCCTAACCGGAATGAGTCATGATGTATTCTTTAACCCGCGCCGTTATTAAATATTTTTCAGTGTTAGTGTTGCTTGTCGGTGCTGCCCATGCCGAGCAGAGTGATGACGATGCGGCTTTTTACCAGTGGTTAGACGAGCTAAAAAGTGAGGCTTTGGCTAAGGGCATCAGCCAGGCTACGGTCGATCAGGCGTTTTCGGAGATTACCCCCCCTGTTAAGCGTGTGATCAAACAAGACCGCTCGCAAGCTGAGGTGGTAGAAACCTACGATATGTATCTGGGTCGGCGCTTAAGCGACTGGAAAAAAGAATCCGGTCGCAAGCTGATGCGAGAACACCAGGACGTTTTACAGCAGGTGGCCGAGCGTTACGGGGTGCAGCCGCGTTTTATTGTGGCGATCTGGGGTATGGAAACCAACTACGGCACGTTTAAGTTGAAAGAGTCGATGTTTAATGTGCTGGCAACGCTGGCCTACGATAAACGCCGCGGCGCTTACTTTCGTAAGCAGTTTCTCTCGGCTCTGGACATGATGGACACCGGCTTCCCCACCTACGACCTGATGAAAAGCTCTTGGGCCGGGGCCATGGGGCAACCGCAGTTTATGCCCGACAGCTACCTGGCCTACGCGCAAGATTTTGACGGCGACGGCAAAAAAGACATCTGGGATAACGAAGCGGATGTGTTTGCTTCTATCGCCCACTATTTCCAAGTACGTGGTTGGCGCGCTGACCAAACCTGGGGGCGTGCGGTTCAATTACCTGACGGCGGTGAGCAAAACTTGCCCGCTGAACAAAGCGAAGGCTTGACCCCGGATGCGGACTGCAAGCGCTTCAAGAGTCTGGGGGTGTGGCGTGATTTGCGCGACTGGCAAAAGCTGGGCGTGCGCCGCGCCGATGGCTCGGACTTACCGGATGTATCCATTCCGGCGGCTTTAGTACTGGCGGATAAAGGCGACAACCAGGCGTATATTGTCTATCGCAACTTTTGCACCATCATGAGTTACAACCCGGCGTTTAAGTATGCGCTTTCCATTGGTTTGCTCTCTGACGCGGTCAAGCCCTGATCGCTGGACACTATAACGCTTATCCATTACTGTTAACGGCCACATTCACATCGGATTGACACCTATGCAAGCACTTGGCGGCGCCCGTAACGGCATACTTTCGCTGACCATTAAGGACAAGGCGGTGCTCTATGCCGCGTACATGCCCTTTGTGCAAAACGGCGGTTTGTTTATCCCCACCGGCAAGCCCTATAAGCTGGGGGATGAAGTGTTTATGCTGCTCAATCTGATGGATGAACCAGAGAAAATTCCGGTGGCGGGTAAAGTGGTGTGGGTAACCCCTAAGGGGGCCCAGGGCAACCGTGCTGCCGGTATCGGCGTACAGTTTACCGATGAAGACAACACTGCTGTCACCAAAATTGAAAACTATCTGGCCGGGTCGCTGGAGTCGGATCGCCCGACTCACACCATGTAACCGGCCGCCACTCTCACGCACCAACCTAATGGCAAGATTATGCTAGTGGATTCCCATTGCCATCTCGATCGTCTCAAACTTGAGCCCTACGATGGCAAACTTCAGGGCGCCTTAGACGCTGCCCACGAGCGCGGCATTGGACAGATGCTGTGCATCAGTATCAGTCTGGATAATGTTGAAACGGTATTGGATATCGCCCAACAAAACCCCACCGTGCTGGCATCGGTGGGTGTGCACCCTTGCGATGTCAGTGCCGGCACCGCTACCCGAGACCAACTTACAGCCTGGGCAAAGCGCGATAAAGTGGTCGCCATTGGCGAAACGGGTTTGGACTATTACCACGAAACCGACTCGGTAGAGGAGCAAAAGCAAAGCTTTGCCTTACACCTTGAGGTAGCGGGGCAGGAGGGTTTGCCCGTGGTGGTGCACACTCGCGAGGCGCGGCAGGATACCCTGGATTTAATCAAGGCCCATGGCAACCCCGAACATGCCGGTGTGCTGCATTGCTTTACCGAGAGCTGGGAAATGGCTCAGGCGGCGATGGATATGAATTACTACATTTCGCTGTCCGGCATTGTCACTTTTAAAAATGCCAAAGAGCTGCAAGACGTTGCTCGCAAAATGCCGTTGGATAGACTGTTGGTGGAAACCGATTCACCCTACTTAGCACCCGTGCCCTATCGCGGTAAACCCAACGAGCCTAAAAACGTGTATGAAGTTGCGCAGTTTATTGCCGATTTGAAAGGCATCAGCTTTGATGAATTAGCGGCAATCACCACCGAGAATTTCTACCGCTTATTCTCCCGCGCGCAACAGCATCGCCCCCAATAAATTTTAATACCGATCGAGGATCGCCCCGTGTCATTGGAAACCATCAAGCAACAAACCCGCACCATGCTGCAATTGCAGGACGACATGAACAGTAAAGTGCATCCCCAGTGGCGTGAGCAGGGCAACGCCTGGTACCGGGCTATTTGGATTGAATGCGGCGAGTTGATGGACCACTACGGCTGGAAATGGTGGAAGCACCAAAGCCCCGATACCGAGCAAGTGGCCTTGGAATTAGTGGATATTTGGCATTTTGGTTTGAGTATTTTGCTCGAATCTGGCGCCAGCGCGGACGATATCGCCGAGCAAGTGGCCAGCACCTTAACCATCGCCACCGATGAAGCGGACTTTCGTGTGGATGTTGAAGCGTTCACCGCCGCTACTTTGGCCGACAAGCAATTCCATTTGCAGTTGTTCGGCCGTTTAATGGCGGGCGTGGATATGAGTTATGCTGAATTGTACCGCCGATATGTAGGCAAAAACGTACTTAATTTTTTCCGTCAGGATAACGGCTATAAAGATGGCAGCTACCGCAAACAGTGGTTTGACGGGCGCGAAGATAATGAGCACTTGGTTGAAGTGGTAGACACATTGGATGCTGCTGCAGAGGGTTTTTCCCAGGCGGTGTATCAGGCGCTTGCGCAGCGGTACGCCAAGTAAATTCGAGCGCTGTAAGAACCATTTTAAAGCATCACCTTCGATGAGCGGATGTATCGCTTACCCGTTATGTTTTTTTGTAACGGGTAAGTATTTCAGCTACAGAGATGCCAATTTCAAATTAAGAAGCTCATTACACTCGATTACAGGATAACGTTTTTTCTCGTTCTTTCGATTACACTCAGTGAATCTCCCTAAGGAAAAGCGGGTTTAAAGCCCGATAACATGGAGTCACTGTGATGCTTTGTCGAACTCTTCTGCTGATATTCGTTACTTTTGTGCTTGCGCCCTTGTCGGTGCTTGCCTCTCAAAGTATGAGTGGCGGCTCCATAAACGTGGACTTAGAGGCCGTTGACTGTACACAATCGGCCAAGCTCGGGGCATCCGCTCTGCCTTTACCGAGTTCTCTGCCGCTAGTGGATTACGAAAAAGCTCTGTATTCGTGGATCATTGATCGGAAATACGCTGAGCTGGGTTGGTGTCACGACAAAGAGGTGCGCGATACGGGACCTTTTATTAACGGCCAGTATCACGGTACCCACCCTGCCGTTTTAATTTATTACTCGCCCGAAATAATGACCTGGTTGCTGGAGCGCGAGCGTGATAGACACGCTGAAATTCCCGATGGTGCCATCATTATTAAAGAAATGTACGGTGCGCCAGCGCAAATTTATCGTGATATTCGCAGGCTTAAAAGCTCTGAGGAATATGAATCTATACGCTTGCAGCAGTTAGCGGACTGGACGGTCATGGTAAAAGACTCGGGTGCGTCTCATGATGGTTGGTTTTGGGGGAGCGTATCCGCTCCGACAATAGTTAACGGCAAGCTGCAAACAAAATCTGAGGCGATTAACGCCCAGCTGGATACTCGCGAGAATAATGACAAGAATAATTCCTATGTGGCCAACAACGGTGTTCGCTTATCGGGTTTTGGCATGCCGTGTCTGCGTTGCCACGCCTCTGCCGATAATGAATTAACGTTTTCCAGCCTGCGTAATATTAATGGTTTTGACGCAAATGGTGACCCGCTGCGGTTTCTGGACGATAATTCCTGGCGCAATGCCAGCCACTTTTCAAACTATCCACTGTCATTGTTGTTGCAAGACCCTGAGTTGAAAGCTGTGTTTGACATTCCATTGCAACAATTGACGTGGTCGACCCAGGAAAAGATCCGACGTGCGCAGGCTGATGCATCTTTTAACGAACATGACCGTGACGCTATGGTGGATACCGTAGCAAGCGCAGGCGCAACGGGTTTTTCAAAAAATGCGCCTAATGACTATGTGAATTCAGCATTTCTTCAGACGTTTCCGCAAATACCTGAATTAAAGCTCTCTCAAGTAAAAAAGTTTCCTCAACAGTGGCTGGACCATGTGGTGCAGAAAACCGGTAAGCCCAGAGAATATGTCACCTCGGATAACTGCATCGGCTGTCATGGAGGCTTGAGCGCTGACACGTTTGGCACAGCTATGTTTGTCGCTGCCGGGCCAGGGTACGGTGACGGTTTTGACTTGTCCGAGTACGGTGAGTGGCGTTATTCGCCCATGGGGCTGGCTGGACGAGATCCCATCTTTCACGCTCAGTTGGAAAGCGAGATGGCAATATTGGTGGAAGACGCCAAGCATCCCGAGGACTCTGGCTTAAAAGGGCCTTTAAAAGAAACTCAGCAAGCCGTAACCAATACTTGCCTGAGTTGCCACGGTGCCATGGGGCAACGTCAGTTGACGATGGACGCACATCAAAACTCAGGGTTGGATAAAAATTTCGACACTGATTATTTCTATTACACCGAGCAATTGTCGAAGGCTGAAAAAACCAGCGAAAAAGAAAAGCAGTACCAAAAATACGGGGCGCTTGCTCGCGAAGGTATCAGTTGCATGGTGTGCCACCGGATTGACGCGCCCAATTCACAAGCCGTCTCAAGCTGGATGCCTCCAAAGGGTTGGGTTAATGCCCACACCGCTGACAAAGAACTGGCTTATTTGCTGTTTCATAACTCTACCGGACGTTTTAATACCGCGCCAGCCGATACCCTTTATGGCCCATTTGCGGTGGCAAAAAAGCCTATGGAGCACGCGCTCAATCTAACCCCGACGAAAAGCGATTTTATTAAGAAGTCAGAGTTGTGTGGTACCTGCCATACCATCAACTTGCCGAATATTGGCTCTACCGATACCCACCTTCCGGTATTGCAAGCGGCTGAGACCAATCCTGTGTTTTCTGAATACCCGCACTCTATTGAGCAGGCCACTTTCCTCGAGTGGCAGAACAGTGCATTTGCTCGGGGTGACAACGCCCAAAGTTGTCAGGATTGTCACATGCCTTCGGGTTTCACCAATGATGATATAAACATTGAGCAACTGATTACTAAAATTGCGACGATAGAAGACAACCGTTATCCAGAAGCTGATCACGGCTTGCCAAATGCTGAGCTCGATGTGCCGCTACGTAAAGAGTACAAGCGTCATACGCATGTGGGGCTGAATGCCTTTTTATTAAGTATGTTTAAACAATTTCAGCCGGTTTTGGGGGTGGCGCCGCAAAGCTACATGACCGGCGCGTCCAATCTTGGGATTGATGTGGCCTTGGACAGTATGAAACGCCAGGCGCGTGAAGCTACTGTGGCTATGACTATCGATCGGCTGGAGTTCGAGGCGAACCACCTTGTTGTCGATGTCACAGCAAAGAATAAAGTAGGGCACCGATTTCCCAGTGGTGTTGCATTTCGTCGAGGGTTTATAGAGCTGCTGGTCAAAGACGGAGATCAACTTATATGGAGCTCGGGGCGCACCAACGATGCCGGTGTCATCATTGATCATTCTGGCAAGCCACTGCCAACCGAGTTTTTACCCGATGGCACCTGTGGTCACCCAAATAATAAGCCTGCGGGTTGCTATCAGGCCCATCATCAGGTGATTACGAGCGACCAGCAAGTGCAAATCTACGAAGAGCTTAACCGCGACAGGGCCCAGGCATTTACCACCAGCTTTGTGCACCGCGTGCATGTGGTAAAAGATAATCGTCTGCTGCCCGATGGTTGGCGATCGTCCTCTTACTTCAAGCCCCAAGGTGAAGTCATGACTCAATTTATGGAGGCGACTGACCCACACTTCGTTGCCGACGATCCGGACTATCGTGATCAAGGCATGGGGTTTGTGGGTAAGGATTCACTGCAATATCGTATACCCTTGGCGGATCATTATCGAGATAAACCCCTGACAGTCACTGCGACAATGTATTACCAAGCGATTCCTCCGTACTGGCTGAAGCAACGGTTTGACCTGGCTCCTGAAGGAGAGGCAACTCAACGTTTACATTATTTGGCCAGCCGCTTAGATTTAAACGAGACTGTACTTGAGCAATGGAAATTTAAATTAAATACTGCTGAGGCTAGAGTGACACCTTAGTCTCTGTCAGTCCTATTTACCGCGAAGCGCGAAGGTCTGTTGCGATGGTAATGGGTAAGCCATCAGCGACAGTTGCCTGGCCAGTAGATTGCGCACAGGGCTGTGCTAGACAGGATTGTGCTAAATAGACCCATGCGCAAACGCCTACCCATGACAGGCTCTGTACAACTCTTTAGCCATTTGTGCACTCGGCGAGCTGAACTCAGAGGCTGCATGGCAAAGCTGTTATTACCTAAACTTGCAGCATGGTAATGAGTGGACCTTTTACCACTAATGTTCCCTTAATGCCTTGATAAGCTCTTGTTTGTTTAGCTTTGAGCGCCCTGTAATTCCAATTTCCTGTGCCCGTTGGTACAGTTCGTTTTTATTCCAGTGCTCATACGCAGCCGCTTTTCCGCCTCGCTTGGCGGCTTTATGGCGCGGTGTATTGGCGATACGGGCAGCTTTTTCTTTGCTTGCCCCCTGGTCCCGTAAAGCCTCGTATTGCTCCTTGTCTTTGATGCTGGATCTAGCGTTTTTACTCACGGGGTTTCTCCTCTGTGTCCGCATATCAGCTGTTTGTGTCATCAAGCAAGTTGTGTTCCGTCGGTAAAGGCGGGTAAGGCCTCTGGTTATTCGGGGGCTGGCGCTGCTAGAATAAATGCGATCTAGGAGAAGGTAGTACCGTAATGAAAACTGAAAACAGCAGTCAGGGGCTCTTATTATTTTGGTTAACACCAACCCAGAAGTTTGCCTTAGGTACCTTAAAAATTCGTGAAATTGTACCTTTTACCAAGCTGACGCCAATGCCTGATTCGGCGCCATCGATTATCGGTGCAGCGAATATTCGGGGCACCACTATGCCGGTTATTGATATGGCCGCAGCGGTAGGGGCGCGTGGCTTAAGCGGCGATGAAGCTAAAGCAGGTTACATTGTTATTACCGATTGTCAGCGCAAAACCGTTGGGTTTTTAGTGCGGGCATTAGATCGTATTTCGGAAAAAAGCTGGCGTGAAATCGAGGCTCCGCCTAAAAGCCTGGGGCGTAACGCCTGTGTGACGGGAGTTACCCGGGTAGAGGATCAACTGGTTCAGGTTATTGATGTAGAGCATATATTCTCAGTGATTTATGGGGCTGAGGAAGTTCAGGCAAGTGAGAATTTACGCCCCGAGCAAGCGGCGCGTCTGCAAGCGTTAAACATACTGGTGGTGGATGATTCATCGGTAGCCCGTAAGCAGTTGTCCGATGCGCTTGACTATTTGGGTATTGGATATCGCATGACGGCTAACGGCCAGACGGCGCTGGATATCATGCGCGAGAGCGCCGCCAGCGGTAGCCCCATCGATTTACTGGTAAGCGATATTGAAATGCCTGGGCTAGACGGTTACGAGTTGGCATTTGCCGTGCGAGATGAACCGGCACTCGCCAAGGCTTATATTATCTTGCATACCTCCATTTCCAGTGAAATCAGTGTCAGTCAGGCACATCAGGTGGGGGCTAATGAAGCGCTGACCAAATTTGATGTGAATGAGCTGGTGCAGGCCATGTTGCGTGGTTCGGGCGAGGCTTGATCAGCTCGGTATCCACGTCGGACTCTTCCGCCAGGGGCCGATATTACTTAGGCCTCCTTTGCCATTACCTTATCGGCTTGAATGCCCAAGACCTTTAGCGGTCTTCTGTCTCAATCATTTCCTTATATTGCAATAATTCTTTGCCAGCATTGAATTTGGCGGGAAAGCCAAACGCTTTCCCCGGTTCAATCGCTGCTGCAGAGACAACCTATGTCACACCCATCTCAGATTGATCCCGCACTTAAGTCATCATCCGATAAACCCTTCAATCTGTTTTTCGTAGGGTTATTGGCGCTGGTTGGCGGTTACTTTTTAATTTGGGGGATAGATTACACCGCAGATCATCACCTGCCTATTTTCCTCGCTGCATCGGCCTTTGGATTGTTTATGGCATTCAACATAGGCGGCAATGATGTAGCGAATGCTTTTGGCACCAGTGTAGGCGCGGGTACTTTAACCGTTAAGCAGGCCTTGCTGGTTGCAGCGGTATTTGAGGTGAGTGGCGCGGTGATTGCCGGTGGTGAAGTTACTCAGACAATTCGCAAAGGCATTGTAGATTTATCCGGCTTTACCGTAAAACCGCTGGATTTTATTTTTATTATGATGGCGGCGCTCTTGGCCGCTGCGCTTTGGCTATTGTTTGCCAGTCGCAGGGGGTTGCCGGTGTCCACGACGCATTCCATTATCGGTGGCATCGTCGGTAGTTCCATTGCTCTTGGGACCATACTCGGTGGCAGTGACTCGGCGTTATCACTGGTTCACTGGGGGCAGATCGGCTCTATTGCCATCTCTTGGGTTTTGTCGCCACTGTTGGGTGGTTTGGTTTCCTATGCACTCCTTTCTCTGATTAAGCAGCATATTCTACGCTACAACGAACAGGCCGAGTCTGAGTTAGAGGTTATTCGAGAGGAAAAGCGAGAAATAAAAAAACAACATAAAAAAGATTTTGAACGTTTAAGCGAGATTCAGAAAATCTCGTATAACAGTGCCATGGCGAGAGATTCCCATATCTTTGTGGACTCTGATTTTAGTGAAGAAGATATTGAAACGGATTATTACCGCAAACTTTATGAAGTGAACGAACGTAAAAATAACCTTGAAGCAACACGTGCTTTGGAAACCTGGGTCCCTGTTATTGCGGCGCTAGGTGGCGCCGTTATCAGCTCTATGCTGCTGTTCAAAGGCCTAAAAAATATTGATTTACATTTAAGTACGCTGAATAACTTTTTAATTGTGGGAATGGTGTCCGCAAGTATCTGGATGGCGACTTACATTTATGCACGCACGTTAAAAAATACCTCTTTGAGTCGCTCTACGTTTTTAATGTTCAGTTGGATGCAGGTTTTCACCGCCTCGGGGTTTGCCTTTAGTCACGGCTCTAATGACATTGCGAATGCGATTGGGCCATTTGCGGCTATTCTCGATGTTTTGCGTACAGGTGTGGTGGGTGCTGAAGCAGCGGTTCCTTCGGTGGTGATGATTACTTTTGGCGTCGCTTTGGTGGGTGGTTTATGGTTTGTGGGTAAAGAAGTGATTCAAACCGTCGGGCATAATCTAACTCAGATGCACCCGGCGTCGGGTTTTGCGGCGGAACTGGCCGCTGCGGCCGTTGTTATGTTGGCGTCATTGCTGGGGCTGCCGGTCTCCAGTACCCATATTCTAATCGGTGCAGTGCTTGGTATTGGCTTGGTGAATCGGCAGACGAACTGGTCACTGATGAAGCCCATCGGTTTAGCCTGGATCATCACCTTGCCTGCGGCAGGTCTTTTATCGGCAGGGTGTTTTTTAGTGTTAAGACAGCTCTTTTGACGCTGGGGTGGCACCCCGGCCGGAGTGCCTGGTCGGTCTATTGATTACCCTTGGCTCAACTCTTTGCGCACAGCGCTTTCGATTCTCTCGCCAATGTTTTGATCGATATTTTTCCAGTACTCAAAGGCGCGCTGCAGTACGGGTTCGGAAACACCGTCGCACAAGTGACCGGTGACGTTAGAGACTAAGCGCTCTCGAGCGGCATCGTCCATAACATCGTTAATCAGGGCTCGAGGCTGTACATAGTCATTGTCGTCGCGATGCAGGGTGTAAGCTTCGCGCACCATGTCACCGCTGGCACCAAAGGTTTCCATGTTAGGTGCGCGCTCAGGGTCAGCGTGCGGGCCACCTTTAGAGTTGGGGGCGTAAACGGGATCGGTGACGTTTTCGGTGCGCATGGCGCCGTCTTTAGTGTAACTGTGTACTGGGCACTGGGGCTTATTTACCGGAATCTGTTTGTAGTTAACGCCCAGGCGGGCGCGATGGGCATCGGCGTAAGCGAACATACGACCCAATAGCATTTTATCTGGGCTGATGCCTACGCCTGGCACCATGTTGTTGGGCTCAAAAGCGGCTTGTTCAATTTCAGTGTGGTGGTCGGTGGGGTTACGGTTCAGGGTTAATTTACCCACTTCAATAAGTGGGTAATCTTTGTGAGGCCACACTTTTGTTAAGTCGAACGGATTAAAGCGGTAAGTCTCAGCGTCCTTAAAGGGCATAATTTGCATTTGCAAAGTCCAGCTAGGGTGGTCGCCTTTTTCTATGGACTGGAACAGATCGCGAGTGTGGTAATCACCGTCCATGCCCGCCATTTTATCGGCTTCTTCCTGAGTCATGCACTCAACGCCTTGGTCAGATTTAAAATGGTATTTGACCCAGAATCTTTCACCTTGAGCGTTTACCCACATGTATGTGTGCGAAGAATAGCCGTTCATGTGACGCCAGTTTCGTGGAATGCCGCGGTCACCCATTAGCCAGGTGACCTGATGGGCCGATTCGGGCGAGAGAGTCCAGAAGTCCCATTGCATGTCATGATCACGCATATTGTTATCGGCGCGACGCTTCTGCGAGCGAATAAAGTGTTGGAATTTCATGGGGTCGCGGATAAAAAATACCGGGGTATTATTACCGACTAAATCATAGTTACCTTCACTGGTATAAAATTTTACGGCAAAGCCGCGTGGGTCGCGCCAAGTGTCAGGGCTGCCACGCTCGCCTGCCACGGTAGAGAAACGCATGAGTACATCCGTTTTGGTGCCGGGTTGAAAGACAGCCGCTTTGGTGTAAGCACTGACATCGTGAGTGACTTCAAAATGACCGAAGGCGCCGCTGCCCTTAGCATGAGGTTGGCGCTCAGGAATGCGTTCGCGGTTAAAGCTGGCCATTTGTTCAACCAGTTGGTGGTCGTGCATCACAATTGGGCCATCCGGACCAACCGTTAGGGAGTGTTCATCGCTGTTGACGGGAATACCGGCATCCGTAGTGGTGTACTTATCGTTGCTCATCGTGTTCTCCTTGGCCAGAAAAAGTTACATCGTATTGCAAACATTGCATTGCATATTCGCCGTTAAGCCCCTTGGCGGGCTTAACTAACCATAGTTGGCAAACGGTGTTCCAGCCAGATGAAAAGCTTGATAGTGTTTTTTTATTCCTTTGATTAACTTACTCTATAGTTAGGCCTAATTGTTTTTTCGCGAGCCTCACAAGCTCTGGGTCAAAGGGGGGTGGCTTGATATCGACACCTTTGCTCAGGCTGTGTACCAGAGTTTTTAAGACTTCAACGCGTGCATGGCGTTTGTTATGACCTGAAATGATGTGCCAGGGACAGGCTAGGGTATCGGTATAGCGGACCATGTCGTTGATGGCGAGTTCGTAATCTGGCCACTTTTCACGATTGCGCACGTCCTCCATGGTCAGTTTCCAGCGTTTATAGGGAGCGTGTAAACGCTGAACGAAACGTTCCAATTGTCGCTCTTTGTCGATATGAATAAACAGCTTAACAATACGTGCGCCATCGTCGGTTAATAAACGTTCAAACTCGTTTATCTCTTGGTAAGCTCGCTGCCATTCGCTGGGTTTAGCAAAACCTTCCACTCGCTCGACCAGCACTCGGCCGTAATAGCTGCGGTCAAAAATGGCTAGGCAGCCGGCCTCGGGGAGCTTGGTGTAAAAACGGTAAAGGTAGTGCTTTTGTTGGTTTTCCAGTTTGGGTGCACCAATAGGGTGAACCGTGCAGCCGCGTGGGTCGAGTTTTTCGGTAACCCTGCGAATCGCACCGCCTTTACCCGCGGCATCCCAGCCTTCAAAAACAATAATGGCGCGCCTGCCGCTGTGGTAATACGCCTGCTGCACATGCAACAATTTCTTTTGCCACTTCTTGAGTTCTGCTTTGTAGGTGTCTTTTTCCTTGATAGCAGGGCGCTTATTGTCAAAATCGCGAATGTCGATATTCCTGTTGCGCAACTCAATATCAGATGGGGTATACATTGAAGCTCCTTGCGTGATGATGTGGCCAGCGTAATATACTCACTCGGCTGTTAGCTTTCACAAGCCTTAAGTATGCCAATAATCGTCCTTTTAGGTCATAGGTTAGTTTATGTCCAACGTTGTTCCGTTTAAACGCCCAAGTCCCGCTCAAAAGCACAAAGGTAAAACTCTGTGTCGCAGCGGGTTTCATAAGTGGGAAGTGGTTACCAGCCAACAGTTTGATGTTAAACAGGGCAGGCTGGTTACTCGCTATCGGTGTCGGCGCTGCGGTGAAGAAAAGGTGGAGGCAAGGTGATAGCTTACTCGCTCAACGCATTGCATCAGAGCGTTGCGAGTGCTGAATTGTGTTAGCGGGGCCTGATGGCTAAAACGGTTTCTTTGAGACGGTGGGGACGGGAGATTTTAAGACAGGGAAAAGAGACCGGTAAGGCGGAATTAGAAAATACATAAGGGCGACCGAGAGGTCGCCCCGATCACTGTTTTAGTGCTCATGACCGCCTGCGCCATGGGCGTGGCCGTGCTGCTGCTCTTCTTCAGTGGCTTCTCGCACTTCGGTGATTTCCACATCAAAGTTCAGGTCTACGCCTGCCAGCGGGTGATTGGCGTCAACGGTAACGGTGTCGCCATCAACAGCGGCAACGCTGACTACCTGAGTGCCATTCTCGGTTTGAGCGTGAAACTCCATGCCCACTTCAATTTTATCTACACCGGTAAACATGTTGGCAGGTAATTCCTGCATCATGGCTTCATTGCGCTCACCATAGGCTTCGGCAGCGGGTACGGCAACTTGCAGTTTGTCCCCAGCTTGCTTGCCCGCCAGCTCTTTTTCCAGGCCTGGAATAATATTGCTGGCACCGTGCAGGTACGCTAGAGGCTCGCGACCGTCGGAAGAGTCGAGCACCTTGCCGTCCTTATCGGTAAGGGTGTAGTGAAAACTGGCGATGCAGTTGTCGGAAATAATCATAGTGAATGCCTTTGGTTTGGTGAGTGTATTAAAAATGAGTGAGTGTCACTCAAAACTCGAGATCTTTTCACCATCGATCTCGGATTCATGAATATAAATGGTGTACTCGTCGTCACCTTCCTGCTGTTGCATACGCACTAACAGGTACTGATACTCTGGCGCCATCCAGGCGTAGGTCACGCGGTCGTCGTCCTTGCGGGTGCGCTCGACTTTAACGGTTTTTACCTCGCCGAGCGGAGTGTCTAAGACTTCCTCGCCAACGATGGCAAAGGTGTACTGCTTAATACGGCCGCCATCGGCGATGTCGTACACCAGGTTTTCGTGCTTGCCGGCGATTAAATCGCGCTGCAGCTGCATCTGAAACCCCATCTTGTCCATAACGCCCGGATGAATGTTCATTTTCCAGGGCTTGTCTTCGACGTTATTGGTGACCTTGCCCGTCTCCCAATTAAAATCGAGTTTTGCATCCCGGTCACGACCTAAGCCGCGACGTTTGTATATGTATTTTGTTGGCTGCAGCTGCTCTTGCGTGGGCCAGCTGAAATAGCTTATTTCTTCAATGCTGGCGAGCATCGAGTCGGCAAAAAAGCGCAGCTTTTTGCCCTTGGCCGTATTACTCAACTCATGGGTTACGGTAATGCTGAAGCCGTAATATGAGGCTTTATAAATGTTTTTAAAGGTTTCCGGAGTTTTTGCTTGGGGCTTGGGTGCCTCAGTCTGAGTATCGGCCTGAGCGTTCAGGCCGATCAGCAAGGCGATTACAGAGGGGCAGATGAATCTAAGTAGTCGGCTCATAAAATCCTTATGACACGCATGAATGATTACGCGGATGAAGACCTTACTTGGTAACCACAAGAGGGTAAAGGTTCACCGTCGAGCTGAACTTGATTGCCCGCCATGGTCAAACGGCCTTCGGCAAACCATCCTACCGCCAAGGGATAAATAATATGTTCTTGCTGCTGCACCCGGGCGGCCAGAGTGGTGGCGTCATCGTCTGCCAACACAGGTACAACCGCTTGAACGGCAGCCGGGCCCCCGTCGAGTTCGGCGGTCACAAAGTGTACGGTGACGCCGTGTTCACTATCGCCCGCATCCAGCGCACGCTGGTGGGTGTGTAACCCCTGATACTTAGGCAGTAAGGACGGGTGGATATTGAGCATGCGGCCCAGGTAGTGGCCGGTAAATTCTGGTGTGAGGATGCGCATAAAACCAGCCAGTACCACTAAGTCGGGCCGGTAGCTGTCGATTTTCGCGGCCAGGGCCTGATCAAACTCTTCGCGTGAGGCAAAGTTTTTGTGATCCAGCGTGACAGCCTCAATACCCGCCTCGCGGGCGCGCTCAAGGCCGCGCACGTCGGGACGGTTACTGATAACACAGACAATCTCGATGGGCAGGTTGCCGGCTTTTTCAGCGTCAATCAGTGCTTGTAAATTGCTGCCGCTGCCGGAAATCAGCACCGCAACACGGGTGCGATTGCTCATGGAGTTAAGCCTTGCAGTTCCACTTGTTCTTCACCGCTGGCGGCCGTGGCGATGGTGCCCACTTTAAAGGCGGTCTCACCGGCTTTGTTCAGCTGCTCAATGGCGTCGTCGGCGCGGTCGGCGGGCACGGCGATAATCATGCCTACACCACAGTTAAAGGTGCGGTACATTTCGCGGGATTGAATATTGCCCGCCTGTTGCAGCCACTGGAACACAGGAGGCAATGCCCAGGCATTGGTGTCAATAACGGCTTTAGCGTATTCTGGCAGAACCCGGGGAATGTTCTCTAACAGGCCGCCACCGGTAATGTGCGATAAGGCATGCACCGGCAGGGTTTTGATCAGCTCAAGCAATGGTTTTACGTAAATTTTAGTGGGGGCCATCAGTGCATCGGCAAGGCTTACGCCGCCGCAATCTTGCTGTAAATCCGCGTTAGCCACTTCAATGACTTTGCGAATCAGTGAGTAGCCATTCGAGTGTGGGCCGGTGGATGCCAGGCCAATCAGCACATCGCCCGCGGCAACTTTACTGCCATCAATCAGCTCGCTTTTCTCGGCAACGCCAACACAAAAGCCTGCCAAGTCGTAATCGTCGCCTTCGTACATGCCGGGCATTTCGGCGGTTTCACCGCCTACCAGCGCACAGCCTGCCTGACTGCAGCCTTCACCAATGCCGGTAACCACATCAGCCGCCACATCAACGTTCAGCTTGCCGGTGGCGTAGTAGTCGAGAAAGAACAGAGGCTCGGCGCCCGCCACCACCAAATCGTTGACGCACATGCCCACCAGATCAATGCCGATGGTGTCGTGCTTGCCTAAATTTATGGCCAAACGCAGCTTGGTGCCCACGCCGTCGGTGCCCGATACCAATACAGGTTCGCGGTAGCCAGTGGGCAGTTCGCACAGAGCGCCAAAACCACCCAGGCCCGCCATTACTTCGGGGCGGCGGGTGCGTTTAGCCACACCCTTAATACGTTCTACCAGGGCGTTACCTGCATCGATATCGACACCGGCGTCTTTATAGCTTAACGAGGTGGGGGTGTTTTCGCTCATAGCGCTTGCTGTTTCCGTCGTTGTGCCCGGGAACCGGACAGGTTGATCTCAAAGGCGCGTATTCTACCGGAAAATCACGACAAATTCCGCTGTCTTGATGCTGTGTGAGCAAAGCGTAAATTTGCCTGCTACAATGCCGCCTTCGATGAGTCCTTGCCTGACTGGGAGAGAGAACCCTGATTACTCGAATCTGGCTACTATTGACACTTTGGCTAATGTCGGCCGTTGCTGTGCAGGCCGATCAAGTTATCGCGCTTTATGACGCTCAAGAACTGGTTAAAAGCCAGTCTCAGGCGCAGCGTGAAGCGGCCGCTAAACACGCCTTGGCAAGGGTTATTGTACGTGTGTCCGGGTCGCAACAAGCGCTGGACGCTGAGCCTGTTAAGAAGGCTTTAGCTCGCGCCCAAGATTACGTCTACGAATACAGCTATGCCAATAGCGACGAGACACTGCCGGGCATTGACGGCGAGCCGGTTCCCGCCTCACTTATAAAGCTGAAATTCTCCTCGGCCCTCATCGAGCAATTACTGCGCGACAGCGCCTTAACCTTTTGGCCTGCCAACCGGCCTCTGGTGCTGATTTGGGTGGTGAATAATGACTCTGGCCGAGTGCAGTTGGTGAGCGACGCCGACGCGTGGCAAAGCTTGCGTCAGGCCGCTGAGCTGCGCGGCTTACCGATCAGCTCGCCACTGTTTGATCTGGAAGACCACTTGGCAATGCCGGCTGAGAGTCTTTGGCAGCTGGATGAGGCGCAAATTCGCGAAGCTTCGGAGCGCTACCGCACAGACGCTATTTTAGTTATTCGTTACAGTACGTTATCCGACGGTCAGTTGCGCGGTGATTGGACGCTACTGCACTCCGAAGGCGATGCATCCTTTGATGGGGTGGCCGACAAGGCTGACTCGCTACTGGAAAACGCTGTTAACGATGTCGCGGATCGTTTTGCTGGCCTGTATGCGATTAACCCCAGCGAATCCGGTGCGGCTAATATCGCTTTGTGGGTAGATAACGTCGACAGTTTTGCGGCTTATAAGCGCGTTGAAAATTATTTGACGTCACTAGCCTTAGTACGACGTGTACAAATGCACAGTGTGAATGAGCAGGGTTTGGTGCTAAAGCTTTTTACTGAGGGCGATGTGATCCGTCTGGAGAATACTTTGGCTTTGGATGACACTCTACAGCCTGTTTCTGACAGCGTCAGCTTGTCGGATAACCGGTATCAGGTTCGTGGTTCCATGCAGCGTCCGTTGCGTTATCGGCTGGCAGGGGAGGGTGCTCGGTGAGTTCCATTCCTCAGCAGCTATCGTTAGGGGTCAGCCTTAAAGATGACGCTACGTTTGACAATTTCTACGCCCCCGACGGTTCAGCCAACGCTCAGGTGATTGCCGCCTTAAACCAGCAGGTAGAGGGCACGGGCGAGCAGTTTATTTATTTATGGGGTGGTTCTGGTGCGGGCTTGACTCACTTGCTGCAGGCCAGCTGTCACTACGCCGAATCGCGTCAATTAAGTGTTCAGTATTTACCGCTGTACGATGTAACAGGCTTTGCCCCTGATGCTTTGCTCGACGGTATGGATCAGCTGAGCATGGTCTGCCTTGACGGCTTGGATGCTATTGCGGGCAAGCCTGACTGGGAGCGAGCGCTGTTTAATTTGTACAATGCGTTACGTGACAGCGGCCACTTGCTGCTGGTGGCGGCCACCGGCAACCCCCGCTCATTACCGGTTGAACTGCCCGATTTGCGCTCGCGCCTAATGTGGGGGGCGACTTTTCAGGTGCATAGCTTATCGGACGAAGATAAAGTCAGGGCTTTGCGAGTGCGCGCCCGCGAGCGTGGTTTAGAGCTCAATGAAGAAGTGGCAACGTTTATTGTGCAACGTGTGCCTCGTGATATGAACCAGCTGTTTTGTTATTTGCATCGTTTAGATCACGCCTCTCTTGCTGAACAGCGAAAACTGACCATACCCTTCGTAAAAAAAGTATTGGGCTTATGAAGGGTGAGGTGAACGATCTGCAGTAATTTTGTTGGCGGCTATTGATTTGCCAGCAAGCGTTTAATTTTCCCCTCTAGCTTTTTAGGTTTTGTGATGGGAGCGTAACGTCTCTGCGGGGTGCCGTCGCGGGCTACTAGAAATTTCGTAAAATTCCACTTGATTTCATTTCCCATCAGTCCTGGGCAGGCCTCTTTGATAAAAGCAAAAACAGGATGGGTGTCAGGGCCGTTGACGTCTATTTTTTCAGTGATTAGAAAGTCGACACCATAGTTGACTAGACAGCCATTTTTAATTTCATTGGCGTCGCCTGGTTCCTGCTCACCAAATTGGTTGCAAGGAAAACCAATGATTACCAAACCCTCTGTGTTGTATTGCTTGTGCAGCTCTTCCAGCTCTTCGTACTGTGGTGTAAAGCCACATTTGCTGGCGGTATTAACCAACAGCAGCACTTTGTTTTCAAAGTCGGCAAAATGGATGGTATCGCCGTTAAGGCTGTTGATTGAAAAGGTATGAATTTTGGCCATGGCGGTTTCCTCAAATCGAAGAGTCTTATCATAGCGTTGGTGGGTGAGTGGATCAAAGTCACAGGCGCGATACTAAAATGAGCTTGGCAGTGGTTTATGCCAGCTATAAAAGCTTCGCTCTGATAGCGCGCAAGAGTAGATGATGAATCGTGCAACGCAGATTGCGTTTGAAACGATGCGGGTTACCAGCTTTGTTAACGGCGCCAACGTTTATTCACAAATTTTGACGTGGGTCTCACCCGTGGTAAGTGGCCAGATGGCGGGCTCTCCCAAGCAATCCGTGGCAAAATTGACGGTAAAGCGGTTTTAAATACCAGTGCTGGGCTGTCCAAGGCGGATAAACAGTACTATTCTTGCGGCCTTTATCAACAACAATAACTGGAGTGGTTATGAGAGTACTCAACACAATTAAACGAGCAGCTATGCCAATATTGGCGGCTTTGTGTCTCAGTGTATCTTCATTGGCTGTTCAAGCGCATGAACAGCACGATCATGGCGATGAGCGTATTTTTGAAGGTGTATCGGTGCAATTGTGGTCGGTGAAGGATAACGTTACCGAAGACGTAAAAGGCACTTTAAAGCAGCTGGCCGACTGGGGGTTTGACGGTGTCGAGCTTGCGGGCAATTTGGGCGAATTCGATAAAGATGCCGAAGCCTTTAAATCGTATGTTGATTCTTTGGGTTTGGAAATTTCTGGCGCTCATGTTGGGTTTGATCAACTTAGCGACGAAAACTTTGATGCGACCGTTAAATTTTATAAAGCGTTGGACGTTGAATGGCTTATCGTGCCAGCCGACGGCCGTGCATGGAGCGACGATGGCATCGAAGAGATCGTAGCAGACCTCAATACTATGGCAAAGCGTTTGAAGCCTCATGGTATGAAAATCGGATACCACAATCACCAGGACGAGTTTAATGCCTATGGCGATACCACATACTGGGAGTACATGGCGGATAACACCAGTAGCGATGTGGTGTTACAGTTGGATGTCAGCTGGGCGTATTTCGCCGGTGTTGATTCGGCAGCCCTGATCAAAAAGTACGGTGATCGTGTACGCGCTGCTCATATTAAGTCGCAAATGACCACCGCGACCGCCGTAATGCCCGAGATTAACAAAGCCAACCCAGGCAGCTGGGGTGAAAAAATGGGTCTGGTATTCGCTGAATTGAACAAAGCTACCGCCGCTGACAATGGTGTGAGCGCCATTGTTGGCGAGGATTTGGTCGATTGGGCCGAGATTATCGAAGCCTTTAAGAAAACCCCTAAATCCACGTGGCTGGTGATTGAACAAGAGGTTTATCCGGCCGATATGACACCCATGCAGGCGGTTAAGGCCTCTAAAGATGGGTTAATGGAAATATTATAAACCTAAAGACTCAAGCGCCGGGCCTAGTGGCTCTGGCGCTTGCGCATGGAAAGAGAGCTCGTAAGCCTTATCAGGCAACATAACAGATTCACCAATCCCTTAATTTATTTCTCCCACTTTATCTATCCCCCCTCTTATTTATTGTTCACAGTCAAGTCAATCTGACCGTAGCTTCCAGGGGCGT
Organism: Gilvimarinus chinensis DSM 19667; assembly: GCF_000377745.1. Classification (GTDB taxonomy): domain Bacteria; phylum Pseudomonadota; class Gammaproteobacteria; order Pseudomonadales; family Cellvibrionaceae; genus Gilvimarinus; species Gilvimarinus chinensis. The sequence goes on along the minus strand of NZ_KB898711.1, from coordinate 206,733 downwards.
CTTAACCTTCTAACAACGCCTTGGCGTGGAATCTGCTTCACAGTTATTTGAATATCAGGCTTTGAATACGATGGAGGAGGTATGCCAGTAGGCGAGGTAATTCTTGCGGGCGCAGGAAGCGTGGTGCTTCTTTTAACGTTAGCAGACGCACTCATTACGATTTTAAGTGTACGCGGAGGTGGCCCCCTGACGGCTTTTGTGTCGCGAAAGATTTGGGGCGGTATGCTTAAAATTCATCAAGTTCGTAAAAGCCATAAGCTTCTATCGGTAACCGGGCCGGTATTGATGCTAGCTGTGGTTCTTGCATGGTACGCGTTGATGTATTTAGGCTGGTTTTTAGTGTTCAGTGCATTTTCTGGGAATATTGTTTCCAGCTCAACCTTAGCGGAAGCTCAAAGTCTGGAAAAGCTGTACTTTACGGGCGTAACCATTAGTGGGTTAGGTTATGGCGATTTTGTGCCGCGTGCATTTCCCTGGACAATGTTGAGTACAGTGGCGGTGTTTAGCACAACCTTACTTACCTCTCTGAGCCTGTCGTATATTATTGGTGTGGTGCCTGTTGTTTTGCAAAAACGACAATTAGCACAGCAAAATAATGCAGTGGTGGAAGATTGGAGCGGAAAATTAAAGGACTTAACCAACCCGGATGATGTGAACTTTATTTGGCAGCAATTATTTTCACTGCAGTTGGATGGCACTAAGTTTTCAACCAAATATGGCGCTTACCCTATCGCGGCATACTTCCATGCCGCCGATAGCCGCTCTGCTTACCCCATGGCTTACTTAAAAGCTGCAGATACAATGTTTTATGTAGTTAATCATCCAAGCCGTAAAGATCGCCCCACTTATGCTGGGGTGGAGACATGGAAGCGTTTATTGAAAACGCACGTGGCGAATATGGAGGCGGTAGTGGATATTGATGTGCTGGATGGCATGAGCCCGGATAACCATCTCGACGCTCCTGCTGAGTTTTTATCCATGCAATGCAGTCAATTTACGTGGAGTGAGTATGCACTGCTGCGCCATAAATTGGTGCTGGCGTGTTTATACGATGGTTGGAGAGATAATTAAGATTCTTAGCGTTTAGCTGGTGGCTCTTTACGGGCTCTGTTTAACCCCCTCAGAGGAAACCTCTGAGGGGGAAACTACCCAGATAAAATGCAATTACTCGTAGAGTTACTGGTGATCAACCCAGTAGTCGTAAACCACTACTTCACCATAGTTATCAGGGTCGCCGGTTTCACTGCCTTCTTTATCGGCGTTACTTTGCGTGTAATTACCAATTTTGAAGTAGGCATCACCGTAACTGCGGTCCATTACGTAATCCGCCGAGCCGTCGCGTACCAGATATTGGCTGGCGTTGCCCGAGGCGTAGGCGCTACCTAAGTTGCCGTCCTCGCTGTAATAAACATAGTGCTTACCGTCAATGACATCGAAGATAACCTCGTGTGTTGTACCAAGGCTGTAATCGTTCGATACCGTCACGTCACTGCGCAGCTTACCGCCGTTAAAACTCAGGAACAGGTGGTTGTCTTCAAGGCGCAGTACCAGAGCATCGTCAATGCCTTCGGATTTATTGCCGTGAATTTGCGTGGCCACTAGGTGACTTTTGACGATGGGCAAATGAGTAATAGCCTGCTTAACGTACACGGTGTGCTGGCCCGAGGTGGTCCAGTAAATGTCTTTGCTGCCATCGGCTTCGCGCTCGCGCAGCTCAGAACGAATGTAGCTGGAGTTAGGAGTGGTACCATTGCCATCGCGCACTGGAGCAAAAAACACTAGGCCGTTGCCTTCGGCGTTAACATAAAAATACTCATTATTGTCTTCGCCGCACAGGGTTTTATCTTCTACGCCGTCTGGGTAGGTAATTTTCCACTGGTTGCAGTTGCTCATTAAGTCAGAGGGGATTTGGGCGTTGCCATTGTTGCCGCCGCCGTTATTTCCACCACCATTGTCGCCACCGCCGTTATCACCGCCGCCATTATCGCCACCACCGTCGGTACCGCCTTCGGCGCTCACGCTCATTTCAGTCAGCGAATTCCAAGTGTTAGCCGTGTTGCCGTAGCCAACGTAGCGAACATAGCGGGCGTCGCTTTCGGTTACGGCAAAGGTTTCTAAGGCGGTGGTGTTACCGCTGCTGGCGGCACCGAATAGTACGGTATCCCAGTTGGAGCCGTCGGTACTGGTTTGAATGTCAAACATGGAGTTGCGCTGGTCGCCCTTAAAAAAGGCGATGTTTACGCTGCCCACGGTTTGAGTGCTGCCTAAGTCCAGCTCCAGCCAGGCACCGTCGCCGTTGCCCGACCAGCGGGTGTCCAAATCACCATCAATCACATTTGCAGCCACATTACCGTCATCGGTACTGGCGCTTGCACTTATGCTGCCGCCACTGGTCGAACTGCTGGATGAAGACGAAGAAGATGAGCTGCTGGCACTTGAGGTTTGAATGTCGACCTCGGTAATGCTGTTCCAGTCGTTCGAAGTATTGCCATAACCGACAATACGTACATAACGGGCGTCTGAATTGGTGACATCAAAAGTTTGCTGGCCGTTGGTGCTGGAGGGTTGGTCGCCTGAAAAAACGGTTTGCCAGCTGTTGCCATCGGCAGAGGTCTGAATGTCCAGAGTTGATGTTCGCTGGTCCCCTTTGTAGAGCGCAATCTCGAGCGCATCCACTGAGTACACCGTACCCAGGTCGTACTCAATCCACTGGCCATCGCCCTGGGCGCTCCAACGGGTGGATAAGTTGTCATCCAGGGTGTTCTGCGGGCCGTTACCATCGTTGGCCGAAGCGCTTACGCTCACTGGTGTGGCGGCAAAGCTCGCACTGGCAGCAGACACGGCCACTACTGAGGCTAACAGTTTAAAAGTTGAGGGAAAATGCATAGATGTATTCATGGGTTAAGTCTCCTAATTTTTATAGGTATCGCTTTGGGCACGGCCACGTAAAAACGTGTCTGCCACGGCCAAAGCCAGAGCTGCTGAAGGAAATCGAAACGACTAAACCAGAACCTTTAATGACTGCGTGAGTTTGATTTATTGGTTTACTTCACATCAGCGTTGTCATACACCCAGGCTGGCAGTTGTATTTGCAGTGCATGACTTTGGTTGTCCGCGCAAACAGGCTGGCGTCAACCGGTGAGTAACGATATTTCATTTGCTTCCAATTTGTAAACCTATTTTACTTCCAATATTGTGACCAATCGCAGGTTTATCGGCTTTAGAAGTCGAGTGGCGCATAAACACACCAACTAGTATCGCTAATTGATAGGTATTGCTGGGGTAAGACGTAAAGTACCGGCTTTGCCGTTTGTTTTGCAGCGCGTCCAGCAGAGTTTAGGCGTGACGAGCATGTGTTGCTGGGTATGGGCGTAACCTTATCCGCTACCAGGAACCGTATTTATGGTTGTCTGTCTGCACTATGACGGTGTGAGTTTTATAGTGGTGTGGCTTGTACACACGACTTCGCGTTAACCCTTATATGGAATAACCCTATGAATGCTTCATCGATTTTAAAACAGTTAATGCAACAAGCCGGTGGTCAGTCTTCAGGCACAAGCGGTGGCATGGATTTGAATAAAATGATGGGCGGGCTAACGTCGCAGCTTACTGGTGGAAAAGGTTCAAGCGGTGTCGACTTAAAAAGTCTACTCGGTGGCGGGGCTTTGGGCTTGATGATCGGCTCAAAACGTGGCCGCAAAATGGGTGGAAAGGCACTAAAGTACGGGGCCATTGCAGGGGGGGGGTTACCTTGCCTGGAAGGCCTACCAAAATTCACAAGCCGGCGGTGCCAACAACTCAGCTCATCCGACTGAGCAACAGGGGTTGCCCATTGAAGATTTGCAGGGGCAGGCGCAAGAAAGACGCGGCCAGGAAATTTTACAAGCCATGATTATGGCTGCACGAGCCGATGGCCATATCGACGCTAAAGAACGCGTTAGGCTTACCCAGGAAATTGAAGCTCTTGGGTCAGACGACGAACTTCACACTTGGATTGAACGTCAGTTCGAGGCCCCTCTGGATGCTCAGGCTTTGGCACAAACGGCCGACTCTCCTCAAGCCGCGCGGGAGATTTATTTGGTTAGCGCTATAATTGTTGACGACCAAAACCCTATGGAAAGGGCCTGGTTAGATCAATTAGCCGGTGCCTTGGGTTTACCTTCGGAGGTGAAGAAGGCGTTGGAGCGACAAGTGGAGAACCAGTGAGGGGGTGGTAGCACAGCTTTTGGAGGTTGCGTGGCTAGGCGCAAAGCACGCCACACCCCACCTTCGGGTTGAATTCAGAGGCCGTTTGAGAGGCTGTGGCTTCGGTTTGCCTCTTTCACTTATTCCATGCCCTGATGATAGCTGGACCGGGCCGACCCAGGCCGCTTTTTAAGCCTGCGTCGGTGTGTCTGCCTATCTAAAACGTTAGTTACGGTATTCATCGATAGTAGGGCAAGAGCAAACGAGGTTGCGATCGCCGTACACATTGTCGATACGGTTCACCGAGGGCCATACTTTGTGAGTTTTTAACCAGCTGGCCGGCCGGCCGGCTTGTTCTCGGGTGTAGGGGCGCTGCCAGTCGTCGGTGAGTACATCGTCTTGCGTGTGCGGCGCATTGTGCAGGGCGCTTGCGTTGTAGTCCGCTTCGCCGTTTTCGATTTGTGCGATTTCTTTACGGATGGTGATCATCGCTTCAATAAAACGGTCCAGCTCTTCCTGACTTTCCGATTCGGTGGGTTCAATCATCAAGGTACCGGCTACCGGGAAGGACATAGTCGGCGCGTGAAAACCAAAATCCATTAAGCGTTTGGCGATGTCTTCTTCGGTGACGCCGCTCGCCTCTTTTAATGGACGCAAGTCCAGCAGGCATTCGTGCGCGACGAAACCCTCTGAGCCTTTGTACAAAATAGGGAAGTGATCGCCTAATTTTTTCGCTACATAATTGGCGTTAAGAATGGCCATTTTCGTGGCTTGCACCATGCCCTCACGCCCCATCATTTTTATGTACATCCAGCTGATGGGCAAAATGCTCGCTGAGCCCCAAGGCGCCGCTGAAATGGTGCCGTTGGCGACGTCGGTATCGGGCACGGGCTGAACCGGGTGCGCGGGTAAAAAGGGTTTTAGGTGTTCTGCCACACCGATGGGGCCCATACCGGGGCCGCCGCCACCGTGCGGAATACAAAAGGTTTTATGCAGGTTTAAGTGAGAGACATCGCCCCCGAATTTACCCGGTGCCGCGACGCCTACCAGGGCGTTCATGTTGGCGCCGTCGATGTAAACCTGGCCACCGACATTGTGTACTGCGGCGCACAACTCGGTAATACCCTCTTCAAACACCCCGTGGGTGGAGGGGTAGGTCACCATAATGCAAGCAATGCGGCTGGTGTATTCACTAATTTTCGCGTTCAGGTCTTCAAGGTCTACATTGCCTTTGCTGTCGCAATTGACCACTACCACTTTCATTCCCACCATTTGTGCTGATGCGGGGTTGGTACCGTGGGCCGACGCAGGAATAAGGCAAATATCGCGCTCAAATTCACCTTTACTTTCAAAGTATTTCTTGATGGCCACCAACCCCGCGTACTCACCTTGGCTGCCCGCGTTGGGCTGTAAGCTAACGGCGTCGTAGCCGGTGCACGCCTCTAGCATTTGCTGCAGTTGTTGGAACATAAGCGCATAGCCCTGGGCCTGATCAATAGGGGCAAAGGGGTGCAATTTGCCAAACTCGGGCCAGGTAACGGGAATCATCTCGGCGGTGGCGTTGAGCTTCATGGTGCAAGAGCCCAGCGGAATCATCGAGTGGTTAAGGGCGATGTCGCGGCTTTCCAGTTGTTTTAAGTAGCGCAACATTTCGGTTTCGGACTGATGGGTGTTGAACACCGGGTGTGTTAAGACGGCATCGGCTCGGCGCTGGGTGTGCGGTAATCCGGTCGCATCGACTTCTGCCAGCTCGTCTTCCAGCGTTTGCAGATTGAGACCATGGTCACCGGCACAAAATACATTGAGTAGCTGGCTTACATCGTTGAGTGTGGTGGTTTCATCCAGGCTGATGCCAATGCAGTCATCGCCCACTAAGCGCAGGTTGATCTGATTGGCCAGTGCGGTTTGGTAAATGGCGCGCTGAGCGTCGCCAACCTTAATGCACAAGGTGTCAAAAAAAGCATCGTGCAGCAGGTTAAAGCCGTGCTTGTTCAAGCCCAATGCCAGCAGGTTGCTGAGGCGCGCCACACGCTCGGCGATGCGGGTCAAACCTTCGGGGCCGTGATAAATCGCGTAGAACACGCTCATTACCGCAAGCAGTACTTGCGAGGTGCAAATGTTGGAGTTGGCTTTTTCGCGGCGGATGTGTTGCTCGCGGGTTTGCATGGCCATACGCAGCGCGGTTTTGCCGCGGCTGTCTACCGACACACCGATAATACGGCCAGGCGCGCTGCGCTTATAGGCATCGCGGAAGGCAAAAAACGCGGCGTGCGGGCCGCCAAACCCCATAGGTACGCCAAAACGCTGATTGGTGCCGATCACGACATCGGCGCCCATCTCGCCCGGCGATTTTAGTAGCATCAGCGCCAGTAAATCGGAGGCCACGGTCACCAGCGTGTTTTGCTCGTGTGCTGCGCCGATGATGTCCGTTAAATCACGCACCTGACCGGTGGTGCCCGGGTATTGCAGCAGGGCGCCAAAGCAGTCGGTATCAGCCAGTTTTTCGGCTTTATCGACAATCACCTCAAAGCCGAAATGCTCGGCGCGGGTTTTTACCACGGCGATGGTTTGGGGGTGAGTGTCGGCGGCAACAAAGAATGCATCAGAGCGATTCTTTTTGTTTTGTCGCTTGCACATGGCCATGGCTTCGGCGGCGGCGGTGCCTTCATCCAGCATGGAGGCGTTGGCTAAGTCCATGCCGGTCAGGTCGATGATCATTTGCTGAAAGTTCAGCAAACCTTCCAGGCGACCTTGGGCAATTTCGGGCTGGTAGGGGGTGTAGGCGGTGTACCACCCGGGGTTTTCAAGTACGTTGCGCAAAATAACGTTAGGTACGTGGGTGTCGTAGTACCCCATGCCGATAAAGTTTTTGAACACTTTGTTTTTGCCGGCAATGGTTTTTAATTCTGCCAAAGCTTCGATTTCTGACTTTGCCGCTTCCAGCTCCAGTGCTTCATTTAGGCGAATTTTCGCTGGTACGGTTTTCTCAATCAGGCTTTCCATAGACTCAAGTCCCAGTGTCTTGAGCATGGCCTCGGCCTGGGACGCATCCGGTCCGACATGACGGCCGATAAAGGCATCGTGATAAGCAAGTTCTGCCAGGGGGGCACGACGAAAGTCCTGGGTCATAGAAAGTCTCTTGTGTTGGGATTCAGTGTGTCTGGATTAGTGTATCTGGAGTTGATAATCGCAGCGGGCGTAAAAACCAGGCCCTGCAAAAGGGCGCAATGGTAGCAATTGGTGGCCTTTTGAGCAATTGAGAATGCCGCTTTCAGCCGTATGTTGCCAACATTGGGATTGGCCTATATTGTGCTGAGGAAGGATAATAAATGGCAGGCGTTGAGCGTATAATGCCGCGCCGAACTCAAGTGTATCGGCTGCAAGCCGCAACAACTCTCACCTTTGAGCATGTAAATGGAAATACCTGGCTACAAAATCATCGACACGCTTGGCGAAGGCGGTATGGCAACGGTTTATCTGGCCATCCAGGAGAGCTTTGAGCGCGAGGTGGCGCTCAAGGTTATGTCGCCCCAGTTGAGTAAAGATCCGAGCTTTGGTGAGCGGTTTATTCGCGAGGCCCGAATCGTGTCACGTTTGATGCACCCTAATATTGTCACGGTGTATGACGTCGGTGTGCACGACGGGCATCACTACCTTTCTATGGAGTACATTCCTGGAGAGGACTTAAAGGCGCAGCGCTACGACTTGCCGCTGGGTAATGCCTTGGCGGTGATTAAAGACGTTGCCCGTGCGTTGGATTACGCGGGGCGCAAAGGGTATATCCACCGCGATGTGAAACCTGAAAACATCATGCTGCACGCGGATGACGGCCGTGCGGTACTGATGGACTTTGGCATTGCTCGCGCAACGGATGTGGCCTCGGGCATGACTCAAACCGGCACCACCATGGGCACCCCGCATTACATGAGTCCAGAGCAGGCTAAAGGTGCGCAACTGTCCCCCTGCAGTGACATTTACAGCCTGGGTGTGGTCTTGTTTCAGCTGCTTTGCGGTCATGTGCCTTTTGATGCCGATTCACCGGTGGCGGTGGGCATTATGCACGTTTCTGAGCCCGTTCCGCGCCTGCCAGAACATCTGGCCGCCTTTCAGCCGATTATCGATAAGGTACTGGCGAAAAAACCGGTTCAGCGTTACCAGAACGGCAGTGAACTGATCGTTGATTTGGATGCGATTGATGCGAAAGAGGTTGAACAGATAGCTGCTCAAATGGTGACTCAGCCCCTACCAGAAGAGGTAGATGTAACGGCTACCACGGTGGGATCAGCGAAGTTTCAGGCCGCTCAGCTTGACACTAAGGCCGTAGCCCAGGCCACAGGTGACAATGAAGAGGGTATAGCGAGTGGCAGTAGCTTTAGTGTCAGCCACGCCGATAGCATTGGCCGAGCCGATACGACCATCGGTACATCCGGTAACAAAAGCCGGGGAGGGCAGATGGTGATAATAGCACTGATCCTGTTGAGTGTGGTGGCTGGCTTTTATTGGCAACAGATACGCCCGACGACCACAGCGGTTATTGCGCCCGAGCCCCCTGCCATTACGGTAAGCAGTGACAGCTCTGTAAGTTCAGAAAGCCAATCAGCGGTTAGTGTCTCGTCCCTCCAGTCCACCGCTGTCGCCTCCGCTAGCTCATCACTTGACTCTGTAAGCCAGGCACAACCCGTGGTGCCCGCACTTGATGGTGTTGCCGACACCGAGAAGTCACCGCCTAATTTTGATCCCGAGCTTGATACTCGCTTGCTGCAAGCACAGTTGTATTTGGATCAAGGCGCTGTGGATGAGCCGGTTGGCGCTAATGCTTTAGAAATGTATCAACGTATTTTGCAACGCTGGCCAGACAACAGAATTGCCGCTGAAGGTATTGAACGCATTTCTGCTCGCTACCAGCGTCGCGCCCGGGCGGCGCTGGAGTCAGACGATTTGGCGCTGGCGACAAAAGCGCTTGAGCGGGCACAGGAAATTAGCCCTGACAGCCCGGATACCCAAGCACTGGTGGCACAGCTGGAGTCTGCTCAGAAAAGCAGAGCGCGACAATTGCAGCTTACATTGACGCGTGCCACTCGACAGCTGGCCGCCGATAAACTGATAGCCCCGGCGGGTGACAATGCATTTGATACCTACCAGGAAATACTTGCGCAATACCCGACTAGTACTGAAGCCATTGAAGGGCTGGTGAATGTGGAGCAGGGGTTGTTGGGGCGTATCGACAGTATGATTCGTGGTGGGGCACTGGAAGAGGCCTCTTTGCAATTGGCCTCAGCCCGCGATCACTACCCGCAAAGTCAGGCGCTTTTGGCTCGTCGTTTGGAGTTGGACCAGCTGGTCGAATCGCAGCAGCCAAAAGTGTCAAATTTAAAGGTCTCGGCGGTAGCGTTTAATACGCTAGACCAGGCACAGCCCGAAGTCGTAACGCCAGATCGGGTAATTTACCTTGGCTTTAGTTACGCCAACTTTAACGGGAAGGATGCCAGCGTCATTCAAGCGGTATTGATGGATGGGGCGCGAAGTGTGCAAATTGCTCAAGTGCCGGTAATTGTCAGTGGAAGCAGCGGTACAACGTTCTTTCGCATCGAGCGACCGGTATCAGGTTTTAGCGAAGGGAGTTATCACGTCGATTTACTATTGGATGGGGTTCGCCTACACAGTGTGGCTTTTAAGGTTGGGCAATAAAGGTATACTGAGCCGGATTCAGTAAGAGGCGACCCATGAAGATTTACTCCTTAGCGGTATTTTTATTCGTCACCGGCACCTTAGCCGGATGCCAAACCCCGCCAAACATCAAACAAATGCAGGATGAAAACGCCCAGCTCAAGGCTGAGCTTACTCAATCCAAAGCTAAAGTTGTGGCTTTGCAACAGCAGGAGCGGCAACTGCAAAGTCACATCAATGAACTTAACCGGGTCATGGCGGTGTTGGATACAGAAAAAACCGTCCGGGTTCAGGAGTCCTCCGAATTACGAAGCCAAGTGCGGCGTTATGTGCAAAAGGAAATCGACGAGCTAAAGGCGTTTATGGTGCAAAGCGACTTACTGGATTTTGTGGGCGGAGAGCTGGTGCAACGCAATAGTATTGATCATCAGTCGATGCTGTTGGTGGATTTGGCAAATCCGATGCCTGCCTCTGGAACCTTAACCGGTGTGGGGGCACATTTTATTAAGCCTGGAACTTTTACCGTACAGGTACTGCGCCCGGTACAAGAGCACCTGCTGGTTATTTGGACAAGTTCAACGCTAACCGCGACTAATTCAGGAGTTTCCCAGGTTAACTTTCCGATCAGCGTCGGTGTTGAAAAGGGAGATGTGATTGGTTATGTGTTTCACCAGCCGGGTGTGGTGAGTTTTGATGAAGGAACAGGTAATACTCGCTACATCAGCGACGTTCCTAAACTGGGGCAATCTATAAAAGTTCGCTCGCTCGAAGGCAGCAGCGAAAAACGGGCCTATTCAGTAGGGGTGTACGGGCTGTTGAACTGAATCAGCGGTATGAAAAAGCGGGAAATGAAAACGGGCTGATTTTTGCCATTCAGCCCGTTACTGGTTTAGCGAGTTATGCTTATTCGTCGCCAGCCATTTTGGATTGCAAGTAGTTTTGGATGCCCACTTTCTCAATTAAAGACAGCTGCGTTTCCAGCCAGTCTACATGCTCTTCCTCTGATTCCAGAATGTTTTTAAGCAGGTCTCGGCTGACATAGTCCTGTACCTCTTCGCAATACGCCATGCCCTCACGCAAATCGGGAATCGCTTTTAGCTCCAGCTTCAGGTCAGATTCCAGCATTTCTTGCGTGTTTTCACCAATCAAGAGCTTGCCCAGGTCTTGCAAGTTGGGAATACCTTCTAAAAACAAAATGCGCTCAACCAGCATATCCGCATGTTTCATTTCATCAATAGATTCGTGATATTCGTGGTCTGCCAGCTCTTTCAAGCCCCAGTCCTTGTACATGCGGGCGTGCAAGAAGTATTGATTAATGGCAACCAGCTCGTTACCCAGTGCTTTATTTAAATGTGCAATTACTTTCGGATCGCCTTTCATGATCGACTCCTTACCCTTACGCGGTGGAAAACAGACAATAAGTGTGGGCCTGAATTGCGCCCTTGTCAAGCGTAACTCATTGATATGAAAGGGGTTTTTGAATGATTGGGAGAGGTGTTCTTATTCTCGTTTACACCTGATAAACAGCATCAGGCAACCGCGAAAAATTGCGGTAAACCTCCAATTTCCGGAATCTCTTGCAGAGTTTCATCGAGAATTTCACGAGTCAGCGAGGCACACTTTCCACACTGGCTTGCTACACCCAGACTTTTGCGCAGCTTACCCAGGCTGTGGGCACCATCGTGCACGGCGGCTTGAATTTGGCGATCAGTAATTCCTTGGCAAAGGCAAACGTACATAAGATTGAAGCAACCTGTTAGCGACCATAATCGAACTTCCGCGATGGTATTGCTAATGAGAATATATGTCAATAATTTGTGAGAATAATTGTTGTTTGGGTTTGGCGGTGTGGTTATAAGCCGATTTGAGGAGATCTCGATCAAATTGGTGCTCTGCCGAGCAGAGGTCAAAAATTAGCAATGATGCCTATATAGAAAATCAATATGACCCCAAAAAGAGGGTGTAATATAGTGCCCCGCAATCGGGCAATGGGTGGTTTATTGTCAAAGCGTTACCGCTTAGGGAGTGCCCGCAACATTGTCACACAAGTTTTACATACTCTTTGCGCATCAGGGTTGTTTTTACACAAACCAGCCCCACCTTTGCATGGAGTCAAATTCTCAGTCCGTTAACTTAGGAGATTAAGACATGGGCGTATTAGTAGGAAAACAAGTACCGGATTTTACTGCAGCAGCTGTTCTGGGCAACGGCGAAATCGTTGATGAGTACAAGCTGTCTGAAGCCATTAAAGGCAAAAAAGCAGTGGTATTCTTCTACCCGCTGGATTTCACCTTTGTATGCCCATCTGAGCTGATTGCTTTCGACAACCGCTTCCAGGCCTTCCAGGATCGCGGCGTTGAAGTGATCGCAGTTTCTATCGATTCTCAGTTTACCCACAGCGCATGGCGCAACACTCCCGTGAACGAAGGCGGTATCGGCCAGGTTAAATACACCATGGTTGCCGATGTTAAACACGAAATTTGCCAGGCCTTTGACGTGGAGTCTGAAGGTGGCGTTGCCTTCCGCGGCTCTTTCTTGATCGACGAAGACGGTGTGGTTCGTCACCAAGTGGTTAACGACCTGCCTCTGGGCCGTAACGTAGACGAAATGCTGCGCATGGTTGACGCTCTGGCGTTCCATCAGGAGCACGGTGAAGTGTGTCCCGCTGGCTGGCAGGAAGGTGATAAAGGTATGGACGCATCGGCCTCTGGCGTTGCTTCTTACCTGTCAGAGAACTCTGGCAAACTGTAAGCCTAGCTTTCACCTCGGTTTATTCCGCGAAAACCCGGCGTAAGCCGGGTTTTTTGTGCCCGTTGGTTTTGCTTATAACTAAAGTTTCGTCTTTGAAGTATTCCTGCCTGTAGCTAGAAGAAATTAACCTAATAAACTCATTGCCAAGCGCTGGGTTTGGCCTTTTAATGCGCGCGTTTTAGGAGCGGCTGATTCGGTTGGCTCCAACGGTTTTGGGGTGATTCGTTGCGGCGGGTTGCCCCTTCTTTTTTGCCGCAACAAAAAAGCCCAGGAGGCAAGTAATGAATGTATTTAATGGCGTGACCGACATAGCTGATTACTATCGTGCAGAGACTTTTGCGCGTATTAAAGCGTTTGCCGATCAGCGCGAAACCCCGTTTGTGGTCATCGACTTGCCGACCATTGCCAGCGCTTACGATGAGCTGGTGAGCAATTTTTCCTATGCGGATATTTACTACGCGGTAAAAGCGAACCCGGCAGAAGCGATTTTAAAACTGCTGCGTGATCGCGGTGCCAATTTTGATATCGCCTCGCGCTACGAGCTGGACAAAGTGATGGCGCTGGGGGTTGAACCTTCGCGCATCAGCTACGGCAACACGATCAAAAAGGCCGTCGACATTCGCTATTTTTATGAGCGCGGTGTGCGTTTGTTTGCGACAGACTCTGAAGACGATTTGAACACCATCGCCCGCGAGGCACCCGGTTCGCAGGTGTACGTACGGGTGCTGACCGACGGTTCGCAAACAGCCGATTGGCCATTGTCGCGTAAATTCGGCTGTGAAACTGAAATGGCGGTAGAGCTGCTGACCCTGGCGCGCGAGCTGGAGCTGAAGCCCTACGGCGTTTCCTTCCACGTGGGTTCGCAGCAGCGTGAAATCGGTAGTTGGGATGCGGCTTTGGCAAAAGTTAAGGTGATTTTCGAGCGCTTGTTTGAAGAGCAGGGAATCACCCTGAAAATGATCAATATGGGCGGTGGCTTTCCGGCCAATTACATCAGCCGCACTAACGATCTGGCAACCTACGCGGAAGAAATTACACGCTTTCTTCAGGAAGATTTTGGCGATGAATTTCCGCGCATTATTCTGGAGCCGGGCCGCTCGCTGATTGCCAATGCCGGTGTGCTGGTCAGCGAGGTGGTATTGATTTCGCGTAAATCGCGCACCGCTTTGCACCGCTGGGTGTTTACCGATGTGGGTAAATTCTCGGGGCTGATTGAAACTCTGGATGAGTCCATCAAGTACCCGGTGTATACGGAGAAAAATGGCGAGCTGGAGGGCGCTGTGTTGGCGGGGCCTACCTGCGACAGTGCGGATATTATGTATGAAAATTTCAAATACCCGCTGCCACTGGATTTGAGTTCGGGTGACAGGTTGTACTGGCTTTCAACCGGTGCTTACACCACCAGCTACAGCGCGGTTGAGTTTAACGGTTTTCCGCCCCTTGCCGAGTACTGCATCGACGAGTAAAGGGTGGTACATTGCCTCGCTTGCAAAGGAGTCCAGATGTGAGCGAGGCAAGATCCATTCAATTAGAGCCCGGCTGGTTGGCCGAGCTCGAGGGCGAGTTTGAAAAGCCCCACATGCAGGCGTTAAAAGCCTTTCTAAAGCGCGAAAAGCAGGCGGGTAAAGAAATTTACCCGCCCTCGGCACTCATGTTTAACGCGTTTAATTCCACACCTTTCGATCAAGTAAAGGTGGTCATCTTGGGGCAAGACCCTTACCACGGCCCAGGCCAGGCACACGGCTTGAGTTTTTCGGTGCCCGAGGGCGTGCGTCCGCCACCGTCGCTGCAAAATATGTTTAAGGAAATTGAGCGCGATTTAGGGTTTGCCAGACCGCCCCATGGTTGTTTGCAAAAATGGGCGGAGCAGGGGGTGCTACTGTTAAATGCCACTCTCAGCGTAGAGCAGGGCAAAGCCGGTTCGCACCAAAATCAGGGCTGGGAGCAATTCACAGATGCGGCTATTGATGCACTCAATCGCGGCCGCGAAGGATTGGTGTTTTTGTTGTGGGGCAGTTACGCACAGAAAAAAGGGCGCTTGATCGATACCCGCAAACACTTGGTGTTAACGTCGCCCCATCCGTCTCCTCTGTCTGCCCATCGCGGATTTTTGGGGAACGGGCATTTTGGCAAGGCGAATGCGTATTTGCGCAGCCGTGGTGTGACCGAGATTGACTGGCGTTTGTAATGTTCTGAGTGAGTTTTAGGTGTTAAAAAAAGCAGCCCGTGGGCTGCTTTTTTATAGGATGAAGCGGGGGTTACTGTAAAAGGGTCATCGCCGCTTCCATTTCAGCCGACAGGTCTTCGGCCTCGGCCATTTGCATGTCAGGGTCCATCCCCAAGCGGCTAAAGGCGGTGACTTTGTGGTAATCCACACGGCCTAGCGCGGTATCTGTGCCCAGGTAGCTTTGCAGCATAGCGACGGTAACAATGTCGGCGTAATCGGCTTTCTCGACCTCGCGATTAAACTTCATGTGCTGGGAGGGTACGTTGGCGATTTCGGCGGGAAAGTCCCAGGTTTTTAAAATCAAATCGCCGATAGCGCCTTGCAGCTGGAAGATCACTCGGTCCAGCGTCAGGCTGTCTTTCAGGAGCGAGGGGTGCTCTTCGGCGTAGGTGAGGATGGGCAGTACGCCGATACGGTGAATCAAGCCCGCCAAGGTAGCCTGGTCCGGACGCAGCTTGGTGTAATGGCGACATAGCACGTGGCAGATGCCGGCGATTTCACTGGAGCGGTTCCAGGTGTCTCGCAAACGTGAGTCCACTAAGTCTGAGGTGGCCTGAAACATCTGTTGCATGGCAAGGCCGGTGGCGATATTGCAGGTGTATTGGATGCCCAATCGCATGACGGCAGCTTTTAAATCTTCGATGGCTTTACTGGCGCGCATCAGAGGGCTGTTGGCCACACGAACAATGCGTGCAGACAAGGCGGCGTCATTGCCAATAACGCTGGTCAGCTGGTCCATGTTCGCGTCAGGGTCTTCCGCTACTTCTCGCACCCTCAATGCCGCTTCGGGCAAGGTGGGCAGCACCAGTCGGTCGGATTTAATGGCGGCGATAATGTCCTGGCGGACGGTGTCTACTACTTGACTCATCGGTTGTCCCGTTTTTGTATTTCAATCGCTATTGTCGGCTGAGGGAATGCTATAGGGCAAGCTTAATCGGGTAATGTGCCCGCCGGTTTCGCTCATTTGTAAAGAGGTATCGTCTGTTGCAGGCAGTACCGCCAGGGCTTCAAAGCCTTTATCGGTCGCGCTGGCCTGAACGATTTCCCCTCGGTTTTTCCCTTGTTTGTCCACAATCGAGGCCAGGCGTGCCGGTGGCGCGCCTAAGCCTTCAATACGGTACAAGTGCTTTTTTAACTTGGCTTTATAGTGTAAGCGCGCGACCACTTCCTGACCGGTATAGCAGCCTTTTTTAAAGCTAACCGCACCGATGAGTGGATAGTTTATATCCTGCGGCGTGAAGTGTTCGCTGGTGTCGGCGCGAATTTCGGCAATTCCCGCCTCGGTATCGGCAAGTTGCCACAAGGCCGTGTCCGCCAGTTGACATTGCGCCGCCAACTGGCTCCAGAGTGTCGCTGCGTGATCGGCGTTAACCCATAGCTCAAAGCGGTCTTTCCCTCGCTGTAGTACGATCGTGGAGTCTGTAGCGAGAAAGTGATTATCGGTCAGATCGGCAAGATTGAGCCCCGTGTTTTGCTCGATTAGCCTGCTTGCACCGGAGCCACTTAAACCAAAGGCGATCCACTCGCCCTCGGCTTCAGGTGTGACTTTAGAGAACACGGCGTATTTCTTCAGGTTGGATAACAAGGTTTCAACCAGATCGCCGCTGGTTTTTAACAGCAAAGTTTCATCACTGAGGGCTGCCAAAGTAAAGCTGGCGATCACCCGACCTTTAAGGTTGCACTGCGCCCCTAACAGCCAATGGCTTTGTTCCAGTTCACGTACGTCGCAGGTAACCTGGCCCTGCAAAAACTTACGCGCATCGGGCCCGGTTAAGGTAATAAAAGCCTGATGACTCAGCGGGCTTAGACGGGTGTCGGTATCTGCCGGGGCAGAGACATTTGGGGGGAAAGCAAAGCCGCCATCGTCGCGGCGCTTGGCGCCTTGATCGGCGAAAAGACCATGCCACAGGCTCATGCTGACTCCTTAGAGGATAAAACGTTTTATACGGCTGAGAGCGTGAGTTACTGACGCTTTATTGCGTCAGTAAAAACTCGATCAACGCTTTTTGTGCGTGCAAGCGGTTTTCTGCCTCTTGCCACACGGCTGAGTCTGGTGCATCCAACAGCTCGGCGCTCACTTCTTTGCCGCGGTAGGCGGGCAGGCAGTGCATAAACAGCGCATCGCTGGCAGCGTAACTCATTAACTCGGCGTTTACCTGATAATCTGCAAAAGCGCGTTCGCGCTCGTTTTTCTCGTCTTCCTGCCCCATAGAGGCCCAGGTATCCGTGACGACTAAATCGGTTCCTTGTACCGCTTCTTGGGGTGTTGCGCACAGTTTAACTCTGTCGCTGTGGGCGTTGATCAAGTCGCTGGAAGGGTTGAAACCCTCGGGGCAGGCGATGCGCAGCTCAAAGTCGCACATGGCGGCGGCGTTAATGTATGAGTTGCACATATTGTTGCCGTCGCCCACCCAAGCGACCGACTTGCCCGCCATGGAGCCGCGCAGCTCAACAAATGTTTGAATGTCGGCCAGTAGCTGACAGGGGTGGAAGTCATCGGTCAGAGCGTTGATTACCGGTACGCGGGAGAACTCGGCAAAGCGCTCAATTTTGTCGTGACCAAAGGTTCGAATCATCACAATATCGACCATTCGCGAGAGCACACGGGCCGAGTCTTCAATAGGCTCACCGCGGCCAAGTTGGGTGTCGCGCGGGGATAAAAACAGCGCGTGGCCGCCCAGTTGCGCCATGCCCGCTTCAAATGATGCGCGGGTACGGGTAGAGGACTTTTCAAAAATCATCCCCATTACTTTGCGCTCCAGTAAAGGTTGGGCGCGGCCCTCGTACAGTGCTTGTTTCATTTCGATGGCACGGTCGATGATCGACTTCAGCTCATCTTTGCTGATGTCGTTAAGGGTCAGAAAATGCCGCACTTTGTGTGTTGTCTGTGGTGCTTTGATTGCAACCATAGTAATGCCTTTACTGTTTTATTCGGTTGGTTCAAATTGCTCAACAAGCTGGACAACGCCGTTGACCAGTTCGTCGGTTTCTTCATCGGTCATGATGAAGGTAGGAAGTAAGCGGATGGTGTTGCCCGCTGTTACGTTAATCAGTAAGCCGATTTCCCGTGCCTTGGCCACCAGCTCCAGGCATGGCGCTTCAAGCTCGATGCCAAGCATCAAGCCATGGCCACGAATATCGGCCACTTTGGGGTTATCGCCCAGCTTGTCTTTAAACGCCTGTAGCATTTGCGCCCCGCGCGCTGCTACCCGATCAATCAAATCGCCACCGATCAAGGTGTCCACGACTGCCTCCGCCGCGTGACAGGCCAGCGGATTGCCGCCAAAAGTGGAGCCGTGATTGCCGGGGCCAAACACCTCTGCCGCCGCCCCGCGCGCCAGGCAGGCGCCGATAGGCACGCCGTTGCCCAGGCCTTTGGCGGTGGTGACCACATCGGGAAGGGTGTTGGTGTGCTGGTAGGCAAAGTATTTACCGGTGCGGCCGTTACCGGTTTGAATTTCGTCCAGCATCATCAGCCACTGGTGGCGATCGCACAGCTCCCGCAGTTTGGGTAAGTAATCTGCGTCGGGAATGCGTACGCCGCCTTCACCTTGAACGGGCTCGACCAGCACCGCGACAATGTTTTTGTGCTCGGCGGCCAAGACTTCGATGGCGGCAATGTCGTTAAAAGGGGCGCGCACAAATCCGGGGAGCAGGGGTTCAAAGCCCTGCTGGATTTTCGCGTTACCAGTGGCGGTTAAGGTGGCCATGGTGCGGCCGTGAAAGGCACTTTTCATGACCACTATAGCGGGGTTTTCTATGCCTTTGTCGTTGCCGTATTTGCGGGCCAGCTTGATGGCCGCTTCATTCGCTTCCGCGCCGGAGTTGGAGAAAAACGCTTTGTCCATCTGCGCTGTATGGCACAGCTTGTCGCCCAGCGCTATTTGCGCGGGAATGTTGTACAGGTTTGACACGTGTAAAAGGGTGTCTGCCTGCTCGTTAATGGCGCGGGTAACGGCCGCGTGTGAGTGGCCCAGGCCGCATACCGCGATACCGCTAATGCCATCAAGGTAGCTGTGGCCCGCATCGTCCCACACTCGGCTGCCCAAGCCCTTGGTTAGGGTAAGGGTTCTGGCACCGTAGGTGTTCATTAAGGTTGACATGAGCTTTCTCCAACAAAAATAAAACCCGAACCCGTTCAGGGGCTCTGGCTGTCATCAATTTTAGGGAATCTGGTTCTCGCGTCTTGCTGGGTTGGCGAACCTGCTCGGTTGCTGATCCCGGACGGGAGTGTAAGTCTGTTGCATTGGTAGCAGTGCAAACGAAAAAGCCGCCACAGCGCCGAAGGCGTTAATGGCAGCTTTGTTAGCGATAGCTCGCTTGCCTGCGCTAGTCTCGCCACCTTTATTGCGGCGGGCTCAAAGGGTAGTCAACAGACCAAACACCAAACGACCGATAGTATATGGAATCCTGAGGCTTGGCAAATAGCCGCCTGACGGTCCATTCGCAGGCTGGTAAGATGCCGCGTTTAATCCGTTTGCCGATAACATTGGGGGCGTAATGAACGCGATAGAACTGAGCGTCTTTGCCAGTCGCATGGCGGCAGTTTGCGATGAAATGGGCGCAGTGCTGAAGTGTTCGGCTTTCTCTCCCAATATTAAGGACCGATTGGACTTTTCCTGCGCACTTTTCGATGCGCAAGGCAGGCTTGCTGCCCAGGCCGCGCATATACCCGTTCATTTAGGCAGTATGGCCTACGCCATGGCGGACATCGTTAACGGCGTCGAGTGGGGGGAGGGCGATATGCTGGTTGTCAACGATCCCTACCTGGGCGGTACCCACTTGCCGGATGTCACGGTCATCGCTCCGGTGTGGCACGGTGGCCAGTTGGTGGGCTTTGCCGCTAACCGTGCTCACCATGCCAATATCGGTGCGACGTCTCCTGGCTCGATGCCGATTTCCCGAACCTTGGCCGAAGAGGGGGTTGTCATTGCTCCCACTCCGATTGTTCGTGACGGCAAAGTGGTAGAGTCGGTATTACGCCAATTGTGTGGTGAAGATGCTAGCGCCACGCATACGATTCAGGCTCGCGGAGATTTTTCAGCGCAAATCAGTGCCTGCCGACTCGGTGCTGAGCGGCTCAGCACTCAGGTGGAATCGATGGGGGTACAGAAGTACCAGCAAGCCCTATTAAAGCTAAATGATTATGCCGAGTGCCTGGCTCGTGAGGCATTACGCACGATTCCCGGCGGGAGGTATGTGTTTTCGGATGTTATGGATGATGATGGACTAGAGAATAAAGACATAGTTATCAGTGTGTCGCTAACGGTTCTTGATGGCCGTGTTACTGCTCATTTTGCTGGCACCAGTCATCAGGTTGCGGGCAACATCAACTGTCCCTTGGCAGTGGCAGCTGCGGCCGTATTTTACGCTTTGCGTTGTTTGATGCCCCCACAGACACCCGCGTGTGCGGGAACGTTTCGGCCCATTGAACTGCACGCTCAAGAAGGTAGTTTGGTCAATGCCCGTCGTCCCGCTGCTGTTGCGGCGGGCAATGTTGAGACCTCTACACGCATAGTGGATGTTGTTCTGGGGGCTTTGTCCCAAGCTTTACCTGAACGTATACCGGCCGCCAGCTCTGGGTCGATGAATAACGTGGCTATGGGGGCGGAGGCCAATACTACGCACCCTCGCTGGGATTATTACGAAACGAACGGCGGGGGTATGGGGGCGGGAAAACGGGGCGGTGGCTGGTCGGCCGTCCAGACACACATGACCAACACATTAAACACACCCGTAGAAAGTCTGGAAACTCATTACCCGCTTCGAATCAGGCGTTATCAGGTGCGCCGAGGTAGCGGCGGTGCCGGACTTAACTCTGGTGGGGACGGTTTGTTGCGTGAATACGAATTTTTAGCCCCGGCGCAAGTGACTCTATTGACGGAGAGGCGCTCACATCGACCCTGGGGGTTAGCCGGAGGTGAACCGGCGGCCCCAGGGGAAAACTGGTTAAATAATAAGGCTCTGCCCGCCAAAGTGGCCTTGTGTGTAAAACCGGGAGATTGCCTCACGCTGGCTACCGCCGGGGGCGGTGGTTGGGGAAAACCTCTTTTAGATGAAAAGTAAGCTGTTGGAGCCTGGGTTATGACAAGGTACCCCGTATTGCCATTAACATCGCTTCACGAGGCATTCACCACTGCGTTGGATTCCGTTACAAGCCTGCTGCTGGAAGCTGAACCCGGAGCGGGTAAGTCAACTCTGGCACCTTTGTGGGCTTTAAAGTGGGCACCGCCCGGGCAGCAAGTTTGGCTTATTCAGCCAAGAGTCTTATCCGCTGTAGCACTGGCTGAACGACTGGCTGAGCTTGAGGGCGGGCAGGTGGGGCAAGGTGTGGGTTATCAGGTGCCATTTGATCGCGCCGACTCAGAACAAACCCGCTTATTGTTAATGACACCGGGGGTCTTTTTGCAACGCTTGTTGGCGGATCCTGGCTTAGCTGGTGTCGCTGTGGTTATGTTAGATGAAATCCACGAGCGCTCGGTTAACCAGGACACCGCCTGGGCTCTCGTACAAGAAACTGCGCTAATGCGCGACGATTTAAAGCTGGTTTTAATGTCGGCAACCGCCGACGCCGGGCTGCGTACTCAGGTTGAGCGCTCGCTGTTCAGTCCCGGCCGTTGCTTTCCAGTGACATTGCATTATTGTCCCGCCGCAGGGACTGCGGGCCGGGCGGAAGCACTCGAAGAGCATCTGCTGCGCGCGCTGCATAAGGTGAATGACTGGTGCGAGCGTACAGTGTTGGTGTTTTTACCCGGCTGGCGGGATATTGAGCGTTGCCAGCGGCACATTGCACAGCATTATCCTGAGCACAAAATTTACTGCCTACACAGTCGGGTTGAGCGCTCTGAACAGGTAGCCGCGCTTAATCCCGCTCTTGGCCCGCGGCTGATTCTCTCCACTAATATCGCCGAAACTTCTTTGACGATTGCCGATGTCACTCTGGTGGTGGACTCTGGTTTGACCCGTGAGCCGGATTATGAGCAGCGCACGGGCGTTACCCGGCTAAGTACCCGCCGTGTTTCGGCGGCGAGCGCCGAACAGCGCCGCGGGCGCGCCGGGCGCGTACAAGCAGGGCACTGCATTCGGCTGTGGCCGGAGTCTGAACCTTTAGTGCCACAAACATTGCCGGAAATTCGCCGCACGGATTATCTGCCTTTGGCCTTGCGTCTGG
Organism: Gilvimarinus chinensis DSM 19667; assembly: GCF_000377745.1. GTDB lineage: Bacteria > Pseudomonadota > Gammaproteobacteria > Pseudomonadales > Cellvibrionaceae > Gilvimarinus > Gilvimarinus chinensis. The sequence goes on along the minus strand of NZ_KB898711.1, from coordinate 184,732 downwards.
CTCACTGGGGAACGCCTGTGGCGGATTTACCCTGGCTCGAACCTCCTGGTAGCCTGGCGTTAGGTTATGCGCAAAAACATTTGCAGCGCTGGGGGTTGTTGGACGAGCAGAAAAAAATCACCGATGTGGGGCGTAGTGTCGCTGCACTGGGTACGCATCCGCGCATTGCCGCTCTTTTATTGCACCTGTTTCAAAACCCGAACGTTGATTTACAGCGGCAAAGTTGGCTGGCGCTACTTGCCTTGGCACTGCATTTTGATTTGATGCCAGAGAGAGACTTCACCGCTTGGTTACGAGAGGCGCAGCAGTGTTTACACCGCGATAGGCGCTGGCAGCAGCAATGGGCTCGTTGGTGTCGAGTTTTGGGGGTAACCCTTACCCCTAAAGCAACAGAGCTTAGTTTGCCTCCAGCGTTGAGCGGTGTATTGGCTAGTGTTTTTGCCGACCGCATTGGACGGATGACAAGTCTCAACCAATACCGTTTAAATACGGGGGCAACAGTTACTCTCGATTGCCGTACAAACTGGGCCATGGTGTTTCATATAAGCAGCCGGGGTAAAGCCCTAATGGGCGTTGGGCTTGATATTGAACTGACCGATGAGCAAAAGCACACTTTGGCTGAGGTCGAAACAGCCGTCGAAGCGGCTGGCAGTGGGAACCGACAGCGCTGGGTAGAGACACGCCGTTACCGTATGGGAGGGCAGGTAGTTGATGAGGTGCGCCGAACACTGAGTACGCAAGAAATTCCTGCTGCGGTGGTGGCCTATATACGGCAACGAGGCTTGGCGAGTGTCCCTTGGGCGGAGCCTGCTTTAACCTTGTTGCGCCGGGCGCGGCTGGCGCAAAATGCCAACTTAATCAACTTGCCGGATCTGAATGAGCAGGCGCTGACCGATTGCCTTGATCAGTGGTTGGGCGCTTTTATTAGTGCCGAAACTCAACTTGAGCTTATGCCACTTTGGGAGGCTTTGGCCTACCACCTGGGGTTTGAGGCGGTGGCCCAGCTAGATCAGTTGTTGCCTGCCTCATTAACCTTGCCTAGTGGGCGTCGTGTAGTCGTCGATTATCTTGGAGAAATGGAATCCGCGGCACTGCTTGCCGACCCTGAGCCCTGTAAACCCACCATTCGAGGCAAGTTGCAGGAGTTTTTTGGTGCGCGAGCTTTTACCCTGCCTGCCGATGGGGTGCCTTTAAGCATCGAGCTGCTCTCTCCCGCTGGCAGGCCGCTGGCGATTACTCGTGATCTCGCTTTTTTTTGGTCCGACGTTTACCCAGAGGTTCGCAAAGAAATGCGAGGACGTTATCCGAAACATCCCTGGCCGGAAAACCCTCTCGATCATGTGGCTACGGGTTTTACCAAAAAACGATTGGAGTCTTAATGCGTAATTTCTGTCTTTTGGTGTTATTGGGTATTACCGTATTTTCCTCCCCTGCGCTGGGGCAGGAGCGTGAGCTTGAAGAGACGATAATAGTCACCGCAAGTCGCATGCCTGAAACCTGGTTGAGCAGCACGGCAACGGTGGATACCGTAAAAATGAGTGAGCAATTGCCGGGTTTTCGTTTTGACAGTGCTGAGCTGTTAGCGGGGTTGCCGGGGCTTCAAGCTGACAGCCGTTCTAATTTCGCTCAAGACACACGTATTAGTTTGCGCGGTTTTGGCGCGCGCTCGGCGTTCGGGGTGCGCGGCATTAATTTACGGGTCGATGACATACCCTTGACCATGCCGGACGGTCAAAGCCAGACATCGAGTATCGCCCTGGATACCATTGACCGAGTTGAAGTTATGCGCGGCCCTCTGGCGACATTGTATGGCAATGCGGCAGGTGGAACTATCTTGTTTCACACAGAGGTTCCTGAGCAAAACTCGGTTGATTTGCTGGGGGCTTTTGGCGATGCGCGTCAAAGGCGTTACCGCCTGCGCAGCGAATGGGCGGGAGAGCAGGCGGCATTGCGTGTACAAGCCAGTCAGTTTACAACCGATGGTTTTCGTGAGCACTCAAGTGCAGAGCGCAACCAATTTACGGCGCAATGGTTTTATCGCTCGGCGTCTGGGGTACATGCGGTGGCGCGGATAGATATCAGCCGGGACCCTCACACTGAAGACCCACAGGGCCTTACCTACGATCAATGGCAAGAAGATCCCACCCAGGTGCACCCGGTGGCGCTGATATTTGATCCGCGTAAGTCTATTGATCATCAGCAGGCCTCAGTATCACTTAAACAAAACACCGACTGGGGGCGCTGGCAATGGGCCGGCTGGGCAGGGCAGCGCGAAATTCAGCAGTTTTTGAGTTTTCCAGGGGATGGTGAAAACGACAACGGCGCGGTAATAGATTTGGCACGAGATTTCGCGGGTAGTAATCTCACGCTGGCCCGTCAGTTTGGTGCTCTTGAGTGGTCTTTGGGGGCTGAATTTGGGCAGATGCGGGATCGGCGTAAAGGTTATGTTAATAACCGGGGAGAGCAGGGGGAGCTTAAACGTTCCGAGCTGGGTGAGGTGCGAAACACCGATCTCTACACGGCTTTGACCTGGACGCCCGATGAGCATTGGCGTTTACAGTTTGGGGCTCGGCAAAACGACATAGATTTTAAAGTCAGTGATTATTATGTGCAGGGGACTAATCCCGATGATTCTGGCCGAATGGGTTACCGTGAGCCTTCTTATGGCCTTGGGGTGAGTTACGGCGAGCGCAACTGGCGTCTGTTTGGCAGTGTGGGAGAAGGGTTTGAAACGCCTACCTTGACTGAGATGGCCTATCAAAATCAAGGCACTGGGCTGAATTTGGATTTGCAAAGCGCGCGCAATCGCCAAGGTGAAGTAGGGTGGCGTCTGACCGATGGGGTTTGCGAGGCCAGTGCTGTGGTATTTGCCATGCAAAGTCGGGATGAATTGGTGGTGGATGTTTCAGAGGGTGGGCGAACCACTTATCGCAATGGGGCTGACACCCAACGCTCGGGCTTAGAGCTGCAAGGGGTGTGGCGATTGAGTGACGTTTTATCGTGGCGTTTGGGGGCGACGTGGTTAAATGCCGAATATTCTGCAGGGCCATTCCAAGGCAATAGATTGCCAGGTGTAGCCCGAGAAAACCTTTATTCACAATTGGATTGGCAGGGGCGGGTTTGGTTGCGTTTGAGTGCAGCTGCTCAGTACCGAGGTGAAGTGGCAACGGGCGATAACAATGAAGAGTGGGCGCCGGACTCTTTGGTGTTGGATTTTTCCGCGCAGACGGAACATCGTTTTGGTGAAATCTCTTTGAGCTCATGGCTTAAGCTGGAGAATGCCCTCGATGAGAAATACGTAGGTGCTGTGATTGTCAATCAAAGCCGTGGCCGAACCCTGGAGCCCGCACCTCCGCGGCAAATTAATGTGGGGGTGGAAATCAGTCGGTCGTGGTAACGCTGTCATACAGGCGTTTTTAACGGTTCTCATAAAATTGTCATTTTGATAGGTAAAAAAGCGCAAAAAATAGCCGAAAATGGCAAATTGCTGCCAATTTATAGTCCCATTTGTCAACCGAATCGGGTATGATATGCAAACTACCTGTGACGCAATGCTTGTTTATTTGCAATCAGGACGTCCATTAGGCTGGCAAGTTGCTATTTGGAACGGATGGCAGTGTGAGGTAGAATAAAATACCTGAGTAAACCACTAGGTTATACGGTTTTTATTCAATTGATTCATCTGAACCTATTCCGGTAGGTCATCCAAAAGCCACAGAGGTATACATTGTCTATGGACGTGATGGAAACCATCAAACAACAGCTTTCTGAAAATCCGGTTATTTTGTACATGAAGGGTTCTCCTAACGCCCCTCAGTGCGGATTTTCGCAGCGCACATCACAGGCTGTGATGGCGTGTGGTCAGCGGTTCGCTTATGTGGATATTTTATCCAATCCAGAGCTGCGCGAAGGACTCAAGCAGTACGCTAATTGGCCGACCTACCCGCAATTATGGGTTAACGGCGAGTTAGTAGGCGGTTGCGATATTGTGACCGAGATGTACGAAAATGGTGAACTCAAGACATTGATTGAGTCTGCCGCCTCAGAAGATTCTTCTGATTGATTCATGCTCCTGTTGGGGCAGCTCCCGGTCCCGGGCGCTGCCCGTTTCTTTTTAGCTCTCCCTGTTGTGCCTCCATTTTGTACCTCCATTCCTTATTCCATTGCCCATCATTTATTTCCGAAGACAATTCTTTCAATGAGGTTTAGCTTCCGGAATTTACTTTCCAGGCTAAGTATCCGAGCAATGCCAGTCCGGTTGCGCTGATAGCAATTAAGCTTAAGCCCAGGGTTCGATGGGGCCGTTCCACTATTTCCACTTCGCCATCGCGGCGTAACCAGTGCGCCATCCAGGCGGTGTTTTTGGATTTCAGAAGTCGAATTTCTTGCTCTTTGAGCGCCCGGATCTGCTCTTCATAGTGGCGCCACTGCTCACCGCTGGATGCTTCGCGCAAACGGTACAGCTCATCCAGTTTTTGGTTTAGCGCGACGAGGGTTTTGTCGATGCGTTCACTCAGCTGTGCAAGCCGGGGGTCTGTATTTGATTGCAAGGTTGGCCTCGTTTAAGGATGGTAAGTGGTAACCATATCAGATTCACCACCGCTAAGCCGTGTGCCTGTTATAATCTCGCCGTTTTTTCATTCACGGTTTTGGCATCGCTAATGGCACCTCAGATGGACGACTCACGCACCAGTTTAAAAGGCTACACGCACCCCCGTTATTGGACCACATGGATGGCGCTGGGGGTGTTTGTTCTTGTTGCGCATTTACCTTGGTGCGTGTCACGCAAACTCGGTGAGTGGTTGGGCGCTTTGTTTTATCGCTACGCCAAGTCCCGGCGAGATATCACACGGGTTAACGTCAATTTGTGTTTTCCCGATTTAAATGAGGAGCAAGCCGAAGAGCGTGTACGGCAAATTTTGCGCAATGTAGGCTTGAGCTTTGTGGAGACGGCGATTGCATTGTGGGGGCCAGACCGCAAGTTTGATAATCGCTATACCCTAAAAGGGCTGGACATTCTTCATCGTCTGCAAAATGAGGGGAAAGGGGTGTTGCTGCTGGGAGGGCACTACACCACCTTGGATGTTGCTGGCCGCATAATGGGGCTCAATATTGAATGCGACATGATTTATCGCGTGGACCGAAACCCCTTGCTGGCCGCCGCTATGGCTCGTGCCCGCGAGCGTTACTCGGGCAGCACCATTCCCCGTGACGATGTGCGTCAGCTGGTGAAGAATCTGCGTAAAGGCCACCGCATTTGGTACGCCCCCGATCAGGATTACGGCGTGCAGAATACGGTATTCGCCCCATTTTTCGGTGTTCAGGCCTCTACTGTGACCGCGACGGCGCGAATGGCGCAAATGGGGCGCGCTGCGGTAGTGCCTTTTGAGCACTATCGTGATGAAGACGGCGTATATCATGTAGAGCTAAAAGAGCCTTTGGCGAACTTTCCCAGTGGTGATGACGTTGCGGATGCGGCGGCTGCCAATGCGGTGGTGGAGTCGGTCGTGCGGCGTCATCCCACACAGTACTTATGGGTTCACCGGCGCTTTAAAACTCGCCCAGACGGGGAGGTATCGCCTTATTCACCCAGGCGTAAGAAATAAAGCGTATAACCCAGTACACTTATATAGTTGGAAGTGATGTAATCACACGGTTGGCAGTAGGGGAGTAAAGCATGCTGAGAATGTTTGAAATTCAGGGCGCGAAGTTGCGGGATCAGAACGTGGATCCGGAAAATGTCCGCGAGGCCATGAATCACGCTGTCTGGATTGACGCCCATGAGCCGACGGATGAAGAGCGCGACCAGCTTAATACCTTTTTGCGGGCAGAGCTGCCTGAGTCCGACGATGTTGAAGAGATTGAGTTTTCTGCGCGCTACTTTTTAGATTCGGCGGGCATTCACGTCCACTCCTTGTTTCTTGCTCCCACCGAAGGTCGGCACAGCACCACTACGGTCGCTTTTATTTTGCAGGATAAACGCTTAATCACCTTGCGCGATGGCGAGCTGGCAGATTTTCGCCTGTTGAGAATGCGGGCCCGTCGTGGGCAGGTGCAGGCGCATTCGCCGCAAGACTTGCTGATTACCATGTTCGAGCAAAAGGTCGAAAACCTCGCTGACGTGCTGGAGGATATTCACCGCAAACTCGAAGATGTCAGTCATACCGTATTGGAAGATGACGATGCTGACCTTGAAGATGCCATCGACCGCCTGGCCAAGCTTGAAGACAGCAACGGGAAAATCCGCTTGTGTCTTATGGATACCCAGCGCTCTATTTCTTTTTTGCAGCGGCATTTGCGCGAGCATTTTGAATTGCAGGAAACCGCCCGAGAGATCAAGCGTGACGTGGATACCTTGATGTCTCATACGGCGTTTTTGTTCGATAAAATTAACTTTTTGATGGACTCTACTCAGGGTTTTATCAATATCGAGCAAAACCAGATCATCAAAACCTTTTCTATTGCCGCGGTCATTTTCTTGCCGCCCACTGTGGTCGCCAGTTTTTATGGGATGAACTTTGAGTTTATTCCTGGGCTGCACTGGGAGTGGGGTTATGTGACCGGTACATTAATTATGTTGGCATCGGCGATTGCACCACTTTGGTATTTCAAGCGTAAAGACTGGTTATAAGCATCCGGCCGCCGCCGGCTGCTAATGGGCCTAAAGCCCAGCTAACCGGAGGTCTTATGTCTGAAGTTCTGATTTTTGGGGCGAGCAGCGCCTTGGCTTGCGCTCTTGCAAAACGCTACGCCGCCGCGGGCTATCGGGTGCTGGGGGTGGGGCGCACGGAAGTCGAAAGAGGTATCTACGACGATTTCTACCTCTGTGATTACACCGACAATGCCCTGTCCGAGCTGACGGACCAACTGAAAAACGCCAATGTGACGCCTCGGGTGATTCTGTGTTGTGTGGGCGTTTTGCTCGATGACCAGGCCACCCCGGAAAAGCGGCTTGAAGAATTGAATGGCGAGGCGCTTGCGCATTACTTTTCTGTAAACACCGTTATTCCAGCTCTGATTATGAAACGCCTGCCAGGACTTTTGACGGGCGTTGAAGCGCCGAAAGTGGCTTTTTTAAGCGCGCAGGTGGGCAGCATTGGCGATAACCAGTTGGGTGGTTGGTATGGTTATCGGGCCAGTAAGGCGGCGCTCAATATGCTGATTAAAACGGCCTCTATTGAGCTGTCGCGCCGCTGCGAAGGGTCTTGTGTTGTCGCGTTGCACCCTGGAACGACCCGCTCGCCGCTCTCTAAACCCTTTGCTGGTCGTATCCCCGCTCACCGGCTGTACAGCCCCGATGTCTCCGCGGCACGTTTGTTTGCGGTGCTGCAAGGTCTGAATGCTGAAAATACGGGTCAGTTTTATCACTGGAGTGGTGAGCGTCTGCCTTGGTAAAGAGTCTTGGTGCGGTCGGTAAATGTGTTAATATCGCCGGTTTTTCGACCTCCGCTGATAGGGTGTTTTTATGGGGCTTGCCGACAGAGTTCTAGCCGTTAACGACGATCTTCCGATTCGTACCGAGTTGCCTGTACACAGCGGTAAAGTGCGCTCTGTGTACTGGTTGAACGATGCCGACAGTCAGCGCCTGATAAAAGAAAAAGGCTACGATGTGGCCGAAAACGCCTCCTTGGCGATTATGGTTATCAGTGATCGCATTTCAGCCTTTGACTGCATTTGGCATGGTGAAGGCGGCATGAACGGTGTTCCCGGCAAGGGCGCTGCATTGAACGCGATTTCTAATCACTGGTTTGGTTTGTTCCGTGAGCACGGTTTGGCTGACAGTCATATCCTCGATATTCCCCACCCCTTAGTGTGGATTGTCCAAAAGGCTCGCCCTGTAATGATCGAGGCCATTTGTCGGCAGTATATTACCGGTTCCATGTGGCGAGCTTACGCCGGCGGTGAGCGCGAGTTTTGCGGTATCAAGTTGCCAGACGGCTTGCAGAAAGATCAGAAGTTGCCAGAGCTGTTGATTACACCTTCCACCAAAGGGGTGTTAAAGGGGATTCCCGGTGTGCCCGCGGTGGATGACGTTAATGTCACCCGCCATAATTTAGAGGCCAATTTCGCGGCTTTTAAGTTTCAGTCAAAAAGCGATATTGATCGGTACGAAGCGCTGTTGAAAGACGGTTTCAGGCTGATCAGCCGCGAGCTGGAAGGTCTGGATCAGGTGTTTGTGGATACCAAGTTTGAGTTTGGTTACGTCACCGACGCGGCTGGTAACGATAAGCTGATTTATATGGATGAGGTGGGTACGCCGGATTCATCACGCATTTGGGATGGCCCCAGCTATCGCCAAGGCGAGGTGGTGGAGCAGTCCAAAGAGGCCTTCCGGCAGCTGCTGCTTGGCTATTTTGACGATCCAGATATCCTGCTCAACAAGCAGCGTATGGATGAGCGTAGCGCGCTGGCGAAAAACAACGCCTTGCCCGAGTCGGTCTTGATGCAGGTTTCACAAACCTATTGCGGTATCGCCGAGAAAATTACCGGTAAAAAGGTTGAGTTATCAAAAAATCCCAAGCAAGAAATTATTGAGGTGTTGCGAGATCAGTACGGCTTGGTGGATTAAGGGGCGGCTTTAGCTGTCCCACTCCCAGCGTAAAGGTTCACCAAACTCATCGTAAATGATTTTTTTGCGCGGTTTTTTGTTGTTTTTACCTGTGGGTGGTTTACCCGGTTTACGGCGCTGTTCAATTGCGGCGATGACATCGTTGACGGCGGTGCGGGTATCACCTTCTGATTTTTTCTCAAACACATGGGGCAGGGGTTGACGCGTTTCCTCGCGCCCGGAAATACCTTGGGGTACCTGTTCAACGACGCCACCACGGGATTGGTACTCGCGAATTTGGGCATCCAGCTCCTGGCGTTGCTCCTTTTTGGATTTGATCGGTTTCATACTGCAATCCGAAGCGGCAATAGCAAAGCCGTTTAGAATATCACTTGGCCCGCTAACCGTGAAGTTATGGCCGCAATTGGCACAAACATGACAGAAGCAAACGTCAAAATCACTGAAATTTTTTACTCATTGCAAGGCGAGTCAAATACCGTGGGTTTGCCCACCGTGTTTGTGCGCTTGACCGGTTGCCCGCTGCGCTGTGGCTATTGTGACAGCGAATACGCTTTTTACGGCGGTACGCGCATGAGCTTGGCGCAGGTGCTGGATAAAGTGTCGGCGTATGGGGCGACTTATGTTTGCGTAACCGGTGGCGAACCGATGGCGCAAAAGCATACGCCTGAGCTCTTGCGAGCGCTGTGTGATCAGGGGTACGAGGTGTCCTTGGAAACCAGTGGCGCCATGGCATTGGATGATGTGGATGGCCGGGTAGTGAAAGTGATGGATTTGAAAACACCCGGTTCGGGAGAGTCACACCGCAACCGTTGGGAGAATTTACCGCTGCTGGGCAAGCGCGACCAGATTAAATTTGTGGTCTGTTCACGTGAAGATTATCAATGGGCCAAGTTGAAAATCGATGAGTATCAGTTGGCCGATAAAGTGGCGGATGTGTTGTTGTCCCCCAGCTTTGGCGAAATTGAGCCGAGAGCGCTAGCTGAGTGGGTTATTGAGGATAATCTGCCGGTGCGATTTCAGTTGCAGCTGCATAAATTGCTCTGGGACGATATTCCCGGGCACTAGCGATTTCGCACACCGTAATCCTGCAAAACGATCAGGGGAGAATTGTAATGGCGAATAAAAAAGCCGTGGTGTTAGTTTCCGGGGGGCTGGATTCAACAACGGCCCTAGCGATTGCTCGCAACGAAGGTTATGAGTGTTACACCATCAGCTTTGATTACGGTCAGCGTATGCGTGCCGAGCTGTTGGCGGCCGAGCGCGCTGCCAAAGCTTTGGGCAGTGCTGCGCACAAAGTGATTCAGTTGGATTTACGCACCATTGGTGGCTCAGCGCTGACCGATGATGGCATTGATGTGCCTGAAGAGGAAACCCAGGGCGTGCCTGTGACGTATGTGCCGGCCCGCAACACCGTATTTTTGTCGATCGCGTTGGGCTGGGCTGAAGTCTTGGGGGCGGTGGATATTTTTATTGGGGTTAACGCCGTTGATTATTCCGGTTACCCGGACTGCCGTCCGGATTATATTGCCGCTTACGAAGTTATGGCCAACCTTGCCACTCGCGCAGGCACCGAAGGCCAAAAACTGTCTATTCGCACTCCACTGATTGATTTGAGCAAAGCTGACATTATTCGCAAGGGGTTGGCGCTTGGTGTGGATTACAGTCTTACGGTGTCTTGCTATCAAGCTGACGACGATGGCCGCGCCTGCGGTCGCTGTGATAGCTGCCGCTTGCGCAAAATTGGATTTGAGCAGGCAGGGGTGGGCGACCCGACCCGTTACCGATTTTGAGTGTGTAAAACGCACACTTTGGTAAGTTATTGATCACTTGGCGATTATTGCCAATTAAATGCAAAAAAGCGCTTGTTTTTTCCGCCCAAATCATTATTATGTGCGCCTCTGATTTGGGTGCCTTAGCAAGCAGGTGCGTAAGTTAGCGGGTCGTTAGCTCAGTTGGTAGAGCAGTTGGCTTTTAACCAATTGGTCACTGGTTCGAATCCAGTACGACCCACCATATTCGACAGGCTGTTTACTGAGCGCCGCCGGTCACCCGCCACAGGATTTGGCAGACAAACAGTTTTATGGGTCGTTAGCTCAGTTGGTAGAGCAGTTGGCTTTTAACCAATTGGTCACTGGTTCGAATCCAGTACGACCCACCATATATTGCCCGCTGGGCAAAGTTGTCGTTCTGGATGAGAACCGGTTCGAGCCGAGCGTAAGCGAGACATCGTCGCGAATGCGACGACCCGAAGGGTGAGGCGAAGCCGAATAATCCAGTACGACCCACCATTCAAAAAGCGCCAAGTGAACATCACTTGGCGCTTTTTTATTACGCCTAAGCCGCCAGTTTGCGGCGTTTGCACGCTCCCGCCATATTTCTCGCTTGTGTTAGAATGCGCCCTTTATAAAGCGCTCCATTACCCAGTGCTGAGCGCCAACCGTGGTACCTGAGTATGTCCGTTGAAGTTGTCGAAAATACCGAGACAGAATCGTTGGCCTCTGATCGGCAGGTGGTCAAAGACCATTTGGCTGGTATTGGCCGACATGGTGAGTTAACTCCTGAGCAAGAAGCCGCCTATAAAGCGCAGATCAAGCAAATGCTGATCGAGCGCGACGCAGTGCTGGTGGCTCACTATTACACAGACCCTGTTATTCAAGCGCTGGCTGAAGAGACCGGTGGCTGTGTGTCTGATTCTTTGGAAATGGCCCGCTTTGGCCGCGACCATCCAGCCTCGACGCTGATCGTGGCCGGGGTAAAGTTTATGGGTGAGACGGCAAAAATCCTCACCCCTCATAAACGCGTGCTAATGCCAACTCTTGAGGCTACCTGTTCTTTGGATATCGGTTGTCCGGCTGACGAGTTCTCTGATTTTTGCGATCAGCACCCAGATCGCACGGTCGTGGTCTATGCCAACACTTCGGCAGCGGTTAAAGCGCGCGCCGACTGGGTGGTCACCTCTAGTATTGCTTTGGATGTGGTGGATTACCTGGATAAAAAAGGTGAAAAAATACTGTGGGCGCCGGACAAACATTTAGGTGCTTACGTGCAAAAGCAAACCGGTGCGGATGTTCTAATGTGGGACGGCGCTTGTATTGTGCATGAAGAATTTAAGGCGCGCGGTATCGAAGATTTAAAAACCCTATACCCAGACGCCGCCGTGCTGGTACATCCCGAATCCCCTCAGTCAGTGGTAGAGCTGGCGGATGTGGCGGGCTCTACGTCGCAGCTGATTAACGCCGCACAAACTCTGCCTAACCGCGAGTTTATTGTGGCCACTGATCAGGGCATTTTTTATAAAATGCAGCAGCTGTGCCCGGATAAAGTGTTTCACGTTGCTCCGACAGCGGGTAGTGGTGCCAGCTGTCGCAGTTGTGCCAACTGTCCATGGATGGCATTAAACGAATTGGAAATACTGGCTAAGGTGTTTGATCAGGACGACAACGAAATCTTTGTCGATCCGGTATTGGCTGAACGGGCCATGCGACCTTTAGACAGAATGCTGGCCTTTAAAAAAGGCTGAGTTTGTAGAGGCTCAACGCTGCCTCGCTTGTGTCCCTGAGCGGCTGTGCGTAACATGTCGCCAGTTTTTGTAATCAATCATCGATGAGTGACTGCTCATCCGGGCGCTGCGCCGAAGCGCCTTTGTTCCGCAGTGGAGAAAATATGATTCAAGGCAGTATGGTTGCCCTGGTGACACCAATGAACGCCGATAACTCACTGGATTGGCAGCGATTGTCGGCTCTGGTTGACTGGCATCTCGAACAGGGCACTCACGCGATTGTGGCGGTAGGCACTACCGGTGAATCGGCAACATTGGATGTTGACGAGCATTTGGCTGTTATTACCCATGTTGTGAATCAGGTGGCGGGGAAAATACCTGTCATTGCTGGTACTGGTGCCAATTCAACATCGGAAGCGATTGAGTTAACGGAAGGCGCCAAAAATGCCGGCGCTGATGCCTGCTTATTGGTAACTCCTTACTACAATAAGCCAACTCAACAAGGTTTGTACTTGCACCATAAGGCCATAGCCGAAGCGGTGGATATTCCCCAGCTTTTATACAACGTGCCTGGCCGAACAGCAGTAGACATGCAGCCCGACGTTGTTCTTGAGTTGGCTAAATTGCCCAACATTATCGGCATTAAAGAGGCTACCGGTGATATGGTTCGCGCCAAAGCCATTATTGATGCCGCGCCGGATGGCTTTAAAATTATCTCGGGCGACGACGAAACCGCTGTGGAATTGATGTTATTAGGCGGCCATGGGGATATTTCTGTCACGGCTAATGTCATACCCGGCAAGCTGGCGCAAATGTGTGAACTTGCTATCGCTGGAAAGGCTGAAGAGGCTCGTGCGATCAACGATTCATTAATGTCGCTGCATCGGGCCATGTTCCTTGAGGCCAATCCAATTCCGGTGAAGTGGGCGCTGGCGCAAATGGGGGTAATAGGTGAGGGGATTCGTTTACCCATGACGCCGCTATCCGACGTATATCATGAGCAAGTTCGCACCGCTTTGCGCGATGCCGGGCTGTTATAAGTAAGCTGAAGATAATCCTATGATAAAAACCATCGCCCTTCGCGGGCTCGCTTTGACGTTAATGACACAGCTGGTGGGTTGTGGCGTGTTTTGGGGTGACCAGGCCTATTTCCGTAATCGTGATGGCGATTACCAAAAAGCCGATAAAATTGAGCCTTTAAAAGTTCCCGAAGGTATGAGTGGTGCGCGCTTGGGTGAGGTGTATCCCATACCCCCTATTCAGCAGAGCGAGTTTGATGAGGCGGTGGCCGCTGATCACAACGAGGTGCCAAGGCCGCAACCTCTGGCGACCAACTTAATGCAGGAAAACGTAAAAATTCAGCGCTTGGGCGATGAGCGCTGGATTTTGATGAACGTATCTCCCGGTGAAGTTTGGCCTCGGGTGCGCAGTTTTATGAACGAAAATAATGTGGATGTTGCCAGTGCTGATATCAGTCGCGGCTTGATAGAGAGCCACTGGTTGCAGTTTAAAACTGATTTAAGCACCACAGACCGCTATCGCATTCAGATTGATCAAGGTGTGCAACCTGAAACCAGTGAGATCCACGTATTACACCAGTCCGTTAGCGGCGCCACGCCCCCTGAAGAGGCGCAGTGGCCAGGGCAGTCAACCTCCACTGAGCGCGAAGCCTGGTTGCTGGATGAGTTAGCGGCTGCTCTGGCACAGGACGAAACGATTGGTGGTACTTCATTACTGGCACAGGCTATTGGCGGCGAAGCTAAATCAGCGCTCGTGGTTGAGGCCAGTGAACCGGTGATGAAAATACGCTTGAGCGAAGAGCGCGCCAAGGCAACATTGTTCCACGCCATGAAACAGGATGGCTTTGCCATTTACGACAGTGCCCCCGATGAAGGCGTGTACTATCTGCATTACGAGCCGGTAGAGCCAGAAGGTGACGGTTGGTTTAGCAGTTGGTTTGAAAGCGATGGTGACATAGTACATACCAGCCCTTATACGGTATCGCAGCTTCTGCCAAATGTACCCCAGGGGGAAGCCTTTACCAATGCACCTCTGTCAAAACGTACGGCAGAGACACTTAACCCTAATGCACCCGGTTATTTGCTGTTCATCAAAGGTCAAACCGGCGACTATACCGTTCATTTGCGTGATCCTTATGGCAAGCGTCTCGATCCACGCACCGCCCGCGAATTACTGACATTGTTACGTAAAAATCTGATCTAAGAGGCAAGCTCATGAGGTTTGCCTCTCTGGGCAGCGGCAGTAAGGGTAATAGTACGCTGATCGAGTGGTCAGGTGGTGCCCTGCTGCTGGATTGCGGTTTTAGTGTTAAGGAAACTGAAGCGCGTTTGCAGCGTCTGGGGCGATCAGCCAAAGACCTTACAGCCGTTATCGTTACACACGAGCATACCGATCATATTAAAGGTGTGGCAGCGTTAGCGCGGCGTTTTAAAATGCCGGTTTATATGACTCCAGGCACTTTTTACAGCCGAGATCACGGCTTAATCCCCGAACTTCGATTAATTGAAAATTATCAGCGATTTAGCCTGCATGGTTTAGAGGTGGAACCTGTTGCTGTGCCTCACGATGCTCGTGAGCCGGCGCAGTTTGTGTTTCGCTACAGCGGTGTGAGCCTCGGGGTGTTAACGGATCTTGGTAATATCTCACCTCATGTCGAAAAATGTTATTGCGATTGCGATGCATTGATATTAGAAGCAAACCACGATCCTTTAATGCTCGCAGGCGGACCTTACCCGCCTTCGTTAAAGCAGCGAGTGGGAGGTTTATGGGGGCATTTGAGCAACCAGCAGGCTGCAGGTTTTTTACAGCGTGTGAATACTTCGCGGTTACAGCATCTGGTGGTTGCACATATCAGCCAAAAGAATAACTCTCTGGCGCTTGTCCGTCAGACTCTTGAGCCCTTGCTGGCTTCTGTGGCTAACACAGTCTATGCCTGCCAGGATGAGGGGTTTGAGTGGCTTGAGGTGTCTGGTGTGCCGCCGGTATCCGTGTCGGCTTAACTCACAGTCATGGTGTTAATTGTTCTAATAAGCGCCACGCCTTTGCTATAGTTGCTGGTATACAAAAACTGTAATGGGTGGATAAGAAAGTGGAACGTCGTCAACATGAACGCACCAGCCGGAGTATTCGGGTGGAGATGATGCACCCCAGTATCGGCACCATCGTTGGTTTCACTACGGATATTTCCGAGGGTGGGGCACAGGTGATGCTAGAAAACCAATCGATACCGCCGGTTGGGACCGAATTGCAAGTATGCTTTCGCAAAGTGGTGGGGCCCATAAATGCGGAGCCTGTCACGATGAAAGTGGTGCATCAGTTTCGCAATACCATCGGGTTATCCTTCGCTCTGTAAGTCGTTGTTCTGACAGTGCTCGGGCAAGCTGATGGTGCCTCGATTTTCTTTGACGGTCCGCTGTAGTTGTAATAAGTCCTGACAGTTGACCTTTTGATTGCCTTCCAAATTAACGTCCGTTAGTTTGATCAGCTGCAGTAATGGCGCTGAATCTGAAATACGATTGTTTTCAATATGCAGCAGTGTGAGTTTGCCCAATCTTCCCAAGGGCCTTGCGTCGCGAATTTTATTATCGGCTAAATCCAGCTCGGTGATAGCAAAATAACGTTCTAACCCGGCAAGACTTACGATTCCGGCATGGCTGCACTGCAGCTGTGTCAGCTGACTGACAGATGTTACCTTGCGGTCCACAACGGCTTGCTCGATACACGCTTGAAGGTTTGAGTCGAGAATGTTCGATACTGTAAGCAAGGGTTTAGGCGTGTACAGCACATTGTCATTCACAGAAAAATCGTACTGACTGCAACCGGTAATCAGGGTTAGGGCCGTGGCGAAAAAAAGTATCTTCATTGTGTCTCTGTTGCCGTATTCAGTGAGGGTTAAGAGTGGTTGTGTAAATGTGATAATGACCAGTGTACCCAAGCGGACAATGGTATAGGATTATCACCGGATATTCATTGGCCAGATTCAGGAGTCAAGATGAAAAAAGTAATCGCAATTGCCAGCGTTTTAGGCTTAGTGGCTTGCACCACCACAGACCCTTACACAGGAGAGCAAAAAACCACCAATTCAACCACAGGCGCGGTCATTGGCGCGGTGGCCGGTGCCGCTATTGGAGTTGCATCGTCCAGTAAAAAAGACCGGGGCAAAGGCGCACTCACAGGTGCCGTGGCAGGCGGTGCTATTGGTGGCGGTGTGGGCCACTATATGGATCGCCAAGAGGCTGAACTGCGTCAGAAACTGCAGGGCAGTGGTGTGCAGGTGCGTCGCGATGGCAACACCATTTCATTGATTATGCCGGGTAATATCACCTTTGAAACTGACCAGTACTCCATTCGCCCGGAGTTTCACGATGTTTTAGATTCCGTCGCACTGGTGTTGGCTGAGTATAAAGACACCAATGTGAATATTGCCGGGCATACCGACTCAACTGGCTCGGACAATTACAATCAAATGCTCAGTGAGCGGCGGGCGCAGAGCGTGCGCGAATACCTGGGGCAGCGCAAAGTGGATTACGGTCGTATGAACGCGGTGGGCTACGGGCCTCGCTATCCCATCGCCAGTAACTCTTCCTCATCTGGCCGCGCGCAAAACCGTCGCGTGGAAATTGAACTGGTGCCGCGTTAAAACCGAATGACTGAAATCGTTGTAGTGTGTAATACCGCCACCCGGCGTCCGGCCGCCAGCCATTTGGCCGGGCTGATGGGGGCGGAATTGCTGTTTGATCTTGCTGTTAATGAACTACAAGACGGCCCTGAGTTTGCCCTTGTCTTTGACGTTAATGGCCTGAGTTTGCAGCAAACGGGCCGCAAAGCTCCGGGCCCGGTGCGCGCTGAATTTGCTGCCGGTGCTGTTAACCACCGGCGTAAGTTCGGCGGTGGTAAAGGACAGGCTATTGCGAAAGCGGTAGGCATAACGGCTAAGGTGCGGCCACATGTACTGGATGCCACAGCGGGCCTCGGTCGCGACGCTTTTGTTCTGGCAACACTAGGGGCTCGAGTGCAAATGCACGAGCGCAACCCGGCAGTACATGCATTGTTAGAGGACGGCTTAGCCCGTGCGGCCATTGAAGCAGACCCTGAGCTGGCTGATATTCTGGCCCGTTTGACGTTAACGTTCGGCGATACCCTAACTCTACTACAGCAAAGCGTCGCCTCCTACGATGTGGTGTATTTGGACCCTATGTTTCCCGAGCGGCAGAAATCCGCAGCGGTTAAAAAGGAAATGAAAGCCTTTCATTCTTTAGTGGGTGCTGATGAAGATGCCGACCACTTGCTGCAAGGGGCTCTGGCCGCTGCGCGCTATCGGGTGGTGGTTAAGCGCCCGCGTAACGCGCCGGATTTGGCGCAGCAGGCACCCAGCTATCGTTTAGAGGGGAAGTCCGGCAGATTTGATATTTACGCTCGACAAAAGTTTCCAGAGGCCTTGAATTAAGCTGGTTACTATTGCTTAGCGCTTGCGCAAGAAAGCGATCAGCCGCGAAATCAACATACGCATTTGCGCGCTGATGGCAATCACAAACCCAAGGCCAATCACGCATAAGCCAATCAGAGTGGCGATTTCCTGGCTTAACGACGGCTGCAGCAGCTGTGAGGCCAGATACACCAGCAAAAGCCCTACAAAAAACAGCACCGCACCCAAGCGAAACTGCTTAAAGCTTTGTGCCAGAGGCGCCGAGTAAAATGTTATCAACTTGTCTTTTAATGGCATGATGTCGCTTTTGCTTGCGCAATGTCAGAAGCGGGGGTATAAGCTCTCACAGCCTTAGAGGAACCCTTGTGACACACAGCCCCTGCCTAGATTCCGAGTTTACCACCCGTGTTGATGAATCGTTACTGGACGAGCTTGCCGATCAATTGACGGTGAAAGGCTACGCCGTGCTTGACGATATATTTAGTGCGCCCACCGTGGCGTCGCTGCGCGCTGAGTTTGAGCATCCGGATTGTCAGTTCAAAAGTGCCGGTATTGGCCGACAGGATGATTTTACCATCGCCAAACAGGTTCGTGGTGATCGTATCTGCTGGCTTGAGGGGCGTACTGGTGCAGCGGCGTTTTTTCTCGACACCATGGCGATGATTCGCCAGGGATTAAACCAACGCCTGTTTATGGGGTTGTTCGACTACGAAAGTCACTTGGCCTACTACCCCGTGGGCACCTTCTATAAAAAACACTGGGATGCTTTTAAGGGGCGCTCCAACCGTGTGTTATCTACGGTGTTCTATTTGAATCAAAACTGGTGTGAAACCGATGGCGGCGAACTTATGCTCTACGACAGGGCGGACGAGTCTGTCTTGGAGCAGGTAGCGCCTGTGGGTGGGCGCCTGGTGGTATTCTTAAGCGAAGACTTTCCCCATGAGGTTTTGCCCGCGCGCCAGGAGCGTTACAGCATTGCAGGCTGGTTTCGGGTAAACACGAGCACGTCAACCTATCTCGATCCGCCGGGTTAACTTTGCCTGCTACTCAGGCCTGATTTATGCTGCTGGAATTGGGTTAAAGATTCTGGAGCGGCTATGGAAATTAACTGGCGGGATGACAACAGTGGCCAGTTCTACGATAAGCTGGTCATCTTGCCTGGACACCCACGCAAGGTTGCCAGACAGTTGGCAAAGCATTGTTTCCTCTGGAGAGAGGCCGCTGCGTTAGGAGAGGCCTTGGGCTTTTGCAGCGAAGAATTTGGTCGTTGTCGCAGGCTGCTAAGCTGGTTTTGCAGAATGCTCTGACGCTGACGACGATGGGGTGGATGACCTGTTTAAACCGTTTCGCTTGTAGAGCCGATATGACAGATTTTCTTCGGTCACTTGGCTAAAATCACCGCGACTGTGAATGTTCAGGCGTCTTTGCTGGTATTAAAATCCACTTACTATCAGATACCGCCGCGCACTGTCATTGGTCAAACCCAAGTGTGGCTACAATGCTATCGGCAGCGCAGGGGGATTTAACTGAGCTGCATGAGCTAATGAAAGCACTGAAAAACTACAGTGCACCACCTGACTATGAGCGCTATGCGCAAAAGCGCCCAAAGTGGGCAAAAGTAAAACCCGGCTGTTCGATACTTTCGTGCAGTTCTTAATAAAAGGATAAAACGTGAAATTATCAATGATGGCTGCGTGTGCAGAAAACCGCGTGATTGGTGCAGGCCCGGATATTCCATGGCAAGCCAAAGGCGAACAGCTTTTATTTAAAGCGCTGACGTTTAACCAGTGGCTTTTGGTAGGGCGCACAACTTTTGAGTCCATGGGCAAGCTGCCCAACCGCCAGTACGCGGTAGTGTCACGCAGCAAAGCGGTAGAGCAAAGCGACGGGGTAAGTGTATTTTCATCCATCGAGGAAGCGCTGGAAGCGATGGCCGAGCGTACAGACCATTTGATGGTGGCCGGTGGCGGACAAATTTATCGACAGTTATTGCCGCGTATCGACACGCTGCACTTGTCGATTATTCATGCGCGCCCCGAGGGGGATGTGAGCTTCCCCGAATTGCCCGCTTCATTACATAAAGTCTTTGAGCAGAAATTTTACTCCAATATCGATTACAGTTATCAGATTTGGCAGCGTGATGCAGAGCTTGGTGGGGCCAACTGATGTTTGATTCCGCCCCGTCAACGGCCGTGTACTTTTCTATGGATAATCCGGATGACGGCTTCAGTCGCGTGTCCAGTCACCCGTTTGAGTTGGACGGCAAAGCCTGGCCCACGGTAGAACATTATTTTCTGGCCATGCAGTTCAGCAAGGTTGCTGATCAAGAAAAGGTTAGAAACGCTAGCGACGTTGCCGCGGCCCGCAAGGCCTCTGGAGGTTGGTTTCGCAAAAAGCGCGGTGACTGGAAACAGGTAAAACCCATTGTCATGACTCGCGCGGTATACATCAAAATGCGCACTTACCCAGAACTTGCTGAGCGATTGCTCGCCACGGGGGATGAATCCTTAGTGGAAGACAGTCAGTTCGATTACTACTGGGGGTGCGGTCGCGATAAACGCGGTGAAAACCACTACGGTAAAGTGTTGATGAACGTACGGGATAAATTGCGCGAAGAGGCTCGGCAGGCCGCCGAGCCTTAGCGCTTAAGGCAAGCATTGCCTGTGTTGCAGTGCTTGCCCTTGCCGATATAGGCCGCGCCTCAGTTCAGCGTGCGGCGAAACAAATCCACAGACATTTTGTAAGCGTTAAGCGCCAGCTCCGGGTCAAAGCGCTCGCCTTCATCGCGCATAAAAGCATGTTGGCCGTTGAATTCATGCCAGGTAAAGTGGCAGCCAGCCTGGCGCAAAGCCGTGTTAATGTCGGCGCGGCTGTTGTCTGGCACATGGGGGTCTTGTCGGCCCCAGATCATCATCAACTCGCCTTTCACATCACCGCAACGCGTCAGTGTTTGATCCTCCTCATCAGTGGGCAAAGTGTTAGAGTGCAAATCGGTGGCATACAGGCAAGAGGCTGCCTGTATGCGCGGGTTGAGAGCGGCACGAAACGCCAGGTGTCCACCAATGCAAACACCCATGCTACCCACGTGTCCGTTACAGTATTCAGTGGTGTCTAAAAAACTCAGCATGGCATTGGTGTCGCTGTCGTGATCTTTGAGCGGCTTAGTAAACTTATCCTCGTTGCCTTTGTCTTTGCCTGCATCGTCGTAAGCCAGCACGGTGCCGATCGGGTTGAGCTCGTGGAACACCTCCGGCACCAATACCACAAAGCCATGGCCAGCCATAATGGCCGCTGAACGGGCGATGGGGGCCGTTTGCTGAAAAATTTCAGAGTAGAAAATAATCGCAGGAAAGCGACCTTCGGCAACAGGCCTGTACACGTAGGTACGCATGATGCCTGTGGGAGTCGCAATATCGACAGTTTCGTTTTGAATAATCATACAGTGATCTCAATGTGTAGCGGTTGGAGCCCTGCGCCACAGGCGCACGATGGCCAATAAACTGATTCCCCACAGCGCCATCCACACCACCAGCAGCAAAACGGCGATAAAGCCAAATAGGTCTGGGGCTTTCATCAAGGTGGTCATCAGGGAATCTTGGTAGTAAAAAAACCATGGGTGCTCGGGCGGGAAGACCCAAGTATGCAGGGTATAAAACACCTTTTTAGGGCCAATCATAAACACTGCCACGCAAGCTAATGCAATAACGCCCGTAAAACTTGCGATAACATTCAGCGCTTTTGGCAGCGATGCACGGGTGAAGAGCAGGACCGCGGCGCTGGCGAGTGTCAGTATGAGGGATACCCAGCCTGCCCGGTATACCAGCTCGACCAGATGCGCGACGTCTTTTAAGTGAATAACTTCATCGTTGCGCAAAAGTCGCTCTTTCTTGCCTTGACGCGTGGTGTAGTGGATGCTTGCCAGCGCGTTCGGCTCGCTGTGGATAGCTCGATTAATTTCGCCAAATAGCGCTATATGTTGCTCAGTATGGGTATCGGCAAAGCCGTCTCGATAACGATTTTGCGGGCCATAGGTTTGAATGTGCTGCTCAATATCAAGGGTTTGGTAGGCCAAGGGGTAGGCAAAATCCACCTTGGCCAGCAGGTGCCAGGCAATAAAGCCGCACAGAAGCCAGTGGCATAGAAAAAATACAGGCCAAAGCACTGAAGACAGGCGCACGTGAGATCCCTTTATTGGTTTCGGGGCATCATACCAGCGACGTTGGTTTTTTGCTGCGTGGGTATGAAAAGCTGACTAACGCAATCGAGCCTAAAACTGCCACGGCACAGCCACCAAACAAGTAAGCAAGACTGGCCCCGCGATCAATCAGGGCACCGAATAAAACCGGTGAGGCGGCTGTTGAGAAAACCATAAACGCCGTCATAAGTGAGCGTATTGAACCCAATCTGGCTGTGCCGTACACCTCGGCCCACAAAGCGCCGGTAATGGGGCTGGCGATACCGATGGCCACGCCCAGTAGAGCCATGAACAGCGGGGCAACCCATTGCCCCTGAGTGCAACCGAGTATCAATAATGCCGCCAATAAGGGGGTGGGCATATAGGGTAACAGCTTGCGCGCGCTGAAGACGTCAATCAATACGCCTGCCACCAAAGAGCTGAGCCAGTGAGTCATGCCGTAAACGATAAAACAGCTGGCAAGCCAAAGAGGTGTCCAGCCTTTTTCGCTAAGAATAAACCCCTGCTGGATAAAAACACCGGTGACCATAAACGGCGCTGCCAGTATTGCCGGTAGCGCAAGCCAAAAGCGGTAGTCGCTGAGCATGGCGCGACGCCCCAGATTAAGAGAGGGGTCTTGAGGATTTAACATGGGGGGGAGGGTAGTGTTTTGTGGTGCGCAGCGCAGTAGGCACAGTGCGATAGGCAAATAAAGCAAGGGCACGGTAATGGCGAACATGACCCAGCTGCCGCGCCACCCTATAGTACTAATGAGGGCGACGGCCAGTAATGGTAAAACGACTTCGCCAACCGGTACGCCGCTGGCGGCAAGACTCAGTGCTTTGCCGCGGTGCTGATTAAAATGGCGTGCCATGGTGGTTTGCGCTGCATGAGGTAAGAGCCCCTGGCCGCATAGACGTAACAGATAAAAGCCGAACAGCAAGGTGATGGCGTTGGCAGCACTGGCAAACAACAGGCAAGCGATCAGTAAGCCTGAGCCCACCAAAATCGTAAAGCGGCGTAAAGGCCAGCGATCAATCAGGCCGCCAATGATCACAATGGTAATGGCGCTGCCCAAGGTGCCGATTGAGTATAGGCTTCCATAGTGGGCGGCACTTAACTCGAGTGAGTTTTGAACTTGAGAGCCGTACCAGCTGATAAAAAAAGACTGGCCCAGATTGCCCCAAAAGATACTGCAAAAGCCGAAGCCGAGTAATGCCCAGCTGGATTTTATAAAATGCAAATATTGATTCAAAGCCCGACCTAAACTTAAAAAGTTGTGATTTATATTGCTGGCGGATTATACCGGCTGAGGTAGACGCCTCAAATGGCTGAGTTTTGCTATTATTTCGTTTAGCCGTTCGATAGTGAGGAAAAAATATGGTTAAACGTTGCTGCTTTTGCGTGCTGATTTACGCTTTGGCAGCGCTGTGTCACGGGGTTGAACCTTTCGAAAAAACACCGGAGTTAATAATTGCCCCTGTTTACAACTCCGATGACATTAACCATCAAACTTATTATTTCAAGCGCCTTTTGCAGCTAGCCCTGGATTATACCCGTGAAGAGTATGGGGGCTACACGGTGCAGGAGCCTCCAAGAGTGCTAGCGGATCGCCGCTTGCAGTTGGCAGTACGGGAAGGGGCTGTCGATGTTATGTGGCATACCTCCATTGAAGAGTCTGTGCAGGGGCTGGCCCGAGTGCCGGTGGGGTTGCTTGGGGAGTTAAGTCAGTACCGTATGCTGCTGGTCCGTCGGCAGGATGTAGCCCGATTCAATGAGGTTGAAACTGTAGCTCATTTGCGCAAATTTTCCGCCGGTTTAGGAGCCCAGTGGCCCGATGTGGACGTACTGAAGCATAATCATTTGCGGACCGTCACCGCGGTGGGCTATGAGCAGTTATTCCCTATGCTGGCGGCGGGACGATTCGATTATTTTCTGCGGGGCATCTATCAAATCAGCCAAGAGCAACAGGCCCGTCCTGAGCTTGATTTGGCGATTGTGCCGGATTTAGTGATTAGTTACCCCAGTGATGTGTATTTTTTTGTCCGAGACAATAATGTTCAATTGCGAGAGCGACTCACACTAGGGCTTGAGCGTGCAATGAGAAGTGGCTCGGTAGATGAGCTGATGGGTTCAATACCGAGATTTCGGTGGGCCAGGCAGCAGATTGAAGCTGCGGCCTGGCGGACAATTTATTTACCGGTGCCTTGATTTACCGAGCAAATTTTCCAGTGTGCGGCGATAGACTTGCGTTAACTGATTCAAATCAGCGGCGCTGATGCGTTCATCCACTTTATGGATGGTGTCGTTAATAGGGCCTAGCTCTACTACTTGTGCACCGGTAGGGGCAATAAAGCGCCCATCAGAGGTGCCGCCGCTGGTGGAAAGCTCTGGTTTGTAGCCCGTTGTTATTTCCACGGCGTTCACTACCGCTTCTACTAGCGAACCTTTAGCGGTTAAGAAGGGCTGTCCACTCAGCTTCCATTGGATGTCGTAAACAACACCGTGTCGTTTTAAAATTTCTTCGGTGCGTTCGCGCAACTGGTTTTCAGTCACTTCGGTTGAAAAGCGAAAATTAAAAACCACATGGGCATTACCTGGAATCACGTTAGTGGCACCGGTGCCGGCATTGAAGTTGGAAACCTGGAAACTTGTGGCGGGAAAAAAATCGTTGCCTTTATCCCACTCGGTCGCGGTCAACTCGGCCAGGGCGGGGGCCAGTGTGTGGATGGGGTTTTGCGCCAAATGCGGGTAGGCCACGTGGCCTTGCACACCTTTTACTGTCAGTTCTGCACCGAGAGAACCCCGACGCCCATTTTTAATTACATCCCCGAGTTTATTTGTGCTGGAGGGTTCCCCCACAATACACCAGTCTATTTTCTCGCCTTGCTCTTCCAGCCATTGCACTACTTTTACCGTGCCATTGTCAGCCGGCCCTTCCTCATCACTGGTAATCAAAAATCCGATACGGCCGCTGTGGTCGGGTTGCTGGGCGATAAACTCCTCGCAGGCGACAATCATTGAAGCCAAAGAGCCTTTCATGTCGGCAGCGCCGCGACCGCACAGCATGCCATCGACGATGCACGGTTCAAACGGAGGATATTGCCATTGTTCGGCGGGCCCGGTGGGAACCACATCGGTATGGCCCGCAAAAGCGAGCAGCGGGCCGGAGTCTCCGCGAACTGCCCAAAAGTTATCCACCTCGCCGTAGCGTAGATGATGCACGGTAAACCCGATGCGTTGCAGGCGCTCGATCATCAATGCTTGGCAGCCGGCGTCTTCCGGGGTTACTGATTGCCGGGAAATAAGGTCGCAGGCAAGCGCGAGGGTGGGGGTGTTTGAGTTCATGCTGAGTCCGCTTGGGTTGCTGTGAGGATTTAGGGCGGCGATTCTATCAAATCCCCGTCTTGAGAGCGAAAGCATGTCATAGCATGGGACGGGCAAATAAGCTAAACTTGCCGCCTTTGTGTGAACCCGGCTGGTAGCGATACGCTCAGGCCGAACAGACCATTTCCGCCATTTGGGCCGCGCCCGAATGCATGAGTTGAGACAGAATGTCAGACAGTATTAACCCTAAAGAAATCAGCCATATACGCAACTTTTCTATTATCGCCCATATCGATCATGGTAAATCCACGATTGCGGACCGTTTTATTCAGTTGTGCGGCGGCCTAACTGACCGGGAAATGGCTGCGCAAGTGCTCGATTCTATGGATATTGAACGCGAGCGAGGCATCACCATTAAAGCTCAGAGCGTGACGTTGAACTACAAAGCACGCGATGGCGAGACTTATCAGCTGAACTTTATTGATACTCCGGGGCACGTCGACTTCTCGTATGAAGTCTCCCGCTCACTCTCTGCCTGTGAGGGGGCGCTGCTGATTGTAGATGCGGCGCAGGGTGTTGAAGCGCAGTCGGTGGCGAACTGTTACACCGCCATCGAGCAGGGGCTGGAGGTTATTCCAGTACTGAATAAGATGGATTTGCCTCAGGCCGAGCCCGAACGTGTGGCACAGGAAATTGAAGATGTGATCGGTATTGATGCCACCGAGGCGGTGCGCTGCAGCGCAAAATCGGGTTTGGGTATCGAGGATGTGCTGGAAGAGCTTGTGCGCCTGGTACCGCCGCCTGTGGGCGACCGCGAAGCGCCTCTGCAGGCGTTGATCATCGATTCCTGGTTCGATAACTACCTTGGCGTTGTGTCGCTGGTGCGGGTAACTCAGGGGACTTTGCGGGTGAAAGACAAAATCGTCACCAAATCCATCGGCAAAGCCCATGTGGTCGACAGCGTGGGGGTCTTCAACCCTAAGCTCACTAAATTAAAAGAGCTTAAAGCTGGCGAAGTGGGTTTTATCGTTGCTGGCATCAAAGATATTCAAGGTGCGCCGGTGGGGGATACCATTATCTCCAGCAATCACCCTGACACAGCGGCGTTGCCCGGATTCCAGAAGGTGAAACCGCAGGTATACGCGGGTATGTTCCCGGTCAGCTCCGACGACTTTGAAAACTTCCGCGAAGCGCTGCAAAAGCTCACTTTGAATGATGCCTCGTTGTTTTTCGAGCCTGAAAGCTCCGATGCGCTGGGCTTTGGTTTTCGCTGTGGCTTTCTTGGCATGCTGCACATGGAAATTATCCAAGAGCGGCTTGAGCGCGAATACGATCTGGATCTGATTACTACGGCACCAACGGTAGTGTATGAGGTAGTAACCACTAAGGGTGAAATCATTTACGTGGATAACCCATCGTCTCTGCCGGATTCTGGCAGCATCGATGAAATGCGCGAGCCCATTGTTGAGGCAAATATTCTCGTACCCCAGGAACATTTGGGGTCGGTGATTACTTTGTGTGTAGAGAAACGCGGTGTTCAACGTGACATGCACTACATGGGGAATCAGGTGTCGGTACGTTACGACATGCCCATGAACGAAGTGGTATTGGATTTCTTTGATCGTCTTAAATCCGTGAGCCGTGGATTCGCTTCGCTCGATTACAGTTTTTCCCGCTTTGAAGCGGCAAATCTGGTGCGATTGGATGTGTTAATTAACGGCGACAAAGTCGATGCTTTGGCATTGATTGTTCACCGTGATCACGCCCAAAGTATCGGCCGAAACCTGACGGAAAAAATGAAAGAGTTAATTCCGCGGCAGATGTTTGATGTGGCGATTCAGGCCGCCATTGGTGGCAATGTTGTGTCGCGTACCACGGTTAAGGCACTGCGTAAAAACGTAACCGCCAAGTGTTATGGTGGCGATGCCTCGCGTAAGAAAAAGCTGCTGCAAAAGCAAAAAGAAGGTAAAAAGCGGATGAAGCAAGTGGGTAATGTTGAAATTCCCCAGTCTGCCTTCCTCGCTGTACTTCAGGTAGACAATTAATCACAAGGCGCATACATGGGAAATATCAACCTGCCCCTGATTTTAACTATCGGGGTTTTTTTTACTGGCTTGGTTTGGCTGTTCGATGCGTTAGTGTTGGCCGGGCCCCGTAAACAAAAAACAGCGGCTGCCAAAGCGCAGTTTGATGGTAAAGAGCTCGGTGATGAGGGTAGCGATACACGCAAGCTCTATCAGAGAGCGGTTGATGAAGCGTCTCGTGAACCCACCCTGGTCGAATACAGTAAATCGTTTTTTCCTGTATTGCTGGTGGTGTTTGTGCTGCGCTCGTTTGTCGCTGAGCCCTTTCAAATACCCTCAGGCTCTATGGAGCCAACCTTGGATATCGGTGACTTTATTCTGGTGAATAAATACACCTACGGTATTCGGTTGCCAGTGATCAATAAAAAAGTCATACCGATTAATGAACCTGAGCGCGGCGATGTGATGGTGTTTTTCCCGCCCCACCTGCCCGATACTTACTATATTAAACGTGTTATTGGCTTGCCCGGCGATACCATCGAGTACACCGACCATCAATTAACCGTAAACGGCGAGCCTGTGCCTGAAAATCTGCAGGCGGTATTACCGCCGCAACGCCCTCAGTTTAGGCTGGTTGAAGAGACCTTAGGTGAGCATACCTACACGTCGCGCAAGTATCTGCGCCCGGGGCAATACAGTCGCCGCGGCTCGTGGACGGTGCCTGAAGGGCATTACTTCATGATGGGCGATAACCGCGACAACAGCTTTGACAGTCGCGGCTGGGACGATCCCTTTGTGCCGGAAGATCATATTGTGGGTAAAGCGGTTGCTGTGTGGATGCACTGGGATTCACTGTTCAGTCTGCCCAGTTTTGACCGTGCCGGCGCAATCAATTAATGTCGACGGTTAACAATTAAACAACAATTGACGCTGAGGATAGCGACTATGCGTACAAAAGCATCGCAACGAGGATTGTCTTCCATAGGTTGGCTGCTGGTGATAATGGTGGTGGCTTTTTTTGGCTTGTGCGCGGCTAAATTGGTGCCCGTGTACGCCGAAAATTACTACATTGTTAATGGCCTGCAAGCGCTGGCAGATGAAGGTGATGAGCTAAAACGGATGAGTAAAGGGGAAATTACTCGCAAGCTCAACAGTTACTTCAGTATCAACAATGTACGCAGTGAAGGTGCTCGACAGCTTGAGTTTGTGCAAAGCAGCAAAGGCATCATTATTGTCAACAAATATGAAACTCGTGTGCCACTGATCTACAACATCGATGTAGTACTGAGCTTTCATAATGTACTCGACAGCAGTCGTCCGGACGAATGCTGCACTGCCCCGGAGACATTAGAAGACCAGTGAGCGATATTCTACTCACCCGTTTACAGCAAAGACTGGGGTATCAATTCAAAGATATAACCCGTCTGCAGCTTGCCCTAAGCCATCGCAGTGTGGGCGCCAACAACAACGAACGGTTAGAGTTTTTAGGCGACTCTATCGTCAATTTTTTAGTGGGCGAGGCGTTATTCCACCAGTTTCCTAAAGCCCGCGAAGGCCAGTTGAGCCGCTTACGCTCCCAAATGGTTAAAGGCGAAACCCTGGCCGAGCTGGCCCGTGAGTTTGAGTTGGGTGAATGTCTGCACTTGGGCGAAGGCGAGATGAAAAGCGGGGGCCACAGGCGTGACTCTATTCTTGCCGATGCGGTTGAAGCGATTATCGGCGCCATTTACCTTGATTCAGATATGCCGAGTTGTCGCGCGCGGGTGTTGCAATGGTACGATTCGCGCCTGAAAGCACTTAGCCTTGAAAACCCGGCGAAAGACGCGAAAACGCGCTTGCAGGAATATTTGCAGGCCAAGCGACAGCCATTGCCGGATTATCAGGTAGTCGAGGTGGCTGGCGAGGCTCATGCGCAAATGTTTACCGTAGAGTGCCATGTTGCTTTACTGAATAAACCCGAGAGTGCTCGCGCCAGCAGTCGCCGTGCGGCTGAAAAACAATCCGCCGCTCAGGTGCTTAAACGCTTGGGTGTGAGTTAGGAATTTACTATGTCTGATCAAACTACTCGTTGCGGTTACGTGGCTATTGTCGGCCGCCCGAACGTGGGCAAGTCTACGTTGTTGAATCATCTGCTGGGCCAAAAAGTCAGCATTACGTCGCGTAAGCCGCAAACCACCCGTAACAACGTGACCGGTATTCTGACCGAAGGCACCAATCAAGTTGTGTTTGTGGATACTCCTGGGCTGCATAAAAACGAGCCGCGCGCTATCAACCGCTATATGAACCGCGCAGCGGGCTCGGCGATGAAGGACGTCGACTTGGTGATTTTTGTGGTGGACCGTCTGGCGTTTACCGAAGAAGATGAAATGGTCGCTCAGCGCCTTGAGGCGGTGCGCTCCCCCATTATTCTTGCGGTCAACAAAATCGACAAAATTGACGATAAAAACACGTTGTTGCCTCATTTACAGGTGCTGTCTGAGCGCTTAAAGGCCGATCAAATTGTACCTATGTCGGCGTTACGCGGTACGAATTTAGACCGATTGCAGGAAGTGATTTTGGGGTACATTCCAGAGGGCCCCCATTTTTTTGATGAAGATCAAATCACTGACCGCTCCGCCCGCTTTATGGTGGCGGAGATCATTCGTGAAAAAATTACCCGTCAGTTAGGCGATGAGTTGCCGCATCAAATGGCGGTAGAGATTGAGGAATACAAACAACAGGGGAAGACCCTTCACATAGGAGCGGTTATTCTGGTTGAGCGCGATGGCCAAAAGCGGATTTTAATTGGTAACAAGGGCGAGCGTATTAAGCAAATTGGCCAGCAGGCGAGGCTGGATATGGAAAAATTGCTGGATACTAAAATTATGCTGCGCCTTTGGGTTAAAGTGAAATCTGGCTGGTCGGACGATGAGCGTGCATTGCGCAGTTTGGGTTACGACGATCTGTAAAAGGCCTTAGTTTATGCGACGGGTGGAGTTGCAACCGGCATATATTATTCATACCCGCCCTTACCGCGATACCAGTTTTATCGTTCATTGTTTTACCCCTCAGTACGGGATTCTTGCCACTGTAGTACGAGGTCAGCGGCAAAAAAAGAAATCGCAAAGAGCGCTGCTGAATCCTTTTATTCCATTGCTTATTTCTGCCCAGGGAAAAGCTGGAATGCTGCTGATGACCCATTTTGAAGGCGCTGGAATACCTCATTCTCTAAAGGGTATTTGTTTGTATTCCGGGCTGTATCTCAATGAGCTGTTGCATCGATTGATTCCAGAAGCAGACCCCCATCCAGAAATATTTTCTGCCTATCAACAAGCGCTGTCTGAATTGGCCGAAACCGAGTGCCCGGAACCCGTCTTGCGACGTTTTGAGCAGAGTCTGCTACAGGCAATGGGGGTCGCAATCAGTTGGACGGAAGAGGCACTAGACTCAGGGCCAATACGCTCTGAGGCTTACTATCGCCTGGAAACTCAGCAGGGCTTTGTGCCCGTCATGGCGGGAGAAAAAAAGACGGGGCTGTTCTACGGTGAACATATATTGCAGGTGGCAAGGCAGCGTTTCGATCTGGTTTCAGCACGGCAAACGGCTAAGCGCGTTAATAGATGCTTGCTTCAAGCCTTGTTAGGTGCAAAGCCGCTGCGCTCCCGTGAATTTTTTAATCTGAAGAAGTAAACAACTCGTCAATGTTGTTATTCTTTTGCCATGTGATTAACTGATCCATTGCAGCGTTTAAGCTTTTTATCATAGGCGCTAATACGCCGGTTTGGCGGGCTTGCAGAGCTTTGTCGATTAGCCCAGAAAGGCCGCGCAAATGTGGTACCCCTGTATAGCAGCTGCTGCCATAAAGTTTGTGAATCAGGTCTTGCAATGTCGCCCAGTTCTGGGCCTGAAAAGCATCGTTAATAGATCTTTTTTCTTCCTGTAAGTTATCAATTAACATTTTTAGCATGTCTTTGGCTAAATCGGCTTTATGGTTAGCGAGCCCCAGGCACTGGTTTATATTCACGGGGCCGCTGGCTTCGGCAGTTTGTGTAAAAGAGTCTCCTGAGCGGTGCAAGAGCCTGGCATCGGGAAAGAGGCTGCCTTGGTTTAATCCAAGCCAACGTGTGAGTACGTGCGCCAGTTGATCTTGTGAGACGGGTTTTCGAAGGCAGTCGTCCATACCGGAAATTAACAAATCCGTTTTGTGTTCGCTCAGCGAATGAGCCGACAGCGCAACAATAGGGGTTCTGGTGTTGCTTTCCTGGCGGCGGATCTCTTGGGTGGTTTGTATGCCGTCCATACCCGGCATTTGTATGTCCATAAAGATCAAATCGAACTTCTGTTCGAGGTGCAGCTCTATGGCCTGTTCACCTGATTTAGCTTGGGTGACTTTAACGTTTAAGCCTTGTAAAAATTCACTGGCAAGCTGTAGATTAGCTTCATTGTCATCCACTAATAATACGTGATGTTCGGTGGGCTGCGGCGGAGGTGTTAAGGCTTGAGAGCTTTCTACGTTAAGGTTCATGGCATGGTTACAAGCATGCAATAAACTGGAATGGGTGATGGGTTTAACGACAAATTCAATGGATGAGGCGCTGATGTGCTGACTGAAAAGCACTTTATGATTGGCGGTGCAGGAAATAATTAGTGTGCAGTGAAATTCGCTTTCAAGCTGTTCGGCTAAATTATCCAGTAATCCAAGGGGTAGACGCCGCTCCCCAGGAGATACATCCAGTATTGTTACGTCATAGTCCTGACCGCCTTGCTGTTCCCGTCGAAGCGTTGTGAAAATATCGTGAACAGATGAAATCCAATGCGTCTCTGCCCCCCATTGCTCGGTCAGGCTCGCCAATTGCCGGTATCCGGCTTCAATATCACTGCAGATCAGCAGACGTTTATTTTTCAGTGGATGATGTTCTGAGGCGACAAAATGTGGGTCCACGCCGAGTTCTGCGGTAAACCAAAAGGTGGCTCCCATGTCGAGTTCGCTATCCACCCCAAGGTTACCGTTCATTTGTTTTATCAGTCCTTTGCAGATGGCTAAACCGAGGCCAGTGCCGCCGTGCTCTCGTGATATGGATGCATCGGATTGGGTAAATGCTGAAAAAAGCTGGCGTTGCTGTTCTTCGTTCAGGCCTATCCCTTGATCGGTGACAGCGCCTTTGAGGGTGATTTTATTTTCCTCAAAACGTTCGAGGCTCAGTTCAACGGTAATGGTGCCTTTGCTGCTGAATTTTACGGCGTTGCCGATTAAATTGGTCAGAATTTGCGAGAAACGCAAGGGGTCGCCCAGCAACTGGGGAGGGATGTTATTGTCGATAATTGTCAGTATTTGCAGGTTTTTTTCCTGGGCATCATAAGCCACAGCGTCCACTGCAGACTCTACCACTTGACGTAAAGGCAGCGGTATATAATCCAGTACAATTTTCCCGGACTCGATTTTGGAAAAGTCCAGAATATCATTGATGACGGTTAAGAGGTTTTGCGCTGAATCGTGAATAGTCTGGACGTAGCTGCGCTGCTTTTCATTCAACGGGGTTTTCATGGCGAGATTCGTAAAACCAATAATACCGTTAAGTGGGGTACGAATTTCGTGGCTTGTATTGGCCAGAAATTCAGACTTAATTTGACTCGCGGCAATTGCGTCCTTGCGCGCTATGTCCAGCTCGATATTTTGAATTTCGATGGTCTCCAGCGTTTCACGCAAATCATCCATTGATTGTTCAATGTGTTGCTGCATATCTTGTTGGGCGTATTGTTGAGTGCTGGCCATAATGTTGACGTTTTGTGCCAGCTGCTGAAATTCATGAGCAAAGTCACTGTCAATCCTTGCGCTGAGATCGCCGTTGCTCAACTTGCAGATGGCGTCGTTTATGATTTTGGTCGGCCCGATAATGTTGCCATGCAGTTTGATGGCGAAAAATCCGGCGAGTAGCAGGCAGGCAGTTGTGGCGAGCACCACAATGAGTAGGGTCTGATAAATTGTAATCCAGTATGAGGACAGCGAAAGCTCTATCTCTAGCACTCCCACCGGGTCCAGACCTTTATCATCGACAATCGGGTATGAAAAGCGCGCCGTGTAGTTTGAATAAGCGATTTGCGCCATGTTGTCTGCCGAGGGCGCTTTTTTGGTGATATCAAGAAACCTTGGGCCAAAATGCTGGCTTTGTTGCTGTTCGTGGTCTTCCACAAGGATGGCGCGAACCATCGGCTCTTCCAGAGTGGATTCTAAAATCTGTCTCAGGATTTCAGGGTTATGGTTGCGGATGGCAATATGGGCCAGCTGCGCTGTTTTTTCGGCAAGTAAGCGACCTCGTTGATCAACAAAACGATCTAAGGCGCTCATATACAAAAAGGTTAAGGTGGCGGAAAGCAATAAGGTAATACTGATGGCAGGCAGCAAAATAAGGCGCCAGAGTTCGGATTTTACGCTGCTCGTTTTCATTATTTCTCGTCGGGATCCCTGAGGACAAGTGAGTTATAGCCAATTGATACTTTTTTGGCGGCTCCTTAGAATAGACGCCTTTTGCGCGTCGCTGCAAGTTGTCAGAGGTCCTCATGGATTTTCCTACCATTGAAGCCTGTGTGGGCAATACGCCCCTGGTCAAGGCTCAACGTTTACTGGACTCGGCCAGTACCAACACCCTGTTATTAAAGCTTGAGGGTAATAATCCGGCAGGTTCCGTTAAAGACAGGCCCGCGTTATCTATGATTAATCGTGCTGAGGCTCGAGGTGACATCAAGCCCGGAGACCGGTTAATCGAAGCCACCAGCGGTAATACCGGTATTGCGCTAGCAATGGTGGCCGCGATCAAAGGTTATCCGCTGACCCTTATCATGCCCGATAACAGCACCGCTGAGCGCAAGGCCTCAATGGCGGCTTACGGTGCGCAGTTAATTTTAGTGAGCAAAGAAGAAGGCATGGAAGGTGCCCGTGACCTGGCCTTGAAGATGCAGGCTGAAGGCAAGGGCAAGGTGTTGGATCAGTTCGGTAACCTCGATAATCCCGAAGCGCATTACCGCAGCACCGGCCCGGAAATTTGGCAGCAGAGCCAGGGCCGAATAACGCATTTTGTCAGTTCTATGGGCACCACGGGCACCATTATGGGGTGTTCTCGGTATCTGAAAGAACAAAACCCCAAGGTAAAAATTATCGGCCTGCAACCGGAAGATGGGGCGAGTATTCCCGGCATACGGCGTTGGCCGCAAGAATATTTACCCGCCATTTACGATGAGTCTCGGATAGATGAAATCGTCAGTATGTCGCAGCAGAACGCCGAGCACACCATGCGCTTACTGGCGAAAAAAGAAGGTGTGTTTTGCGGTGTGTCTTCGGGTGGCGCCGTAGCGGCAGCTATGGCACTGGCCGAGCGTGTTGAGAATGCTGTTATTGTGGCGATCATTTGTGATCGCGGTGATCGTTATCTGTCATCAGGGCTTTTCAATGAAACGACACCGGCCTAGAAGGCGCACTCAGCGTCAAGCTCCTTCTTTTACGCCCTGGGAAATTGAGCTGAATGTAACAGGTACCAGTCATGACGGCCGTGGGCTTGGCAGAGTCGATGGCAAGGCAGTTTTTGTTGCCGGTGCGCTTGCCGGTGAAACGGTACGTGCGCGAGTCATCAGCGATCAATCTCGCTACAGCGAGGCTCGCTGTATAGAGGTGTTACACCCGGCAGCCAGTCGAGCTGAGCCTCAGTGTCGTCACTTTGGCCATTGTGGCGGCTGTCAGTTACAGTTCATGCGCACGGCTCATCAGCCGATAGTCAAGCAGCAGGGGCTCATCGATCAATTGGCTCGTGCCGGTGTTGCCTTGCCAAAACAGGTCGCTGAGCCATTGGTGGGCGACGGTTATGGCTACCGCAGCCGTGCTCGCCTTGGGGTAACTTTTGATAAAGTCGGCCAGGTGAGTCTGGGGTTTCGTCAATGGCGAGACAAACAATTGGTGAATTTGCGCCAATGCCCAGTGTTAGTGCCAGCGCTTGAATCTTTATTGGCTCCGCTTAACCAGTGGTTACAACACTTTCAGGTGTTTGCCGTTACCCACATTGACCTGATTGCTACTTCGAATCAACCCTGCTGCGTGCTGCGCCATACCAAACCTCTGGCGTTGAATGCGCGTGCCGCGCTGGAAGCCTTGGCTCAGGAACACCATGTGGACCTCTGGTTGCAAGGGGAAAAGGATGCCAGTCAGTTAACAGAGGTAAGCGGAAAATGTGTCGACCCGCGCTTATTGTTGGCCTTGCCGGATTTTGACTTGCAACTGGCGTTTCACCCAGCGGATTTTACTCAAGTAAACCGCGCTATAAACACGCTAATGTTGCGTCAGGCCATGAATTGGTTGGCGCCGACACCGGGTATGAAAGTGTTTGACCTGTTTTGCGGGATGGGTAATTTCACGTTGCCGCTGGCAAGGCTCGGTGCAGAGGTTATCGGCATTGAGGCGATTGAAACAATGGTAACTAGGGGGCAGGAAAACGCGGAGCTGAACGCGTTACCTGGCGCCACCTTTCGCGCCTTTGATTTGACAAAAACATCCTTGGCGCAGCTGCAAAGCGAGCTGGGCACCCCTGATGCACTGTTGCTGGACCCACCGCGCGCGGGCGCTCAGAACGTGTGCGAGCAACTTGCCCAGAGTGATATCAAGCGCGTGCTTTATGTGTCGTGTAATCCGGCTACCTTGGCCCGCGATGCGCGCACCTTAACCCAGGGGGGCTATCGTTTGGAGCGATTAGGCGTGATGGATATGTTCCCGCAAACCTCGCACATTGAATCCATGGCGCTGTTTCAGCGCTGAGACTTCGCCGAGACCAGGCTAGCGTGTATGATCTGCCAAGCTCGTGGGGCATAAAAAGGACAAGCGGAGCATGTATCATCAGTATTTTGGTTTAACCGAGCCTGCGTTTTCCATCGCGGTGAACCCGCGCTATCTGTATATGAGTGACCAGCACAAAGAAGCGCTGGCGCATCTGCTGTATGGCGTAGGCGGGGGCGGCTTTGTTCTGTTAACGGGTGAAGTGGGAACGGGTAAAACCACCATAATTCGCTCATTGCTTGAGCAGCTGCCGGATAACACCGATATCGCCATGGTGTTTAACCCTATGGCGGCCGTACCCGAAATGCTGGCCATGATCTGCGATGAATTGGGCGCGGACTACCCAAAAGAGCAGCCCTCGGTCAAAGCCTTAACTGACGCCTTACACCAGTACCTGCTGGCCAACCACCGACGCGGCCACAACACTGTGCTGCTGATTGACGAAGCGCAGCTGTTATCGGCTGAAGCGTTGGAACAGATTCGACTGCTTACCAATCTCGAAACCAACACCCAAAAGCTGCTGCAAATTGTGCTGGTGGGTCAGCCAGAGCTGAATGCGCTGCTGGCTCAGCCGCGCTTGCGCCAATTAGCCCAGCGCATTACCGCACGCTTTCATTTAAATCCCCTCACAGTGCAAGAGACGCAGGCCTACATTGCTCATCGTTTGCAGGTGGCGGGTTTAAGTGCCGACCGCAACCCCTTCTCGCCCGCCATGGTGCGCAAAATACACGCCTTCAGTGGCGGCATTCCCAGGCGTATCAATATTGTGTGTGAGCGCGCGCTGGTGGGCTTGTACGGACACAATAAAATCAAGGTGGATAACACCATCTTGCGATTGGCGAAAAAAGAGGTCACTGGCAACCTGGGGCGCGACGGCGGTCGCGGTCGCGTCTGGCCTTTGTGGACGGCCTTGGCAGTAGCAGCGGCTTTATTCATCGTGCTGCTGGGCGCTTGGTGGTGGCAGGCCGGGGAGCAGCAAGAGGCTGATACATCGGCCGTTCAACCTAGCAACGACTCGCCGGCGGCTGAACAATCACCGCCTGCGGCAAATGCTGCGTCATCGCAGACGGAAATTGACGCTTCCGTTCAATCTGAACAGGATTTTATAGTGCGCCGCCTTGGGGATGCCCAAGCACTGTTGCTGGCGCGCTTTGGCGGTTTGGGTGTTGAGTCCTGCTGGCAGGGACAGAGCCAGGGACTGGAGTGCGAAACCGCCCGCTTGATGACCTGGCGGGAATTGTTAGAGCTTAACCGCCCGGTGGTATTGACGCTGACAACGGCAGATCGCTTCACCGCCTACGCGGTGTTGGTGGGGTTAACCGACCGCCACGCGCAGCTAATAAGCAGCAACGGAGAACACCTGTTCGTTGAATTAACCAGGCTGGGCCCGATGTGGACGGGGCAGGTTCAGTACGCCTGGCACAGGCCCAGTGGCTATACCGGTGCGTTGACGCTGGGTGACAACAGCGCAGCGGTCAGCTGGTTAGCGCAACAATTTGCCCGCATGGACGGCCAGACAGAGCCCTTGGCGCAGCAAACCTACAACAAGGCTTTGGCGGAGCGGGTTAAATTATTCCAGCGTGCCCATGGCTTAAAAGCCGATGGCATTGCCGGGCAGCAAACCGTTTTGACATTAAATCAAGTGCTTGGGCTGGACCCGGTATTAAGCGACGAGGAGCCGCGCTGATGTCTCTGTTATTGGATGCACTGCGTAAAGCAGACCGCGAGCGAAGCCAGCAACAAGCCCCTGCGGGTATCGGCCCCGGCGACTTAACAGCCAAAACTCAGTCGCCTTTGCTTTGGGTGTTGTTGGCGTTGCTGGCCATAGCTTTAGTGGTATTGATTGTGGTGGTGATTTGGTTGTGGTCTGCCAAGCCTGTCGTGTCGGTCGAGCAAGTCGCGACTGAGGCCGCGATACAAACGCAGAGCTCGGGTGAGGGCGCCGCAATCAGCTCGTCACCTGATGTCACTCAAGGGGAAAAGTTTGCGATGGCTCAAGCTTCAGCCGTGAGCGCCAAGCAAAAAGCAGAGAGTGAGGTTTTAGATCCGGCGATTACTCCGTCACAGCTTGGCGAGCCCTATGCCGAAGTGGTGGTACCAGATAATGCCGAGGCCAGCCAAACGCAGAATGCTTCTACCGACAGCGCCGCAAATACTGAAGGCGAGGCAACAAACGACAGCTTGAGTGATGCCGATAAGGAGGCTGTGGCGCAGCTGTATCGACAACAAGATCAGCAAAATGACCAAGAGCAAGACCGCCCGCAAGCGAATGAGCAGGCGCTTGTGGCAGCGCGGTCTGATTCGGCGGCTGAGCCAGAGCCAGAAAATCCCGATAATCTTGACGGCTACTACAATGTCGGTGGAGTTAGAGCCTTACCCTTGACGGTGCAAAATGCCATACCCACCTTGATGTATGGGCAGCATAATTATCGTCGTGGCGGTGACAGCAATGTGGTTATCAACGGTCAGGTACTGCGCGAGGGCGACCGGATTAATGGCAGCATCGTGGTAGACGCCATCGCTGCCGATGGCGTGGTGTTGCGCTATCAAGACCACCACTTTCGTTTACGGGCGTTGTCCAGCTGGGTCAATATGTAGCTCAACACGTTAGCGTGTGCCAATAGGTCGGGCCGGGTTCCCGGCGGCTTTAATACCAGCGGCAAGGGTTTTGGTGACGACACTGTTCATGCCTACCACGGCCCCATCGCCTATGCTGACACCATCCACAACCCCTGTGTGGCTGCTAAGCCACACATCGCGGCCAAGGGAGATGCCCATTGAAGAGACAGGTTGTTCGCAGATTAAGCGTTCTGGGTCTGTGCCGTGATTGAAGGCGTACAAATGGCAGTAGGGTGCTAAGCGGCTATGATCACCAATCACAATTCCACTGCTACCACCATCCAGACAACTGTGGTGATTGATGGACACCCCCTCGCCGATGGTAACCGGGCCGTGAATAAAGGTATCCGCGGCGATATAGGTATTATCGCCAATGACTATGTCGCGGCCGGGCTCGGCAAAAATTCGTGCGCTGGGGGCAATAAACACATTCTTGCCTATATGCACAGTTTCCAGGACGCTGAGCTGCTGCTGAATGTGATCTTGCCAGGGGTGAGCCCAGCGTAAGTGCTTAGGCTTAAGGCGGTAATACAGCCAGGGCATGTAGCTTAAGCGCTGTTTGTGTTGTTCGGTGTAATCGGTCATGGCGAATTCGAGAACTAAAAGTGCATTGTATAGGATTGTACCGAGTGCTTGTTTGTGTCGGTCAGGGATGCCAAAAGGAGGAAGTTAGCACCTGGGGGCGGGTATAACGGGCGTGGTATAACTGAGTAGTGCACGCCCCGTAAACAAAGCACACCGCCAGGCATAAGCCCAGACGGTGAAAAGAGGGTGTGAGAAGGTGTCCGTCGCCGGTAAGCATTGATGTTGAACGAATCGTTCACCGTATCACGCGGAACCAGGGCGTGGTCGAAACATCGGTGGAGCATCGAGTGGACGCTCTCAGGTTGCCTTCGCGCTGCCGACGCAGTCCTTGCGCGCTAACATGTGCTGGCGGCTTTCCCGTGCTTGAGTTCCGGTATTGCCTGTGTCGATTTATGGCTGTCTCGATCCGTGAGGGGTGGATGGTTTGGGTTCCATCCTTTGGCCTGCTACCTGCGACGTTTGGCGAAAATCCGCCAAGGTTGAAGCCATTTATCGACGGGCGCTGCGGCGAACGGACACCCAAAGTCAGTGTAGCACTGTGTTTATTTCTGGCCAGAGGTTGTTTAGTTTTTCTACGACTTAACAGGTTTTTTGAAACGAATTTAAGTAATAACCATGGTTTCTATTGTTCACTTGAGTGACGATTTTGTGGTGGTTTACAAGCCTGCCGGGTGTGACTTTCACGATGATCATGGCACGCCGGGTTTGTTCTCTCGGGTGCGTGCGCAGCTGGGAGAGAGCGAGCTTTATCCTGTGCATCGATTGGATAAAGTCACCTCTGGCTTGGTGGTTATGGCCCGCAGTGCCAGCGTTAATCGCGAGTTGTGTGAGCAGTTTCGTGAAGCGCGAGTAGAAAAATATTACCTGGCCATCAGCGCAAAAAAGCCGACGAAAAAACAGGGGGCGGTCATTGGTGATATGGCACCCGCAAGACGCGGGGCGTGGCGACTCACGCGAAGTACGAATAACCCGGCGCGAACCGCTTTTCTTTCTACGTCTCTTGTTCCTGGCTTGCGTCTGTTTCTGCTAAAGCCTTTTACGGGAAAAACACATCAGTTGCGGGTTGCATTGAAAAGTGTAGGAGCACCTATTTTAGGTGATACGAACTATGCCGCCGAACCGGCAGACAGGGTTTACCTGCACGCTTACCAGCTGAGTTTTAGCGTCGCCGGGCACATTTATTGTTTTAATCGGCTGCCTGATGTGGGGGAGCATTTTTTACGGCCCGAGTTCTCAGTAGCGTTAGCAGGCTGGGCTCATCCAGAGCAACTGACGTGGCCGCGCGCGTAATTGTTACTGCTGCGCTTGTGGTATTCATCGCAGCAGGTCTGGCGACAGTGCTCGCCTTGGGTGTTGGGGGTAATCCCTCAAATAAAGAGCCTATTGCAGAAAAACGCTATAGCTTGCAGGAGTACCCCTGCCTTAAGCCAGCAGCCTCTTGGCGGTGCGCGCGTTTGGTTACACCTGACGGCTTTGAGTTGGAAGTTCGGCGCCTAGTGGCAGCTGAACCTGACTCTTCCGTGCCCCTTATTTATTTGCAAGGCGGGCCTGGGCTGGATGCCGGTTTCAGTTCGTCTGATTTAGAGTACTGGCAGAGTTGGCGCGATTTCGCAGGGCTGAAAAGGGATTTGGTGTTAATGCAAAGGCGCGGCACTGATCCGAATAGCCCCTGGCGCTGCTCGCAATACGAGCGACTTGGGCGCAAGCTTTTAGGTCGGTCAGTGTCACTGCAGGAGGAATTCGAACTCGGCCGTACAGCTTTATCACAGTGTCTTGATTCGCTGCCGGGTTTTAACCCTCGTCATTTTGGTACGCGGCAAAATCGTGCAGATTTAGAGGCGTTGGTCAGGTTATGGGATTTCACCGAATTTCATTTGTACGGCGCCTCATACGGTTCGCGCCTCGCTATAGCGGCGGCGGATATTTCCGGGTTAAACACCTTGGTGCTGGATGCTGTGTACCCTCCGGGCAAAGGCGGTGT
Organism: Gilvimarinus chinensis DSM 19667; assembly: GCF_000377745.1. GTDB lineage: Bacteria > Pseudomonadota > Gammaproteobacteria > Pseudomonadales > Cellvibrionaceae > Gilvimarinus > Gilvimarinus chinensis. Next base: position 143,714 of record NZ_KB898711.1, on the reverse strand, counting down.
GGCCGAGTGGCCGACGCTGTTTGGCGGGGCGCTGGACCGCTTTGCCGCAGCCTGCGAAAGTGATACCAGTTGCCATGAAATGTGGCAGCAATATTACCTCGGCCGGAATCTGGATCGGCACAATGTGCTTGAGCAATTACACAGTAGCCTCGATTATCTAGCTCGGTTCCCGGTGCAAGTGGATGTCATGCTGGAAGGCTTGCCACAGCGGGTGGTACTTAATGACCATCGATTTATGGCCGCTTTTTTTGCGGCAAGCTATCGGCGTGATCGCTGGGCGTCAGCGGTGCAGGCTATAGCGGCGGCTCGGACACGCGATCGCAAAGCCCTGGCGCCTTTGATTGAGCGCTATGCAAATCAAGTGGTCTCGACCAGCGTGAACTCGCTGGCGTTTTTCGCGGTGGATTGTCGGGACAATTTGCCGGGGGAGGAGGACACTTACGAAGAGCGGGTGGCGTCGTTGGGTTTCGCCGGGCAATACGTGGAGCGAGGGTGGCGTGATCAAATGTGCCATTTGTGGCCAAGTGCTGAACCGCCCGTAATACCTACCTTAACAAACAATGTTCGTGTGGCCATGGTAAACGGCGTATCTGATCCGATTACACCCGCTTACTGGGCGGTGCAACTGCAAAAACAGTGGGCAGACAGTGAGCTTACCCTCTACCCAAGGACCGGACATGTCGTGATGGGTGAACAGCCCTGCGCGCTCGAGCAGCTTGAGATTGTGCTAAGCGGTGAGCAAAGTCGATTTAGCGCCTGTCCATAGCTTTTAAAAGTGGCGGGGTGAGTCATGTTTTACTTCGGCCTTCTTACCAGCTTTTGACGTTCATCATCTAACCGGTTACAAATAATTGGTTGACCAAAGTGAGTTCCCTGAATTCAACCGGATTCATTCTGTTGGGGCATTACACCGATCTGTATCTCTACTGAATTCATCCTCCTTAAAGGCTTTATGAGGTCGTAAACTTAAGTTCTGGCGTATAAATCACTGATTTATAATGATTAATTGAGGTTCTGCTGCTGGGTGACGTTGGTATAATCATGTGCATTCAAAATGGTTGACAATAATGCAGAGAATTCGGTAATGTTCTTCAGGCGAGTGAGAAATTATTCTGCTAATAAACATAACTATGGAGAATGAGAAGTGAGCGACGATAATAAATTTAATCTGTCCAAAGCCGTTGCCGCCATTAGTGGCGCCATGATGACGGCATCAACACTGGCTTTTGCCCAGGCCGCTGTTGCACAAGAGTCCGAAATGTTGGAAGAGGTTGTTGTTACCGGGATTCGCGCTTCATTGGAAAGCGCAATTCAGGAAAAACGTGCCGCCGACAACGTGATGGAAGTCATTCAATCAGAAGACATCGGTAAACTACCGGATCAAAACTTGGCTGAAGTACTGGAGAATGTGACCGGTATTCAGATTACCCGTTCTGCAGGTGTGGGTACGGGCGTGCAAATTCGTGGTACGAATGCCAACCGCACTGAAATCAACGGTGTGTCTACTGTTGGTTCGGGTGCTGGTCGTAGCGGCATCAGCTTTGACGATGTTTCGGCATCTATCATTTCTGAAGTGCAGGTTATTAAAGCCCCAGACGCAAAAACCATTGAAGGTTCTGTGGGTGGTACCATCAACCTGAAAACCATCCGTCCGCTCGACTTGAACGAGCCGTTGATTGCGGCGCGTATTCAGGGTGAGCAAAGCAGCCTGTCTGATGACGGTGGTTGGAGCCCTCGTCTATCCGGCTCACTGGGTAACAACTGGTCAACAGATGCCGGCGATTTCGGTGTTGTGATCAGTGCAAGCTATTCTGAGCAAGATGTATCGGCTTTCCGTCCTCGCGCCGACCGCGACAACTTAGATACTCTTGATGATGGCACCAATTACCTGCCCATTCAGTTTTTTGTTCAGGATTACGATAACTATCAGTACGAAACGACTAACTTCGCCGGTACCTTTGAGTGGGCCCCAAGCGATGCATTTACGTTCTACTTTGATGCGGTCATGAATGAGCAAGAGCGCTACCAAGAAAGTACTCGTGTGCAGGCTTCGGGCGTAAGCACTCTGATTGGCACATCGATTCCAGACTCCTACGAAACCGTGGACTTCGGTTCAGTGGACAGTGAAAACGGTAATTTGAACCTGGGGTCAATTCAAGCGGCCTTGACCGGTGTGATTGAAGCGCAAAACGATGGTCGTTATGACCCGAACCTGCGTTTATCATCGGATACAGGTTCGCGCGATACATCCAGTGATATTTTCAGCCTGGGTACTAACTTCGAGCTCGGAAAGTTCTCTGGTAAAGTCGAGATAGCTCGTTCAACCAATGACACCGTTAATCCGGACTTTAGTACAACACTTAATTTTATCAACCCCAATACCGCTACCGGTTCGGCTAACGACAATGGTACACCTATTGAGTATGACCTGTCGGGTGGCTCTTTGGCGTTTGGCATTGCTGATGTAGCCAATGCACCCAGCACTGCTGAGTTGTTAGACCCTGCCAACTACGTACTGCGCGATCTGAATCAATCGCATGATGTGGTTGAGAACAGTGAAGATGCATTCCGTATCGATGTTAGCTACGCGCTTGATACCTCAATCTTCACCACCATCGATTTTGGTTATCGCTTTAACAGCTCTCAAAGTGTTAATAACGATAGTGCCAATAACACTGGCTTACGTGATATGGCTGAGTCACCCTCTGGTGATCTCTACGCTGATATCTTGATTGCGGGCCCAGACAACTTCAACGAAGCAGACGGTCGTGATTTATATGTGGGGGATTTCTTAGTCATTGATCCCGCACGTTCCAACTCAGACCCTGATGGTGTACTGGCGGCAATTAACTCTGCAATGACGGCTATTGGCCAGCCGCCGATTGATCAGCCTACATCTACCACTAACTCATTCTTTGATATTACCGAAGAAACGAACTCGCTTTATGCTCAGGCGAATTTTCAGGCTGGCATCTTCCGCGGTAACTTTGGTTTGCGTTATTTAGAGACTGAGATTGAATCTGTAGGTAACCGTACAACTGATGGTGTGGTTGAGCAAACCTCTACATCAGGTAGTTACGACTTCCTGTTGCCACGAATTAACGTAGTGGCTGATGTTACTGATGAGATCATGTTGCGTGCCGCTTGGTCTAAAGATATTCGTCGCCCAGACTTCGATAACCTGTCCACGTCTTTCTCTTTCGACACCAGTCCAAACCCTGCTGCGGCAATCGGTAACCCAGGGCTGGAGCCAGAAGAGGTAGAGTCTTGGGAGATTTCTGCGGAATGGTACTTTGCTCCTTCTAGCATGGTTAGTGTTGGTTACTTCCACAAAACCCGCACGGGCTTGTTTGTTGGTCAGCAAGAAGATCCAGTTGAAGACCCCAATACTGGTTACCGTGACATGACGGCTCCTTGTGAGGGGGGCGGTATCTTTAACCCAATCGCCGACCCGAATGTATTTGGTCCTCCAGGTGCGGCACCCGGTGTTTGTGTACCCACGTCAATTACTGTGAACGGTGAAGGTGAGACGACTCAAAAAGGTGTTGAGCTTGCATTCCAGTACGACTTGAGTGAGTTTGAAGACACCCTGGGCTGGGCATCTGGCTTCGGTATTGTGACCAACTATACCTGGCAGGAGTTTGAGGGTGGTGATTCCTATTATGACCCTACCAGCCGCGCGGCTCAGGTATTCTCTGCCTTGGGTAATGACGACGTGACCATGCGTGCTCAGTTGCTGGACAACTCGGAGAACGCTTACAACTTTACTGTTTATTATGAAAAGTATGGTTTGTCAGCACGTGCCCGTTATACTTGGCGCGACGCATTCCGCTCGGATGATTTCGGTAGTACCTCTAGCTACCCATGGGGCTTCCCAGTGGTACAGGAATCACGTGGCCAGCTGAACGCCAGTGTTAACTACGACATCACCGACCAGTTTAGTGTGGGTGTTGAAGGTGTAAACCTGACCGAGTCTGAGATCGAGCAGTCTTGTGTTAATGAGGGAGCGTTGTTGTGCTTCCAGGGTTTGACCGATCGTCGCATAACCTTAGGTGCTAGCTATAAGTTCTAATTTTAATTAGAGCTAATGTTGAGGCCGGGATTGATTCCCGGCCTTTTTTTGGGTAAAAAAAGTACTGCTGCAGGCTGGCTTTTTGTGTGTGGTGGGGGAGGGAAGAAGCCCCAACACAGTGTTGTCGTGTTGAGGCTGGCGGGCAGGGTCTCTATTCGGCAGCGTATTGAATGCGATTGAGGGAGAATCTTTCCCGTCGTGCGTTTAGCTGGCGCTGAATTTCTTCGACGGCACGTTGCTCAGTGGTAGCGTGTAAGGCGTCCATAGATCGGGCAAAGTGATTGCGCATAGCGACCCGTGCGGTATGGGCATCCCGAGCTTTCAGGGCGTCTAGGATGGCCTGATGTTCTGCAATACGTCGTTCACCGTCGGTTTTACAGACCGACTGATGGGCCATTCTAATGTCTGGTAGGTTTTCCTGAATGTCCCACAGGTGGCGAATGATGTTGATTAATGGTCGGTTTTGCGTTGATTCGGCAATGATGGCGTGAAACTTACGATCAGCCACCTCAGAAGTCAGGTTCCCGCTTTCATTTTCCTGGCTCATCTCCTCCAGTGCCGCCTCTAGCTCGGTAAATTGTTCATCGGTCAGTGTAGAGGCCGCCAGAGCGGCCGCTTCGGACTCAACCAGAACCCGTGCTTCGGTGATTTCAAAGGGGCTGTAGTCGCGAGGATTGTCACTGTTGGTTTTGAAAACCTTGAGCGCATAAACCCCCGAGCCGGTTTGAACTTCCACCCGCCCCATTACTTCCAGGGCAATAATCGCTTCTCGGATAGTGGGCCGGCTGACACCATAGCGCTCAGAGAGTTCGCGTTCGGGTGGCAGGCGGGCTCCAGCGGGAAATTCACCTGAATCGAGCGCTGCAAGCATTTTTTGAGCAACCTTGCGATATGTTCGCTTGTTTCCGCTGCTACCAGTTTTACTCATGTACGTGTCTCTCCGAACAATCAAAAGTTTACATTTTTGCTATGTAATTGATCTTAACATGAATTTCATTAATTGGTAATACAGGTTGGTTAACGATAACCCTCTTAGAAAATTAGATAAAAGAGGGATGGTTTTCCGAATGGTTGACAAGAAATGAGAGGCTTGCAGTATTGATTGATCCTGTAATCTGCATCGATAGTGCTTAATAATTAATAAGTTAAGCCGGTGTGGGTGATTAGGCCTACGGCTGTATAACCAATATTAAGCTGTGGAACTTTAGGGATAAATTGAACTTTGCAGGGTTTCGGTCATAATAATTGGTTGACACTTTTGCAGCACGAATGGTAACTTAAACTTGAATGCTTACAGATGGCTGGGCGCTTCCTGTGGGCGGGCGATAGAGGTGAATAATAAAAGTTGAAATTCATCGGTTTTTAAACTCTTTCACGGTCTATTTCTATTCGCGACAGTCAAACGATTTGAAGTGTTGCATTGGCGATATTAAAGGTGTGCCTGTTGGTTCTTTCTACCTGTTGGTTGGCTTCTAGAAGTATCGCGCGCGCTGTATGCACAAGCGTCAAACCGAGTTAAACATATTGAATATTGGAGTTATGAGTATGACAAATCCTGTTATTGGGTTCATCGGCCTGGGTCTGATGGGTGGCAACATGGTGGAGAACCTGCAAAAGAAAGGTTACGAACCCATTGTTATGGACTTGAATCAAGAGGCGGTAGATGCCGTTGTGGCGCGTGGCGCTAAGCAGGCCAAAACAGCCAAAGAACTGGCTGAAGCTAGTGACATTGTTATGTTGTGCCTGACCACCTCCAATGTCGTTGAAAAGCTCGTTTATGGGGATGAAGGGATTTTGGCTGGAATCAAAGAAGGGGCTGTCCTGGTAGATTTTGGCACCTCAATTCCGGCTTCCACGCGTAAAATCGGTGCTGATCTGGCCAAGAAAGGGGCTGGCATGGTGGACGCACCTCTTGGGCGTACTCCTGCTCACGCTAAAGATGGATTGTTAAACATCATGGCGTCGGGCGATAAAGAAACTTTTGAAAAAGTTAAGCCGGTTTTAGAGCAGCAAGGTGAAAATGTTTTTTACCTTGGTGCATTGGGGGCGGGCCATACCACTAAACTGATAAACAATTTCATGGGTATGACCACTGTGTGTGCAATGTCTCAAGCGTTTGCCGTGGCTGATAAGGCGGGTGTTGATCGTCAGCAGTTGTTTGACATCATGTCCACTGGGCCTTCGAGCTCTCCATTTATGCAGTTTTGCAAAAACTATGCTGTTGATGGCGTAAGTGATTTGGGCTTTTCCATTGCCAATGCGAACAAAGATTTGGGTTACTTTTTGGAAATGGTTAAGGATTTAGGCACCAAAGCGCCTATTGCCGAAGGCACTTCTGAAGGTTTGCAGGCTGCATTTGATGCAGGTATGGGTAATGGAAATGTGCCAGAAATCTTTGACTATTATCTTAAGCTGGAAAAATAGCTTGATAAGCGATTGAGCTGATCGGTCTTAGATAGAAAGCCGGGCTTTGTTTGTTCAAAGCCCGGCTTTTTTGTGCCGCATCTTTCTTGGTAAAGTGCTCCAGGTTTTATTTTTAGTTTTTCACGTGCCTGTGAATTTTTTATCTCAGTATCGGGTAGGTAGAGGCTGTTAGGGGTGAGTCTGTAGGAGGCTTGTGGTCTGTTAGGGGGCTGAGCCTGCGCAGTTTTTAGAGGCGCTTTTAGCTGGGTTAGGTGTACTGGGAAGAGGGAGGAAAGTCGCTCGAACACTGTGGGTGTTCGAGCGACTTTTTGACGTTTAAAAGCCAGGTTGTGACTTTAGGCTTTAATTGTTTTTGGCTTTCAGTGGTTCTACGGTAGGAATAAGAATCCAGATGGCGGCTAAGGCGATAAGAGCCAGTGAGGCACCAATGACAAATGCCGGGGTGTAATTACCGCCTTGGGTTAGCCAGGGAACGAATATGGTTAGTCCCCAGGCTGAAAACTTGGCGGCCATGCCGGAAAAGCCCGAAAGTGTGCCGACTGATTTTTGGCTTAGCATGTCTGCGGGCAGGGTCTGTACACTGCTAATCGTGGTTTGAAAACCAAATAAAATCACGCCCATAAGCAAAACCGCGGTAACGGGGCCGCCCGGGTTGGCCATGGCTAATAGGCAAGGCAGCATAAGCAGGCAGCCCAGGGTGATGACAAACTTTCGCGTTTTATTGATGGTCCAGCCTGCATTGATTCGGTTTTGAGACAGCAGCCCCCCAAACCACGCGCCAAACATGGCTCCGACGTAAGGCACCCAGCCGTACAGTGCAATTCCTTTCACGTCCATGTTGTACACTTCGGCGAGGTAGGTGGGTATCCAGAATACGAAGAGCCACCAAATTGGATCAATGGCTGCAGAGGCGATAATTACCCCCCAGCTTTGTTTGCGAGAGAGCATCTCTTTGGTGTCTGGAGCGTATTCTGTTTCTACATTGTTATCATCTGTCGCCGGTGTTGTTTTTTGGCCGGTAAGAATGTATTCACGCTCTTCTTCGGTGATCCAGGGGTGGCTTTGGGGTGGCGCTTTAACCAGTACCAGCCAAGGGATTAACCACAGTAAGCCCAGAAGGCCGACGATGACAAAGATTGCCTGCCAGCTAAAATACACCGCCAGAAAGGCGATAATGGGAATGGACACCAAGCCACCAATGGCTGCCCCCGAATTGAAAATCCCCTGAGCTAAGGCGCGCTCTTTAGAAGGGAACCATTCGGCGTTACCTTTTGCAGCCCCGGGCCAGTTACCGGCCTCAGCCACACCGAGGAGGCTGCGGAAGATACTCAAGGATACAACGCCTTGACCGAAAGCGTGCAGCGCGGTAGCAATCGACCACACGCCTATGGATAGAGCAAACCCGATTCTGGTGCCTACCCAGTCAAAAATTTTGCCAAAAATGGCCTGGCCTAAAGCGTAGGCGAGAATAAAAAATCCAGAAATGGTGCCGTAAATGGCTTTTCTTCCGTCGGCGTCTAAGTCGGGGTAGAGGTCCTCCCCCATACTGGTGGCCCACAGAACATTCATGGTCTGTCGATCAATATAATTGATGATAGTGGCGAGAGCGATGAGTGTGATCACCCACCATCGCAGGTTTTTAACTTTCATTATTTTACCCCCTAAAAGGTGCTTATATTGAGTGTAGAGTGATTTGAATGTGTAAATGCTCTTAGACTAACTCATAGGCTTTATTGCGCGAGTAGCTATGTTGTCTTTGTTTGGTGCAGCGCTTTTGGTCATACGAGTTACCTCATTTACGATTAAAACAATGGATGCTTATTGAATTCGACTTAACGAAAACCTTTCCCTGCGGGCGTTAAGTTGCCTTTGAATCTCTTCCACGGCGTGTTTTTCTGTGGTGGCGTGCAAGGCGTCCAGCGAGCGGGAAAAATGGTTCCGCATTGAAACGCGGGCTGCTTGAGCATCACGAGCTTTTAGAGTGTTTAGAATCTGCCGGTGCTCTTCAATGCGCTTTTGCCCATCGGTTTTGCAGACTGACTGATGAGCGGTTTTGATTTCTGGCAGGTTGGCTTGAATATCCCAAAGGTGACGAATGATATTCATCAGTGGCCGATTGTGGGTTGATTGGGCAATGATGGAGTGAAATTTTTTATCGGCGACCTCTGAAGTTAAATCGCCATTTTTGTTTTCCTGTACCATCTCTTCCAAAGCGTCGGCCAATTCGTTCAGCTCTTCTTCGCTCATGGTTGAGGCTGCAAGAGCGGCGGTTTCCGACTCAATCAGTACGCGAGCTTCGGTGATTTCAAAGGGGCTGTACTCTCTGGGGTTGTCGCTTTTGGTCTTGAATGATTTAACGGCATACACGCCTGAGCCTGTGTGCACTTCCACCCTCCCCATAACCTCCAGCGCGATAATGGCCTCGCGAATGGTAGGCCTACTAACGCCGTATCTTTCGGAAAGCTCTCGCTCGGGAGGTAGGCGTGCGCCTGCAGGGAATTCGCCTGAGTCAAGCGCTTTCAACATCTTATCTGCCACTTTGCGATATGTTCTTTGAGTTTTAATTCCGCCGGGCTTGTTCATGCCTTCAGTATCCAAAATCGTTTTAAATGAATTGTTGTGAGGTTGATCCTAGCATGAATACGGCCAATTGGTAATACGCATTGGTAGACGATGTGGTGTTGGCACGCTTTTGCTGAGAGTGGGGGGGGCGTTTTGATGAGTGTCTTTGTGTATATATCTATATAAAACAATGTGTTAGCTGTTATTCTGAGTGGTTTGGACTTTTTGTGGTGAAGTAGGGGGGAGCGTTGAAATAAGTGGTAATTTCCGTTTTCAGACGAAAAAATACAGGCTTATCAAGGTTTTCTGTATTTTTTGTAATAATAATTGGTTGACACTATTGTTGTCAGGTTGCTAGTCTAGGCAACGAATAGTCGATACATCTTAGATTTCAGGTTTCTGAGCGTTGTATGGTCTAGGGAATACGAGCACTGGTCCCAGGCTAGAAGCAAGCGATAGCGCTGGTTCTAGTGTGTGGCTCTCCTTGGGCCGGACTTCCGTAGGAGGTCCGGCCGCTTTTTTTGGGCGTAAGTGTGGTGTAATTACATGAATAATAAGATTTCTGTTTTTTCTGGCGTTATTTTTCTTTCCTTTGCTTCGGCTTTCGCGACGGCAAAAGACTTCACCGTTTCCAATTTTTCACAGTATCAGCAGGCCGTCGATAAGCTACAGCCTGGAGATCGTTTATTGTTGGGCGATGGTGAATGGCGAGATGTCGAGCTTGTGTTCAGTGGTAAAGGCACTGAGAAACAACCGATAACCCTGGCCGCTGCCAATCCTGGCAACGCTATTATTACTGGTCGCTCAAATTTAAAGCTGGCCGGTGAGCATCTGGTGGTTAGGGGGCTGGTATTTAAAGATGGTTATACGCCATCTGATGCGGTTATATCTTTTCGCACCGCAAAGCCTGCAAGTGAGTCAGATTATTCGACAGTTGCTGTAAATACACGATTAACCGAAATTGTTATTGACGATTTTAGTAATCCAGATCGCTATGAAACTGATTACTGGGTCAGTATTTACGGAAAAAATAACCGTATCGATCACAACCATTTTAGCTACAAGCGGAATAAAGGTGTGACCATGGCGGTTCGGCTGGATACCGTTCATAGTCGAGAAAATCACCATAAAATTGAGTACAACTACTTTGGGCCTCGTCCTGTTCTTGGCTCAAATGGTGGTGAAACTTTACGTATTGGAACCAGTCATTTTTCTCTCACAGATTCTTTTACCACTGTCGCGCATAATTATTTTGATCGCTGTGATGGTGAGGTTGAAATTATCTCTAATAAATCGGGAAAGAACGTTATTAAAAATAACGTGTTTTTTGAGTCGCGTGGAACTTTGACCTTGCGACACGGTAATGGCAATTTGGTAGAAGGTAACGCTTTTATCGGTAATGGGGTAGACCACACTGGCGGCATAAGAGTCATTAATGCTAATCAGGTGGTAAAAAACAATTTCATGTCGGGTCTTACCGGCTCCCGTTTCGGTGGCGGATTAGTGGTTATGAATGGTGTCCCTAACTCGCCGATAAATCGTTATCATCAAGTTAAAAACTCGGTGATATCAGACAATACCCTGCTGAATGTTGATCGTATTATCTTTGGCGCGGGCAGTGATGAGGAGCGCAGTGCCGCGCCGGTGGACACTCGTTTTGTAAACAATACCGTTATCAATGATTCCGGTGAGTCTCCTTTTGAACTGCACGATAGCGTAAGCGGCATAGAGTTTGAGGGTAATAAGGCAAACTTTTCCGTGGATGAGGCCCTTGCCTCTGGCTTTAGCCTTGTTAAGTCAGTTGAGAAACCTGAGTATGACCTTCCTATAGAGAAGAGCGAGGTGGGGGTATCTTGGTACCCTAAACCGGAAAAAAATACTCTTCTTTCTGTCGCTAAGAAAATGAAAGTTGAGTCTGGTACCGACACGGTTATTGACGCTTATCAGCAGTTAGAAAGCGGTGCCGAGATGGTGTTGGGTGAAGGTGATTTTCATTTTTCTAAAACGCTTCTGCTGGATAAGCCATTAGTGCTTCGCGGGCAAGGTAAAGAGAAAACCCGTATAACCTTCTCGCGCAAGTCACTGGTAGACCTTAAAAATGGCGGTTCACTTCGACTACAGGATTTGTCCATTAGTGGTGTTCGAGCACCTGATGATAAGGCGAATGCGGTTATCCGGTCTGATAGCGCACCAATGACAAAGAACTTTGTTCTCGAGTTGGTGGGCGTAGCGGTCAGTGATCTGGACATAAACAAAGACTTTGATGTGATCAAGCTTCGCAAAAGTACCTTTGCTGATCATGTTTTAGTTGAGAACTCCACTTTTAATAACATAAAGGGTTCAGTTCTGAAGTTAGATTCAGAAAGAGACGATTATGGTATGTACAACGCCGAGTATGTGACCGTGAAAAACTCGACGGTAACTAACGCGACTGGAGGGTTAATGGTTGTGTATCGAGGCGGAACGGATGAGAGTACCTTTGGTCCGCATGTTTATATGGACGGTGTGACAGTTACGGCATCCCCTACGCCGAAAAATGGGGAGGCCAGCGTTCTATTACACGGTGTTCAGCGTGGCTTAATAAAAAACAGCCATTTTAAAAACAGTGCGCCAATTTTGGTTCAGCATACTGTAGGTGGTCCAGTGATTCGTATCGAGGACAACCAATACAGTCACAAGCCTTTGTTTAAGGTCGAAAGTGTGGTGCCAGGTATGGAGTCAACCTTTACTGCTGAAAATAATAATATTTCTGAGTGATTAATATGAGCATTTATTCTTTTTTAGCTAAGTCCATGAGCGTGGCGGGTTTCCTGCTGGTGAGTCTTGCTTCAGTAGCCGCCCCCTCGTTGGTAATTAGCGGTAATGATGTATCTGAGCTTAGTCAAGCGTCTGGTGGCTTGATAGAGGCTTCTTTATCGGCAAATAAATTGGTCGCCGATGAGGCTATGGCAAAGGGAGTGATTGTTCCTCAACCGAAAGATGCGGGAGGTGGGTATACCCACGAGCAACATAAGCGAAACTACAAGGCAATGTATGCCGCTGCCCTTCAGTTTCAGCTTGACGGTGATGAAAAGTACCGTGATTTCGTTGTCGATATGTTGGACGCTTATGCCGATATGTATCCATCTCTTGGGTTGCACCCAGAGAAGAAAGAGCAAACCCCCGGGAAATTGTTTTGGCAAAGTTTGAATGAGGCCGTGTGGCTGGTATATACCGTTCAGGCTTATGACATGATTTCAGATACCTTAACGGATAAAGTTAATAATAAATTCAAGGAAAATTTATTGTTTCCAGTGGCGGATTATCTGTCCAAAGGTCAACCTCAGACCTTTGATAAGATCCATAACCATGGTACATGGGCGGTTGCCGCTGTCGGTATGGTGGGGTATGCAACGGGACGAGAAGATTATGTGGAGCAGGCTCTGAAAGGGCTTGATTTAAGTGGTGAATCTGGATTTTATAAACAGCTGGATGAGCTTTTTTCTCCCGATGGTTACTACACTGAAGGGCCGTATTACCAGCGTTACGCATTAATGCCTTTTGTGTGGTTTGCTCAAGCTATACAAACCAATCAACCCGGCAAGGCTATTTTCGAGTATCGGGACGGAATATTATTAAAGGCTATCTATACAACGATTGAATTAAGTTACAACGGTTTATTTCTGCCGATTAATGACGCTATCAAAGACAAAGGTATAAAGACAGAAGAGCTTGTTCAAGCCCTGGCTATTGCTTATGGCATAACGGGGGATGAAAGTTTAACGGATATCGCCCGGCAGCAGGGGCGTGTAAGTTTGAGCGCTGGTGGTGTAGCTTTATCTAAGCTCATTGAAGATGGGGCGGTTAAACCGTATGAATACCCATCGAAAGTCTATCGTGACGGGGCGGATGGAAATCAAGGCGGCTTGACTCTATTGCGTGCTGGCGATAATGAAAATGGAACCTTGCTGGTAGCGAAAAATACAAGCCAGGGAATGGGTCATGGACATTACGATCGACTAAGCTGGCAGTTTTATGACAATGGCGAAGAGGTAGTCTCCGACTATGGCGCAGCACGGTATTTAAATGTAGAAGCTAAATACGGCGGTCATTACCTGCCGGAAAACAACAGTTGGGCTAAACAAACCGTGGCTCATAATACGTTGGTGGTTGATAAAACCAGTCAGTTTGACGGTGAGCTTTCTGTTGCAGATATTAATCCCGCTGAGCAGGTGTATTTTTTAAAAAACGATCTTTCTGATATTAGTATTGGTCGCATAAACTCTGCGTATGATGACGTTGAGTTAACACGTGTGCTTGCGTTGGTTAAGCCTGAAGGTGTTGACCCGTTTGTGATCGATGTTTTTCAAGTTAAGTCAGAAGACAAGCATGAGTATGATTTACCGTTGCACTTTAATGGTCAGGTAATTGATCACAACCTTAAAAAGCAGAAGGTGCCAAGCAGTTGGAAAGCCATGGGTAAGGCGGATGGTTATCAACACATGCTATTGCGAACCTCTGCAAAAAACGCAAAAACCGATAATCGCCTTACTTGGCTCCTTGCTGATCGTTTTTACTCTTATACCTACGGTCATTATTCTGAAAACAGCAAAAATTCAGAAACCTTATTTTTTCAACTTGGGGCTAATGACCCGAATCAAAATCTGCGTCGAGATCAGGGAGTGCTGCGCAGATTGGAAGCTCGTGACGCCGTGTTTTTCTCAGTCCTGGAGCCTCATGGCGAGTACAATGGCACAGCCGAATACGTTAAGGACGCATATAGTCGAGTTCGTTCGTTAGAGTATAAGGTGACCGAGTCCGGTGCTGAACTTGTTGTCGATATGGCTAAGGTTGAAACGTTTTCCCTAACTCTATCCACAGAAGAAAGCAGTTCTAGAATTGTGAAGGCGTCAGTCAATATAGAAAATAATTAATTTATTTTTTAGGCGCCAAAGAAATAAAACAGATTTAACCCGTGATGTAATAGGTGAATACTATGTTGATCGAATCGAGTAAATTCATTGAGTTGGACACAATCGAAGAAGAGGATGTAGCTCCAGGTGTTAAGCGCCGTGTTATGGGCTACAACGAACAAATTATGGTGGTTCGTGTCACCTTCGAAGAGGGCAGTGAGGGGTATGTTCACAGTCATTTTCACTCTCAGGTTGCTTATGTCGAACGGGGTAAGTTTGAAGTGATGATTGATGGTGAGAAAAAAATCCTGAAAGGTGGGGATTGCTTTTATGTTCCGCCAAACGAAGAGCATGGTGCCGTTTGTCTTGAAGCGGGAATTTTGATTGATATTTTCAGCCCTATACGCGCAGATATGGTGGCGGGTAAATAACGATTTAAGACTGTTTATAAATCGCTCTGTTGATGAATATTCAGAAGCTTTTGGGCAAGCAGTAAAGCAACTAACTTGGGCGGTATAACCGTTACTGACTCTTAAGGTATGAACTATGAAGCTTGAAAATCGTGTGTGCATCATTACCGGTGGCGGTCGTGATATTGGTCGCTCAACGTCATTAAAGTTGGCTAAAGAAGGCGCCAAGCTTGTCATCAACTACTTCGGCAGTAAAGATGAAGCGGAAAAAACCTTGGCTGAAGTAAAAGCTCTCGGTGCCGAAGCGATTCTTGTTCGTGGGGATATGGGCGATCCGCAAGAAGTGCAAAACCTGGTGGCAAAAACACAAGAAGCATTTGGTGAAAAAATTGATGTTTTAGTGAATGTCGCTGGTGGTTTGGTTGCGCGTAAAACCATTGATGAGATGGACCCTGAGTTTTTCGATTTTGTGGTGCGTTTGAATCTGACCAGCACCTTCCTGTTGACTAAATACGTTACTCCTCACATGAGTGAAGGCGGTGTAGTGATCAATTTCTCGTCCCAGGCGGGCCGAGATGGCGGGGGTCCTGGCGCTTCAGCGTATGCCACAGCGAAAGGTGCGGTGATGACCTTTACTCGTGCGATGGCAAAAGAGCTGGGCCCAAAAGGGATTCGAGTGAATTCACTGTGCCCAGGCATGATCAGTACAACTTTTCACGATACTTTCACTAAAGATGAGGCGCGTAAGAATGTGGCGGGTGCTACACCATTACGTCGTGAAGGGTCTCCTGATGAGGTGGCTGATGTCGTGGCTTATTTGGCCTCGGATGAAGCTACCTTTTTAACCGGTTTAAATATGGATGTAAACGGTGGCTTGCTGTTTTCTTAACGAAGTGAAGTGTTATTGGATTTTGTAAATCAGTCAGTGTGAATGAGGTAGTTTGTGAAAATAGCAGCCATTGGTGAATGTATGCTGGAAATGTCCAGCGGCACCTTGTCTTCCGAGCTTAGTAAAATACCCGCCGTTATTGGTTACGGTGGGGATACCCTGAATACAGCAGTTTATTTGGCGCGTTTGGGGTCAAGTGCGAGCTTTGTTACTGCTATGGGGGACGATCAGGCCAGCCAGTGGATGATAGCTCAGTGGCAGAGTAATGGTGTGGACGTTTCTCTGGTTCGTATAGAGTCAAAGAAGCGACCTGGTATTTACCATATCAGTAATGATGACTCAGGCGAGCGTCACTTTATTTATTGGCGAAATGATTCGGCTGCTAAAACTCTCTTTGACACTGATGAAAAAACAGTGAGTTTAAAAGATCGGTTACATGATTTTTCCTATATTTATCTTTCAGGAATAAGCCTTGCTATTCTCGACGAAGCATCGCAAGAGCGACTTTTTTCTCTGCTGCAGGAATTGCGAGCTGAAGGTAAGAAAATTGTTTTTGATGGAAATTACCGTCCGGTGTTATGGGAAACCACTGAACTTGCTCAAAAGGCGTTTAGTCGGGCTTACGCCATAAGCGATATAGCCCTTCCCACCATTGATGACGAGTCGCAACTTTTCTCAGAGTCAGATAAAGACGTTGTCATCAATAGAATCCGTCGATGTGGGGCTAAAGAAATTGTTTTAAAAATGGGGGCTGAGGGTTGTTGTGTTGATGATGGCACTAGCCGCCAAGTTGTTGTCGGCCGTAAGGTGGAGGTTGTGGATACAACGTCTGCAGGGGATTCTTTCAATGCTGCTTATCTACACTATCGCTCACAAGGCGAAAGCCCTGAAGTCTCAGCGAAAATGGGGCACACCCTGGCTTCCACGGTGATTCAGCATAAGGGAGCTATTATCGCTGAAAGCGCTATGCCCAGCTTTCAGTAATTGTTTTCCGATCCAGAGATACCACAAGAGAGTTGACCATGATTAACAAATTAACGTTACCTGAAAATGTTATTTTGGGTGATGCGGTTTCAGAGACCTTCGCGTTTGCAAAAGCGCAGCGTATGGCTTTGCCGGCTGTAAATATTACCACCTCAAGTACTGCTAACAGTGTTATGGCGGTGGCTGCGGAGTTGAATGCTCCTGTAATTATTCAACTTTCTCACGGCGGGGCTGCATTTTACGGTGGTAAGTCTGTGGGTAACTCAAATCATCAGGGGTCTATTAAAGGCGCGGTTTCAGCGGCTTTACATGTGCATTCGATGGCGCCGGTTTATGGTGCAAATGTCATGCTGCATACCGATCATGCTGCACGGAAACTTTTGCCTTGGATCGATGGCTTGTTAGAGGCGGGTGAAGAATATTACCGTCAACATGGAAAGCCATTGTTTTCCTCTCACATGATTGATTTATCCGAAGAGCCACTGGAAGACAATATTGAAACTTGCTGTGAGTACCTTAAGCGTATGAGTGCTATGGGAATGACGCTTGAAATTGAGCTTGGGGTAACCGGTGGTGAAGAGGATGGAGTCGATAATACAGGCATTGACTCTTCTCGGCTTTACACTCAACCTTCAGAGGTAGCCTATGCCTATGAGAAACTGAGCCAGATCAGTGATAAATTTACCATTGCGGCCTCTTTTGGTAACGTTCACGGTGTGTATTCTCCGGGCAATGTTACTTTGCGCCCAGAAATACTGCGTAATTCTCAGGATCATTTAAGTGAGCAATTTGGCTTAGGGCATAATCCCGTTAACTTTGTGTTTCATGGTGGATCGGGCTCTTCCGCTGAAGATATTGCAGCGGGTATCGATTACGGTGTCATTAAAGTGAATGTGGATACGGATCTTCAGTGGGCCTACTGGAACGGGGTGCGTGAATTTTATGAGGATCGAAAGGGTTACTTGCAGGCTCAAATTGGTAATCCGGAAGGCCGTGATGTACCGAATAAAAAGTTTTATGACCCACGAGTATGGTTGCGCAAAGCGGAGGAAGGATTTTCTTCGAAACTTACGGATATCTGCCGCCAGTTAAATTGCGAAAGTGTCTTTTAAAGCTGCGCAGAATTTTGTTAGGTATTCGTAGATGTCAGCACGGCCATCCAAAGTATTTATATCGGACTTACATGGGCAAGGTGAGATGTTTGATGCGCTGCTCGAGCAACGTTTCGGCTTGCTTGAAGCGGTGCTGTGTGAACATGTGAGTAAAAACCCTAAAGCTCCGATCGCGGCCTTACGTCATTATTTGTTAAATGAAACTCTGGCTTCTTTAGACTCGTCCGATCATTTCATACATCTCACGGCAATGATGGAAGTGTTGTTGAGCTTTAAGCATGATCGTCGTTTTTGGCCCGTCGGAGTGGAGGTTTTCGCCAGTTGTAGCTGGTTTTTGAATATTATTGATGAGTACGCCATAACGGGAAAGTTGGACGAGCAGCGCCGTGAAGCCATTGCTTTACTGGACGATCAGGATCGTGATCAGTTATGCCGTTATATTGCGAAAGCCGTAAAATCTCTGATCAGTTATCGGTTGCATGTTGTTGGTGATATTTATGATAGGGGGCCAGGAGCTGCGCATATACTTGATCTGTTAGAGGTTTTGCCTGCTGTAAACGTGCAATGGGGCAATCATGATGTTCTATGGATGGGGGCTGCTTCAGGATCCTTAGCTTGTATTGCAACAGTTGTTCGTTTATGTCTAAAGTATGGGGATACCTCTACTTTAACGGAAGATTATGGCATTTCTCTTGAGGGGCTATCTGAGTTCTCGCAATCTTGCTACTCGAATTCAAACACCCGTTGTTTTGCAACAGAAGAAAATAACAGTGCTTTACTGCCTTGGGATAAAATGCATAAGGCGATTGCCATTATTCAGTTCAAACTTGAAGAGCAAATCATAGAAAGAAACCCTAATTTTGCGATGGCCGATAGGGCGGTTCTGCAACATATAGACTTTTTCCAGGGTACGTTTTCGTCGAATGGCCTGATTGCGGAGCTTGTAGATACGGACTTCCCGACCATCGATAAAGATTCTACCTCGGCACTTACAGAAGCTGAGTGGCTTGTTATTGAAGCGTTGAAGCAACAGTTTATCGGATCAGAACGTTTACAAAAGCACGTTAATTTTTTATTTGCTAATGGTAGTCTGCTGGCTTCAGACGATCAATTTACTCTGTTTCATGGCTGCTGTCCGGTTGATGACGGACTTGAGCCTGCTGCGTTTACAGTCAACAACCGTGCGTTAAAAGGTCGGGCTTTGTTTGATGCGCTGGAGTTACAGCTGCGCAAAGCCTATTCGCGTCGCAACAGTTTAAGCTGCCAGTACCTTTCAGACATTGCATGGTATTTATGGTGTGGGCCGAAATCCCCGTTATTTGGGCGGCAAAAAATGACGACTTTCGAGCGTTATTTTATCGCTGATAAAGCTTTCCACCAGGAAGGAAAAAACCCGTATTTCGATGCGCGCGATGATGAGGCTTTTATACAATCTATCGCCCTCGAGCTAAGTGGAAATCGGCACAGTGTGTTGGTCAACGGTCATGTGCCGGTAAAGTTGCGTCGGGGAGAGCCTCCAAAACGGGCAAACGGCAAGTTGTACTGTATTGATGGTGGGTTTGCACAGGCTTACCGAAATACGACAGGCGCGGCGGGTATGGTGATGCTAGAGCACGGTTCAAACATCTATTTATTCAAAGTCGCCGAAAGTAACAATCAAGTATGTTTTCAACAACTTGAACTCACAAGAAGCAACGCAGTAGGAGAAGTAAAATGATAATAAACACTAAAACGACCAGGCGTAGTATGCCTGTTGTTCGGGTTTTGATGGCTTCAGGGTTTGCTTTGCTTACCGCTTGTCAGGGGCAAACTCAGACTAAGTCAGAGGCGATTACTGCCGATGATATGCAAGGTAAAAGAATTCCAGGCTCTGTAATGGACTTGTCTCATTGGAAAATAACCTTGCCAATGGATAGTAATCGAGATGGAAAAATTGATGAGGTAGGGCCGCCTAATATCAGCCGATTACTAGAGCCCCGCTTCTTTTACGCTAATGAATTTGGCGATGTTGTTTTTGCTGCTCCTAACAAAGCGATAACAACGGCTAACTCTACCAATACAAGAAGTGAGCTGCGTCAGATGGTAGACCCTGAGGGCTCAAAGACTCGAGCTCCAGGTAACAACTTTGTGCTTGCCGCACATCCAAAGGCAAAAAAATATGGTGCAGTCGGGGGACGTTTGTCCGCCACATTAGCGGTTAATCATGTTGCGGTTGAAGCTAAAAACCCAAATAAAAAGCCCGCGTTCTCAGTGGTGATTGGACAAATCCACGCGGGTAAAGACGATTCGATGGCAAAAGGTTTCGGGTATGGGAACGAGCCGTTGAAAATTTATTATAAAAAGTGGCCAAACCATGATACTGGGTCGGTTTTTTGGACTTACGAACGTAATTTAGAGCGTGATGACCCAAATCGTACGGATATCGCCTTTCCTGTGTGGGGTGAATTATGGGATTCTGCTAAAGATCCGGCTGAGCAAGGCGTTAAATTAGATCAAGTCTTCAGCTATACCGTCGATGTGGATGGCAATGTGATGAACCTTACCTTTAGTGCTGAAGGTAAACCCACAGTCGAATATTCGATAGACCTTTCTAATAATGTTGACCCCAATGGTAAGGTTGATGAGCTGGACAACCCTCGCGGCTATAGCGGGGATTGGTTCTACTTTAAAGCTGGGGCTTACAACCAATGCAGCAGCAAAGATCAAGAAGGGATGTGGTACGCCGGATGTGCGGGGACCGGTAATTGGGAGGAAGACTTCCAAAATGGCCATTATGTGCAGGCAACCTTCTCATCAATTACCTTAGATTAACGAGTCTTCCGTGCTTAACGCCGCTGCTGGAGTAAAAGCCGACAGCGGCTACTTCACCTCTTTTCCTGCCTGGTATCCCTTTCATTAAGGGCGTAGTTCTAATAATTAATTGAGTTTCCCGGTCAGGGGTGCAAATGCTGGAGCCCTTTAGAGCGTTGTACGAAGAGTTTTCCTTTTCTGCGAGATTGGTTAAGTATTCGGTTTAATTAACGCTTGTCAAATCGGTTGACAAAGATGTCGTCAATTCGGTAAGGTCTTTATATAGTCAGGCTGAGAGCTTTCCTACAAATAAACATAAATAGGGAGTCAAAGAATGATAGGTATTTCCGTCACTAACGAATTCTGCACTTCTATGGCTGGCTGCCATAGCAACCCGTATTGGCCTTTGGGTCATTTTTGCACCACTGAGTAGGTGGTCCTCTCCGATGGGTGAACTAAAACCTTACCCAGTTTAAAGGGCTTCACCAGAAGCCCATTTTTTTCAGGAGAAATAATCAGCAACGCGCGTGAGAATGCCGTTGGGTTGTGATAGAGCAGTGTTTTATTTTGTAAGGGCTCAGCTAATAGCTGAGCGTCATATTTTAGTGAAGCTTTTTAAGATTCGTGAGTATTTCTGTTAATTAAGAGTCACGGATGAAGAGTTATACAGTTATACCAAGTAAAACGAACCGGTAAGCCTTTAGTACAACGGGTTAGGGGCACTAAGTTTTTAAAAAATGTTTTAAGCAAGACTACGTATCAAATCACCAATGAACAATAAGGATACAAGAATATGAAATTAAAACTGTTAACAGCGTCTATATTAGCCGTGACGATAGCGGGCTGTGGTGGCGATGGCGATGATGTTTTTGATGTACCCGATACATCGGGTGGTTCTAGCTCAAGCTCTGCACCCGTAGAAAATACCCCGGCAACCTTTAGTAATTTAACCGCGGCCACCAATAATAGTACCCCCGAGTTGGCTGGGACGATTGTTATCACTGATCCAGACTCAGGCGAGGATGCTCTCGAGCCGTTAAGCGATGAAAGCACCATGTATGGGTCTTTTTCCATTCTTGCTGATGGTAACTGGGTTTACCAGTTGGATACCGAGGACTCTACAATTGCAGGGTTAGCCGGGCCAGAAGATTCGGTGGTGGATAGTGTGGAGGTTCAATCCGTTGATGGCTCTACCGCGATTTTAGAGATTACTATTACCGGGGCCGATACTGTTCTGACAACAACAAAGGCGGCGCGTATTACCGATAATATGCTCGATGATGCCGGCGAGCTTCGCTACAAATTCAATGAAGCCATTGAAAAAGGTAAGTTAACCGTTTCTTTCTTGAAAGATGAAAATGTAGTCGATGAAGATGGCGCAGCCAAAGATGCTTACATTGGCATTTACGGCTCTTCAACCAGTACCAGCCAGGCTATGGTTGATTTACGAATTCAATCGGATAAGTACGTTATTCGTGATCGTGACGATATTGAAGTAGAAATTCCGTTTGTTCCCGGTGAGTGGACGGACGTAGAAATGACATGGGACGCCTCGGCAGCTGATGCTGAAAATACGCCTTTGATCACGGTAACCATCAACGGTGTAAGTGTAACCACTGAACCTTTCTCCTCGGCTTCTTCTATTCCTACCACCGTTATGGATGGCTTGGAAGCTGTGATCTTCAAAGTAGGTGACAATGGTTCGATTATTCCTAAAGGTGCCTATTATGTAGATAACGTAAAAGTGTATTCGGATATTGAAGGCGCTAATATTGCGTTCGAAGATGACTTTGAAAGTTATGATGTTGGCGTGTCTCTGGATCCCGCTGAAAATGATGCTTCGGTATACCACAGTAATACCGCTGAAGTGATCGTTGCCAATGTTACTGCCGGCTCTGATGGTGGCAGTGGCTCGGGTAATGAAAGTGGTCCAGGTTCATCTGGCAATAAAATGGCCCAAATCACGGACAGCATGATTGATGACGCTGGTGAACTCAGATACCGGTTGGATTCGGCTGTTGAGTCTGGGAAGTTATCGGTTTACTTCCTTAAAGATGATAATGCAGTTACAGAAGATGGCTCGGCTAAGGATGCATATATTGGTCTGTTTGGGTCTTCAACCAGCACGAGTAATGCTTTGATTGATTTACGAATCCAGGCTGACAAGTTCGCCATTCGTGATCGTGATGATTTAACCGTGGACATCCCATTTACACCCGGTGAGTGGACGGAAGTTGAAATGACTTGGGACGCTTCTGCTGCTAGCGCTGAGGTTACCCCTTTATTAACGGTTACCATTAATGGAACCAGTGTCACTACGGATGCGTTCGCATCGGCCTCTGCTTCTCCAGCCGAGGTGATGAACGGAGTTGAATACGCTATCTTTAAGCTTGGCGATAATGGTTCGACAATTCCTTCTGCTGCGTATCATGTTGATGAGGTCAAACTATTTGACGACTTAGCGGGTACTTCTGTTGTGTTTGAAGACGATTTTGAAAGTTATGCGGTTGGGGACTCTCTTGATCCTGATGTGAACGCAAGCTCTGTTTACCATTCAAACTCGGCAGAAGTGGTTATTGCTGAAGAGTAATCACTTCCTGTAATTGTTTTATACTGTCTCTTTCTGCCCCCTTTATGGGGGCAGCTTTTTATTCTCTCCCACGCTTCTTTCTCCTTCTTTTTCTCTTGCTCTAGTTTACGGGTTGTTGTTTTCCCGGTTATCAACTCTCTTGTCTTTGAGCGAATTGCGTATTGTCACTGGGTTTGGGTTTTCTTGCTTGGCTTTGGCGGTTTAGTTGATCGCTTTCAATAAGCCTAATAATCTTTTTATTTAAACGTTTATAGTGAGTTGGCTGTTCATGAAAGAGGATTTAGGCGTGTTGTAGGGAAGGGTGGATTAAGCGATCACCTGGCTTGAGGGTGCACAGGGAGGGGGCTTTAATGAGTTGGTGGGTGACTTAAGCAGGGAAGGTTTGTTAACTGAGTCGTAAAGTTAAACAGATTGCAAAGCCAGCAATAAGCAGTGACGAGATTATTATAGCGCTCGAAATTGTGGTCTTGATCTATCTTCTAAGGAGGGCAGTCTATTTAAAATGTTGGGGGTAGGGGGACAAAAAAGCCCGCACAAAGGCGGGCACGAGTGGTTTCTGGCGGAGTGGGCCGCCAGAAGGGGTAAGATTAGAAGAACTTAGCTTTTACACCCATAAAGACGCGGGGGCCGTAGCTGTTCAGTTCGCCTAAGTAATCGCGTGAATAATGGTATTGCTTTTTGGGCTCATCAAATAGGTTAATGCCCTCAAGACTTAAACGCACATTGTCAGTGATGTAGTAAGACATGCGCGCTTCCCAAACACCGGTGTCACCCACAAAGCGCAGGCGTGTGCCGTTACTCGTGTAGGGCTGGAAGTATTCACTGCGGTACTTGTAAATCAAGCTGCCATCAAAATCACCGGCCGAGTAGTACAGTTGCCCAGAGAACACATGGTCCGAGAAACCGGGGACATTAGCAGGCTCCAGGAAACCGTCTGCTTGATAGACCACATTACCTTCATCGTCTGTTACGGTCACATCACCGTAGTTGCTGTCTTCAAACTCAAAGTCTGAATCGGCATAGTTGTAGCTGGCTTTTACACCAAACCCACTTAAGAAGCCGGGCAGATACGAGAAGTTGTGAGTCGCAGTAATCTCAATACCGGTCAGATTGCTGGTGTCATCGTTGGTTTCGGTTAAATCGAAATCAGCGGGCACCAGTTGACCATCAATTAAAAACTCTTCGGTGGTGCGAGTGGTTTCAAAACCGCCTTGGAATTTTTTGTGGTAAAGGCCGAAGGCCAGCATGGTGTCCTGGTTGGGATACCATTCAATTGCAGCGTCAAAGCTCCAAGAGGTTAGAGGCTGCAAGTTGGGGTTGCCGTCACCGCTGACATTCTGGATCAGCTCATCCAGCTCGGTAATGTCTTCTTCGCTGCTAACCGTAAAGCCACGCTGATAGCTTAGGTCTGCAGGTTCGGGGCGTGATAAACCGCGGTATACCGCGCCGCGTAACATCAGCTCTTCGCTCAGGTCCATAATCACGTTAATGCTGGGCAGTACCTCGGTATAATCGCCACCAGCTTCTACGCGTTCAAGATCTGCGCCTTCGACTGGCACCAGTGAAAGAATGCCCTCATCAGAGGTTTCAATGGTGTAGGGTGTGCGGTAACCGATGGACTCGACATCGGTCTGAATGACACGAACACCAAAGTTACCGCGTACCGTTTTGTTGAACAGCTGGCTGTCAAAGTCTGCCATGATGTAAGCGGCATCTGTGGTTTCGGTAACGTCAGTGGTGCTGGCCAAAGACTCAGGCATCTCGGGGAAATCCATGCTGTTGCCTGTATGGTCGGCCAGCATGGAAACCGCACAAGCGGTATCGAAGGTGGCCCAGCTGTTGGTTTCCTTAACGATGTTGCCTTGATCATCCAGAATGGTGAACAGGGCGCCGTCACGCTCTGAGCCCATAAAGTCGCTTTCAGGGAAGTCGATTGCGCAGGTTTCATTCACCTGGGATAAAAACTCGTATTCGCCAATGGTGACTTCAAATTCGTTGCGAACGGTCGGCCCCATATCCAGATATTCCAGCTCTGAGTGACGAACGCCACCCTTCACTGCGGTGATGGTGCCATCCAAACGCCACTCGAAGTCAGCACGGAATGCTTCAATGGTGTTTGTGCGGTCGACATCGCTATCAATACGGGCGCGATAACGGTCCGAGAACAATGAGTGGTCGGTAACATCAAAGCCGGTGATTTCGTATTGACGAATACCGGAGTCGGTATCCCATTGCACCAGTGGGCGATACTGCGAGATGTCTTCAGCGTAGACATTGCGGTCATCTGATTGCGTGCGCAATAGAATTTGATTTTCGACTCGCTTAGTCTCGGAGAAGGCGTAATCGGCCGACACGGTAAAGTCGTCGGTGATGTCATAGGCGATGTTGATGCCGTAACCTTCGTAATCTTCATCGCGGCGGAACAGTTCACTGTTTGACTCGATGGCGGTTTCGCCCACCCAGTTGTGAATGGCACCGGTATCAGACACCACTAAGTTTTCGGGGGTAATGCCGGGCGTCGTACGTTTTTGGTTGGCAAAGTTCAAATCGTGACGCTTTTCGGCCTGAATACGCTCTGATGTCTGGTAGTCGATATTAATATCGGTGCGATCATTTGGTTGAAACTGAATGGCCGCGAAAAAAGCTTCCCGCTCGTCAGAGGTGTCGTTCTGACGATAGCTGTTAGAGCTGGGCGCAAACGCGTAACTTTTGCCTGCGTCGTAGGCTTCTCCTGTTTCTGGGTTGATTTCAGTATTGTAATCGCCAGAGTTGGAGGGGCCTGTGGTTGGGTCTTCACAGTCGCCTGCAGAACTGAGGTAATACCCGCGGTCGGTTACACTGGGGTCATTGATACAGGCAAACAGCGATGTACCGCTGGGACTGGAGGCGCGCATCTCGGATTCGGGTTGCGCAATGTCGCTTTGTTCATAACCCAATGAGATGCCCAAGGCAGAGCCGTTATCAAACTCGAACTGATCAACATAACTCGCACTGCCGCGAAAGCCTACGTCGCCCGACATTGAATCTTCAATGTTCTGCTGATTGGGTTGAAAGCCGGCTTTGGCCTCTACCTGTAAACGTCGCTTATCAAAATCCAGAGGTTTAACCGTTTCCAGAGCAATAAGACCGGCTACACCGCCTTCGATTAAGCTGGCGTCTTGCGTTTTGTAAATGGCCAGTTTGTTAATCAATTCGGATGGAAATTGAGAAAAGTTAACGGAGCGATCGCCGCTACCGTTAGTGGCGTTACGACCGTTAAATGTAGTGGCACTCAAATAAGGGCCTAAGCCTCGAATCGAGATTTCTGTGGCGCCACCATTTTCACGGTGTGAAGACGCGCCGGTAATAGACTCCAGTGCTTCACCGATGGACAAGGCTGGCATGTCCCCAATATCGTTGGCGGACATACCGTCTACGATGGTGGTGGAGTTACGTTTAATATCAATGGTTGTTTGAATCGTGGCGCGTGTGCCTTGTACCACAACTTCTTCAAGTGCAAGCATTTCGTCCGATGAATCCTGAGCTTGCGCCATGCCGGTATAAGATATTGCGGCTATAGCACTAACCAGAATGGATCGGTTGAAACTGCGCATGCGCGATGAATCTTGAGCGAATTTATTGTTATTTCGCATTCTATCCTCCAGGGCCCGTTATTGTTGATATTTGGGTAAACGCCTATTGGCGCCCAATTTGTCTGTAATTGGCAGATTATATTGTCAACCAAAGTGACAGGTAAGTGCAAGGGGTTAACTGGAAAAGTTCCCTAATTTGGCCGGAAAGCTTGGCTGTCTTTTTTTGGCGCCCTTCACGTTAGGCGGACATTGCTTTTGGAATAATAAAGGAAGGCTAATAAAATCAGAGGATTAGCAGGATAATTTAAATGGCTTTAGAGGGCTGGCTTTAATTGGTTGACCAAATATTAGAGCCGCCCTTCATGGCGTTTAGGGTGAGTACCGCTTTGCCTATTGGTTATAAACCCAATGGCAAAGCGGTATACCGTTTAATTGTGGGTGGCTTCTAAGGCGTAAAAGGTGACTTCGGTGTAGTCGTCATCATCTCCACTGTTATTTTGGTTATAGGCACCGGCTTTAAAATACATATATTGGCCTCCCTCGTCATACCCACTATCAGCCATGCTTAGGGTTTTGACGACGGTAGGCTGTCCTTCCCGGTAGATATAAGCGTGTAGCGTATTGCCGCGAACGTTTATTTCGTAGCTGAAGGTTTCGTTTAACGCTATACCATCGGCAGGGTTGGCGGCATTATCTGAACGGCTACCGATTAAGCTGTGCCAGGTATCATCACCGCCTTTTATTTCGTGCGCAAAATAAAGGCTTCCTTTACTGTTGTTTGGTAGTTTTCGGTAGTAAAGGCGAATCGGTTCGTCGTCATTAGCATGAATTTGACCAATAATAACGCGGCCAATCTGATATTGTTCGCCGCTGGTAGACACTCGGTTCACCGCCAGAGTCGCTCTTAGTGTTCCATCAATACCCCCGGCGGCAGCTCTGTCAGCTTCTGGAGCGCTGCCAAAAACCCAGTTGTTGGCATTTACGCCTTGGGTGCTTATTTGGGTGTTGCCCGCTCTTAACATTTCGCGCAATTCAGTACGTGTGTAATTGGTGTTTGTCGAGGTTTTATAGCCTGTAGGGTAAACCCTAAAAACCATCCCGCCTTTGTCGTTGGTGTAAAAATAATTTGGGTTTTCGTAACCATTGTTCAGGTCGTTCTCTTTTATGCTGTCGGCTCTGCCATTATTGTCTTCATCTGTGGGGATGCTTAAATACCAGCGTGAAAGATCAAAATTGTTGGCTGGGGGCTCGCCTGCTGAGAGCTCGCCAATGGACAGGGGGCCCAATGGTGAGGCGGTGGCTGTTTCTAGGCCGTCGCAACCGTAAACCTCCACTTCTATTAAATTATTCCAGGCATTTTCAGAGTTGCCGCGACCAATAATTCGAATGTAGCGGGCCTTGGTTTCATCAAAGGTGTCTGACTTAAAGTCGTCAGTCGTCGCTTGGCCGTTGGCTTCTAGGGTGCTCCAGGATTCGGCGTCGGTAGAGGCTTCGAGTTCGTAATACGCTGTTTGGCCGCTGGTGACATACCAGGCCGTTTTAATATCGGTGATTGAAGCGATCGTTCCCAGGTCGAGTGTGAGGGACTTTCCGTCGCCGAGTGATGACCAGCGTGAGTTTGCTGACAGATTGTAATCAATCGCGTTTTCCGGGCCGAGGTCGTCATGAGTTCCGTCGTCGGTGGCGGCGTCAATTATTAAGGCTGTAGAGGTTGAGCAGCTCGCCGTGTTTGGTGGTGGCTCAGGTTGAGACGATTGCGATGAGGATGAGCTTGTGGACTCGTTCGTGTTTGACGATCCGGAGCAGGCCGCAAGAGTGCCAAAGGTCAGAGCTAGCAAAAAGGTGTGAGGGCGAAGCGGGAGGTTTAGAGTTGGCATTTAGAGCTCCAAAATGTCATGCAGGGGGTGTTTTGTTATCTCGCTCCAGATAAATACACGGATCTTTCTAGGCGCATCCAGTTGGAGCTTTCATTAAGCTTAACGGTTTGTACTGTTCCGCAGGGTATGAGATGACTCATTTATAGCCGTATACAATTTATGGTTTTATGAGCGGCCTGAGAATTCTATAGCGGCTCACACCAATATGTAAACCAATTTGTAATCGGTGTGGGTGCGCGTGTGCGTACAGATTAAACACCTGAGTGTAGAGTTTTATTATTCGATTTTACGCAGAGGTTAAGGCAGTGATAAAGGAAGGAGAGGGGAGCGGATATTGCCGTTGCTCCCCATCTTTTGAGCTGGAGTGACAGGTTTATTCGTACAGGCAGAGGTAGGCGGTGTCCGATGTTACTTTTACCGCAAATTTCTGGTTGGCTTCGACTTCGAACTTTTCACCGGCCTGGAAGGTAATCCACTCTTGTGAGCCTGGCAGTTTTACGGTTAAGGCACCGCTGATGACCGACATGTATTCTTTTTGGCTGGTGCCAAACTCATAGTCCCCAGGAGCCATTACCCCTACGGTGGCGGGAAGTTTTTCGCCTTCAAAAGCGATAGAGGCAACATTGCCGTCGAAGTAGCTGTTTACATTGAACATGCCTGGGCCCTTATGTTTCGTAAATGGTGTTGAAGCGCAGAGGTTATCTGCAGTTTTATGTTGCGCAACGAAAAAAGGGCTACCCATTTCTGAGTAGCCCTTTCATCTTTATTTGGCTCCGCCTGCTGGGCTCGAACCAGCGACCCAATGATTAACAGTCATTTGCTCTACCAACTGAGCTAAGGCGGAACTGTGACTTCCTCTGTGGAAGTGGTGCGCATATTATAGAGCGATCCTGAGTTGGTCAACCCCTGATGTAAAAAAAATAGAAGAAAAGTAGAGGTTCGTTTAAAAACCCTACACATTGTATTAACTCTATACAATTCAAGGGGATAGCTAAGCTGCAGTTGGAGTGCTCAGGGTCATTATGGCTATACTGGGGGCTTCCATAAAACCGCCTTTGAGGCCCTTATGAGTGCAAAGAAAACCGACAATCCGTTACTCAGTGCTTTGCGTGAGCTATTGTGTGAGCCAGGCGACTGTTACACCGAACATGCATTGATCAAAGTGTTGGTAGCTCGGGGGTTGATTGCAGAAAATTTTAATGACGGCCCGCAGCGTTTGTTTCAGACGCACTTTCTACTTTTTAACGGCTTGTATTCGCTAAAGCGCGAATTGGCGTCACAGCGTCTGGGACTGGATATCGGCTTGGTAGACGTCCGTGTTTATGCAATGGCGTCACCATCAACCGACAGTGTCGCCGTGGAGACGTCTCGGGAGGCTCGACTGAGCGAGTACTACTTAAACTGGCAGCATTTTGAAGCGGCGACGAATGCATCTGTGAGTGAGCTGCTGGATAATTTCTGGCGACAATTTGGTCGGGTTTCGTCAACCTCGGGTGATCGGTTGCGTGCCCTGGAAATTTTACAGCTTGAAGAGCCGGTGGACTATGGGCAAATAAAGCAACGCTATCGCCGCTTGGCGATGCAGGTGCACCCCGACCGTGGGGGCGATACGGAGCAGTTACAGGACATCAATTGGGCCATGTCCGTGTTGCAGCCGCGAGGTCAAAACTTGTGATTGTCGCGCAGGAGGTGGACGAGTGGGGGCAGGTCTGCGAAGTGCGCCGTGCCGGCGGCAGCTTGCGTTTGTACACCAACGGTATTTTTCACAGTCAATTTCACTCGCAAAAACTGTTGGAGGGCAGCCTGTGGGATTTACTGTGGTTACCGTGTTTAGCCAAGCACGCCAGCAGTATTAAGCGTGTATTGGTGCTGGGCGTTGGGGGCGGTGCGGTAATCCGAAAACTAAATCAGCTTTACCCTTCGGCGTTGATTATTGGTATTGATATTAGTCGGGCACATTTGCGCCTGGCGCAGCGTTACTTTGGCGTGCGCGGCGCTCGTATGTCCCTGTACGAGGCGGATGCGGTAGCGTTTATGCGGTATTACCGGGGCCCTAAATTTGATGTGATTATTGATGATTTATTTGTCGGCGACGCAGGTGAGCCCCGCAGGGTTCAGCCAATGACGCCTCACTGGTGCGCCACCTTAAGGCAACGCCTGGAGCCGGACGGCTTATTGCTGGCGAATTTTGCCTCGCGGAGCGCCTATCAACAAAGCCTAAAACGCTTAAAAGCAGGTTTTGCCAGCGGTTATGGATTGCAGATGTCCCAGTATGAGAATGTGTTTGGGGCGTTTTATTCGACGGCTATCGGTGATCTTGCCAACACTCTTGAAGCTCGGCTCTGTGTCTATAACACCAAGCTCGATAGCCGCCTTGATATTACGCGGGCATTCTAGCGAATTGATTAAGTTATGCGCGGCTGAGTCAGGCGAATGACCTTAAACTGTTTATTGTTGGCGACGGTTGTTTGCTGGGCGAAATAAGGCTTCGCTTTGTCTTCTACGGGAATAAAACTGTTCACCACAAACCATGCATGGCCGTCGGGCTGCAGGTGCTGCGCGGCGCTTTTTAAAAAGCGCTCGGTTAAATCCTGGCTAAGACCAAAGCCTTGATGAAAAGGTGGATTGCATAACAGTGTGTCAAAGCGATCTTTTACCAGGTTGCCGCAATCTGCGGCGACGACCTCTGCGTTAACCCCTAACTGTTTGCAATTATGCTCTGAACTTAATAACGCGGCAGCGTTGTTGTCCGTTAAGGTGATCTTTACCGATGTGGTAGTCAATAATTGACGGCAAGCGGTTAACGCTAGAAAACCGTAGCCGCAGCCTAAATCCAACAGTGATTGAGTGTGTGCTAGTGCCTCGTGTTCCGCCAGGGTCTGTATTAAAAACTCGCTGCCTTGGTCAACTTTTTGCCAGCCGAACTGCCCCGGTTTACTGGCCAGGTGGGGCGCTTTTGCAATCGGGCGCAGCTGCGCGTAGTTGCTGTCATCCAGTGTCTGCTGGGAGGCTTGTTGCCGAACCAGGCTCGCGCTGTAAGCCAGCCCGTTTTTCTGCGTGGCTTTGGTGCAACCAAGTAAAGTCGCGGCCTTATCTAAGTGATTTTTTGCCCCCTCGTTTTTTAAGCCGCTGATGTGCAGGCGGCCACCATCCGTAAGTTTATTGGCGGCGATATTCAGTGCGCGATGAACCACAGGCTTTTCTTTTGATACACGGTAATAAAGCGTGTTGATAGTGTCGGGTAGGTCGGCGTTCGCAAAGTCGCTGAATACGGCGTTTAATCCGGCGGCGTGCATCCGTTGAACAATGTCGTAGCGGTTGCACACGTAAAAATGGTCAGCGCCTTTGGGTAAAAAATTTTCGGCGCCGTAAAAGTGTTCATCGCAAAGCCATACACTTAGGCCCGTGCTTGGTTGTGCGATAAGCCAGGTTAGTGCGGGATCATTCATTGCTGCTGCTCAGTTGTTTGACTTCGGTTGAGGTTAGGTGGCGATATTGCCCAGCGTTGAGGCTGGTATCCAGTTGTAGCTCGCCAATGGCCTCGCGATGCAGTTCGGTGACTCGATTGCCACAGGCGGCGAGCATACGCTTTACTTGATGGTATTTACCTTCGCTGATGATTAACCGCGCCGTGTAGTCATCTAACAGTGTTAGCTGGGCCGGGCGGCAGGGGCGAGATTCATCTTTCAGTTGAATGCCAGCGGCAAAGCGTGCGGGCAAATCTGGGGTTAATGCCTCTGCCGTGCGCAACCGGTAGGTTTTGGTTTTATGGTGCGCGGGCGAAGTGATCTGGTGGTTCCATTGACCATCATCGGTCAGCAAGACCAGTCCAGTGGTGTCGATATCTAAGCGACCTGCAATTTGCAGCGCTTCTTTGTTGGGCTCGTTTAGGCAATCCAGCACAGTGGGGTGCTCGCCATCGTGGTTACTGCACACTAAGCCCTGAGGCTTGTGAAGCATAAAATAGCGAGGCTCGGGCAGGTGAAGGATCTCTCCGTGAAGACGCACAATATCCTCAAAGGTTAATTGCCGGGCCGCTTGTTTTTCTTTGGTGTCGTTAACCGTGACTGCTCCCGACTTCAGTCGTTTTCTAACCTCGGAGCGGGGCAGGTGGGTTGCGTGTGCAACAAACTTATCCAGTCTCATGGTTAATTGCTGAGCCAGCGAGAGGGAATCTGGTGTTGCCAGTTAAAAGTACGCACTAACTTGGCGTAGCGACCCTCTAAAGGGGCGTTGATACTCAAAACTTCGGCGGTTTTGGGATGGTGCACTGTAAGCTCGGTAGCGGCCAGTAACAGGCGGTCGGCACCAAACTGACGGGCAAAAAAATGGTTGTGAACACTCTTACCGTGTTTGGGGTCACCGATAATGGGGTGGCTTAAATGTTTAAGGTGCCGCCTGAGTTGATGCTTGCGCCCGGTGCGGGGTTGGCAGTGCATTAGGCTGTAACGACTTTGCGGGTAACGGTCGACGCAATGGGGAATTTCAATGCACGCAAGTCGAGAAAAATCGGTGATGGCTTCTTGCAGAGGGCTGTCGCTTTTGTCGGCATCACCCAGACTGTCGCGCTGGTACTTTAGCGGATAATCCAGATGCAAGCGTTCCGGGCCGTATCCGCGTACCACTGCCAGGTAGTCTTTTTGCACGAGACCGTTTTCCCACTGTATGCGCATTTGGCTTGCGATTTCGGGTGACAGGGCAAACAACAAAACCCCTGAGGTGGGTTTGTCCAGCCGGTGCAGAGGGTAAACACGCTGGCCAATTTGATCGCGCAGCAGCTGAATGGCAAAACGGGTTTCGTGTTTGTCGATGGGGCTGCGATGGACCAGCAGACCACTGGGTTTATTGATGGCGACCAGATCATCGTCGCGATACAAAATCGTCAGTGGTCTTTCGTCGTGCGGGACAGTCGTGCTCACTTCACTGCAGGGTTTAGTATAAGGACATTGAAACAGAGCCTTCTGGCTCTTGGCTGGTGTCGCACTCAAAGCCCCATTGGCCATGTTCTTTGACCATTTGCTTGGCTTTGCCTTCGCAAAAGCCTTCCTGGTTATCGGCGCGCCACAGCACCTCGGCCTGCTCGCCATTTTTTTGATAACGAACTTCACAGGGCACCGCCTGATCGGGCAGCAAGTAAGCTACCTCGATCACGCGGGTTTCGCCATCCAATTGGCAGGCGTACTGATAATTGTGATCGGCACTGGCATTGGCTGCCAGAGTTAGTGCGATCCATAAAAGGTGACGTTCCATAATTCGACCTTAAGAGTAGTAAGCGTTAACGACCGGCAATTGCCTTTTCGCCGGAGTCTACTGTTTGGTAAATCAATGTGTTAATGGTCATGGGGCCAACACCGCCGGGGACCGGAGTGTAGGCAGCAACGCGTTCGGTTAACGGTTTAAGCTCAATATCGCCAACGCCACCTGGGTGGTAGCCTGCGTCGACCACAACGGCGCCGTCTTTAATCCAATCGGCTTTAATAAATTCTGGGCGGCCAACGGCGCCGACGACGATGTCCGCTTGCTTTATGTGCGCCTCAAGATTCTCGGTGCGCGAGTGGCAAATAGTCACGGTGGCGTTAGCGCCCAACAGCATCATAGCCATGGGTTTGCCCAAAATAGGGCTGCGGCCAACAACCACGGCATGTTTGCCTGACAGTTCGATATCGTAAGCTTCCAGTAAACGCATAATGCCTTTCGGGGTGGCGCAGCCGTAGGCTTGCTCGCCCATGCTCATGCGACCGAAGCCCAGACAGGTAACACCGTCGACGTCTTTTTCCAGAGCGATGGCGTCAAAGCAGGCGCGTTCATCAATTTGTTCTGGCACTGGGTGCTGAAGCAGAATGCCGTGCACATTGGCGTCGCTGTTAAGCTCGTCAATTTTTGCCAGCAACTCGTCGGTTGTGGTGCTGCTGGGCATCTCTACCTTGACCGATTGCATACCGATGCGCTCGCAAGCGTTGCCTTTCATTTTTACGTAAGTCGCTGAGGCGGGATCATCGCCCACTAAAATGGTTGCGAGAATGGGCGTTTGACCGCCGCTACCGGCTTTAATCGCTTCAACGCGGGCGGACAGTTCCTGTTCGGTTTTGGCGGCCAGGGCCTTGCCATCGAGAATCAGTGCAGACATGAAGGGCAAATACCTTTTAAGTGTCAGAAAGAGATAGGGTGAATCAAGAGCGGCATTTTCCCATAGCGGAAGGGTCTCGCCAAGGCTGAAAACGTTAAAATTAATGCGGGAAAATGGGGTGGCTGAGGGGACTTGAACCCCCGACGACTGGAATCACAATCCAGGGCTCTACCAACTGAGCTACAGCCACCATTATGGCGTTGTCCCTAATCGGGCGGGACGTTATACGTGTGTAATTCCTGATGCTGGTCAATCCCGGGGTGAGCCAGGATGGCACGCCCGGCAGGACTCGAACCTGCGACCATCCGCTTAGAAGGCGGATGCTCTATCCAGCTGAGCTACGGGCGCATGGCTGAATCTTGAACCTTGCAGGTTCGGTAAAAAAATGGTCGGAGTGGAGGGATTCGAACCCCCGACATTCTGCTCCCAAAGCAGACGCGCTACCAGGCTGCGCTACACTCCGCCGTTTCGTGGTGACCACGTTTCAGGAGGTGCGCATAATACCCATGCACTTAGAGTTCGTCAACGAAAAAACACAATCAAATTCAACTTTCTTGCTTGGTTGCTTTAAGTCTGTACAAGTTGGCTGGTATGGGTGCGAACTGATGCTTTTGTCGCCAGATTTGGGGGCGGAGATTGCCGGGCTTGTGTCCCAACACCGGGGTGTTCAAAATAGCGCCCTTGTCTTTTGGAGGTGATATGCACAATTCAGATTTGGCGTTGGCCATGAAGCAGGGAATGAGGCGTCTCGCCTCTGGGGTAAGTGTACTTTCTACCCGGGTGAATGAAAGTGAACGATTCGCCATGACGGTTTCGTCCGTCACATCCGTATCAGATACGCCGCCCTCTTTATTGGTGTGTATTAATAAGAAAATTTCCCTGCAAGGGCACCTGGAGCTTGAGGGGTGTCCGTTTGCGGTGAATCTGCTCGCTGATACCCAGCAGCAGGTGTCTAACGTCTGCGCAGGCTTCGAGCCTGTTACGGATCGATTTAGTGTAGGCAGTTGGCTTGAAGGGCCGGATCGGGTTCCCTACCTTACCGATTCTGAGGCGGTGTTTTTTTGTCGAACCGACAAAGTTGTGGCTTACGGTACTCATCATATTGTCATTGGGCAAATAGAGGATGTGCTGGTCAGCGAGCTAAACACTCATCCGTTGATCTATCACAATGGTGGTTACGCCAGTCTTGTTTCGGAGTAACTCTTAAGTTGAATTACACGACGGCGAGTAGGTGATTGAGTCGTGCTCAAGTTATACCGGCAAGCCCCAAAAAATCGTCTCTGGGCTTATGCTTTAGATGACAGTTTCTTGTCAGTTTTATGCTTGATTTGTGAAAGTTTTGTGTCTACGGCAAGTTTCCGGTTAAGAGTCACTAACTTTTTATGCACACAGGTGAGGCGCTGAGGTCATATTTGAGGCATGGGTGCCACTAATACCCATAAAACACTGGCTTAATGTTGTAACTTATTGATATTAAAAGGTTTTATCTTTAAGGTTAAATATTGTTCAATTTGTTGGGTGGCCAGTATTTACGGGGCTCTAGGTACTTTTCCCAAAAATAATCCACTAAGTTATCCACAGAAAGTGTGGAAAAAACCAAAGTAAAATTGATTGTGCAAAAAAGTTACAGTTTATTGGTCGTGTAACAAACAAGTGGGTAGATAACTGATCAGTTTGGACGAAATAAGCACGTTGATTTTAAATGCCTAATTAGAATATTGAATGCTTTCACAGCGGGCGGGTTTGCCAAATGGCAAAACAGCAGCTCCAAGGAGATTAGAAACAATGAGTGAAATTTTGCATGTCGCTGTATTAGGAGGAGGCAGTTTCGGTACTGCCATCGCCAACATCATCGCCATCAGCGGTCATACCACCTACTTATGGATGCGTGATGCGCACAACGCTGCGAGTTGTGAGGCCGCTCGGGAAAACCGTAAATATTTACCGGGATATCCTCTGTGCGAAGCTCTAAATATCACATCTGACCTGGCGCTGGCTGTGGCAGACGCAGATCTGGTTTTTGTCTCGATTCCCAGTCATTCTTTTCGTCAGGTGGCCGGCCAGATAAAGCCCCTGTTGAAAAGTGAGGCGGTGGTGGTTAGTACGGCCAAGGGGATCGAGCCTGGTGGCGGTTTCACACTGATGAGTGAGATCTTGTGTGAGGAGCTGCCTGGTCATGACATTGGTGTGTTAAGCGGCCCAAACTTTGCCAAAGAGATTGTTGCCGGTCAGCACACGGCGTCGGTCATTGCGAGTGAGAGTGATAGGGCGATTGAGCTGGTTCAGCGTACGCTGCGCTCTGAAACCTTTCGTGTGTATGCCAATCATGATCGCGGCGGTGTTGAGCTTGGCGGAGCCTTGAAAAATATCTATGCCATTATCTGTGGTATGGCGGCGGCGATGGGCGGGGGCAATAACACCCAGGCGATGCTGCTGACCCGATCTCTTGCCGAAATGGGACGGTTTGCTTCCGAGATGGGCGCAAACCCAATGACTTTTTTGGGGTTGGCCGGAGTGGGGGATTTGATTCTGACTTGTTCATCAGATTTAAGCCGGAATTACCGCGTCGGTTATGCCTTAGGGCAGGGGCAGCCGCTGGAAGAGGTGGTGGCCGGACTCGGACAGGTAGCTGAAGGGGTTAATACCTTGCGAGAGGTGAAACGTAAAGCCGAGCAGATGCAGGTGTATATGCCTTTGGTGACTGGGTTGTATGGCGTTTTATTTGAAGGGCGGCAAATTGCCGATGTAGTACGCGAGCTGATGACCGGTGAGCAAAGTTACGACGTTGAGTACGGCACCCGGCGATAATTGACCGTTTATAGAGGATTACCTATTATCGGGCACGTTCTACCCGCCGGATTACTCACATTCATTAAAAGCCATTTTGGCGAACAAAGGATGAAATCATGGATAACGATCAATTGAAGTCGAACTTGCTGAGTGCAGAGCATTGGATGCGCTTTGTTTATATGATTCTGTTTGCTGTTATTTTATACGTCGCCGGCATCGTGATGGGCATCGTGGTGTTGATTCAGTTTGTTTTTGCCCTGATAACCGGCAGCGATAACAGTAACTTGCGCCAGCTGGGTGATTCGCTGTCGCAATATATTTATGCGGCGTTGCGCTTTTTAACGTACAACAGCGACGATAAGCCATTTCCTTTTGCCGATTGGCCAGAACCTGCGCCGGTTGAAGAGGAGATGGTAGAGCCAGCAGAGCCCGCACCCGCTGCAGCGCCTGCCACCGGCGACATCACCGAAGAGCCTCCGGTATCGACAACCGATACCGGTTCAACTGAGCCGAAAACTGACAAATAAACAAGCGCTGGATTTTCGTGCGACTTTATATTCTGCGACATGGACAAGCCGAATCTTACCGCCGGGACGATGCGTCCCGGCAGTTAGTGGCATCGGGGCGGGCCGAGGTAAGCGCCACGGTAACTCGCCAGTCAGCGTTGATGGGCGCGCTCGCCATCTGGAGTAGTCCTTATATTCGCGCGCAGCAAACGGCGGGTATTGCCGCCGAGGTGCTGGGCGTGACAGCAGGCATATCGCGTACCTTGTCTGAACTCACACCGGAGGGTTCTCCCGGAGCGGTCATCGACGAAGTGTATCGGTCTGGTTTAGATGCACTGCTTTTGGTGAGTCATCAGCCATTGGTCAGCTGCCTGTTGGATGCACTTTGTGGCCCCAGTGATCAGCACGGCATGAAAACGGCTTCACTCGCCTGCGTTGAGTGCGATGTTGTCGCGGCAGACTTGGGGCATTTGCAATGGCTTGTGCATCCATAAGTGTTTCGCACGGCTATAAAGAAAGCATTGAGCATAGCTTTGCTTGAAATACATCTATTGACGAGGGGTTGAGTTAAGTGGGTGAGCGTCAGTTTGATATCGATGGTTTACACTTTGCCGCGCAGCAGTGGGGCGATCCAGAGGGTAAGCCCGTGTTAGCGCTGCACGGCTGGTTGGATAACAGTGCGAGCTTCGCGCTATTAGCTCCCAAGCTTAAAGGTTTGAATGTCATCGCATTGGATCTGGCGGGGCATGGCCAAAGCTGCCACCGACCGGGCAGTGCGCCTTATAATATTTGGGAAGATGTCGCCGAGGTTTTGGCCATTGCCGACCAGTTGGACTGGCATCGGTTTTCAATTTTGGGGCACTCACGGGGCGCCATTATCGCGGGGTTAATCGCTGGCGCTTTCGCCGATAAAATTGACCGCTTGGCTTTAATTGAGGGGTTGTTTCCCGAGCCTCTTGCGCCAGAAAAAGCACCCCAGCAACTGGCTGAATCCATCATCAAAACCCGCGAGCTTGCGGGTAAGCCACTGCGCTTGTTTCCAAGCTTAGAGGCGGCGGTGAAAGCGCGTATTAACGGCATGTTTCCCCTTGGTGCTGAAGCGGCAAGATTGCTCACCGAAAGGGGAGTGCGCAAAGTGCCTGGGGGCTACCAGTGGAGTACCGACCAGCGTTTACTGGCGCCATCGTCTTTTAAGTTTACTCGCGAGCAAATTGGTGCTTTTGTTGAATCTATTAAGGCGCCCTGCAAGATTATGTTGGCCCGCGAAGGTATGCCTAAATTATTTCCCGGGTTCGATCAGGCGGTAAAGGCCTATCCGCATTTGCAGTTGCAGATGCTAGATGGTGGCCATCATTTACATATAGAAGAGCAGGTGGACCAGGTTGCTGAGCAGGTTAATGCGTTTTTTGATTAAGGGTTTTGTGCTTCTTGGGTTGCTGCTGAGCAGTGCACTCGCTCACTCCGCTGCTAGCGCGTTAGTGATCAACGATTACCCCGATGCTCGATTGGTTTTCTCCTCTAAAAAAGAGGTGAATGATTATGTGCTGGCTTTGAGCAACTACAAAAAAGTGCGTGGTCTGTGGCGCGTAGAGGAGCAGCGACTAGGGGGCGATCTCTCTCGCAAGACCTATCAGTTACCTGATCACCATTCGGCTCTCGATGGGTACAACTTTTTCTACCAGCAGCTTAAAAAATACCCTTTGCGGGAGCTGTTCACTTGTCAGTCTCGAGAGTGTGGTGAATCCAATACCTGGGCCAACATTCATTTTGGTGTGTTGCAGCTTTATGGTTTGGATCAGTATCAATACTACGGGGTGTTTGAGATAACGGCGCCGGAGTACGCGGGTATTTATGTCACTTTGTACAGTGTATTGCGCGGCAATAAGCGGGTCTTTGTGCATGTAGAGGTGTTAACCAGTGAAGAGTCCAGCAGGTTTCAGGCAGCGAGTAATCCGGCAACGCTGATAAAACAGTTATCGCGTGATGGCTTTACGGTTTTTTCTGGATTGCGTTTTGCCTCTGGTAATGAACTTAGCTTGGCTCCTGCTCATGTTAAAGCGCTGGCAAAAGCGTTGAGGGAGGCTCCGCAGATGAGTGTGGCTTTAGTTGGCCACAACTATGTCCTTCAGTCTTTAGCGCGTCAGCGCGAACAATCGCTCGCTTATGCAGAACAACTTAAGCGCGCGCTGATAGCTGAAGGCGTGCAGGAAAAGCGATTGCAGGTTTACGGTTTGGGTGGTTTGGCTCCGGTGGGAAAGGGGGATGCCGAAGCCCGTGTGGATGTGGTTTTATTGCGTTAGGCCGGGCCTAACGCAGGCGCTGAGCAATTAACGCAGCAAAGATAAAAATTCGGTACGGGTTGCCTGATTGGAGCGGAAAGAGCCCAGCATGGCGGATGTTTTCATGGATGAGTTTTGCTTTTCTACCCCGCGCATCATCATGCACATGTGTTTTGCCTCGATAATCACCCCCACCCCTGAAGCACCGGTGATGCTTTGGATTGATTCTGCAATTTGTAGAGTAAGCTGTTCCTGAATCTGTAGGCGGCGCGCATACATATCAACAATGCGTGCTACTTTTGACAGCCCCAGCACATGACCCGTGGGAATGTAAGCAACGTGAGCCTTGCCGATAAAGGGCAGCATGTGATGTTCGCACATGGAGTACAGTTCGATGTCTTTCACCATGATCATCTCGCTGGAGTCGGACGGAAACAGTGCACCATTGACCACTTCTTCGAGAGACTGATGATAACCTTTGGTTAAAAACTGAAACGCTTTGGCGGCGCGCTTAGGGGTATCGACCAGGCCAGGGCGGTCTAGATCTTCACCGATACCTTCAATAATTTTGGCAAAATGCTCTTGCATGCGACTGTGTGTCCTGTATGACCCGGGCAGCTGGCCCATTGGGTTCGGCTCTGTGCCAAGCCCGGTTAAACAAATGTTAACAGGCTCAGGGTAGTATTACCCTTTTATGAAAGGGCGGCAACATTACGCCAACTGGCGCTTCAGGTAAAGGCTTTATCTGGTTTTGCGCTACAATTGCCGCCCCAGCCGGACGAATAACCGTCACGGAAAACCATGTGCCGCGAAAAGGGCCGTAATTATGCTTGATCAGCAAACCCAACTTTGTGCCGAATTGTCCAGTGTCCGCGATTTTATTCGCTATGGTGCCAGCGAATTCAATCGCGCCGGGCTCTATTTTGGCCACGGTACTGATAATGCCTGGGATGAGGCCGTGCAGTTGGTATGCGCGGCTATTTCGCTCACCGGATTCGATAACCCGGCCATTCTGGAGGCGCGCTTAACCCACAGTGAAAAGCTGGCGGTGCTGGATTATTTTGTCCGGCGAATTGAAAAGCGAATGCCGGCCGCTTACATAACACGTCATGCGCGTTTTTGTGGTTTGGATTTTTATGTGGACGAGCGTGTGTTGGTGCCTCGCTCGCCCATTGCAGAGCTTATTGAGCAGAATTTTGCGCCCTGGCTTTTAGATGCGCCTGAGTACATTTTGGACCTGTGCACCGGCAGTGGCTGTATTGGTATCGCCTGTGCGTATCAGTTCCCTGATGCGCAGGTGGCCTTGAGTGATATTAGTGCCGACGCATTGGCGGTGGCAGAGCGTAATGTTGCCGAACACGACCTATCTTATCGGGTGAAAACGGTACAGTCTGACTTGTTTGCCGGGTTGGCAGGCCAGTGTTTTGATTTGATTGTCTCAAACCCTCCCTATGTAGATGAGGAAGATCTGGCCGCCATGCCTGCAGAGTTTCAGGCTGAGCCGGAAATTGGCTTGGGCTCTGGTGCCGACGGTTTGGCCTTTACTCGCCGTTTACTGTCTGAAGTACCAAACTATCTTAACGATGGTGGTTTGTTGGTGGTCGAAGTGGGTAACAGCGCCGCTGCCTTGGTTGAGGCCTTCCCCGATTTGCCTTTTACCTGGGTGGAATTTGAACGCGGTGGCCACGGTGTCTTCGTTTTGACTCGTGAACAACTGGTTGCGGGGTGAGGCCTGACTAAAAACGGCGTATAATCGCCCCTTTTTCGCAGTAGCAATTAAG
Organism: Gilvimarinus chinensis DSM 19667; assembly: GCF_000377745.1. Lineage (GTDB taxonomy): Bacteria > Pseudomonadota > Gammaproteobacteria > Pseudomonadales > Cellvibrionaceae > Gilvimarinus > Gilvimarinus chinensis. The sequence continues at coordinate 102,057 of NZ_KB898711.1, read as the reverse complement.
GCAAGAGCGTATGTCCGGCAACAGTTTTGGCAAACTTTTTACCGTTACCACCTTCGGCGAAAGCCATGGCTTGGCCCTCGGCTGTATCGTCGATGGCTGTCCGCCGGGGCTAGAGTTGAGCGAAGAAGACATTCAGCTGGATCTGGACCGGCGTAAGCCGGGTCAGTCGCGTTACACCACTCAGCGCCGTGAGGCCGATCAGGTCAAAATCCTTTCAGGTGTTTTCGAGGGTAAAACCACGGGTACTCCTATAGGTCTGCTGATTGAAAACACCGACCAACGCTCGAAAGACTACTCCAATATCAAAGATCAGTTTCGCCCAGCACACGCCGACTACACCTATATGCAAAAGTATGGTGTGCGGGATTACCGTGGTGGCGGTCGCTCGTCTGCTCGCGAAACCGCGATGCGCGTGGCCGCGGGGGCTATTGCGAAAAAGTATTTAAAGGATTTCTTTGGGGTGCAGGTGCGTGGCTATTTGTCTCAGCTGGGGCCCATAGCCATCGATAGCGTGGACTGGGATGAAGTGGGCAACAACCCCTTCTTTTGCCCAGACGCGAGCAAAGTACCTGAAATGGAAACCTACATGCAGGCGCTCAACAAAGAAGGCAACTCCGTAGGGGCTAAAATTACCGTGGTGGCTACAGGGGTTGCTCCCGGCCTGGGTGAGCCGGTGTTTGATCGCCTGGATGCGGACATTGCTCACGCCTTGATGAGCATTAATGCGGTAAAGGGCGTGGAGATTGGCGCCGGCTTTGACAGTGTTGCCCAAAAGGGCACAGAGCACCGCGATGAAATCTTGCCCGAAGGCTTTGCCTCTAACAACGCCGGTGGCGTTTTGGGAGGGATTTCAACCGGGCAAGACATCATCGCTCATATAGCGCTTAAACCTACTTCGAGCTTGCGGATTCCGGGTCGCAGCTTGGATGTGCACGGCAATGAGGTTGAGGTGGTTACAAAAGGTCGCCACGACCCTTGTGTGGGGATTCGCGCAACCCCCATCGCCGAATCCATGTTGGCTTTGGTGATTATGGATCACCTGATGCGCCAGCGCGGCCAGAACAGCGGTGTGGAACATAATATTCCGATTATTCCTGCCGGGCAGGAGTAGGGGTAAGCTTTATGGATGACCTGACAGTTTGCCTGGTACAGAGCGATATTGTCAGTGATAATCCAGCAGCCAACCTGCAGCAGCTGCAGGCTAGCCTAGCCGCTGCCGCACCTTTTAACCTCGCCGTATTGCCCGAGGTGTTTACCACGGGCTTTCATCCCAAGGCCCGCCAGCACGCTGAGGAGATGTCAGGCAAAGCTTGCGGCTGGCTACAACAGCAAGCCCAACAGTACGGCGCGGCTATTACCGGCTCGGTGGTTATGAAAACGCCTGCTGGTTTTTATAATCGCATGCTTTGGGCGAATGGCGATGGGGCGCTGAGCCACTACGATAAACGCCATTTGTTTCGCATGGCCGGAGAGCATGAGCGTTACCTGATGGGGCAGCGCCGTGTGATTATGCCGTATCGCGGCTGGCGATTTTTGCTCCAGGTTTGCTACGACTTGCGCTTTCCCGTCTTCAGTCGCAACCGCGGCGATTACGATGCCATTGTATATGTGGCTAACTGGCCAGAGGCGCGTCACGCCCATTGGTGCAGTCTGTTAAAAGCTCGCGCCATTGAAAACCTAAGCTACGTGATCGGTGTTAACCGTACCGGTGAAGATACCTATGGCCAGGCATACGCCGGTGGCAGCGTCATTTTTGCCCCCGATGGTGAACTGCTGCGGGATGCAGGGCGCAACGCCACTTGCGTAAACGGTGTGCTCAGCGCCGCTCGTTTACATGAATACCGCCAGTCATTTCCTGCCCACCTTGATGCCGACCGCTTTTCTCTGCAAGATTCATCCGATAATTAACTTCTAATGATAAAAAAGGTTTCCGCCTATGATTCGCAAGCTTGTTGCCCCTCTGGCTGCTGTTGCCTCTTTGGTGTTTTGTGCCAGCGCTAGCAGCGCATCCGATCGCCCCGTACACGTGTATTTAGCGGGTGATTCCACCATGTCGATTAAAGAGGCCAAAGACTATCCGGAAACCGGCTGGGGCGTACCCTTTGCCTATTTCTTTAACGAATCCATAGTGGTCGATAATCGCGCGAAAAATGGTCGCAGTACCCGCACGTTTATCGAAGAGGGCCGCTGGAAAGGCATTATGGAGGGCATACAGCCGGGCGACTATGTCATCATTCAGTTTGGTCACAATGACCAATCCGAACATAAAAAAGACCGCTATACCCCGCCTGCGGATTATAAGGCCAACCTGACACGGTTTATCACTGATGTAAAAAGCGCAAAGGCATCGCCCATTTTAATGACGCCGGTCACTCGACGTTACTTTAACGAGCAAGGCGTTATTGAGCCCACCCACAACGGCTACGACGATCTTGCCCGCCAGGTCGCAGAACAAAGCGGCGTATTCTTTGTGGATATGGAGACGGTTACCCGCACTTATTTTACCGAGATGGGGGATGATCTTTCTAAGCTACGCTTTATGCACATTGCCCCTGATTTACACCCCAATTACCCCATTGGCGTGACCGATGACACGCATTTTAATCATTTGGGGGCTCGCGAGGTGGCTCAGCTGGTGCTGGCCGAGCTGAAAAAACAGGGGCATCCACTGGCTCAGCAATTGCGAGAGCCAGACCCTAAGCACCTACGGTAGCCCGCTTAGCCTATTGGTTTGGGTAACAATCTATTACAAAAAGTGCGTCACTGGCCATGGCGTTAGTGTGCGCAACTTTTTATAGTAAGAGGTTGATGAATACTGGGTGTTTCTTTTGATTAAATTCTCTTTACGTGGGTTTGTGTGCCTGACCTTTTTGCTGGCGACGCCCTTAAGTCTGGCCAGTGATGAGTACTGTGTGGCCAACCCCGATGACTGCATGAGTGTGGGCAGCTGGCAGTTCTCGGTTGGCTTAGGGCTGGGCTTGCGTACCAATCCTTTAGTGGACGGCGACGATATACCACTGGTGATATTGCCGGAAATCAGTTACTACGGTGAGCGTTTTTTTCTGGATACCACCTCGGCTGGAGTCACCTTGCTGGAACAGCCGCGTCACATGCTCAATGCGGTGGCTACGCTGGGTCTGGACCAGATGTATTTTAATGATTTGAGTCTGGGCAACTTTGTGATTGAAGGCACTGGGGGAGGCTTTAGCTTTGGTGGTGTTGTTAACTCAAATGACAGTTTGGGCTCTGCATCAGACCCCATTGAGTTGGCTCCGCCTGTAGATGAGACTACCACGCCCACCACCACAGACCGCGATGGTCCCAGCGAATTTTTCCATAAAACTCACGTCGCAAGCCCTCAGCTTGAACGCGAAATAATCACTCTAGATGATATAGGCAAGCGTCGCATGGCTGCTTTGGCAGGTTTGGAATATGCCTATTATGCGGGGCCTGCCGTGTTCAGTGTACAGGCCTTGCAGGATGTTTCTCGTGTGCACGAAGGGCAAGAGCTGCGTGCGGGGCTGGATTACCGCCTTAAGGGCGAGAAGAATTTATTCACACTGGCAGGTGGTTTTGTCTGGCAGTCGGAAAAAATCATCGATTATTACTACGGCTTGGACGCCTCGGATGTGGGGGATATTCGTGAGCTGTACTACAGCGGTGAGGATACCCTGACACCCTTTGTGCGGCTTGATTGGATACGCCCCATCAGCCCCAGCTGGACTTTTCAGGCCACCCTCCATAATAAATGGTTGGGTGACGGGATTACCAACAGCCCGTTGGTCGAAAAGAGCACTTCTACCACGATATTCGTTGGAGGGGTGTATCATTTTTAAATGCGGTAAATGGATGTTATTCGCGTCGCTATTAATAACGGTTAAGACGTATGGGGATGAGGCAGCCGCGGTACAGCTTGAAATCCGCCCCAGTCTTTGCATTCTTGAGCGCGGCGAGCAGGTCTGCGATGATGAAGTGCAAATCAGTTGGAGCGCTGAACAGTCTTATTCTGCCTGTTTGTATGCCAGCGGCTCGCAAAAGCCTATACGCTGTTGGGAGCATAGCCGTAACGGAAATTACACGTCGATGTTGGCGGCACAAGATGACATATATTTCCAGCTAATTGACACTGCAGAGGCCCAGAGGAAAGTGCTGGCCTCTGCTGCTTTTGAAGTGGTGGCCGATGCCCAAAAGTATCGCCGTCGCCGCCGTAACCCCTGGAGCTTTTTTTAATGAGTGTGGTGCTACTGGCTGAAGATGATGAACGCCTTGCCGCTCTGGTAAAGGATTATTTGCAGGCAAATGGGCTGACTGTGGTGGTTGAGTCTTACGGTTTAAACGTGCCTCGCCAAGTGCAGAGCTTGCAGCCAGACATATTGATACTGGATTTAAACCTGCCCGGCAAAGACGGAATCACAATCTGTAAGGAAATACGCGGTGCCTACGAGGGGCCTATTCTCATGTTGACGGCGCGTGACGCCGATGCAGATCAGGTGTTGGGGTTTGAAGTCGGGGCGGACGATTATGTGGTTAAGCCCGCTGAACCTCGCGTATTGCTCGCCAGAATTCACGCGCTATTGCGACGCACCCAGCGGGCTCCTAACGAGGTTGAAGATATTCATGTTGGCGGATTGGCCATTCGCACTAGCGCCCGGGAAGTGACCCTGGCCGGGGAATTAGTACCTTTGTCTAGTCATGAGTTTGATTTGCTGCTCACTTTGGCAAAACAGCCCGGTAAGGTGTTAAGTCGAGAATACCTGTTTACCACAATCTGTAGTCGTCCCTACGATGGTCTTGATCGTACGGTAGACGTTCGTGTATCACATTTACGCAAAAAATTAGGTGATAGCAGCGATAACCCTTCTCGAATTAAGACGGTTTGGGGGAAGGGGTATATGTTAGTCGAAGATGCCTGGTAGGGCTGAATAAGTGCTAAAGCGCACTTTCTTAACCCTTTATGTCGTGGTGGTGCTGGTGATTTTGCTGGCTGGCTGGGGCTTGGACCGCTTATATCAATATGACTCGAATAACAGCTCTGTATCACCTGTAGAGCGTGCATTTATCATTGAGCTGGCTGGCCAGCTGTCCTCCGTGCCCACATCAGAGCAGCGGACATTTTTACAGCAAAAATTGCAAACCCTTACTCTGCACGGCCGCATTTATCGCCGCGATGATGTAGCTGACACCCCCCTGGCTGAAGAATTATTGACGGGCGAGCCCCTGCTTTTGAATGCTGAAGGCGGGCGGCAACTTTACGCTCTCATTCCTGATTCAGAATGGGTGTTGCGGGTGATTATGCCGCAATCCGCAGAGGGGCGTTGGTACGGCGTTTATTTAGCGTTGTTTTATTTATTGCTAGCTCTGGTTATTTACCTTTGGGTGTGGCCGTTAGTGCGTGATTTGCGATCGCTAGAGGCGCAAGCTCGGGCGTTTGGGCGCGCCGGAGCTACTGGCCGTCGTATCCAGCTTAGCGTGCGTTCGCAGGTGTATCAGGTGTCTATGGAGTTTAACCGCATGCAGTCGCGTATTGATGAGCTGCTGGCCAGTTATAAAGAAATGACCTACGCCGTGTCTCATGAATTGCGCACGCCCTTGGCGCGTATGAAGTTTGCGCTGGAGCTCGCGCAAGCAAGCGATGATCGTGAAGTTATTGCCCGGCAGCTTGTGAGTTTGCGAACGGACGTTAGCGATATGGATTCGTTGATCACTCAATTGTTGGGTTACGCCGGGTTTGAGGCGCAAACGCAACAGTTAGTCATGCAAGGCGAGCCGGCTGCTGCGTTTGAAGACTTGGTGAACGATTTATGCGTGCGATTGCAGCAAAGCTATCAACACCTTGAATTTAAGGTAGATAACCAGTGGGGCGACCTTGTGGTGTTTTGCGAGTGGCCATTAATGGAACGGGTGCTGCAAAACCTGCTGGGTAATGCGGCACGCTACGCGGATAAAAAAATACTGATTGAGCTAAGCATGGTGGGCGGTGATTACTTCGTTGCTGTAGAGGATGATGGGCCCGGCATAGCTGAGCAAGACCGGCCTCGTGTATTTGCTACGTTTACGCGCTTAAAGCAGGTGCCGGAGAAAGACACGAAAGGATTTGGCTTGGGCTTGGCGATTGTTAAACGAGTGATGAGCTGGCATGGGGGAGAAGTTCGCGCTTGTGACCCTCGGCGCTTGGGGGGAGCGAGGTTTGAGTGCCGCTGGCCGTGTCGCCAAGTTTCCCGCAGCTGAAAAGGATCGGCTGCGGGGGTAAGTTCACAATCCTGTTGCTTGGTTTGTTAGAACTCCATTACCAAAGACGCGTAAGGACCGGTTAAGTCAAGGTCCGCGCCGTAGCTCTTGTTCAGTGTGAGACTGAATGAGCGATAGCCTCCTTCAAAGCCTACATCCACCACTGCATCAAAAAGGTACTTAAGTTTTAGGGTGTAATCGCTGACTTTGTAATCATCAAAGTCGGTGATATTAAGTTCAACTCCCGCTCTCCAGCCGGTAAAGGGCAATTCAGCTTCGAGTAACGCATACCCCATGGGGACTACGTCATCCACGGAAATGCCGCTCTCGGAGCCGAGAAGGTCGGCATTGATCTCGCCATCAAACTGGCGTAAAGAAATACCTAAATCGACATTGATCCAGTTGTCCAGAATCTCGTAATACGCGGTAGCGTCTATGTGACTCACATCTATTTTAGAGTCGACAATTTGCTGGTTATTCCAGCGGATTGAGCGGCTGGCGTTGATGTCTGTATAGGCCAGCCGAGCGTTCGGTAGTAAAGGAATGGGGTGTTCAAAGGCGAGATGAAAAAATCGGCTGTTTTCGTCCGTATAACCTAAGTCCGAGGTGTTTATACCGCCCAGTTCGCCATCGTAATCTGTGCGCCATAGGCCAGCATCGGCCTTAATGGCGAGAACGTCGGCGACACTTAAGGGGGCGAGTGTGGTGAGGGCAATAACGGATGCAAACTTCTTCATGGAAAATCCTGTAACTGATGTTGTGGCGGGCAAGATAATAGCATTATCTATTTATCCTTTAAGCATTGTAAAAACATTTGGCAGGCGTTGCTTTGGCTTCGCTCGCGGTGCACGATGGCACCCAGCTCGCGGTGCATGGGCTTGAGTTTGACATCAACCGTTGCGAGAGACTCGTCCAGTAGCAAGCGGGGCAGTACACCCCAGCCCAGCCCAATAGATACCATCATTTTTATGGTGTCCAAATGGTTGGTAACCATATTAATGGTTAAGGGTAAGCCTCTTTTATCAAACAGCTTTTGTACTTGCGCGGTAGTGTAAGTGTTGCTGTCGGGTAGTATGGCCTGGTACTTGGTGAGGCTTGCCAGGTTAACTTGCTGGTTTGCCAGAGGGTGCGAGGCGGATACTGCGAAGCATAAATCGTCACGCCATACGCTGGTGGCAGCGACGGCGGAGGGCAGTGTGTCTGGCAATGTGATCACACCCAGATCAAAGTTACCTTGCAAAACCGCTTGCATGGCTTTTTCCGAATCTAAAAAATGTAAATCTAAAACGACTTCGGGGTGCTGGTGAGTGAAACGGCTCAGCACGGGAGGCAGGCGGTGCAAGCCAATGTGGTGGCTGGTGGCGATGCTTAACTTCCCACTAACGCTTCCCGTAAGCTCTGCGATAGCGCGCTCGGCATTGTGGAGGCTTTGGGTAATATTTCTGGCGTGGGGTAACAATAGCTCGCCTGCGCGATTGATGTGTATATGTTTGCCCACACGATCAAACAGATCGGTATTCAGACGTTGCTCGAGAAGAGCGATGCGTTTGCTAACCGCAGGCTGGGTCAAGTGAAGGCGCTCTGCCGCTGCTGAAAAGGAGCCGCTTTCGGCCACGGTTATAAAAGTTGCAAGATGTTGAGTGTCCATATTCTGAGTATATCTATTCCTGATTGGAATGGAAAATATAAAAAATATAAGTTTGTTTTATTCTTTGGTCGCGCATACCATAAGTGAAGAAATCGCTGAAGCGAGCAATCCTGATTAGCCAATGCCGAGGTACACATGGCCGCAAAAACCCTTTATGACAAGTTGTGGGATGCCCACCTTGTACAGCAGCGCGACGACGGCTCTGCCCTTATCTATATTGACCGACACATTGTTCATGAGGTGACTTCACCGCAAGCTTTTGAAGGCTTACGTATGGCGGGAAGAACGCCGTGGCGGGTGGATTCGGTGCTGGCTACGCCAGACCACAACGTACCTACGACGGTTAAAGAGCGTGCTTCTGGTATCAGCGGTATCGAAGATCCGGTCTCTTTGATTCAGGTAAAAACCTTGGACGATAACTGCGATGAATTTGGCATCGTAGAATACAAAATTAACGATCAACGCCAAGGTATTGTGCATGTTATTGGGCCTGAGTCTGGTGCCTGTTTGCCCGGCATGACCATTGTGTGCGGCGACTCTCACACGGCCACCAATGGTGCCTTGGGCGCTCTGGCTCACGGGATTGGCACCAGCGAGGTTGAGCATGTGTTGGCGACCCAAACCTTAGTCGCTAAAAAAATGAAAAACATGTTGATTCGTGTCGATGGTGAATTGGGCGAGGGCGTCACACCCAAAGACGTTGTCTTGGCGATAATTGCCAAAATCGGTACCGCTGGCGGCACCGGTTATGCTGTTGAGTTTGGGGGTGATGTTTTCCGTGCCATGAGTATGGAAGGTCGCATGACCGTCTGCAATATGGCCATTGAGGCTGGTGCACGTGCAGGCATGGTGGCGGTGGATGACATTACCATCAACTATGTGAAAGGCCGTGCTTATGCACCCAGTGGCGATGTATGGGAGCGTGCCGTTGAGGCCTGGCGCGACTTAAAGTCTGACGAAGGCGCTCATTTTGATGAAGTCGTGGTGTTAAATGGCGCGGAGATTATGCCGCAGGTGAGCTGGGGCACATCGCCAGAAATGGTGGTGGGGGTGCATGACAATGTGCCCGACCCAGCAGCAGAGACCGACGCGGTAAAACGCGAAGGGATGGCTCGCGCTTTGGAGTACATGGGGTTGAATGCCGGTCAGCGTATTGCGGATATCAAGCTTGATCGCGTCTTTATAGGCTCGTGCACCAATTCGCGTATCGAAGATATTCGTGCCGCTGCCGAAGTCGTTAAAGGCCGTAAAAAAGCCGACAGCGTCAAACAAGCGATGGTTGTGCCAGGCTCGGGCTTAGTGAAGGCGCAGGCCGAGGCTGAAGGGTTGGACAAAATTTTTGTAGAGGCAGGTTTTGAGTGGCGCGAACCCGGTTGTTCTATGTGCCTTGCCATGAATGCCGACAAACTGGGTTCGGGTGAGCATTGCGCGTCAACGTCCAATCGAAATTTTGAGGGGCGTCAGGGGTATGGTGGTCGCACGCACTTGGTAAGCCCAGCGATGGCTGCAGCTGCTGGTGTGGCGGGCCACTTTGTAGATGTTCGTGAATTTGTACGCGGTTAAGCGGGAGTTAGTATGAAGCCTTTTACTCAAGTAACCGGCATTGTCGCCCCGATGGATCGCGCCAATGTCGACACCGATATGATTATCCCGAAACAGTTTTTGAAATCCATTAAGCGTACGGGGTTTGGTAAAAATTTATTTGATGAGTTGCGTTATTTGGATGTGGGTCAGCCCGATCAGGACTGCACGGGGCGCCCAATCAACGAAGAGTTTCCGCTCAATCAGGCGCGTTATCAAGGTGCCGAAATTTTACTCACACGGAAAAACTTTGGTTGTGGTTCATCTCGCGAGCATGCGCCCTGGGCTCTGGATGATTACGGCTTTCGCTGCATTATAGCGCCAAGCTTTGCGGATATTTTCTACAACAACTGCTTTAAAAATGGCTTGTTGCCACTGATTCTCAGTGAAGAAATTGTCGAGCAGTTGTTTCAGCAAATGTATCAAACAGAGGGCTATCAGCTCACGGTTGATTTGCAGAGTCAGCAGGTTGTTACACCAAGCGGTGAAACCTTTGCCTTTGAAATTGATGAATTCCGCAAGCACTGCTTACTGAATGGTCTGGACGATATCGGCTTGACGCTGGAGCAAGCCGATGCCATCAAAGCTTACGAGTCTGAACGTCGCGTGAGTGCTCCGTGGCTGTTCGATGCGGTAAAAAATTAATCAGTGCGTAAAGCATTAAGTAAAAATATTAGGAGTTGGTGTGTCTAAAAAAATTATGATTTTACCGGGCGATGGAATTGGCCCTGAGATTGTGGCTGAAGCGCAGCGTGTGCTTAACGCCGTCAATGATAAATTCAGTTTGGGCTTGTCTTTTGTTGAAGAACTAATAGGCGGTGCGTCTATTGATAAGCATGGTGAGCCACTAACAGACGCGGCAGTAGAAAATGCCCGCGGTTGCGATGCCATTTTACTGGGGGCCGTAGGTGGCCCTAAGTGGGACACTATTGATCGCGCCATTCGCCCCGAGCGCGGATTATTAAAAATTCGCTCTCAGTTGGGGTTGTACGCCAACTTGCGTCCGGCGCTTCTGTATCCGCAGTTGGTCGAGGCGTCCAGCCTTAAACCAGAAGTGGTTTCGGGGTTGGATATTCTGATTGTTCGTGAACTGACGGGCGGTATTTATTTTGGTGAGCCACGGGGCATTCGCACGCTTGAAAATGGCGAGCGCGAAGGCTACAACACCTACAAATACAGTGAGAGCGAAATCGAGCGTATTGGTCGTACCGCTTTTGAAATGGCCCGCAAGCGCAATAAAAAAGTATGTTCGGTTGATAAAGCCAATGTGCTTGAAGCTACTATTTTGTGGCGCGAAGTGATGGATCGCCTGGCACCGGAGTATCCAGATGTAGAGCTGTCACACATGTACGTAGATAACGCCGCCATGCAATTAGTGCGCGCGCCTAAACAGTTCGACGTGCTGGTGACTGGCAATATGTTTGGCGATATTTTGTCGGACGCCGCTGCCATGCTCACCGGTTCAATCGGTATGCTGCCTTCGGCTTCTTTGAATGAAAGCGGGCAGGGTATGTACGAGCCTTGCCACGGCAGTGCGCCGGATATCGCCGGTCAGGGTATTGCCAATCCGCTGGCGACAATACTGTCTGCCTCTATGATGCTACGATATTCACTGGGTTTAACCGAGGCGGCAGAGTGCATAGAAAGTGCTGTCGGCAAAGTGCTGGATCAAGGACTTCGCACGGCGGATATTTATACCGAAGGAAGCACTAAGGTGACTACATCGGCCATGGGTGATGCGGTATTGGCCGTCCTGTAAAGGCTGGTTAATTTGCAGCCAGAGGCTGTTTGCGGCAAGATATATAGCGCTCAAAACGGTGCTCACAAGGCCCGGGGAGAGCGTTAATTCATTCAAACCAGAGAGTTATAAAATGAAAGTAGGTTTTGTAGGTTGGCGCGGTATGGTCGGCTCTGTACTCATGGAGCGCATGCAAGCTGAGAACGATTTCGACGGCATCGAGCCGGTATTTTTCACCACCTCTAATGTCGGTGGCGATGCGCCCAATGTGGCCGAAGGTCTGCCGCCCCTAAAAGATGCCTACGCGATTGATGAGCTCAAAAAGCTCGATGCGATTATTTCCTGTCAGGGCGGTGATTACACCAAAGCGGTGTTTTCTGATTTGCGCGGCGCCGGCTGGGATGGGTATTGGATTGACGCGGCCTCAAGCCTGCGTATGGACAAAGATTCCATTATTGTTCTCGATCCTGTGAACCTAAACGTTATTAAAGACGGTTTGGCGCGCGGTGTTAAAAATTACATCGGTGGCAATTGCACCGTTAGTCTGATGCTTATGGGCCTGGGTGGGTTGTTTGCCAATGATCTGGTCGAGTGGGCCAGCTCTATGACTTACCAGGCGGCTTCGGGCGCTGGTGCGCGCAATATGCGCGAGCTGATTGAGCAGATGGGTACCATTCGTGACGGTGTGGCCAGCGAGCTGGCTGATCCTGCGTCGGCCATTTTGGATATCGACAGCAAAGTGGCGGCAATTATGCGCTCGGGCGAGTTCCCCACCGAAAACTTCGGTGCTCCCTTGGCCGGCAGTGTGCTTCCTTTTATCGACAGTCAGTTAGACAACGGTCAAAGCCGCGAAGAGTGGAAGGCTCAGGCTGAAACCAACAAAATCCTTGGTAACGACGGCAACCCCATTCCGCTGGATGGAACGTGCGTGCGCATTGGCGCCATGCGTTGTCACGCCCAGGCCCTGACGCTAAAACTGAAAAAAGACATACCTCTGGCTGAGATCGAAGATATGCTCGCAAGCCACAACGATTGGGTGAAAGTTGTACCGAACGATAAAGAGTCAACCTTGCGTGATCTGACGCCTACGGCTGTTACTGGCACCTTGACTGTGCCAGTGGGTCGGTTGCGTAAGCTGAGTATGGGCGGTGAGTACCTCAATGCGTTTACGGTTGGCGATCAACTGTTATGGGGTGCCGCCGAACCTTTGCGCCGCATGTTGCAAGTTTTGCGTAACGCTTAAATCGTGGCACACGAGTAAAGCCCTGTCCCACTTTGGTGGGGCGGGGCTTTTTTGTACGATTTCACAGTCGGATGAGAGATGCCTCGCGGCGCATAATATGTCTTTTTTGTGGCAAGGCGCGCGTTTTCACATAAAAACAGGTTTAAAGGTTTGGGACAATTGTGCGAACTGTTGATAAAAAGCTATTTATAATGAATACTTACGTCCGTTTGTGAATAAATATTCGAGGTTTTGGGGCCTCGTTAACAAAAAATGGCTGGCCACTTGTTGTGGCTGACAGGATGTCACAGGGCCGGGCCGTCGGAAGGCTGGGGAGACAATAAAGGAAAGTACTATGCATTTTCGTAAGCTGGTATTACTGCTTGGGGTTTTGTCGCTGGCTGTATCGCGTGCGGCATTTGGTCTTGGGTTGGGGGATATTTCTCTCAATTCAACGTTAAACCAGCCATTAGATGCGCACATTGCTTTGGACGATCTGGGCGATCTGGGCCCGAATCAAATCATCGTCCAGCTGGGGTCACAAGAGGATTTTGATCGAGCCGGTATTGAGCGATCATTCTTTTATTCGCAGCTGCGTTTTAATGTGGTGACTGATCAAGGTGACGATGCTTTTATTGCTGTGAGCAGCCGCGATCCGGTGCGTGAGCCTTTCTTAAGTTTTATTGTCGATGTGCGCTGGACCTCGGGCCGAGTGTTGCGCGAATACACCTTGCTTTTGGATTTGCCGACCTTCTCCGATGAAAGCGCTGCTCCTGTACAGGCTACCGTAACTCCCATTCGTTCTCAGACCACTGATCTGAACAGTCAGGAAGTGCAGCAAACGACAACCTCGGCTGCGGCATCGGCCCAGCGCTCAGGAGGTGGCGAGAGTCAGTATGCGGTTAAGCCTAACGACACGCTGTGGGAGATTGCTCGGGATAACCGTCCCGGCGGTGTAACTATTCAGCAGGCGATGCTGGGTATTCAAAGGGCGAACCCCGAAGCCTTTATCAATAACAACATCAACCTGCTGCGCCAAGGGCAGGTTTTGCGTATTCCTGGTACCCAAGAAATTCGCTCCTTGTCTAATAGGCAAGCGATAAATCAGGTGGCACAACAAAATCGCGACTGGTCTGGAGAGGCGATGGGAGCGCCGCTGGACGCTTCGGGTCGTGGGGCAGATCAGGCTGATCGCCCAAGTTCGGTGACGGGTCGGGTTAAATTGGCGGCACCCGGTGCAACGGCTGATTCTGGTTCCGCTCAAGGTGGCGGTTTCGGCGAGGGTGATGCCTTAGCCGCTGAGCTGGCCGCAGCGGAAGACGAGCTTGAACGCACTCAGGGAGAAAACTCAGAGTTGCGCTCTCGGGTCAGTGACCTGGAAGAGCAGATCGAGACAATGGAGCGCCTGCTTGAGGTCAGTAATGAGCAGCTTCGCGCTTTGGAGGTTGCCGCCCAAACCGCAGACGAGGATACCGAGTCAAACTCTAATGAGTCTGTACAGGAGACTACTGCGTCGAATGATGTGGCCTCATCGGTTACTGAGCCTGCCGAGGTCGAAACAGCGACTGCTCCTGAAGCAGAAGTCGAAACAGCGGCCGCTCCCGAAGCAGAAGCAGAAGCAGAAGCAGAAAAAGAAAAGCCTGTCCGTCAGACAAACACTGTTGTGCGTCGCGCACCAGAGCCGACTTTGATGGATAAGGTTATGGATAATATCCTCTGGATTGGACTGGCTTTAATCGCCTTGATAGTGGCCTTGTTTATAGCCTTGCGTAAACGCTCGGGTAAAGATGAGGGCGTGGAAGAGTTTACTTCTGAGGTGGATGACAGTGTCTTTACCGAGCAAGAGTCCGAGCCTGACTCTGAAGATGACGCTATAGAGTCTGATCTGGAAGACGATTTCCCATTGGATGTGGAAGAACCCACGGAGCCCGAGACGGGAGATGTGGTGAGTGAGGCCGATATCTATATCGCCTACGGCAAGTATGATCAAGCCGAAGAAATGCTCAAAAAAGGCTTAGAGAAGGAACCTGAGTCCACGGCGATAAAGCTAAAGCTACTTGAGGTTTACGCTGAGAGCCAAAATTTGGAGGCTTTCGACAATCTTTACGGCGATGTGCTGGCTAACGGAAATGATGAAGAGGTAGGTCGAGCTCAAGACTTAAGAGCCCAATTTATTGGTGCACCAGATTTTGTTGCTGCTGGTAGCGCTGCAACAGCTGGAGCAGTTATGGCTGAGGCCGCCAGTGAGTTGCTTTCTGATGTCGATGGTGAGGATTCATTTGAGACAAAGTCCACAGCTTATGATGCTGAAGCCACTGCAGATGAAGAGTTTAGTTTTGATTTGGATGGCGCTGACGAGTTGACGCTGGATGATCTGGAACTTGATTCTGAGAATGAAACCGACGCTTCTGTTGCGGATGCTGAAGAGCTGGTTTTGGATGATGATTTCGAGTTTGATCTGGAAGTGGAGGATGATAAAGCTGAGCCCGCTACTAATGAGTTAGAACTTGAAGGCTCCGGGTCACGTTATGACTTGTCGTTTGATGAAGGGCAGGCGTCTACTGATGAGACGGATTTGGAAGATTTGGCGTTTGATTTAGATGCCTCTGAGGGTTTGAAGGAAGGCGAAAGTTCGTCGTTACCGAAAGAAGAAGGCGAGTCGCCATTAGCTGATGATGCTGCAATTGCAGAGTCGTTGGAAGATGGTTTCGAGCTTGAAGAAACTGCGGTCGAAATAGCTGAGGAATCAGAAACGGGTCTGGAGGAAGCAACTGAAACGCCTCTGGGCGAAGAGAAGCCGCTTCTGGAAGATGATTTTGAGTTCACTTTAGATGACTCCCTAGAGCAAGAAACTGCGACAGAGACAACTTATTCTGCGAGTGAGCCTTACGATCCTGCGTCAGAGAGTCGTGGGCCAGAGTTGGACGATGAAGAAGTCCCAACACTCGAGCTGGCAGATGATGGTGATGACTTCGATCTTGAAAAGTCCATGGATGACTTTGATCTTGAGGCCCTGGATCGTGAAATGGCTGATCTTGATGCGTCTGAGCCTCTGGCAGAAGAAAAGATTGAGAGCGAGCCTGATGCTGATGCGAGTGTATTTGAGGCCGATGAGACTCTGAATCTGGATGTCGAAGATGACGATGCTTTTGAGAAAGCTCTAGGTGATGTGTCTGAGTCTGAAACTGCTCGTTTTGATGAAGACGATTCTCTGGATTTGGATGAGTTACCCACCCCAGAGTCCGTCAACGAAATAGCTGAAGAAGATGAGGACCTGGGTTTCTTGGCAGATGCCGATGAGGTTGCAACGAAACTGGATTTGGCCCGAGCTTATATCGATATGGGTGATATGGATGGCGCTAAAGACATCTTGGCCGAGGTTGCAAGTGAAGGTAACGAGGCACAGCAACAAGAAGCAAATAGCTTGCTTGAGAAAGTAAACGGTTAAGTAGTGCTGTTTGTAAAAGCCCTGCATACGAGGGTATGCAGGGCTTTTTTATGTAAACGAAAGTAGTGATTCTGTTTTGGAACGATTTTATTCGCGCAATTGTGAGGTGTTTGCTGATACGCCCTGGCCTTCGGCTATGAAGCGAGTTGCCATGGCTGTGGAGTATCACGGTGCCTCTTTTCGTGGCTTTCAAATTCAGCCGGGCGGGGTTCCAACGGTGCAGCAGGCGCTGCAGGAGTCGTTGTCGATTGTCGCCGATGAGCCGGTTACATTAATTTGTGCCGGCCGAACGGATGCAGGGGTGCATGCTACTAATCAGATTGTGCACTTTGACACGCTCGCTGTTCGGCCCGAAAAAGCCTGGACACGTGGGTTGAAAGCACATTTGCCAGACGGTGTCGGTATTCGTTGGGCTCGGGAGGTAACCCCGCAGTTTCACGCTCGTTTCAGCGCCAAGTCGCGTGCCTATCGCTATTTAATTACCGATTCTAAAACCAAGCCTGCGCTGTTGCACGATCAGGTTACCTGGTCCAGAAATCCGTTAAACGTAGAAAAAATGCGTGAGGCGGCTCAAGCGCTTGTTGGTGAGCATGACTTCACATCTTATCGCGCCGTACAGTGCCAGGCCCATTCGCCTGTTCGAACGATCGAACATTTGCACATTGTGCGTTGCGGTGAGTTAATTTTGGTCGAGGTCCAAGCTAACGCATTTCTGCACCACATGGTGCGCAATATGGTAGGAGTGCTTATGGCCATTGGTGCAGGTGACAAGCCGGTTCAGTGGGCTCAGGAGGTTCTGGAGGCGCGCGACAGGTGTAAAGGTGGCGTTACCGCGCCGCCCTTTGGTTTGTATCTTGTGCAGGTGGATTACGACCTCAGTTTTGGCTTGCCTGAGTCCATACCCGGGCCATTATTTTTAACGGCACCCATTGGATCCTTTGCCGGTTCTGACTCGCTGTCAAATTTCTGCTAAGATTCGCCCTCCAAGTAGATTCGAGCTGGTAGGTTAGGTGTTCACTCCACGGGTAAAAATTTGCGGTGTTACTCAGGTAGAGCACGCGGTTGCTGCGGTTGCTGCGGGTGCGGATGCTATTGGTTTGGTGTTTTATAGCAAAAGCCCCAGAGCTGTGGAAATAGAACAGGCGCGTGAAATAGCCCTCGCTTGTGGTCCGTTTGTCACCACCGTAGGATTGTTCGTAAACGCCGATGCCGACGATGTTCAAGCGATTCTTCGCCGGGTGCCGCTGCAGCTATTGCAGTTTCACGGAGATGAGCCCAGGGACTATTGCGAACAATTTGCAAGACCTTACATGAAAGCCCTGCGCATGCGGCCTGAGCTGGATGTTAGCGCGGCAATTCAAGACTACAGCAGTGCCTGTGGTGTGCTATTAGATGCCTATCGAGCGGGGGTCCCGGGCGGTACAGGTGACACCTTTGATTGGGACCGCTTTCCAAAAGTCAGTAACGTTCCTTTGGTTTTGGCGGGAGGGCTGGACTCGGAAAATGTCGCACAGGCGGTCATCCGAACTCGCTGTTACGGCGTAGATGTTAGCGGCGGCGTTGAGTCCGCACCGGGGCAAAAAAGCTCGGATTTGATCAAACAGTTTATTGAAAATGCCAAACAGGCATATGTGAAAGGTGAGACAGAGTGAGCGATTCAGGTAAGCAAAAAGTTGATTACAGTGCCTTTCCCGACGAGCGTGGCCACTTCGGTATTTTCGGTGGCAGGTTCGTCTCCGAAACCTTGATTTATGCGCTTGATGAGTTACAGGAAATATATGGCAAGCTCAAGGAGAACGATGAGTTTCAGGCGGAATTTGATCGTGATCTCGCGCATTACGTAGGTCGTCCTTCACCGCTTTACCACGCTGAACGTTGGAGTCGCGAACTGGGCGGTGCGCAAATTTATCTTAAGCGCGAAGATTTAAACCACACAGGTGCTCATAAGGTAAACAACACCATTGGGCAGGCATTGCTGGCAAAAATGACCGGTAAATCCCGTGTTATTGCCGAAACCGGTGCCGGTCAGCACGGTGTGGCTACGGCTACCGTTGCGGCGCGGTTGGGGCTGAAATGCCAGGTGTACATGGGCGCCGAAGACGTGCGTCGTCAGGCCCTTAACGTTTACCGCATGAAGCTGCTGGGCGCAGAGGTTATTCCGGTCGAGTCCGGCTCTAAAACCTTGAAAGATGCCATGAATGAGGCCTTAAGAGACTGGTCTACCAACGTCGATGACACCTTTTATATTATTGGCACAGTGGCGGGGCCGCACCCCTATCCACAGTTGGTGCGTGATTTCCAGGCAGTGATTGGTCGTGAAGCTCGTGCTCAATGTCTGGATATGACCGGTAAGTTGCCGGACGCATTAGTGGCTTGCGTAGGCGGTGGTTCGAACGCTATTGGTTTGTTTCACCCGTTTCTCGATGATGAATCCGTTGCTATGTACGGCGTTGAAGCCGGCGGTGACGGTGTGGAAACGGGCCGTCATGCGGCACCGTTAAACGACGGTATTCCCGGTGTATTGCACGGCAACCGAACCTACCTGATGGAAGACGAGAATGGTCAAATTATAGAGACTCACTCAGTTTCAGCGGGCTTGGATTACCCGGGGGTGGGCCCAGAGCACTCTTGGTTGAAAGATTTGGGGCGGGTGAATTACGTCGCCATCAATGATAACGAGGCCTTGGCGGCATTCCGTAAAACCACGCGCACAGAGGGCATTATGCCCGCGCTGGAAAGCAGCCATGCACTGGCTTACGCCGAGAAGCTGGCCCCTACCATGAGCAAAGACCAAATTATTATCGTCAACCTCTCTGGTAGAGGTGACAAAGATATTCTCACGGTGGCCGATATTGACGGCATTACTGTGTAAGGAATCGATGGAATCGTTGAATGAGCCGAATTAGTCAAAAATTTGCACAGTTAAAGACCGATGGCCGTAAAGCCCTGGTAGCTTATATTGTTAACGGTGATCCCGTGCGCGAGGCGACCCTGCCTACTATGCATAAAATGGTAGAGGAGGGGGTTGATGTTATTGAACTGGGTGTGCCTTTTTCAGACCCCATGGCCGAGGGCCCGGTCATTCAGAAAGGCCATGAGCGGGCCCTGGCCCATGGTGTTAGCCTGACGGATACCATGGCCGTGGTGAAAGAATTTCGTAAAACCAATCAGACAACACCTGTGTTGTTGATGGGCTATGCTAACCCGGTAGAGCGTATGGGTTATAGCGTATTTGCTGAAAAAGCCGCTGCAGCGGGTGTTGACGGCTTACTGACCGTTGATTTACCCCCGGAAGAAGTCGAGAGTTTAAAAACGGAATTGGCCAGCCGGGACCTCGATAACATCTTCCTACTGGCCCCGACTACGCGCAGCGAGCGGGCGCGCGACATTGCCCAGCACGCCAGTGGCTTCCTGTACTATGTTTCACTCAAGGGGGTGACCGGTGCGGGCCACCTGGATGTGGATTCGGTAAAAGCAAAGTTGGAAGAGTTTGGCGCGTTAACCGATCTGCCCATGTGCGTTGGTTTTGGTATTAAAGATGCCGAGAGCGCATCGAAGGTGGCGCGTCTGGCCGATGGTGTTGTAATTGGAAGCGTGTTGGTCGACGCCATGAGCAAAGCCGGTACCGATAGCGCGCAAGTAGCTGCCAGCGTGGGCGCAATTGTTCACGATATCCGTCAGGCGCTGGATAATCTGTAATTTCTTTTAAAAATTTATACCCCGTTGGGGTCAGCAAGAGAGTAATGCAATGAGTTGGCTTGAGAAACTGGTTCCCAGTGTTGTGCGGGCAGAAGGGCGTAAAGGTACGAGTAAGGTGCCTGAAGGACTGTGGAAAAAGTGTGTTAAGTGCTCCGCTGTACTTTATCGTCCAGAGCTGGAGCGCAACCTGGATGTTTGCCCCAAGTGCGACCATCACATGCGCATCGGTGCGCGTCGTCGTTTGGATATATTTCTGGATGAGAATGGTCGGCAGGAAATTGCCGCAGACGTCGAGCCGATTGATCGCCTGAAATTCAAAGACGTGAAAAAATACAAAGACCGCCTTTCTACTGCACAAAAGTCTACCGGCGAAAAAGACGCTCTGGTGGCTATGAAAGGCGAGCTAAAAGGTATGCCGGTCGTTGCTGTCGCCTTTGAATTCGCCTTTCACGGCGGTTCTATGGGGTATGTCGTGGGTGAGCGCTTTACCCGCGCTGCAAAAGTAGCACTGGAAGAAAACATTCCTTTGGTTTGCTTTCCCGCAACCGGTGGTGCACGTATGCAAGAAGCCCTGATCTCGCTTATGCAGATGGCTAAGACTTCTGCTGTGATTGAAAAGCTGAAAGGTCAAGGTACCCCTTACTTCTCTATCATGACCGACCCTGTTTACGGTGGCGTTTCTGCTTCTTTGGCGCTGTTGGGGGATATTAATGCCGCCGAGCCTGGCGCTCGGGCTGGTTTTGCGGGCCCTGCCATCATTGAGCAAACCATTCGGCAGAAGCTGCCGAAAGGCTTCCAACGTGCCGAGTTTTTGCTGGATCACGGTGCTATTGATATGATCATTCACCGCAATGACATGCGCGATACCGTAGCACGCTTGATTGCTAAATTTACCCGTCGCCAAGAACTGGCTTAGCATTGGTGACGGAGCTCTGTCTTGATGAGTGGCTCGTTCGTTTAGAGCGAGCCCATCCCACCGAAATTGATCTTGGCCTTGAGCGTACGCAACAGGTCTATGAAGCACTCAACTTACCGCAACCGGCAAAAGTTCTGACCGTAGCCGGTACCAACGGCAAAGGCTCTTGTGTCACTCTGGCCAGTGCTTTGCTGCAGTCGGCGGGTTTGACGGTTGGCACTTACACCTCTCCACACCTGCACCACTACTGCGAAAGAGTGCAAATCAACGACTCGCCCGTGAGTGAGGCGGATATGTGCCGCGCATTTGTAGCGGTTGAGCGTGCGAGGGCCAATACTTCCCTGACGTATTTTGAGTTTGGCACTTTAGCGGCTTTATGGCTATTTGCCGATAAGTCTGTGGACGTGGCGGTGCTTGAGGTAGGCCTGGGGGGGCGGTTGGACGCGGTAAATATCATTGATGCCGATGTGGCGGTTATTACCAGTGTTGCGCTCGATCATGAAGCCTGGCTTGGCAATGATCGTGAATCTATCGGTAGAGAGAAAGCGGGTGTGGCACGACCTGATCGACCTCTCATCTGTGCTGACCCTAACCCCCCTGTGTCAGTGCGGGCCTATGTCGATAGCATAGGGGCAAAGGGTGTTTGGTTGGGGCGCGACTTTGATATGCAACAGCGGCAGGGCCGTTGGTGTTTCTCCAGTGCAGAAAAAGACATGCAGTTTGACCGGGTAAAGTTACCGGCCCACAGTGTGGCTGCGGCAATCGTTGCAATTGAGTTGCTTGGTATCAGCCTGAACGTTTCCCAAATTGATAGGTGTGTGACTAATGCCGAGCTCAAAGGGCGTATGCAGAGGCTGGAGTACGGGGGCCACAAGATTATTCTGGATGTTGCGCACAACCCGGCTGCTACGGGCCATTTGGTGGACAATTTACCGCTGTTCGAGGGTGCCAGAGTGCACTGGATTTTCGCGATAATGGCCGACAAGGACATTGATGGCACAATCCAGCCCTTGTTGAAGTTGCCTGGCGTCTGGTACCTACCGCAATTAAAGGGGGTTGCGCGTGCCGCATCTCCCGAAACGGTCGCACAAAAACTGAAAGTAGCCGGTGAGGATGTAGCCGTTACTGGTGATTTTTCTCACTGCTTGAACACGGCCCTGGGCGCGGTAGGGCAAAATGATGTGGTGGTGATTTTAGGCTCATTCTTTACCGTGGGCGCTGCACTGGATATATTGCAGCCACAGGTGAATAAATCACTTTAGGGGGAAGAGTGAACGACGGTTTAAAGCAGCGGTTGATCGGCGCATTAGTGCTTACGGGGCTGGCGGTAATCTTTCTGCCGGGCTTTTTTAAAGAACAGCAGATGCACCAGGTGGATACCCGTAGTCAGATCCCACCGAGACCCGCTGTAGATCCGGTGGTTATTAAAGCACCGCAACCTATTGTCAGTTCGGACACTCTTCCTGACCCGGACACCTTATTTATCCCTCAAAATGAGCAACCAATTGCAGACGACCCGAAGGCTCATGAGCAAAGCCTGGCTGAAGCTCAATCCTCGTCCTCTGCACAGTCGTCATCCATTGAGTCGGCATCAGACTCAGTCGCAACTGAGCAGCCTGTAAAGAGTGAGTCTTTAGAGTCCACCTCAAGTTCTGCGGGAAAATCTCCCGAGGCTTTGCCTGAGCTGAACGCTTGGGTCGTTCAGGTGGCCAGCCTGCGGTCGGCAGATTCAGCTCAAGCTTTGCGAAAAAAACTGCAAAATAAGGGCTATAAGGCTTATGTTCGGGTAGCGAAAACATCGCAAGGTGAGGTTAGCCGGGTATTTATAGGTCCTAAAGTGGACAAAGCTTTGGCTGAAGCCGTGAAGGCAGAAATTGACCCCGCTTTTAAAGTCAATTCTCTGGTCCTCAAGTTTAAACCCTAAGCGGATTTGATCTTAGGGTATGCCCAGCGGTTTTGCTCTGGTAAAATTTGCGCCTTCTTTAGCTTCGGAGTCATCCGCGCATGAATTGGGCAGACTGGACTATTGTCGGCATACTGTCTGTATCCTGCTTGATTAGTATCAAGCGCGGTTTTATCAAGGAAGCTCTCTCACTGGTGGTCTGGATTGCCGCTTTTATTATCGCCATGGTATTTGGCGATCGCATGGCAACACTGTTGACGAATCTGATTGAAACCCCATCATTGCGCGCTATTGCCGCATTCACCATTTTGTTTGCAGCCACCTTGGTGATTGGCGCGATGGTGAACTATTTAATCGGAGAATTAGTACGAATGACCGGGTTGTCGGGGACGGACCGCTTATTCGGTATGGTGTTCGGTTTGGTGCGCGGCGCTATTTTGGTGATGGCGCTGGTGATTTTATTGCCATCAATGATTCCTGTAGATCAGGATCAGTGGTGGTCAGAGTCGAAGATTATTCCTCGCTTTTTAGTGTTTGAAAGCTGGGCTCGTGAAACCACCAGCGAGATAAGTACTTGGGTCATGTCTCTGTTCGGTGACTGATATTTCTTTTTGGCGTAAACAAAGGTAAGACAATTATGTGCGGTATCGTTGGCATAGTGGGTAAACGTGACGTAAATACCCAGCTTTATGATGCACTGACCATCCTTCAGCATCGCGGACAGGATGCCGCAGGTATTACCACCTGTCAGGGCGGCAAAATGGCGCAGCAAAAAGCCAATGGCTTAGTGAAAGATGTCTTTCGCACTCGCCATATGCAGCGCTTGCTGGGTAATGTGGGTATTGGCCATGTTCGCTACCCTACGGCCGGTAGTTCAGGTCCGGCGCTGGCGCAGCCCTTTTACGTTAACTCCCCTTACGGCATTGCTCTGGCTCATAATGGTAACTTGGTAAATGCTGACAAGCTCAGCGAAGAGTTATTTAAAACCGATTTGCGTCACGTCAATACCGATTCGGACTCTGAAGTGCTGTTGAACGTTTTCGCTCACGAGTTGCAGCTGCAGGGCAAGCTAGTACCGGCCGAAGACGATATTTTTGCCGCTGTTGAAGGCGTGCATAAGCGCGTTAGTGGTGGCTATGCGGTTGTCGCGTTGATCGCTCGCTACGGCATTGTGGCTTTTCGTGATCCGAACGGTATCCGCCCGCTGGTTTACGGTAAACGTACCACTGAAGACGGCGATGAATACATGGTTGCTTCCGAGAGCGTCGCACTCAATGTATTGGGCTTTGAGCTGATTGGCGATGTGGCACCGGGCGAAGCTGTGTACATTACCTTTGATGGTCAGCTGCATCGCAAGCAATGTGCAAAGAACACTCGTTTGAATCCGTGTATTTTTGAGCATGTGTATTTTGCGCGCCCTGACTCAATTATGGATGGTGTTTCCGTTTATAAGGCGCGCTTACGTCAAGGCGAAAAACTGGCGGAGCAGATATTGCGCGAGCGGCCTAATCACGATATCGATGTGGTCATTCCTATTCCTGATAGTTCCCGTGTTGCAGGTCAGGCGCTGGCCTACAAAATAGGTGTTAAGTTTCGCGAAGGCCTGATTAAAAACCGTTACATCGGCCGGACTTTTATTATGCCTGGGCAACAGATGCGGAAAAAATCCGTGCGTCAAAAGCTCAATCCCATTGATTTGGAATTTCGTGGTAAAAACGTATTGCTGGTGGACGATTCCATTGTGCGGGGCACAACTTGTCAGCAGATCATTCAAATGGCGCGTGAAGCAGGGGCAGCGAAAGTGTATTTTGCCTCGGCAGCTCCGGCCGTCATTCACCCTAATGTGTATGGGATTGATATGCCCACCAGAAAAGAGCTTATTGCTCACGGGCGCAGCCATCAGGAAGTGTGCGAAGAAATCGGTGCTGACTGGTTGATTTATCAAGATCTTGATGATTTGGTTGCCGCCTCTGCCGAGGGTGGGAGTGGGGTGACAGATTTTGATTGTGCGGTGTTTGACGGTAAATACATAACCGGTGACGTAGACCAAGACTATCTCAACGCGCTGGAAGCCAGGCGCGACTTAGGAAAGTTAAAAAAGAAAAAAGAGCAGCGGGCTAAAGACGAAGAGAGTCCAATTGGTTTACATAATGATGGCGAAGATCTACACATTCATTAATGGGTGTGTAGTCTTCATCGATGGATACAGTTATGAGTGATTGGACAGATCAGGATAATCCTCTGCACGGCACGGGCATTGATACCTTAGCCGTCCGCGCCGGACAAAGCCGCAGCGCAGAAGGGGAGCATAGTGAGGCTTTGTTTTTGACATCAAGCTACGTGTTTGCCAATGCCGCCGAGGCCGCTGCACGTTTTAGCGGTGATGAACCTGGTAATGTGTATTCACGTTATACAAACCCTACCGTGCGAACGTTGGAAAAGCGTATTGCGGCGATGGAGGGCGTTGAAAGCGCCGTTGCGACCGCATCAGGCATGGCTGCGATTTTATCGACCTGCGTTGCCCTGTTGAGTTCGGGTGATCACATTGTGTGTTCGCGCAGTGTTTTCGGCACCACCACTGTGCTCTTTACTAAGTATTTGGCGCGCTTCGGTGTGACGACGACCTTCGTGAACCCCACGGACTTTAACGCGTGGGAAAATGCCTTTAATGAAAACACCAAGCTGGTTTTCGTAGAAACACCGTCAAACCCTCTTTGTGATGTGATAGATCTGCAACGTCTTGCGGATTTAAGTCATAGCCGAGGTGCCTTGTTTGTAGTGGACAACTGCTTTTGTACACCGGCATTGCAAAAGCCTGCAGATTTTGGGGCGGATTTAATTGTTCACTCAGCTACCAAGTATATCGATGGCCAAGGTCGCTGCCTGGGTGGCTTGGTTGCGGGCCCTGAGACGTTAGTAGATGAAGTGCTTGGTTTTATACGCAGTGCGGGGCCGACCATGAGTGCCTTCAACGCCTGGGTGTTTCTCAAAGGTCTAGAGACTTTGCGTTTGCGTATGGATGCTCACAGCGCAAATGCTCAGGCCTTGGCTGAATGGTTACAGCAGCATCCGGCGGTAGAAAAAGTGTATTATGCGGGCCTTAAAAATCACCCCGGCCATACGCTGGCGGCGAAACAGCAGCGGGGTTTTGGCGGTGTCTTGTCGTTTGTTGTCAAAGGCGGCCGGAGTGAGGCTTGGCAGGTTATTGATGCCACAAAATTTTTATCTCTCACCGCCAACCTTGGTGATGCGAAGACCACTATTGTGCATCCAGCTACGACGACACATGGCCGTTTGAGTGATGAGCAAAAGCGTGATGCCGGAATCAGTGAAAATTTGATACGTGTTGCAGTGGGTCTTGAGGATGTCAATGATATCAAAGCTGATTTGGCCCGCGGGTTAGACGCACTTTAATTTTCTTTTGCCTGTAGGTTTTTCATGCGCAGCACAATCCGCGAAGCCATAGACGAAATTGCTAAAGTTCTGCTTGGTAAAGAAGAGCAGATTAAATTAGCCGTAGCCTGTTTGTTGGCCGATGGGCATTTACTGATTGAAGATTTGCCGGGCATGGGAAAAACCACACTCGCGCACGCCTTGGCGCAAGTGGCTGGTTTGCGGTATCAGCGGGTACAGTTCACCAGCGATATGCTGCCCGCCGATATCGTCGGTGTTTCAGTGTTTGATGCCGCTGCAAATGGTTTTACCTTCCATCCGGGGCCGGTGTTTACTCAGGTGTTGCTGGCCGATGAAATTAACCGCACCACGCCTAAAACTCAGAGCGCTTTATTGGAGGCTATGGAAGAGCAGCAGGTAACGATTGACGGTGAAACTCGCCATTTGCCCGAGCCGTTTTTTGTTATCGCCACGCAAAACCCGCAATCGCAGCTGGGTACGTTTCCGTTGCCCGAGTCCCAATTGGACCGTTTTTTGATGCGCTTAAGTCTCGGCTACCCTGATGCCGAAGCCGAGCGCCTGCTGTTTAAAGGTGGGGATTCCCGGCGTCATATTGGTGAGTTAAAAACGCTGTTATCGCCAGAGACCTTGCAACACATTAAGGCGGATATCGACCGTATAGCCACGTCGGATCACCTGATCAGCTATTTACAACGACTGGTACACGCCACCCGTCACGATACCCGCTTTAGCCATGGTCTATCGCCCCGAGGCGCGCTGGCGTTGTTACACGCTGCCAAAGCCTGGGCGTATATGCACAGCAGAGATTATGTGACGCCGGAAGATCTGCAGGCGGTGTTACCCGCGGTGGTTTCTCACCGGGTGCTCAGCGCTGGTGTTGGCAGTGCCGGTGCAAGTCTGATTGAGGAACTCCTGCAAACGGTGGATGTACTGGCCGTTTCCTAGCGGGCTTTCGCCCGGTGTACTTCCCGGCATTTCTTGCTTTGGTGTTTATAACATTAAGAATGACGTGCCAAAGTATTCTGGCAAAACTTATCTACCCTTTTGGGGTGGACACTTTTACTCGGGTTAGCTCCCTCTGTTAAGGGCTGACTCTGACGGCGGCTTCTTTCCACCAATATCTGCTAATAAAAGGGTTGGTGTTTGCCCAACTGCTGGCTCTGCTCTTGACTGCCAAGTGCTGCGCAACAAATCCCTCGGGTCTAGCCTTGGAGCAGGGGCCGTTGATGACACTCAGGGCGCTTAAATTAATCTACACCAGCGGCAAGCGATCTGTTATTCGGTGAGCTGGCGGTTTGTCTCGGCTGGTTAAACCAAAGCCAAGTGGATTATTTACTGGAGCAGCAGCGTCGTACTCACATGAGCTTGAGGCGAGCCCCTGTAGTCTCCGGCGGGTTAGATGAAAGCCAGTTGCAATGATTACTGACCGATTACCATGCAGTGTCTGACCCGGCTCGTGAAAATGTTTGCGTAGGGTATTTGGTCGAGGGTAGCCTTTTACCACGTGTATTTTTGCGCGGGCTAAGGCGGCTTTGTGATAGTCTAACCGGTGTTTATTGCCGATAGTCATCCAGTGCCGGAATACGGTTGTGCTTGCTAAGTTTAATGATCTTAAAGCGTTTTTTTGGCGTGTGACCGAAAAGCGCTCTCCTCGTGCGCAGCAGGTGACGTTAGCGCACCGATCCATTTATGTCCTGCCCAGCAAAGCGGGCTTGGGTTTCGCATTAGTGGCTGTGCTGTTATGGCTACTAGGCACCAACTATGAAAATAATCTGATCTTGGGCGTTAGCTTTCTACTTTTCGCGCTGTTTTTGGTCTCTGTACTCCATGCTTATCGCAATTTAGCGGGGGTGCGCTTACGGGCATTGTCCGCCCCCCCGGGGTTTGCCGGCGAACATATTGAGTTACCCGTAGAGCTTTCCTCTGCCAGTGGTGGCGTGCATTTGCAGCTGCAGTATTTGGATGCGGTGGCACTGCGTTGCGATCTCGATAAACACCGCCCCCACACGTTAAAAATCCCATTGTTTGCCGAACGTCGTGGATGGCTCACGCCCGGAAGACTACTGGTAAAGAGTTATTACCCTTTAGGGATTACTCGGGTGTGGTCCTGGGTGTTTTTAAACACGCAGGTATTGATATACCCACAGCCTAAAGCTGCGGTTTTGCAGCAGCCTGCCTATAAGGGCGACAGTGGAGAATCGGGTGATCGCGTGCGAGCCGATGATGACTTTATGGGGTTTAGCCGCTATCAAGCCGGAGCGCCATTATCGCAAATCGCCTGGAAGCTCTATGCCCGTGGTGCCGGCCTACAGCTTAAAGAGTTCGGTGCAGAGCAGCGTCAGGGGGTGTGGCTAGATTTTGCCGCCCTCAGTGGCACGGTAGAAGAAAGGCTGTCGGGGCTATGCTATTTAGCGTTGCACTGGCAAACGAAAGGAAGAGATTTTGGTCTGCGTATGCCGGGCGTACTTATAGAGCCAGGCTCAGGTGATAGCCATCTGCATGAGGTTCTAAAAGCGTTGGCACTATTCGAAGGTGGAGTCGATCGTGGCCAAGACAGATAGTGTTATTGCCGGTCAGACTTTAAAGCATCTATTGGTAGCTCAGGCACTGGTATTGGCGCCATTGGTGTTCCACATACCTTATTGGCTAAGCGGGTTAGCCATAGCCGTGATTATCTGGCGCTGGGTATTACACCGGGGGCGAGGCTTCTATCCGGGTAAAGTGTCTCGCACTGTCCTTGCACTTGCCGTTACTGCTTTACTGTTGCTGAGTTTCAGTGGCCGCTTTGGTATGGAAACCATGATTTCGTTATTGGCGGCGGGCTTCGTGCTAAAGCTCACCGAACTGCGGACTCGCTCCCATGTGTATCTGTTGTGTTTTCTGGCTTATTTTGTCATTGGCACACAGTTACTTTTTTACAATCAACTAGTGGGCATGCTTTATAGCCTTGTATGTTTTGCGGCTGTAACGGCGACATTACTGGTAAATCAAGTAGCAAAAGCAGAGCAGGACGGTTTTCAGCCCTGGCCTAGGTTGATGGCTATGCTGCTGCAAGCCATACCGATAATGTTGGTATTGTTTCTTGCCGTTCCTCGTATAGGGTCTTTATGGACAGTGCCGCTCAACAATGGCTCTGGTGTTACAGGCTTGAGCGATAGCATGTCACCGGGTGACATGGCGAACTTGATGCAATCCAATGAAGTGGCATTTAGAGCGAGCTTCAGAGGGGCTTTGCCCCCGCCTCAACAACGCTACTGGCGCGCTTTAGTGTTTGATCTTTTTGACGGCCGTCGCTGGAGTCAGGGCCAATTGCATGATGTGGCCTCTGGGCGCTCCAGTATTTGGAACGAGGCGAAAGGGCAACTGGAGCGACTTGGTGACTCTATTGAATACGATATCATGCTCGAACCCAGTAGCAAGAACTGGCTTTACGGCTTAGCGCTGGCCGACCCGCTGGCAGAGGATATTTATATGAGCCGGGGCTTTACGTTGTTTCAGCGCCGCCCTGTAAGCCAACGCAAGCAGTATACACTTGTATCCTTTCTGCAATACCGAGCACAGCCAGATAGCTTAAGCGATAGAGAAAGGCGAAGTGCACTGCAGCTGCCAGATGAAGGGAACGAACAAACTCGTAGCAGAGCGCGTCAGTGGGCAGCCGAAGAGCCAGATGTTCAAGCTCTGGTGGATCGTTTTTTAGCGTTTGTACGAAGCCGTTTTCATTATACGTTACAGCCTGCGGTGCTTGGGCAAGAGTCTGTGGATGAATTTTTGTTTACAACGCAGGCTGGTTTTTGTGAGCACTTTGCCGGAAGTTTTGTGTTTTTTATGCGCGCTGCCGGTGTGCCTGCTCGGGTTGTTGTGGGGTATCAGGGGGGAGAGGTGAACCCTCACGAGGGGTATTTAACGGTTCGTCAGCTAGATGCCCACGCTTGGGCTGAGGTTTGGATAGAGGGGCTTGGGTGGCAGCGCATAGACCCCACTGCAGCCGTTGCTCCTCAGCGTATAGACCGGGGGGTAGAGTTCTCACTAGACGACTCAGACGCTCAGTTACTGGGCAATGCCATGGGTAGGCGTTTTGCTCTGTGGGCAAACTGGCAATTACAGTGGGATGCCCTTAACTATCGTTGGCACCGCTGGGTCATGGGCTACGATGCTGATACCCAAAAACAATTTTTGAGCAAGCTGCTGGGCGGCAGTGCTTCTTGGCGTTCGGTCGTTGCTGTTATTGCCGCTTTGAGCCTTATTTTACTTCTGATTTTCGTTTTTTTATTTTTTCAGCGTCGCCCCCCTGTTGCCGTTGAGATAAAAATGTATCAGCGCGTTTGTGCCAAACTCGCTGCTGCGGGAATTCCACGCTACGACGGGGAGGGGCCACGTAAATATTCTGAACGGGTTTCCCGGTTAAGGCCTGAGCTTGCCGAGGACTTTACACACCTGAGTACGTTAATTGAGCGTATTCGATTCGCTGGCGATCGGTCGATTTTGCCGGAGTTTCAACAGGCTGTCAGAAACTTCTTGCGACAGCTTTCTTAATCTCATCTCTACTTTGCACAATAAATGGTCGTTTTGTGTGTCGTGCGCACCAATGGTGTGCCGACGAGTTTTCTGCTGCACCATGGCTGCGCACGTTAAGAGCGTTTTTTAAGTCTTTATTTTCTATATTGTTGAAATATAAGAATAAATTATGTGGGCATAATAAGTGCATGCGCAGCTCGTAGTGCGTCATCAATAGGCGTTAATAATGTTGCATGAGTAGGTCGAAGGTTTTTGGCTTTACTATGGTGCGCACAAAGAGGCGAGTCGGGTCAGGCCCGAATGGCAAGAGATAAATTAGGAGATTTCATGAAAATAACAATAACCTCGATGGCTCGCTTGGGGGCAGCAGCGGGTTTAACTTTTTTAGCTCCAGCCGCACTGGCGGCTCCTGATGGCGCTAATACGGCGTGGATTCTTACGGCCACGGCACTGGTATTGTTTATGACCCTCCCGGGGTTATCGCTGTTTTACGGCGGCTTGGTCCGCAGTAAAAATATTCTTTCCGTATTGATGCAGTGCTTTGCTATTGCCTGTATTGCTTCACTATTATGGCTGATTGTTGGTTACAGCTTGAGTTTCGCTGAAGGCAATGCGTGGATTGGCGATTTCAGCCACGTGCTGTTTGCCGGAATTGGTAAAGAGACCTTGGCAGGGGATATTCCTGAGTCTCTGTTTGCACTTTTTCAGATGACATTTGCGATTATTACCCCAGCGCTGATTGTTGGCGCTTTCGCTGAGCGCATGAAATTCTCCTCGATGCTGATTTTTTCGGCGCTTTGGCTGTTAGCGGTGTACGTGCCGGTTTGCCACTGGGTGTGGGGCGGAGGCTTTTTAGGCAGCTGGGGGCTGCTGGACTTCGCTGGCGGTACCGTTGTTCACATTACCGCTGGTGTGGCGGCGCTGGTGGCCGCATTGGTTCTGGGGCAGCGCGATGGTTTCCAGTCGGTGGCTATGCCGCCTCATAATATGACCATGACGGTAACTGGCGCCGGAATGCTTTGGGTTGGCTGGTTTGGTTTTAACGGTGGGAGTGCTCTGGCGGCAAATGGCGACGCTGCTATGGCGATGCTGGTAACCCATATATCGGCGGCGGCAGGGTCGTTGGCCTGGATGACAATCGAATGGATTAAATTTCGCAAGCCCAGTGTTCTAGGTATTGTCACGGGTATGGTGGCGGGTTTGGGCACTATCACGCCTGCGTCGGGCTTTGTGGGGCCCGGCGGAGCCTTGGTGATCGGTTTGCTGGCGGGGGTTGTGTGCTTTTTTATGACCCAGGCGGTAAAACGCGTGTGGCGCATTGATGATTCGCTGGACGTTTTTCCGGTACACGGTGTTGGCGGCATTTTAGGGACTTTGCTTGCGGGTGTATTTGCTTCGCCAAACCTCGGTGTGTTCAGTGGTCACGGGTTTTCCGATGCCGTGAGCGGTATGGGCGAACAAGTATGGGTGCAGTTTTTAGGTGTGGTGATCACTTTCGTCTATACCGGTGTTATTACGTATATTTTGTTGAAAGTGACAGGAGTGCTAACTTCGGGCCTTCGTGTAACACGTGAAGAAGAGCAAATAGGCTTGGATATTACGATGCACGAAGAGGAAGGGTATAAGCTTTAATTGTTTTCTGTTTAGCAAAAGCCCGCTTATGCGGGCTTTTTTACTTTGAGCTCTGCTGTTTGAGTTCTCCGCTACGCTTTGCGGCTTAAATTACGTTTACAGACTGTGGCGAAATGCGATGAGCGCCGCTGTCACCGCCACGTTCAGCGATTCTACGCCATTGTTCATGGGTATCCTTACCCGCTTGTGACAAAGTTGATCGACCTCGTTGCTAACACCGTGGGTTTCATTACCTAGTACAAACACGTTGCCACTGGTTTCGCATTGGCTAAGCGTGTCGCGGCTGTGCGACGACAGTCCGGTTATTTGATATCCCGCGTTTTTTAGGTCTTGCAAGGCTTTTGCAAGGCTGGTGTTAAGGCGAATAATCGGTGCGCGAAACAGGGTGCCCGCGCTGGCTTTGATAACCAATGGATCAATTTGGGCGTTGCCTTTACTGGGTAGCAGAATGCCGTTGATATTCCCGGCACAGGCAGAGCGAATAATCATTCCCAGGTTTTGTGGATTGGTAATGCCGTCCAAGGCTAAAAGATCGCCTGTGGGCTTTGGGCTTTTCTGTAAAAAGCCATCCAGTGTGGAGAACCGCGGGCAGAGTAAATCTACCGCGACCCCCTGGTCTTGTTTACTGTTTTTGGATATTCGCGACAAGGCGGCGCGTGAGTGGTAGAGAATTTCTGCCCCTTGGGCTTCGGCAATGGCGATAATCTCGCTCAGAATCGGCGCGGACTTATTACTGTCTGCCAAATGAAGCCTGTGGATTTTTGCATCGCTTACTTGTAATGCTTCCAAAACGGGTTTGCGCCCGTAAACGGTTAATAAGCTGTCGAAAAATTGCTTTTTAGCCAGGTAGGCTTCGCTGTCGCGCCTTTGCATAGCGTAAATGACCTTATGGTAGAAGGCGGCGAGCTTACGCTACTTGACGCGCAGATAACAGTCTTCGTCGTTATCCAACAGCGCGGCGAGTACATCCCTGCGGCTTATAAGGCCAATCAGTTTGCCTTCAGACACGACCGGATAATTTTTTGGTTTGTGGTTGAGCATAATCTGCGCGATTTCCACTATGGTGTTCTCAGGTGTAAAGCTGATTACATTGGTGGACATAACGCTTGCGACTGACGGCGGCTCTTCGCAGTAAAAAGCCCCCTGCAGAATTTCTTTGATACAGTCTTGTTCGGAGACAAAGCCGATCACCCGACGCTGCTCGTCAATAACAGGGGCACCGGTAACCCGTGCGGCTAAAAGTTTATGTACTACTTGCAGCAAGTTGGTATCCCGCCCAAACGCTACCGGATCTTTTTGCATGTAGTCCTGAACCAGAATGGAATGCATAAGAAACTCCTACAGACTAAAGGCGCGCCCCTGAGAAGTTCTTGGTATGAGCTTACAGAGGCCGTTTACCCCAAGTGTAGAACAGCCTTAGCGGGAGTGCTGACAAATCCCAAGGTAGTCCTTTACCGCGGCCGACATGCCGGTACGCAGTGCATCAACGGTAAGCGCGTGGCCAATGGATACTTCAGCGATACCGGGAATGCTGAGAAACTCTGCAAGATTGTCGAGGTTAAGATCATGGCCGGCGTTCACTTCAAGGCCTAACTCCTGGGCGTAAACCGCGGCTTGACGATACTGATCGAGCAGAGCTGCGCTTTGATCGGAGCCGTAGTGTTCGGCATAGGGGCCGGTATAAAGCTCAATGCGTTCAACGCCTAAATCATGGGCTCGCGTGATCTGCTCTAAGTCGGGATCCATAAACAAACTGATGCGCACGCCCCAGCTTTTTAAAGTAGCGAGGATTGGCTTGAGTTTTTCGCTGTCGCGTCTGAGATCGAAGCCGTGGTCGGAGGTGAGCTGATCGTCGCTGTCGGGCACCAGGGTGCATTGGTCTGGACGGGCTTGCTCCACCAGTGCCAGCAGGCCCGGGTAGTTGCCCAGAGGGGCTGCGAAAGGGTTGCCTTCAATATTAAACTCGGTGCCAGGGTACATCTTGGCGAGGCCCGACAACGCGAAAACATCGCCGGGGCGAATGTGTCTTTGGTCCGGGCGCGGGTGCACCGTTAGCCCCTGTGCTCCGGCATCCAGACATAGGGTGCCAAATTCAATGAGGTCAGGAAACTGACCCTCACGGGAGTTGCGAATTAACGCGACCTTGTTGAGGTTGACACTTAGCGCGGTGCTCACTCGGCGATCATCTCTTTAAGTTTGGAGGTGTGACGGGTTTTTTCCATGTGCTTACCGCGCTTCGCTTCTAAAATGCGCACGGCGGCATTCGGGGCGTCCGGGTAGGATTTAAAAATACCGCGAGGCTCGGCGACAATTTTTTCCACGACATTTTCGCCCTCAATGACTTTACCGAATACTGCGTAACCGGGTTTGTCGGCGCTGCCGTCAAGAGAGTCATTGTGTTTAAGGTTAATAAAAAACTGGCTGGTGGCACTGTCTACCGCGTTGGTGCGTGCCATGGATAGAGTCATGTAGTGATTTTTAAGGCCATTGTCCGATTCATTTTTAATCGGCTCGCCGGTTTCTTTACGCTTAAAGTCAAAAGTAAAGCCGCCGCCTTGCACAACAAAGCCTGGGATAACGCGGTGGAAGATGGTGCCGTCGTAGAAACCGCTGTCTACATACTGCAGAAAATTGGCGACGGTAATGGGTGCCTGGGCAGGGTAGAGCTCTACCAGCATGGTGCCTAAATCTGTTTTCAGCGTAACGTAAGTGTCGTTATTGCTGTCGGCAGCGCTGGATAAACTGGCGAAGCCGAGTAAAAAAGACGCGGATAAAGCTTTAATGAGTTTTAACATGTTTAACCCCATTCAGAGCGACGTTTACGTCGACCCATAGATTGCAGTGCTAAAGACACAATGATACCGAGTATTAAGATGCCGGCACCAAATAACCATTCACGGTAGCGCTGACCGGTTTGCAGGCGTTCATTTTCGGTTTTAAGAACTTCTGCGCGAGTTTGCAGCAACTGGTAGCTTTCGTTCAGCTCTTTATGACGCTGGTTTAAGGTGATGGCATTGGCCGAGAGTTTCTTGAGGCTGGCGTAATCGCTTTGCACCTGCTCAAGGCTGGTTTGCAGTTCTTCAACCTGTTGCTCAAGGCTGTTTTTTTGTTGGCTCAAGCGCTCGTTTGTTTGCAACAGCTCACTTTGATCACCGTCCAGCTGGCTCATTTTTTCTTCCAGTCGAGCCAGTTTGATTGCCGCCGTGGGTTCATTCAGCAGGTACTGGGAGCGAAGCCAGCCTTCCTGGCCGTCGGGGGTGCGAACCTGCGTCCACTCATTGTTGTCGGCATCGGTATTACTGCTGAGCTGTTCCAAGCGTGTGCCGCTGGGAAGGCCGCGGTGGATAATGCGGTACTGATTGCCCATGCCGCTGCGTAATGGCACGCGCAGTTCGTCGGCGACGTAGAGTGTTTGTGCCTGAGTGCTGGTCGGTTGCAGTAAGGCCAGTGCGCATACAATGATGCCGAGAAGGCCGAGGATTCGGTTTTTACTGATAATCACAAATTTACCCTTATGCGTATTGATGGGTGCGGTGGATGCTTGTCGCCGCTATTCTAACCAAAGGGTTCACAAATCCCTGTCAACCGCGTCACGCCTTGAAGTCTGTGGTTTTAAGGCGCTACTTTTTTAAAGGGTTTAACGGTGACTTTTTGATAGACACCGGCAGCGATATAGGGGTCAGCATCGGCCCAGCGCTGTGCCTGCTCTAAGGAGTCGAATTCGGCTACGATCAGTGACCCGCTAAAGCCTGCCTCACCCGGCTCAGCTGCATCAACCGCAGGGTGGGGGCCGGCTAAAATCAGTCGGCCTTTGTCGCGTAAATCGTGTAATCGAGCGACATGGCTTGCTCTGGCTTTTGCGCGCAGGGGTAAGCTGTCGGCTACGTCTTCGCTGATAATGGCGTAAAGCATATACAGGTCTCTCGTTTTTCTGTCAGGGGTTAACCGGCATTAATGACTTCTTCAAAGTCCAACCCCGTGAGCTGGCGAATGCGGCGAAATAAATACATAAGTGCACCAGCCATAACAATGGTGGCAGGCAGAGCAATGACGGGGAAGCTCAAGGCGGTCATTTTCCCTAGCTCAGCATTAAATGCTTCGGTGCCTGGTGGGCTGATCAGTAACCATTTGGCCAGTACATAATTGAGAAATGACGATAAGAAAAAGGACGCGGCGACAAGGTAGGAGGCATTAGTTAAAGCGCGGTCAAACGCGGTAGAGTTGCCGGCATTGTGTAAGCGGTCGGCAATGACGTCTGTTTTGAGGACCTTGTCGTTGTATAAAAAAGTGCGAACCAGAGGAAAGCGGGTTTTCATAGAGAGTAAAGTCGCTAAGCCGATCAAGCCGGGTATGGCCGCTTCTTTAATCGCGATATACTGAGGGTCTAGCTCTAACAAGCTAATGCCGCCGGTCAATAAAATACTGATCGCTCCAAGCGCTGAAAAAGCGTTAAATTCACGGCGTACCAGCAGATCTTTTAAGCCATATAGCAACGGGAAAGCCAGGGCGACAATCAGTGCCAAGCGCGTTCCCAGGTAATCTTCCCCGCTGAGTTTACTGAGTATCAGGGTGGGGATGATAATATTGATCAGCAAATTTCCCCACAGGCTTTCACGCTTTTTGGCGGGTTGCGCGGGAGAGTTTTGTTCGGAGGCCGGGTTGCTTGGCCGAGAGCTCGTATCAGTCATTGCGGCACTGTGCCTTGTGTAAAGCGGAAAAATCATCAAGCGGCGAATGCGCCGGATTATACGGTAAATTAAGAGAAAAGGGGTGGGTTTGACGCAGCTAAGGGCAGATTTGCATATGCACAGCCATTGTTCTGACGGTGCTCTGAGTCCGTCACAGTTAATGCAGCGGGCGAAGGAAAACGGGGTAGAGCTTATCGCTTTAACTGACCATGACACGACCGCTGGGCTGGAAGAGGCTCGACGGGAGGCTGAGACCCTTAATTTATCGTTTGTTAATGGCGTCGAGTTATCGTCACGCTGGGGCAAGATTGGGGTGCATATTGTCGGGCTTGGTTTTGATGCTGGTCATCCAGCTATGCTTGAGCTGTTGGAGCGCCAGGGTGAACGCCGTCGTTCCCGCAATCAGCAGATAGAGGCTAAGCTGGCCAAGATCGGGGTAGTGAACGCCTATGCTCAAGCCTCTGAACTGGCCGGAGGGGAACCGGGGCGCCCCCACTTTGCCCAGGTTCTGGTTGAACAAGGTAAGGTGCCGGATGTCGCACGAGCCTTTAAGAAGTATCTTGGGGCCGGTAAGAGTTGCGATATTAAATTAATTTGGCCGCCAATGGCTGAGGTGGTTGAAGCGGTAGTTGCAGCCAGTGGGGTAGCGGTGCTGGCTCACCCTGCGAAGTATGGTCTGACGCGTACAAAGTTACGTGCGCTGATCGGCGATTTTGCCTCTGCGGGTGGTGAGGCCATTGAATTGGTTAGTGGAATGCAGCCCAGTGGGGTGGCCGAAAGCCTGGCTTTGCTTGCTAGTGAGTTTAATTTGGACGCTTCATTGGGGAGTGATTTCCATAAACCGGGGGCGGCTTGGCAGGAGTTGGGGGGTGCAACCCATTTGCCCGCAGGTGTGAGAGCCGTATGGCAGAGGTGGCATTAAGCACCGGAACAATTGTAACCTGACCTGAGCAAACCTATAATGGCCCTTTCAGGCCGAGAGGCCCTATAGCCTGTACAAAGGATTCCGACGTGGCACAGTTTTTCCAAATCCATCCAGAAAACCCGCAACCTCGCTTGATTTCTCAGGCGGTGGATATTATTCGCCGCGGTGGCATTATCGCTTACCCTACCGACTCGGCTTACGCATTGGGTTGTCATATTGGCGATAAAATGGCGCTGGACCGTATCCGGCTCATGCGGCGTTTGGATAAAGACCATAATTTTACCTTGATGTGTCGTGATCTTTCGGAAATCGCAACCTACGCCCGGGTGGATAATCAAGTATTCCGCCTGCTTAAAGCCCACACGCCAGGTCCTTATACGTTTATTCTTGAGGGCACCTCAGAGGTGCCTCGTCGGCTGCGTCACCCCAAGCGTAAAACCATTGGTTTGCGGGTGCCGGACAATAAAATTGCACTGGCTTTGCTGGAAGAGCTAAACGAACCGTTGATGAGTAGCACTCTATTGCTGCCAGGCGATGAGTTTCCGCTGACAGACCCTTACGATATCCGCGATGTTCTTGAGCATCAGGTCGAACTGGTTATTGACGGGGGCTTTTGCGGTATGGAACCTACAACAGTTGTGGGCTTTACCGACGATACGCCAGAGTTGATTCGTCAAGGTAAAGGGGATTTTTCTACCTTGTTGGCGGGCTGATTATTCGGAGCCTCAAGCGGCAGGTGCCTCCACCAGCGCCGCAACTGGAAACCACTATGTCCACAGAATCAATAACTGAAACTGACGTTCAGGCTCCGCCCGCCACCGAAGGCGCGAAGTCACAAGAAAATGTACTCACTGGCGATGAACGGCAACAGGAAGCTCAGCGCCCCGAGCAGGGCGAAATGCCGTTTGCAATGGTGCAGGGCAAAGCTTACACCGAGCTGCCAAAAGATTTATATATTCCACCGGATGCCTTGGAAGTGTTTCTGGAGGCTTTTGAAGGTCCTCTGGACTTACTGCTATACCTGATTCGTCGTCAGAATTTAGACATACTGGAAATCGACGTCTCAGAAATCACCAGTCAATACATGGCCTATGTCGAGTTGATGGACGCCGCCCATTTTGAATTGGCGGCAGAGTACCTGGTGATGGCTGCAATGCTGGCGGAGATTAAGTCCCGAATGCTGCTGCCGCGTTCGGTTGAAGAAGAGGAGGAGGGCGAAGACCCGCGCGCCTCGTTAATTCGTCGCCTACAAGAGTATGAACGCTTTAAACACGCCGCCGAAGATATCGACGACCTGCCTCGCGTTGGGCGGGATGTCTTTCAGGCTAGCGCCGAAGCCCCAGACCGCAATTTGACCCGGCCAGATCCTGAGGTGGAATTAAAAGAATTGTTGTTGGCGCTCTCCGAAGTGCTGCGTCGCGCAGACATGTTTGAAAGTCATCATGTAGAGCGCGAGCGGTTGTCGACCCGTGAGCGTATGGCGCAAGTACTGGATCGTTTGGCGGGTAAAAAGTTTATGCCCTTTGTGAGCCTGTTTACCGTTGAAGAGGGGCGCTTAGGGGTGGTCGTGACATTTCTTGCGGTGATGGAATTGATTAAAGAGTCACTCGTGGAAATTGTACAAAGCGAGTCTTTCGGCCCTATTCACGTGAAGGCAAAAACCCAGTAACGAATCGAATTTATGGAAATCAAACAACTACAGGCCATTGTTGAGGGGGCGTTGCTTGCAGCGGGTGAGCCTCTATCGTTAAAGCGTTTAGAAACTTTATTTGAGGAAGGTGAGCAGCCTACCAAAGAGCAATTCAGCGCAGCGCTTGAGGCTATTGCTGAGGCGTGTGGCGAGCGTGGATTTGAGCTTAAGGAAGTCGCTAGCGGTTGGCGATTACAGGTTCGTGAAGAACTGGCCCCTTGGGTCAATCGACTATGGGAAGAAAAGCCACAGAAATACTCCCGGGCATTGCTCGAAACCTTGGCATTGATTGCCTATCGACAACCCATCACTCGAGGGGATATTGAAGAAATTCGCGGTGTAGCCGTTAGTTCACATATCATTAAAACCCTAACGGAGCGCGATTGGGTAAAAGTTGTGGGGCAGCGAGATGTGCCGGGAAGGCCGTCACTTTACGCGACAACTCGACAGTTTTTGGATTATTTTAATTTGAAAAGCTTGGACGAGCTGCCCACTCTGAGTGAGATACGCGATTTTGATGAGATTAACAATGCACTGGATCTTGGTAATGCGTCAGATACAAACGCCTCTGTGGGTGAAAAAGTCCATGACGAAGACGACGCAGAGCCTACCGATCAGCGTGCTGATGAAGGTGAGTCTGACGAGAGTGTCGCTGACCCCTCTGTAGGCCACCAGCCATTTGCAGAAAGTGATTTTTCTGCGGGGCAAGAGGCCGCTGGCTCGTTGCTATCAGAGTCAGACGAAACTCGTGAAAACGAATTATCCATTAACCCAGAGACCACCGAGCTCGAAGAGGTAGAGCGCAACGATTAAACGTTGCCAGAATTATGGTAAAGAAAATCCGAAATCAGGAAACGACGGGCGCGGCGGATGATGCGACCGATGAAAAGCTGCAAAAAGTGCTCGCCCGGGCAGGCTGTGGCTCGCGCAGAGAGATGGAGCGCGCGATAGTCGCCGGTGATGTACAAGTCAACGGTAAAGTGGCCACCTTGGGTGATCGTGTTAACCCCGAAGACACCATTATATTTCGTGGCAAAGAGCTGAAAGAAAAAGGCCAGAAGTCACGCCGCCGCGTGATCTTATACAACAAGCCAGAGGGGGAGATCTGCTCACGCCAGGACCCTGAAGGCCGCCGCACAGTGTATGCCGCTTTGCCTAAGTTATCGGGCGAGCGTTGGATTTCCGTTGGTCGGCTGGACTTTAACACCAGTGGCTTGCTGCTGTTCACTAACGATGGCGATTTGGCCAATAAGCTAATGCACCCGTCTTCTGTGATTGATCGTGAGTACTTGGTGCGTATTCAGGGTGATGTGGATGAAGAGATGAAAAAACGCCTGATTGATGGCGTTTTGCTGGATGATGGCCCTGCGCGGTTTACTGACATTGTTGACGGTGCGGGTGAATCCCGTAACCGCTGGTTTTACTGTGTGGTTATGGAAGGCCGCAATCGTGAAGTGCGAAGATTATGGGAATCACAAGGCGTGCGGGTTAGCCGTTTGAAGCGAGTTCGTTACGGTAATATATTTATTCCGTCGCATGTCCGTGTGGGTCAGTGGCTTGAGTTGAACGATAAAGAAATTGCCGATTTATGTCTTACCGCAGGCTTAGAAGCCACACGCAGTAATAAAACTGTACTGCCTGATGAGAAAAAGCAGCGCGAGCGCCACGAGCGAAAATTACGGGCCGGGCGGGGCAAGAGAAACTTCCGGCCCAAAGGACCGGCGCGAAGCTAAAGGCCTGGTGCTTTAGCTTGCGTGTATTGGGTGAGGGGGCGGTGTTTCGCAGCAAGAGCGATTGCGCCCCGAGCGTTTAGCGTTATAAAGCGCCGTATCAGCTCGTTCTATTAGCAGCGACAAACTTTCTTCAGCGTGCATACACGCACTCACGCCTATGCTTACCGTGGTGTTAATTCGGAGGTTTTTGTGAGATACCTGCATTTGTTCGATGGCGCGGCGCACCCGTTCCGCAGTAATAAGTGCTCCGGCAGCACCCGTTGAACTTAAAATCACCCCGAACTCTTCCCCGCCGAAACGGAATGTCATATCAGTGCTGCGGCTGACATTTTCGATTTTCATGGCCACTTCGCTGAGAATTTTATCTCCTACCGCGTGACCATACTTATCGTTAATCTCTTTGAAGTGATCTATATCAATCATGAGTAGGGCAAAAACTTGCCCACTTCGTTGTAATAGCTGGTGTTCTCTTTCCAGGGCCTTATCCAGAGCGGCTCGATTACCGATTTGTGTTAATGGATCAATCAAGGCCATACGTAAGGCATTTTGGTACTTCTGGGCGTTCAGTAAAGGGAAAGCCAGAGAGCCAAGCAGTGTCTCCAGGCATTGTTGATCAGAGGTGCTAAAGCGCTGCTTGCTGTAAAAGCAAATGCTGCCTAGCGTGGTGTTAGGTAAGTTTAAATTATAGTGGCAGCTATGGACGGCTTTACGGCCTATCTGAATCTCTTCTTCGTTGACATTTTGAAAAACCAAGCCGCTGTAATTTATTAATCTGTGTGCATGACGATGAAACAGCGACACCAGCTCGTTCGCATTCAGGCTGGTTTGTAGCGCATGAGCTAATCGGGTTCGTGTTTCTAAAAAAGTGCCCGTACTAGCGGATTCGGTGGCCAAGGCCCCGTTCAAACGTTGGACGGCGCTGTTTGTACCCGTATGAGAAACATCTTGCATAGTGTCGCTGCTCTTTTATTTGCCGTGTTGGGCCGCTCTTTCGCGGTATAGCTGTCAGGCTTTTTATAAGGGTAGCGATTTTTGTGCCAAAATGTTGAGGGCTGGAAACGCTATATAAAACAACGTGTTAGGTTTTTCCCTGAGGGGTGGGGAGGCGAAGGGGTCAAAATTATGACCGCCGCCTCACCGTAAAGAGGAAAAAGTTTGCCGCCAGTCAAAAACTCGTCAAGCTTTGTTGTGAGGCAAACTGATGGCGACTTCAAGGCCTCCCGGCGAGCGGTTGCGCGCGCGAATGGTGCCGCCGTGCAGGGCAACGGTACGCTGTGCGATGGCCAGGCCTAAACCGTAACCCCCACTTTCACGATCCCGTGCCTGGTCTGTACGGTAGAAAGGTTCAAAAATATCGGCCAGTTGTGTTTCCGGCACCCCGGGGCCTGTATCGGCGATATAAATCTGATACTGGTTATCCTCCTCCGAAACGGTGGTGGTGATCATGCCTCCGGTTGGTGTATAGCGCAGGGCGTTACGTAGCACATTGTCAAAAACCCCGTAAAGCATGTTTCCGTGGGTGGCCATAAGGGCTTCAGGTAAAGGGTTTTCCAGTTTCAGTGTAATGTCTTGACGTGAAGCTTCGCTCTCTAGGCTTTGGTGCAGAGCTTCGAGTAAAGCGGTTAAATCCATGGTGTCATCTAGACTCCAGCCGCCGTCGTCCATCACTGGCAGGGCGAGAATGTCAGAAATAATATCGCCCAGATAATCAGCCGCTTGGCGGATGCGATCCAGCTCTTTGTCCACCGTGCCTTGGCTGCGTTGTTGAGCAAGTGCTAGGGCTACCTGCAAACGTGCGAGAGGTGTACGCAATTCATGGGAGACGTCTTTAATAAGCCGCTTTTGCTCAGCCATGGCTTTTTCTAAGCGCTCGGTCATGTGGTCAAAATCGTGCGCCAGGAAGGCGATTTCATCTCGGCGAGTATTAAAGCGGTGGCTGATGCGCACACTCAAATCCCCTTTTGCAATAGAGCGTGTTGCGCGTTGCAGGGTAGAAAGTCCGCGGGCTAAATGACGAGCAAGGAAAAAACAGGCCGTACCGCTAACGAGGATGGAGGTGAGCAGCAAAGGCCAGATGTTGTTGATAAACAGCTGCCATACGATATTGCCAGAACGTTTATCATCCGCACTGGCGGCGAGGGTGAAAATTTTTACGCTTTTACCGTCGTTCAGGGTGACATGCCTACCCCAGGTTTTTTCTTCATCGATAATAACTTTATCAAAAGGGTGGCTAGGGTTGAGCTTGGGAATTAAATGCTGCACCCCCGCAGGCAGTGGACGGTCTAATAAATCGCGATTGGTGGAATCGATGATGTAAAAGTGTCTAGTGGACCACTCGGGCATGCTGCGCATGTCGGCGAGCACTTGTGCCGAGTTGCGGTTAATGGCCGAACCGACAATTTGATAGAGAAAGCGCAGCGCCGGTTCATAATCACGGTCATCTCGTAGGCGCTGCAGATTGTTGTCAGGGTTGATATCACGCCAGTGGACGATAACGTTCGAGGTAACAATAATAACGGCGGTAATGCACCAGAAGGTCAGAAAGACCCGTAGATAAAGCCGGGTCATTGGGCGGCCGGTGCCTCGCTTGCCCGGGTGAGCATATAGCCGGCACCGCGGACATTAATAATTTGCTCTTTACTGGCACCTGCTGTGGATAGCTTCTTGCGTATATTACTGACGTGCACGTCAATACTTCGGTCGTAAGGGGTCAGTTTACGGCCAAGTGCTTGTTCAGTGAGTTCATCTTTGCTGATGACTTGCCCCGCTTGACGAACCAGCAGCTCTAATACACTGAACTCAGTCCCGGTAAGGGGAAGAAGGCTTTGCTGCCAGTAGGCTGCGCGGCTCCCCATTTGCAGGAGCAGGTTGTCTACTTGCAATATATCGGCTTCAGGGGCACTTTTCTGGCTAGCCGCCGTGCGGCGCAGCACGGCGCGTAAGCGTGCCACCAATTCCCTTGGGTCGCAGGGCTTGGGCAAATAATCGTCGGCACCAATTTCAAGGCCAATTACACGATCAATGGTGTCGCCCTTGGCGGTAAGCATAATGACCGGAGTGTCTTGTTGACCAAGTTCGGGTTGTTGCCGTAATTGCTTTAATACATCAAAGCCGCTGTGACGGGGGAGCATGACGTCGAGAATCATCGCGGCGTATTGGTTGTCGCGCGCCATGTCAAGGGCTTCAGAGCCATCGAACGCTACGGAAACGGTGAAGCCTTCGCTGATCAAGTATTCCTGTAAGAGTTCAGACAGTTCTCTGTCGTCGTCGATAAGTAAAATGTCAGCCATCCCGACCTCTGTTGTAGTGTGCTTTGTAGTTGGCAAAGTGCGCCAAGTTTGCATGACCGGCGCGCCCCTGTCATGGGCATACCCTGTCGGTTAACCTTTCTTAACCCCTTTAGGATAGCATGCCGTATCTTGCACCT
Organism: Gilvimarinus chinensis DSM 19667; assembly: GCF_000377745.1. Taxonomy (GTDB): domain Bacteria; phylum Pseudomonadota; class Gammaproteobacteria; order Pseudomonadales; family Cellvibrionaceae; genus Gilvimarinus; species Gilvimarinus chinensis. The sequence continues at coordinate 57,650 of NZ_KB898711.1, read as the reverse complement.
ACTGGGTTTTACTGGGAGAATTCGCGCAGCCAGTACACTGGCAAATAAATGTAACGCCTGTCGCGGCGATATTGGGTAAAGGTAGAGACAGTGGCCAAGATCGGTTTATTTTTTGGAAGTGATGAAGGTAACACAGAGCAGGTGGCCCAGCGCATTCAAGCCCGTTTGGGGGTAGATGTGGTGGAGCTGCACGATATTGCCGATGTAACGCAGCTGGAGTTTACCGATTATGAGATGTTAATTCTCGGTATCCCGACCTGGGATTTTGGCCAAATCCAATCCGATTGGGAAGAGTTCTGGGACGACCTTGAGCAGGTGGACTTCAGTGGCAAAACCGTCGCTTTGTTTGGTTTGGGCGATCAATTTGGTTATGGGGATTACTTTCTTGACGCCATGGGTATGCTGCACGATGTTATTGCTGCCTCAAATCCTGCGCGTGTAGGGTTTTGGCCTATCACCGGTTACGAGTATGAAGCCTCCAAAGCCGAGCGTGATGGCCAGTTTGTGGGGTTAGCCATTGATGAAGATCAGCAGGAAGATTTGACAGCAGAGCGTTTGGATGCCTGGTGTGAGCAAATTCATCGTGAGTTTGGCTTGCAGACTCCTCTCCACAAGGCAGAGTAAACCTAAGCGCAGGCTTTTTCGTATCACGCCAAAAGCTGAGAGGCTTTATCTCTCCTAACGAAACGCTCTACCTTCGACGGCATTTAGGCTTGAGCGACAAAAGTGGCTCGAGTCGGGCCAGGATAGCCTTCGATGGTTTTGCTCGGGTCCTCCGGGTCGAGAAAATTTTCTAAGGAATGAAATTTCATCCAGTCGGTAGTGCGCTGTTCCTCTGTGGTGGTGGGGCAGATATCCACCATTTTGGCGTGTTTAAAACCACACTTAGCCAGCCAATTCAGCAGTGTGGCGGGGCTGGGTAGAAACCATACATTGTTCATCATGGCATAGCGATCGCTGGGCACTAATACCTCGCCCTCTGCGCCTTCAATTACCAAGGTTTCTAATACCAGTTGCCCTCCTGGTCGCAAGGTATCTTTCAATTCGCGTAAATGATCCATAGGCGAGCGCCGATGGTAAAAAACCCCCATTGAAAAGGTAGTGTCGAAGGCTTTTAGGTCGGCTGGAAGTTTCTCAATGCCTAATGGCAATACATCGATAGGATGGTGTGCGCCCAGAAAGTGTTTGATGGCGGCAAACTGCACCACGAAACGGGGCGAAGGATCGATACCGATCACTCGTGCGGCACCATCACCCAGCATACGCCAGCCGTGGTAACCATTGCCGCAACCTACGTCTAAGATCAAACGATTGTGTAGCGGATCGATTTTGTGGCGGATTCGCTCCCATTTCCAATCTGAGCGCCATTCTGTATCAATGTGGATGTCGTGAATTGTATAGGGGCCTTTGCGCCAAGGGATCAGGCTCTGCAAGGCGGCCAGTGTTTGTTCGTGCTCGAGTTTGCTGTGGTTACCTTTTACTTCAACGCGCTGGGTGAGCTCAATATGCTGAGGGGGGATGGGTGGGAGTTGCTCCAGTGCCTTCAGCCAGGCAGGTAAGTCGCCAAACCTTTGAATGCTTAAGCCTTGCTCGATATCCGTTGTGAGCGTTTCACACCACTTGTGTAATCGAGGGTGCTCGGTGAGAAAGTGAAGCAGTGGCTGATAGTCAATCATGGGTTGATGTGCCTGAGTTCGAAAAGCGCTATAGAGAATTTGCGGGCATTCTAGCGGTGATCCCAATCCTCCTCAATCCGGCCCTGTCATCTGAATGTCATACTTCAAGTAGATAATTCCGCCATGCTGTTAGTTTTCCCTACACTCTAAGATAAGGAGGACGCTGTGGCGCAGCACCTCCAGTTGCAACTGCAAGATGTCATCGAGAGCGATCAGCTCTACCCGGTTTTTCAGCCTATTATCAATGTGATTAACGGGTCCATAGCTGGTTTTGAAGCATTAATTCGTGGCCCCCAAGGGTCTGGCTTAGAGCGGCCGGATCAACTGTTTTCCGCCGCGGCCAGTTCAGGTTTGCTTGCCAGGCTCGAATACACCTGCCGCGAAGTTGCCTGTCAGGCATTTATGGCCCAGCGTCTGCCCGGCCAACTTTTTCTCAATATGACGCCACTGTCTTTTACCGATAGCCAATATCGTGACGGTGTGACCATGGCGATTTTGCGTAAGCTCAAGCTGGACCCCGAGCGGGTGGTGTTTGAATTGACCGAAAAGCAACCCATGGAAGAGTATGATTTGCTCAGCAACGCCTGCGAGCATTTTCAGCGTCAGGGTTTTGCGGTCGCTATTGATGATTTAGGCGCGGGTTATGCGGGCTTGCGTATCTGGAGTGAGCTGAACCCAGATTATGTGAAAATCGATCGACATTTCGTCACTGGTATTGAGCGCAGCGCGGTTAAGCGCGAGTTTGTGCGCTTTATGCTGGATATAGCCAACCGTATTGGCAATAAAGTCATTGCTGAAGGGATAGAGACGGCCGAAGAGTTTAAAACCCTCGTCTCGATGGGCGTGGAGTATATGCAGGGCTTTTATATCGCACGCCCCAGTCGTGAGCCTGTGCATGAGCTGCCAGCTTATTTGAATGAGGTAAGGGCTACCGCCATGCCTCAGTCACGCGATACTTTTTATCATACTTTGCGGGAGGTGACAGTTGTTGAACGGGGGCTCTCTCCTCATATCACCGCAGGCGATGTGGTTGAGCGGTTTCGATCGGATGTTAGGTTAACCTGTCTGCCTGTCGTGGCTGAAGATCAGACCCCGATAGGTATGATCAGTCGGTCAGAGCTTTTAAATACATTTTCTTGGCGTTATTCCTACGAGTTGCACGCTAATAAACCTATTTCCGGATTTATCAGCCCCCGCAGTTTAATAATGGATATCAACAGCGACTTAAACTCCGCTGGTCGATTGGTCACCGAGGACCCGGCGCAAAATCTGAGCGTGGATATTATCGTCAGTGAGTCCGGGCGTTACGTTGGGGTGGCTAAAGTGCGTAGCATCTTACGCAGCATAGCGGATGAGAAGCTGCGGGCCGCCCGACACTCTAACCCTTTAACGGCTTTACCTGGCAATGTCCCTCTGTATGAATGGATAGATCAGCTGCTGTGCCAAAAAGCGGATTTTATTGTTGCCTATTGTGATATTAACCACTTTAAGCCCTTTAACGATGCTTTTGGCTATAGCAGTGGTGATGATGTCATTATTTTATTGGGGCAGTTATTGCGACAAAGTGTTAAGCCCGAGCTGGATTTTGTTGGCCATGTAGGGGGAGATGACTTTGTTATTGTTTTTAAAAGTCGTGATTGGCGTGAAAGGTGTGAAGCGCTAATGGAGCGCTTTCATCGTTCAATTGTTGAACGCATGCCACCGGCGCAGCTGGATTATTGGACCGAAGACCGACATGGCCAAAGAAGGCGGTTTGGCCCGTTGACTATCGCTATTGGCTGCGTCCATCCAGACCCTAACCATTGTCTTACTCACCACCAGGTGGCTTTATTGCTTGCCGAGGCAAAGCACCGTGCGAAGGCTTTGGGTGGCCAGCAGGTGTTTTTATCCCGGCGCCGTATGCCTGACGCCATGATGAAAGTGGAACAAGCGTAGATTTTCCTTATAAGCGCTTTGATATATGCTGAAGCCTCTGATGTTGTGTGGTTGGGCACTGAATGAGCGTGAGCGATATCGCCGAAGCTAAGGTTTTGGTCGTCGATAACTTTGACAATTTTCGTATGGCTGTTAGGCGCCTATTGCAGCAGCTGGGCTGTCTGCAGGTAGATACCGCCGTTAACGCTGTCGATGCGTGGCGCAAGTGCCGAGCGTTAGAGTACGATTTGGTCTTGTGTGATTTCAGTTTGGGACGGGGGAAGAATGGCCTTCAATTGCTTGAGCAATTGCGTGAAGAGCGCCAATTAAAACCCAGTGCTATTTTCATCCTGCTTTCCGCTGAGTACAGTAAGGCCTTAGTCATGGCCGCTACCGATGCAGAGCCAGATGCCTTTTTAACCAAGCCCGTTACCACCAAAAAGCTGCGTGATCGCTTGCTGCGGATATTGCAGCAACGTCGTGCCATGGCGCCGCTGTGGTTGGCCCTTAATGCCGGTGACAAGTCCAAGGCCATCGAGATTTGCCAGCTACTATTGCACAGCAAAACCCGCCATCAGACTTTCGTCCAAAAGCTGTTGGGCCAGCTGCTAATTGAAGACTCTCAGCTTGCAAGTGCTGAGGCGCTTTACCGGCAGGTAATGGCTGATCGTGAGTGGGACTGGGCACAGGTGGGTATGGCGCGCATCTGCTTAGCGAATCACGACTGGCAAAGGGCAGAGCAGTGGCTCGAACAGGCCTTGGTAAGTAACCGGCATTGTATTTCTGCGCTCGATTGGCTGGCAAAAATTTATGCGGATAATGGCGATGAAAAGGCGCGGCAAGCTGTGCTGCAGCAGGCGGTTGAACTTTCGCCACTGTCTGTTCAAAGACAAAGTCAGTTGGGGCAGCAGGCGCTCATTAACCGCTATTTGCCGCTGGCGGCTAGCGCTTTGCGCCAAGCTGTCCGGCTAGGTTTATATTCGTGCTACGACCAGCCGGATACCCATCTGGCCTTTGTGCGCTCGTGTGCTGAGCTGAGCTACGCTGACCGCGAGCAAGCCCAGGCATTCTACAGAGATGTAAACCGGGTGTTAGAAGAGTTTGAAAGTCGCTTTAGCGATGCCGAGCGCTACCTGGTGGCACTGCGTTCGGCCGAGTGTGCGTTTAAAGCGGTTAGTGGCGATGCCGACTCATCTCGCCGGATACTGCAACGGTTGCAGTCTGAGTGTGACTTAGGCACCTTGTCCTCGGATGTGTTATTCGATTGGGTAAGTGCCGCTGATTTTCTGCAAGACCTTGTGCTGCGAAACGAGTTAATTGACTACCTGTGTGAACATCGCTGCGAGGAGCACACTCTTCAAGAAAAAGTTGACCTGTTTCTTAACGAGCCTGTAAGCGCTAAAAAACGTGAGCGCCTGGCCGTATTGAATACTCAGGGTATTGGCTTGTATGAGAAACAAGAATACCTGGAGGCACTGTCCTGCTTTGAGCAGGCATTTTGCGAATTTCCTCGCCATGGAGGCGTGGCGTTAAACTTATTGCAAACCCTAGTGGGCGCGCTTAAAAATGTTCAAGGGGATAAAAGTGGCCACCGAAGAAGGGGGGACGGGCTGGTAGAGCGACTGCAGCAATGGCCGGGTTTAGATGCGGCTCAGCGTGATCGCTTTAATCGATTGCGATCACAATGGGTGAAATTGGCTTAGCCGGTAAAATAGACGGTTAATTTGTGTTGCGCTGCAAGTTATGGTTTTAGAGGTGTCTCAGAGCCGGTTGTTACCTTGAAAACTCAACACCAGTGTTGCATTATCGACAACCCAAACGCTGCCCCGGAAAGGAACTTTGATGTTAAAAATCCGCTTTAAAAATAAAAAATACAGTGCGGTTTGGCTGGTAGAGCCGAGCATCAGTATTGGTCGCGATCGTAGTAACCCACTGGTGGTTAGCGCTCCCAATGTGGCGGATAAACACCTGGTTATCGAAGCCGAGCACGAAGCGCTTCGCTTAATCAATCTGGTTCCAGGCTCGGAAGTTAAAGTTAATGGCCGGGTGGTTGAGGAGGGTCAGCCGCTGTCTCCCCGGGATACGATTTCCCTTGCGGGTGTCGAGTTGGAAATTATCGATCCCAAGGATGAATCCACCGCTGAGCCAGTCGAATCTACCCTCACCAACCCTCGCACCCCCAAGGCAACCGGCTGGGCGCTCAAGGCGAATCACACAGCGCTGGGTAATCGTGTTTACCCGCTTAAGCCCAGTAACCTGGTGGGGCGTTCAAGCGAATGCGATATTTCTCTCGCGGCAGCTCATTTGTCCCGCCGACACGCTGAGCTTAGCGTTATTGACGGTGTTCTTTACGTGCGTGATCTGGGCTCGGCGAATGGTACTTACTTGAATGGTAAGCCTGTGACCGAAGCGAGAGTCAAGCGTGGGGATGAGTTGCGCTTCGACACCCTAAGCTTTGGTGTGATTGGACCGGCTGACGACATGGCCAAAACAACCGTCAGGGCTGTGGGGAAATCACAGGGCTTGCAACCGTCTCGTCCGTCTGTGGGGCGCACCGCCAAACCTGCACCTCCGTTGCGCTCCGAAACGGTTACGGCGTCTCCTGCTCCTTCTGCACACAAGCCACGCTATGGTACCGCAGGCTTGGCTGTGTTAATTGCCTTAACGGCTATTGTTGTTGTGGCTCTTTTTCTGACCAGAAGCTAAAGCATTTAACCTTCTTGCCGTTAACCTTCGGAGACTGCCCAACCCCGGAGGCCCCCTATGTTGACGAAGCAGACGTCCGACACCCCTTTGATTGCTCAAAAAACAACGCAAGTTAATGTTTCGCGTCACCTTTCTTTGTTGAGCGAGCGTGTACAGTCGAATATGGACACTGCAGAGGGTCGCAGCTTAGGGGTTAACCCCCTCACAGCTGAGCAGGCGGCGGGTAATATTCTAGGTTTTATCGAGCGGCAACTGCAAAGAGATGCGGCTGCTGGGGCCAGCGAGAGCGAATTACAAAGCAGGCTGCAGGCCGGGCTTGAAGGGTTTAAAAAAGGCTTTTCTGAGGCAGAAGAGAAACTTTCAGCATTAAATATGCTAAACGACTCGGTACGCACGGATATAGATAAAACCTATGACTTAGTCACTGCAGGGGTGAGCCGACTGGCTGATACTTACGCGCCACAGTTGAGCGACAGCGTGTCGCTAAGCCAAGCCGCACAACAGATGTCCGCACCTACCTCTGCTTTGTATGACTATGCCGGGGCACAAAGCTTTGAATTTATGGTGCGCACCAAAGAGGGCGACACGATAACGGTAGCGGCACGTTCAAGCATGGGGGCAAGTGCTAGCTTTAAAGAGACTGAAAACGGTGCTGCTTATGAGTTTGCCCAAGTTTCCAGCAGCCGCTTTAACTTGTTGGTTTCTGGCGATCTCAACGAGCAGGAGCAAAAAGCCTTAGCGGATTTATTGGATCAAGTTGATCACTTGTCAAAGACGTTCTTTACCGGTGATTTGGATGAGGCGTTTGCCTACGCACAAGAGTTGGGGTACGACGACAATCAAATAAGTGGTTTCGCTTTAAAACTCACTCGAGTTGAATACCAGCGGGTAGGGGCAAGTTACGGGCAAGAGCCTGGACAAGGGCTGGCTGAAAAGTTAGAGCCTGTGGGCCATTTTATTAATGAAACCCAAAGCGCTCTAAGCAAGGCATCCGTTTTTGCAGAGCCGGTTGAGTTGCTGCAGTCTATTATCGACGCTCTTTACCACAACCACCCGGATCGGCCGGGCTCACAAGGCAGCCGCTTCACGGACTTTGTTCATACAATTTTGGCTCAGTCTGTTGTGCTAAGTGGCTCCGAGATCACTGAAACAGATTAACCTTTTGAATTATAATGGCCAATATATAATCGCTACTCGAGAAGAACGTGGATAAAGTGCTTTTGTTGACAACGGCAGGTTGTCATTTGTGTCAGTATGCTCGCCTTGAATTACAAGACTTTGCAAGGGAAATTCAAATTGTAGAATTTGATATTGCCTGTGATGAAAGAATGGTCGAGCTGTATGGGGAGCGTATCCCAGTATTAAAAACTGAATGTGGTAATGAATTAAATTGGCCATTTACCGCAGAAGAGGTTCGTAAACTCTTGGTTTTGAGGCCTAAGGGCGGTTAATGTTTATAAGTCGTTAGAGGTTGTCTCTGTGTGTAATGCTTGTTGGGTTTCGTCCACCCAGCTTAGGGTTTGCAGATAAAGTGATGACAATGAGTGAGGGTCCAGGTTGTAGGTTGCTAAGTAGGCCCAATCAATTTTTTCCCACTCCCCATGCTCGTAAGCAATAACAATTTGTAGCAGTTTTCCCTCTTCGCCTTTGTGGTCAAGTAACGCATCGCGAAGAGAAGGGCTGAGCTGAATATCCTGCAGTACTTTTTCGAGCGGTGCATCCATAAATGCATCAAGCATCGACAGTAAACCCGCGGTAAAGTATGAGTCGCACTGGCTTATCGGTTTTTGGCTTCCAGCCACAAGCTCGCACATTTTTGCTCGAGATAACGCCTTGATTGACAGTTCAGCGGGTTTGTTACCCAGCTTTGCCATGGCCAGCAGCCCAATCCAGTTTTTTATGATTTTTAGTCCCAGAAGGGTGAGCGCCTGTCGCAATGAATCAATTGTTCGGGGCAGGCCAAAAGCGGCAGAGTTAACCAGTTTTAAAAGCTTAAAGCTCAGTACCGGGTCGCGGGATATAATGATTTCAATGTCTTCAAAAGAGGCATTTTTATCATTGAGTTTGGCGAGGAGTTGCAAAACAGCTTGTTTGCTTTCGCTGAGCTTTTGTCCGCTCAGGACTTTCGGTCGTTCCAGAAAATAGCCTTGAAACATATCGCAGCCGATGCTTTTGCAAAAATCAAGCATCTCAAAAGTTTCTATTTTTTCAGCCAGTACTTGTAAGCCAAGCGGTTTTAGTTTTTGCGTGTGTTGCAGCAATTGGTTTGGGGTCAGGGCCAGGACATCCAGCTTGACGATATCGGCATAGGGCAATAAAGCTTCACTTTGTTCGCTCAGCTCGAAATCGTCCAGAGCAATGGTGAATCCTTTTTCACGCAGTGTTTTTAGTCTGTGCAGTAAGTTGGCACCGATATGTTCGGTTTCTAACACCTCGACGACAAGCTGCGATACATCAAATGGAAAATTGGCATCCATCAGCGAGCCGGTAAAATTGATGTAGGCGCGATGCTTGCCTACTACCTTCTCAATGGATAGCTCAGTGAAAGTGTTGAGAAGCACTTGAGTGCTGGCAATGTTCCCATCGGAAATGTTAGCCCGGTTCTGTTGGTCTGTGCGGTATAGAAGCTCGTAGGCAACGACCTCCATATTGCGGTTGAAGATGGGCTGGCGCGCCAGAAGTGGGTGTTCTTGGGGCATTCGCGACTCGGATATAATGTTTTGATTATCTCAATATCGATTGTAGGATAAATTGGCTGTGGCGGGTAAATTTTCTTTTGTTCTGCTTTGTGGGAGTTTATTCTAGGTTCAGAATGGACGGTTAAGCTTCTCGGCAAGGGTATTTATGACAGGCATTCTCAACTCTGTAGATCAACGCACTAATCTGGTTGGGCAAAATCGATTGGAGCTGCTCATTTTTCGTTTAGGAGTAGGGCAAAGGTTTGCGATCAATGTTTTTAAAGTTCAGGAAGTGGTAAAACTGCCTAAGCTTCGCCCGGTACCTCACAGCCACCCTCATGTGCGCGGTGTGGCCCAGTTGCGAGGTAAAGCCGTGCCTGTGATTGATTTGGGGCTTGCGATCGGCCTGGGGCCAATAAGAGATGTCGAAAATGCCAGTTTGATTGTGGCCGAATATAACCGCAGTGTGCAGGCGTTTATGATTGGCGCGATAGAGACGATCGTAAACCTGAACTGGGAAGACATATTACCTCCGCCCAAAGGGGCTGGTCGGCAACACTATTTGACGGCAATTACTCGGGTAGATAATGAGATTGTTGAAATACTTGATGTAGAGCGTGTGCTTGCCGATATTGCGCCAATGAATACCACCGTGTCTAAGGCGGTTGTAGACGAAGAATTAATTGCCGAGGCAAAAGCTTTGGGGCTCAAAGCGCTGGTAGCCGAAGATTCACCTACGGCTTTGGGGCAGGTGCGGGAGACGCTAAAAAATTTAGGCATTAGCATCGAGGCTGCGCAAGACGGTTTGCAAGCGTTACAGCGCTTGCAGGCGGTGAGTGCGAGCGGTAAAAAAGTGTCTGATGAGTACTTGTTGTTAGTTACAGACGCTGAAATGCCGGAGATGGACGGCTATCGGTTAACCGCGGAAATTCGGGCCTCTCCCGAGTTGGCCTCGCTGCATGTGATTATGCACACCTCGTTAAGCGGTAGTTTTAATCATGCCATGGTTGAAAAAGTAGGGTGCGATGGGTTTTTGTCCAAGTTCGCACCCGATGAGCTGGCTCAGCTGGTATTAAAGCGTTTGCGAGAGTTTTTAAAGCCTTAACCACCTACGCAGGTTAAGTAAGCCTTTGTGATAAATCGTCCTCAAGCAAGCCGGTTATAGCGACTTGTCGGCTTCCCCAGGAGTGATAAAAGGCAGCTTTTCCCCTAGCCGGTAACCGTATATGACAGAATAAGCCAGCACGTTTTGCACATAGCCACGGGTTTCACGATAAGGAATGGTTTCAATCCAAATGTCAAAAGGCAGTTGTGTGGCCTGATCTTTATTTAGCCATTTTTTCACTCTGTTGGGTCCGGCGTTGTAAGCGGCGGCGGCGAGAATACGGTTGCCGTCAAATTCGTTAAGTAATTGACCCAAATAGCGCCCGCCCAATGCAATATTGGTTTCGGGTTTTAGCAAATCGTAGGTTGAAAAGCTCATTCCCGAGCGATGTGCTGTTTGTTTTGCGGTTGAAGGCAGCAGTTGCATCAGCCCCAGGGCCCCGGCCGATGAGCGTGCATCTGGTGTGAAAGCGCTTTCTTGTCTGGCAATGGCATAGAGTAAGTGCGGAGAGATGGCCGTTTCTTTGGCGGTTACGTCCACATGCTCTCGATAAGCAATCGGGAAGCGTGTTTGCAGATCGTCCCAGTAGCTTGCTTGAATCATCGCTTGAATACCGTTGCGGTGCCAGCCCCAGCTTTCAGCTAACTTACCGGCGGCAATGACTTCTTGCTCATCCATTGAGCGGGTAGTGTGATACCACTCGCGGCGTGCATTGAGGTTCTCGCCAATAATAAACAGCTCTTTAGCGCGAATAATGCCTGGATTTTCGGCTACTTGATCGCTTATTGGCGCTTCGATTTGTACGGGTTTGTCCACCAGTTCGTATTCCTGCTGGAGGATGTCGGCGGCGAGAAAACCGTAAAACGATCGGGTTTGGGCTACTTGGCTGTAGAGTTGCTGTGCCTGCTCATCATTTTCGCCACTTTGCAGTAGGGCACGAGCTAACCAATAGCTCCAGCGCTCGCTGCCTTGCTCTTCTGCCGGCAACTGCGAAATCCACTTTTGCACGCGAGGCCAATCCTGCTTGCGCAGGGCATCGCGAATGAGCCATTCGGTGACAGTTTCGGTGCTGAGCGCAGGGGTGGAGGCGAGCAATGCCTCGGCATCATCGGTGTAGCCCTGGCGCAACAAGCGCACAGCGATGTAACGCTGAGTGTCTATGCGGGCCTGATCGGCAAATAATTGCTGCGCATCGTATTTATGCCACAAATCAATCGCTTGCTTGGCATCGCGCAGGGATAAACGCTGCAGGCCGTTTAAAATAATGCTCTGCATGCGCTCGCTTTGCTGGCTGAAACGTTTCATCTTGGAGAGCAACCTTGGGTTGCTGTCCACTTCGTAGTAAAGGTCCGCGAGCTTTTTCACCTCTGGCGTCATCTGCTTGCTGATGTAGCGGGCCAGCGAGCGCTGCCGAGCATGCATGGTTTTCTCAAACCGTTGCCAGGCAATATCGTCGTTGAGTAAACCCGCGTCCATCCAGGCGGCGAAAACCGGATCGCAGGCTTTGTGTTGCGATTGGCTGACATTCCACAGTGGTGCGACTTCGTCCAATGCGGTTTTATCACCCGTGTTGAGTCGTGCGCGCAAGCTAAGGCAGTGCAACTCGGTGGTGCTGTTGTCGGCACGGTAATAGCGGATAACGTCTTCCCAGCGGCGAGTGTCAGCGAGTTTTTCTACCCAGAGCCGTTCAAGCTTATTGGCTAAATATGACTCAGGATAGGCGCTTAGAAACTGGTCGACTTCGGCGTTGTCAACTCGGGAGAGCCGCCTAGTGATGTAGCGGTATTCCAGGTAGGGTTTAAGTGAATAATGCTCAAGTTGTTGCACCAGCTGTTGGTAATCGCTGTAGCGGCTCTGTCCCAGCGCTTGCTGAGCCTCGGCGTAGGTTTTGCGCTGCTCGGTTTTATCGCTGATCGAGCTTGGGGCTGCATTGGCTGCCAGCGTCCCATTGGGGAGTAACATAGTAAACGCCAAGCCAAGCACGAATTTACCGACTTGGGTGGATAGCCTAGTCTTCCCTGGCTGGGTTTGGCGTCCTAGATAATGTAGCCGCATATTTACCTCGTGCATGATGCATCAACGACTGATGAGAGCCAGCTTCAGGCAGTGGCCCTTAGGTGCTGTGAATTTCATTTATTGTTATTAAAGGCGGTGCACTGACTTTAATACCGCTTACAGACTGTCTGTAAACGCTAATTAACGTTAATATGCTGCCACTTTTTTAGCGCTGAATGCAAATATTTTAAGTGATATAGCTCACTTCAGCGATATCTTCTAAGCGATGGTTTTTTTGTTATAACTCGCCGGGTAATCTGAACGTAAATATAGAGGTGATATGGCCCTTCTGACAGTGGATAAAGCCGAGTTGAACTACGGCTTGCAAGTGCTTCTGGATAAAGTGGATTTTTCTCTGGAGCGGGGCGAACGATGGTGCCTTATTGGCCGTAACGGTGCAGGCAAATCGAGTTTTCTAAAAGTGCTGGATGGCGAGGTCACCTTAGATGGTGGCGCAGTGGTGGTGGATCGTGGTGTGCGAATCGCTCGCCTGGCGCAGGATTTACCCGATGCAAACGGCCAGAGTGTGTTTGATGTGGTCGCGTCGGGGCTTCCCGAAGCTGGTGCGTTGCTCACGCGTTACTATCATCTGACCCAAGTGAGCGAAGCCGAGCGCACTGACGCCTGGGTGGATCAACTGGCGCGTGTACAGGGTGAGCTTGAGTCTGTGGATGGCTGGAGTTTGCAAACCCGGGTTGAAACCGTGCTTACGCGCTTGGATCTCGACGGCACTACGCCCATGTCAGCTCTATCGGGCGGCTGGCGCCGTCGCGTGGCCTTGGCGCGCGCGCTGGTGATTGAACCCGACGTTTTAATGCTAGACGAGCCCACCAACCACCTTGATGTGGCCGCGATTGAATGGCTGGAAACCGAGCTGATTAACTTTGCCGGCGCCATTGTATTTATTACCCACGACCGAGCGTTACTGCAGAAAGTGGCGACTCACATTGCCGAGCTGGACCGGGGACATTTGCGTACCTGGAAAGGTAACTACCAGAGTTTTCTGGAATATCGTGAGCGTGCCCTGGCCGAGGAGGCTCGCCACAACGAACTGTTTGATAAAAAGCTCGCTCAGGAAGAGGTGTGGATACGCCAGGGAATCAAAGCCCGGCGTACCCGTAACGAGGGCCGGGTGCGTGCCCTGAAAGCCATGCGTGAAGAGCACAAAGCTCGCCGTGTGCAGCAGGGCAATGCCAGCTTTGAGCTGGCAGAGGCCGGGCTATCCGGCAAGTTGGTGGCCGAGCTGGACAGTGTGGGCTTCTCTTATAAAGACAAGCCAATAGTGTCCGATTTTAGCTGCCGAATCCTACGTGGCGATCGCATAGGTTTGATTGGCCCTAACGGGGCGGGGAAGAGCACGTTGCTCAGGTTGATACTCGGGCAGTTGGAGCCCGATAGTGGCCGCATTAAGCTTGGTACCAACCTCACTGTGGCCTACTTTGATCAGTTGCGTGATCAGTTAGATTTGGACAAAAGCGCCGTCGATAATGTGTCCGAAGGTCGCGATACCATCGAAATTGGTGGTAAGTCTAAACATATTATTTCGTATTTAAGTGACTTTTTGTTCTCCGGTGAAAGAGCTCGTACGCCAGTACGTGCGCTATCGGGCGGTGAACGAAACAGGGTCTTGTTGGCTAAGTTATTCAGTAAATCGGCCAATATATTGGTGCTCGATGAGCCCACCAATGACCTCGATGTCGAAACCTTAGAGCTGCTTGAGGAAGTGCTCAGTCAATTTGGCGGTACTGTGTTGTTGGTGAGCCACGACCGGGCGTTTTTGAATAATCTGGTCAGCAGCACCATCGCGTTTGAAGGCGGCGGGCAGGTTCGTGAATACGTTGGCGGTTACGACGATTGGATTCGTCAGGGCGGTAAATGGCGTGAACCTCAAACGCATGCTAAGCCAGAAATACGTTCACCATCCAATAACCACGATGCCAGCGCCGCCGTGTCCCAGAGTGCTAAACCACAGGAAAAAAAGAAACTTTCGTATAAGCTACAGCGAGAGTTTGATGCTTTGCCTGGAGAAATTGAGCGCTTGGAAAGTGAGCTTGAAGCGTTGCAAGCAAAAGCGTCGAGCGATAATTTTTACAGCGGCGATCCAGCGGAAGTTGAAGCCCATATGCAGGCTATGGCCGTTGCCCAGGAAGCGCTCGATAACTGTTACGAGCGCTGGGCTGAGCTGGAGGAAATGGGTGGTTAGGTTAACCCTCGCCGCTCACGCGAATAGCCAGTACATCGCAGCCGGCGCCGTGCAGTACGCTGTTGGAGGTAGACCCCAGCAGCAGTGCAAAGCCTTTGCGCCCATGACTGCCGACGGCGATTAAATCGGCATTGATTTGCTTGGCCAGGTGGTGCAGTTCGGTTGCCGCTTGGCCCACCAGCACGTGCTCTTGCTCTACGGTGCAATCCGCGTTGCGGATAAGCCGAATCAATTCCTGTTCGGCTTTGATTTGCAGCTGGTCCTGCACTTCGGACAGATCGATGGGCATGTCGCCACCGTAAGCGAAGGTGAGCGGTTCGATGACATGAGCGACCGTGAGTTTCGCACCGCAAACCTGCGCCAGAGCCGCGGCTTTTTGAAGGATCTGGGGGCACTCTTCGGTAAGGTCCAGTCCCACCAGAATGTGTTGGTAGGCGTTCATGGTGTTCTCCTTTCGATGGCTGATGTTAAAAGTTTGGATGATTTTGGAGTAAATCGCCAGCCTGTTGCATATCTGATGTGTGACGATGCCGCAAGCCACTGCAGAGCGATAAAACTTAGCCTTACTTAACTTAGCCTTAATAGAAGCGATAACTCGGTATGAACTCAATCACCATTATCATCATTATTTTAGTTGCGGCGATGGTCATTGGGCCTGTGGCAATGATGCGACCTTCACCAGCCCAAAAACGACGTGAAGCAATTCGTGCTTATGCGTTTAAGCAAGGGTTGGGGGTTACGGTGAGAAGACCTCCGCAAATACCAACAGACTTGGATGCACCTTCTTTGTTGCCAGCTTACACAATTAAAATAAAGGGAGGGGAGGGCTGGGCGCTGCGCCGTGCTTCGTATAAACATGAATCTCATGTGGCACAACACTGGCATCTCGTGCAGGGTGCATTAAGTGCTTCTAGCGAAGCCTTCCTTAATGCACGGTTACCCGATTTATCAGCTCGTATCGTGGCGATCACCAGCGCTACAGGAGAGTTGGCAGTGTTGTGGCATGAAAGCCACGAGCCTGCTGACGTAGAGGG
This sequence comes from Gilvimarinus chinensis DSM 19667, assembly GCF_000377745.1. GTDB lineage: Bacteria > Pseudomonadota > Gammaproteobacteria > Pseudomonadales > Cellvibrionaceae > Gilvimarinus > Gilvimarinus chinensis. The sequence goes on along the minus strand of NZ_KB898711.1, from coordinate 42,279 downwards.
TGTCCGTAATTTTCTTGTGGCCTTGGCTGAGGTGGAGCAAGCACGAATAATCCGCAGTTAAAGTATCTGTTCAATGTTCTGTGCGTTTTCCTCAGGTGTATATTCCGGGAAATATTCTTCGCTAAGGTGCATCCCAGGCTGTTGCATCAATTCGCTTAATTCGCGAATAAGGGCTAAGCGTCTGGGGTCTGGATGTTGCGATGCTTGCAGCAGTTCTTGTGCTTTACGAAAATAATTGAAAGCGCTGATTTGCTGGTCATTCTCTCTTGCTAAGTAGCCTGCCCCGACCATTGAGAGGACGCTGATCATTAACCGCGCCCATTCAATTTGGTTACTGTGCTCCAAGGCTTGATCTATCGTCAGCTGCTCCCGAGTTTGACGCTTGTGAATGAAACGCAGCGCGTTAGCGAGCTTAGCCTGTTGGACCTTGATCTCTGTATCGCTGTGACACAGGCGGTCGAGTCGGCGCTCGATAAGTCCGCTACTGAGTTGTTGCAGCTCGGTTTCGGCTTTATCCAGTCGAGCTTGAACTAATTTATTGGATGGGGGGTGTTCGGTATCCAGTAAAGCCTTCAATAAAGCGCATTTTTCACGGGCCAATTCACAGCAAGTGGCGGTGTTTTCTACAGTTTGCAGGCAGGCTTCGAGCCCTTCTTCAAGGTTTTCTAGCCCGAGGGAGAGTTGCTCGCGTCGTCGGGCCAGTTGTTTAAGCTGTTGCTGGCGTTGATTAATAATATTGACCCCCGCCAGAGCTGCCAGCGTGATCACAATCAATGCTCCCAGGGCCAGAGTGGTCATGCGAATTTCCTAAAAAATTGTGCTCTAGTCATAATGGCGATTAAGTTGGCCTAATGTTGCTAACGGTTTAAGCTTAAAAAATCAATAGATATCAATAGGTTGTTGCTAATTAAGAGGCTTGCTCAATCGTTTAAAACGCGCTCTTAAGGTGGCGTATAAAATACCATTTTTTGATGGGAATCCAGAAAAAATTCACGGCCCCTTGCTTGACCCTGGCCCTCACAGGACTTATATATGCCCACCTCGCAGCGACTGTTTGGGTTGTTTAGCATTCCGGCAGCGCCTACGCTTTAGACGAAAAGCGCAACTTCTGACTGATTGAGATAAAGGAACATTAAGCGCGTATGGGTAAATCTCTGGTAATTGTAGAGTCGCCAGCCAAAGCGAAAACGATCAATAAATACCTCGGTCGAGATTTTATTGTTAAGTCCAGCGTAGGTCATATCCGCGATTTGCCCACCAGTGGCAGCGCTAAGAAAACCGACCCAAAAGAACGCGCCAAACAAGCGGCTAAAACTCGCAAGATGTCGCCCGATGAAAAGGCTAAGTACCAGGCTGAAAAAGCGCATAAACAGTTAATTAATCGTATGGGGATTGACCCCGAGCACGGCTGGGATGCGCACTACGAAATCCTGCCCGGCAAAGAGAAGGTTGTCAGTGAGCTCAAACAGCTTGCCGAAACTGCCGATACGGTTTATCTCGCGACGGATTTGGACCGCGAGGGGGAAGCCATCGCCTGGCATTTGCGCGAGGCAATTGGTGGTGATAATGATCGCTTTAGACGTGTGGTGTTCAACGAGATTACCAAGTCGGCCATTCAGAATGCGTTTAAAGCGCCGGGTCCGATCGACCAGGACCGTGTGAATGCACAGCAAGCGCGCCGTTTTCTCGATCGGGTAGTGGGTTACATGGTGTCGCCACTGCTGTGGGAAAAAATTGCCCGAGGTCTGTCGGCCGGGCGTGTACAGTCGGTAGCCGCTAAACTTGTAGTAGAGCGCGAGCGAGAGATTCGCGCGTTTATTCCTGAAGAGTACTGGAATATTTTCGCCGATCTGGCTGCCAAAAGCGGTGATAATATTCGCTTTGAAGTTAAAAAGAAAAGCGGCGAAAACTTCCGTCCAGACAACGAAGCCGACGCCATGGCGGCGGTTGCGGATCTTAAAGATGCTGACTATACGGTTAAGGCCCGTGAGGATAAACCCACCCAGTCGAAGCCTTCAGCGCCCTTTATTACCTCGACCTTGCAGCAGGCGGCCAGCACCCGTTTAAGTTTTGGTGTTAAAAAGACCATGATGCTGGCGCAACGTCTGTACGAGGCAGGCTACATTACCTACATGCGTACGGATTCAACCAATCTGAGCCAAGAGGCTGTTGCATCGTGTCGTGAGTATATCGCTGAAGAGTTCGGTAAAAAGTACCTGCCAGAGTCTGCGAATGTTTACTCCAGCAAAGAGGGCGCGCAGGAAGCGCACGAGGCAATTCGCCCCTCCAGCGTCACTGTTATGCCCACCCAGCTGCAAAACATGGATCGAGATGCCGAGCGCTTGTACGCGCTGATCTGGGCGCAGTTTGTGGCTTGCCAAATGAGCCCGGCACAGTACACCAGTACCAACATTACCGTGACTGCGGGTGACTATGAGCTGCGCACGCGAGGTCGTGTTATCCGTTTTGATGGTTTTACCAAGGTGATGCCACCTATCAGCAAGAAAGACGAGGACGTGGTATTGCCCGAGGTTGCGGTGGGCGATGCATTACCCTTTCAAAAGCTTGATCCCTCCCAGCACTTTACCAAGCCGCCGGCCCGATACAGTGAAGCGAGTCTGGTTAAAGAGCTTGAAAAAAGAGGTATTGGCCGCCCTTCAACGTATGCGTCCATTATTTCCACGATTCAGGATCGGGGTTATGTACGCGTAGAAAATCGACGTTTTTACGCCGAAAAAATGGGCGATATTGTTACCGAGCGGTTGAACGAAAGTTTTGAAGATTTAATGGATTATGGCTTTACCGCCAGCATGGAGCAATCGCTCGATGTTGTGGCAGAGGGCGGAAAAAATTGGCGAGAGCTGCTGGATGAGTTTTACGCGGATTTTATTAAAAAGCTGGCCCAGGCCCAGAGCAAAGAGCGTGGAGGAATGCGTACAAACTCCCCGACCGATACGGATATTGAATGCGCTAAGTGTGGTCGTTCAATGCAAATTCGTACTGGCTCTACCGGGGTGTTTTTAGGCTGCTCTGGTTACGGGTTGCCCCCAAAAGAACGTTGTAAACACACCATGAATTTGGTGTCGGGCGAAGAAGCTATTGATGTAGAGGCGGATGAAGAGGCGGAGTCTCGACAGTTGCGCTCTAAGCGGCGCTGCGCGCTTTGCAACAGCGCCATGGATAGCTACCTGTTAGATGAAAAACGTAAGTTGCATATTTGCGGTAACAACCCGGACTGCCCGGGTTATGAAGTGGAGCAGGGCACCTTTAAACTGAAAGGTTATGAAGGTCCGACTCTTGAGTGCGATAAGTGCGGCAGTGAAATGCAGCTAAAGACTGGCCGTTTCGGAAAATACTTCGGTTGCACCAATGAAGAATGTAAAAACACCCGTAAGTTGTTAAAAAATGGTGAAGCGGCGCCGCCAAAAATGGATCCTGTGCCAATGCCTGAGCTACAGTGTCAAAAAGTCGATGACACCTATGTGTTACGCGACGGTGCCTCGGGGTTGTTCTTGGCCGCCAGCGGCTTTCCCAAGAACCGCGAAACCCGCGCGCCCTTAGTGAGCGAGCTGCTGCCGCATAAAAAAGAAATAGATCCTAAGTACACCTTTTTGTTTTCTGCTCCAACGGAAGACCCGGATGGTGTGCCAACGGTGGTTCGTTTCAGCCGCAAGACCAAAGAGCAGTACGTTCAATCGGAAGTGGACGGCAAAGCGACGGGTTGGAAAGCGTTCTACACAGGCGGCAAGTGGATGCCGAATAAATAAGAAGGCGAGTCATGGCAGTGTCTTTGGTTTCTCTGGTAAATCAGCGCTTGGCATGCTGCAAGGCGCTATTGCCGGACATTGAAAGCAGTCGCACGGCGGTGCATCACAAAGCCTTGGTGGACGCCTGTTTGTTTCACTTGGTGTGTGGATATCAGCACTACGTGAGAGAGCTGGGCGCAACCTATGGGATCAAAAATCTAGGGCTCCTTACGGATGAGATTTCGCTCAGTCAGGCTTTGGCGCAGCAGGGTAAAACGTCTGCTGAGGTATTGGAGCTGGAAAACCTTTCCTCTTCCCCGAATAGCTGGTTGTGCGAGCTCAAAGGCCATTATGCGGCTGTGTGGGCGCTGCCTGAGCGGGAGCCAGATGCAGGGGTTATTCCTCTGACCAATGTAGATGAGCCTGAGCTTTTTGAGTTAACCCCCGAATCTCTCGCTAAGATCTGCCGTGAGTTTCAAGGTTTGGTTGCGCGCCATCGTGAAAGCTCTCTGGAGTGCTAAGCTCTTGATATGCGCACTTGCCCCCGGCGTTTCAGGCGCCGCGGGATAATTGCACATTTATTGTGCCGCCGAATACTGTTAAACTGGACTGCTTTAGTTTGGATTACACACCCGGATTGACGGCGGGCGGAGATAGTATGTCAGCATCCCTGTATGAAATTGTAGAGTTAGCCAATGGCGACGTGGTACTGCAGCGCGCCGATGAAGAGGGCGAACCCTTGCTGTGCATAAAATTCTCTACCGAATCCCTGTCATTTATGCGTGAAGGTAAGTTTGATATCGCCAAGGCCATGATAGAGGCGGGCATGGAAGCGGCGGGCGACCTCGCTGATGCCGAGCCAGAAGAGCCAATGGCTGAAGACGACGAACTAAGTGTATACAACAAGCGTACTCTGCATTAATTCAATACTACAGCGCCACTGGGCGTGCCTTCCTCCTAAATCTGAGAGCCCCGAAAGCAAAAGGGGTAAAGAGATTAAAAAAGGGCAGAGCTAAAAGCCTTAAATTAGCGCTCGCGAATCAGTAATCCCTGGCACTGCCCCAGTTGCGCGGCTCTTTCCAGTTGTTCAAATTCCCGCTTATTCAGTTTGCCTGGGCTGGCGATAACCGTGTGGCTATTACCCAGCGCCAGTGCGTCCCAGCTGACCCACAGCTGTTGTTCGTCATTTTTACAGTGCACCAGGCGCAGGCGCGAGGTGTCGACGTTAAAGTTGGCCAGAAGCTGGGCTGGCACGGGCTCGCGTGTTACCCAGGTTAGCCAGCGCTGACCGCACTGGCGGCTTAGGTGCGCAATCATGGGCAGAACCATTTGCCAGGATTGGCTGGTACCTTGAGTCAGAACCAGTTCGGTTAAACCGCTGGCGGGTTGGGCGATGGGTTGCGCGGTATTGAAATTAGTCACGGCGTATTACTCCTACACTTAGCCCTTCAATCGCAAAACTTTGATCCCGTAAATCCACGTGAATTACGTCGAAGTCGGGGTTTTCGGGCAGCAGCTCTACCTGGGCGCGGTTGCCCTCTCGCTTAAAGCGCTTAACGGTGACTTCGTCGTCAATTCGGGCGACTACAATTTGGCCGTTGTGTACTTGATCGGTTCTGTGCACGGCCAACAGGTCGCCATCCAGAATTCCCGCGTCTTTCATGCTCATACCCTTAACGCTGAGAAAAAAGTGCGCCTGTGGGTGGAAAAAGTTCGCGGGAATATTGCAGTAATCGTCTATGTGCTCTTGGGCAAGGATGGGGTTGCCCGCTGCGACACGGCCGACAATCGGCAGGCCGGTTTGCGCTTCAGGCAGGCGAATGCCTCGAGAGGCGCCCGGTATTAATTCAATCGCACCTTTACGAGCCAGTGCTTTGATGTGCTCTTCGGCGGCGTTGGCGGATTTGTAGCCCAGCATACGGGCTATTTCGGCCCGGGTTGGGGGATAACCTGTCTCATCGGCGTAGCTTTTAATCAGTTCGAGTACTTGCTGCTGCCGGTTGGTTAGGTTTTGCATAGCGATTCCCTGTGTCCTGTCTGGATTACTGTTTGGTTATACAGTGTCTGTGATTATATACAGTTGTTTGCTGTGCGCAACCGTTTTCTTATTGCGCACAATTTAAAGGTCCCCATGTATACTCACCTCTGCGTGTTGACCAGCCTTCAGGAGGTTGTGTGGGCAATGGGGTTTATGTGAATAGAATAGTCTTCAGTGTTCGCGTGATAGCCAGATTAAGTAGCTAGAAGGGTTTATTGAGTTATGGAAAATTGGATTTCGGGTTTGTCGAGAAGTGAGAGTTTATGGCTGTTGCAGGTTTTTATGGTGGTACTCGCCACCTTGATTTTGGCGACGTTTGTTCGCGGAATACTCAAAGGCTTACTGAAACACGCCCACAAAACCCGTACCCGTTGGGATGATACGCTAGTAGAGGCGGCCATTGCTCCGCTGCGCTGGCTGATATGGCTCGTGGGCTTGTCCTGGGCTGCTGAGTTGGCTCACGACGTTACCGAGGATTCGCTTTTACAATACGCTGATTTAGTACTGCGTATCGGTATTGTGGTTCTGCTTACCTGGTTTTTGGTGCGCCTGGTTAAATATGGCGAGCAGAACTTTCTCGCCCCGGACGATGGTAAGCCTGCTGATCCCACCACGGTTATGGCGGTCGGCAAGCTGTTACGAATTTCCATTGTGATTACCGCGGCTTTGGTTTTGTTGCAAACGTTGGGGTACAGCATTTCCGGGGTGTTGGCGTTTGGTGGTATCGGCGGTATTGCGGTGGGTTTTGCCGCAAAAGACCTGCTCGCTAACTTTTTTGGCAGCTTGATGATTTACCTTGACAGGCCTTTTAAGGTGGGTGATTGGGTCCGCTCTCCAGACCAGAACATTGAGGGCACCGTAGAGGAAATTGGCTTACGCTTAACCCGCATTCGCACATTTGATAAACGCCCTTTATACGTACCTAACCAAACCTTTACGCACATCTCGGTAGAAAACCCGTCGCGTATGTTAAACCGGCGCATCTACGAAACAATTGGTGTGCGATACGAGGATGTCAGTAAGCTGCCTGCTATTGTCGATGATGTGCGTACTATGCTTGAGAGTCACGAGGAAATTGACACTGACCAGACGTTAATCGTCAATTTTAATGAGTTTGCTAACTCTTCCTTGAATTTCTTTGTGTACACCTTCACCAAAACCATTAACTGGGTGCACTTTCATCAAGTGAAGCAAGATGTACTGCTGCAGATTATCCAGATTATTGAGCGGCATGGGGCGGAGTGTGCGTTTCCGACACGCACGTTACATTTGGCTGGTTCACAGCAGCTGCCACAGCTAGATACAGAAGCACCGGAGGGGCAATGAGTCAGCCCGAGTGTTTATACAGTTTGGCGCAAGTGGATGCTGCCCTGGAAACAATGGCCGCAAAGATTAACGCCGATTATGCGGGTGCATCATCGCCGCTTTTGGTGCTGGTACTGTTAAAAGGGGCACTTGTCACGGCGGGCGCTTTGTTGCCAAAGCTCAAGGTGCCTTTAGAGGTGGATTACCTCCACGCCAGTCGTTATCGCGATAACAGTGCAGGCGATGAGCTGCGCTGGTTGGCCAAGCCACACAGCGAATTGGCCGGAAGAACCCTGTTGATTGTGGACGATATTCTGGATCAGGGGGTCACCCTGCGTGAGGTGGTTAACTATTGCTTGGATCAGCAGGCCAGCAGTGTGAGTACAGCGGTGCTGGTGCACAAACAGCTAACCAAACCGGCCGTAGTCGAGGCTGACTATGTCGGCTTAACGGTGCCAGACCGTTACGTTTACGGTTTCGGTATGGACAATAATGAACTCGATCGCAATGCGCCGGGAATTTTTACGCTGTAAAAATAAGCCGCATAAATGTGCGAGTTTTCCGCTTTCTACGCAATGAATTGGGTAAAACCTCGTCCAAAGTGGACAATTAGCGCTCAATACAGTACAAATTCGTTCTGCGGCTGTGGGGGCCGCTCTCCGACAGGAGTCGCTGTACATAAAAATAATGAGGTTTGAGTATGTCTGATCGTCTATCCGGTACGGTTAAATGGTTTAACAACGCGCGTGGCTACGGGTTTATTACCCGCGGTGAGGGTAGTGAAGATGTGTTTGTGCACTATCGTAATATACGCGGCGAGGGCTATCGCTCTCTTGCAGAGGGGCAGAGTGTTGAGTTTTCGGTGCAGCAGGGCGATAAAGGCTTACAGGCTGACGATGTAACACAGCTGTAAGTGTTGTTGCTGCCAAAAGCCGGGTGCTGAATCACACCCGGCTTTTTCTTGTCCGTAATCTCAGTTGATAACCTTAGGGTTGTAGATTTTCTGTTGCTGAAGCTACTGGTTGTAAAGTTGTTGATTCTGAAGCGCCCACGGCTAAGGCGTTGCCCGCTAAAGGCTCGGTTTTGGCTGGTCTTTTGTATGGTGTGATTTTCACCAGTAGCCCGAGGCGTGGGTGATCCACATAGTGCAGCTCGTTACTGCGCATGCGTCTTTGCTGTTCCAGCTTCACGATATGGGCGGGCAGGTAGGGCGCCTCTAAAAACTCCATTAACGCATCTTCTGGGCGGGTTTGCGCCGCATCCGCCATCAAGTTTGAATAATCCAAACTGTTGTTACTTTGTTCTTCCCATTGCTGTAAGCGTTTCACTGGGTTAACGGGTAGGTTGGGCCATTGGTTACGGCTTTGCCCTGCGTTAATTTGAAACTCGGTAAACCACAGATCGGTAAACACGTGCAGGTAGCGGGAGACATTTACATTGATGCTGCCTTCGAGTTCAAAATGTTCGCCAAACGCCTTGCCGCCATTAATCAATATCCAAGGGGCGGAGGCTTCTGCGGTAACGTACTGGCGCCAGGCTTCGTGAAAAAGAATGTCAAAGCCAGGCTGAGCCGCGACTCGTTTGGCAACGGCGTTTAAGCTTCGCTCATCGGCCGGTAGCTCAAAAAAAGCATCGCGGGCTAAGTCTATAGGCTCAACGGTTATCTCCTGCGAGCCTTCGGCAGATTCTGGTGTTGGGGTGGGACGGTCATCGCCAAAATAATTGTTCTGTAGGTTCTGGCGCTCTTGCTGTTTGGCGCGGGCGCGTTCTTCGCGCTGAGCTATCTCGGTTTCCGGATTGCGCAGCTCTTGCCAGTTGAGGGGGTAGTCCAAGGTAATGTCGGTGGGCCAGGTTTCGGCGCTGGTGTCCAGTGGGCGTGAATAAACGATCACTTCTACCTGATACCAGCCCTCGTGGTTGGCCTGGGCGTACACCCAGGGGGGGGCGCTTAGCGCAACCATGGCCAAGCCTGTGGCGAGCGTGCGGGCCAGTGTTTTTACCTCGATCATAAATGTCTTCCTTATTGCGCGAGTGGCAAGTCTAACCCGTTTTAGTGCAAGCTGGCTAAAAGGTCTGTCACCCTTTGCAGACGATCTTCCGCATCGGGCATCGGCACTTTAAAGTTGAGGCCGTTGGCGCCGGCCAGAGAAAACACCTGGGGTTGGCTTTGCACCATCTGCACAATTTTGAGCGGGTCTATTTGCGCATCGGGACCGAACTCTACTTTGCCGCCGCCGGCGGAGGCTTCAAGTTTGGCAATGCCCAGCTTTTCGGCGTCGAGTTTGATTTCAGTAACGCGCAATAGGTTTTTGGTTTGCTCGGGCAAAAGGCCAAAGCGGTCAATCATTTCCACCTGAAGTTCACGCAGCGCTTCGGGTGTTTCAGCGCCGGCGATGCGTTTGTACAGTACCAGGCGGGTGTGTACATCGGGTAGATAGTCGTCGGGAATCAACGCGGGAATGCGTAAATTCACATCAATGTTATCCGCAAGAGGCGCATCGATGTTGGGCTGCTTACCCGAGCGCAGGGCTTTTACCGCGCGATCAAGCATGTCCATGTACATGGAAAAGCCCACTGTTTGAATTTGCCCGGACTGTTCGTCGCCCAGCAGCTCGCCCGCACCGCGTATTTCCATATCGTGGGTGGCCAGGGTAAAGCCTGCGCCCAGATCCTCTGCGCTGGCAATGGCTTCCAGGCGCTTGATGGCGTCATTGGTCATGGCGCGGCGCTCGGGCGTCAGCAAGTAAGCGTAGGCCTGGTGGTGAGAACGGCCCACGCGCCCGCGCAACTGATGCAGTTGCGCCAGGCCAAATTTGTCGGCGCGGTGAATAATAATGGTGTTGGCGCTGGGAATGTCGATACCGGTTTCAATAATGGTGCTGCACACCATGACGTTAAAGCGCTTGTGGTAGAAATCCGACATGACTTTTTCCAGTTCGCGCTCGCGCATCTGGCCGTGGCCTATGCCGATGCGCGCCTCCGGCACCAGCTCTTGCAGGGCGCGGGCGGTGCGCTCAATGCTTTTTACTTCGTTATGCAGGTAGTACACCTGACCGCCACGTAAAATCTCCCGCAGAATCGCTTCTTTGATCGTCGCATCGTCGTGCTGGCGTACGAAGGTTTTTACGCTTAAACGCCGCGCCGGCGGGGTGGCGATAATGGATAAATCGCGAATACCGGCCATAGACATGTTTAGTGTGCGCGGAATCGGGGTGGCGGTCAGGGTCAGAATATCGATCTCGGCGCGCAGCTTTTTCAGCTGGTCTTTCTGGCGCACGCCAAAACGGTGCTCTTCGTCGATGATTAGTAGCCCCAGATCTTTGTACTTGATGTCCGGTTGAATCAGTTTATGGGTGCCCACGACGATGTCGATTTTACCTTCAGCCAGGCGCTCTTTTACGGCTTCTACCTCTTTGTTGGTGCGAAAGCGCGACATGACTTCGATGGTAAAAGGCCAGCTGGCAAAGCGATCTTTGAGCGATTCGTAGTGTTGTTGTGCCAGCAGCGTTGTGGGGGCGAGAATCGCCACCTGCTTGCCGCCGTGGGCAGCCACAAAGGCGGCGCGCATGGCAACTTCGGTTTTACCAAAACCCACATCGCCGCACACCAGTCGGTCCATCGGTTGCGGCGAGAGCATGTCTTTGACCACCGCATCAATGGCAAGCTGCTGATCGGGCGTTTCTTCAAAGGGGAAGCCCGCTGAAAAGGCCAGATAATCGGCTTTCGGGTCGTCGAAGGCGAGCCCTTTGCGGGCCGCTCGCTTGGCGTATATATCCAACAGCTCGGCGGCGGTGTCGCGTACCTGTTCGGCAGCCTTGCGTTTGGCTTTGCCCCAGGCCTCTGAGCCCAGCTTGTGCAGGGGCGCGACGTTTTCATCGGCGCCGCTGTAGCGGCTGATTAAATGCAAGCTGGTGACGGGCACATACAACTTTGCCTCGTCGGCATACTCCAACATTAAAAATTCGTTGGTTTCGTTTTCGATGGTAATGGTTTCAAGGCCGCGATAGCGGCCTACACCGTGGTCGATGTGTACCACCGGCGCACCGACTTGCAACTCGGTCAGGTTTTTAACGACGTTGTCGGCGTTCTCCTGGCTTTGGCGGCGTCGGCGGGTTTGCTGCACCCGCTCGCCAAATAACTGGCTCTCGGTAATTAAAGCCAGCTTGGGTGAGGTGCAAATGAGCCCCTGATCAATACTGCCCACGGTAATGGCGAGGGTTTCATTGCCCGCGCTGAAGCTTTGCCAGCTGTCTAACTCTTTTGGCTTTACGCGAATGCGCGATAGTAACTCCAGTAGGGTTTCACGGCGTCCGGCGGATTCGGCGCAAAACAGAACCCGGCCTTCGAACTCCATTAAAAACGCTTCCAGCGCGGTTAACGGGTGTTCGTTTTGTGCTTGCACTGGCAGCGAGGGCGGGCTGTTAAAGCTGAAATTCTGGTTGCCGGCGGCCTCATCCAGCGGGTGGCTGACAAGGGCCGTGCGGCTTAGGCTTTTTAAGCCTGCAAACAGCTCTTCTTCGCGCAGATAAATTTCTTCGGGGCGCAGCAGGGGGCGCGTAGGGTCAACGCCACGCGAGTCATAGCGTGATTTCAGTTCACCTAAAAAGCGTTGCGCAGCCTCATTAATATCCCCAAGGGTGTAGGCAACGGTTTGTTCTGGCAGGTACTCAAAAAGTGTGTCGCAGTGATCGAAAAACAGCGGCAGATAGTACTCAATACCCGGGGGCGCAATGCCGTCGCTTACATCGCGATACACGCTGCAGGCGCTGGGGTCGGTATCAAAACGCTGATGCCAGCGCTGTTTAAAGGCGCTGATGCCGTTTTTATCCAATGGGAATTCGCGGGCTGGGAGTAGCTCAAGAGCCTCGATTTTGTCCGCGGTCAGTTGCGTGTCGGGGTCAAAGGTGCGCAGCGAGTCGATTTCATCGTCGAACAAATCGATGCGCAAAGGCTGGCTGCTGCCCATTGGGAAAATGTCAATCAGCGAGCCCCGTACGGCGTATTCGCCGTGCTCGTAAACCGTGTCTACAGTGCGATAGCCCGCCTGGGTCAGGTTGGTGCGCAGGGTTTCCGGGTTAAGCGGTTCGCCGACGTTAAGCATCAAGCTGCCGCCCATCAGATAGGTTTTAGGCATTAAGCGCTGCAACAAGCTGGTAACCGGCACCACCAGAATGCCTTGGCTGACGCTGGGTAACTGATACAGGGTGCGCAGTCGTTGCGAGATGATGTCCTGGTGGGGGGAGATGCTGTCGTAGGGTAGGGTTTCCCAATCGGCTAAATGCAAAATTTGCAAATCTTTGCCAGCAAAAAAGGCCAGTTCGGTCTCCAGGCGTTGGGCGCTGGCTGTATCGCTGGTAACGACTAAGCTTAACCCATTGTGGCGTTGGGCGGCGTTGGCGAGCGTGAGCGCAGCGGCGCCCCCCGGTAAACGGCCCCATTGTCGGCGTTCGCCGGCACGGGCGATAATGTCGGGGTTAAAAGAATCGGCAGTTGTCATGTTGGGCGGCAAGTCTCTGGGTGCGCAAAACGAAAGGCCGAGATTGTACCTGTGTTTGGCCTGATGCTGTAGGTGAGGGCGCAGCGAAGGGCTGTGGCACTAAAATTGTGCCGCGCCACTGGTCTTTAGCGGCGTCGATCTTTATAATTGCCGCGATTTTTTTGCCGGTTGGACACTTTGCGTCTGAAAAATACCCGCCACACTTGGTTTTTTTCGGTGTTAGGCCTCAAAGTTCGAGTTTTTGTGTCGAGCTTTCGCGCTATCCCGCCCACCGGCCGTCGATTGATTAAGCTTCAACTCAATAGAAGCAGCTGGAACGACACCAGCGCAACACTGCGGCCTGCAACCTGGCCGTGCAAAGTCATTAATCCAACGAGTGATTAGGCAGAGACGTATGATAAAGATTCGTCGGGGATTGGATTTACCTATATCCGGTGCGCCCGAGCAGACTATCAAAGATGGGCCAAAGGCTCGCTCTGTGGCAGTCATTGGCCCAGATTATCACGGCATGAAGCCAACCATGGAAGTAGCCGTGGGTGATAAGGTCAAGCTCGGTCAGCTTCTGTTTACCGATAAAAAAACCGAAGGGGTAAGATACACGGCTCCTGCAGCAGGTACTGTTGCCGCCATTAACCGTGGCGAGCGCCGTATGTTGCAGTCAGTTGTTATCGACGTAGATGGCGATGACAGCGAGAGCTTTCAAAGTTACAGCGACGGTGAGCTTAGCTCGCTGGATGGCCAGGCCGTTCGCGACCAGCTGAATGCAGCGGGTTTGTGGACAGCATTGCGCTCGCGCCCCTATAGCAAGGTTCCGGCACTGGATGCCAAACCCCATTCAATCTTCGTCACGGCGATGGACACCAATCCACTGGCGGCAGACCCGCAGGTGGTATTGAAAGGCCAGGAAGACGCTTTCGCTAAAGGCTTGAAAGTATTAGCGCGTCTGACCGAAGGTAAGGTATTCGTCTGTAAAGCAGCTGGTGCGGATATCCCCGCCAAAGCTGAGGGCCAGATTGAGGTGCATGAGTTTGGTGGTGTTCACCCCGCTGGTAATGCCGGTACTCACATTCATCATCTGGACCCTGTTACCGCAACCAAATTTGTCTGGACCATCAACTACCAAGACGTAGTGGCCGTGGGCATTTTGTTCGGCGAAGGGCGTCTGGAAACTTCTCGCGTGATTTCCGTTGCAGGCCCTCAGGTTAATGAGCCCACTTTGCTGCGTACCCGCTTGGGTGCCAGCCTTGATGAGTTGACCGCCGGTAAACTCAAAGGTGATCACAACCGTGTGATTTCCGGTTCAGTGTTTGGTGGCCGGACTGCAAATGGTCCTTACGCCTTTTTGGGGCGCTACCACACTCAGGTAAGCGTGCTGGAAGAGGGCGATGATCGTCCGATGCTGCACTACCTGCGCGCCGGTACCGACTTCTTCTCGGTTATGAACATCTATCTGTCTAAGCTAATGCCGTCCAAGCGCTTTAATTTCACCACCACCACTTTTGGTAGTGAGCGCGCTATGGTGCCGGTTGGCGCTTATGAGAAAGTCATGCCGCTGGATATCCTTCCAACTCAGCTGTTGCGCGCGTTAATTGTGGGTGACACTGAAACCGCTCAGCAGCTTGGCTGCCTTGAGCTGGACGAAGATGATCTGGCTTTGTGTACGTTTGTCTGCCCGGGTAAGTACGAGTACGGCCCGATTTTGCGCGACAACCTCACCCGTATCGAGCTGGAGGGTTAAGGCATGAAATTCTTGCGTAATTATCTCGATAAAATCGAGCCAAACTTTCACAAAGGCGGCAAGCTGGAAAAGTGGTATTCGCTGTACGAGGCGATTGATACCGGGCTGTTCCGTCCCGCCAACGTCACCAAAACCACCAGCCATGTGCGCGATGGTCTCGACCTGAAGCGCATTATGATCACGGTGTGGATTTGTACCTTCCCCGCCATGTTCTTCGGCATGTACAACGTTGGGCATCAAGCCAACACCATTCTCGCCGAGCTGGGCACTGGTGTTGGTGAAGGCTGGCGTATTGCGCTGATCAGCGCCATTGCCGGTTTTGACCCCAACAGCATTTGGGATTGTCTGGTGCACGGCGCCGCTTACTTCCTGCCGATTTACGCGGTGGTGTTTATTGTCGGCGGTTTCTGGGAAGTGCTGTTCGCCTCTGTGCGTGGCCACGAAGTCAACGAAGGCTTTTTTGTTACCTCAGTGCTGTTTGCGCTGATTTGCCCACCCGATTTACCCTTGCTGTACGCGGCACTGGGCATCAGCTTTGGTGTGGTTCTGGGTAAAGAAGTCTTTGGCGGCACCGGCAAAAACTTCCTCAACCCGGCGCTGACCGGCCGTGCGTTCTTGTTCTTCGCGTATCCTGCCAGTATGTCTGGTGATACGGTATGGACAACCGTTGACGGTTACACCGGTGCAACCGCACTGTCCGTTGCGGCGCAGGGCGGTGTTGAAGCTCTGACTAACCAGTTCACCTGGATGGACGCCTTCCTGGGTAACATTCAGGGCAGTATCGGTGAGACCTCAACTCTGGCGATCTTTATCGGCGGCGCTGTGCTGCTGGTGATGGGTATTGCCTCCTGGCGTATTGTGGCCGGCGTTATGCTGGGCATGATTGCCACCACCTTGCTGCTGAATCTGACGGGTGATGCCTCGTCTAACCCTGCCGTGGCCGTGCCTTGGTACTGGCACATGGTTATGGGTGGTTTTGCCTTTGGCATGATCTTTATGGCTACTGACCCCGTATCGGCGTCCATGACTGATACCGGTAAATACTGGTTCGGTGCCCTGATTGGCTTTATGGTAATTATCATTCGTGTGGTAAACCCTGCCTTCCCCGAAGGCATGATGCTGGCAATTCTGTTTGCCAACCTGTTTGCCCCGCTGATTGATTACCTGGTTGTACGAGCAAACATCAAGCGGAGGTTGGCACGTGGCTAATAACGATTCCATCAAAAAGACGCTCATAGTCACTATTTTGCTGTGCATCGTCTGCTCGGTGGTGGTTTCTACCGCCGCCGTGTACCTGCGCCCCGTGCAGGAAGTGAATAAATCTCTGGACTTTAAACGCAATATCCTTGCCGCCGCTGGTCTGACCGACCAGCTGAACGGCAAGAGCGTTGAAGAAGTATTCAGCGAGCGGGTTACAACTCGCGCCGTGGATCTGGATTCTGGCACCTACACAGATGAGGTAGATCCGGCCGATTACGAGCAGCGTAAAGCGGCTAAAGATCCTTCCATGTCGGAAGACTTAAGCGCCGATCAGGATATTGCCAAAATTGGTCGTCGCGAAGACGTGGCCTTGGTGTACCTGATTGAAGGTGACAATGGCCTGGAAACCATTGTCCTGCCGGTTCGCGGTTACGGCCTTTGGTCAACTCTTTACGGCTTTGTTGCCCTGGAAAAAGACTTGAACACTGTGAAAGGTTTAGGTTTTTACGAGCATGGTGAAACACCCGGCCTTGGCGGTGAAGTGGATAACCCGAACTGGAAGTCGCTGTGGGAAGGTAAAGAAGTTTACGACGAAGAGGGCAATGCTCAGTTGACGGTGATTAAAGGTGCCGTAGGTCCAGATACCAAAGATGCCGAGCACAAGGTTGACGGTTTGTCGGGTGCTACCTTGACCAGCCGTGGCGTTGCTAACCTGGTTCAATTCTGGTTAGGTGAAGAGGGCTATATGCCATTTTTGACCAACCTCAAGAAGGGGGAGGCCTAAGACCATGAAAGTAAAAGAGCTTTTATTCGCGCCAATTTTCTCGAACAACCCAATTGCGCTGCAAATTCTGGGTATCTGTTCGGCTTTGGCGGTGACCAGCAGTTTGAAAGTGACCGTTGTTATGTGTATCGCACTGACCACGGTGACCGCTTTCTCAAACCTGTTCGTTTCGCTGGTGCGCAACCACGCCCCGGGTAATATCCGGATTATTATCCAGATGACCATTATCGCCTCACTGGTGATTGTGGTGGATCAGGTGCTCAAGGCTTACGCCTACGAAATCAGCAAGCAGCTATCGGTGTTTGTGGGCCTGATTATTACCAACTGTATCGTAATGGGCCGCGCCGAAGCTTTCGCCATGAAAAACCCACCTCTGCCGAGCTTTTTAGACGGTGTGGGTAACGGTTTTGGTTACAGCGCCATCTTGTTGGGTCTGGCTTTTATCCGCGAGCTGTTCGGTACCGGGAGCCTTTACGGTTACCAAATTCTGCCGCTGGCTACCGAGGGCGGCTGGTACGTCCCCAACGGTATGTTGTTGTTGCCACCTAGCGCCTTCTTCCTGATCGGTCTCTTTATCTGGGGCATTCGCGCCTGGAAAAAAGACCAGGTGGAAGAGGTCGACTACAAAATGGCACCTAACACTAAGCCACTGCCGAAGGAGGCCTAATCGTGGAAGCTTATTTAAGCCTGTTTATTCGGTCGATTTTTATCGACAACATGGCCCTGGCTTTCTTCCTGGGCATGTGTACCTTTTTGGCCATCTCTAAAAAGATTGGCGCTGCTTTTGGCTTGGGTATTGCCGTGGTTGTGGTGCAGACCATTACCGTGCCGGTCAATAACCTGCTGTACACCTATGTACTGGCCGATGGCGCGCTGGCCTGGGCCGGCTTGCCCAACGTGGATCTGAGCTTTCTGGGCCTGATTACCTACATTGGTGTAATTGCCGCCCTGGTGCAGATTCTGGAGATGGTTCTGGATAAATACGTTCCCGCGCTGTACAACGCGCTGGGCGTGTTCCTGCCGCTGATTACCGTAAACTGCGCCATCCTGGGTGGCTCGCTGTTTATGGTGGAGCGCGATTACAACTTTGCCGAGAGTGTGGTATTCGGCGCGGGCTCCGGTGTGGGCTGGGCGCTGGCTATTACCGCACTGGCGGGTATTCGCGAGAAGATGAAGTACTCCGATGTTCCCGACGGCCTGCGCGGTCTGGGCATTACTTTCATCACCGTAGGACTCATGTCGCTGGGCTTTATGTCCTTCGGCGGTATTGATCTGTAATCAGCGAGGATACACATGAGCGAGATTATTCTTGGTGTAGTCATGTTCACAGTCATCGTGCTCGCGCTGGTGTTTGTGATCCTGAGTGCACGTGCAAAGCTGGTAGCGTCTGGCGACGTCACCATCGATATTAACGGCGAAAAAACACTGACGGTTCCCGCCGGTGGCAAACTGTTGCAGACACTGTCTGGTGCTGGTTTGTTTTTGCCTTCAGCCTGCGGTGGTGGCGGCACTTGTGCCCAGTGCCGCTGCGTGGTGAGCGAAGGTGGCGGTTCAATGCTGCCCACCGAAGAGAGCCATTTCACCAAGCGTGAAGCGAATGAAGGCTGGCGCCTGTCTTGCCAAACGCCTGTTAAGCAGGACATGAAAGTTGAAGTGCCTGAAGACGTGTTTGGGGTTAAACAGTGGGAGTGTACCGTCGAGTCGAACCCCAACGTGGCCACCTTTATTAAAGAACTAACTCTGAAGCTGCCCGAAGGCGAGAACGTAGACTTCCGCGCCGGTGGTTACGTACAGCTGGAGTGTCCGCCCTACGATATCAGCTTCTCTGATTTTGATATCGAAGAGCAATTCCGCGGTGACTGGGAGCGTTTTGGCTTCTTTAACATTAAAGCCAAAAACACCGAAACGGTTCAGCGTGCTTACTCTATGGCGAACTACCCGGAAGAGAAAGGTCTGGTTAAGTTCAACATTCGTATCGCCACTCCGCCTCCGGGCTCAAAGGACATTCCTCCGGGCATTATGTCTACTTACGTTTTCAACCTGAAGCCGGGTGACAAAATCACCGTATTCGGGCCCTTTGGTGAGTTCTTCGCCAAAGATACCGATGCAGAGATGGTGTTTATCGGTGGTGGTGCGGGTATGGCGCCAATGCGTTCGCACATTTTCGATCAGCTGAAGCGTTTAAACAGCAAGCGTAAGATGTCTTTCTGGTACGGTGCCCGCTCTCTGAAAGAGCTGTTTTATCAGGATGAATACGACATGCTGGCCGCCGAAAACGACAACTTTGAGTGGCACGTGGCTATGTCCGACCCACAGCCCGAAGATAACTGGGACGGTTTGACCGGCTTTATTCACAATGTATTGTACGAGCAGTACCTGAAGGACCATCCGGCGCCCGAAGATTGCGAGTACTACATGTGTGGGCCACCAATGATGAACGCCGCGGTTATTAAACTGCTGCACGATTTGGGCGTAGAAGATGAAAATATTATGCTCGATGACTTCGGTGGTTAATCAAGCAATGATATTTGCCCAAATAGCAAAAACAAAAACGAGGCTGGTATTACTGGCCTCGTTTTTGTTTATAGGTGGCCTATTAACTGGCTGTGGCCAAGCCGATTCTCCTCGTGAGAGCGTCAAGCTTTCGGGGCCCACCATGGGCACCAGTTATCACATAACGCTGGTGGCCGAGGCGGGAGAAAGCTTTGGCTTTGAGCAGGCCGAGCTGCAAAAAACCATCGACGATGAGCTGGAAATTATCAATCAGGTGATGTCTACCTACATTGATGATTCGGAGTTGATGCAGTTTAACCGTGCGCCGGTGAATGAATGGATGCACCTGTCAGAACCCTTGATGGAAGTGCTCAATATTGGCGAAGATGT
The DNA here is from genome assembly GCF_000377745.1 of Gilvimarinus chinensis DSM 19667. Classification (GTDB taxonomy): domain Bacteria; phylum Pseudomonadota; class Gammaproteobacteria; order Pseudomonadales; family Cellvibrionaceae; genus Gilvimarinus; species Gilvimarinus chinensis. Next base: position 23,088 of record NZ_KB898711.1, on the reverse strand, counting down.
CAGTCAGCGCTCAGAGGGCGCGTTTGATGTTACGGTGGGCCCTTTGGTTAATTTGTGGGGATTTGGCCCGGAAATGCGGCCCGAGGTTGTTCCCACTGATGATCAGTTGGCCGAAGCTTTAGCGCTTACCGGGCATGATAAGCTGCAACTGGATGTCACCCGTGCGCGCCGTACAGCCCCTATTTTTGTAGACTTGTCGGCTCTGGGCAAAGGTTATGGCGTTGATTGGATTGCCAAGGTTTTGCAGGGGCGCGGTTTCAATAACTTTATGGTGGAGATTGGTGGTGAAGTCCGCGTGGCCGGTGTTAGCCCTCGTGGTACCCCCTGGCGCATCGCGGTAGAGCAGCCCTCAGCGTTGGGCGGCAGTGCTAGACTGGCCATCGAGCTGGACAACAAATCCGTGGCTACCTCGGGGGACTACCGCAATTACTTTGAAGTGGATGGTGTGCGTTACTCGCACACCATTGATCCCGCCACTGGCCGACCCATCACCCACAATCTTGCGTCGGTGACGGTAATTGCTGACACCGCCGCCCACGCCGATGCCTGGGCGACTGCATTGAACGTTCTTGGGCCTGAAAAAGGACTTGCGTTGGCCAACGCTGAGCAACTTGCGGTGTATATGATCGTCAAAGAAAATGGCGGTTTTACCGACTTGCGTTCAGTTACTTTTTCGCAATACGCCCCTTAGGGCGGGAGGTTTTTATGGCGATGTTTATGGTTGCGTTGTGCGTTATGCTGCTGGTGGTCGCTGGCATGGCGGTTGGCGTTATGTTTGGGCGCAAGCCGCTAACCGGCTCCTGCGGGGGCGTAGGCCAGGCGCTGGGTGAAAAAGACTACACCTGCGAGCTCTGCGGCGGTGATGAGGCTAAATGCGAAAGCCTTAACAGTGAAGACGGTGTGACGGTCAATACACATACCGATTTAGCGGTAGATGCGACCAGCAAAAAACGTTAACAAAGGCGCTTCGGCGCCTTTTGCGGTTTATAGTGGTAGGCCCTAACACGGCCGATGGGGAGAAACCCGTTATAGCTTCACTTTCAGGTGCAACAGGGCAGCGCAGAATGCCCGCACCGTGTTATCGATGTAATAGGGGAATACGAGTGGCGAAATACGATGTAGATGTACTGATTATCGGCTCTGGGCCCGCTGGGGAAAGTGCCGCTATGGCCTCGGCAAAAGCCGGGAAAAAAGTCGCTGTGGTAGAGGGGCGCGCTTTAGTGGGTGGTAACTGTGCCCACAAAGGAACCATTCCTTCCAAGTCACTGCGTCACGCGGTGAAACAAATTATTCAGTTTAAAACCGGTAATTTGTTTCGTGAAACCGGTGAGACCTGGCGCTTAACCTATCCGCGGGTGTTGGCTGCTGCCAATGCGGTTATTCCCAAGCAAGTTGAATTGCACACCGACTTTTATGTGCGTAATCGAGTCAAACTTTACTCAGGCTTTGCTCGTTTTATTGATGATCATACCGTCGCTATAGATTTACTGGACGGCGCACGTGAAGAAGTTATCAGTGCCGACAAAATCATTATTGCCACCGGTTCGCGTCCCTATCGCCCGGCTGACATCGACTTTGACCACCCCCGTGTGTACGACTCGGACACCATTTTAGAAATGAACCATTCGCCGCGCCATTTAATTATTTATGGTGCTGGGGTGATCGGTTGTGAATACGCCTCAATTTTTTCAGGGCTGGGCGTTAAGGTAGATTTAATTAACAACCGCGACCGTTTATTGTCGTTTTTGGATGACGAAATTTCAGACGCGTTAAGTTATCACCTGCGCGATAACGGAGTTCGGGTTCGTCACAGCGAAAACTACGACAAAATTGAAGCCAATGAGCGTGGCGTTACGGTTTACTTAGAGTCAGGTAAACGTATTACTGCCGATGCCATTTTGTGGTGTAACGGCCGTAGTGGTAATACCGACAAATTAAATTTAGAGGCCATTGGCCTTGAGCCGGACCATCGCGGCAACCTGGCGGTTAATGAGCAGTATCAAACCGCGGTTGAAAACGTGTATGCCGTGGGCGACGTGGTGGGTTGGCCCAGCCTTGCCAGTGCCTCTTTCGACCAGGGGCGAGCCTTGGCAGCGGCGATTCTGGGCAAGCCTTATCAAGAAGTTGCCGGGGTTCCAACGGGTATTTATACGCTGCCCGAAATCAGCTCGATTGGTAAAACTGAGCGTGAATTAACGGAAGCCCGAGTGCCTTACGAAGTGGGCCGCTGCCTGTTCAAAAACACTGCCCGTGGTCAAATCAGCGGTGAAGATGTCGGCATGCTTAAGTTGCTGTTTCATGTGGATACCGGGCAATTGCTGGGTGTGCATTGCTTTGGTGCTGAGGCCGCCGAAATTATTCATATCGGCCAGGCCATTATGAGTCAGACCGGGGAGGGTAATAATATTAACTTCTTCCTCAATACCACGTTTAATTATCCCACCATGGCCGAGGCATATCGTCTGGCGGCACTAGACGGTACCAATCGAACTAACCGGCATTATTAAGACGGCCTGTTATTAAAGAGTGACCGGGCATGTCGCACACCCGGTTACCTCTTTCTGATTTTTATAGAAGGAATTGAATATGAATTTATGGAGTTTTTTGGCAGTAGTGGTGGTGGCGACGCTGGTCTATTTAATGTTTGTTATTTATCTCGAACATAAAAAGTCATTAAAAAAGTTAGAGCTTAAATTCGCACAGGATAAAAGTGCTGAGTTGAGTAAGGTGCAAACGCGGCAGGCTTGATTACCCGTGAAAGGCTTTAAGCGCTTTGGTGGTGAATTTTCGGGCTCGGGTTCCGGTGGTAATAATGCGTTCGGTTTGTGGGGCGTATTTGCATTGATTGCGTGCATTGGCGCTGCGGTATTGATGCGCAGGCCCGGCTTGGTTGTAGTAGGGTTTATGCTGCTTTTTTGCATAACCGTTTTCAGTACAATGGTTTCTGGTGGAGAAACCAAACGTATTGTGGCGAAAAGGAAAAAGCGTTTTTTAAACCGGGCGGCCAAAGCAAGAGCGCAGGGGAATCACCAACAGTCGTTGCAGTATCTTAAAAGGGCTAAAGTTTACGGCCGTTTGCCACCAGAAGATGAGGCCTTGTTGACAGCGGGCGCTCAAATAAAAACCGAGCGCGATGCTTCAAATACTTAGTTTTCCTGCGTAACTTTTGCCTGAAACTTCGTGACCGAATGAATCACGCGGTCATTTTCGAAATAAACCACAAAGTCACTGTAATCCCAGCGGTAAATGGCCGGGTCTCCCACGGGGCCAGACTGTTGTTGAGGTTCGCCGTATTCTGATTTTACTTTGGCTTTGGTAGTGCCGGTATTTGGGGTGGGTAAGCTGGCTTCGCCTTGCTGGCCCACGGGAATGCGCACGGTGTCAGCAACGGATAATTGAGCGGCAAATGCTAGGGCTAGGGCCAAAACTGTTTTTGTCATGATACTTCCTGTTGATTCTTTTGTGTTCAGATTGCTCAGGCTTTGCTGCTGCGGATGGATTCCATCTGGGCGCGCATGATCTGTTGACTGATCTGCTGGCGCTGTGCGCTATTCTGATACTGGAATTCTGCCGCAATGGTAAATCCTGTGGTGGGATCTGGTTCACACCGTACTACGCGAGCGTGTAAAGCTATGGCCATAGTGGGTTGGCTGAAAACCAGCATCAATGCCACAGGCTCTCCGGTTTCCAAGTTCTGACTGTGGTTAAAATCCAACCCGCCTTCGCTGATGGTGACGGTTTGGCTTTCGCCCAACGACTCGGCGCTAGTGCTTAAGCAATAAAGGGCAAGAATATCCACCTTGCGAGACAGCAGATGGAGATACTCTCCCAGAGCGCGATCACTGTCTTTTATTTGTTGTTGTATCTGCATGCCTTCGGTATCGAGTTTTTTAAGCTCGGCCAAAGTGTGCAATATACCGCTTTGTGTAAAATGGTCTGCAGGGTCCAGCTCTAAGGGGGAGGAGGATGCTGACTCCGCTACATCAACGCGGGCCTTAACATCGATACGGAAGTATTCACGTCTTTCGTCCATTGTGTGTGTTCTTTCTTCGTTGTTAATGAACTCTACAATAGCACAGCCCGCGCTTGTGGTTGTAAGGCGGTTGCGGTTAAATGCGCGGATGCTGAAAAACATCCCCCTTATGGTCGGCCTTCGCTACATCCGCGCTAAGCGTCGCAATCAGTTTATCTCTTTTGTCAGTGGCTTTTCCTTGTTGGGAATGGCGCTTGGGGTGTTATCGCTGATTGTGGTGATGTCGGTGATGAACGGGTTTGACCGGGAGATGAAATCGCGCATTCTTAAAGTGGTACCCCACGGATTTATCGACCAGCCCGGCGGTATGCAAAATTGGCAAGCGGTGGCCGATGAGCTGTCTCGGGTGCCAGACATTCTTGCCGCAGCGCCTTACATCAGTGGCTTTGCCTTACTGGGCTATCGCAACAATATTGAAGGTGTGCAATTTTCCGGTATTGATCCTGTGCAGCAGCCCAAGGTGTCTGAAGTCGCCAACAGCATGATGCTTGGCGAGCTGAGCAGCTTACAGGCCGGGCAGTTTAATATTGTGCTTGGCTCTTTGTTGGCTCGGCAGCTCGGTGTGGTTACGGGTGATCGAGTGACCTTGACTCTGCCGGAAATTCGCATCACGCCTGCTGGTGCGTATCCACGCGTAAAACGTTTTACAGTCAGTGGCGTATTTGAAGTAGGGGCGCCGGTTGATCAGCAGTTAGCACTGATTCATCTTGAGGATGCCGCCAGGTTATTGCGCTACACCGGGGCGCAGGGGTTACAGGTCCAAGGGCTACAAGTAAAGGTGCCGGATATTTATCGCGCTGCGCCCATACTTGCCGAGGCGCAAAATCGGCTAGGGACAGATTACCGTGTGCGCGACTGGAGCCAAACTCAAGGCAGTTTGTTCCAGGCAGTCAAAATGGAAAAGCTGGTGATCGGTGTCCTGCTCAGCATTATTATCGCGGTAGCGGCGTTTAACATCGTCTCGTCTTTGGTGTTAATGGTGGCCGATAAGCGCTCGGATATTGCCGTGTTGCGCACTCTGGGGCTTACCTCGCGCCAGGTCATGGGCATATTTATGGTTCAGGGCTGTGGGGTGGGCTTGATTGGCGTCTTAAGCGGTGCCCTCGCTGGAGTTTTGGTTGCTCTCAACATCAGCTCGATTGTGGCGTTTTTTGAATCACTGTCGGGCCAGGTTATTTTTGACCCCAATGTTTATTTTATCAGTCAATTGCCGTCCGAGCTGTATTGGCGCGATGTCACGGTGATTTGCGCCGTGGCCATTGTGCTCAGCTTTGTCGCTACGCTTTATCCCGCCTGGCGCGCCGGTAAGGTCGAACCCGCAGAGGCATTACGTTATGAGTGATTCACAGGTGCTGGTGTGCCGCCAGGTTGTAAAGGCTTACCGGCAGGGGCCCGAGGCCGTACAAGTGCTGCGCGGTGTTGAGCTGGCCGTGCCCAGCGGGCAAACTCTTGCCATTATTGGTGCCTCGGGTTCGGGTAAATCCACTCTGCTGAATATTCTTGGCGGGTTAGACACCCCGGATAGCGGGGACGTCAGCGTGGCCGGGCAATCGCTGTCGAGCTTAAGTGCCGACGCTCGAGGTCGGTTACGCAACCAAAGCCTGGGCTTTGTGTATCAGTTTCATCATTTGTTGGCCGAGTTTAATGCGGTGGAAAATGTCGCCATGCCGCTGTTAATCGGCAAACAAAGCCCGGCGCAGGCGAAAACTCAGGCAGAGCAAATGCTGGCTCGTGTGGGCCTTGGGCACCGGGGGCAACATAAACCCTCTGAGCTTTCTGGTGGCGAGCGGCAGCGTGTCGCCATCGCCCGAGCGTTAGTGACTCAACCGGCCTGTGTGTTGATGGATGAGCCCACCGGCAATTTGGACACCCACACCGCCGCCGATATTCAGGCGTTGATGGCGGAGTTAAACCAGAGCATCGGCACCAGCTTTGTGGTAGTAACCCACGACTTGGCTCTGGCTCGCAAAATGGATCGCACCCTGCACCTTGAAGAAGGCGTGCTAAGCGAATTGCCAGGCGAGGGCGTTTAGTGTTCAGCCGGTTTAGCAGGCAGGTCGGTAAGCGTTACGCGCTGTCTTCTAAAGGCAGCCACTTGGTGAGCTTTATTTCGCGCATGTCGGTGATGGGGCTGATTATTTCGGTGGCGCTGCTGATTTTGGTGATGTCCATTATGAACGGCTTTGACCGCGAATTGCGCGAGCGCATTTTGCAGGTATTGCCCCAGGCCACCATCTACAAGCGCGACGGCATTGAATCCCCCGGCACGGTTATTGAGCAGTTGCGCCAGCATCCACAGGTCCTGGCGGCTGCACCTTACGTGACTTTGCAGGGGTTGTTGGCTTACCGTGGCAATGTTTCCCCCGTGGCTTTATTCGGTGTTGAGCCCAGCCTTGAGCAAGACGTCTCCGGCGCGGCGCAGTATTTGCGCCTGGGTAAACTGTTGGTGCTGGCCGATAACCCGCAGGCCGTTATTTTAGGTGCGGCACTGGCGCGCAGTTTACAGACCGAGGTGGGTGATCACCTGCGCTTGGTTATTCCCCATGGTGATGGCCGCGCCTCACCGGCGGTGCAAACCCTTGAGGTGGTCGACCTGCTCGACAGCGGCACCGAAATTGATAACAATTTTGCCCTCTTAAATCTTACCCGTGCCTCAGAACTCTCAGACTACCCCGGTCGTGTATCCGGTATTCGGTTAAAGGTGGATGACCTTTTTGCCGCGTCGCGGACGGTGTATGAGCTGGCCGGTTTTCTGCCGCCCGGCTACTACGGTAAAGACTGGTCACGCACCCACGGCAATCTCTACCAAGCTATTCACATGTCTAAACGTCTGGTGGGGTTGTTACTCTTGCTGTTGATTGGGATCGCGGCGTTTAATCTGGTCACCACCTTGATTATGGTGGTGGTGGATAAAGAAGCGGACATCGCCATTTTGCGCACACAGGGTGCCAGCACTGGCGACATCTTGGGTATTTTTCTGGTGCAGGGCGGCATTATTGGCTTGGTGGGTACGGCGGTTGGCGTTGGTGCGGGCGTACTTTTGTCTTATACCGTCACACCGGCGGTGGCGTTACTGGAGCGTGGCCTGGGTATTCAGTTTCTGCATGCCGATGTTTACCCGGTAAGTTATCTGCCATCGCAGCTGCTGTGGGCAGATGTGGGGTTGATTGTGGTAGTTGCCTTGGGGTTGAGCTTCTGTGCGAGCATTTATCCGGCCTGGCGCGCGGCGCGCATTCCTCCGGCCGAGGCACTGCGTTTTGAATAAGTTGTCTAGCTATCGTTGCGCTCTTCGCGTTCGCGTTTGCGTTTTTCCCAGGCTCTCACCACGTGCCAACGCCAAAACAGCTGCATGGTGATGTAGCCTAACCCCCCAACGACAATGCCTGTCAGCACCGACCCCAGCAATAACGGTTTCCAGATCTGGCTAAACTCTTCCATCACCCAGGCCCAATTGTGCTCACTGGATGACGCAAGGCTGGGGGCGTCCAGTATCCAGCGCCCCAGCTGGTAAGTGGCAAAGAAAATCGGTGCGTAAGTCAGGGGGTTAGTAATCCATACCAAGGCAAGGGTAATTGGCAGGTTGCAGCGCACCCACAACGCGCACAGGGCCGCCAGCACCATTTGCCCGGGAAGAGGCAAAAAGGCGAAAAAGATGCCGAAAAAGAAGGCCAGCGAAACCGAGTGTCGGTTTAGGTGAAACAGGTTAGGGTCGTGCAGTAAATCACCTAAAAACTGTAACGCCGGTTTTTCTTTCACGGCAGCGGCGTCTGGGAGAAAGCGTCGGATTACTTTACGAGCCATTCGAACTTTAACATCGCAACTGCAAGGTGTGGCGCATTCTACCGGCAAATGCGCCCCGACACCACGCTAGCTGACCGAACTGCTACACTTTTGCAAACGGCGTGGGCTTCAATGTCACCATAAAAACGGCTAAAGGATAAACAGGGTTAAGGATGATTGTACTGTGCCTACTGCTGGCCGTGCTTTTCGGCTTGGTGTTGCCCGGTTTTCTTCCTAGCCTGATACCTCTATGGGCTCCATTTCTATGCGGTGTGTGCTCGCTCGGCATTAGCCAGGTATGTCGTAAGCGGGTTATCCAACACGCGGCGATGTTATCTCTGGGGTTTAGCGTCGCATTTGTCTGGTCCACTTACTACGGCCAACAATTGGTGGCGCAGCTGCTGCCTGACGCGTTAATCGGGCAGGACATTCAGGTTGAAGGGGCTGTGACGGACATTGATGTCAGCGATGAGCGTCGATTGCGCTTTTTACTAACGCCCCAGATGAATCTCTCAACGCCCGACGCAACTCAAGCCGAGCTGCCACCGCGAATCCAGCTAAGCTGGTACGGCGCACCACCCTGGGCGCGTCAGTTGCAGGCTGGCGATACCATTACCGTCAATGTAAGGCTCAAGCGCCCTCGCAGCTTTATTAATCCGGTTGGGTTTGATTATCGCTTGTGGCAGCTGCGCCGGGGGGTGGGGGCCACCGGCTATGTGCGCAGTGATGGTCGCCAGGCGCTGCTGGCTTCAGGCAGTGACAACAGTATTCGCACGGCCTTGCGGCAGTGGCTGATCGACCGCCAGCCACAAAATCCAGCGGTGCTGCGCGCCTTGTTATTGGGCGAGCGCGATCTGATCACCGACGCTCAGTGGCAGCTGTTTCGGGCCACCGGCACCAGCCATTTAATTGCTATTTCGGGTTTGCATATCGGCCTTGCCGCAGGCCTGGGTTACGCCTTGGGGATGTTGCTGGGGCGTGTGCTGGTGCTGTTTGTCTCAATACCCGCCGTTGTCACCGCAATGCTGTTGGGTGCGTTATCGGCCTGGGCTTATGCGGCGCTCGCGGGCTTTGCGCTGCCCACCCAGCGCGCTCTGGCAATGCTGTTGTTGTTTTACGCCGCCAGATGCACCGGGCGGCTGGTTGGCGCTGCGGTCATATTACTGCTGGCGGCGACGCTGGTGTTAACCCTTGAGCCACTCAGCGTGTTCGATGCGGGCTTTTGGTTGTCCTTTCTGGCGGTGGGGGCGTTAGTGATGGTTTTTAGTGGTGTGCTAAGCCTGCGCAAAAGCCGCTGGTGGCAACTGCTGTGGCGGCCGCAATGGGTGGCCTTTGTTGCGCTGCTGGCGCCCTTGGCGCTGTTTTTTCATCACTGGTCGATTATTTCGCCACTGGCGAATATTGTTGCCATTACGTTGGTGAGTCTTTGGGTGGTGCCCTGGTTGTTTGCCGCCGCGCTTTTGTCTTTTCTTTTTCCTGCGCTTGCTGCCGCTTCTCTGTATATGGCCGATCAGGGGCTGAACCTGCTTTGGTGGTGGTTGCATGGGATCGTGAATGCCGCTGATTATCTGCAGGTACCGGCGCAAACCGGAATTTACTTGCAGGGCTTGGCGCCTTGGCTTTTGGTTTTCGCTTGTGTGACTTTATTGCTGCCCGCACCGTTGCGGTTTCGGCCCTTAGGCTGGGTGTTACTCATCACGGCCTGCACTTTGCCGCCAGTACCACCATCGCCGTTGCGCTTGGTGGTGTTGGACGTGGGGCAGGGGTTGGCCGTGGTGGTGATAACACCGGACAAAACGCTGGTGTACGACACCGGGCCCTGGTTTGGCGAAGGTTTCAATGCCGGCGCCGATATTGTTGCGCCTTTTTTACTGGCCGAAGGCCGGGATGGCATAGATGCGCTGGTGGTTTCTCACTCACACAGTGATCACGCGGGCGGACTAAACGGGTTAATGGATGCTTTGCCCGTAGAGCAGCTATACACAGGGGAGGCGCTGCAAAGCTTGGATGGCCCCAATCCCATTAGCTGTCACAGCGCGCCCGGTTGGCAGTGGGGTGAGGTGCAGTTTGAGTTTATTGGTGTGCCGGGGCAGGGCTATGCCGAGGGGAATAACGCCTCCTGTGTGCTGCGAATACAGTGGCGCGATAAAACCATAGTGTTGCCGGGGGATATCGAAAAGCGCGTTGAAGCGTCGCTGCTGAAGGAGCTTGACAAGGTGAGCGTCTTACTCGCACCTCATCACGGCAGTGCCTCGTCATCCAGCTGGCCTTGGGTGAGTAAATTAACCCCAAAGACGGTGATATTTTCAGCCGGTTATAACAATCGCCACGGCCACCCGCATCCAGATGTCGTTACCCGCTATCAAAGTGAGGGCAGTACACTTTTAAACACGGCCCATTCCGGTGCAATAGACATTCGCTTTTCTGAATCGGGTGCCGATACGGTTATCTTGTGGCGATCAAAGCGCAAACGCTACTGGCGTGATTGAGCTTCGTCACAGTTAATACCGCTCGCGCTCACCCAATGACAAAGGTCTGTGGTAGGCTTATGCGCTTTTCGTGATCCATAAAAAGCCTGTCAGAAGAGGATGAGTGTGTGTTTGAAGTGATTGCCGCTGGCGGTTGGTTAATGCTGCCGATTATTTTGTGTTCAGTCGCCGTACTGGCAATCAGCGCCGAGCGCTACTGGAGTTTAAATCCTAATAAGATTGCACCGCGTCATCTGTTGGCCCAGGTATGGGGCTGGATTAAAAACAACGATCTTAACGCCGAGCGTTTAAAAGAGTTGAAACAGTCTTCGCCTTTGGGCGAAATTCTTTCGGCCGGGTTATCCAATTCGCGTTACGGACGCGAGATTATGAAAGACTCCATTGAGGAAGCCGCCAGTAAGGTGGTTCACGATCTGGAGCGTTTTGTCGGCGTGCTGGGCACGATCGCTGCGGTAACGCCGCTGCTGGGGCTGCTGGGTACCGTGTTCGGCATGATTGAAGTGTTTAACGCCATTATGATCAAAGGTTCGGGTAATGCCGGTGTTTTGGCGGGCGGTATTTCTCAGGCTTTGATTACCACGGCTGCCGGTTTGTGTGTGGCCATTCCCGCCATGATTGTGCACCGTTATTTCCAGCGCCACATTGACTACCTGGTGGTAACCATGGAAGAAGAGGCCATCAAACTGGTGGATGCCTTACACAGCGACCGCCGTGTCGATGTAAAAGCCAAGCGCTAGGTGAGGGCAGCCCGTGCAGTTTCGTAGACAGTCGCGCGAAGAAGACAGCATTAACTTAACCCCACTGATTGATGTGGTGTTTTTGCTGCTGATCTTTTTTATGGTGTCCACCACCTTCACCAAAGAAACCCACCTGGAAATTGACCTGCCTGAGGCAGTGGGTGAGGCTTCGCCTGACACCCCCGAGCCTTTGGAAATTGTTGTCAGTGTCGAAGGCACTTACGCCATCGACGGTAAATCACTGGTGAATAACCAGTCGGCCACCTTAAAAGCGGCCATTACCGAGCTTGCAGGCGACAACACCGACCAGCCGTTGATTATTACCGCCGATGCCAAGGCCCCTCACGAGGCCGTGGTGCGCGTGATGGACGCCGCAGGCCAGATGGGGTTTGTCAATTTAAGCATTACCACCCGTCGCCCCGAGGGCAAAGCCGAATAATCTATGTCTGATAACGCCGCGCGTGAAACCCGCTGGCTGAGTGCCTGGTATGAAGGTAAGCGCTGGGTCTACTGGTTGCTGCCGCTGGCGGGTTTGTTTTATCTCGTCAGTAAAGTCCGCCGCTGGTGGCTGGAGCGCTTTTGCCAAACGCGCCTGTCGGTGCCGGTGATTATTGTCGGTAATTTATCGGTGGGCGGCACCGGCAAAACCCCGGTGATTATCGCGCTGGTTAAGCACCTGCAAAAACGCGGCTACACCGTTGGCGTGGTGAGCCGGGGTTACGGCTCGCAGGCGCCCGAGTATCCCTATGTAATTTCCGCCGCATCCACCGCCCACCAGGCCGGGGATGAGCCGCTGTCCATTTGGCGCGCCACCGGCTGCGCCGTATGCATCGACGCCAACCGCGTGGCGGCGGCGCAAACGTTGCTGCGCTCGGGCTGCGATTTAATTCTCGCGGACGACGGTTTGCAGCACTACCGTTTGGGGCGCGATATCGAAATTGCGGTGTTGGATGCTGCCCGAGGTATGGGCAATGGCTTTTGCCTGCCGGTGGGGCCACTGCGCGAAAGTGCCTCGCGCCTGCGCCAGGTGGATTTTGTCATTGCCAACCAAACCCAGCTGCAGGGCGACACCGCCCCGGCTTTACCCGCCGAGGTGCACAGTTTTAATATGCGTTTGCAGCCTTTGCACTGGTACCGGGTAGGGGACTTAACACCGCTGCCGCTGGATGCCATTCCGTCGGGCTCGGCGGTACACGCGGTGGCGGGCATCGGTAATCCGCAGCGCTTTTTCGATACCTTAACCCGTTTGGGGTTGCGCCCCGAGTGTCATATTTACCGGGATCACCATCAGTTCACCCCCGCCAACTTTACCTTTAAAACACCGCTGCCCATCGTGATGACCAGTAAAGATGCGGTAAAGTGTCAGGCCTTTGCCAAACCCGATTGGTTGGCGCTGGAAGTTGATGCGGTACTGGATAAACGTTTTTGGCCGCAGCTGGACGCCGCCCTGGATAACTTGCGCCCTGCGCAAGCGTCCGATCAGCGGCCACCATCCACTAAGCCATCACCCATAAAGAGCGACACAGATTCATGAGTTACCTGGTTGTTATTCCCGCCCGCTTCGGCTCCAGCCGTCTACCGGGGAAACCCCTGGCCGACATTGCCGGTCGGCCCATGATTGAACACGTTTACCAAGCGGCGAGTAAAAGCTCTGCCTCGCGGGTCCTGGTGGCCACCGATGATGCACGGGTTGCCGAGGCGGTAGAGAGCTTTGGCGGTGAGGTGGTCATGACCCGCGACGACCATGTTTCAGGTACCGATCGGCTGCAGGAAGTGGCGGCAAAACTGAATTTGGCCGATGACGAGATTGTGGTGAATGTGCAGGGGGATGAACCACTCATTCCCGCCGAGGTGATCGATCAGGTCGCGCATAATCTCGCGGCAAACCAAACTGCCAGCGTCGCTACCCTGTGCGAACCACTGGCAAGCTACCGCGACTTTCGCGACCCGAATATCGTCAAAGCGGTGGCGGATCAAACCGGGTTGGCGCTGTATTTTTCCCGCGCACCTATTCCCTGGCCCCGTGACGATGCCGAGGTGCTAACCGATCAGCCTTTGCCAACCGGTTTTGCCGCCCGTCGTCATATCGGGCTGTACGCTTATCGGGTGTCACTGTTAAACCGTTTTGTAAACTGGCCACCGGCGGCGTTAGAGCACATTGAGTCGTTGGAACAGTTACGGGTACTGGCCTACGGTGAGCGTATTCATCTGGCGGAAGCCTGCCGCGCCGTGCCGGGCGGGGTAGATACACAAGCGGATCTTGACCGTGTACGCGCCCAGCTCGCGAGTAAGGAGTAATCACCATGCCGGTAAAAGTACTGTTTGTCTGTCTGGGCAATATTTGCCGCTCACCGACGGCCGAGGGCTTGTTTCGCGCTGAGCTGGCAAAGCAGCAGTTGGTGGATGAGGTTGCCACTGATTCTGCCGGTACGGCAGCCTGGCATGTGGGCAAGGCGCCAGATACGCGGGCCATTGCCGCTGCCGCCGAGCGGGGTATCAATATCTCAAGCCTTCGGGCACGCCAGGTGGATGCCGCTGACTTTGAGGCCTTTGACTATGTTCTCGCCATGGATGAATCCAACCTGATGGACTTAAAAGCGCTCCGCCCGGCCCATTACACTGGTACCCTGGCACTTTTTCTGGACTTTGCCGCTGATGCCGCAGAGCGTGAAGTGCCCGACCCCTACTATGGTGGGGCGGAAGGGTTTGAGCATGTGCTGGACTTGGTCGAGCAGGCCTCGGTCGGCTTGCTCGAGGATATTCGCAAGCGACATCTGGATTAATCTCAACTTACGTTATGCCCCTGATTCTGCCCGAATTTAATCTCGCCCGTTTTAACACTCTCGCGTCGCCGGTAACCACCCGCGCTTACGTCAGCGTTGCCAGCCGTGAAGACATAGTTGAAGCCATCGGCGTTGCCAAAGAACAAAAACTGCCAATTGTGCCCTTAGGCGGCGGCAGTAATGTGGTACTTACCGATCACCTGAACGCCCTGGTGGTACACGTCAACTTGCGCGGTATTGAGCTGGTGGGGGAGTCCGACACCGAGGTATGGGTGCGTGCCCAAGCCGGAGAGAACTGGCACGAGTTTGTGCAGTACTGTCTGAATATGGGCTGGTATGGGCTTGAGAATTTGTCGTTAATTCCGGGTTCGGTGGGGGCAGCGCCCATTCAGAATATTGGCGCTTATGGTGTCGAGCTGGAGTCGGTGTTTGCCGAACTCACCGCCATCGAGCTGGCTTCGCAGTTACCGGTTACCTTTACCGCCGATGGGTGCGGTTTTGGGTATCGCGACAGTGTGTTTAAAGGCCGCTTAAAAGACCAGTACTTGATTTGCGATGTTACCTTTAAACTGCAAAAAACACCGCAACTGGTGCTCGGTTATCCGGCACTGGCCGAACGCTTGGCTGGTATCCCCGAGGCTGACATAACCCCGCAGCAGGTAAGCGAGGCTGTCTGTGCTATTCGTCGTGAGAAGCTCCCCGCACCTGAGCATACCCCTAACGCGGGCAGTTTTTTTAAAAACCCCATGGTCAGTCAGGCGCAGTTCGATACTCTTAAACAGCGCCACCCCAATATAGTGGGATACCCCGATGCGGAATCAATGCAGGTAAAGCTGGCCGCTGGCTGGCTAATCGATAACGCCGGGTTCAAAGGCGTGAGCCGCAACAGCGCCGCCGTACACAGCGAGCAGGCATTGGTGCTCACCAACCCCGGTAAGCAAAGTGCCCAGTATGTGTTGGAGCTTGCTGAGCACATTCAGGCTGCGGTGCTGGAGCGCTACGGCGTAGCGCTGGAAGTCGAGCCGCGTATTTACCCTTCTGCACTACCTTAATATCGTGAGTCAGAGCGATTTATTCAGCAGCGCTGGCCCGCGGGATGTCATCAGCCGAGACGGTAAAGCGGTGTACTACCGTGAATGGTTGCCGGTGGATGCGGCCAGTGCGTATTTGCATACACTGCACGATTCACTGGCCTGGGAGCAGAGCGTCATCAGTATGTACGGTAAGCCCGTGCGCATCCCCCGGTTAAACGCCTGGTATGGGGATACCGCAAGCCGCTATCAGTATTCGGGCGCACACTTCACACCCTTACCCTGGACACCTGCGTTGTCAGAGATTAAAGAGCGTCTGGAAGCCGACACCGGATATCGCTACAACAGCGTATTGGCCAATTTGTATCGCGATGGCAATGACGGTGTTGCCTGGCACAGTGATGATGAGCCAGAGCTGGGCCCTGAACCGGCCATTGCCTCGGTTAGCTTGGGGCAAACACGGCGCTTTACCCTCAAACATAAGGCAGATAGAGAAACGGTGGCGTTGGATCTAGCCCATGGCGATTTACTGCTGATGAGTGGCCCATTGCAAAGAAACTGGTTACATCAATTGGCCAAATCCAAAATGTCCCTTGGCGCGCGCATTAACTTGACCTTTCGTTGGGTGAACCCCAAAAGTTAGTGGTTCCACGCGAGTAAGAAATACTGTTAATATTCATTAACAATAAGTAGATTGTAGGGCGCACTAAGTTGCGCAGTGGTATGGGGGTAGGTTGTATGACTTGCCCGAGGGGGTACGGTGACAAAAATTCTGGTCGTAGATGATCATGACCTGGTGCGAATGGGCATCGTCCGCATGCTTAACGACGTTAGCGGCTACGAGGTGGTTGGCGACGCCAAAAGTGGCGAAGAAGGTGTTCGTAAAGCGCGGGAACTCTCCCCTGATGTGGTCTTGATGGACGTAAAAATGCCCGGCATCGGTGGGCTTGAGGCCACGCGAAAAATGCTCGCCGCCCGCCCTGGGGTAAAAATTATTGCGGTGACCGCCTGTGACGACAGTGTCTACCCATCGCGCTTGCTGCAAGCCGGTGCCAAAGGCTATGTGACTAAGGGCACAGGCTTTACCGACATTACCACCGCCATTGACACCGTCATGTCCGGCCGTCAGTTTATGAGCAGCAGCATTGCCCAGCAGCTGGCGCTGCGTAATATCAGTGGCGACGGTGAACGCTCGCCCTTTGAGCGCTTGTCCCAGCGCGAGCTGGAAACCGCCATGCTGATTGCCGGGGGCCAAAAGGCGCAAGATATCGCCACGACCTTTTCCGTCAGCCCGAAAACCGTTAACAGCTACCGTTACCGCATCTTTGAAAAGCTGGGCATTAACTCCGATGTTGAGCTGGCGTTGTTAGCGGTGAAGTACGACTTGCTGGACCCTGAAGCGGTGGTTTAAATCTGCTCGTAAACGCTAAAGCCTCTGCGCGGGCGTTCTACTCGCGCGCTTTGGCGTTATACTCTCGCCCATGGCAGAGACTCATTTTAACTCCAAACAACTTTTGGCCAATCAGACTCAGGCGCCCGGTGTGTATCAAATGTTCGATACCAAGGGTGATATTCTGTATGTCGGTAAAGCGAAAAACCTAAAAAAACGTCTGGCGAGTTATTTTCGCCGCACCGGTTTAACCCCCAAAACCGAAGCGCTGGTGTCGCGTATTGCGCGTATTGAAGTCACCATTACCGGCAGCGAAAGCGAAGCGCTGATACTTGAACAAAACCTGATTAAAGCCAACCGCCCGCCGTACAACATATTGCTGCGGGACGATAAATCTTACCCCTATGTTTTCGCCTCATCCGGCGAGCCTTATCCGCGCTTGGCTCTGCATCGCGGCGCGAAGAAAAAGCGCGGCGACTACTATGGCCCTTATCCGAACGTGGGGGCGGTGCGCGATAGTCTGAACTTTTTGCAAAAGACTTTTAAGGTGCGCCAGTGCGAAGACAGCGTTTTTAAAAATCGTTCGCGCCCGTGTTTGCAGTATCAGATTGATCGCTGCACCGGCCCCTGCGTGGATTTAATCAGCCCTGAAGATTACGCCAAAGATGTTCACCACACGCGCCTGTTCTTGTTGGGTAAAAACCAGCAACTGTTAAAAGAACTGGCCGACGATATGGAAACGGCATCGGCCGCGCTGGAGTTTGAACGCGCCGCCCAATTGCGTGACCAGATTGGCGCGCTGCGGCAGGTGCAGGCGCAGCAGAGCGTGGAAGAGGGCAGTGGCGATATGGACATTGTTGCCGTGGCCCTGCAAAGCGCAAATGCCTGCGTGCACACGTTGTTTATTCGCCAGGGACGCATTCTCGGCAGCCGCAGTTACTACCCCAAACTGGGCCTGGGCGAAAATGCCGCCGATGTGCTGGGTGAGTTTTTGCCGCAGTTTTACCTTGGCAGTGGCCGCGAAGTGCCCGCTGCAATTATTACCAGTGTTGAGCTTGCCGAGGCCGACATTCTCAGCGAGGCCCTGGCCGAAGCGCGCGGCGCTAAGGTGAATATCACCCATAAGGTGCGCACCCACCGCGCCAAGTGGGTACAAATGGCGCAGCGCGCCGCCGAACAAAACATTATCGCCCGCATCAACAGCCGCAAAACCGTCACCGACCGCTTGCTCGCCCTGCAGGATGTTTTGGGGCTGGACGAGGTGCCCGCACGCATGGAGTGTTTTGATATCAGCCACTCCAGCGGTGAGCTGACCGTGGCATCGTGCGTGGTGTTTGATAAAGAAGGCCCGGCTAAATCCGATTACCGTCGCTTTAATATTGAAGGCATCACCCCGGGCGATGATTACGCGGCCATGGAGCAAGCCTTAACCCGTCGCTACACTCGTCTGCAAAAGGGTGAGGGCAAGTTGCCGGATATTCTTTTTATCGATGGCGGTAAAGGGCAGTTGGGGGTGGCCAACAGTGTTATGGCTGAGTTGGGGGTGAAAGGTGTACTGCTGGTGGGGGTGGCCAAGGGCACCACACGTAAGCCCGGCTTTGAAACCCTGTACAACGCCGATACCGGCCAGGAAATTGTGCTGGGGGGCGATTCGCCCGCGCTGCATGTGATTCAGCACATTCGCGACGAAGCCCATCGCTTTGCCATCACCGGCCACAAAAACCGGCGTGATAAAAAACGCCGTACTTCAAGCCTTGAGGGCATTGCCGGGGTAGGGCCGGTAAAGCGGCGTGAGCTGTTGCGCCACTTTGGTGGCTTGCAGGAAATTGCTCGCGCCAGTGTCGACGATTTGGCCAAGGCCAACGGCATCAGCCGCGCTCTGGCTGAGGATATTTATCACCATTTTCACGACGAGTAACTCAGACGCACTATTTTTGTCCGCGCTGGTGTATCATCGGCGTTTTCATTCATGCAATAAAGCAGTTGTTTTATGACTCTGGCCAATCAGCTGACGTTAATCCGAATCGCCTTAATCCCGTTGTTCGTGTTGGTGTTCTTCCTGCCGTTCCAATGGGCACACTTTGTTTCAGCGCTTATTTTTAGCGCCGCCGCCATTACCGACTGGGCTGACGGGTACGTGGCCCGTAAATTCAATCAATCCACCAAGCTCGGTGCCTTTCTCGACCCGGTGGCCGATAAATTGATGGTGGTGATTGCCTTGGTGCTATTGGTTACCTTACACACCGCCGCCTGGTTTGCGGTGTGCGCCATTGTGATTGTGGGGCGTGAAATTGTGATTTCCGCGCTGCGTGAATGGATGGCCGAATTAGGTCAGCGCGCCAGCGTTGCCGTGTCCTACATCGGCAAGGTAAAAACCACCCTGCAAATGATCGCTATTATTGTGCTGCTTGCGGATATTCCCGTTTTGCGCTGGGTGGGTTTTATCGCCATGGTGGCCGCCGCCGCTTTAACTTTGTGGTCAATGCTGTTGTATTTAAAGGCAGCAAAACCGTTTCTGCTGGCTGATATGAACGGCCAATCGGACGAAGGCTGATCTAACCGCTTAATAATCAAGCAGTTAGGTTTAAACAAAATAAATTTTTTGCGAATTAATGGTAGGCAGCCCGGATTTTTTGGGCTAGAATGCCGCCCTCTTTTATGGCGCGATAGCAAAGTGGTTATGCCCCGGATTGCAAATCCGGTTACGCCGGTTCGATTCCGGCTCGCGCCTCCATCTTTCCACAGGCATTCTGTGGAACTTGGCTTAACAGCCAGCCCAATGCCCGGGTGGTGGAATTGGTAGACACAGCAGACTTAAAATCTGCCGATCTTAATTGATCGTGCCGGTTCAATTCCGGCTCCGGGCACCATTATTTTCTTTTTCGTTTTACCTGTATCCCCGTTGGCTATAGTGCCAGTGAGAACGTCGGAATTGAACCGGTTCCCGGCTCAATTGACTCGCGCATCTTTGCGCTCGGCCCTGCGGGCTAGTTGTCGCTATCTAAATCGGTTCTCGATCGATTTTTCCGGTTCCGGGCAGCATTTTCCTTTTCCGTTCTTTGGCTTCTTTTGTGTTTACGGGTGTTCGTTAGCCTTAATCCGCTTTCCCTTAAATTGTCCCGTATTGCGCAAAGCTCTTTCTGGCTTGTGCGACTCGTTGACTGTAAGAAGTGTCGATTAGCCGGGCAGGAGTACGCTAAGGGGTGCGCTAAAGGTCGACTAAGTTTTTGTTTTCGCGTATCTTATGCGTCCCAATACCCAAAAATTATTGCGAGTCTGCCGGCATGGTGGGCTCTGACAACTCAAGTGGAATTATGAACCTCAATTATCTGGATTTTGAACAGCCAATCGCGGTGCTGGAAGGTAAGATCGAAGAGCTGCAGTTGGTCGGCAATGATAATGACTTAAATATTACCGACGAAATTACCAAGCTGCGGGAAAAGAGCACTAAGCTGACCGAAAGCATCTACTCCAACCTGACCTCATGGCAGGTAGTGCAGGTAGCACGCCACCCTCAGCGCCCCTATACCACTGATTATATCAAGCGCATTTTTACCGACTGGGACGAACTGCACGGCGACCGTCATTTCGGTGACGACAAAGCCATTGTCGGCGGCGTTGCCCGATTGGACGGTAAGCCGGTGATGGTGATTGGTGAAGAAAAGGGCCGCAGTGTTAACGATAAGGTAACGCGCAACTTTGGTATGCCCAAGCCCGAAGGCTACCGCAAAGCTCTGCGTTTGATGGAAATGGCTGAGCGCTTCAAGCTGCCGGTATTAACCCTGATCGACACCCCCGGGGCCTACCCGGGCATCGACTCCGAAGAGCGCGGCATCAGTGAAGCCATTGCGCAAAACCTGGCGGTTATGTCGCGCCTTAAAACTCCTATTATCTGCACCGTGATCGGTGAGGGCTCTTCCGGTGGCGCACTGGCCATTGGCGTGGGCGACCACCTGAACATGCTGCAATACTCCACCTATTTTGTGATCTCACCAGAAGGCTGCGCCAACATCATCTGGAAAACCGTTGATAAAGCGCCTCTGGCTGCCGAGGCGATGGGTGTAACCTCGACCGTGCTGGAAGAGCTGGGCATTGTCGACGAGACCATCCCCGAGCCTCTGGGCGGCGCCCATCGCGATATCGATGCCATGGCGCAAACGCTTAAGGTGCGCTTGAGCGAGCAACTGGATACCCTGGCGGGCGTGCCGGTGGACGAGTTGCTTGAGAAGCGGTATGAGAGGTTGATGAGTTACGGGAATCCGTAAGTTTTTGTTTTTTTGGAAAGCCCCTTTTTTAAGGGGCTTTTTTGTTTATATGCCCGTGTCGCCGGGCGTTGCGAGGTACTTTTGGTCTTGGCCAAAAGTACCCAAAAGCCGCGCCCCAACATCTGGCCCTGCGGGTTCCCTCATTCCAATCGATTTTAGCGGGCCGCATCAACACGCCATCCCTGGCGTGATGATGCTTGTGCAAACGTCCTGTTTGCTTACCCACTAAAATCGATTTCCATTCGGCCTAGATGTAAACGGGGCAACTGCGACGCTTCGTAGCGCTATCGTAGTTCAATAACTGTTATTCGTCGGACGTTAGTCGAACGACATCAAGCGCTAACCCATTGCCGAATAGACAAAGCTATGGCACTATTTTCATCAAGTGCTTGTGGGCTTGGTTGGCTTGTCTTAACCGTATTAATCCCACAGCTAGGCCAGTGGAAAGGTAGGGTAAACAGTGCATCGGGACTGATGTGCGAGCACTTCTCCCTTCTGTTTTGAAATCCCATACTTTTTCCAGGCACGCTATGGCGTGTTCTAAGCGATTGGTTTTTGGTTGCCAAAGCCAGTATTACCGTAGAAAGTGAGCCGGCTCACTTTGTTTTTCCAGTTTGGCTGATATTGCTGGAACAAAAGCGATACTGTTCAGCTGTTTAGAGCGTAAAGCTAAGACTCTCAAGTAAGAGTGATACATTGCCAGTGTGGAAGTAAGACGGCTTCTTTACACACTGAAATAAATACGCCAAGTGGCCATAAGTTTGAGATTTATCAAAAGCTTGAAAGTACTTTTTAAAAATTTTCTAGGGAAGATACATTGCCAGACGTATTTTTAAACTCGCACATTAATAAGCTGTTAGTTGTCCTGCCATAACGGTCAAAGAATTAGGAAATATAAATGAATATATTTATAAGCTGGTCTAAAAATCTAAGTAAAGAGTGTGCCGAAATACTCAGAGATTGGATTAAGTGTACATTACAAGCTTCAGAGCCTTGGGTGTCTTCGAAGGATATCGATAAAGGCACTCTTTGGTTTAATGAAATAAATGACCAGTTAAAAGATACAAAGGTAGGTATTGTTTGCCTTACGAAAGAGAATAAATCTAATCCTTGGATACTATTTGAGTCAGGTGCTTTAGCAAAAGGCCTATCCGCGAATAGAGTATGTACCTTTCTTATTGATCTTACTCCTGCCGATTTGGCAAATCCGTTAGCCCAGTTCAACCATACAATGCCAGATCAAGAAGGCATGAAGTCACTACTTTCAACCATAAATAAAGAGCTTGGGGACAACGCCTTGGAGGACCGGATATTGGATCAGGTCTTCGAATCATACTGGCCTCAATTTGAGAAAAGGTTCAACGAGGTAGTAAAAAATACCCCATCTACTGAAGAGCTTGAACCTACGCGAAGCCCAGATGATATTTTAACTGAAATTCTTTATACCACTAGAACACTCGATAAACGTATTAGATATCTAGAAAAAAGAAATAGTGATTTTCATGTGAATAGGGATTTTTCAAAAATGGAGATGATTGATCGTATAGGTATGCTTATTAATAAAGGGTTGCATCCAGAAGAAATAGCAATGGAGCTCGAAGGAATAGCACCTATTGAGTTTATTATGGAAATTGCAATGCCAATGTATAAGAAAAGGAAATACAAAGGTATCAACCTTGAAAAGCCAACTAACAAATAAAGTCAGCGGACGCTAAACGCGCCGCTGCTTTAGGCGTTATGAGAAAAGGAGTTTCAAATGAATTTAGAATACTACGTTGAGCATTGCAGGAGCTGCGATAGCTATCTGAGCGAGGTAGCAAGAAAAGAGGGTGTATGCAGTGATTGCGGCAGCGAATTCAGCGTTACTCAAAGAAAATACGCCATTGAAAATCCAGATGTATATCTATCGATCATGCAGAAAATGGATGGGGAAACTTGTACCGTTCTAGAGGCTGCCGATGGATTAGTTGATGGCGAGATTCTAGAAGTTTATGGCGTATTCGCGGTAACCGATTGCGGTATAGAGTGTCTGAATCACTTTTACGCTATAGGCTCCAGCGATTTAGGCGATCCTGATTGGGTTCGGCATATGTCGGAAAAAACGTGGGTTGTACCTACAGATTTTGAGAAAGCACTAGAGCGAGCACGTGCAGTTCATGGATTCTCATAACAAGGCCAAGCACCGCGACGTATTTTTTGTTCCGCCTGCGGCTCCACAAAAAATACGCGCGTGTTGGCGGCGTTATGTGTCCAAGTTACCCATAAAAAGTAGACACCCTGTATAGTTATATTTGCCCTATATGGAGGTGTCCAAAATGGCACGTAAAAAGCATCAGCATTACACCGAAGAATTTCGAAAAGAAGCTATTAAGCGCTCAGAAAAGCCGGGCGTCACACAGGCTCAAGTGGCCAAGGAACTCGGGATCAGCGCACAACAGATCTCGAACTGGAAGAGGCAATTCAATCGGCTCTCTGATAAACAGTTTAACTCCATCGATGGCGTAGATTATTCCAAGTCCGAAAGCGAAGAGCTGCGTAAGCTCAAGCGGGAGAACAAGCGCCTAAAAGAGGAGATGGAAT
>NZ_KB898710.1:103058-267227 GCF_000377745.1 Gilvimarinus chinensis DSM 19667 | reverse complement strand
CTGCCGTCGGTCACGGTGTAGTCCACCGTGTCGGTGCCGGTGAAGTTCGCCGCCGGCGTGTAGGTGTAGCTGCCGTCGCTGGCGATCACGATGGTGCCGCCCTCGCTCGTGGTGAACGTGCCCGCCACCACACTCAGGCTGTCGCCATCCAGGTCCGTGTCGTTCGCATCCAGATCCACGCTGCTCGTGAGCACCGTGTCTTCCGCGGTGCTGGCGCTGTCGGCCACCGCCACCGGCTCGTCGTTGACAGAAGCTACCGCGATTTCAACGATCGACGTGCGAACATCCCCATCTCCGTCCACGACGGTATAAGTAAAACTGTCATTGCCGTTGTAATTAGCGTCAGGGGTGTAGTCGAATGTACCATCGGCATTCATGTTAACCGTGCCGAATGAAGGGCCACCGCCCTCCTCTACGCTGTAAGTGTTACCGTCAGAGCTTTGCGTATCATTGGTGCTCACATTGCCATAAAACACTTGATCTTCAGTGGCTGCAAAGCTGTCAGCTACGGCCTCTGGTTCCGTGTCGCCAATCAATATGTCCAGCACATCTGTGGTAGTGGTATTCGCGTTATCTGTGACACTGAAAGTAAACTGATCGATAACACTTTGATCACCATTAGAGTGATTTTCAGCGTTACCGTTTTCAGTATAGGTATAAGTAATTTGGCCTGTATTAACATCGTAACCATCTATATAGAGCGAGCCAAAATCACCTTCGATCAATATAGGGGTCTGCGGGTTGGAACTAATAATACTTACACCATTAACGGTGATTTGACTAATACCTGAAGTTGCAGATACAACTACTTCACCACTAACGCTCTCTGCGCTGGCCTCCTGGCTAAACTGCTCCCCCACTTCAC
The DNA here is from genome assembly GCF_000377745.1 of Gilvimarinus chinensis DSM 19667. GTDB lineage: Bacteria > Pseudomonadota > Gammaproteobacteria > Pseudomonadales > Cellvibrionaceae > Gilvimarinus > Gilvimarinus chinensis. Next base: position 266,362 of record NZ_KB898710.1, on the reverse strand, counting down.
TTCCATTGCCATCAATAATGTTGATACTTGGCCCAGAGAGATCTACCTCATAATTTACAACCGTAGAAGCCGAATAATTATTTCCAGCAGGATCCTGACCCGCCACCGACGCAGAAACGCTATTGTTTGCAGCGAGGAGGCTACCGGGTACTACCACTGAAAAAGTGCCATTACCTGTAACTACCGTGCTGTAGGAGTTTCCGCCAATTACCAGAGAAACAACATCACCCTCTTTCGCATCACCTGACACAGAGCCAGAGAGAGCAATGTCTTGGTTTGCTTCACTACCGTCAATCAAGTTGTCTGCAGTGACGGTATCCAAAGTGATGTTGGCAACGGGCAATGCTGGCCCCCCGGGTTGCCCCGGTGCTGGAATATCCGCAAAACGGATTACAGCCGTATCGGTAAGCTCGCCATCGGTTGCGGTATAAGTGACCTCGGGGATTGACCCTCCAAAGCCTGTAAGCGGTGTAAAGCTAAAACTGCCATCGGCCAGCAACTGAAATTGACCTACACCGTCAATGGCAACAGTATCTCCAGCGGTGTAAACCGTGGCATCGCCAGAGATACTAAATGTTGAAACACTCAACGATTCGCTGTCTGTGTCGAAATCATTATCTAACGCATTGCCTGTGGAGGTTGTATTTGCTGTGGTAGCGACGCTATCGTCTACCGCTTCAGGCGAATCATTTACAGGAGTCACCGTCACATCAATAACAGAGGTGCTTGTGGCCCCAGCCGAATCAGTCACAGTCACAACAAAACTGTCTTCACCGCTGTAGTTGCCAGCGGGCGTGTAAGTGTATTCACCAGTGCTTTCGTCTAACGAAACAACACCATTCTCGGGAGGAGTTGTTAGGCTAAAGACAAGTGCATCGCCCTCGGGCAAGTCAATGTCTGTTGCCTCGACCTGACCTGATACCGGGGTATCTTCAGGGGTAGTGAGGGTTTCGTCGTTACTTTGGGGCGCATCATTTACGGGTTGAACTTGAACCGCTATGACCTCTGTGGTGCTTTGCTGGCCATCACTCACCTGAACGGTAAAGCTGTCATCGCCGTTAAAGTTCTCCGCAGGACTGTAAACAAAATCACCCGTTTGCGGATCGATCTGCACCTGGCCATTAGCCGGTGCACCGATCAATACAAACGTCAGGCCATCATTCTCCGGGTCAGCGACATCAATTTGCCCTTCAAGCGGCGTATCCTCAGAGGTGCTGAACGATTGAGCGGCTATTTCAGGAGCTTCATTGGCGCGAACATCGGACTCGGGAGACGTTTGCGATTGACCTGCTCGGGCCGAGAACACACTCAAGTTTGGATCTGCAACCGATTCATTGATGCGCGATAGGCGAACAAAACTGTTGCCACCTTCACTACCGGCACTCCCCGCTGCAGGCGCTTCCCCGAGTTGGTCTAACAAATCGCCATCGCCCGCTAACAGAGCCTGTTCGTTAGCCTGCAAAGAGGCAAGCAAATCATCGACTCGCGCATCCAACAAAAGCGCATCGTTTTCAGCTAAGTAGTTGTATATGGTGGAAAAGTCACTGTCTTTTAATAATGCTTCATTCGCCGCTAAACTACTGTAAATATCCGCAAATTGATTGTCTTGAAGTAAGTCCTCATTGACTTCTAGAGCACTAAGAATGACTTCGAAGGGGGTGGCCCCGAGAAGCTCATCATTAACATCAAGAGAAGCGTAGATATCATTAAATTGGTGCTGCTGCAGCATTTCATCATTGTTATCAAGGCTGGCGAGGATGCTTTCAAATTGACTCTCAAGCAGACTGGCCTGAGACTCGAGGGCTGCTGTTTCTGGCCACAGGTCGGGACTCATGGAAACAGTGTGAGCCCCTGTAAGACTGGCGGTTTCACCCCCAAAGTCCAGTACTATTTGCGTATTGGCTTCACTTACCAGCTGCTCATCCGCGGCAAGTACATCACCAACTTTTAGCTCTCGTAGATTACCTTCGGAGTCTTTAGCCCAGGCGCGACCTTGAAGTGAGATAACTGACGCAGATTGATTAGCCATAATCTATTAACCCATTAACAACAATAAGTGAATTGAGAGCCCAAAAACGGACCTCGGGTATTGTTTATGACTATAGGGTGATAGGAAGGTGCGGTCTATTGTCCAAAAGGACAGTATGTAAGAATACCGCCTCCGTTCAGTTAAACGGAGACGGTATGGTGTCAATGGCCTGTACTTATTAGAAATCTATATTTTGCTGGGAAGGCTCGAAAAAATTAGTGCCTTCTAAAGACTCATTAGATACGAACGGCAAAGACCAGCCACCTCGACTATAGCCTTCGCCAGCACTCGCAGAAGAAGTATAGGTTTGATACGCGGGCGACTCATCCCCGGGCAAAGCCTGCCCCAACCAATCGCCATCATCTTCCTCAAGCAAATCCGCTACTTTCAAACGGCTGCTCTTACCGTGTGGTAGAGCTTCAGGTGCCGCCTGTGTTTTCCAAGTACTTGAGTAGCTCGCCGGCGCTGCAGCTACGGAAGCATCGCTTACGGTAATCGCTACCCTCCCTACATCTGTCATACCAGAGGTATCACTAATTCTGTATACAATAGAGTCTTCTCCCGAGTAATCAGTGTCGGGAACATAGGTGAGCGTACCGTCCGAATTAATTGAAACCTCACCAAATTGAGCGTAAGCAGAAATAACCGTGAGAGCATCACCATCAGAGTCAACATCATTACTTAATACATCGATGATGTAACCGGCACTGTTATTCGGCACATTGGATACTTCATCGTCTACTGCCACCGGAGCATCATTGACAGGATTGATGGTTATGTCTACGCCACCAGTTTGTACACTGTTCGACTCTCCCTGACCATCATCCACTGTATAGCTGAAGGTTACCGTAGTAGCCGTCGCAATCTCATCCGGAGCGTTATATAGCAACCCTGTCAGCTGCGCCTGAGTTAAAGCGTCATTAATCTCTACGGCATTTCCATCAGATAAAGTTATCACTCCCACGGCGGGGAGCGATGTAACGGTGATCGTCAAACTATCTCCATCGGCATCAACAGGAGAACTCAATCCCAATGGTGTCGCAGTTGACTCCTCATCAACAGTAAGAGTATTGGTATAAGCAACAGGAGCATCGTTCACATTAGCAACGTCAATATTGACCGTTGCGGTATCTGTGCCGCCCTCACCATCATCCACTAGCACCTGCAGACTATAGCTACCTACATCTTCATCGCCAGCAGTGCGAGCTAGCGTTATCTCGCCTGTAGCCGTGTCCATAGCAAACAACCCGGCAGCATTTCCAGACACTATCGCGTAAGTTAATTCATCACTGTCTGGATCAACGGCAACACTCGATCCAACCACTGTGCCCAAAGCGTCATCTTCACTCACGACAAAGGTGTACATATCATCATCCAGCCCCGACGTTTCATTAACAAAGTCTGGGGCCGGGTTATTAACAGACCAAGTGAAGCTGCGACTAACCAAAACACCTTCCGAGTCCGTTGCCGTCACTTCAACGGAGTAAGGAGAATCAACCGCAGCATCGGCATTTAAATTTCCGCTAATAACTCCCGTACTGGAATCAATACTTAAACTAGGCGGCAAGCCCGTGGCCGAAAAAGTAAAAACGTTGTCTTCATCAACATCGTTAAAATAGCTAGACAGGTTTAGTGAAATGGAAGCACCCTCGTCACTGCTTTGATCCTCAATGACGGTGGAGGTGGGCGCATCGTTAACGCCAGTTACTACGATGGTCACTGTTATAGGCTCACTGATGCCATCGTTATTATCTTGAACTAAATACTGAAAACTCACCTCAGCTGTATCACCGGCATCAAGCCCCTGAAAACTGTCACCAGGGTCGTAAGTGTAACTGCCATCGGTATTAACCCTCACTGTACCAGGACCAGTAAAACTGCCTGCCGCCAAGCGGTAAGCAATTACATTTCCATCGACATCTGTAGCCGCAGGAAGTACACCACTGATACTGGAATCTTCGTCGATCGTAACAGTAACATCCTCACCCGTAGGGATATCATTTATCCCCTCTACGTTAACCGTTACGGTGGTACTACTGCCATCGGACAGGCCCACATTAATTGTATCTACGCCGGTTTCACCTGCACCGAGTGACTGTGCGTCGTCACTCAACGAATAAGTCCATTGACCATTTGCATCTATAGTGAGGCTACCGTATGTACCCTCAATGGTTTCTGGGTTAAAGGTCAGTACAGCATCGCCGTCGGGGTCATCAGCCGTTAAACTTCCGCTAGCAGCGGGGTTACTATCATCTTCCGAAACAGTCACAGTAGCCGAACTAATTACCGGCGCATCATCCACACCAGTTATGGTAATTGCTACCGTCTGGGGGACGCTTACACCACTTTCGTTATCAACAGCGGAAAAACTAAACTCAACCGTTGTACTTTCCCCTTCGGCCAAATAATCATAATATCCGACTGGGTCAAACACATAACTACCGTCGGCATAAAAAATCAGCTCACCTGGCGCCGCGGAAGAATCGCTTGAATAAATCAATCCACCATTCTGGACATACCCCACGATACGCCCTGAACTATCAACATCCGTTGCAGAGGGTAAGGTACCATTGAGAATAGAATCTTCATCGGTTGTCGCCGCTATATTCGGGTCACTGGAATCAATAACGGGAATATCATTAGTACCTGTTACTGTAATCGTAACGGTTGTATCACCCCGATCGCTGCTGACATTAAAGGTCTCAGTTACTGCTTCTCCATGATTTAGCTCATCAGTATCAGGATCATTATTGTCAAGCGTATAAACCCAGTTACCCGAAGCATCTATGCTAAAGCTGCCATAGGTACCTTGCGAATTTGATTGAACCACAAAGACTGCGTTTCCAGCAGCATCATCTTCATCAATATCAGTAAAAGACAAAGCGCCGGCTGCGCTGTTGTTCGCCATATCGTCTTCTATTACCGAGCCTGAACCGGTAGTCAAAGAGGGCAGATCGTCTTCACCATTAATAGTGATACAAACGGATCCAACATTACTGACCGCCCCATTGTTATCAATTCCTTGATAAGTAAAAGACAGCGACTGAATGTCACCAGCGTCCATCGGGTCGAATGCAGTTCCAGGATCAAATATAAAAGTTCCATCATTACTGAAGGTGATTGACCCTCCCGCCAAACCTGAAGAGTCAACAACTCGATACGACACGACAGTGCCATCAACATCTGTACCGACCGGCACACTACCCGTTAAAGTGGAGTTTTCGCCCGTTTCAAAGGTTCCACAACCAACATTAGTAACAACTGGCTCATCATTAGTTCCTATTATCGTCACGGTCACATCATCACTGCCACCGGCATTGATATTAAGAGTAACGTCTTCACCTGCGGCAATTTCGTCTGCTAAGGCCGGGTTGTTTAAGGTATAAGTCCAGTAACCGTTAGAGTCTACGACTAATTCACCATAGCCCGAGCTATCGGTATAAGTACCTTGAACAAAGTTATCGAGAGGTCCTCCTGTAACAATAATTTCGTCTGGCGCATCGCCTTCAACGATTTCAACCACATTTGGATCGCTAGGGCCATCTGTTGCCCCTTCTACGGTAACAGTCACAGTGCCTATGTCCGAGGCTTCCCCATGACTATCAAATGCGCGATAGGTAAACGATACCTCTTCAGACTCCCCTTCATTTAAATGATCAAACTGGAAGCGGGGGTCAATGGTAAATGTGCCATCAGTATTAAAGATTAAACTACCCGCCGGGAACTCAGAACCATCAATCAGGGTATAGCCGCCCACACTATCGTCACTATCAACATCACTTACAGAGGATAAGCTGTAGTCGTTTAAGGTATTGTCTTCATTCACCGATATCGTTATTAATGGTTGGTTTAGCAAAGGAGCATCGTTGGTGCCTGTAATATCAATTGAAACTGACGTTACCGATCCGTCATTAAGTGCCACACCGTTAATAGTCTCCGTCTCAACATCGCCCTGATCCAAAGGATCGGCATCGGTAGACCTTAGCGTATAACTCCAGGAGCCATCCGCATTAACCGTTAAATCGCCATACGCTCCAACATAAGTACTGGCTATAAATTCTAAATTTGGATTATCAATGTCATTCGCCGCAATAACACCGGTAGCGGTTGGCTCCAGATCCTCTACAACGCTACCGCTACCAGTACCTATTACCGGCGCATTATCTACACCGATAATCGTAATCGTCACCGTGCCAGATTCAGATAAAGCACCGTTATTATCTGCCGCGGCATAAGTAAAACTGACATTGTGCTCTTCACCAGCCGCCAAGTAATCAAACTCACCATTCGTTTGAAAGCGGAAAATCCCGTTGGGCTGAAATGTTAAAATACCAGCTTCAACATCGGTGCGAACGCCATACCCAAAGATAGTGCCATCTATATCGCTACCAGCAACACTTCGAAGTTCAAGATTATTACTTTCCAAAACACTGAAGTTGAGGTCTTCCACCGTGGGAATATCATTAACGCCTTTAATATCAATGGTTACCGTTGTCGTCACATTATCATCATTAACAGTGGCAGAATCCCCTCCGTCACTCAGGCTGATGGTATAAACCTGGCTGTGTGTCTCACCAGCTTCTAAAGCATCAACTGTTGAATTTTGATTTAACGTATAACTCCAACTACCATCGGTCGCCACCACTAAAGTGCCATACGCATCACTATAAGTATTTGCGACAAAAGACATGTTAGGGTTGTCAATATCGAATACTTTCAACTGTCCAGCGGCATCGAATGTCGTATCCTCCCGAACTGTTCCTGAACCAGTGCTTACCTGAGTCGGGTCATCCACCCCCAAAATTGTGACCGTGATCTGCCCGAAATCACTGACATCACCAGCATCATCTAACGCACGATAACTGAAAACAAATTCGGTTGTTTCTCCTTGCGCCAAATAATCGTAGGCCCCGACCGGATTCATCGTATAACTGCCATCCGCATTAAACGTGAGCAGTCCTGACGGCAAAGCGGGGCTACCGGCTGTGGTATAACTTAATACACTGCCATCATCATCTATCGCGGTAGGAACAACATCGCTGTAAGGAGTGTCTTCATCGGTCGATACAACATCATCCAACACTTCGGGCTCGTCATTTGTCCCAACGATGGTAACGGTCACGGTTTGGGAGTCAGTCGCGCCTTCCGAATCTGTAGCAGTAATTACGTATTCAAGGACCAGGCTGTCATTTTCCGGCAGGTAATCAAAGGCATCGTTATTTCCAGAGTCGAAGGTCCAATTAATTTTACCGTCGGTTGCACCACCACTAACCACAGCACCAACATCCACACTCACCATTGCCAACAAAGCGCTGTTATTCAAACTGCCCGAGTTTCCGGACTGCACGTTGACACTGGTCACTGAGGGAGTGACGACATCAGCCACATCGATATCCGTAACACTTAAGCGCCCACCGGAAGACAAGATTTCATCCGTTTCAGAGAGGCTTATAGAGTCAACATCACTTCCTTTTACCCGAATATTAGGTGCATCATTAACACCATTTAAAGTTATGCTGACATAGTGCTCGGTACCATCTACCGAAAAGACGGTAAACACCTCTTCCCGGACTTCATTTGCGGCGAGGTACTGCAGGTCAGCATTATCGACCGTATAATTCCACTCACCACTGGCAAAAATACTCAGGCTACCGAGGTTATTACCCTGTGATACAGGCGGGCGAGTAGCATCAATAGCAGACTCACCCACATCCACATCGTTAACCAGTAAAGTTCCAGAAGCATCATAGACCCCAGAGTCTTCTGTAATCGACGCTGTATCTTCTCCACTAAAGCTCGGCACGTCATTCACCCCCACAACCTCAATTGTGATTGTGGCAGGATCGCTAAAAATTGAGTTATTGTCGAAGTCTGGTTCCGAATCTTCCAGCCGATAGGTAAAACTGACCGTGGTTGTTTCCCCTTGTGCCAGATATTCAAAATCCGTCAAGGTATCAAAATAGTAAGAGCCATCTGCATTAAATGTCAGGCTGCCACCAGTTATTCCACTGTCATCAATTAATTGATAGCCGAGTGGGTCTATTGCACTATCAATATCAAAAGGTGTTGGTACACGGGCATCTATCCCTTGATTTTCCTGCACCTGAACAAGGTCCGAATATACAATAGGCGGATCATTTACGTTCAGCAGTGTCACTACTACCGTGCCAAGGTCGCGTCCTCCCTCTCCATCGTCAACCTCAACAATCAGCTCTCGCACCCCTAAATCCGGGTCATCAACCTCACGGGTTATTCGCATTTCCCCGGTGGCCGAATCTATAGCAAAAAGGCCATCTTCATTTCCCGCTATGATGCTATAGCTTAGGCTATCCCCGTCTGGGTCTTGTGCCTGAATCACAGCCGTTTCAGTAATTACGCCTTCGTAAACGGTATACTCATAAGTGTCATCATCGACACCGGTGGTTTCATTGATAAAGTCAGGAGCGGGGTTGGTAATTACCCAGGTAAACTCTTGCACAGCGGTGGCACCCTGAGCATCCGTAGCAGTGACTTCAACTACATAGGGGCTGCCCACAGAAGCACTGCTGTCGAGAGTTCCGGTAATGACTCCACTGGCGGATATATTTAGTCCTGGCGGCAATCCAGTAGCGGAAAAACTTAATACATCGCCGTTATCAACATCATTAAAACTACTGCTGATATCGACGGCCGCAATTAATTCAAGATCTTCATTTTTCTGATCGTCTATACCTTGCGGGACGGGCCTAGGCTTATCATTGGTACCGGTTATGGTAATCGATATTTCATGCTGATCAACCGCGCCAAAATTGTCTTCTACCGATACAAGGTATGTAAGTACCAGAGAGTCACCTTCACTTAAAAAATCAAAGGCCTCACTTTGCGAATCAAACAACCAGTTGATTTTCCCTGTCGTATCGCCAGAAGAAATTACCGCAACGGCATCTACACTAAACATTGATAACAAAGTCGCGTTATCAATAGCTACCGAACCACCAAAGGTCACTGAAACCGAATCAACAACTGGCGTTACCGTATCGCGCACATCCACATCCGATACAGTTAAGGTGCCTTCGGTGCGTAAGTTCTCGTTAGACTCTAACAATGAAGCCGTGTCAGCATCGCCGACTTGAACACTGATCACAGGAGCATCGTTAGTACCATGAATTTGCACAGCAATAACATGAGTGGCCCCATCTACCGTAGTCACCTGGAACAGGTCAAAATTACTTTGCCCCTGCGCAAGATATTGTGTAGCGGCATTATCTACTTCGTAGGTCCAATTTCCTAAACTATCAATTACCAAACTTCCAAGAACATTATTTATCGCCCTCGGGGGAATACTGTCGTTTATTTGAGACTGGCCATAATCCGGATCAAAACCCAACAATTGGTCACTGTAGGTTAAAACATTTCCTGGCTGGACATTTAAGTCTTCAGTAACGCCCCCGCTATCACCACCAGTAAATACTGGCTTGTCGTCCGTTCCTGTAATAGTAATGGTTACTTCGTGGGTATCTATTGCACCAATTGAATCAGTAATTTGTACTGTGTAGGTGAGAATATATTGAACACCTTCGGGTATGACATTAAAGGTTTCATCACCACTATCAAAACTCCACTGGATATCACCAGAGGTCTCACCAGATAAGATAACGGCCCCAGAGTCCACACTAAACATTGAAAGCAAAAGAGCTTTATCAAATGCACCTGGAATATTCTCTGACACATCTAAAACAGACACTGTAGCCTGATCTATAACATCTACGTCTTCTGCAGAAAGGTTACCGTCAGCTTGTGCAGCGCTATCAGATTCCACCAGGCTCGCAGTGTCACTATCCCCGGCTTCAAGAAAAATCTCAGGGGCATCATTACGACCGTGAATTTGTACGATCATTTCATGCTGAGTGCCGTCGGCGGTAGTAATTAAAAAGCGCTCTTCGCGGATTTCAGACTCAGCAAGATACTGCACATCAGCATTAGCAACTACATAGGTCCAGGCACCATCAGCAGTGATACTGAGACTACCGAGCACAGTCCCTACGGCAATGGGAGCAATGGCATCATTTACAGCACTCTCATTACCATCTGGGTCGTACCCCTCAAGCTGACCGTTATACGTTAATTCAGGATCACTGGCGTCTTCAATGACTTCGCCTTGATCCCCACCCGTGATGACAGGAGCATCATTGGTACCAGTGATAAGGATTGTCACCGGGTGAGTAGCACTAGCACCAAATGAATCCGTTACTTCTACCGTATACTCAAGGGTCAGAGTGTCATCTTGGGGAAGAAAATCAAACGCCTCACTACCACTGTTAAACCGCCAATTCACCGCCCCTTCGGCATCACCTGATGCGATAACATCACCGCTATTGACACTTAACATTGCTAACAACGCTGAATTACTTAAAGAGCCACTGTTGCCCGATATCTGAACATCTATTACATCGGCTCGTACATAATCCGCTATATCCACATCCGTTGTGCTCAAACGCCCCGATGCGGCTAACGGATCGTTCGTTTCCGTTAAAGTGGCGCTGTCAGTGTCCCCACTGACTGTAAATACCTCAGGCGCATCGTTCACCCCCGTTACGGTCACCTCAACCTCTGCTGTAGTACCGTCTACACTGGCAACAGTAAAGGTTTCTATACGCTGCTCACCTGCGGCTAAATACTGAGCATCGGAATTACTCAGCTGATACTGCCAAGATCCATCGGAGCTTAAACTCATAGAACCGAGCGTATCGCCTTGGGCCATCACTGAATTAGGGTCGAACTGCTCTTCACCCGCGTCAGGATCAGAAATTTCTAGCTTCCCTTCATCCCGCAGTGTCGGATCACTTTCGTCTTCGATGACAGCGCCTATATCGTCACCCGAAATAATGGCCGGATCCTGAACAGGTGTCACCGTGATGTAAACCACAGCCTGCGCTGTGCCGCCATTACCATCGTCTACCAATACAGTAAACTGATCTTCACCCACGTAGTCCGGGTCCGGCTGGTATTCAAACGTACCGGTTGTATTGTTAAATTCTACTTCGCCAAAAGCTGGCTGATCGACGACGGTATACGTTAGTGCATCGCCATCGATATCGCTGGCGACAATGCCACCGGGCACGGGTGTATCTTCTGGCGTCGTAATGTAAAGATCTTGTGTAACCGGAGGATCATTTAACGGGGTAACCGTAATATAAACCACCGCTTCGGTTGTCCCTCCATTTCCATCATCGATCAATACGGTGAACTGATCTTCTCCCACATAGTCCAGGCCGGGCTGATAATTAAATGAACCAGTCTGTTCATTAAATTCAACCTCACCAAAACTGGGGGGGGTAATTACGGTATAAGTTAAAGTATCTCCATCGACATCGCTGGCTGTGATACCGCCAGGGATAGGCGTATCTTCAGGCGTGGTTAAATACAGATCTTCTGCCACCGGCGGGTCATTTACCGGTGTAACCTCGATATAAGTGGTCTGGCTAACCGTTTGCTGACCATCACTTACAGCCACCTGAAATTGATCTGGACCGAAATAATCTGCATCGGGCGTATAGACGAAAGCCCCGGTTTCGGGGTCAAGGGTAACGCTTCCGTGCTCGGGGTCAGCAATAATGGTGTAGGTCAGTGGGTCGCGATCCGGATCAGAGCCAGGTATATCGCTATCGATAGACGTGTCTTCTGGAATTGTAAAATACAAATCCTGCGTTTCGGGAGGGCGATTAGGGATGTCTGGATCAGGAGGAACAACGGGGGTCAGAGGGTCAGGGCCAACGGGATCTGGATCCGGGTCTACAGGGTCTGGATCAAGTGGCTCATCCCCCAAAAGTCTTGCCGCTTGCGCAGTAAACAGGTCGGGCTCAAGATTCTGCACCGCACCTATGGGGCGAAAACCGTCTAAATCTTCACCGACTCGTCTCAACACCACTACATAGTGCCAACCTTCGGATATTTGAGCGCCTAACTCTTGGTTAGAAAAGTCTTGTTCTTGAGCGGGTTGCAACACCCACTGAAAATCTTGAGCATCTAGGCTTTCTAGCTCATCTTCGTTATCGGTTGACGGTAACGCGGGGTCAATCGCTAACTTTCCAGGCCCTACGAACTCATGGCTATCGGTATCGCCAAAGCTGAGCACCAGCTTAGCTCCGCGGTCCAAGATCAGCTCACCTTTCTGTTCAAACAGCTGACCTTGCTCAATTGAAAAAACACGGCCATCTTCGGTTCTAAACCAAGCCTTCCCTTGAATCGACACTATACGTACGTCAACCACAGGCATATCCTCTTACCCCTGACACATTCTTGCCGGCACTCAACCCGTCCCAAGCAGGCAGGCAGGTTAACTCCATTTCTCTATAAAGGGGTAGTATAGACGTTATAGCGCGCGAATAAGAGGCCTAACATGCATAGCCAGCTGCATACGATCTCTGACATTTAACTTTTCGAAACAAGCACTTAAATGCGCTTTTACGGTACGCTCCGTAATAGATAACTGACGTGCCACTTCTTTATTACTGAGCCCTTGTGCCACCAGTTCGGCTACCGCTTTTTCTCGGACACTTAGCTTCTCGTACCCTATAACCGGAGACCGCTCGCTCGGTGCCAGTAGCTGCTGCATTAAATCCTGCCCCAACCAGAGGCCATCGTACTCCACAGCCTTTTTGACTTTCAGCAGCAGTTCTGGGACGGCTAAAGCATGGACATACCCACGCGCGCCCAAGGCAATTAAACGCCGCGCCTCAGTGGCCGATTCATTCAGGGTCAAAGCTACTACTTTAGCCCCCAGGTTTGAGACTGACACCAAGTGCTGCTGCCAATTCCCGTCCAATAAAATCCAGACGATTGTGTCGGCATCCACTGGCACAGCACCCACAACAGGGTCACAGTAGATCTTCGCATCAGAAAACGCACTCTGCCAACGAGACGTTTGAACACTGTTTGTTGTTATAAATACCGGTCGCATCATCTTTCTGTTAAGGCATTTTGCTTCGCCCTTAATATGGGCTTGAGCAAATAGGAAAGAATTGTCTTTTTTCCAGTTAGAATATCTACTTGAGCCGTCATGCCTGGAATAATAGGGTGGGCCTCATCAAAGTTCGCCTCACGCGTACGTACCCTCACAAGATAATACGTCTGGTCATCCTCATCAGTGATGGTATCAGCACTAATATGCTCCAGCTCTCCCTGTAAACCGCCATACACGGTAAAGTCATAGGCCGTAAACTTCACCATGGCCTCCTGTCCCGGGCTCAAAAAAGCAATATCTTTTGGTGGGATTTTCGCTTCGATCAGCAGTTGATCATCCAGCGGTGTCATCTCCAACACCTCGCTGCCAGGCTGTACGACGCCGCCCTCTGTATTAATAAATAATCGCTGCACCGTTCCCCTAACCGGGGCTCTTATATCGGCGTATTTAACTCTGTCAGCCAAGCCCGCACTGGACTCAGAAAGAGTAGATAATTTAGCGAGCGCCTCGGACAACTCCTCCCTCCACTCGTTCCTTGCAGCCAGAACCACTTGCTGCAGTTTATTATTCGCCTCAGCGATTGCCGCAATCACCCTTTCACGCTGAGCTCGCGCCTGATTTAACTCTCCTTCAGCATTCGCCACATCTCGCTCTAGGCGTATCACTTCTACTTCAGAGATAGCTCCGCTACCGAGTAAAGGACGAGTTACAGCCAACTCTCTGCTAGAGAGCTCGAACGCCCGCCTCACTTGAGTCAGACGGGCCTCAATTTCGTTTAGCTCTTCTTCGCGTTGCGTTAATTGTGCCTGAGCTTGAGAAGTTTGCTGCTGCAACTGCTCTAAATTCGATTTATAAAGGGTTTGCTCATTAATAGCCAATGCCGGCTCAACCTCCAGAACTTCCGCTGGTATATCCAGGGCAGATTCATTAACAAGAGCTTTTAATCTGGCAGCCTTCGCTCGCAGAGATAAATATTGTGCTTGATTCTCCCGCAACGAGGATAAGAATCTCGTAGGGTCAATACGCATAAGCACATCGCCCTTATCCACCACCTGCCCCTCAGACACTAAAATCTCTTGAACCACTCCACCATCGAAAGACTGCACTATTTGCGTCTGACTTGAAGGAATGACCTTGCCTTGCCCACGCGCCACCTCGTCGATGTAAGCTAGAGACGCCCAGACAATCAACGCGAGAACAATCATTAACATAGCGTACAAAAGCCCGCGGGCTCGTACAGGCTTCTGCTGAATGCGCGCCCAATCGGCATCATCAATCCAATCTTTATTATGATCCCCGCTCGGTGACATCCAACGAGCCCAAAGCCGGTCTACTAAACCACTGAGTGGTTGCCCCAGTTTGCGAATGGCCCGGCCGATCAGAGTGAACTGTTTCTGCTCCCCTGTCTGAGCCATCAATCAGCCCTCCCGATACGACCTTGCTTTAACGCCTCGATCACTTTTTCTTTCGGACCATCCGCGACCACCTTGCCCGCGTCCATTACGATAATCCTATCAACCAATGACAACACGGATGTACGATGAGTAATCACCAGCATGGTTTTGGACTGGGCGTACTCTTGAATTCGCTTTTTCAAGAACTCTTCAGTTGAGTGATCCATCGCCCCGGTTGGCTCATCCAACAGCAACACAGCAGGGTCATTGATCAGGGCCCGAGCCATAGCGACACTTTGTCGCTGACCGCCTGACAATAAAGACCCACGCTCCCCCACAGGCATAGCCAAACCCTGAGGATGATTATTGATAAATTCAGCCAACCCACACACATTGATAACCTCCATCAAGCGCTGATCGCTGGCCGAAGGGTCTCCCATCGTAATGTTGTCTCGCAAGCTACCCAGAAACAAATGAATATCCTGAGGCACATAACCGATATTGTGCCGCAATTGTGCCGGATCAATTTGCCCTACTTCGATATTGTCCACCAAAACACTACCGGCGGAAGGGGAATACAACCCGGCTAAAATTTTCTCAACGGTCGTTTTTCCCGAACCATTACGCCCTAAAATAGCCACTTTTTCTCCGGGCTCAATAACAAAAGAAACTTCGCGCAACACTTCGCGATCATCGTTGGGGTATTTGAAAGACACACGTTTAAACTCAAGGCGCCCTCGCAATCGAGGATGACTAATCCACTGCGCATCGGCCGGTCTCTCTATGGGCTTGTTCATAACCAGATCGACACTTTCAAGTGCGGTGGCAGCTTGGTGATACTGCATCATCAAAGCCGCACTCTGTCCCACTGGAGCCATAATTCGTGACGACAGCATATACGCCGCAATAAGACCGCCCTGCGTCAAGTCTCCCTTAGTGATCAAATAAACGCCAACAATTATGATGGAGACAGCCACTAGCTGCTGGGCCCATAAAGCTCCCGATGTAACAGAGCCAGATAGAAGCCGCATTTTGGTGGTTGTGCGAGAGAGATAAACTGTTGCCCGCTCCCACAATCTTTGCATCTTACCTTCTGCACTTAAAGTCTTTAACGACTCCAGGCCATCCAAGCTTTCAACCAACACCGCGTTACGATACGCACTTGCCTCCATACTGGATAAAGACAGCTCGTGCATTTTTGCTTGAACAGTCGCGGCATAAAGTAAGCAGAGCAACACTCCAACGGCTATGGGAATGACCAGCCACCAAGAGGTAAGCAGCCCAATAACAAGTGAAAACACCAGCACAAAAGGTAAATCGATAAACGCAATAATAGTACTTGAACCAATGAAGGCCCTTACCGACTCAAACGCCTGTAAACCCGCCGCAAATGAGCCTACAGAAGCAGGTCTTTCGGTCATTCGCATACCGAGTACACGCGCCATAATATTGGCCGATAAAGTAATGTCGATACGGCTTGCCGCCAAGTCTACAAACCACGCGCGAACCATTTTCATAGCCAAATCAGCGCACAGAATGAGGCCCACCCCTATAGCCAACACCCACAATGTTTCAATGGCAAAATTAGGCACCACCCTGTCATAGACGTTCATGACGAACAGCGGCATAGCCAAAGCAAACAAGTTGATCATAAACGCGGCAAATAAAACATCCCGGTACAAGCTACGATGGGCTTTTATCACCCCCCAAAACCAATGTCCGCGAGGGGACTGATGAATATCAGCATTGCGGCCTGAAAACTTAATCTTCGGGCGACAATAAATGACGCGCCCAGCGTAACTTTCGGCCAACGTATCCAGCGACTCCTCCACAGCAGTATCGGATAACTCCGGGTAAACCACTTCGGCTACGCCACGACGAAAGTCAATCGATAAAAGTAAACAAGCAGAGTTGCCATGCAATAAAAGCACTGCCGGCATAAGCGAAGGGTTAATATCTCGCAGAGGTCTCTGAGAAAGCTGGCTGGCCATTCCAACCCGAGACGCCGCACGCTGAAACAATGACGGTGTCAGCTGTTCGCGCTGTAATGGCAGACCAGCCAACAGCGTGGTTTCCGAGGTGTTGACACCGTGTATTTTGGCTAAGCCTACTAAGCAAGCCAAAAGCGGCCCGCCCCGCAATGCAGAACGGTCGCTTTCGCTTGAATAATCTCTCATAGAATCACGCGGCCCTTAAATCGTGTCGTTCATTCTCAGCTATTCGCTAGCTTAACAGTTGAGCCTAACACTAATGAGATACGTAACGCACAGTAATTTCGATCAGATCGGAAGCCGGCTGCACATTGGAGAGATTGTCGGTGGACTCTTTAACTTTCGCCACTTCCATCCCATTGAAAACCAGATAATCGCGCACAGCAGTTACACGACTAGCAGCTATGGATTGATTAACCACCGAACTTGTAGCGGATAAGCTGTAACTCACCCACGCGCCTGCTACGGTACCCTCTCGCTGAAACTTCGCAAGAACTTCATTTAAACGGCTTTGACCTGCCCCACTTAACACATTGCTATTTTGAGCAAACAGGTCGTCCATCTGTAAATTAAAGACCTCACTCACCAGGTTGGTGCCATGATCTGCCCCTGGTGCAATGGCAGGACAAGCTGACGCCGGGTCTACTGATACATCTGCCAAGCCATCCTCTAGCTCATCTCCCAAAGGCATACGCTCTCCGACAATCTCCAATGCTGGAAGAAGGTCTCCAGTGGATTCAAGCACTTCGGCATAAGCGATATTTAAATCGTGTTCGCCGTTTACCAAAGCGCGACTAGACTGGAAGTATTCATTCTCTGCATCCAGCAAATCCAGCAAACTACGCTGGCCGATTTGAAACTGCTCATTATAAGCGGCGCGAACGCGGTTACTTGCATCACGATGATTTCGCAGCGCTACCAGCTGATCTTCTAGCTGACGAGTATTGTTGAAGGAAATTTGTGTGGTTTGACGAAGGTTTACGCATGCCTGATCTCGCTGATCCTTAGCGGCATCCACCTCGGCTAACGAGCGCTTTACTGCCGCACGATCACTGCCACCGTTGAACAAATTATAAGTCAACGCAAGCTCGACAGCCCCTTCATTGCCGAAGTCATCTGGGTCGTAGCGATCATCAAACACACCTAAGTTTTGCTCGGTTCCATAACGCGCCCGAAGTTCTAAGCGTGGGTAATAACTGGAACGCTCAATTTTGACCGACGCATGGGCCGCAGAAATATTTTTAACCGCCGCATGAAAGCCTGGATTGCCAGTATATGCATCGTACAGAACCTGCTTAATGTCGTCCGGTAAATCCTGTTTCGTAAGATCAACTGGTACAAGAACCTGTGGCGGTAACTCACCCACCAATCTAAGGTACTTAGCGGTTACATCGTGCAGATTAGAGGCCTCAGTGATCAAATTAGATTCCGCCAACGCTACACGCGCATCCACTTGATCCAAGTCTGCACGGCGTCCCACGCCCTGCTCAACTCTATCTCGAATTTGCAGCTGAACATCTAAATGCTCATCGTAATTATCACGAGCTAAATCCAACAATTTACGATAGCGCACTAAATGCTCTGCCACAATAAAGGCCTCAAGCGCCACATTATCTACCGAGTCCAAAAACTCCAGATAACGCACTTGACGCAGACCATCCAGCTGGGAAACCTCGCCCACTGTGCGAAAGCCATTAAACAGCAACTGAGTTACAGATATTTCAGCACGATTAGTCGTATAATCATCACGATCATCGTAGTCACGCTCCATCTTACCCGTACCCGCTGTCAGATCGATGGATGGAAAATATCCCCCCCGGGCTGTGCCTACATTGTGATCAGCGGCTTGAAAGGTATGCAGTGCTTCGCGGATCTCAGGGCTGTAATCAAGCGCGTTAATGACAGCATCCCGACTGTTCTCAGGTGCCTGCGCCAACGCCATAGAGCTGATCCCACAGGCTGCTGTCAAGCAGGCCGCCACCGGTCCTTTTAAACGTGTTAGTAAACGCATATATTTCCCTCACACCAAATTTCAAATTTTTGCCTAACCACCCATACGGGCGTAACCCGCCATACCATGTCATTAGTGCCTAATTGCTCAACCAGGTGAATCACTCATTGGCTAAATCATATCGGTTCTTTTAACCGCTTACACGGCTAGGCACATTTTTCATCATAGTACACACATTATGATATAAAAATCACTAATTTCCTTTATTTCTCTTATAAGGATTGGTTGTATGGTATGCGAATTTATATGCCTTTGCCATGGATTAACTATTACAACCGATAACAGGCTTTAACTACATCCTAGACGGTTATTGCCACAATGCGGAAGAGAGAGGAAAACGGCTCCGATTGGAGCCGTCAAGCTGACTGTATAGATGCCTCAAGAAAGCTCGTAGCGATCAATAATATCCCGCACCAGACCGCTGCGGACAATATCTTCGCGGGCAAACTTGTGCACATATACGGAGTTTAAGTCGCCCAGTTTTTGCACCGCATCCGCAAGCCCGTTAGGCCCGCGAATATCGCTTTGCTCTACATCGCCGTTAATCACGACTTTGCAGTCCTCACCAATACGGGTTAAGAACATTTTCATTTGCGCTACAGAGGTATTCTGCGCTTCATCCAACACCACAAAGGTACGATTGTTAAAGGTTTTACCCCGCATAAACGCCAGCGGAGCTGCAACTATGCGCCCGTGGCGCAAACAATAATCCACCGTACCCGCACCTAACCGTTCGTTCAGAATATCCCGGAACGCATCGATATACACCGAGAACTTTTCATCCAACGCGCCCGGTAAAAAGCCCAACTGCTCACCCGCCTCAACCGCTGGCCGAGTCAGAATAATCCGTTCAATTCTTCCCGACTCTAAGGCTTCGGCGGCTAGCGCGCCCGCGCAGTAACTTTTTCCGGTACCCGCAGGACCGATGCCAAACGTTAAGCTGTGGGATTTTATCGCGTCGATGTACTGCTGTTGGGCGGAGGTTCTGGCGTGGAGAGGTTGGCTGGAACGCTGTGGAGCGTAGGCGGTTTCGAGTTGCTGGGAGCGGGATTTCATTTCGACAATGTTGCCGTCATCCCTTCGCTGCTTTCGCCCCGACTTGCTACGGCCTTTGCCGGCGGAGTAAGCATCATCCATATCGTAGTGGTTGTTGCGTCTTGCGTGAGATCTTTTCGCCATGGGTATTGTCCCTTTCGGTTCAAAGTTAACACTGGCGCATCGCGTGTCAGGCCATTTTGTGTCTGCGGCCCGCGACGAGCCATTCCAGATTACGCGAAGAAAAATCACTCCTGTGGTTGGATGTATTAAAAAATAGCCCGGGTATTGAAGTGTTAAAGCGGTACGCCTAAAACACAATATGTACCCTCGAAATTGATACTAAGCCCAATTTATTGTGTTGGTCAACGGCTTTTAGCGATTTTCTAACCGAACGAGGTGTCTGCACCAGAAACTGTCACAAAGGATTCTTAGAAACGTCATACGCCCTAAACAGATGCGTAAAACAGGGAAAGTTTGATAGCGTTTAGGCCAATCTTTGCGCTGGATTTTGGCGATAAAACTCCGTGTAAAGCCGAAACACGTCTGGATACTCGGCCTTTAAAAGCGTCGGTAACTCAAAAAACACCTCCGATGTGACTGCCACAAACTCAGCGGCGTTGGTCGCCGCGTAGCGATCAATCGGCGTTCTCTCGCCGCGCTGAACTCGGCCGGTCAAGTCTTCGTAGGCTCGACTAAATGTTTCCGTCCAATCCTTAACAGAAATGTCCGCAGGCAAAGGGAAAAAGCCATCAGCGGCACCATTTAGCATGTCCAGCTTATGCACAAATTCGTGAATTACCAGATTATGACCATCGATCACACCTGCCTGAGCGGTATCATCCCAAGCCAAAATGACACCGCCTTGAGTCCAGGCCTCACCCAATAAGTCATGTTCAACCTCATGGGCGATACCGTACTGATCGACTTCAGTGCGCGAGGCCTTAAACGCTGCAGGGTAGACGATCACTGACGACCAACCACGATACCAGTCGATACCCAGGTACAAAATAGGCAAACAAGCCTGAAGCGCAATCAAAAGCGCCATATTGCCGGTCAACACTTGCCCCTGTATACCGACAAAATCCTTCTCGTGAATAAATAAAATGGCCAATCGACGCAGCTCAGAGAGCTCGGTGTCTGACAATCCACGCAACAGTGGCAGCTGCGCTACAACCTGTTGCCAGTCGCGCTCGTCAATGGGATTATTTTTGACGATGCTTTTTTCACGCCAGTTTCGAATCCATTGCAACATAGCCTGAACCTACCTTATTCGGGTGCTAGCTCGTTTAAATTATTCTTCCGGGGGACTATGCTCGTTTGCGGGTTTCGCTTCGCTAGGCTTGCGACGTTTACCGACGTTTTTCCGGTCGCGCAGGCGCTGCTTAATTTTAGGCTTATCGTCTTTTTTAGACTTGGCCGCTTTTTTCTTTTGTGCGGCGGTTTTTTTTGTCCCCGCCACTTTACCGGAGGCTCGGGTTTTTTTGGGGCCTTTGTAACTTGCCTCTTGGCCCGTTACTTTAACCTTATCGGCAGCGCGGCCCAGAAACTTTTCAATGGCCGCCATGCGGTTCCAGGCCGGTGCACTCACCAGGGAAATAACACAACCCTCTTTTCCCATTCGCCCAGTACGACCCGCGCGATGAATAAAGCTTGGCACATTGTAAGGCAGCTCGGCATTGACCACTAAATCCACGCCCGAGATATCAAGCCCTCGCGCGGCCAAATCCGTGGCCACCAATATATTCACCTCACCGGCCGTAAAGGCCCTGTGTACTTGCTTGCGCGCCTGAGCGTCCATTTCGCCGTGCAAACTTGCCGAACGACAGCCCGCTTGTCTTATCGCCTCATTTAAGGTGTTTGCTTGCTCACGCTTGTTCACAAATACAATGGCGCGGCGAAAACGTCGCTCGGATAACAGCACTGGCAAAAGTCGCGCTACGTGTTCGCGATCATCCACCAGAATTTTTTCCATGGCGCGCTTATCCATGGCACTTTCTATCTGAATATTCGCTCGCTTATCCGGATCGGTAAGTGCGGCGATAAAATCCTCTACCCCAGCGCCCTGTAACGTGGCGGAAAACAACAGGGTTTGGCGCTCAGGATTACAATTAAGTGCAATCTGGGTAACCTCATTGGCAAACCCCATATCCAAGGTGCGATCGGCCTCATCCACCACCAAAAATTCCAATGCACTCAAATCGATACGCGCTTCACCCACGTATTCAGCCAACCGGCCGGGTGTGGCAACCAGTAAATCCGCATCGCGCAGATAAGACTCTTGCGTTTGTTTGTGATCACCGCCGGTAAGCGCCACCACATTGACCGCATCTCGATCGCAAAGCTTACGCCCCTGCTCTACAATCTGCCGCGCCAGCTCACGCGTCGGAGACAGCACCAGTGCCCGGATACGACCCGGTTTCCGCCTTTCGCTGTGCAGGGTCTGCATCACAGGCAGTAAAAACGCCAAAGTTTTACCCGATCCGGTAGGAGCAGAGACCACGCAATCGGCACCATCCAGCACCGCTTCAATTGTGCGCTCTTGCACTTCGGTGGGTTGCTCAATACCCATTCGCTGCAGGTTCTGCAGCAACGCCGGATGATCAATGTCAGAAAAAAAAGGAAAGTCAGACACGGGGTGCCTCATAAAAAGCGCCGCACTTTACGTGCGGCGGCAAAAGAAAGGAGTATAGAACGTATTAAGTCAGCGAGGAGACAATAGAAATCATGACGCCCGCCGCGATTGCCGAACCAATCACACCGGCCACATTCGGCCCCATGGCGTGCATCAGCAGATAGTTCTGCGGGTTTGCTTCAAGCCCCAGTTTGTTAGACACACGAGCCGCCATTGGCACCGCAGATACCCCGGCCGAACCAATCAGTGGGTTGATTTTCTGCCTCACAAACAAGTTCATAAACTTCGCCGTCAGAACACCCATAGCGGTACCGATACCAAAGGCAACAATGCCCAGCACCAAAATGCCCAGGGTTTTCGGATCGAGGAATTTGTCCGCAGCCAACTTCGAACCCACCGACAACCCGAGAAAAATCGTGGTGATGTTAATCAGCGCATTTTGCGCTGTGTCGCTCAAACGCTCAACCACACCGCATTCACGCATCAGGTTACCGAAGCAGAACATTCCCAGCAGTGGCGCAGCACTTGGCAAAATCAGCGCTACCAACACCAGCAAAATCAGCGGGAACACAATTTTCTCCCGGCGCGATACAACACGCAGCTGCTCCATACGGATGACACGCTCTTCCTTCGTGGTCAATAAACGCATGATCGGCGGCTGAATCATAGGCACCAGCGCCATGTAAGAGTACGCGGCTACCGCAATAGCACCCAACAGTTCAGGCGCCAGCACACTGGCAACATAAATAGCGGTAGGGCCGTCGGCCCCGCCGATAATACCAATGGCAGCGGCATCTGCGATGGAGAAATCAATAACCCCCGTTACCGATAATCCCACAGCGCCCATTACCGTGGCAAAAATACCAAATTGCGCGGCAGCCCCTAAAAAGAGTGTTTTCGGGTTGGCCAGCAACGGGCCAAAGTCGGTCATGGCACCGACCCCCATAAAGATCACCAAAGGCGCTACACCACTGCCAATCGCCACACTGTAAAAGTTGTACAGCATGCCGTTGGCGTACCCTAAGTCGGTTGCTAAACGATAAGCGTCAGCCTGCACCGCCGCAGGTGATTGCTGATAAGCCGCCGTCAGCGCTTTAATCCCTGCGTCGGCTTGCTCACCCAGCAATTGAGCCAAAGGAGCAACAACCTCTGGGTAACCAGAATAAAGAGCATTTTCAACCGCCGACATTGACAGGCCCGCGCCGGGAATATTGGCCAAAATACAACCAAACCCGATAGGCACCAACAACAGAGGCTCAAAGCCCTTGCGAATGGCGAGAAACAGTAGGCCCAACCCAATCAGCATCATAAACCCCTGGCCCATATCCAGGTGGTAAATGCCCGAGTCGTGCCAAAGACGTAAAAAATTCTGCATAGTCTTCTCTCAAATTAACCGGGCAAATTAGCTGATACTCAGCAGATTATCGCCAGCAGCAACAGCGTCGCCAGCTTGCACATTGATAGAGGCGACGGTTCCGGCGCGCGGCGCGCTGACTTCAGATTCCATTTTCATGGCCTCCAGAATCAACAAGGTATCGCCTTCAGCAACCTGCTCGCCAGGCTGAACCGCCAGGCGCACAATCGTACCACCCAAGGGGGCTGGTACTGGTTCACCGGCACCACCGGCCGCCGGTGCAGCAGGGGTGGACGACGCACCACCAACGGAACCGATACCGGTAATATCGCCGCCGTTTGCAACCGTTACCGAGTATTTTTTGCCTTCGACTTCAACGGTGTAAATTTCATCGCCGCTATCGGTGGTTGGGACGCTGCCCTCTTTGCCGGTAGGCGCAGGTTCAAAGGCATCCGCGTTACCGCGATTTTGTAAAAACTTGAGGCCAACCTGCGGGAAAAGTGCGTAAGTAAGCACGTCATCCACCTGGCCTTCGCCTTCTGTCAGTGAAATGCCTTTTTCACTGGCTTCGCGCAGCAGCTCATCGGTCAACTTGGCAAACTCTGGCTCAATCAGGTCAGCTGGACGACAAGTGATTGGGTCTTTATCGCCCAACACTCGCTGCTGCAACTCTTTGTTGACGGGGGCCGGTGCTGCACCATATTCGCCTTTCAGCACCCCTTCGGTTTCACGGGTGATGGTTTTATAGCGCTCGCCAGTCAGCACGTTCAACACAGCCTGGGAACCAACAATTTGCGAGGTGGGAGTCACCAGAGGAATAAAGCCTAAATCTTCGCGTACCTTAGGGATTTCTGCCAGCACGTCATCTAACTTGTCAGTCGCGTTTTGCTCCCGCAGCTGGTTTTCCATATTGGTCAGCATACCGCCCGGTACCTGTGCCACCAGAATACGAGAATCGACGCCTTTAAGCGCGCCCTCGAATTTCGCGTACTTTTTACGGACTTCTCGGAAATAACCGGCGATATCTTCGAGCAAGTGAATATCCAAACCGGTATCGCGCTCGGTTCCTTCAAGCGTAGCTACCAAGGTCTCGGTGGGGCTGTGACCGTAGGTCATAGACATGGAAGAAATAGCCGTATCGACGTTGTCGATACCAGCCTCGACACACTTGAGGTTGGTAGCGTGTGCAAGGCCAGTAGTAGCATGGCTTTGCATGTGAATGGGGATAGAACAGCTTTCTTTCAGACGTTTAACCAACTCATAACCCACATAAGGCTTCAGCAGGCCCGCCATGTCTTTAATGGCGATAGAATCTGCGCCCATATCTTCAATGCGCTTACCCTGCTCTACCCAGCCCTCTAAAGTATGTACTGGGCTGATGGTATAAGAAATTGTGCCCTGAGCATGTTTACCCTGATTTTTAACCGCTTTTAGCGCCGCTTCGATATTGCGCATGTCATTCATGGCATCGAAAACGCGGAATACGTCAACACCGTTTACAGCGGCACGCTCGACAAATTTTTCAACCACATCGTCGCCGTAGTGACGATATCCCAACAAGTTTTGACCGCGCAGCAACATTTGCATGGGGGTTTTTGGCATGGCTTTTTTCAGCTCGCGAATGCGATGCCAGGGATCTTCACCCAAATAGCGAATGCAGCTATCAAAAGTAGCTCCGCCCCACGTCTCTAACGACCAAAAACCGACGGAGTCGAGCTTTTCTGCAATTGGCAGCATGTCGTCAAGACGCATGCGGGTGGCAAACAGTGACTGGTGCGCGTCGCGCAGGACCACATCGGTAATACCCAGTGGTTTTTTAGCCTCGCTCATGGCGTTTCTACCCCAAGTTAGTCTGTCATAGTTCGGTGCATAGAGCGCAATGCGCTATTACTTATGCGAGTTACGGTGCTTGCGGATCGCCTCTTCAATGACCTTTTGAATACGCGGCTCCACCTGATCGCCAGCAGCACTGGGCCGACGTTCTTTTTTCGGCTCGATCGCAACCGGATCGGGAAAGTAGCGCAACATGACGCGGGACATGACGCCGGTCGCAATCACCAATAATGTTAAAAACACTATGACGGTGCCCATGCCATAAATCATGAGATCCGTGCCCTGCTGCAACAATGTTTCTTGCATAGCAACTACCTTCTGGAAATGACGATACCGATGCCTGTAAGGCCTCGGGCCCGCTAAAAACGGCCGAGCATTTTCTCTTATCTTTCATTAACTTACAAGACGCGAAAATCAAACTCACAATCCGTTAGGAACTTTTAGCTACTATTTCAGCGAAAATCGACCGATTTAGCTCAAATTTAACAGAAACTTCACGATTCAAATGCCGCTGCGAAAGACTCAAATTAAGGTAGAATGCCGCCCCAACTTATTCACAGCACCAAACTTTCTTTATGCGAATACACCTTGCCCCTATGGAGGGCGTCGTAGACTACTTAGTCCGGGACATCCTGACCCGCAACAATGGAATTGATCAATGCGTCACTGAATTTGTACGAGTTGTAGATCAACCATTGCCACGACGGGTGTTTCGCCGCCTATGCCCAGAACTGGATAACAATTGCCTGACGCCCTCAGGAACACCGGTAAAGCTGCAACTTCTGGGCGGTCAACCCGAACCTATGGCCGAAAATGCACGCCGCGCGGTACGTGCCGGTGCACAAGCCATTGATCTAAACTTTGGCTGCCCCGCCAAAACCGTGAATAAAAGTGATGGTGGAGCCTGCCTGCTACGCGACCCAAACCGAGTTTTTGACGTCGTCAACGCTGTCCGCAAAGCTGTCCCCTGCGACATCCCCGTCAGCGCCAAGATTCGACTGGGCTTTGCCGATCGCTCAAATTATATGGACAACGCCAAGGCCTGCGAAGACGCCGGTGCCGATGAATTGGTGGTACACGCACGATCCAAAGCCGACGGCTACAAGCCTCCCGCCTACTGGGACTGCATCGGCAACATTCGCCAGGCGCTGGCCATACCCATAGTCGCCAATGGCGAGATCTGGTGTATTGAGGATTACATTAAGTGTCGCACACAGTCCGGCTGTGAAGACATGATGCTCGGCCGTGGCCTGCTGGCTTGCCCGGACCTGGCTCAGCAAATAAAGGCCTACCACAGCGGCATTCACTTCAACCCTATGCCTTGGCATAGGGCCTGCCAAATCCTGCACGACTACTATCGCACCAGCCTGCCGATATACCCCCAAAAGTACGCGGGAAATCGGATCAAGCAATGGCTTATGTATTTACGGCTCAATTATTCTGAGGCCAGCGGTTTTTTTGACGACATTAAGCGAGAGCGTGATCCGGAAGCACTGGAGCAGGCCTTTCAGCGGCATCTATCAGGCTCAGCAAATAATTAATGCTTATTACGCTGCTCAAGACGGGGCTCTGAAACCGCCGTAAACTTGCCATCACGCCACTCAATCGCCTGGGTTGAACCATAAGGACCAAGAGACTTGATGTTGTGCCCCAAGTTTTTCAAGCCATCGCGCAAGGCATCACTGGCCACCGGCTCAAGGTATAAGGTGTTCGGCTGCCACTGATGGTGTATACGCGGGCTGACTAAAGCCTCATAAAGGGGTTTACCCAAATCGATATGCTGAACAATCGCCTGCACCACTTGAGTAATAATGGTCGGCCCGCCCGCTGCCCCCAGGGTCATAACCGGCTTACCGCCCCTTAATAAAAGCGTAGGACTCATACTCGACAACGGTCGCTTACCCGGCGCAACGGCATTAGCTTCACTACCCACCAGACCGTAGATATTGGCAACGCCTGGCTGGGCAACAAAATCATCCATCTGGTTGTTCATCACCACACCCGTCCCCGGAATGATCACCTTGGAGCCAAAGTCCGTATTCACAGTCGTGGTAATCGCGACCCAATTGCCATCACTATCCGCCGCTGCAATATGAGTAGTGTGCTTATCAAATAAGTTGATATCCGACCCCTTTGGCGTACCGTGCTGCACATTTTCCTGCACTCGCTCCAGGCTGATTGAGGCCGCACGCTTGCGGGCATACTCATCACTCACCAACCCTTTAGGTACATCGACAAAGGCCGGGTCGCCCAGCCAGTAGGCTCGATCAGCAAAGGCAAGCTTCATGGCTTCAGCGATAACATGATAGCGAGACACTTCATCCAGCTCGGCCAATTCAAACGTCTGCAGCGTGTTCAGAATTTCCGCCACATGCACGCCACCCGAGCTGGGCGGCCCAAAGCCAACCACTTCATAGTCTCGATACTGACTGTACACCGGCTTGCGGTGCAGCATCTTGTAGCGAGCAAAATCAGCGGCAGTTATCAGGCCTTCGTTGGCTTTCATCCAGCGCTCTACCGCCTGAGCGAACTCGCCGCGATAGAAATAATCAGCCCCCTCTTTGGCTAGAGCACGGTAGGTAGCGGCTAAATCTGGTTGCTGTAACAGGTGTCCGGCAGGCCAAGGTTGACCTTCGGCATTCAACAACACCGCCGCAGAACCTTCAAAACCTGCTAGCGTTTGCCGATGCCGCGCCAGACGATCGGCGTAAATCTGATCAATGGGGAATCCCTTCTGAGCCAACTCAATAGACGGTGCATACACTTTGTCACGGGCCAGAGCCCCCCCTTTTTTTAACATGTAGTCGTACACTGCCACCGACCCCGGGACCCCCGAGGCCAGAGCACCGGTGCGGCTTAAACCTTTAACCACCACCCCGTCGCGAACATACATATCACGACTTGCAGCAGCAGGAGCCATCTCGCGCCCATCCAACGCTTCTATGCTGCCATCAGCCCAGCGCACAATAGCGAAACAGCCCCCACCTATTCCAGAGTTATGGCCATCAACAACGCCTAACGCCAAGGCAGCAGCGACAGCAGCATCCACGGCGTTGCCCCCCTCTTTCAGCACAGTCATTGCCGCCTCGGTAGCACGTGGCTGAACCGTCGCAACGGCCGCTTTACCATCCGGCGTTACCTGAGCATAGCCCTGCATGCTCGCTGAGACTGGGGAAGCGTATATGAGCGCAGACAACGTCAACACAATCAACACACGCATCACTTTCTCCAACCTTAATGAATCTTGCTTTAGCTTAATCACTTTATCCAGATACAAACAGCCCCCGCTAAGCGGGGGCTGAAACAATCTCCAAGAATGCGAGGCAAGTCAACTCACACCCAAAACACACTGCCGCGCACACCTTCCAAGCCCATAAATGCACTGAGCTTGCCGCGCCGAACTACGCGAAAATTCATCAACATTAACAACAAGTACTGCTTTACCTTGCTCATTTATCTCAACAACCTCCGCACAACGTAAATAGCCCCACCCAAAAACAAAAAAAGCCCACCAAGAGCTGGCGAGCTTTTATTCTTTTTAATTTAATCACTCTATTGTAGCGCAAATAACACTGCCCTAAGGAGCAAAAAGCCACCCAAGACTCAAGCATTATCTATAAACCCAGGAGGCTTATAGATTGAGCGACTACCTCCAAGCTCTCACCATTATTGAGCAGCACCCTTCCTAAACAATACTTAAGGGCATAAAAAAGCCCATCCTTTACAGGACGGGCTTTAGTATATATGGCGCACTCGGGAGGATTCGAACCTCCGACCGCTCGGTTCGTAGCCGAGTACTCTATCCAGCTGAGCTACGAGTGCGTCGTTAGGAGGCGCGTATAGTAGTGATTCCCCCCCGCAAGGTCAAGCGCTTAAAAGAAAAAAATCTCTTTTTTCTAACTTCCCCACCCCTCTTGCTTAAGGGTTGAACAGGTTGATCATTGAGCGCGCAGCCAAAGCCCCAAAGCCCCTCACAATTGCCGCAAACAGTCCACAACAAAAACAAAGACTCAATGTTGCCGAAGAGGCCTCAACACTTAATCACTGAGCGACTCCCTTCAAGCGGTTCCATTTACTCCCGGCAAATGATCGAACGCTATTTCGGGGCTGATGTGCAGAGATGCACAAATGCCGCAACTGCAGGATGCAGAGGCGCGGCCGAACGCCTCCCGCCTACCTTTAACCCAATAAAAAACCGCCGAAAGTCAGTCGACCTTCGGCGGTTTTTTGTATGGCGGTGAGGGAGGGATTCGAACCCTCGAACGGTTTCCCGTTACACACTTTCCAGGCGTGCGCCTTCGACCACTCGGCCACCTCACCCGCATTAAATCAGGGGTAATGCCTGCAGCGGTTTATCCGCCGAAAACAATAAGTTAGCCCCTGTTTAAGAGGAGCGCAATCCTACATAACCGAAGGCATAAAATCAATTACTTATTAGTCCAATGCTGAAGTAATGGCGCTACATCTACAGCTTTAGGCTCGCCCGGTTGATTTACCGGTGTCCCCAGATAAATATAACCGACCAATTCTTCATGTGGCTTCAGTCCCAGTGCCTTCAATACTCTAGGGTGATACGCCATGTCCCCTGTACGCCACATGGCACCAAGCCCGAGAGCATAAGCCGCGTTGATAATGTTTTGTGCCGCCGCTCCTGCCGAGATGATCTGCTCCTGCCTGGGAACTTTAGGGTGCTCTTGAATAGAAGCAATCACCACCATTAAACAAGGGGCTCTTAGTGGCATATTGCGAAATTTTTGCTGAACACTTTCACTGACCGTAGCTGAATCGGCGAGCACCGCTTCACAAAACACCTCACCCAAACGATTGCGGCTCTCCTCTTGAACCAATAAAAACCGCCAAGGCCGAAGCAGGCCGTGATCTGCGGCCCGCACAGCCGCCCCGATCAACTGAGACAACTGCTCATCGGAGGGCCCCGGCTCTTGTAATTTAGCCACCGATACCCGCCGCGTTAAAGCCGTTACTGCGTCCATTAAAGCACTCCTAAATTACCCAAAAGCAATATTGTAGCAAGCCAAACCTGGCTTTCGGCGCAAGAGTTCGCATATATAAGCCGCTTGAACCATAATAAACCGACAAAAAGATCTCTCATTTATAACAATTATTCGAGGTTACCTGCTGATGCCATCAATTTTATTGATTGTATTGCTAGAAGCAGCCCTGGCACTTCTTGTGGCCGGGCTACTGATTTACCTGTATATACGAAAATTACGCAGACTGATTAGACGCCAACAAGAGCAGTTGCGCCTAAGCCTCGAGCGTTCAGCGGCGCACACCGAGCACCAAACTCCACTTGAAGACCAACTGAAAAACACCAGCAAACATTTCTTCAGCCAAGCCCCCGAGGGTGATATTAACACCCCCACAGAGAGCCTATCGCCCAGCGCACAATTAGCAGCCATTCACTATCACCTGCTATCGCACTTAGGGCCAGAGGCTGCCGAGGGAACATGGGAACAAGCTGGCGAGAAATTTCTCAATTTATTAAACGCAGAGCCCAATCAAGATCAAGCACTGGCAACAGCTGAAAAACGCATACAAAATCTAGAACAATTTAAAAAGCTATTTTTTGAAATGGAACAGCAGTGGGAAACTGCCCGCCTTGAGGCGCAGCACTACTACGAACAATTAATGGCCATGCAAGATGAAGTAGAAGATCCCGCAAAATTCAGCGCGCTCCTCAATCAATATAACAGCCTCTACGACGACATTCATCACAGCATTATCGCCGCCACCGGCTCTGAACCTACCTCAACCTCCAGTGTTGAGCCTGAACGCATCACCCTAACCCGTGCCGACCCACGTACCGCAGACGAGCTGAACAAACTGCGCAATGTAGCCGCCGATCAACACCGGATAATTAACAAGCTGCAACAGCAACTTCTGGACGCTAAAAGCGCAGAAGAAAAAGAAGCCGTGATCCAGCAGCTCCAGGACCAACTAGAACAACAACTTCGTTACGTGAAAGAATCAGAAACCTGTGTACAACTGCTAGAAAGCGAACTAGAAGCCAGCACTCAAAAACTCAATGAGCTTGAGTCAGCGCTGAATAACACCATCGACCAACAACACGAAATGGATGATATGCGCGCCACCCTGCATCAATTTACTCTTGAGACAAAAGATCTTTTAAACCACATCGACTCGCTTGAGAAGGAAAATCAGGTTCTAAGAGACAGCCAACAGGATGCTGGCCAGCAGGATTTACAGCAGCGCCACTCTCAGCTGGAGGCCCAATACGCCGAACTCGAAGAACGCTATTTGGATCTTCGCAGCAAGGGGTAACATAATCACCGCCAGCATAGACGTCTACAGCACTTAATGTATAAGATGTGGCACCAGATGACTCTGCCCTACGCGAGACCAAGACCCTGACGATGACTACAACCAACGACATCAAACACTCAGACACAACGCTGCAGCAATATTATTTTCGCACCCTTATGTGCTTTGCCACAGGCGGAACACTGGCAGCAATGATGGACTGGAAAGACATCAACTGGACCTATATTGCAGCGATTGTTTTTTTGCTTGCATACGCTTACGGCAGTTTTGTTTTTAGTCGTAATCAAGAGCCTAAACAACAGCAAAAGGTACAACGCTGGTTTACCTATGCCGACGCAGCCATTATCGGAGTCATCCTCAACTTAATTAACTTCTCTTTATTGCCCAGCATTTTGTTTTTCGCCATGGTTCAATTCAACGCGCTTTTGAATGGAGGCTTAAGGCGTTGGCTGGAGGATAACACCGCTCTCGCATGTGGGGTTGGGCTCAGTCTACTCATCCACAAACCACAGCTTATTTTTAACAGCAATTTCGAAATCAGTGCCGTCAGCTTGATTGGCATTCTTACCTATTTCCTTGCTTATGCCGCGTATATGCATCAGCGCTTCCACCGCTTAAAACTTAACAACGCCAAACTTATTAACGAGCAAAAATGGCATAAAATACGGGCCTACAAATTATCTCGTTATTTAGCTCCAGCCGTTTGGCAAGCCGTAAACCAGGGCCGCGATGAAACCCTGCAGGCCGAGCGCAAAAAAATCACCGTCTTTTTCTCCGATATCAAAGACTTTAGCCAGCTCTCGGAAGAGATGGAGGCCGAAGCCCTGACCGAACTTCTCAACCAATATTTGACGGAAATGACAAAGATCGTCACCCACTTCGGAGGCACCATCGACAAGTTTATGGGCGATGCGGTAATGGTGCTGTTCGGCGATAGCGCAAGCAAAGGAGTAAAAGATGACTGCTTACGCTGCGTACAAATGGCGATAGCCATGAAAAAACGCATGAAATCTCTACAGCAGGAGTGGTGGAATCAGGGCATTAAAAAGCCATTGCAAATTCGTATGGGAATCAATACCGGATACTGCACGGTCGGCACCTTCGGCACCTCAAGCCATTTGGATTACACCGTGCTCGGCACCCACGTAAACCTGGCAAGCCGCCTGGAATCCGCCGCTGACCCGGATGAAATTCTGATTTCCCATGAAACCTGGTCACTGGTAAAAGATTCGGTGCTATGCCGCGATAAAGGTGACATTACTGTTAAAGGATTCAGTGCACCGGTTAAAGTGTATCAGGTGGCTGGGCTACGCAAAGACTTGGGTCGCAATCAAACTTATTTTGAAGATCGGGCCGAGGGGTTTTCCATGTACCTCGACCTGGACAAAGTGAAAAATTACGATAAAGATCGCGTTATTACCGCACTTAAAAAGGCGGCCGAAAAACTCGACGACAAGGTTATTGTCTAATCAGCCTCAGTCTGGGAGCACTTTGCTTTGCCGTTGCGCGGTACGGGTTAATATCCAAGCCGCCGCGACGGGTGTAGCGCGCATAAACCTCAAGGGTTGTCGGCTGGCACTGAGCCAGCACATCGCAGAACATACGTTCAACACAGTGCTCGTGAAAATCCTGATGCTCACGATAAGACACAATATAGCGCAGCAACCCTTCAGGATTGATATTGACCCCGGTGCAACTGACCCACACACTGGCCCAATCCGGCTGGCCCGTGACAGGGCAATTAGATTTCAATAAGTTACTAAAGAAGCTGCCACCCTCCCCAGCGGTAGCTGACAGAAGGCTGGGATTGGGAGTGTACTCATCGATATGTATATCCAAATCGTCCAAGCAGGTGGCGTTAAGCGGAGCCCCCGCAAAGCCAACAAACCCCGCA
This sequence comes from Gilvimarinus chinensis DSM 19667, assembly GCF_000377745.1. Taxonomy (GTDB): domain Bacteria; phylum Pseudomonadota; class Gammaproteobacteria; order Pseudomonadales; family Cellvibrionaceae; genus Gilvimarinus; species Gilvimarinus chinensis. The sequence goes on along the minus strand of NZ_KB898710.1, from coordinate 232,941 downwards.
TCAACTTCATTCACTGAACGTAAACTCACGGTTACCGTGGCACCTGCAGCCTGAGATAAATCCTTCGTAATCAACGCCTGAACCTCAGCCGCGCCCGAAAAATGACTCTGATTAAACGAATTCAAATACAGCTTGATCGATTTGGATTCAACAATATTCGGGCTATCACAGGGCAGACAGAATTCGATAAGCGCCACCTGCGGCAACCCCTTAGCGTTAAGCCAGGAAAGCTCGTAGCCAGTCCAGATGTCTTCACCGAAAAATGGCAGCGCATCATTCAGCCCCAGCGCCTTACGAGACTCGCCGCGAGCAATGGGATACAACAAAGACGGGTCGTATTGCGCAACATAAGCGCTGCTTTTGCCCAGCGGGCTGTCTTTAATAGTCGCCATAAGATATAACCCTTTTAAGCCCGTAACCGCTTACCCGATTTCAGTAAATGCAAACCCACGGCAAACAACACGGCGGTAAATACGATCAACCCCGCAAACGCAAAACCCACATTTTCTCCGCCGGTACCAAGCATGCCATAGCGGAACGCACTGACCATATGCAAAATCGGATTTAAATGTGACACCCACTGCCAGAACTCAGGCAGCAAGCTCACGGAATAAAACACCCCACCCAAATAGGTAAGTGGCGTAAGGACAAACGTGGGCACAATGGATATATCGTCAAATGTATTGGCGTAAACCGCGTTAATAAAACCCGCCAACGAGAAAAATAGCGACGTCAGAAAAATAATACCCGCGGTTAAAGGCCAGCTATGCACCTGAATGTCAGTAAAAAACAGCGCGACTACCGTCACCAAGGCACCCACACACAAGCCACGGGCCATACCGCCGGCGCAGTACCCCAATAAAATAATCACATTCGGCGTCGGCGACACCAGTAACTCCTCTATCGAACGCTGAAATTTAGCGCTAAAAAAAGACGAAACGACGTTCGTATAAGAATTAGTGAGTACCGCCATCATGATCAGCCCCGGCACCACAAACTGCATGTAACTGATGCCATCCATCGTCCCGACTCGCGACCCAATCAACTTGCCAAAAATCACAAAGTACAGCGACATAGTGATAACCGGCGGTAACAGCGTTTGCACCCATATACGGGAAAAACGTTTGATCTCTTTACGAACAATGGTGCCAAGCGCCACCATCTGAGCATTAAACTCCATCGGTCCCCTCCCCTCGACTGCTGGCCACCAAAGAGACAAACAACTCTTCAAGACGATTGGCCTTATTACGCATACTCACCACTTCCAGGCCTTGCCGGGTTAGCTCGGCAAACAGATGATTCAAACTTTGCCCCTTTTCTACCTCTACTTCGAAAGAGTGCTCATCCACCCACTCGACGATATGGCCGGCCAGTTCGGGCGCTTTTTTTAGCTCGCCCTCAACATCAAACACAAAGACTTCTTTGTTCAGGCGCTTTAATAGCGATTTCATGCTGGTGTTTTGCACGATTTCACCGTGATCAATAATCGCCACATTGCGACACAGGCTCTCTGCTTCTTCCAGATAATGAGTAGTAAGAATGATGGTGGTGCCCTGGGCATTAATTTCGCGCAAAAACTCCCACATGGAGCGCCGCAGCTCAATATCCACCCCAGCGGTAGGCTCATCCAAAATCAACACCCGTGGCTCATGCACCAGCGCCCGGGCAATCATCAGGCGACGCTTCATACCGCCGGATAACATGCGCGCCGGTGTATCGCGCTTATCCCAAAGACCCAGCTTTTTTAAGTACTTGTCGGCCTGCTCGGCCGCTTTAGCGCGCGGCAAGCCATAGTAACCGCCCTGCTGCAGCACAATATCCCGCACTTTTTCAAACTGACTAAAGTTAAACTCTTGCGGCACTATGCCAAGCTCTTGTTTGGCAGAGGAAAAGTCGGTGTCGATGCTATGACCAAAAACACTTACCTCGCCCGCGCTTTTACGCACCAGCGAACAAATAATACCGATGGTCGTCGATTTACCCGCACCATTTGGCCCCAGCACCGCAAAAAAATCACCGGCCTGAACCTCAAGAGAAATACCCTTCAGTGCTTCAAAATTATTGCCATAGGTTTTGCGCAGATTTTTAATCGAAAGCGCAGCTGTCATAATAACCTCTGAAAGTTGATTACCGAACACACCCACTGGAGCCAAAATGTCCAACACCAGCGCCGCCGATACCTATCGCCACGCCATTCAACAACTATTGGCGCGGTTTATTCATGCCGTACAGCAGCAACCGCCCTTTATAGATGACGATGGCGACGAAGATGCACTGCAATATTTGCAGCAGCTGGAATCCCTACCTCGCCTAAACGGTACGGACTACGCCGAAACAGGGCAACTGGTAATGTGCCGCACCATAGCGGCTTACCCCCATCTGACGCCATTACTGCCGCGCGACTTGCTGTGGCACTTTGGTGGCGACTGCCTGCACTACATGCCCGACGAAGAAATTGAACTCTTTCAGCGGCTCGATGAACGGCTACACGACGCTATTCATTCGCAGGGATCTTTTGATTACGAACAAGAGCGCACTAAGGTGCTGGGCTTGCATTAGGCGGGAGAGTATAACAGTTGCACACTGGTAGGCGCGGGCTGCCAGTGTCGGCGGCAAATTTATTGCCTACATTGCCGCTACGGCAACAAGAATTAACCAAAATCATCCAAACAAACTGGGAAGATCAAAGCTAAACCAAAAAAGGGCCAGCGCAGTACGCTGACCCTTTTGAATTTGGAGCGGAAAAGGAGGCTCGAACTCCCGACCCCAACCTTGGCAAGGTTGTGCTCTACCAACTGAGCTATTTCCGCAATGGCGTCCCCTAGGGGAGTCGAACCCCTGTTACCGCCGTGAAAGGGCGGTGTCCTAGGCCTCTAGACGAAGGGGACGTAGGACTTAACCTAATTCTCTTTTAACATTGACACTGCCTGCCCTGTAAAAGGGAAGTGGAGCGGAAAAGGAGGCTCGAACTCCCGACCCCAACCTTGGCAAGGTTGTGCTCTACCAACTGAGCTATTTCCGCATGGCGTCCCCTAGGGGAGTCGAACCCCTGTTACCGCCGTGAAAGGGCGGTGTCCTAGGCCTCTAGACGAAGGGGACAAGCGTCTCGTCAAAAGAGGGGCGCATTCTAGATAGACCTGCACCGGCTGTCAACACTTTCGTCACGATTTTTTTTAAGAGCTTAAACAATGACTTAGAGACCCTGCCGAACTGCTCAAGATAGCCACAAAGCGCTCAAAAGGCGCTCAAACAGAACACCTGCCAGCGCTCCACATACAAACCTAATGCTGCGTAATGAGCCAAAATGCGCTACTCTCGGGCTTTGATTGTTCACCGGTAATACATAATGTCGTCAGTTTATCTGATCGCCGGGCTGGTATTTCTACTGACCGCGCTGGTCTGCTACGTATTTATCAACCAGCACTTGGCGAAAAAGCGCAAACAGCAAAATCGTATTCTTACCGCACTGCATAAACGCTTAGAGCTTTTTAAGCATATGGCGAAGAGCTTTCCGGTGGGGTTTCTATCCAATGACTTGCACAAGTTTATTTATCGGATTTTATGCAACACCAGCGAGCAGCTGATGAAGCTGGAGCCTCACGCAGGGCACGATGCCGAATTACAGCTATTCAATAAGCAGCTTGAAGACTTGCCCGGCAACGCCGAGAAAACCCGCTTAACGTCTGCACAAGCCTCCCAAATTCGTCCGCTACTGCAAGAGCTGCAGCGTTACATTTCCAACCAAAGTGAAAAGGGACGACTGGCATCAGCGGAAGCATCCCATTACAACACACAGATTCGCCGCCTGCTGCTGCAAAGCACCATCGACAGTTACACCCAACAAGCTAAGCAGGCACGAGCCGACAACAAGCTTCGCCTGGCTATCCACTACTACACCTTGGCGCATAAGCTGCTATTAAAAGAAGCCGCGCGACAGAATGTAAAAAAACAAGTGGAGCAGCTCAGCGCTATTATTAACAAGCTGGAAGCCGAGTATAACGCCCAGCAGGCGACTCCCGACCCCACCATAAAAGAAGAACAGCAAACGCAAAAGCAATGGGAAGCGTTTGAAGAAGATGATGACTGGAAGAAAAAACAGATTTACGACTAACTCTTTTCTTCCAGGTCAATCGACGCTGAGTTGATACAGTAACGCAAACCTGTGGGCTCGGGCCCGTCGGGGAAAACATGCCCCAGATGGCTGCCACAGTTTTTACACAGCACTTCGGTGCGACGCATGCCATGGCTTGCATCAAACTCTTCGTGAATGACTTCACCATTAACCGGCGCGTAAAAGCTGGGCCAACCACAACCGGCATCAAACTTTGTCTCGGCTTCAAACAAGGTTTCACCGCAGGCGCGGCAATGGTATTGACCATCGGCAAATACATTCCAGTAAGCGCCAGTGAACGGGCGTTCGGTGCCCTTTTCCCGCAGCACGTAATACTCTTCGGGGCTGAGTTTTTCGCGAAAATATTGTTCTGAGAACTTATCGGACTCGGACATAACGATTTCCTTGACACCTACGCCCGGCAAACAGGATGATTGTTACCATTTGGCGTACATTCAACACGCCGGGCTCACATTATTTGAAGGCAGTTTACTGTAAATGAATACGATTAAAAAATCCGACAAGCTCAACGGTGTTTGCTACGACATTCGCGGCCCCGTTCTTGAGCACGCCTACCGGCTGGAAGAAGAAGGCCATCGCATCATGAAGCTGAACATCGGCAACCCTGCGCCGTTCGGTTTTTCGGCCCCGGATGAAATTATCCAAGACGTCATTTACAACCTTCCCAATGCCGAAGGCTATGTTGCCTCACGCGGCCTTTTCGCGGCCCGTAAAGCCATCATGCAAGAGTGCCAAAAACTGCGTATTCCCAACGTAGACATCGAGGATATTTATCTCGGCAACGGCGTTAGCGAGCTGATTGTGATGTCGATGCAGGCGCTGCTCAACAACGGCGAGGAGATGCTCATTCCCGCCCCGGACTACCCACTGTGGACCGCGGCTGTAAACCTCGCCGGCGGTAAAGCCGTGCACTATCTGTGTGACGAGCAATCGGACTGGTACCCGGCGATTGATGACATCAAAGCCAAAATCACCGATAAAACCCGCGGTATTGTGTTGATTAACCCCAACAACCCTACAGGTGCGGTCTACAGCCAGGAAGTGCTGGAGCAAATCGTCAAACTGGCCGAAGAAAAAGGCCTGATTATTTTCGCCGACGAGATTTACAGCAAAATTCTCTACGATGACACCGAGTTTGTGCCGCTGGGACGGCTGGTACGCGACACCCTCTGCATCAGCTTTAACGGCCTATCAAAATCCTACCGCTTAGCGGGCTTTCGCTCGGGCTGGATGATTGTCAGCGGTGCCAAACACAAGGCGAGAAATTATTTAGAAGGCATAGAGATGCTGGCCTCCATGCGTCTGTGTGCCAATGTACCGGCCATGTACGCTGTGCAAACCGCACTGGGTGGCTACCAGAGTGTTAACGAGTTGATTATTCCCGGCGGCCGCCTGCGTGACCAGCGCGACGCGGCTCTGGCTGCTCTGGCCGATTTACCCGGCGTGAGCTGTGTAAAGCCCAAAGGGGCGATGTACCTGTTTCCGAAAATCGATTTAAACCGTCACAAGATTATCGACGACCAGCAAATGGTGTTGGATTTTCTAATCCAGGAAAAAATTCTGCTGGTGCAAGGCACGGCGTTTAACTGGCCCGAGCGGGACCATATTCGCATCGTCTTTTTGCCCCGTGAAGATGAACTCACCCGAGCCATCGAGCGTTTCGGCCACTTTATCGAACGCTACACGCAGTAACCGGCAGGAAAACCAATGGGTGATATTCATATCAGCGACTTTCATAAAGACACCGCCAAAGCGCTCAATGTGTTGTATGGCTGCTTTCCACGCAAGCTAACGCTGTTTGTGGAAGACATTGCCGGGCCAGACTCGCCGGATGAGTTTGGCCTTCACAGCCCGCGGCACATGGCATGCTTGAGTGCGTTAATTTGGCTCGCCGATGAAGGCTATATCCGCTACGAGGACACCATTCGGCAGGAGGCGGTAGACCAGGTCACGCTAACCCATAAAGGTTTTACCTTGCTGAGCGGCTTTATCAGCTGCCGCTCGCGCCTGGCAAATCAGGCTACGCACATTAATGCGCAACTTGACCCGATCCTGGACAACAGTGATATCGACGGAGATTTTGCCCCGGCCATCGACCTCGTGCGCGCCGCCCTTAAAGGTGGCTCATCAAACGCGGTGGATGCCATTATGCAGATTCTGCTAAACCGCTAACGCATGGCGACATAACGGCCAAGCATCACAGCGAGCCCGGATACCGGTAATGCAATAGCTTTAACTGACGTTCGGGCTCGGCATCGGGAAAATCCGCCGAGCCCGGCAAGCGCTCCACAAACTCGGCGGCCGGGCACTCTGCGGCGAATAACTCCGCGATAAATTCAGGCCCAAGCTCCGGGGCGTTTAAGCAGGCCAGCACCTCCCCACCGGAGGGCATCAATTCAGGAAGGCGTCTCACCAGTTTGGCATAATCTCTCGTGGCTACAAAACTGCCTTTTTGGAAACTGGGCGGATCAAAAATAACAATATCGTAAGGTCCCGGGCGCTTCACCCTGCTCCACGACTTTAAAATTTGCTCGGGTAAGAATTGGCTGCGCTTTTTGTCGAGCCCATTAAGGTGATGATTATCACGCCCCCGCGCCAGCGCCGATTTACTCATATCCACGTTCACCACACATTCGGCACCAGCCGCCACCGCCACCACCGAAAACGCGCACGTATAGGCAAATAAATTAAGAATGCGCCTGCCATTCGCCCGCTGCTCCAACCACTGTCGCCCCGGCTCCATATCGAGAAAATAACCCGGGTTCTGCTGCCCGTTGAGCGCTAACTGAAACCGCACATTCCCCCGGCGGGCACACCAGTGCTCGGGCATTTCACCGTAAAAAACCTCAGCTGGTGCGCCGGGCAAATAACGCCGCTGCAACAGCACACAAGCCGCACCTTTTGCCAGCAGCGGTGCCAAATCATTCATGATTTGGGTTAAATCACTGTCAGCGGCCTCTGCAAACAGCGTCAGTACGATGACCGGATGGTAATAATCCAGCACGATATGCTCAAAGCCCGGGTAGCACTGACCGCGACCATGAAACAAGCGGCGACTGTCAGGGGTGTGTGATTGGTCGAAATCGGCCAATAGCCGCGCCAGGGGCGCAGAATCAAGAATCAATGCGTATCTCCTACCGGGTAAAGAACGTGGTTTTGGTAGCCGGTAACGACCGTCATCATGCCACGGAGGGTATTATCAAGCTCAGGGTCATTGGTATCCACCAACAGCGGCCGCCCCTGCAGGGCTTTTAGCTTTTCCGTGGTGGCCACCACTTTTATATTGTCGCGACCCACGCGGGCAATGATATCGCTGGCCAGTTGCTGGTTGCCGCGCCCGAAAATATGCCCCTGGCCGCCAATGGCGGTGACAATAATACTGACTGGTCCGTGGTGATTATCGAGTTCGCAGCGGATCTGCGCAGCGTTGACATCGCTGGCAATCAGCTCGCCGCCTCTCAGCATATCCACCCCCAACAGTGTGCCCTCAAGCCCCAACTGCTGCAAAATCACATAGGTGGTTGAGCCCGGCCCAACCAAATAAAGGTTTTGCGGGTCTAGGCCCTCAATGACGCCTTCAGCCACATCCAGCTGCATCAGCTCATCAATGTCCGCCCCAGCGTTTTTAACCTGCTGCAGAGCATCCGGCGCCTCGGGCACCAGCAATTCACTGTAGTGGCGCGCTTTTACCCTGCCCCGGCGAAATGCCTGTTCATCGATATCGCGCACCTCACGCTCCAGCAAAGGCGCCCACTGGCCCGACGCCAAGCGTTGCAAGACTCGGCCCGCCGCTTCAGGGCTGGTTGTGTAAACGCCGGAGTGGATTTTTACTCCAGCGGGAACCCCAAGACACGGCACCGATACACCGACGGCATCGGCAATATTGCGTGCGGTGCCATCGCCTCCGGCGAAGACAATTAAATCCACCTGCGCGTCTTTACAGCAGCGTGCAGCGTTGATGGTATCCTGCGCGCTTGTCACGGCACCGGCTGGACTGCCGAGTAGCTGGTAGGAAAAGCCCATAGTGCGAGCCAGCCACTCCCCCATCTCACCGCTGTAAGTAACAATACGCAGCCTGTCGGTATAGGGCTGCAGCGCGGCTAAAGCGCGCTGCATTCGCCGCGGCGCTTGCGCCTCTACTCCCGCTTGCTGCGCCTGCGCCAGCGTATCCGGCGCATCACTGCCTTTCAGGGCAAGACTACCCCCCAAGCCAGCCAAGGGATTAATGATCAAACCTAGAGTGAGCATGGTCATAAATATTTCATAATTGCCGGCTATAGTGGCTGCAGACACGCGTTCTCACGCATCTGTCAGTCTCTTTCATTGTTCAAATGAAACCCTAAAGCCGCTAGCGATTTCGCCAGCGGCTCTTTTTTAATCTCCTCCGCTAGTTGATAATTATTGAATTCACGCCGAATCGCGTAGTGCTTGCGCAGTAAATCAAACCCCTGCCCCAAGTCCACCCCGTGGTCGCGGCTTTGCCTTGCCAGTTTACGCATGGCGCGGTCATCGTCTTCAATGTCATACACCTGCCCCACCAAATCGCAAATTACCGCCCAGTCGGAGGCCTTGATATCGGTGTGCAGTTGATTGTTAGCCACGGCGGGTGTGACATCGCCAAGGCGGGTTTGCTCTGCCAAGCCAAAATGCTTGCAGAACGCCTGGTAAATCATGGAAGTTCCCTTAAGCTTGCCATCAAAGCTGTAGCCGGCAATGTGGGGCGAGCCCAGCCGCACATGATCCAGCAGCGGCAAGGCGAATTTCGGTTCGGTTTCCCATACATCCAACACCACTTGCAGGTCCTCACGAGTGCGCAGTACCTGTAACAATGCCTGATTGTCCACCACGGGCCCGCGACCACAATTGAGCAACACCGCCCCGGGCGCGAGCTGCATCATTTTTTCTTTGGTCAGTAAGTGACGGCTGGGGTACGGCCCAGTGGTTGTGAGCGGGGTGTGCATACTGACGATATCCGCCTGCAGCACGTCTTCAAGCTCGGTTAAATCCGGATTGTCCGCCGCCGTTAAAAACGGATCATAGCAGCGGCACTCTACGCCCTGGGCTCTTAACGCCCGGTAGAGCGCACCGCCAACGTTACCGCAACCAATGATTCCTACAGTGCGGTTGCGCCAATCAACGTTCAAATGACATAAGGCAGCATAGACGTACTCAACCACCGAATTGGCATTGCAGCCGGGCGCATTGGTAAAAGCGATACCCTGCTTTTGCAGATAGCTTTGATCCAGATGATCCATACCGATGGTGCAGGTGCCCACAAACTGAATGTCCGAGCCCGCCAGCAAGGCTTCGTTTACCTGCGTAACTGAACGCACCAGAAGCGCCTGAGCGTCGCCCAGCTGCTCTCGTGTCAGCGAGCGCCCGGGCACTCGCGTAATCTCGGCGTCGGCAGCAAAGAACTCTTCCACCAAGGGGATGTTTTCATCGGCAATTATTTTCATCGGGTTTTATCCTATCTATCCATCAAGCGCCGCGCCCTTTTAGCAACAGCGGGCCAGCCCATACGCTGGCAAAAATCGGTAAAAGTCTCCGTATCAGGCTTCTTCCAGGTAATCTCGGCAGGACTTTTAATAAGCGCCAAATCACCTTTTAGCGTCACCAGTTGCAAGGCGAGTGCGATTTGCGGTTTGAATTCAGCCACTTTTAGTGCCAGGCTGCGAGCCCCACGAATGGGAAAATCGGCAATCTGGCCTGGATCTTCCAGCAGTTGCTGCAAACTTCGCCCCTGGTTCAACAGCGCGGCAGCGGTTTTTATACCGACACCGGGCACCCCGGCAATATCATCTGAGGCATCCCCCACCAAAGCCTGCAATTCGGCCATTTGATCTGGGGGCACGCCAAAACGCGCTTTAACATCTTCACCAAAGTGCTTTTTCTCAGCACTGTAATCCCATAAAAAGTCTTGCTCGCGGGCGAGAATTTGCCCCAAGTCTTTGTCCCTGCTGAGCACAGCGATGGCCGTATCCTCCGCCGTGCAATCAGAATAAAGACTGGCCAATAAATCGTCGGCCTCGTAGGTGGTGCTGGCAAAGGTGCGCACCCCCAGCAATTGCGTCGCCGTTTTACAGGCCTCTAGCTGAAACGCCAAGGCCTCGTCGGGCAGCGCACGCGAAGCTTTGTAATCCGGCGACAGTTGATACCGAAAGCCGGACCCCAAACTCTCATCAAAACAGGCGGCAACCCAAAGAGGGTTATGCTGCTCAAGAAAGCCCAACAAAAAATTCGTATAGCCGTAGACCGTTTCGGTGGAATGGCCATTATCCTCACAAAACCAGTTGGGCGGCATAGAGAAATAGTAGCGAAAGATGTAAATCGAGGCGTCGATCAAACACACGGGCGCCCGGCTCAAAGTGCGTCCCTCTTAAACGTATCGCCGCCACCCAATAGCTGAGCAACGTCCAAACCCGGCCGATAAAAACTCAACAACCCCTGCGTAAAGCGTGCGGCGCGCGGTGCCAAACCGTGCTCGCGCAGCCCCTGCAGCTGGCTGAAAATGGCATCTTTAAAATCATCGGAGGGCCCCAGCCCTAAATTCAGGTTATCGGCACTGACTCGGAACCGATACCCAGCTGCGGCCGAAAACACCCACTCCAGCGCCTGCGGTCTGGCCTCTACCCGCTCAAACTCTGCCTGCTGGCTGGCGCTGCGGCCATCTGGCGCGTACCAGTATCCGTAGTCTTCAAGCTTTCGCCGCGCCGGTCCCGCCACACACCAGTGCGCAACCTCGTGCAAAGCACTGGCAAAATAGTCGTGGCTGAAATAAATACAGGCGGGTTGGCCCTGATCTGCCGGCGTATACAGCGGCTCGCTGGCACCACCGGTTAAGCAGGTGGACTCGCTTTCCTCGAAACAGGAATTAAAAATCCGAACCAAAGCGTGGCAATTGTGAGTAACTTGGTGGGCAAAAGCAGTCAAAATCTCAAACTCTGTGGCGCGGTCAAAAGTGCGCTTTGCATCAGTGAAAAATGTTTAGGGAAAATTTGCATCACAAGTATTGTGCTATAGCGGTTTAGGATATACCTTATGTAGTGATGGCGCGAAATTTTCCGGCAAGCCTTCCCGACGCCGCCTTCGGCGATGTCATCGGCCTCATCCAGGAGGTGTATTATGAAGACCCCCACAAAAAGCCACAACGACAATGTCGTGGACTTTTTCTCTGGCAAATCCTATCGCGAGCTTCACGACGAACGTTTTATTCGCCTGTCGCCCGAGTTAGACGGCCTGGAGATGCTCTACTCCAACGAAAGCAACCCCGACAAATTGTTTAGCCTTAAAGTGCTCGCCTGGGGCCTGCGCGCCAACGGTGAGGTGGTGGGCCTGGTGCCCTGGCTCAACGATATAGTGGCCTGCACCGATGTGTTCGACCCACTGAACGGTCAATGGGAGGGGTACTACGACGCCGGTATAGACGAGGTGTTTTTCGACGCGCCCATGCACAAAATTATTGAGCTGGAAACCGCCGCCGAATACTACGAGCTTGAGTGCGACAATGATGACGATGTCGTGCAAGAGCTGCCGGACACCATTGGCACCCACGCGGTTCTGGCCAATGAAACCACCCATCAGTTAACTCTGGTGGAGGTTGTCAGCTGGCGTCTGCTGCACGATGGCAATATTTACGGCATGCTTACCGATGCCAGTAAAGTCAGCAGCACGCCCGTATTACCCGGTGACGACTGTTTGTACTCGGCGCAGCTTAACGATGAATTTCGTTATTTTTTCCAGCATCAAATCGCCAACAAAATCAAAGCGGAAGACCCGGAAGCTTTGGCGGCAATTTCCATGCTAGTTGACGAAAACTAAGTAAGCCTCGCATCTAATATCTTAACCCGACAATTATCACTGGCGGGTTAACACTCTTCTTTTTTCAGCCGAATGGTGTAATTAAACACACCTTCGGCTTCGCCTTGTTCCAGCAGTTCGTGCCCTAAAAACAAACAAAACTTGGGAATGTCGCGCGTCGTTGATGGGTCCGTGGCCTTGACTTCAATAACCTGCCCCGCCGTCATTGAGCGCACGGCCTGATGCAGCATCATAACGGGCTCTGGACACAATAATCCGCTGGTGTCTAAAAAATTATCAATCTCTTGTTTCATAGCGTTAGATCATCTATCAATTTACGGCTGCCCCGAGCATCCGTTGCTAAACTTTAACGTGATGCAACTTGCACTGTTGCGCCCGTTTACCCCAACACCATTTCTAACAGCGACGAGTTGCAGGTACCGCAAGGTGCCGGTTTTCATGGCGTTGCGCGCTTGTGGCGCGGGAGTCTGTATCATGCCATCGCTGTATCAAAGCTCTATCGAAAAGCCCATCTCATTGCTCGGGTTTAACCACCACACCCTGCAGTTAACCGCTGTTTTACTACGTGAACCTCAACCCGCGCTGGCCAACTCTTTGACAAAACTCTTACAAGAGCAGCCTTTGTATAGAGAGCAACGAATTGATGTTTATGAACTTTTCAACTGTCTGGGCGCCACCCAAATTGGCGACATTATCGCCTCGCTCACCGAGATAGGAAATGGCTGGCTCAACACACCTCTGCACTCGCAACAATCCATCCAGTCAATCCACAAACTGCTTAACGAATGGATAAAACTGGCTGAATGGATAATTCAACACGGCGAAATACACTAGCACTTTACCCCTTTCGCCTTTACGGTTTTACGTTACAATAAAAGCACAGGCGCCATTGTATCGGACGTGCGCCTAAACCGGTATAAAAGGCTAGCTCCGCAATGATTTACGTTTTGGTTGAAAGACACATCGCCGATGGCATGGAAGGCAATTACGATTTAGCCGCACAACAAGCGTTGGAAGCGGCGCACCGTGCCCCTGGCTTTATCAATGGCGAGACACTGGAAGACATCCAAAGACCCAACCATCGCTATTTGTTGTCGAAGTGGCGCTCGCTGCACGACTGGAAACAGTGGTACTACAGCGACGAGCGACATGACACCTTAAACCAGCTTAACCCCACCCTTGCGGATTTTGAAAAAATCACGCTATTGAAAAAGTAATCAGCTCGTTATCCGAATATGGCCGGTCACCTCTTCCCGGTCATGGTAAAGCTGGCGAAACGCCAACTCGGCACTCAGCTCGTGCTCAGCAAACAGCGCCTGCAGCCGTTCGCGCAGCTTTACCACTTCGGCGTAGCGCTGCTTCATGGGCAGTTTTAAATTAAATACAGCCTCGCGAAACTGCCCCTGCACGGCCCTTTGGCCGATCATTTGCGCCACCCGAGCGGGTTTATCGGCGATATCGCACACCAGCCAGTCCACTGGCTTTTTGGGCTGGTAAACAAATCCATCCACCACATGATGCTTTACCTGGCCCGTTTCCATCAGCGAGTCGGCCATGGGGCCGTTATCGACCGCATCAACGAACATACCGCGATTCACCAATTGCCAGGTCCACCCGCCGGGAGCAGCGCCTAAATCAATGCCGCGCATACCACCGGCCAGGCGCTGCTCCCATTCGGCGGCGGGAATAAAATGATGCCAGGCCTCTTCCAGCTTTAAGGTGGCCCGGCTAGGGGCCTGCGAAGGCTGGCGAAGCCTGGGGATGCCCATGGCCCAACGCGCGCTGTTGGCTAGCGGTGACACGCCCAGTAGCGCTTCACTGCCTGACAAAAACAGCAGGTGTAAACGCAACTTACTGCCCGCACTCAGTAGCGAGTGCGCCTTTAAGCCTTGAGTAAACGGCCTGGCAAATTTCTTACTTAATCCCGACAGCGCTTTGCCGTCGTTAGTATCTAAAGTTTCGCTCCACCATTCGCAACACGCTGGCAACTTTTGAGTTTCAGCCAACAGTGGTGTCAGGCGGTCCGTGGGGTCAGGTAACGCAACCGGCGTACCAGCGAACCACTGGCGAGCAAAAATAAGATCGGCAAACATTAGCTGACGAATCAGTTTATAAGCACCCTCTGGCTCGTGTGTGACGTAAGTGACTAAGGCAGTACCGGGCTCGGCTTTGCTGTAACCAAAAAAACCAGCGGCGTTGGCCAAATCGGTGATTTCAGCGGCGCATTCTTTTTCAAAGCCGGGGCGGCAATGCAGATACAGGTGGTTCACGAACCTTCTCCAGATAAAATAAAGTCTGCGGTCAACTGTGCCGCGGTGTGAATGTGTGATTGATGGGTAAAGCCACTTTTTACTCTGGGCTTTAGATCATGATCGCCATCATCCAGCCAGTGCACTTTCACCGTTGGCGCCAATGAGTAACCAGCCACTTCTTCGCGGTTGCCTAATTTATCTCGACTGCCTTGGATAATCAGCATCGGCGAAGTTGATTCCTGTAAGGGCTCAAGGCGCAATTTTTCGGGCTTAGCGGGCGGATGAAAAGGATAGCCAAGGCAAATCACCCCCGCCTGCTCGCGCTCAACGCTCAGCGTAGCAGCCATACGCCCGCCCATGGATTTACCACCAATAAACAACCGCTCATTAGCCAATGCATCCAGCACCCTATGCCAAGTCTCTAACAATATCGGCTGGCGATCGGGCGGGCGCTTTTTACCGCTATTGCGGCGCTCTTGCATATACGGAAATTCAAAGCGGCATACGCTGACCCCTGCAGCCACTAACGCGGCGCTGTAGTGATTCATAAACTCACTGTCCATAGGCGCGCCAGCCCCGTGAGCCAAGGCCAACACCGGCGCCTTGGCAGATGAGCGCTCGAACAAAAGATTGAGTTTATTCATCCATAAGCCCCATAGCCTCAGCCTCGCGTTTGGCCACCAAAGTTGTGGTTTCCATGGCAGGATCAAAGACGATCACCACCTCTTGGCGCTTTAGCTGATCGCGCAGCTGAGTGACCTTGGTACCCAGCTCAATCTCACTTTCGCCATAATCGGTGCCCTCGCGGGTAATAAATTCTTCTAACAAAGCCTGTAACGTACTGACAGGTAAATGCTGGTAAGGAATGATCATACTCGCCTATGATATGGTTATGGCCTTACTACTCAACGGCCCTTCGTGCGTGACACAACAATAAGGAACTCTTGTGAATCAGTATCTCGTTCTTACCGTTATCAGCGACGACCGCCCCGGTGTGGTACAAAAACTGGCCAAGGTAATCAATGACCACCAAGGCAATTGGCTGGAAAGCCGTATGTCTCATCTGGCCGGTAAATTTGCGGGTATTCTACAGGTTGGCGTGGCCGAGGAACATTGCCAGGCACTGCAACAGGCGCTCAAAGGTTTGTCCGGCGACGGACTGCAAGTGGTGGTTGAGACAGCCAGCCCCACAAACTCAGCCGAGCACAAAGCATTTCACTTTAGTGTCGTAGGACCGGACCGAACCGGCATTGTGGTGGAAATTTCTCAAGCGTTTGCCGAGCGCAACATCAGCGTCGACGAACTGGAAACCGACACCTCCAGCATGCCCTGGTCTGGCGAACCCATGTTTGAAGCTACCGGAGTTATTCACGTGCCCGCCGGAGTCAACCTCAACGACCTGCACGACAATCTGGATGTTATTGCCGATGAGCTCGCCGTGGACATTCGCCTGGAAACACCGCCTGCGGAACAATAGTAAAGGCGCTAGCGATCCAGCTATACTGAGTTTGCACTTATTCAGCGGATTCTCTCAATGCGAGCCAGCCCCACGTTTTTAGTACGGATACTTATGTTTCTTGGCGGCTTTAGTCAGGTTAACGCTCAAGAGTTGGCGCCCAGAGCTTACTGGCCAGCGCCAGAGGGAACCAACGTTGCGGTAGTAAGCTACCAGCACTCGCAAGGCGATGTACTCGCGGACCCGTCCACCCCGGTTGAAGGCGCCGAAGTAGAACTCAATTTTCTGTCGCTGACCTATCAACGCACCTTTGATCTTTTCGGTCGTACCAGCAGCCTGCAGTTAAATTACCCGTTCGTGCACGGGGATTCCGAAGGCTTCGTCAACGGCGAATTTAAACAGCGCTCCATCAGTACCGACGCGGACCCCCGCGTTCGCCTCGCCATTAACCTTGTTGGCGCACCCAGCATGAACGGCGAACAATTTAAGCAGCTGGTGGAAAACCCCGAGCTGATTGTGGGCGCCAGCTTCATGGTAAGCATTCCCACCGGTGGATACGACAGCGACCGGCTGTTTAACGCCGGTACTAATCGCTGGGCAGCAAAGCCCGCACTGGGTTTTATTGCACCCATCAGCGAACGCTGGTTGTTTGAAGGAGAGTTCGGCGCGTGGTTTTACGAAGATAACGACGATTACCTCAATCAAACCCGTAGCCAAGAGCCCTTACTATCATCAGAATTTCATTTGGTGCATGTACTCAAAAACGGCACTTGGGCCTCTTTTGACATCAACTGGTACAAAGGCGGCGCCGCCACGGTGGGTGACGGCCCCCAGCAGCTTGAGCTGCAAAACTCCCGCGCGGGACTGACACTGCTGCACCCGATACACCGCAAGCACGCCCTGCGCGCGGCCATTAGCACAGCCATTGAATCCAAAATTGCCGGCGACTACGACAGTGTTAGTTTGAGCTATCTGTATATTTGGTAAATAAACCTGCAGCCTAGCGCATTAAGGCTTTTAACTCGGGAATACACGAACCGCAATTGGTGCCGCATTTTAACTTTGCACCCAACGCTTCAACACTGGTGCAACCACCTTTAATCGCTTTGGCAATGGTGTTTTGGCCGACCTGATAACACGAACAGAC
Organism: Gilvimarinus chinensis DSM 19667; assembly: GCF_000377745.1. Taxonomy (GTDB): domain Bacteria; phylum Pseudomonadota; class Gammaproteobacteria; order Pseudomonadales; family Cellvibrionaceae; genus Gilvimarinus; species Gilvimarinus chinensis. The sequence continues at coordinate 216,133 of NZ_KB898710.1, read as the reverse complement.
AATCGCTCCCACATCCTCAACACCAGCACCGGGAATACCCGCCAAAATCGCAAATCGTGTATTGCTGTCAATTTCCTCACCCAGCTGCTGCTCCAGCCACCGCATTTCTCGCGCCGATACTTTATCGGTCGCCGCACTGAACACCACTTGCAAGCGTCCATCGCTAAAACCCGCCGCGCGGTAAAACTGATCGTGAGAATCGTGTACATCTACCCAGTCACCGATAAGCGGAAACTGGTTTTTTATCCAATCACTCCATGTTGCAGGGAACTCGCCATCGGCCAGGCGAAATTTGTAGCCGCCGTCGAGTGTAATCTTGGCCCAGTACTCACAGTGTGGCTGAATATCCTCGGCGCACACCAAAAAGCCATTCCAGGCTTGTTTGAAAGGATTAATGCGCACCGGGCTGTGCTTAAATTCAGGCTGTCCACAAATAGGATCAACCACCGCATTCACCAGCGCATCGGCACAACTGGACGCCGCGTACTTACCGTTCCAGTGCATGGGCACGAACACCTCGCCCGGTCGCTGCGAGCGGGCGGCTTTTACCCGACCAAAATAGCGTTGCCCTTGATTGGCCAACACCGCAAGATCGCCTTCAAGCAAACCAAAGCGCTCGATATCGTGCGGATGAATATCGATATAAGGCTCGTCAACATGACCCAGCAGCTTGGCCGCCGTGCCCGTGCGCGACATGGTGTGCCACTGATCACGAATACGGCCAGTGTTTAAAATCACCTGCTCAGCCGTTGGCTCGTGCACCGGTAAACGCGCCTGAATAGGAATAAACCGCGCACGGCCATCCGGAGTATAGAACTGGCCATTGCCAAATAATCGGTCGGTACCCTTGGGCGAGCCCGTGGTAACGGGCCAGCGAATGGGAGTAAAGCTTTCGTAATCCTCCCGTTTTATATCCGCCAGCGCCGAAATATTAAAACCGCGACTGTGGTTATTATCCAAGCCGGAGAGCGCCGCGTGTTCGCGAAAAATATCCACCTGATGCGGATAATCAAAATGCTCAGAAAAACCCAGCTTGGCGGCAAAGTCGCACATAATTTGCCAGTCGTGACGCGCCTGCCCCGGCGCATTTAAAAAACCTTTTTGCAGAGATATACAGCGCTCGGAGTTGGTGACTGTGCCGTGCTTTTCACTCCAGGTGGTCGCGGGTAACACCACATCGGCGAGCTTGGCGGTATCGGTATTGCCAATGCAATCGCTCACCATCACTAGCTCGCACTTTTGTAAGGCGTCGCGGATTCGACCCGCTTCGGGCATGGTTACCGCAGGGTTTGTGGCCATAATCCACACGGCTTTAATCTTACCTTCGTCAATGGCACGAAACATATCCACCGCTTTTAGCCCTTCCTTGCGAGCCATATTGGGCGCCTGCCAAAATGATTCAACGCGGTTAATATCGTCGGAGTTGTCGTAACCCATGTGCGCCGCCAGCTGATTCGCCAAGCCGCCGACTTCGCGCCCACCCATAGCATTGGGTTGCCCGGTAATAGAAAAAGGCGCTGCACCTACCTTACCTATTTTTCCTGTTGCCAAATGGCAATTGATAAGCGCATTGCCTTTGTCCACTCCGGATGACGACTGGTTAATGCCTTGCGAAAAAACCGTGACCACCTTTTCGTTACCGGCAAATAACTGATACACACGCACCACGTCGTTACGGTCCAATTGGCATAAGTGCGCGGCCGCTGTTACATCGGGAACTTGCCCTTGCGCTACCGCTAACGCTTCCTCAAAACCGTTAGTGTGAGCCGCAATAAACTCTCGGTCCAACGCGTTGGTATCTGCCAAATAACTGAGAAGGCCATTAAAGAAATAAGCATCCGAGCCTGGTCGTAAAGGCAGATGAATATCCGCAATTTCGCAGGTGGCGGTGCGGCGCGGGTCCAGCACCACAATCTTCATCTCGGGCCGCTCTTCTTTAGCTTTGGCTATGCGTTGATAAACCACAGGGTGAGCGTAGGCAGTATTTGAACCCACCAAAATCAAAAGATCGGTTTGCTCTAAATCCTCGTAGCAACCGGGCACAGCATCCGAACCAAAGGCGCGTTTATGAGCAACCACAGCCGAGGCCATACAAAGACGTGAGTTAGTGTCGATATTCGCGGTGCCAATAAAACCTTTCATCAATTTATTGGCAACGTAATAGTCTTCCGTAAGCAATTGACCGGACAAATAAAACGCCACGGCATCTGGACCATGCTGCTCAATAATTTCTCGAAATTTACTGGCACCATAATCCAGCGCAGTATCCCAGCTTACGGCCTTGCCATGAAGCATGGGCGTAAGCAGACGATCCGGTGAGCTTTGCGTTTCATGCAGTGAGGAGCCTTTGATGCATAAACGGCCTTTGTTGGCGGGGTGATCGGTGTTTCCGGCAACCGCCACTACTTGATTATCCGCCACGGCGGCGGTAACACCACAACCCACGCCGCAATAACAACAGGTGGTATTGACCGTATCGGAGGCGATTAACTTCTCTGGCATATTCATCAGGCGGCCACCGCTCCGTCGCTGTCTTGCTGCTGATCGCTATCTTGATAAAAAGCTCGACCCATCAACAGAAAAGGTGCAATCTTGCTAACGTCTTTTTTCTCACTCAACATCGTGAAGTAATCCTGACCGTCGCGGGCATCGCCAAACAACACCGCGCCAACAATTCGGTTATCACGCAATAACAATTTACGATAGATGCCAGCTTTATCATCGCGATACACCAACTCGCGATGCTCATCGGTCGTTATAAAATCACCGGCGGAAAATAAGTTAACCCCCGACACCTTGAGCTTGGTAGGCACCGGAGTGTTTTCAAAAGGCAGCTTGATGTTGTTGCACAAACGCTCGGCTAACGTAATGCACTGCTGCCAAATGGGTTCTACCAAACCAAAAGTTTCGCCTTTAAACTCCACACACTCACCGATGGCGCTTATGTCTTCATCGGATGTGGCCATATAAGGGTTTACCGCAACCCCACGCGCACCTTTAAGCCCAGCAGCCAAACCCAGCTCTTTGTTGGGGGTAATACCCGTGGCAATCACGCAGAGCTTACAACTAAGAGACTGTCCGGATTTTAATTCAGCGGATTTTAGTTCGTGCGAACCGCTGAAACGAGCCACCTCATCGTTCAAAATAAAGCGAATGTTTTTTTCCTCAAGCACACGTTGCAAATAACCGCCTGCGGTTTTATCCAGCTGGCGATTCAGAAGCCAACCCGACCGATGTACCAAGGTCACACGCAAGCCTTTCAATGCGAGGCCGTAAGCAGCTTCCAGACCCAATAAACCGCCACCAATGACCAATGCATCGGTATCGGTTTTACGACTTTGCCTATCGTGAAATCTCGCCACATTCAGTAAGCGATCTACATCGCGCAATGTGCGAAAACTGTAAATATTATTCAATTGCTGATTTTCAGCAGGAATTTTGGCGGGGCGGGAACCCACGGCCAAAATTAAGTGATCGTAACGCAAGCGATTGCCCTCACTGGTGAGCACACATTTGCGCTCACGCTCAACGGCTTTCACCTGCACACCGCTGACAAAACGAATACCGCGGTCGCGATACCAGCTGCTGGGCTTGCCAATAATGGCTGGCACGTCGGTCTCCCCTGCCAACACCGGCGACAGCATAATGCGGTTATAGCTGCCTTGACGCTCGTCACCAATAACGGTCACCTCAAAGCCTGAAACATCTCGTTTTATCAGCTCGTCCAGCAACCTCCCAGCGGCCATACCATTACCTACAATAAGGAGTTTTTTCTTCTTTCCAGTCACACCTGCCACCTCATAGCGCTCACCGCACCAGACTAACCACCCCTGCTGCACCACTTTGACTCAAAGAGCAAACCACAAAACGCACTCAAATAGAGAGTTGTAACGCAAAAACGCACCCTAATCGTGCTGATCTTCCCGGGATTGCGGGGGGCATTGGATTTAGGAGGAGAGGAGCAAAAGCCAGGCCAGCTTACTTCACCACCACAAAGCAGGACTATAGCGCGAGTAAAAGATAACCTTCGTACGGTCAGCACATGGGCTTGGCCAAACCCCCTGAAGACAATCAATGTCTAAAGGCAAATGCGGTAGAATAAGCACCATCACAACTGTTGCCGATTAAGAGATACGCATGTTTCATATCGTTTTATTTGAACCGGAAATTCCACCCAACACGGGCAATATCATCAGGCTGGCGGCGAACACCGGCTGCCAAGTCCACCTGATCGAACCGTTAGGTTTTGAGCTGGACGATAAACGCCTGCGCCGGGCAGGCCTGGACTACGGTGAATGGCGTGATATGCAGACCTACCCTGGATGGCAAGCGTTTTTAGATACCGCCAAACCCGAGCGTATTTTCGCCCTCAGCACCAAAGGCAAAGCTCGGCCCAGTGATACGGCCTTCGCCAAAGGCGATTTTTTATTATTCGGCCCCGAAACCCGAGGACTACCTGCAAGCATCCGAGAATCCTTGCCGCCCGATCAAGTCCTGCGCATTCCGATGCTGCCCGAAAGTCGCAGCATGAATTTGTCTAACGCCGTATCGGTAATCGTATACGAAGCCTGGCGTCAATTGGGTTTTTCTGGTTCTTAGTGGCGTCAAGTAACGCCGGTTAACGAATGCCTGTAAAACCATTATGATGGTCGCCTTTTGGCAGGAGTCTAGGTATGCCCCGCATTCAAATTCTGGTGGGTTCTGAAATGGGTACCGCTGAAATGGTGGCCGCCAGTGCTAAAGATTATCTGGAAGCCAATGGCTACGAGGCAGTAGTTAACCCTCTGCCTGAGGTAGCCGATATTACGGATAACCCAGACGACATTCTTCTAATTTGCACCTCAAATACAGGGGCCGGCGATTTACCCGGTAATATCCAGCCGCTTTTTTTGGGCCTGACCCGCGACTTCCCCAATATCGCTGGGCGTCGCTACGGTGTCATTAACCTTGGCGACAGCAGCTATGCCACCTTCGCTGAGGCCGGCCGTGCGATTGATCACGCTATGAGCGAGTTGGGTGCTACGCGTATTGGCGAGCCCCTGGTGTTGGATGCCTGCAGCGGCGATGACCCAGAACAATTAACGCTGCAATGGCTCCCTCAATGGACGTCCGCACTGTGAGTCGCGCACCCATTGCCCTGTTTTACGGCAGCTCCACCTGCTACACCGAAATGGCTGCCGAAAAAATACGCCAGACGCTGGGCGAATCGCTCATAGATATATACAACATTGCCGAAACCCCCATTATCGAAGCGAGCTTTTACTCGCTACTGATTCTCGGCATCCCTACATGGGATTACGGTGAGCTTCAAGAAGACTGGGAAGAGATTTGGGACGAGATTGATCAAGTTGAATGGCAGGGTAAAAAAGTCGCTCATTACGGCCTGGGGGATCAGGTGGGTTACCCAGAATGGTTTCTCGATGCCATGGGGTACTTGCATGCCAAGGTAACCGCTTTAGGCGCCCTCCCGTGCGGCTACTGGCCCCGCCAAGGCTACGAGTTTGAGGCCTCCAAAGCATTGACGGCAGACGGCTCACAGTTCGTAGGGTTAGCTCTGGACGATGAAAACGAGTTCGATCTTAGCGAAGAGCGCATCAGTCTATGGTGCGAACAACTGAAGCGTGAATTCTCACTGTGAACCCACACTCACCCGACCAGGCTCGTCTTATCTGGGATGAACAGGGGCAGCCCCTGTCTTCTACCTTTGACGATGTGTACTTTTCTCGTCAGGACGGGCTGGCCGAAACCCGACATGTGTTTCTCGAGCACAATCAGTTACAAAAGCGCTTTGAGCAGCTAACGACAACAGACGACACCGGAACCGGGGTATTTACTATCGCCGAGACCGGATTTGGTACCGGCCTAAACTTCCTTGCGGCCTGGCAGCTGTGGCAGCAGCACGCCCCGAGCACCGCACAGCTGCATTTTGTCAGTTGCGAAAAATTTCCGCTGAGCAAGCCCGACCTGATACGGGCACTTAGACTCTGGCCCGAATTGTCATCGCTGGCGAACGAACTGATAGACGCCTATCCAACGTATCTTCCGCCGGGCCTCCACCGCCTGAACTTTGCCGGCGTGCGCCTGAGCTTACTTATTGCTGATGCCGCCGACGGTTTTGCCCAACTGCTGCCAAGCCCTGACCCTCGCTGGCAAACACCCAACTTCACCGTCGACGCTTGGTTTCTAGACGGTTTCGCGCCCAGTAAAAACCCAGAGATGTGGTCGGAAGAGCTCTTCCGGGTCATAGGCCTGCTATCGCGGGAACAGACTACCCTCGCTACTTTTAGTGCTGCCGGTGTAGTAAAACGCGGCTTAACGTCGGCCGGCTTCAGTATTCAGAAAGTCCCCGGTTTCGGCCGCAAAAGAGAGATGATCAGCGCTCGGTATGACGGGGGTTGTTCATCGTCTACGGACTATTCACAACACCGGCATGCACCGGGAATATACCAGCGCAGTACGCAGCCGCCCGGTGTTCGACACGCCATTGTTATAGGTGCTGGCCTTGCCGGCTGCCACACCGCTCGAGCACTTGCCGAGCGCGGCTGGCATGTTCAGGTATTAGACAGCGAAGCAAAGCCAGCACAACATGGCTCGGGCAATCGCCAGGGGGTACTCTACGCGAAGTTAAGCCATAAAAATGAGACCTTGCCGGACTTTAATCTGCATTCTCTGCTGTTTGCACAAAGACACTACCGCCCTTTTTGGCGCATGGGGCCAACGCTAGGCGCCCCCTGCGGTGTGCTACAACTCGCTTACAGTGAAAAGCAGGCACAGCAATATCAGCGCATCAGTGAGAAACACGCACTTGCCACTTGGCTCGATAACAGGCAAGCCAGTGAAAAGGCTGGGGTGCCACTCAACCATGGGGGGCTTTACTTCAATGGGTGTGGCTGGTTGAACCCGCCGGCAGTGTGTGAGCAGTTACTTAACCATCCATTGATCAGTTTTAAAGCTGGGCAAGCTATTTCTGCGATAAAACAAGTCGATTCATTATGGCAAGCGCTGGATGATAACGGAGAATCTAAAGCTACGGCCGAGGTGCTTGTTCTCGCCACGGCGCAACAATGTGGATCCTTTACGCAAACAAGGCATTTACCGCTCAAAGCGATTCGTGGCCAAGTCACCCACATCCCCGCCACTGCGAAAAGCGAAACGCTGCGCACCGTGCTTTGTGCCAAGGGCTATATTGCCCCATCCTGGGAACAGCATCATAGCCTAGGGGCGACGTTCAACCTCGCAGAGACAGACACCCAACTACGCCAGGAAGACCACCTAAAAAATATGGCCCACCTCAGTGATTTCGGCCCTGTTTTGCAAGCAAGCCTCGGCAACTCTGCCCATGACCAACTGAAAGGCCGCGCCGCCCTGCGCTGCACCACCCCAGACTACTTACCTGTGGTTGGTCCAGCCCCTGACGCTCAACAATTAGAGCAGAGCTTTGCCCCTCTAAGTAAAAATGCCAAAGCTCGGCTTGAATGCGAAGCAAGCTATCACCCGGGCCTTTATCTAAATACCGGGTATGGCTCGCGAGGACTTGCCTACACTCCCCTGTGCGCAGAATTTCTCGCCGCCCTTATTAACCGCGAGACTCCGCCCCTTACCCAACACCTGGCGCAGGCACTGCATCCGGCGCGGTTTATTCTCCGCAATATTATTCGTCAGTAACTGCTATGTGGGGTATCCACTGGATACCGGTTTAGCCTACCCCACTCACCCTCATATCAAGCTGAAAAACGCTTTCTTAAGCGTCTGTGAGTTCAATGGTGGACTGCATAATAATTTGCGAACCACTACCACAGGCAATCACCGTACGCATCGCCGCTTCAACGGAAATATCTGGCAGCAGGGTGACGCATTCACGGGGCAAGTGGTAAACAAATCCGGAAGTAGGCACCGGAGCGGTCGGCACATAGACGGTGTAACCGCCATCGCTATGCTCTGCCGTCACGATTCCTGTTACACAGACTGGGCTGGAACTACCCATAATATAAGCACGGCACACCTTTCCATTTAACAGCGAGGCATTGCCTTCCCCTCCCATGATCTGCACCACCATTTCTTTGATGGTGCTATAGCCAGGAGCCAGACGAGATAATACGCCATCCACCATACGCTGCAGCCAGCGCCCTATGCCGGTTTTCACCAGCAGGCCGATACAAAAACACGCGCCGAGCACCACCGCAACACCCAGCACATCGGCGGTATACTGGTTGACTGTTATATAGCTCGCAAGCCAAGCGCTCAGCGGGGCCGTCAAGTCAACGATAACCCCAACCAACCACTGCAAAAGTAAAACAAAAATAGTAATCGGCAGAACTACCGCGAGGCCACCAAGTAAAGTTAGAACGACAAACGAGCGTAAACGCTTCATACCACTAGCCTTGTTATTTGTTAACTGATGTTATTATGTCCAAACTCAAAGGCCCACACAACGTCAGTAGCATCATGTCAGCAAACCCGTATCGACTCTTTTTTTTATTTTTTTCAACGCTGCTGAGTGCGACTTCAAGTGTCGCTGCCCCCCCTCAATTAAACTATCAAATTATCGATGTTATAGCCCGCGATACCCGCCCTTTTACACAGGGTCTGGAGTTTGACGGAAACCAGCTTATCGAAAGCAGCGGCCTAAGAGGTCGGTCTTACGTAGTCAAGACCAGCTTGCCCAATCAACAGAACACCCAAACGCTATGGCATACACCGTTACCCGCGCCATATTTCGCTGAAGGCTTGAGCCAGGTCAACGGGCGTATCTATTTATTAAGTTGGCAACAACAAAAAGGCTGGATCATCCATCCGGATACGGGGAGTATCGAAAGTGAATTTACTTACACGGGTCAGGGCTGGGGCTTAACAGCAATAGACAACCAGTTAGTTCGCAGCGACGGCAGCCATATACTTTATTGGCACAGCACGAACGATTTTAGTGAGCTAAAGAAACTGGAGGTGACTTGGAGTGGCCAACCGGTCAAGCGATTAAATGAACTGGAATACAGCAATGGATTGATATGGGCGAATATATGGCAAAGCTCTTTCGTAGTTGCCATCCACCCCATCAGCGGCAGCGTTGTAGGCTGGGTCGATTTGACTGAACTCACGCAACGAGAAGCGCAGGTTGCTGCGGATAATGTTCTCAACGGTATCGCCTATCATGAAGCTTCAAACACTTTTTGGTTAACAGGAAAACGCTGGCACCATTACTACCGATTAAAAATTCAGCAGCCTTACCCCTTATCGCCAGATTTATAAACCTATTTCACGTAAAATAAAGGCTGTTTTCCGCTTAACGGCTAAAACCTTATTATGCCAAACCTACTCAATACCTGCACTTCACACTCAGGTAATCGCGACTTTAACCACTGCAGCAATTGTCGCTTAAGCGGTATCTGTTTACCCTTGTCATTAGAGTTTTCGGATATCGATCGCCTTGATGCCATAGTACAAAAAGGAAAACCCCTGCAAAAAGGGGAGATACTATATCGCTCAGGCGATGACTTTACCGCAATTTATGCCATCCGATCTGGTGCCATTAAAACCTGGCAAACCAGCCGTGAAGGTGAAATACAAATCACCGGCTTTCATTTGGCCGGCGAGGTCATCGGGTTAGACGGCCCAGCCACCAACCGGTTAAGCAACAGTGCTCAGGCGCTGCAAACAACATCTGTGTGCGCCATTCCATTTTCTAAACTGGAGTCGCTCAGCCGCCAAGTACCCGGCTTACAACGCAATTTATTACAATTACTCAGCCGCGAAATAACGAGCGAGCAGCGCCATTTTGGCCTGCTTGGACATGCCAGCGCAGATACTCGTGTCGCCGCTTTACTGTTGAGTCTGTCTGCACGACATGAGAGGCATAACCTATCGGCAACAAGGTTTACCCTGCCTATGTCACGAGGGGATATGGCCAACTTTTTGGGGCTAACCCTGGAAACCGTTAGCCGAGTTTTCTCCCGAATGCAAAAACAACAAGTTATTACGGCCTGCGGCAAAGAGCTTGAAATTCTCGACTCCACAGCCCTGCACAATCTTGCCCATCACTCCGACTGAGGATACCCAATGTCTCAAACAGCTTTATTACACGCTACGCTCACCGAAATTGATGCGGCCAATAAAAAAGACCCCCACCTAGAGAATGGGACGCCCAAAGAGCTTCTTTACTCCCAGCGCATGAGTGAAGAACTGATGCTATTTACCCCTGATGCTTCCGCTCATTTACAGATAGCAGCTCGTGCTCAGCATATCGAGCGCTGGATTATCCCTCGTGCCGACTACCCCATGGATAAAGCTGGCTATAAAAAATGGCGCACTCAGCTGGCAAAGCATCATGCTCAGCGCACGGCTGAAATAATGCAGGCCAATGGTTTCCACTCTGAAGACTGCCAGAGAGTTTCAGATATGCTGCAAAAAAAGCGGCTTAAATTAGACCCTGAAGTTCAAACTCTTGAAGATGTCGTGTGCCTAGTGTTTCTCAAATATTATCTAGTGGACTTCGCCAGCAAGCATGATGAAAGCAAACTGATCGACATCATCCGCAAAACCTGGAACAAAATGTCGCCTCTAGGACACGAAGCTGCTCTACAGATAGACCTGTCTCCAGACATGGCAAATTTAGTGCAAAAAGCCTTGCAGCATTAAGTTGATTCTGGGAAACGACCAACCTCTGTATTGGTCGTTTTTTAAAACTCTTCGAAATACCCTCACCCAAAATCGGTGCAAAATTTCATAAAAATACGTAAATTTCGGCAAAGACTTGACCTAAAATACAAAGTCGTATATACCCAGAGCGTGAACTACATAACAAAAATGATAATTAAGGTGAAGCTCTTATGAAAAAACTACCAATAACTGCGGCCTTGGTTGTTCTCGTCCTTTGCGGTAGTAGCTGGGTTGGGGCGTGTGACGACGCTTGTGAAAAGAAAGCTGAAGCAAAACACGGGGTTAAATTTGCCAGCTATTTAAACAAAGATTTTTGCAGCACCACCCGTGCAGACTTTCTTATCCAAGATTATAAAAGCTTAGAAAAATACCAAGCTGAACAATTACCCAATGGTCATAAGGGCGGGATGAACAACATTCGAAAGATGCTGGAGCAACGCAAAGACTGGCTGACGGAGTGTGATGATTATTTACGCATGACCGATCAAGGTCGCATCTTTCGCGATAAGGCCACCACCGATAAGATTTTTGCCGCCATCGACAAGACCAACCGTGAACTGAACAGTCTGGTATACAACGGCAGCCAGGATCTTATCGTTGTCAACGGCCTGGATATTGCTCAGCAAGACTTTGATCAAATGATGCAATTACTGGATCAACACAAAACCCAGCTGCAATTACGCGGCCTTCTGGTTAACCGCTAACGATCGGAAGTGGGCGTTTTTTTCAATGATAAAACCGCGCGCTTTGGCTTGCCCGGATTTTCGGCAAACATGCGCGCTTGACGCTCAAGCTCTTGTGCCGTTCGACTTTTTACTTTTACCGCGCGATCTTCTCGAGCCGTGAATTGCCCCGTGAACCCAACTTCCCGAGCAGCATTTTCCAGGGCCTGTACCCCACACCGTAATAATCGGGCCTGATCTACAAAGTTAAGATTTTTAGGGAAGTTGCTAGGATCTACCGACGTGGGGTTTTGAGGGTCCCCTTCGACGCGGATTACACATCCGCTTGCGTGCTTCGCCTCACCGGAGGCTAAATCAACCTCCCAGGATTCAAAGTCCATTGTTTGGGCCTATGTTAAGTGATAGTACACCCCGCGCATTTAACACGGGGCAGAAGAGATTACTGATGAAAGGTGACAGTTTTACGACAAGTAAGCAAAGGCGGTCAAAAGTTTATTCGCCACTTAACCTAGCTTTACGCTGCCGAGCCGGCGGGGGCGCACCGATGTGAGCTTCGTTGCGAGTTTTAGCCAGCTCAATCTGCTTCTGTCGCTCAGCAAACCGTTTTTTCTGATCTTCACTTAATGAATCAAAGCAATGGGGGCAACAAACTCCTTTCAGGTACTGCGGCGAGTCCTTCTCCTGCTCAGTAATCGGGTGCCGACAGCCATAGCATTGATCAAACGAACCCTTCTCTAAACTATGATTCACCGCCACACGGTTATCAAACACAAAGCATTCACCTCGCCATAAGCTCTCTTGCTCTGGCACCTCTTCAAGGTATTTAAGGATTCCACCTTCAAGATGATACACCTCATCAAAGCCCTGCTCTTTCATGTAGGCGGTGGCCTTTTCACAACGGATTCCGCCCGTACAAAACATCGCAACTTTCTTATGCTTTTCGGGGCTGAGATGATCTTTCACATACTCAGGAAACTCGCGAAACGTTTCAGTCTCAGGATCAACTGCGCGCTCAAACGAACCAATGGCGTATTCATAGTGGTTACGGGTATCAACCACCAGCACCTCCGGATCACTGATCAACTCATTCCAGTCTTTCGGTTTTACGTAGGTACCCACAATCTGCTTAGGGTCAATACCTTCTACCCCCATAGTGACAATCTCTTTTTTGAGCTTCACTTTCATGCGGTAGAATGGTTTATCCTGATGTAAGGATTCCTTATGTTCCAGATCAGCAAACCGCTCATCTTTTTTCAAATAGCTGAGTAGGCCGTCAATCCCCGCACGAGTACCTGAAATAGTGCCATTAATCCCCTCAGCCGCCAGCAGTAGGGTTCCTTTAAGCCCTAAACGCTCACACTCCGACAACAACGGCTGCCGAAGCTCCTTGTAATCAGGCAACAAAACAAATTTATACAGGGCAGCTACAACTATTTCACTCATGCTCGTGCGGTTTCCGGTCAATCGTATATTGAAGGTCAAAATAGGGGGCGAGATTATAGCCGGTTGTTTTTTATACAGCCAGCAAATGTCTTGATTTCGCTCAAGAAATGATTATTTTCCCCCTCCCCCCAGGCAATTCGGCGACTCAGGCACTGCAGTATCCGACCACTCATCAGGAGCAAAAGTGTGCAATGCCAGGGCGTGAACCGGCCCCGCCATCTGCTCCTGCAGCACCGCGTACACCGCCTGGTGGCGCTGAACTTGCCGCTTACCGACAAATGCTTCGCTCACCAGGGTAACTTTAAAATGGGTTTCGGAGTTCGGCGGCACGCTGTGCATGTGACTTTCGTTCACGACCTGCATCACCACAGGTGAGAATTCAGTGCGCAAAGCGTGCTCAATGGTATCTTGTACAGGGTTCATAGGTACCTCATTTGGTGTGGCCCTATTGTAACGCATGCAGCCCCTCCCCTCACTGTTCACCACTGTCGGGAATATATCGAGCCTGCTCCAACTCCTGTTCTAATCTCTGCCCTTCTTCCGCACGGGCCTTGGAGAACTGCGCCACAATCACGTACACCACCGGAGTAAGGTACAGGGTAAACACCGCCGCCAAGCCTAAACCGCCGAACACCACCCAACCAATGGACGTGCGTGCTTCAGCCCCTGGCCCGGCGCTTAGAATCAAGGGCAAACCACCCAGAATAGTGGACATCATCGTCATCATAATTGGACGTAAGCGCACTTTCGCCGCCCGAGTGACAGCACTCAGAACATCGGCGCCACGATCACGGAGCTGATCGGCAAACTCCACCAGTAATATACCGTTTTTTGCCATCAGCCCAATCAGCATAACCAGACCAATTTGAGAATAAACATTAATGCTGGTACCCGTCAGTAACAGGGCGAATATAGCCGCCGCTACACCAAAGGGCACCGTCAACATAACAATAACCGCACTGGAAAAGCTCTCAAACTGAGCACACAACACTAAAAACACAACGATCAGAGCGATTATGTAGGTGAGCATTACTTCTTGTGAGGTTTCATCTAAAGTCTCGGCCTCCCCAAGAAAAATAAGCCCTATGCCCGGCGGCAGTTCGCGCTCGGCTAACCCTCGTAAATCCTGCACGGCGGATTGCAACGGATAGCCATCGGCCAGATCAATATCAATTTCAATAGCTCGGCGCTGCTTGTGTCTGTCCAGCTCAGCCGCTACCGCCTCTTCACTCAAGGTGACGACGGTGGACAGAGGCAGCAAGCGACCATCCGCGTTACTGACAAACAAGTTGACCAAGTCCCCTGGGTCATTAATCTGATCACCGGAAGACTCAATAATAATCGGGATAGCTTCATCGGCGACCGATAAATCCACCAAGTCATAGCCGTCGACCATTGCACGCAAAGTGGTGGAAATATTCTCCAAAGGAATATTTAAATCCGAGGCACGACGCCGATCAATCGTTACGGCGAGCTGGGGCTGGGTAGGCTGAAATTGAATATCTGGCTGGGACAAATTAGGTAATTGATCTTCAATAGCGGCGGCAAATAACTCTGCCGCAGCAAAAATCTCTTGGTAGTCACTACCCACGAGCGCTATGTCTATACCGCCCCCACCGCTCCATAATCCCAAACTGTTTGTCGTAGAGATGCGCACAAAAGCACCTGGAATTTCCGACATAGGCTCACGCAATTGCGACATCATCTCTTGCTGGCTGCGCTCGCGCTGCTCCCAATCCGCCAAAGGTAGAATTACTCGCCCGCGGTTAGGATCATAGCGGCCTACAATACTGAACAAATGAGTCGCCTCACCCGATTCCAGCAAGGGCTTCACGCGATCTTCCATAGCCGCTACCTGCCTGGCTGTATACTCTAACCCAGTACCGTCAGGCCCGGTGGCATCCACATAAATAACACCCCGGTCTTCCTCAGGAAGAAGCTCCTGGTCGACGTTATGGTAAACCAGCACAGCCCCCACAATCGCCGTGCAAGCTAGCAATAACCCCAACCAACGAAAACGCAACACCCGCTCTAGAGAGCGACCGTAAACGCCGGCTAACCTATCCCCAATAGCGGTCATACGATCGCGAATCGGGTGAGCCTCGTCTTTACGTTCCGGTACAATACGCGCAGCCATAGCAGGGACAAGTGAGAGCGCAACGAACGACGAAATACCTACCGCAAACGCAAGCACAAAGCCGAACTCACGAAATAGACGCCCCGCGGTACTGGGCAGCATGGCGATGGGTACAAACACCGAGACCAATACCGCTGTGGTGGCAATCACCGCAAAAAACACTTGCCTCGTGCCCAATACCGCTGCCGCGCGGGCACCTAAGCCCTGATGTCGCCGCCGCTGAATATTTTCCAACACAACAATTGCATCATCCACCACCAGTCCAGTGGCCAGCACCAGAGCCAGCAAGGTAAGAATGTTGAGAGAAAATCCCATCGCCCAAATAGCAGCGACGGTACCAATCAGTGCCACGGGGATTGCCACACTGGGAATCAGCGTCACGCGCAGCGACCCGATAAACAACCAGATGGTGAAAATAACAATACTCACCGTCAGCGCCATACTAATGAGTACTTCTCGCATGGCCCCTTTGATAAATTCAGCGCTGTCTTCCGTTAGAATCAGCTCCGAATCACTAAATCGTTCGTTCAAACGTGCAACAGCCGCATGCACGCGCTCTGCAATATCCAAGGTGTTGGACTGCGACTGACGCACAATCCCAAGCCCCACTACCGGCGAGCCATCCAGACGCACATAAGAGCTGGTGTCTTCCGGTGCAAAGAACACCTGAGCAACCTCAGCCAGGCGAGTATCACCGCGTACAATGATCGCTTGCAGCGCCTCTTCGGTAACTGCTGATGCATCGGCACGAACTAAAAGCTCTAAATCGCCAGAGCGAAAGCTACCCGAAGGCACATCAAAAGGTGCCTGACGCAACGCATCGGCAACATCGTTTACCGATAAACCTAAACTCGCAAGGCGCACAGGATCGACCACTACCCGCAACACTTTTTGCCGCTCACCAAAAAGCACGACATCTGCCACACCGTCAATGGATATCAACTCAGGAATTAAATCCTGCTCCGCCCGACGGGTCATCTCCAGTTCGTTAAGGCTATCGCTCACCATCGCCAGATTGATAATAGGGTTGGCGTTTGGGTCCGCTTTGACTACGGTTAAAGATTCAATATCCGGGGGTAAGTCGCGCTCAATTTGGCTGACAGCCTCACGCACATCCGAGGCGGCACTGTTCAAGTCCACCGTGGGAGAAAACTCCACATGCAGGCGCATGTTGTTTTCTTCACTGGAAGAGCGAATATTGCGAATACCCGATACTCTGGCCACCGCACCTTCAACTATGCTGGTGACTTCTGCATCCATGGTTTCAGGCGACGCCCCCGGATAAACACCACGTACCGAAACAACGGGCCGATCGACATCAGGCAGTTCTCGCACTTCAACCGCCTTAACGGCCGCCAAGCCTGCAATGGCAATCAATAAATTCAATACCAATACTAAAATCGGACGGCGAATGCTCAGGCTGGCAATATCTTCCTTATGCAAATTCTCGTGATGCTCAGTCACCGTTCACCTCGGTAATGTCTGCTGCTGGGCCGGATCCCTCTCTCACTGGGTTTCCATCAGCGTTCACTATTTGGTCTACCCTGACTGCCATCCCCTGACGAACCATTTGAATGCCTTCCAGCACAACCAGTGCGCCTTCCGGCAAATCAACATCCACCAATACCTTACCCGCTAAGCGCTGAACAATCGTGGCCACACGCCGCTCAGCGATACCATCAACGACCGCCCACACATAAGAACCCCGAGCCCCCCACTGCAGTGAGACCTCTGGGACTACCGCATATTCATTGCCCAGCAATTGCAATGCAATGCGGAAGCTCATACCGGGGCGCAGCGCGTCATTTGTGTTATCGACATGGGCGCGAACTCGAAACATACGCTCGCTATCATCCACTCGACTGTCAATTTCCACTACATCGCCTTCAGCAATGGTGTCTTTTTCACGCCAGGTAGACAGGGCAATTTTCTGGCCGACATCAATTTGGCCCAATAAAAGCTCAGGCAAAGAAAAGGTAACCAACAAACGACTGCGGTCATCCAGCGTGGTTAAGGTGGTACTGGTATCTACCCAGGCACCGGGGTCTATATCGGTAAAACCCACATACCCCGTAAACGGTGCTAGTACTTTCTGATAGGCCAAGTTCACTTTGGCACGATCCACCGCTACTCGGGCTCGCGCCACTGCGCTATCAGCATCATCCAATGCCGACTGGGTTACAGCTCCGCTGTCTTTGGTTTGACGATAACGCTCCAGCAAACGCTCAGCGTCGGCAAGCTCCAGCTCGGCATTACGCAGCGCTAACTCTTCATCGCGGCTGTCCAACGTGAATAACTCGGCACCCTGATTTACTTTTTGCCCAGGTTGAATTTGGACGCTATCCACCTGACCTGCGACCCGAGGTCGAATATTTACTGAGTGCAGTGCACGCGACGTGCCTACGGCTTCAACTTCAACCCGCTCGGGGATGTAGTGAATTTGAGCTGCAATCACCGGGCGAGGCTTGTTATCGCTTCGGGCTTGTTTCGAGGGTTCGGAGTCAGAACATCCGGATAAAACCACGCTCAGCAACAACAGGCCAACGCCTAGCGGTACACCGGAAAATACATTGCGAAACAAGTACAGCATTTTTATCGTTCACCTTTAATGGACACGTTTATGCTTGGGGATTCTACGGCTCGGCCGACGCCTTAGGCAGCACCGACACGTAAGGAACTGTAAAACAGGTATAGTAAGGTAAAGCCCCCTTTAAATGGGGACTTTATTAAGGAAAAGGATCAGCTGGCAATCACCTCTTGCCCAGATTTAGACGGCCCCCCAAAGCGCTCCCGGGCAGTTTGTATCGCCCAGTAAAACAGCGGTACTAGCAATGTACCTAAAATAGACGCTGCCATCATCCCCCCAAACACGGTAAACCCCAAAGAGATACGCGAAGCCGCGCCCGCACCACTGGAAAAGATCAACGGCAATACCCCCAGCACAAATGACAGCGCCGTCATTAACACCGCTCTAAACCTTAAGTGCGCCGCATGATAAGCAGCATTCACAATACTTTCGCCCGCGCTGCGCTGCTCCATGGCAAACTCCACAATTAAAATCGCAGTTTTAGCGGCCATCCCCAACAACAACACCATACCTATTTGGGCGTAAAGATTATTGGTTAAACCCGCCAACTGTAACGTAAAGAGTGCACCGAATAGGGCCAGAGGTGCCGCCATAATGACGGCTATGGGGATGGTCCAGCTTTCGTACATGGCCACCAAAAACAAATATACAAACAAAAAGGCTAACGCAAACAACACTGGCACCAGATTGCCCGCGTCGATCTCCTCTTTAGACTGACCGGACCATTGGTAGGTAAACCCGTCCGGTAAATGTGTATCAGCCAGATTTTCCATCGCGGCAATAGCCTGTCCCGAACTCAAGCCAGGCGCAGGATTACCGGTAAGTTTTGCGGAACGGTAAAGGTTGTAATGACTGATACTCACAGGCCCCTGAACGGGTTCAAGCCTCGCCAAGGTCAATAAAGGCACCATTTCACCCTTATAATTACGCACATAATAGTGCTGCAAATCTTCAGGCTTTAACCGGTAGGGACCATCGGCTTGAATCATCACGCGATAAGTCCGTGAGTTAAAGCTGAAATCATTTACGTAAACCGAACCCCACTGGGCCTGCAGGGTGGTAAATATATCGCTGATGGCAATGCCTTGGGCTTTCGCTTTATTTCGATCCACATTGAGAAAGTACTGCGGTACATTGGCACGAAAAGTACTGAACACCTGAGACAAATCGCCACTGCTATTGGCCGCGTACACCAAGCCATTCATCGCCCGAGCAAGTTCACCCGGTGAGCGCCCTGCCGTGTCTTGTAACTGAAATTCAAAACCGCTGGAAACACCAATACCGGGAATCGGCGGTAAATTAAAAGCCAGCACTCGCGCCTCGGTGATAGCATTAAACTTTGTGTACAGCTGGGCCAGAATAGCTTGCACACTTAAGTCTGGCGAAGTGCGTTCCTCCCAATCGTCCAGCACCACCACCGCAAAACCATTATTTGACCCTGCGCCAGACAGCACACTGAAACCGGCCACAGAAATCACATCACTAACACCAGGCTGCTGCAACGCTATATGGGTAATCCGGTCTAACGTTGCAACGCTACGCTGACTCGAGGCGGCATCGGGAAGCTGTACGTCCACAAACAGATAGCCTTGATCCTCCTCAGGAACAAATCCACTAGGTAGATTCATCAGCAACCAAATTAACCCCGCCACAATCAACACCAGCGCCACACCACCTCGAGCGGAACGCCGCAACATGCTCCCTATAATAGTTTTATAACCAGCAGTTAACTTTTCAATAGCGCCCTCCACAGGAGCCATAAACCTCGCCGGTTTATTCTCCTCCCGTAGCAGCACAGCGCAAAGTGCAGGGCTTAACGTTAAAGCGTTAATAGAAGAAATGAGTACCGCGCAAGAAATAGTCACAGCAAACTGCTGATAAAGCACCCCTGTAATACCCGGCATAAAGCTTACCGGCACGAATACCGCCAGCAACACCAAAGTGGTTGCAATGATTGGTTTACTAACCTGTGCCATGGACTTAAGCGTGGCTTCACGTACCGTACATTTATCTTCGTGCAGCACACGCTCAACATTTTCAATCACGATAATTGCATCGTCCACAACGATACCAATGGCCAGCACCAAACCAAACAAAGTGATTAAGTTAATGGAGTAACCCAGCGCCAACATGCAGGCGAAAGTGCCAATCAATGAGACAGGGATTGCAATGGAAGGTATAAGCGTTGCACGCCAATTCTGTAAAAATAAAAACACCACAGCGATGACTAAGGCCACAGCCTGCAACAGCGTGACAACAACCTCTTCCACTGAGCGAGTAATAAACACAGTGGAGTCAAAAATCAGTTTGTATTCCATTCCTTCAGGTAAATTTTTTCCCAACGCCTGCATCTGCGCCCGCACTCCGGATGCCACATCCAAGGCATTTGCATCCGGCAACTGATAAATCACCATAAAAGCGGTTTCTGCTCCGCTTAATTTCGCAGTAACTCCATAGCTGCGCGAGCCCAGCTCCACCCGTGCGACATCACGCAGCTTTACGACGGCACCTTGGTCATCAGCACGCAAAATAATATCGCCAAACTCATCCGCACTTTGCAACCGTCCTTGCGCCTGAATGCTGTATTCAAATACTTGGCCATCGGGCACGGGGTTTTGCCCCAACTTACCCGCCGCAACAATCACATTCTGCTCACCTAAAGCCTGAGTAATATCCGTTACTGTTACACTCAAAGCACGCATGCGATCAGGGTTTAACCATAACCTCATTGCATAGGCCTTATCGCCCATTAAGTTAACATCAGAGACACCCGGAACTCGCCCCAAGGGTTCCACCAAAAAACTATCGGCATAATTATTGAGATACAGCTCATCAAAATGCTCATAGCCTGGCTTTGCAACCAGGTTGACCCCCAACAACATATTGCTGGCCTGCTTACGTACCGTAACCCCTTGCCGGGTAACTTCTTGCGGCAAAGAGGGCGTCGCCAATGAGACCCGATTTTGTACATTGACCTGGGCGATATTTTCATCGGTGCCAGTGGCAAAGGTTACCGTGATACTGGCCGCACCGTTGTTTGATGCAGAAGACTCTATGTAGAGCATATTCTCCACACCGTTGATCTGCTCTTCTAGTGGCCTTAGCACAGCCTCTTCTACCACTTGCGCACTGGCTCCAGGGTACACGGCCGATACCTGCACTTTGGGGGGAGCAAGGCGAGGATACAAATTGACTGGCAAGCTATTGAGTGCAAGCAATCCAACCAAGGTAATGACAATGGAAATGACAAAAGCAAATTTAGGGCGATAAATAAACGTCCGGCTGATCATAAGCTCAGCCCACCTTATTGGTTGTGGGGGCGAATAGCCCCAGTAACGAAATCTACCTGATGTACTACAGGCTCAACTTCAATTCCTGATCGCACCTTTTGCAAACCATCGATGATAACCCTGTCGCCTACTTGCAACCCCTCTTTTACTACCCACATGGGACCTAAACGTCTTCCCATACGAACAATCACCTGCTCGACAGTATTGTCGCCGCTCACCAACAAAACTGAATAGCCACCCTGCACAGCCTGCACCGCAGCCTGCGGAACCACCGGTAAATTGTCTTTTTCTCGCCCCTCTACCAGCAAAGTAACGTACATACCTGGCACCACAACGCCGTCTGGATTGGGAAATTCGGCACGCAGGCTAACGGTGCCCATCGTCGGTTCCACTTGCGTATCGGCAAAATTTAATGATCCCGATTCTGGATAAATGTCGTTATTTGGCAGGCGCATGCTGATATCCACAGGGGGCGACTGATTGAGCTTGCCCTCACGCTGGCGCTGCTGCAAATACGTGATGTAAGCACTTTCCTCAAGTTGAAAGTTTACGTAAACAGGGTCAGAAGCTGAGAGCTCAGCCAGTGGCTCGCTGGAAGGGCCAACAATAGTTCCCACGTTGTAACGGGTTTTGCCTATCACACCATCGAAAGGAGCGGTAATTCGTGTGTAACCGAGATTAATACTTGCCGATTCCAACTGCGCCTCAGCAGCTTTTAACGTCGACCTTGCCTGACTGGCAGCAGCCTCTAATTTATCCAGATCTTGCTGGCTCAAGTAGCCTTCTGGGGCCAGCTGCTCACCGCGGGCAAGTTCTTTCGTGGTTCGATCCACTTCACTTCGAGCGCGATCAAGTTCAGCTTGAGCGCCTTGTACCGCAGCTATGTAGGGTGAGTCTTCAATAGCGAACAACAACTGTCCCTGGAGCACTGCGGCCCCTTCAGCGAAACCCCGCTGCTTCAGCTCACCTTCAATACGCGCCCGCAAAGCCACAGTTTTTCGAGCCTCAGTGCGCCCTACAAACTCCCGGTAGGTGCCCACGGGCCGCAGAGCCACCTCGTACACAGACACCGAAGGCTTTACCTCTGGTGCCGGTGGTGGCTTTTTAGAGCAGGCCTGCAAACCGAGAAAAATAACAAGGATAAGGCCAAACAATGTGGCATTAGATACGGACGACCGGGGGCTCGCTGCACTCATAAATCACTTCCTGATGATGTCGACACTATCGCGTCAGTTCGACTCTCTTCAATATACTAGCCTTCCTGGCCGTTAACTTCCTATTGCGAAAACAAAATAGTCAGCGATTCAAGCAAATCGGTTCCAGGCAATAATTCCCCATATCACCGTTAAGAGAATTAAGCTCAGCAGCACTACCGCCGAAGCAATATCCTTAGCCCGTCCGGACAATTCATGAATTTCTGAGCCGGTGCGATCGACCACAGCCTCTACCGCTGAGTTAATCAACTCGGCAATCAACACCCAAAAAACACTGGAGATAAGCAGTACCAATTCAATATGATTAGTCGCCAACAAAAATGCACTGGGAACCAGTACAAAAGCCATAATCACCTCTTGGCGAAAAGCAGCTTCAAACTTCCATGCCGCTCCCAACCCCTGCAGGGAATAGCCCAAAGCATGTGCTATTCGGGTAACCCCTCTTTTACCTGGCTTCATTCGTCACACCCCCTTAAAAATTCTGTCACACAAGCGTCATACTGCGGTGGTATCTCTTAGCCGTCCCCACCGATAACGCACAAAGGGTGAAACTATGAATGCTTTTTTGCAGAGAGTCCACCAGCTCGACACCCTGGCATTTATGTGGCTGCACGTCACTAAACGATTTCCGTACCGGCGCACAGTTCGCTGGATATCTCGCTGCGGCGATGGCCCGCTTTATGCCACTATCGCTCTCGCGCTGATTGCATTTGAAGTGCCCCATAGTGATACTTTTTTATTCATGGGCTTGTGCTGTTATGCGCTGGATGTAGGGCTCTACCTAATTTTGAAAAATGTTATCAAACGTGATCGCCCCGCCGTAAAAATTGACATGTTTGAAAGCTGGATTACCCCATCGGATCAATTTAGCTTTCCCTCGGGCCACACAGCGGCCGCTTTTGTATTTGCCTATTTAATCCTGATGTTCTTTCCCGTATTCGCTCTCGCAGCCTATGCACTGGCTTGCTTAATCGGCGTATCTCGTGTTTTGCTGGGGGTCCATTACCCTTCAGATATAGTCGCGGGGGCCGCTCTCGGTTCCGCTTGTGCAATGCTCGGCAGCCTCATGTATACAGGATTGGTAGGATGAAGATACTTTATGGCGTACAGGGAACGGGTAATGGTCACCTGACACGTGCACGCTCCATGGCGCGTGCATTGGCGGATTACGATGTTCAGGTAGACTGGTTATTTTCGGGGCGCGCCAAATCTGATTTTTTCGATATGGAGATTTTTGGCGACTTCCAATGCTATCAAGGCATGACCTTGCAAACCCAAAAAGGCAAGGTCAAGATGACCAAAACTGTACTCAAGAGTAACCTTCTACAGCTTTACCGTGACATCCGCTCCTTACCCATGCAACAGTATGACTTGGTGGTCAGTGACTTTGAGCCAGTATCCGCTTGGGCAGCGAGAAAGCAAGGAGTCAGATCCATTGGCATTTCCCATCAAAATTCGTTTTTGTACCCCATCCCCAAACGGGCCAACAACCTGGTTACCGATACGTTCATGCGTTGGTTTGCCCCCACTGACACCCCTGTTGGCGTGCACTGGCATCACTTTGATCAACCTCTGCTGCCACCGATAGTCGAGCCCTCCAACCACAACAATACCTTTAAAGAAAATCAGATATTAGTGTACTTGCCCTTCGCAGACCTAGACGACATTTTAAAGTTGCTTGAACCTTTTACCGAGTATCGCTTCTACGTCTATCACAAGCTAGCCGAAGCGAAAGATATGGGACATATACAACTATGTCCATTTTCCCGCTCAGGCTTTCAGGCGCATTTGCACTCAAGCGAAGGGGTAATTTCCAGCGCAGGGTTTGAATTACCAAGTGAGACTATTGAATTGGGAAAGAAATTATTGGTGGAACCGGTAATAGGGCAAATGGAGCAACAGTCTAACGCTCTGGCGTTACAGGCACTGGGCTACGCCACTACCGCCCACAGGCTGTCACATGAAATTATTTCGCAGTGGTTAAAGGCGGCCCGTCCGGCACCAACCCCCTACCCTGACGTTTCCGCTGCGATAAGCCGCTGGATTGTTGAAGATAAAGCACAAAATCTTTCACAGTTGAGCCAAAACTTATGGACCAAGGTGCCAGGTATCGCGGAATTACCTAATGGCGAGGGAACAAGGGCTATTCAAGCGAATTTAAGCGGTTGCTGATCATCCAGAAGTACTGGCTGCAAACGACTGTCGTGGCGGGTTACATAAGCTCGCCAACGTACGAAGGCACCGCCAAGCAACAACCCCCCAAGCCCTGCAATCGTTGTCCAACCTTCACCCGTGCCGAATTGATGTGCGCTCACCGTTGCAGCGAGCAGCGTAAGTAACGGCAAGAGATAAACCAGTATGGAGCCATTAGCGACCACTTGCTCGGGAACTCCAAGCTCAATCGCATCGCCAATCTGATAGCTCGCTGCATCACGCCCTGCCAAAGACACCCAGATAAACGTCGTATGACCGGCAAATTTTGCCAGCAAACTCTGACCACAACCCTTTTGTGCCGCGCAACTGCCGCATGTGGACTTGGCTATGGTTTCAACCCACAAGCCGTCCGCCTCTACTGCAACAATTTTTCCCGACTCGACTAACATTGGATAACTCGATACGCCTTAAGATTTGGGTTGTAACCCTTGCCCGATTCGCTCTGCCACACTGGCGGGCACCTCGCCAACCACAGTCAGCTGATACAGCTGCTGCCCCCGAGTCACACCACCAAGATAAAAATTGGTAGCGCCGCGCCTGGCACGTGCTTCGATAGCGACATCTTGCGCCGCAGGATCAAGAAACACCGAAAACGTTGATAAGCCGTCAGTATACATCAGCATCTGAATGTTATCGCGCACCTGACGCTCACCGGCAAAGGCAAAACCCTCAGGAACCCAACCTAACTGCCATACAGCAGGTTCGGCCTTGGCAGCGACACCACAATCGGTCATGTCCTCGGCGCGCACCTGATGCGAGACCTTAGGGGCGGTAGAGCTGGCAAAGGATTCTACGGGTATTTCGGTTTCCAACTCGACGAATTGAAACTGCTCGACCGGACGTTGATTTTCATCCAGTAGAATCGACTTTGTCACCAGGCCTGTAGCGCGATCTATACTGAATACATAGCCAAAGCGGAAAGGGTCTCGGGGTACGATATGTAGTATCGTCGCCTCTCGCCCGGCGATGCGATCCACACCCAGTAGGCGAAAGTTATAAAGTTTCTCGAGTTGTGAATGCTGCGCCTGTAACCCGGCCGCGCGATTCAATAACAGTTGCTCTGCAGCTCCCTGACAACCTAGCGGCTTGTTAATAACCGCCTCTCGCTCCGGGCCCTGCAAATAATAAACCCTCTGGTATTCAATTCCATCTTCCACCCAATGCTGCAGCCGAAAGCTGTCGCTGCCGTTGCTGTCTTGGTGGGTAAAAATGCCTTGATAATTGAGCTGGCGCTGCTGCTGGGTCACTTTTGCCAGCAGTTCGCTTACCGAGCGAATGGCGGAATCTTCAGAAAGGGCCGAAGAACTGGCAGACGAGACAGGTATAGTCTCGTCTGGGAGGGGTTGCGCCTGTACAACACTGAACGGCAATAACGTCAGCAACAAGGCGCCGGCAAGCCGACTCATGATTTACTCTTCTTCAATTAGAGGAACGCGCGCGTGTGGCACGACACCACTGGCACTGTTAACCGCAGCATGGTCTGTGTGTTGCTCCAACAACTGCTGCAGATAAATCCGAACCTTTTCGTTAGACACTTGAACATCGGCGCGGCGTGGCTCCACCACCACCTGACGCCGTGGAATGGTCTGATAACCCGACTGCACACTGACTGGCCTGGCAGACAGAGCCGGCGCATTGAAGCCAGCTGGCAGAGACACATCTGCAGGCGCTGGAGCACTTGCACCAGACTCAGCGACCATGCCAGCCGCATTGCCGGTGGGATCCTGCTGATAAAATTGAGCCCCGACAATAACCGCACCGGCGACAGACGCCGCCACAGCAACACGGCCCAAGCCCACTAGCCAACGTGATTGACGCGGAGCACTGTAAACTGGCTCGTCCTCCAATGCTTCACTGATACGACTCGCAAAACCGCTGGGGGCCATTTGTTCTGGCATGTCGCGGCGCACCGAGGCACTGATAACCTGATAACGAGACCACTTAAGTCTCGCTTGATTACTGTCCGCCGAGGCTTTGAGGATACGAGCTAACTCCAGCTCAGAAGCTTCGCTATCGACCGCAGCCGATAGGGATTCGGCCAATTGTTCCTCGAACTTATCTGTCATGCTCGTCGTTACCTTTACATATAGCGCCTAGCGCTTTCATGGTCTGGTGAATCTAGCATTGTGGCGCAATTTAACGTTCGCTAACATAGCGCAGCAGAGCCAGAATTACAAAGATTTACACCCGCTGTTCCGATCAGACACTCCCTGTCTATAAAGGTTCAGCTAATGTTCAGCTTTTTATTCGCTACTAGAAAGTAATGGCTGAATCGTTTTATCAATCGCCTCTCGTGCGCGAAAAATACGTGACCGTACCGTTCCTACCGGGCAATCCATAATGGCTGCAATATCCTCGTAGCTCAGCCCCTCCATCTCACGTAAAGTGACCGCTGAGCGCAAGTCTTCGGGCAAATCACGAATGGCCCCATCCACTGCCTGTTGAATTTCGGCACACAGCAAATTACTTTCCGGGGTCTCAGTATCTTTCAGCAAATCAGAACCCGAGTAAAACTCAGCTTCATCCACCTCGACATCTGAAGCCGGTGGACGGCGCGAGCGCGAAACCAAGTGGTTTTTCGCCGTGTTAATCGCAATACGATACAACCAGGTATAAAACGCACTCTCGCCACGAAATTTAGCCAGCGCGCGATACGCTTTTATAAATGCCTCCTGTGCAACATCCTGTACTTCCGCCTGATCTCGCACGTAACGGCCAATAATGGAGTAAATTTTGTGCTGGTATTTAATAACCAACAAATCGAAGGCGCGCTTATCACCCTTTTGAACTCTCTCGACCAGTTGTTGATCGGTGTCTGGCGCCGGTTGCGCTGTCATTCACTACCCCCAAAACACCCGGCATATTCGGGTGATACTCTAATTTCTACGCCTGCAATCCATACAGACGGTAACCTTTTTGTCTTCAAACGCGTAACATCGGGGCTTCTAGCGCCACTTGCAATGGCCCCATAGACCAATATCTTCTATGAGAAGTTCCAAGCTAATTATACGCTTTTATGATCCCGCAGCCCGTGCAGCAGCGTAAAAGACTCTTATTTACTCACCGGCTCTTGCTATACTCCGCCCCTGACAAACTGTGAACACGCTCTATGAATCGACATTTTGATCACGATGTACTCATCATCGGCTCGGGTGCCGCAGGGCTCACCCTGGCACTCAGCCTGGCCAAATCCGCGAAAGTGGCCGTACTTAGCAAAAGCGCCGTAAACACCGGCTCCACTTGGTTTGCCCAGGGAGGCATTGCCGCCGTATTGGACGACGAAGACTCCATTGAGGCTCACGTTGCTGATACCTTAGTGGCCGGCTCCGGCCTGTGCCATGAGGATGCCGTGCGCTTTACGGTTGAACGCTCCAAATCTGCTATAAAGTGGCTGATTCATCAGGGAGTAGATTTTACCCGAGAACAAAATTCCGACGACTATCATCTGACGCAAGAGGGCGGACACAGTCACAGACGCATCATTCACAGCGCCGACGCCACCGGCAAAGCGGTCCACAGCACCTTAATTGAGCAAGTTCAACATCATCCTTCTATCGAAATTTTTGAACATCATGTTGCTCTGAATTTGATAACCCAAGCAGACGCAGGCTCACGCAAACTACGCTGCACCGGTGCCTACGCTCTGAACCGCGCCGATGACCATGTGCATGTTTTTCAG
Source organism: Gilvimarinus chinensis DSM 19667 (assembly GCF_000377745.1). Classification (GTDB taxonomy): domain Bacteria; phylum Pseudomonadota; class Gammaproteobacteria; order Pseudomonadales; family Cellvibrionaceae; genus Gilvimarinus; species Gilvimarinus chinensis. The sequence continues at coordinate 188,233 of NZ_KB898710.1, read as the reverse complement.
GCCAAAACCGTTGTTTTGGCTACCGGTGGTGCCAGCAAGGTTTACCTGTATACGAGCAACCCCGACAGCGCCTCTGGTGACGGTATTGCCATGGCCTGGCGCGCAGGCTGTCGGGTGGCCAATATGGAGTTCAACCAATTTCATCCTACATGCCTTTACCACCCCAAGGCCAAAAGCTTTTTGATGACCGAAGCTCTGCGCGGCGAAGGGGCGTATTTACGCTTACCCGACGGCACAAGGTTTATGCCCAAATTTGATGAGCGTGCCGAATTGGCGCCACGCGACATTGTAGCCCGAGCTATCGACCACGAAATCAAGCGCCTCGGGTGTGACTGTGTTTATTTGGATATATCCCACAAATCACCTGAATTTATCACTGAACACTTCCCGACTGTAAAAGCCCGCTGCTTAGAGTTTGGCATCGATATCACACGCGACCCCATTCCTGTGGTACCGGCTGCACACTACACCTGCGGCGGTATCGTTGTAGACAACAATGGCCAAACAGATTTAGAAAACCTATACGCGATTGGTGAGACCTCCTTCACCGGTCTGCACGGCGCTAACCGTATGGCCTCCAACTCGTTGCTTGAATGTATTGTGTATGCTCAATCGGCCGCCGAACATATAGCATCCAGACTGGCAAACGTACCTGCACCACAAGTGTCTCCTAACTGGGATGAGTCCCGAGTCACCAACTCCGATGAGGATGTTGTTATTTCGCACAACTGGGATGAGCTGCGCCGCTTTATGTGGGATTACGTCGGCATTGTACGCACGCATAAACGTCTTGAACGCGCTACGCATCGCATCAAATTGCTGCAAAAAGAAATTGCCGAGTACTACAGCAACTATAAAGTCAGTGGGGATTTAATCGAACTGCGTAATTTGGCCACCGTGGCAGAACTTATTATCCGCTCAGCCATGGAGCGCAAAGAAAGTCGGGGGCTGCACTATTCATTGGACCACCCGGATATGAGCGCTATAGCCCGAGATACCATTTTGGTGCCCACCAACTTTGCCGCTCAAGATATTATCGTCAGCGCTTAAGGGCCGGCTTGAGTGACGAGCCACACCCTTAAACGCTGGTATTCGGTAGGAGCCATGGAATCGGGTAATATCACCAGCCGCACCCGACGGCCACCGCGATAACGAAAACCAACTATCGCGCACCACCCCCAAAGCTTCACTTCGCTCTCAATTGCAACCGGCAGTAGCGGACCTGCTGCCTCTGCGAGAGACCACCCCGTGTGATCCAGCCGCAATCGTCTCATAGGTGTTGCTCGCAAACACCACACTCCACAAGCAGCTTCTGTAAACGACACGCTCAACAATACAAGCCAGGAGTCTGGCAACAGAGGGTAAAAAGCCAAAAGCGTCAACAGAAAAGCACTGACAATGACGACAATAGAAACAACACGCAGATGGGCCGAGGGAAGAATATCAGCATCCAAATAGACCCGACCGTGAAAATGCCGGGGCAGAGGGCTGTCAGCTTTGTCTCGGCATTCCGGTATTATCGCGGACAATTTTCACAATCCTTTGTAATTCAGGGTCTTCCGGGTCCTGACGATGTAAAAACCACGCAAACATATCCTGATCCTCACACTCAAGCAGCTTCCAGTAACGCTCCTTGTCGGCCTGCTCTAACCCGGGGTAGACATTATCCAAAAACGGCAGCAGCACTAAGTCGAGCTCAAGCATGCCGCGGCGGCTACCCCAAAACAGTCGATTTCTTTCCACTACATACTCCAGCCATATAAAGATGGCGCCAGTATACAGATAAGATATAGATGAGGCGACGCGCGCGCACGCCACCCCGAATACTTATTCATTCTCGATACGAATGGTACGAATCATGGGTTGACCGCGACGATAGAAACGTATTGGTAACAATTTGTCCGCTGGTAGGCTCGCCGCCAACGCCTCGTAGTCATCCAAAGTATTCACTTCATCGTAGCCCAGCTGAACAATCACATCGCCGGGGCGCAAACCTGTATCCGCCGCTGGCGAGTTGGGCTCTACTTGACGCACTAACACACCGCCATCCAGCTTCCAACGTTCACGGTAACGCTGATCGATTTCATCCAGCTTCAGCCCCAAGCGATCAAGGCTGCCGCCTTTTTTACTTCCCGCCGCATCCGCTACACCGCCTTTCACCTCACGCTCTCCCAAGGTTACTTCAAGTGTCTCTTTGTTACCGTTACGCATAACGGTTACGTCCACCTCTGTGCCTGGTGCGACGCGACCCACCAGCTGCGGCAGCATGCCCGAATCCAGCACTTCTTCGCCATCAAAGGCGATGATAATGTCACTGGGTTTTAACCCACCTTTTTCGGCGGGACTGTCCGGCTCTACATCGTTTACCAAAGCGCCTACAGGCTTGTCCAACCCAAAAGAAATAGCAAGATCTCGATTAACATCTGTAATCATGACACCTAACCATCCGCGCTCAACCCGACCGCCATCCTTGAGCTGAGCCACCACCTCCTCCGCCACATCGGAGGGGATAGAAAAGGACAAACCGTTCGAACCACCGGAGCGGCTGTAAATTTGCGAGTTAATGCCCACAACCTCACCGTCCATATTGAACAGAGGCCCGCCCGAGTTACCCGGATTTATCGCAACATCGGTCTGAATAAATGGCACATACTGGCTTTGGTTGGCACCAATAGAGCGTCCCTTTGCACTGACAATACCGGCACTGGCCGAGTAATCAAGCCCAAAAGGCGAGCCTATGGCCACCACCCACTGGCCGACTTTTAGCGTATCCGCCTTGGCGAAATTAAGCTTTGGCAAATCATCAGCGTCAATTTTCAACAACGCCAAATCTGAAAGAGGGTCTGCACCGACGATTTCAGCTACAAATTCTCGTTTGTCGTGCAAACGTACATTTACCTCATCCGCACCATCAATCACGTGATTATTGGTGACTATGTAGCCATCGGTGCTAATTAGAAAACCAGACCCCATGGAGCCGGAATGTCGCTCTTGGGGGGAGGGCTGAGGAAACCACGGAGGTAATTCGTGCTGATCAAACGGGGACTGACCAAATGGCGACCCCTGAGTGGTTATGGTTTTGCTGGTAGTGATCTTTACCACCGCCGGCGCGCTCTTTTCAATTAAATCCGTAAATTCCGGCAGTGCCGCCGCGCGCGCCATTAAACCGGTAAAAAGCAAGCAAGTTACCAACAACAGTTTGATGATGAACACTTTTTGCTGCATGCAGTGAATACCTCTGTATCGTAAGTACCAAACACACCCTCAACAGGGCCTGAGTTACACGCGCCTGACTGGAATCAGGGCTGTATAAAAGCGGCGACTTGGACACAAACTGACTGCAAAAATTCCGAACCAGGCGACCCATTACAAAAATTTAACGGCGCCAGCACTCTCGGTGAAGTGTCGCGCCACCAACTAGCGCGACTGGGCCAGAGTTTCCTCTGGTGGCTCGAAACGATCCACCCTAATCGTTACTCGACGATTTTCAGCCCGACCCGCTACAGTACGATTTGACGCTATAGGGTAGCGTTCGCCGTGCCAGCGCACTTGCAGCATATCCGCCGAAATACCCCGCTCCTGTAGATAGTTGGCAACAAACTCCGCCCGACGCTGAGACAACTCTAAATTATCGGCACGAAGTCCCGAGCCATCGGTGTGGCCATCCACCACAATGCCCGTTACGTAAGGGTCTGATAGAACATAGCGTGTCAGGTTATCCAACAGCTCGCGCTCGTCGTCATTAAATTCATCCGAAGCGCCAGCAAAGTGCACGGTGCTGCGATGAATTTGATCATAATTAACCGGCAGCAAAGAACCAAGGCACCGCTGAAAATCATCCAGTGCCCCCCGAAAACCCAACGGCTCAATGACAATATCGGCAAAGTCATGCTCACCACGTGCAGCCCAGGCCTGCCCGCGCAGCAACAGTTGATTACCCTCTCGCAACTGCTCTAACAATAATTGCGACTCTCGCCAATTATGGCTAACAGGCTCTGTGGATTCAGTAACCTGCGCACTGGCTACGCTCTGATGCTGCCCAAAAGCTCGCCAGGACGGGGTTAACGAATACCAGTTCGCAGCACCGGGGGCTAACTGCCGATTCACCTGCGCGAGATAAAACCGCTGCTCTTCCCCTGCGCGATGTAAAAATACCGCGCGCCCCCACTGCGGCACCTGTTGATACAACTTACACGCAAACACACTGGAGTCGTTTTTCCAGCGAGTGGTCTCCATAGGGCCAGAATAAGTTGCAGCCCAACCAGCATGTCCCCCCAAAAGGGCACTGCTAAGCACAACAAAACCAGCGACCAATAAACGTGCAGCGGAAAACATAGCGACCTCAATGGTTATTTCAAACAGGGTATCGGCTAGCTACGGCTGCGCTTTAGCGGCAATTTTGCTAGGATGCGAGCCTTTAACAGACAGCGAAGCCCCATGAACCGAGAAATTACCCTCACCCGCCCCGACGATTGGCACATTCACCTTCGCGATGGTGATTCATTAAAACGTACAGTCGCTGACGCCGAACGGCAGTTTCAGCGCTCCATCGTTATGCCCAATCTGGTGCCGCCCGTACTGAATGCTGAACAGGCAGTGGCCTATCGCCAACGCATTTTGACGCACAGCCAGGGTAATTTTGAACCTTTGATGGTGCTGTACCTGACCGACAACACCACCGCCGACGATATTCGCGCCGCTAAAGCCGCGGGCGTGGTTGCCTGCAAACTGTACCCAGCAGGCGCGACCACCAACTCTGACTCTGGCGTGACCAACATTAACAATATTCGCGGCACGCTCGAAGCCATGCAGCAAGAGGGCCTGCTGTTTTTGGTTCACGGTGAGGTAACCGACACAGCCATTGATATTTTTGACCGAGAGAAAGTCTTTCTTGAAACCGTGCTCGCACCGGTCGTGAATGACTTTCCCGCATTGAAAATTGTGTTAGAACACATCACCACCGCCGATGCCGCCGAATTTGTGCGCCAGGCTCCGGCCAATATCGGTGCCACCATTACCGCACACCACTTGCTTTACAACCGCAATCACATGTTGGTGGGCGGCATTAAGCCCCACTATTACTGCCTGCCGATACTAAAACGCAACACCCATCAACAGGCGTTAATTGAAGCCGCTACCAGCGGTAACCCCAAATTCTTTCTGGGCACCGATTCGGCCCCGCACGCTAAAAGCAAAAAAGAAGCGGCCTGTGGCTGTGCTGGCAGCTACACCGCTTTCAGTGCTATTGAGCTCTACGCCGAGGCCTTTGATCGTGCTGGCAAGCTGGATAGGCTTGAGGGATTTGCCAGCCATTTCGGTGCCGACTTTTACGGCTTGCCACGCAACGACTCGAGCATTACGCTCACCAATACCCCTTGGCAATTACCAGAAACCCTGCCCTATTTAAATGAAACTATTGTGCCCCTGTGCGCCGGCGAAACCATCAACTGGCAAATCAAGGCTTAAGGAATTTTTGTGAAGCCCCAGCCCCCCGAGTTTGAAAAAGACAATGCCTCACCCATGGCGCAGCGCTTTCGCGGCTTTCTTCCTGTGGTAGTGGATGTGGAAACCGGGGGCTTTAACAGTGCCCGAGACGCCCTCCTGGAAGTGGCCGCCGTTACCCTGACTATGGATGACGATGGTCTGGTGCGCCCTGACGAGACACTGGCCTTTCACATCGAGCCCTTTGACGGCGCCAATATCGAGCAATCTGCACTGGATTTCACAGGCATTGATTTAGAAAGCAGCGAACGCATGGCAGACCCAGAGCCCATGGCGATGACAGAGCTGCTGCAGGGCATTCGCCGCGCAGTGCGGAACAACGGTTGCACCCGGGCGGTCATGGTGGGCCACAACGCACACTTTGACCTAGGGTTTGTCAACGCCGCCATCGAGCGCTGCGAGATTAAACGCAATCCTTTTCACCCCTTCTCGTGCTTTGATACCGCAACGCTATCGGGACTGGCGTTCGGCCACACCGTACTGGCCAAAACCTGCCAGATTGCCGGCATCGAATTTTCCAACAGCGCGGCTCACTCAGCAGCTTATGATGCCGAAAAAACCGCTGAGCTGTTTTGTCTGATCGTTAATCGCTGGCGAGAATTGGGCGGGTGGCCACCCCCACTGGCTTAGCACAGAAGTCGCCGAAACACAGAGCGCTACCTCTCAACCGTTACTTTCGGTAAATCCGGGGCCTGCACCACGCCACCCTCAGCCGGGGCTATCACCTCGGCCTCCCCCTTAGCCAGTAGCACACCGTCTTGATTGTGAACCTCACAACCAATAGTGACTAAGCGAACGCGTGGCTTCAAACCGGTCACAGTCAAAGTCACCGTTGCGGTATCACCCACTTTAATGGGCTGCTTAAACTGCAGCGATTGCGCACGATACACAGAGCCAGGCCCCGGCATGCGAGTAGCAATAGCGGCAGACACCAGCGCCCCCAACCACATGCCATGCCCGATCGGTTCTTGAAAGGGCGTGGTGGAAGCATAGGCTGCGTCCAGGTGTACCGGGTTAACATCACCACTGGTGGCGGCGAACAGTGCTATATCTTCAGCACTCAAGGTTTTGCTGTAGCTGGCTTGTTGCTCTAGGGACAGGTCGCCAAAGGCGATAGCGTGTAACTGACTCATAGATGGGCTTGCTCTTTGTCAAAAAAGCGCCATTGTACTCTGATAACGGCAACACCACGCTACCCACAAGCGCGGCAAGTTGCTATGCTTGACGGCTCATAATAGAGAGCTACGGCTCATTAACTTTACAGGGATACGCAGGAGAACCCATGTCCAAACAACAGAAGATGTTTGTCGTTGTGGACCCGAACGACGAGCAACACGTCGCTCTGGAACGCGTAAAAATGACCTCACAGTTACAAGAGGTCAAACCTTTTGTACACGTGTTTGTCGCCGTCGATGGCGATGCGGTAGACACCCGAGCCTACAACGCCAATCTGGTGCGCGATCAGAGCTGGTTTGAAGAAAAAATCCGCAAAGTGCTAACCGAAGCAGGCGTTGAACACTTGGTGGAGGTTTCCTGGTCATCGGAATGGCAAGAATCCATCATGCAATCGGCCAAGCGCGCCAACGCCGATTTAATTTATCTGCCTGTGCACGCGCAAACCACCAGCAGCCGTCGCTTCCTGTTTACCGAATCGAAGTGGGATCTGCTCAAAGGCGCTTATTGCCCAGTGGTTCTGATTCGTCCTGGCGCTCACGACCAACGCAAAACTGTGCTTGCTGCGGTTAACTTCCAAGCCACGCGCGACGTGCAAATCGAGCTGAATGAAAAAATTCTTTCCAGTGCACGCTATATCTCAAACGTATACGGTGCAGATTTGCACGTTGTAAACGGCTATATGGATTCAATGAATTACCCTGATCGCGGCCGCCTGGTCAAAGAGACGGGTCTGTCTGCTGACCACATTCACGTCGATCACGGCTACACCTCAGACGTTGTTTCGAAGGTTGCCGAAGAAATCAATGCCGACTTAGTGGTAATGGGTACTTTGGGTCAGAACGGCATGACGAAAACACGCCGCGGTAATACCGCAGAGCGCTTGATTGATGCACTTGATACCGATGTTATGGTGATTAACCACGGTTAATCTCGCGTTATCGGACATAAAAAGCCCGGCATGTTACCCACATGCCGGGCTTTTTTATTTACGTCGATTTAAATAAAGCTGCGCACAAACGCTTCTATTTCCGCGTGCTGACAACCGTCAAAAAAGCACTTCTGGAAACGCTCACCACCGACAGCCTGCTTAACCAGCTCGGGATCTAACGCCTTCAGACCATCCAGATAGTTCTTTGAAGTCGCCTCTTTAACGCTGTTCAAAATGCCAGCGTTGGCAACCTGAGACTCACGACGCTCTGGCGGATAGCCCTGGCCCGTCACGCCAGTAAAAGCTTTTTCAAAAATGTAACGGATATTCAGCTCGGCGCCCCAGCCAAAACCTTTTGCAAAAGGCAAAGCCAGCGCATTGCCATTGTTAATTTGCGCGAATAAGTAGGCATCGGCAGGGTCAATACAATAGCCGCAGCACACACCGGGATAAGCATTTAACGACATCAGTGCGCCCTGGCCAGTGCCACAGCCACTGACGACAAAGTCCACGGCTTTAGAGTTCAACAACAGGCTGGCGATAATTCCCAGGTGAATGTAAGTCAAACGATGGTCGTTATCGCCATCCATCCCCACATTAAAAATGTCGTGATTTTGCTCGGCGCCCACCGCCTGCAACTCTTGCAGAATAATAGGGTTTTTACCGGCTTGGCTAAATTCGTTCATTAACGCAATTTTCATAACAACTCTCTCACGCTATGCGACTTAAAATAAATGACAGGAGAAATCAGGCCCACACCATAACCGCCGCGCCTCATTTGGTCAACCGCTTCGGCCTTACCAAATCTGCTGCGCGCCCCTAGCACCTGCGTCACTGATTGCAAAATCACCACACTCGGCCGATAATGTCTGCAAGCGAACACAAGCGACAGGTAAAACACCATGAAACAAGCCTTAATGGGCGCCCGAATTTTTACCGGCGACGGTTTTATAGACAACCAGGCCTTGATTATCAACGGCTCAGAAATTTTTGCTTTACTTGAAAATGACAACGTTGTCCAAGCGTATCCGGACGCCGAAATCGTGCAGCTCAACGGCGGTATTCTCGCGCCCGGCTTTATCGACTTACAAGTCAATGGCGGCGGCGGCGCGTTTTTTACTAACGACACCAGTGTCAGTGCTCTGCAAACCATGCTCGACGGCCACCGCCCTACCGGCACGACCGGCATGTTGCCGACGCTCATCAGCGACACGCGCGACACCCACCAAGCGGGCGTTAAAGCCGTTAGCGACGCCCTGAAACAAAAGATGGCCGGTGTGCTTGGTATTCATATCGAAGGGCCTTTTTTCGATATGGACAAACGCGGTGCCCACAATGCCAAGTATATTCGCGAGATCGAAGGCGAAGACCTCGACTGGTTAACGCACATTGGCGATGCCAAGGTGATGCTGACGCTGGCCCCAGAACACGCTAAGCCCGGCCAAATCCGCCAGCTGGTTGAGGCCGGGGTTATCGTCTGTGCCGGGCACACCAATGCCCATTACGAAGAAGTAGTGCAAGCGGTAGAGGAAGGCTTGTCCGGCTTTACTCACTTGTACAACGCCATGCGCCCGCAAACCGGTCGTGAGCCAGGCGTGGTAGGTGCGGCGCTGGATACCGACACCACCTGGTGCGGCATTATTTGCGACAACCACCATGTTCACCCGGCCTCGGTACGCACCGCGATCAACGCCAAACCCAAAGGTAAGGTCTATTTAGTGACCGATGCCATGTCTACTGTGGGCAGCGTACAGAAATCGTTCACTATTTACGGCGAAGAAATTTTTGAAAAAGACGGCGCGTTGGTGAATGCCGAAGGCCGACTTGCCGGTAGCGCCATTGGCATGATCGACGCGGTTCGCATTACCCATCAGGATGTTGGCCTGGGCCTCGACGAGTGTCTGCGCATGGCGTCACTCTACCCGGCCGAGTACCTGCAATTGCACAACCAGCTCGGTCGTATCGAGCAGAATTATCGCGCGGATTTAGTCCACTTTACCGATGACTTTTCTGTCACCGCCACCTGGGTGGCTGGCGATTTCAAACAACATTAATTTTCGGAGCAACAATGAAAGTCGTTATTTTAAAAAACGCCGCTGAAGTCGCCGCCTACGGGGCACAAATTTTCAAAAAACAATTGAACAAAAAAGCCGACTCGGTACTGGGTCTGGCCACAGGCTCCACTCCGGTTGCCCTCTACAACGAATTAATTGCGTTAGCAAACAAGGGCGAATTGAGCTTTAAGCACAGCAAAAGTTTTAACCTGGATGAGTATTTGGGACTCGATGGCGACCACCCACAAAGCTATCGTTTTTTTATGAACGAAAAGCTGTTTGATCATGTGGATATCGACAAAGCAAACACTCAGGTTCCACCGGGTAATGCCGCCGATCCAGTAGCTGCGTGTGAGGAATATGAACAAGCCATTAGCGCCGCCGGCGGCATTGATATCCAGCTGCTGGGAATTGGCCGCAACGGTCACATCGGCTTTAACGAGCCGTCCAGCTCTCTGGCATCACGCACCCGGGTAAAAACCTTAACCAAAGCCACCATTGACGACAACGCACGCTTTTTTGCCGAGGGTGAATACCAGCCTCACCTTTCCATCACCATGGGCATAGGCACGATATTAGAGTCGAAAAAAGTCGTGCTGTTAGCTACCGGCTCCGCCAAAGCAGAGGCTATTAAAGCCACCGTCGAAGGCCCACTCACTGCGGCCTGCCCAGCGTCAGCCTTGCAACTGCACAAAGACGCGGTACTGATCATTGACGAAGACGCCGCCAGCGCCTTAAGCGATCCGGAGTTTTTTAAACATATTGAGCGAGAGAACCAGCAGCTGGAGAAAAAGCTGGGGCAATAACACCTTCGCAGGCGCACCCCGCTTATACGGGTGCGCCACTCACAATAACAACAACATCGGCTTACATGACTCAACTATCCATTGCAGCGCAGCGCGTACTCTCCATCGATGTTTTCCGCGGCATTACCATTCTTACCATGGTGTTCGTGAATGAACTGGCCGGAGTGCAAAACATTCCCACCTGGATGAAACACTTACCGGCCGATGTCGACGGCATGACGTTTGTCGATTTAGTTTTCCCGGCGTTTTTATTTATCGTTGGCATGTCCATACCCTTTGCCACGGCGGCACGGCTGAACAAAGGGGATAACCTAAGAGACATTTTTGGCCATGTACTGGTGCGCAGCCTCAGCTTGATCGTTATCGGGGTATTTATGGTCAACACTATAAGTGGTTACGACGAGGAAGCCATGGCGCTGCCCATGAACGCATGGGTACTGTTGATGTACGCCGCCGTGCTGTTAATTTGGTGTCACTACCCCCGGCACTGGTCTTCCGTCGCCAGCCGTATACCCAAACTGCTCGGCGCTCTATTACTGCTGACTCTCTGGTACCTGTACGAAGGCAATAATGGCCAGGGTATGACGACCCAATGGTGGGGCATTTTAGGGTTAATCGGCTGGGCCTATTTAATGGCCAGTGTCGTTTATTTACTGTCGTTAAACACCAGCCGCGCAGCAGCTCACCTGGCGTTTATTGTCAGCGGCGCTCTGATTTTATTCGCCTTGTTTTTTGCTATTGAAAATATTCACGCCGACGCCAACTCGGTTTTTGCCGTTGTGCAAGAAAACAATCGTAACAACACTCACGCCGCGATCGTGCTCGCGGGCGCGGCACTCTCGACGCTTTTTTATAATACTCAATTGTCTGGCAGCAAAACCCTATCCGCCAGCCTGTTCGTTCTTTTAAGTGGCGTTCTTGCGCTTCAGGTGTGGCAAGTTTCGCCCATTTCAAAAATCTGGGCGACACCCAGCTGGGGATTGTTTAGCGTATTTTTCTGCAGCTTAATTTTTTGCTTCACCTATTGGCTGGTGGATGTCCGCGGCCACAACCGCTGGTGCCAGTTTTTTGCTCCGGCAGCGGCAAATCCGCTACTGGTTTATATTTTGCCCTACATCGTTATTGCCGCTTTTGGTTTGATGGGCATCGCTTACCGGCCCGTATTATTCGACTCCGGAACCGCTGGCATTTTGTGGTCTGTCGGATTCGCTCTGGTCATTATGTGGATTGGTGCATTTTTGAGTAGACTAGGAGTGAAATTAAAACTCTAGTCTGGGCTCAACCGTTATGATCATCATCAGCCATCCGAGCTGCCTTGAACACTTATCCCCCGAGGGGCATCCCGAATGCCCCGAGCGCATTGAGGCCATTCGCAATCAGCTGATCGCCAGTGGCTTAGAGTTTGTCATCAGCGAACGAGACGCCCAGCCTGCCACCGATGCACAGTTACATGCAGTACACGACAAAGAATATTTAACAAGCCTTGAGGGTATGCCTCCTTCGCGCGGCGTGCGTACCTTTGCCGATGATATCTGGATGAGCCCACACACGTTAACGGCGGCACGCCACGCCGCCGGGGCCGGCCCGCAAGCCGTGGATTTAGTGCTGCAGGGCACCACAAAAGCCGTCTTTTGCAATGTTCGCCCCCCTGGACATCACGCCGAGCGGGCCCGTGCCATGGGTTTTTGTTTTTACAATAATATTGCCATTGCCGCTCGCTATGCGCTGGATCAGGCCGGCATAAACCGCGTCGCTATTCTCGATTTTGATGTTCACCACGGCAACGGCACGCAGGATATTTTTCTCGACGAGCCCCGAGTCCTGTTTTGCTCAACGTTCCAGCACCCCTTCTACCCCCACACCGACACTCAACCTGACCGCCCTTATATCGTCAACGCCCCTCTCGCGGCTACGGCTAAGGGCACTGAGTTTCGCCGCGCTGTAGAACAAGCCTGGTTGCCCGCGCTGGAAAATTTCGCACCGCAGATACTGTTTATATCGGCGGGGTTCGATGCCCATTTGCTCGATGATATGTCGTCGGTCAGCCTGGTTGAGCAGGACTATCAATGGGTAAGTGCAACCCTACGCGACTATGTGGACACTCACCCAGACTGCAAAGGCATTGTCTCTATGCTAGAGGGGGGGTACGACCTACCCGCGCTGGGTCGCAGTGTTGTTGCTCATATAAAAGGTCTTGCCAAACTTTAATGCTTACCACTCTGCAACGATTATCCATCGCCGTGTAAAGCCTACAAAGACTCTTTTACCTCGTCCTGCTCCCAGCCTTTTAACACCCACAAAAATGATCATTTTTCTCGACGTTGAAACCTTTTCGACTCAAATTAAGCCTTTTAAAACACAATTAATGAACTGGCAAAATAATTGCTGATATGAGGGTTCTGTCTGGTCAACTTTACCCGGGATACCTCCATGAGCAATGTTTCGCGCGGCTACCGTGATTCTTCAAGGCCTGCCCAAACCAAACTGGCGAGTAAGGTTTTCTACGCGCTGTTATTTTTTTCCTGCCTTGCGCTTAGTGGCATTTCCATGCCAGGAGCTGCGCAAACTTCAGAAAAAAACGCGCCCGATGTTGTCTTCAACATCGCCAAAGGTCGCGCGTCTAAGCTTGCTGAACAGCCCTATCAGCAACCCGAATACGATGTGCCGCAAACCTTGCGCGAGATGAATTACGAACAATACCGCTCCATTCATTTTCGTCGCGAAGCTGGCCTGTGGCAGCACGACTCGCTGTTTGAAGTGCAGTTTTTTCACCCGGGCTTTTACTATAATGAGCCGGTCAACATCACCACCGTAGACCGCGCCGGTGCCAATGCCCGTATTCCTTTTAAACCCGAATTTTTCCGCTACGGTGATCAGGCTAAACCCATCGCCGACGCTGTTACGGCCGATCTCGGCTACGCGGGTTTTCGAGTGCACTACCCTCTCAACGAGGCCGATCGCAAAAGCGAATTTATTGTCTTTCAGGGTGCCACCTACTTTCGCATTGTGGGGCCGGGGCAGGTGTATGGCATTTCTGCCAGAGGTCTTGCCGTAGATACAGCCGAAAGCAGCGGTGAGGAGTTTCCGGTATTTCGAGATTTCTGGCTGCTACAGCCCGATAAAGAGCAAACCACATTAACCGTGGTAGCACTCATGGACAGCCCATCCATAAGCGGCGCTTATCGCTTCACCCTAAAGCCCGGCGCCCCCACCATTGTTGATGTGGATGCTGCGCTTTACCCGCGCACCGAAATTAATAAAGTTGGCGTCGCACCTTTAACCAGTATGTTTTTTCACGGCGAAAACAGTACACGCTACGTAGACGATATTCGCCCTGAAATTCACGACTCCGACGGCCTTTTGGTGCAAAACGCTCAGAACAACTGGACTTGGCGCCCGCTAAGCAATCCGAGGGTTTTGCGTGTTTCCTCCCTGCAGGAAACTAACCCCAAAGGCTTTGGCCTGCTGCAGCGAGACCGCGACTTCAACAGTTATTTAGACGCTGAAGCTCATTACGCTGAACGCCCAAGCCTGTGGGTAAGCCCTAAAGGTGAATGGGGTGCCGGACGGGTTGAGTTGGTGGAAATTCCCACCAACTCCGAAACCAACGATAACATCGTTGCCTATTGGGTACCGCAGGAACCCCTGCAGCCCAAAGCCGAACATTTGTACGCTTATCAGCTGCGTACCTTTGAAGACCGCCTGCCCGAGCAATCTCTCGCCCAGGTAGAGCGCACGCGCACGGGCTGGGCCGCCATTCCGGGCCAGGAGGATGGACCGCCTCGCTCACACCGTAAGTTTGCCATCGACTTTAGCGGCGGCGAGTTGCACAACATTTCACCCGAGGCCGAGCTGAAAGCAAAAACCGCCGTCACCGGGGGTGAAATTACCGACGTGGTGGTTCAATCATTACCCGCACCCGGTACTTGGCGGATCGCCTTTACCCTGATTCCCGAAGGCGAAGGTCCTGCCGATATGCAAGTGTCTTTATCCATGCGCGACCAACAACTGAGCGAGGTTTGGAGCTATGTCTGGTACCCCGACGCTGTACAGTAAAATGTCGTCGCAACCATCAACCGACGAGCAAAACCCCGCAAGCGACGCAGAGCATCTGACGGAAAATACCATCGCTATGCCGGGCATAACCGCACGCCGGGTGCTTTTCTTCACCATGGTACTGGTGCTAGGAGCGCTAGGCGTGGGCATGATGTTTGAAATTCTGCGCCCCAACGACATTACCTGGCTTGAAATAAGTTTGTTAGGCTTATTCGCCATTACGTTTCTCTGGATCGTATTCGCCTTTACTAGCGGCGCTATCGGCTTTGTATTACAGCTGTTTCAGCTGGACCCCCTTACGTTAAAGCGACAAACATCGATACCCGACCCGTACCCGAAAGTCAGCACTCGCACCGCTGTTGTCATGCCGGTGTACAACGAAGACACGGTTCGCGTTATTGCGGGCTTTGAGGCAAGTCTGCGCTCCCTGGAAAAAACCGGCCAATTGGACGCCTTCGACTTTTACCTTATCAGCGATACACAAAATCCCGAAATCGCGCGCGCCGAAGCCGGTGCCTGGCAGCGCTTGTGTGAACGCTTGGGCCCGCTTGCGGAAAAAGTTTTTTATCGGCGTCGAGTTAAGAACACTGGGCGCAAGGTCGGTAACGTCAGCGACTTTTGCTGTCGTTGGGGCGACAAGTACGAATCGATGATTGTGCTGGATGCCGACAGCGTCATGAGTGGCGAGTGCATGCTATCGCTGGTGCACGCCATGGAGCAAAACCCCAAAACCGCCCTGGTGCAAACCGTTCCAGTACCGGTACGCCAGCACACCATGTTCGGTCGCTTTTTGCAGTTTGCCGCCGATCTTTACAGCCCGATGCTCGCTACCGGCCTCGCCTTTTGGCAAACCGACACGGCCAACTACTGGGGCCACAACGCTATTATTCGTATCGAGCCATTTATGCAGCACTGTGGCCTGCCAGAGCTGAAAGGCCGCGGCCCGTTTAGCGGTGAAATTCTCAGCCACGACTTTGTGGAAGCTGCCATGCTGCGGCGCGCAGGCTGGGATGTGATACTGCTGGCCGACTTGCGCGGCAGCTACGAAGAAGTGCCCAGCAATATGCTCGATTACGCTACCCGCGACCGACGCTGGGTGCAGGGCAATATTCAACACATGGGGATTATCCGTGGCAAAGGCCTGCATGGGTTAAGTCGCTTACACTTTTTTCAAGGTGCCGTCGCCTACGTGTCGTCATTACTGTGGCTTAGTATGCTCGCGCTCAGCAGTATCGATGCGGTCGTGCGTGCCACCACCAGCAACGAATTTTTTACCTCCGGTTTTCAATTATTCCCCAACTGGCCCATCGCTAAAACCGGGTTAATTTTTTCCCTGCTCAGCTTAACCGTGGCGCTGCTTATTTTGCCCAAGGTGTTCGGCGTAATTATCGCTTTACTACATCGGCGCGGAGAATTTGGCGGAGCCTTTAAACTGATGATTGGTGCGGTGGTCGAAACCGCTTTTGCCATTTTAATTGCACCATTGATGATGGTGTTTCATGCCTACTTTGTGATCTCGGTACTGGTGGGCCACAAAGTCAGCTGGAACGCTCAGGCACGTGAAGGGCGTATGGTACCGTGGCGCGAAGCCTTTGCTCATACCCTGCCCGCCACCCTGGTGGCGATCGCCTGGGGCGCCGTCACCTACGTACTCACCCCCGTGTTCTTCTGGTGGATGACCCCG
Organism: Gilvimarinus chinensis DSM 19667; assembly: GCF_000377745.1. Taxonomy (GTDB): domain Bacteria; phylum Pseudomonadota; class Gammaproteobacteria; order Pseudomonadales; family Cellvibrionaceae; genus Gilvimarinus; species Gilvimarinus chinensis. Next base: position 172,027 of record NZ_KB898710.1, on the reverse strand, counting down.
GTGCTGGCCGGCCTGGTACTGGCCGCGCCTATCGTGCGCTACAGCAGCAGCTTATCTCTTGGCCAATGGCTGCGAACTAAAGGGATTTTTATCACACCGCCAGAAACCCACGAACCGGCTGTGCTTACCGAGGTAGCAACGCTGTTGCACGAAGACCGTGGTGATTATCCGGATTGCCCGGAGCCTGCGGTGCCAGCATCAAGGTGGCGGGATATGCCGATTCAGAGCTTCTAAGCTAAAGCGATACAAAATATCACCAGCGAGCACTTCAGCTGCATTTACCTTGGTTCAGCAGGAGTGCTCGTAAAAGCAGGAATCGGAATACCGAGAAAAGAAGTCTGCTAAATACTCGAACCGTACGTCTTCATCACTGTATTTATTTGATACAGACTTGTACGCAAGACTCACTGCCGCCTCGTCTCGCTGACTTACCTCCCAAGCCTTAACCGCTTTCGTTAAGGCAGCGGCCTCGGAGTATAATCCAACTTCTCGATAGCATAAGATGATTTTTTCCATTTCATCACGCTTATTTTCAATCGCATACCAATCACTGAATTGACAGTTGGTCTCCCAATTAAATATGTATGCCACAAGAAAATAACCTTCTGGAAGAGAACTCTCTTCTATTTCCGATAGCATTAGTTCATCAGATAACTGAAAAAGGGAATCGAGAAAGTCCTCTTCCTTTAAATACCGCCAAAACTCAATTTCACATGCCCGCTGGGAGGTTACTTTTTGTAGAAGGGGCACAACGCTATCAGGTACTTTCATAGGAAGTTAATCTTTCTTTCAATAGTTTTCTATAAACAACTGAAAAACTACCAAGCAGATACAATGGTTATTGTAACGGTTTAAAATCAAACCGCATGGTAATAACGCCCTCGTCCATATCGCGCTTTACCACAAAACCCAAAGAGCGGGCCAATCCTGCCATACCGTGATTTTGCAGCATGGTTTCGCCCGTTAAATAGTCAATACCGCTATCACGACAGTAGTCGAGCATTTTTTTTAGCAGACGCTTGCCCAGGCCCTGGCCTTTCATATCGGCGCGCACCACAACGGCAAATTCGCCCTCGGTGTTTTCCGGATCCATTAAGGCGCGTACAACGCCCAGTGTTTCTTCGCGTCCATCGTCACATACAGCACTGGCAATAAACGCCATTTCACGGTCGTAATCAATTTGTGTTTGCCGTGCTAACTGCTCGTGCCCCAGGCTTGGCATTTCAGAAAAGTAACGGTTATAGCGATCGACCCCCAGTAGGCGCCGATCAAACTCTTTATGAGTTGCCTCATCTTCGGGGCGAATAGGCCGCAAAATGACATCGCGGCCATTGTTCAAGCGAATGTTTTCTTCCAGCTCCTTGGGGTAAGGACGGATGGCGAGCTGTCGTGCATTGGGGTCGCCAAGCTTAACGCTGATATCCAGCACCGTCAGCTCGGCGCCGGAGGCCAGCACGGGGTTAATATCCAGCTCTTGAATTTCCGGGTGGTCAATAACAATTTGGTTTACTTGTGTCAGCAGTACTTCAAGCGCGTGACGATTCAGCGGCTGCTGCAAGTTGCGGTCGCGGATTTTACCTTCAGCCAGCGCCTGAATAACCAAGTACCGGGCCAGCGCCATATTTAATGGCGGCAGAGCGACGACGGTATGGCGATCCGTATCCAGCTCGGTGCCGCCCTCGCCTAACAAAATAACCGGGCCAAATACCGGATCATTTTTTACGGCAATGCGCAGCTCGTACGCACCGGCGCGCCGGGCCATTTGCTGTAAGGTGAAGCCTTCGACGCGGGCGTTGGGATAAGTGGTGGCCACGCGCTTTAACATGTTCTCGGCGGTTTGGTGCACCTCTTGCGCGGCGTGTAAATTGAGAACCACGCCACCCACTTCCGATTTATGCAAAATATCCTGCGAGACAATTTTAAGCGCTACCGGAAAGCCGATGCTTGAGGCCTGCAGCGCCGCTTCACCAGGAGTCAGTGCGGTAGAGGTGGGCAAGGTTTTAATACCGTACGCCTGCAAAAGCGGCACAATATCTTCGGTGGTTAACTGATTGTCACCCCGGCTATGGGCCAGATTAACCACTTTGCGAGCACTGAGAATATCGTGAGGGATGCCGGCAGGTACCGACTCGGGTGTTTCCAGTAACAGTTTTTGGTTGCGGCGGTATTGAACCATATGCATAAACGCGCCCACAGCCCCTTCGGGTGTACGAAACGATGCAACCCCCGCGCGCGAGAATTTTTGCCGCGCCGCCACCGAAGCCCCCTCGCCCATCCACGCAACCAGCACATTGGGGATGCGCCCCGGTTTTCGCTTGATGGTTTGAATCACTTTGGCCGCGTAGGTTTCTCCGGACACCAGCGCCGAGGGGCCGTGTAATACCAGTAAATTATCAACCTCTGGCGCGTCTAAAAGGATGTCTAACGCCCGTTGATACAGCTCTGGCGAAGCATCGCCCAACAAGTTTACCGGGTTGCCGCTGTGCCCACCTACCGGCACCACATCGCGCAATCGCTGCAGGGTTTGTTCGCTAAGGGTTTCCAGTCGGCCGCCATTGTTGATGAGCGTATCCACCGCCATCAGCGCCGGGCCTATGCCATTGGTAAGTACGGCAAGTCTTTCACCGTGAATGGGCTTACCATGGGCGAGAGTTTCTACGGCGGCGAACAGCTCGCGTAACTCTCCCACCCGCAACATCCCCGCGCGGCGGAAGGCGGCGTCGTACACACTGTCGGCGCCGATTTGATCTGCAGCAACGGTGGCCGCGGCCTCAAGGCTTTGCAGGGTATGGCCAGTTTTAATGACCAGAACCGGCTTATATACCGAGGTGGCCCGCGCGGCGGACATAAACAAACGGCCGCTGCGAATAGACTCTACGTACAACAAAATGGCATTGGTTTTGGCGTCGCGCCCCAAATAATCCAACAGCTCGTCATAATCCACATCGGCGCCATCACCCAGCGCAATAAAATGGGAAAAGCCAATACCGCGCTTTTCAGCCCAATCCAGAATAGTGGTGCACACTGCAGACGACTGACTGACAAAGGCAAGCTTGCCGGGTAAGGCAGCGGTATGGGCGTAGCTGGCATTTAACCCCAACCCCGGCACCATAAGCCCAAGGCTGTTGGGGCCGAGAATACGCATCTGCCAGCGCCGCGCTGCGGCGAGCATAGCCTCTTGCACGCTCCCACCATCCACCTGAAGCTGTGCAAGCCCCGCCGCAATCACGATGGCATTGCGGCAACCAAACTCGCCCAACTGCTCGATGATGTCCGGTACGCGATCACCGCGGGTACAGATAATCGCCAAATCTGGCACCACGGGCAGCTCGTTGATCGAGCCGTAGGCGAGCACACCGTTTATGGCCGAGTACTTTGGGTTAACCGGCATGATGGGCCCGGCAAAATTTGCCTGCAATAAATTGCGCATAACAGCGTTACCGGGCCGATTGGCTCGGTTAGAGGCGCCGATAACAGCTACCGATGCAGGATGTAATAATTTGTCGATATGTTTAAGACTCATGAGCCAATTTTAGAACTTGTGTGCAGTCGTTGGATAGTGGCAACTCATCATAGATTTAATTTCGTTACCATCCACTGAATGTGTTAAAACCACTGATACATTCTCTATAAGCTACGCACTGAGCTGCATACTGAACACCCTCAGGCAACACCTTAACCATGCTGTAACGGACTTACCCCGCTATGACAGATCTGCCGCTGATTCTCGCAGGCCCCCTACTGCGCCATACCACCGCCACAACGATCACCTTGTGGCTGTGTACCAGTTGCCGCTGCAGTATAGAATTGCAACTGCACCTCCCAGATGACGAGCTGCAAACCTATACCCCCAAGCAACAACAGGTCGCGCTGGGCACTCACTGCTATATGCAACTGCTGCAGCTGGACCTGTCGACACCACTGCCCGAGGGTGCGGCTATCGGCTACGAAATAATATTTAACGGCGAGCAACAAACCCTGTTGCGAGACCGCCTTCCTCACTTGTGTTACAACGACGAGACTCATCCCAGTTTTATTATCCAGCCGACCCTCAAGCGATTATTGCATGGCTCCTGCCGCAAGCCCCATCACCTAGGAGAGGATGGTTTGTGCGCTGCCGATACCTTCATGGCGCAAACACGGCACGATAGTGAACAAACGCCCGCTTTACTGTTAATGACCGGCGACCAAGTTTACGCAGACGATGTGGCAGGGCCGATGCTTAGTGCCATTCATCAGCTAATCGAGAAACTGGGCCTTGCCGGTGAACATTTCAGTGGTGCCACTGTTGACGATACCCAAGCGCTGTTTCGCTGCGATAATAACTACTACCAGCGCGATCAATTACTCCCACGCAATAAAGGGAACCGCGACCTGCTGGAGCTTTTTTTCGGCGGCGCCGAAAAGCCAATTTTCACCTCTGTCGGAGCGCATAATCATTTAATTTCCCTCAGTGAAATGCTGGCCATGTACATACTTACCTGGTCTCCGCTGTGCTGGGATCTGGTGAACCTGAAAACGCCACCGGCGGGCGTAAAAACGCAATACCACGAGCAGTATTTTGAAGAGCTCAAGGCCATCAATGACTTCGCGGCAGGTTTGGATAAAGTGCAAAGACTGCTGGCTCATGTACCGACGTATATGATCTTTGATGATCACGACGTCACCGATGACTGGAACCTTACGCGCGGCTGGGAAGAGACCGCCTACGGCCATCCATTTTCACGTCGTATTATCGGCAATGCCCTTATCGCCTATTGGTTGTGTCAGGGATGGGGCAATAACCCGGAAACCTTTACCCCCTTAATGGCAAAGCTGGATTCTGTATTCGCCGGGCAAACACTAAACCACCAGGATCAACTGGTCGACACTTTACTGAATTGGGAACAGTGGCATTACGAACTCGACACCCAGCCGCCGATCCTGGTGCTGGATACCCGTACCCGACGCTGGCGATCAGAATCCAATGCCAATCGGCCTTCCGGGCTCATGGATTGGGAAGCGCTGACGGATATGCAACAAAAGCTGATTGGCCATAAAAGCGTGATCATGGTATCGCCAAGTCCAGTCTTCGGGGTCAAACTGATTGAAGTGGTTCAGAGAATATTTACTTTTTTTGGAAAGGCCCTGATGGTGGATGCGGAAAACTGGATGGCTCACCCGGGCGCGGCCAACGTGATGCTGAACATTTTCTCTCACCATAAAACGCCACCTCACTTTATTATTTTATCCGGTGATGTGCATTACTCATTTGTTTACGATGTCACCATACGTCGGCGTAAGTGCAGCCCTGAGATTACCCAAATTACCGCCAGCGGTTTAAAAAACACTTTTCCAGACACACTCCTGAAATGGTTCGACAGACTCAACCGATGGCTTTACGCCAGTCGATCGCCATTGAACATGTTCACCAAGCGACGACGCATGCGAATACGACAGCGGCACGTATGCGGACAAAAGCACGATCGTTTACTCAATCAGTGCGGCATCGGTTTGGTCGAACTGCATAACGACTGCGATGATATTAAAGCCAGCGTTATCCATCAAAATTCGCAGCAGGATTTTTATTAACACTTGTTAAACCAATAATGGCTTTAAATAAAAAAACCTGCCTTCGGGTAACCTGAAGGCAGGTTTATATTGCGAACAACCACAAAAATTAATAGTTCACAGAGTATTGCTCTGCACGATACTCGGGTAAATTATCCAGCTGGTCTTCGCTCATCGGCGTATCCCACACAATCTGATTACCTTCGGCCTTCAATTGACGGGCGTCCACCAACACGTCCTTGTCGCCAATGCCAATAAAACCGCCGACGCTGATCACAAGATCGGTCACGCGATTGTCTTTCACTATCACCTTTTCAATCTCACCAAGGGTTTTACCCTCGCGGTTCACCACATCGCGCCCCTCCAGGTTTTTGGCCTGAGTCGCTGGGGCGGATGCTAACGAAGGACCATCGCTTGGTACAGATTTCGGGCTTTCGTTGGTGTTGTACTGCGCAACGCCTTGCCCTTCACCGTCCATTTCAGCATTCATGCCGGAACCCTGCGGATGACTGGCCAGTGAGTGCGCTTGGCCACCAGTGTGCTGCTCGGATTCAGACAACCTATCGCTTCGCAGTAATTCCCGTGCAAAAACGGCATATTCTTCACTGTTTAATGCGTCGTCGGCGTTATCGTCAAAGCGATCCATCACTTTGTCTTTATTCCAGTCGCGCTGCTGCAAATCCTTCTCATAGGTTTTTGACAACTCGGGATACTCAATCTTCCCGCTTGTGTCTTGATCCAATTGGGAGAAAGATTTTAAATTAACCGACGACTGGTATACGCTTCGCTCGCCTGCCTCTTTCATTTCGTCCGCCAACACAGTTGGAGAAGCTAGCAAACCGCCTGCAAGAGCAATAACAGCCGATTTTGTATACAGAGATTTACGTAAAGTACTCATAAAATCACCTCAATGGTTTGGTAATTTAAGCGCTCAGGAAAATCTAAGCGCCCTGAATTTACCCCCAAGTCCGTGGTATTAGAATGTGTACTGTAAGTTGACGCTGGCGTAATCCACATCCATATTCAGCGGTTCACTTTGCAGCACATTGACTTCGTCTCGTTCGATATCAAAATTAAAACGTTCATACTCAACCCGCAGGTCTAGGTGTTCGGCCAGCTGAAATTTTGTACCCACACCCCAGAAGGTATCATCGCCGTCAAATTCCTCTTCCAGGTTAGCCACATCTGTATTTAAGCGCGTGTCGCTATCCCACCAAAGCTGACCGCCTTTCGCGTAGAGAGAAAAAACCTTGGTAATAGGCGCTTCTAAAATCAGCGCCAGAGAGGCACCCGACGGGTCAAAAGTGACAACGTCGTTACTGGCCTCATCAAAATCAATGTAGGCACCTTCAACGCCGATGTATTCGTTAAACTTGACCAGAGCAAAAGCCTTTTTAGCGGCTTCATCTTCATCAAAATCCCCGTCTTTCATCTTAGTCACACCATAACCGGCCCCAACTGAGAGCTCGGGTTCAAAGCGCCAGCCATTGTCTGCTGACTGAGCCAATACGGAAGCCGAAGACGCGCACAGAACACATACTGAAAAAACCTGCTTAATCATAGGTACTACTCCTAAATCATCCTAAATACAGATCGCTAACAGACAGGGGTTAAGCGATTACGCACGGGTTATCGCAACCCTCATGCCAGAATCTTTGCGCACCCAGTTGGAGTTAGATTTTCTTCACATTTTTCCCAGATCAATGTGATCAACGCACAGAATAATGTGCGAATTCGTGCAGATACGTTTAAAAAACAATCATGTCCAACAGCGAAACAAAACGTTATCGTTTTATAAAAAGTGCTTGCGATAGGTGCGAAAGGAATGCGGGAGTGAGTATTTGGTAAGAGTTACAAGCTCGAATGCCGGAGGTTACAAGAGCCGGCTTAGTTCAATAGAGAGACACCTCTAAGCCCCATTGTCCTGGTATGGGCACAGGAATCATGACGGCAACCCTATTTACCCGTACAATCGGGTCAAATTCACTTTGAATTCAGGATGCGTATGGCAGCGCCAGAAACGACAAGCCAGGACCCAACAGAGCCTACCGAGCAATATTCGCCGCCAGCGAATGAAAGCTTACGTCAGAAGCTGAACCGAATTATCTTTGGCTGGGAAAGCCCCGCCGGAAAGTTATTCGATGTCTGTTTAATTTGGGCCATCAGCATCAGTGTTCTCGTGCTAATGCTGGAGTCTGTGGAATGGATTGTACGCGAGTATGATCTTTGGCTAAGGGCGGCGGAGTGGACATTTACGCTGCTGTTTACTGCCGAGTACCTAACCCGTGTCTATTGCGCCGAAAGGCGCTGGGCTTATGTAAAAAGCTTTTACGGCATTGTCGATTTGCTCTCAATACTGCCTTCGTATCTGGCCTTCTTTATACCGGGCGCGAACAACTTGCTGATTATTCGTCTGTTGCGGGTGCTGCGCATTTTCCGGATTTTAAAGCTGGCCCGATACCTGAGCGAAGCTAACCTGTTGATGCGCACCATGCTTTTGGCACGGCGAAAAATATTTGTATTTTTCTCGTCGGTTTTGGTGCTGTCGGTAATTTTTGGCTCATTGATGTATATGGTTGAAGGTCCTGCTCATGGGTTTACCAGCATACCCAAAAGTATTTACTGGACCATCGTTACCATCACTACAGTGGGCTATGGGGACATAGTGCCACAAACCATCTTGGGCCAAATAATTTCAGCAGCGGCCATGCTTACCGGTTACTCCATCATCGCTGTGCCTACCGGCATTCTCACAGCAGAGCTTGCCCAGGAAATGCAACGTGATCGCTACCGCCGCCACTGCCCTGAATGCAAACGCAGCGGTCACGAAGCCGACGCGGCTCACTGTAAGCATTGCGGGGCAGAACTACCCACGGTTAAAAGTGTCCATTAGACGCTCGTATTCACCCCAGAAAAGGCTAAAGCAGCATACGGAAAAACGCCGTGGCAATAACAGAAATATAAAACCTTTGAGGGTATGGCATGGACTTTAAGCGAGCAGTTATTTTGTATTGGCTCTAGCGAATCAATCTATTTCCGTAAGGTAATCAACGGCTGGTAGTCTAAAAAACGAGCCCCACTGGGGCTAATTTTCAACATAAGGCCAATGGATCTATCGACCCTTGGCCAAGAGGCATCCGTTACAGATCAAAGCGGTCCGCATTCATTACTTTTACCCAAGCGCTGATAAAGTCACGCACAAAACGCTCGTTGGCATCGTCCTGTGCGTACACTTCAGACAGAGCACGTAACTGTGAGTTAGAACCAAATATCAAGTCCACTCGCGTAGCCGTCCACTTAAGTGCCCCGGACTTCATATCGCGGCCCTCGTAAGCGTTCTCGCCAGTGGATTTCCACTCGGTGTTTAGATCAGTGACATTCACAAAAAAGTCGTTGCTGAGTTGGCCGGGCCTGTCAGTGAACACGCCGTCTGTGCTGCCCTGGTAGTTAGCACCGAGCACCCGCATACCGCCCACTAGCACCGTCATTTCCGGCGCGCTCAAGCCCAACAGCTGCGCTTTATCAACCAGCATTTCCTCGGGCGAGGTAATGTACAGCTTGCGGCTGTAGTTTCTAAAGCCATCAGCCTCTGGCTCCAGCGGCTCGAAGGACTCGGCATCGGTCAGCTCATCGGTGGTATCTCCACGGCCCGGATTAAAAGGCACGGTAACATTCATGCCCGCCTCTTTTGCGGCTTTTTCAATGGCGGCAGAGCCGGCCAAAATAATCAAATCCGCCACGGATATTTGCTTATTACCCGACTGCGCACCATTAAACTGGTGTTGAATCCCCTCCAGCACCGATAAAACCTTCTGCAGTTGCTCGGGCTGATTGACTTCCCAGTCTTTTTGCGGCGCCAGACGAATACGCGCGCCATTGCCGCCACCGCGCATATCCGACCCACGGTAGGTAGAAGCCGAAGACCAGGCGGTGTACACCAGCTCAGACACACTGAGTCCCGATGCGAGAATTTTCTCTTTCAAGGTAGCCACATCACCATCATCCACCAGCTGATGCTCTACCTCTGGCACTGGGTCCTGCCAAATTAACTCCTCAGCGGGAACCTCTGGACCTAAATAGCGAGCTTTTGGCCCCATGTCTCGATGGGTTAATTTGAACCAGGCACGGGCGAACGCATCGGCAAACTCATCCGGGTTTTTATGAAAGTGCTCGGAGATTTTGCGGTACTCGGGATCTTCGCGCATGGCCATATCGGCGGTACTCATCATGATACCGACACGCTTGTTGGCGTCTTCGGCATCCGGTGCGCGGTCTTTGTCCTGCAGGTTTTTGGGTACCCAGATGTGCGCGCCCGCCGGACTTTTCGCCAGCTCCCAGTCGTAGCCAAACAGCACGTCGAAATAGCTCATGTCCCACTGGGTCGGAGTAGGCGTCCAAGCACCTTCCAGGCCGCTGGTAATGGTATCACTGCCTTTACCCGAGCCGTGGCTGCTAATCCAGCCAAGGCCCATCAGCTCGATGTCGGCGGCCTCTGGCTCGGGGCCAACACTGGCAGCATCGCCTGCACCATGAGTTTTACCAAAGGTATGGCCGCCGGCGGTCAGGGCGACAGTTTCATAGTCGTTCATGGCCATGCGGCCGAAGGTGTCGCGAATGTCCCGCGCCGAAGCCAGAGGGTCGGGGTTGCCATCCGGCCCCTCAGGGTTGACGTAAATCAAACCCATTTGTACGGCGGCCAGAGGGTTTTCCAGATCTCTTTCGCCACTGTAGCGGCTGCCTTCTTTATCGCTGGTGGCCAGCCACTCTTTCTCGGCGCCCCAGTAGATGTCTTGCTCGGGTTCGTACACATCTTCGCGACCACCGGCAAAACCAAAGGTTTTAAACCCCATAGACTCAAGCGACACATTGCCGGTAAGAATGTACAAATCTGCCCACGAGAGTTTATTGCCGTACTTTTTCTTAATCGGCCATAACAAACGACGAGCTTTATCCAGGTTGCCGTTATCCGGCCAACTGTTGAGCGGTGCAAAGCGTTGGGTGCCCGTGCGTGCACCACCGCGACCGTCACCCAAACGGTAGGTACCCGCGCTATGCCAGGCCATACGAATCATAAAGGGGCCATAGTGACCATAATCCGCCGGCCACCAGTCTTGCGAGTCTTTTAGAACTTTCTCGATGTCTTGTTTCACTTCGGCCAAGTTCAGCTTGTTGAACTCGGCGGCGTAATCAAACGCCTGCCCCAGCGGATTAGCGCTGGGGTGATTTTGATGCAATATGCTCAAATTTAACTGATGGGGCCACCAGTGTTCATTACCAGTGCGTTCATCCGCCAACTTGGTCCGAGAGCCGTGCATAACAGGACACTTTCCCTCGCTGATGTTATTCACACCCATTTTCGTATTCCTCTTCTACAGTATTCAACTTATATTTCAGCGTATTCGTGCCGTTTGCCGGCAGGATTTTGTCTTGCAAATTTTTATTAGGTACCTCAGGTCTTTGCCCTCTCTGAGTATGGTTTAACTATTTACTTTTCGCCAAACCAAGCGACTCGAAAACAGCTGGATTTCTCGCATAACACTCTTTCTTCTGAGCAAAAAAAAAGCGAGCCAACTGGCTCGCTTTTTCATATTGCGGTTGTCTCCGGTGCTTACCCCACAAACACTCTCGCGTTGCGGAAAATTCTCATCCAGGCGCCATCTTCTTGCCAGTCATCCGGATGCCATGAGTTCGTCACCGCGCGGAACACTCGCTCGGGGTGCGGCATCATAATGGTGGCGCGGCCGTCTTTACTGGTCACACTGGTAATCCCCTGAGGCGAGCCATTGGGGTTGGCCGGGTACTGCTCTGTCACCTGCAAACTGTTATCGAGATAACGCATGGAAACCAAGCCGCTGGTATCACAAGTATTTAACGCATCAGCATCGGCAAACTCGGCGCGACCTTCTCCGTGTGCAACAGCCACCGGCATGTGTGAGCCCGCCATGCCGTTAAACAATACCGAGGGCGACTCCTGGATTTTTACCAGCGATACCCGCGCTTCAAATTGCTCGGATAAGTTGCGAACAAAGCGCGGCCAATGCTCAGCCCCGGGAATCAGATCTTTCAAGTTCGACATCATCTGACAACCGTTGCACACCCCCAGGCTGAAAGTGTCAGCTCGGTTAAAGAAGCCGGCAAACTGATCACGCACCTGCTGGTTAAACAATACGGTTTTCGCCCATCCTTCACCGGCGCCCAGTACGTCACCGTAGGAGAAACCACCGCAGGCCACTAAACCTTTAAAGGTTTCCAGGCTCACACGCCCGGCCAACAGGTCGCTCATGTGCACATCGACGGCAGCAAAACCCGCGCGGTCAAACGCAGCAGCCATTTCCACATGACCGTTCACACCCTGCTCGCGCAATACGGCAATACGAGGCCGTTCGCCTTTATTGATAAAGGGTGCGGCAACGTCATCGTTAATGTCATAGGTCAACTCGGCACTCAAGCCTGGGTTAGCAGACATAATGGTTTCGAGTTCCTGACGTGCGCAGTCGGGGTTATCCCGCAGTGCTTGCATCTGGTAGCTGGTTTCACTCCACAGGCTTTGCAAAATCACCCGGCTTTGATCGAGCACCAGCTCGCCATTTTGCGTGATACGCAACCAATCGTCTTCGTTCAGCGTACCGATACTGTGTACCAAATCGCCGAGCCCAGCGGCTTGGTAAAGCGCTTTAACGCTTTCAACATTACCGCGCTTCACCTGTACAACAGCGCCCAGCTCTTCGTTGAACAACACCGCCAGTGGGCATTCACCCAAACCGTCGATATCGATGTCGATACCGCAATGACCGGCAAAACTCATTTCCGCCAAGGTGGAGAAAAGGCCGCCGTCAGAGCGATCGTGGTAAGCGATAATCAGCTGTTCGGCCAGCGCTTTTTGCGTCGCCTCAAAAAAGCCTTTGAGCTGCGCGGCGCTGTCCACATCCGCTGGGGTATCACCCAGCTGGTTGTAAGTTTGCGCCAAAATAGAGCCACCTAAACGGTTTTTACCCGCGCCCAGATCGATCAGCAGTAACTCGGTGTCCCCTTGATCGCTGCGAAGTTCAGGTGTCACCGACAAACGCACATCGGTTACCGGAGTAAAGGCCGAAATCACCAGCGACAGAGGCGCGGTAACGGCTTTGTCTTTACCATCTTCATTCCAGGCGGTGCGCATCGACATAGAATCTTTACCCACGGGGATGGTGATACCCAATTCCGGGCACAGCTCCATACCCACCGCTTCTACGGTGCGGTAGAGCTTTTCATCTTCGCCTTTATGGCCCGCTGCACACATCCAGTTGGCCGACAGTTTGATGTCTTTGATGTCGGCGATGGGTGCGCAGGCAATATTGGTTAACGCCTCGCCTACCGCCATTCGGCCCGAAGCAGGAGCATCCAGCAGCGCGGTTGGGGTGCGCTCACCAATGCTCATGGCCTCGCCTTTAACGGAGTCGTAACTGACCGTGGTAATCGCGCAATCAGCCACCGGAACCTGCCAGGGACCTACCATTTGATCGCGCACCACCATGCCGGTAACCGAGCGGTCGCCAATGGTAATCAAAAAGTTTTTGCTGGCCACAGTGGGGTGTTTTAGCACCCGCTCAGCGGCTTCGTGAATATCGATGTCAGTGGTATTAAATTCATCCGATGCCGGGGTGTAACGGCTGGCTTCGCGGTGCATTTTGGGTGGCTTGCCAAACAACAGCGACATGGGCAGATCCACGGGCTTGGCATCAAAGTGCTTGTCGTTCACCACCAGGTGTTGCTCGCTGGTGGATTCGCCCACCACCGCGTAAGGGGCGCGCTCGCGCTCGCACATTTGCTCAAAACGGGCCAGGTTTTCAGGCGCAATGGCGAGCACATAGCGCTCTTGGGATTCATTACACCAAATGGCCAACGGGCTCATGGAGGGCTCATCGTTGGGCACGTTGCGCAGCTCAAAGCTGCCGCCACAGCCGCCGTCTTTAACCAGCTCGGGGAAAGCATTAGAAAGACCGCCAGCGCCCACATCGTGAATAAAGGCGATGGGGTTGTCATTACCCAGCTGCCAGCAGCGGTCGATGACCTCTTGGCAGCGGCGTTCGATTTCCGGGTTCTGGCGCTGCACCGAGGCAAAGTCCAAGTCTTCGGAGGAGCTGCCAGAGTCCATAGAGGACGCGGCGCCACCACCCAACCCAATCAACATGGCCGGGCCACCCAGCACCACCAGTTTACAGCCCGCAGCAAAGGGTGGCTTGTCCACGTGCTCGGTGCGAATGTTGCCATAACCACCTGCCAACATAATCGGCTTGTGGTAGCCGCGGCGCTCGCCGTCGTAGTTTTCTTCAAAGGTACGGAAATAACCGCAAATATTCGGGCGGCCAAATTCGTTGTTAAAGGCCGCGCCCCCGATGGGGCCATCCAGCATAATATCCAGCGCACTGACGATGCGCCCGGGCTTGCCGTAATCCTGCTCCCAGGGTTGGATGTACGAGGGAATCTGCAAGTTGGAAACGGTGAAGCCCGTCAGCCCCACTTTGGGCTTTGAGCCGCGCCCTACCGCGCCTTCGTCGCGGATTTCACCACCGGCGCCTGTGCCCGCGCCAGCAAATGGCGAAATGGCCGTGGGGTGGTTGTGGGTTTCCACTTTCATCAACAGGTTGACGTTTTCGCTGCTGTAGCGGTACTCGGCGGTTTCCGGGTCGGGGTAAAAACGTCCGCCCTCAGGCCCTTCCACGACAGCGGCGTTATCGGCGTAGGCCGACATCACCTGCTCGCCGCCACACTCAAAGGTGTTTTTAATCATTTTGAACAGGCTGCGTGGCTGCTCTTCGCCATCCAGGGTCCAGCTGGCGTTAAAGATTTTGTGGCGGCAGTGCTCAGAGTTGGCCTGGGCGAACATCATCAGCTCAACATCCACCGGGTTGCGGCCCAGTTTTTGGAAGTTTTCTACCAAATAATCAATTTCGTCGTCCGCCAGAGCCAGGCCCAGCTCACCGTTGGCCTTTGCCAAGGCTTCGCGCCCGCCGCCAATAATGTCTACGCTGGTTTGCGGCGCAGGTTCTGCATGGTCAAACAGACCACCGGCCGCCTCAACGCTGGGTAATACAGCCTCAACCATCCGATCGTGCAACAGCGCGGCAACCGCTTCGCGTTCAGTATCGGCGATGTCGCCCTGCACATGGTAGCTAATGCCACGCTCAATGCGTTTTACCTCAAACAGCCCACTGTTATGCGCTATGTCGGTCGCCTTGGAGGACCAGGGCGAGATGGTGCCAAAGCGCGGGACCACTAAAAACAGACGCCCCTCGTGGGACACTTCATCCATACGTGGGCCGTAGGTAAGCAGTTTACCCAGTACCACCTGCTCGTCGTCTGACAGCGGCGCAGCCAGATCGATAAAGTGCGTGTATTCAGCGGCCACGCCGGTGACACCGGGGGCAACGCCTTGCAAACTGGCAAGTAGTTTTTGCGTACGGAAAGGAGAAAGTGCGGGGGCACCGGGCAAAATCAGCATAGCGGGTTGAGCCTCAAGCTAGCGGGGTTGAGTTGTGTACACACAGATCGCCGATAACCCCGTCCGCTGAGGTGAATCGTCCGACCCTAAAAGGGCGGCTATTGTACTGCAATTGCCTAGGGCCTGTTAACTCTAATGAAAGCCAACCATTGGCGGCCTCTGGTTAATAGAGCAAGGGGGGTTACAGCCAGCTCGCCAAGCCTGGCTGGTACAAGACTTTTTTGCGCCTGAGCGTTTCGGGCAGAGGTGAATAACGCTCCTGGCGTTATGGCGGTTATTCAAGCAAGCCAGATCCGGTCGTTGCGATTCTGGCAAGGTGTCATGCTACCAGCCCACGCTTGGTCCACGGACTATAGCCAACTGGGGCATTCGCTGGCCGTTCTTATCACTAAAGGGCTTTAGACCTCTATTTTTACGCCCGCTAGAATAACAGTAAGTCCCTCTCTAATGATGAGCTAACCTAAACAGGAGAATCTGGCTCGAAACAACAGAACAATTTCAAACTGGTAGATCGACGCCGATGTGTATAAAATCGCGCAAATTTTATGCACTCCCCCAGTGGCCAGCACATTCTAGTAGGGGGCACAGGCTGAATCCGGCCCACACCGGAAGGCGGAATTGATGCTGAAACAGACCATAGGGCTATATCTGTACAGGCTACCGGCGCGACTACGCGCTAAGCGCTTGCTGTTCAGTGTGTTTCTGCTCACCCTGACCTTGGCTTTAAACAGCAGCCGCCCTCCCACCACTCTTGAGCAATTACTGCAAACCGGCACCCTGGTGGCCATCTCCCGCAACGGCCCCACGACTTACTACGAAGGGCCAGAGGGAAGAACGGGATTTGAATTTTTACTCTTGCAGGGCTTTGCCGATTATTTGGGGGTAGAGCTGGAAATTCTGGAGCAAGAGAGCCTGAGCAAAATGTTGCAGCAAGTAGCGGCAGACCAAGCCCACTTGGCAGCGGCGGGGCTGAGCATCACCCCTCAACGAGCTAAAACGGTCAAATTCACCCAGCCTTATCTCGACGTAACTCAACAACTGCTGTATCGCCGGGGAGCCCCAAAGCCGGATTCCTTAGCCGATATCACCAACGGCGACTTACTGGTTATTGCGGGCTCTTCTCACGCCGAGCGGCTGGAAACGTTACAACATGATTTTCCAGAACTGACATGGCACGAACAAGAAAACCTGGAAATGATAGACCTGATGGAAATGGTGCACAGGGGCGAGGTGAATTACGCCATTGTGGATTCCAATGCGTATCAAACCAATGCGCATATATTCCCCAAAGCCCGGGTCGCATTTGACTTGGGCGAACCAGAACAACTGGGGTGGGCCTTTGCCTACAGGCTCGACACATCACTCTATGACAAAGCCGAAGCGTATCTAGATGAAATTAGAGCCAATGGTTCGCTAGAAACCTTGGTAGCAGAGCTGTTTCACGCCCCCCCTCCGGTAAGCACAGGGGGCGCTCTGCTGTTCACCCACCGGGTAGATACCCGCCTCCCGCAATGGCAAACGTTGATTCAAGACGTAGCCGACGAAGTGGATATGAACTGGCAGTTGCTAGCCGCCATGAGCTATCAGGAGTCCCACTGGGATGCCGACGCTGTTTCCCATACCGGGGTACGCGGTTTAATGATGCTGACACGAACCACTGCGCGCGAGCTTGGAATTAAGGACCGCCAGGACCCAGAGCAAAGTATGCGTGGCGGCGCGATGTATTTTAAAAACCTTTACGGCCGCTTACCCGAGCGCATACTTGACCCGGACCGCACCCTCCTGGCCCTGGCGGCTTATAACGTGGGCATGGGACATTTAGAAGACGCCCGAATTCTTACCGAGCGTCACGGCGGCAACCCGGATTTGTGGACGGATGTTGAAAAGCATTTACCTCTGCTGGCAAAACGAAAATATTATCGCACCGTTAAACACGGCTATGCCCGAGGCTGGGAACCGGTGCACTATGTCAATAACATTCTCAAATACCGCGATATTATTGTCTGGCACGACCAACAAGAACAGCGTCGATTAGCGATAGCAGAAAATACAGAAAGCCCTGAAGAGCCCGTCAATAACGAAGAAGACGCTGACAGCTCTACGCCTCCCAACGACGCCAACCTGGCGCCTCTTTCTATTCTGTAGCATCAACGCCAGCCAAACAGCCACAACTAGACCCTGCACAAAGAGTTTGATCAGGCAAAAGCCGTTTACGCTACACTGTAGGCCACAATTAATGTCGCAGGTTCTGCAAAGGGGTGTTTATCTATGATTACGTATCTGTATTGGGGCGCCGTTATCGCCCTGGCCATGGCGGCGCTTATACTTTTGGGCAAAAACAGTTTTTGGCGCAGTGCGATTGGCAGTGCGCTTATCGTGTTTATTGTGGGCTGGGCAGCGTATTACTTTCATTTTGAGCAGGTCTTTGTAAAACGCTATGGTGGCGTAATGACGGTAACGGTTCCAGAAGGCCAACAACATATAGCCGCCACCTGGAAAGACGATAACCTTTGGATAGAGAATTACGATCCGAAAACCAATACCTGCTATTTCAACGAGTATTCTAAAGGCAACATTTTACAAGGCAAAGTGACACTGAAAAACTGCAACCCCCTTAAAGCAAGTGACCGCACGCTCAACCAAATGCGCTAAGCACCAAACAGCACAACCAATAAATGGTAAAGCCCGCTGTTAACGCTTTAAAGCTTTTTTCTCAGCGCGCCTGCGTTTAAAAAAGGCTTGCAACTGTTGCTGGCAGGCCTCGCGCTCAACCCCAGGGGTGAGGCTAATGGAGTGATTAAAATAGGGCGCGTCTAACAAACGCGCCTGGCTTTCCACCACCCCGGCTTTAGGCTCTACCGTACCGTATACCAAGCGAGAAATTCGACTGTGCACAATCGCACCGGTGCACATAGTGCAGGGCTCCAGGGTAACGTACAAAGTGCAATCGGCCAGACGGTAATTACCCAGCTGGCGCGCCGCATCGCGCAGCGCCATCATTTCAGCGTGCGCTGTGGGGTCACAGGCACCGATGGGTCGATTATAGCCGCGCCCCACCACTACCCCATCGCGTACCACCAAGGCTCCCACAGGCACTTCGTCGTTGTCTCCGGCCCGCTCGGCAAGGGCCATGGCCTCACGCATCCAATGGCGGTCGTCGTCGCTGGCGGGCATTTGCGCTGATTCACCGCGGGCGCGGCGCTCGGCTTCGTCCACACTCATAGGGGCGACAAATGCAAAGCGCGGCATCGCTAGCCCATCGCGCTCGACCGACTCGGTAAACATTGCCAGCGGGCGCACCCACCAAGAGTAATCCCCGTACAGGCAGCGGTACACCACCAACGCCTCTTCGGTTTCACTGTGGGTGGCAATACGGTAGACAAAGTACTCATTGCCTTTGTAATGGCGGTATAAACCGGGGCTAATTTGCATAAACACTCTGGGCTGGAAAAAGCCGCTATTTTAGAGCCTAGGTTTAGGTAACGCCATGGGCGGCAAGCAATTGATTATGGTTGGTAAAGTTAAGGCCACAGCGGCGAATAAACTCTGCCAGTTCGGTCATTTCACCGCGGCCGTTTTCAGGGGCCAAGCTCGCCTTGGCATCCAGTTCGGGGAAAAGGCCGTAACCGGCCAGCAGGCAGGCCCATGATTTTGCCTGATAGCTGCCCTCAAGGTTGTACTTACGCATATCAGCGGCAAAGTTATCGCTGTGGCGCCACAGATGCAGCACCGCCTGTAACGAGTCAGACAGTGCGTTATTCGCCGCATTATCACGCCAATAAGCCGTGTCCGTGCGCTGATTCACCTTGTAGTGGCAGACGATGTAATCGCGAATACCACTGAACTTTGCGCCGATCTCACGATTAAATTCATCCTGATATCGGCCGCTAAAATCGCCGTCTTCAAAACGTTTAATAAACTGCATAATAGTATTGAACGTCAGCGCCAAAGCCGTGGCTTCCAAAGGCTCGATAAACCCCTGCGACAGCCCTACCGCCACACAGTTGTGGCGCCAATGCTTCTGCACCACCCCCACCTTCATTTGCAAGTGCCGGGCGCTAACCACGCCATCCTGCAGCCCGAGGTGCTGGCGTAATTCGGTTTCAGCCTGGTCTGCACTCAAGTGCGCCGAACTGTAAACATAACCATTGCCACAACGATTACGCAGAGGAATTCGCCAAGCCCAACCGTTAGATAGGGCAATAGATTCAGTGGCCGGGGTGATTTCAAGCGCAGCGTCAGTGGGCAATACAACCGCTGCATCGTTAAACAAATTGTCACGGTAGCGGGTAAAAGGCACTTGCAGAGCATCCTGCAATAGCAGAGATTTAAAGCCGGTGCAGTCGATAAAAAAATCAGCGGCTACAGTGCGGCCATCGTCCAGCTGTAAACGGCTAATGTCTCCTACCTCGTTTAGCTGCACCTGACTCACAGCGCCCTCAATACGCTCAACCCCTAAGGCCTCTGCCTTGGCAGCCAGAAATTTGCCCAAAAGTGCTGCATCAAAGTGGTAACCGTAAGCCATGTTAAAAGGGAAACTCTCGGCGGCTATAGGCCCTAAGTTGTTGCGGGTTAAGTAAGACTCAAGGAAATAGTGATCTGGGTGAGGGGTTACCGGACTGCCGCGGCGCCGCACCTGAATATGTTTAAAAAATAGAGGCATGGTCAAATCATCGGTTTGCGCTGGAAACGGATGAAAATAACGCTCGAAGCCCGGCACCGATGACCAGTTGGAAAAATAAATGCCGTTTTTATACGTGGCATTGCAACGGGGCATCCACTCGGACTCAGCAATTCCCAAGGTATCAAAAAAAATTTTTAGATGGGGCGTACTGCCCTCGCCCACCCCTACCGTGCCAATATTCTCAGACTCGAGCAAACGCACTTTAATATCCGGCCAGCGGGACGCCATCAAGGTCGCGGCCATCCAGCCTGAAGTACCACCGCCAACAATGAGTAGGGTTTTCGGTTTTTGTGATTCGCCCACCACTTGTACCTCTTTTTAAGGCTGTCCGACATTAGCGGCTGTGCAGTTGATTTAACCAGGCGCGGTGTGAGCTGAGCGCTTGTAGCGCCTTCTCACACCAGGCGTTGTGCTCGCGTATTTTCGTCTCAGCCAGCGGAATTTCTGACGGATTCAGGGCAGGTAAACGGGTGGGAAAATACATGCCGTAGAGCACGTATATATAACTTTGCTGACTAAATAAATCCACTGTGCTAAAAAAGTCGGTGCGTTTGGGCGAAGCAATTTTCCACAGCGCCAATCGCTCGGCCAGCACATCCGATAACTTGGCGTGGTCGGTACAATCAACCCAGAAATCCGAGTCTCGGCGGTCGGAAATACAATAGTGCAACTGAATAAAATCGATGGTGCGCTCCCAGATATACTCCACCCATTTGTTGCAATGACGCGATAAAAGCGACATATCGTCGGTGTCGCGAGGAAAATGGTCCGCCAACAGCGCCGCACAGAAATCCGTCACCATAATCGAGGTGGCCTCCAAAGGCTCAACAAACCCTTGGGACAACCCCAGCGCGGCGCAGTTTTTATGCCAAAAATATTGCCGATACCCCGCCTGCATAGGTACCTTGCGCAAATTCGCCGTTTCGGCATCAAACCCCAGGTAGCGGGAAAACTCTGCCACGGCTTGCGACTCAGTCATGTGCGACGATGAATACACAAAGCCCGTGCCGCGCCGATGAGGCAGGGGAATGTCCCAAACCCATCCTGCACAGTGGGCTTTAGCGGTGGTGTAAGGTTGCACCTCATCGCTGGGTTCAGTCGGCACCTGTACGGCCAACGCCGTGTCCGTTGGGATTTGCTCAGTTTTCGCTAAAAACGGCACTTGCAAAGCCTGCCCCAGTAAACGCGAGGCGAAGCCTGAACAGTCGATATAAAAATCAAACGCCTCTTCACCGCCCGAGGCAAACTGCAACCGCTCAATACTGCCATCATCGTCCAACAGCACTTGTTCGATGGTTGCAAACTTTTGACGAACGCCAAAGCGAGTGAGGGCATTATCGGCGAGCAATTGCGCAAACTTTCCCGCATCAAAGTGATACGCGTAGTGCACCACCCCATCGTAGGGAGACGACGAAGAATGCTTAGGGCCTATATTGTGCTCGGCCAGCGCATGCATAGCCGAGAGTTCAGAAAATACCATTTGCTTTTGGTGGTGCATCCAGTAGTGGCTGATATCTACCCCCACAGGAAAAGGCGCTACAAACGGATGATAGTAATAATGATCCGCCCCGTACTTGTCAGCATCCATCCAGTTGGCAAACTTGATACCCAACTTAAAGGTGGCCTGACACTTGGCCATAAACTCGCGCTCGTCGATACCAAAGCGTTGCAAAGTAGCGCGTATATTGGGCACAGTGCCCTCGCCAACGCCAATGGTGGGCACATCTTTGGACTCGATCAGGCAGATCTCTACCTCTGGGTCGCGGCCGGCGGATAGCCCCAGATAATTCGCCGCCAGCCAACCGGCGGTACCGCCGCCGACAATAGCGATTTTTTTTATCTTCATACTGTGCAACTCACTTCAACAAGCTGATAAACCAGTTTTTAACCTGGCGCTCGAACTCCGGCGACATTTCCCCCAGCACACCCTGTTTATGGGTGGGAATATAAGACTGGGGGTCTTCCCCTTGTTTAAACAAATAGTGATCAAACATGGCTCGCCAGGCGTTGCGCTGCGCGGGGGTTAAATCGCGCATCGCCATAGCGGCAAAATTTAAACTTTGTAACGGCGTAGGCTTTTGTTGCGGTTTACCGATCGAACCATTCCACCAGTAATTCATCAAGCCGTTAACTTCGGCCAGCGAATCCACGTGATGCCACCAGAGCATGGGAATAAAAATCGCATCACCGGGTTCAAGCACTGCGCTGTAGGCGTTTTTTAGGGCCTCGCGATAACGCGGGTAGCGATCAAAATCAGGCTTATGCAGCGACACTAAACTCACCGGAGCACCGGCGGGTGTGTAATCCAGTGGCCCGGGATACAGATTGGCCACTTGCTCGGGAGGGAACAAAACAAAGCGCCGTTTACCGGCCACGACACAGGCGAGGTTATCGGAGCCGTCATAGTGCGCGGAGACGGACACTTTATTGCCCACCCACAGCTTGGGTGCCACTGGCTCGGCGAATAAAGCGGCCTGATTGGCGGCGGACAACCCTGGCAGAATCTTATCCACCGCCACCCCCTGTACCGCCACCGAAGGTTTCACGTCGCGATCGGCCAACTCCAGCAGTCGCCCCAAGAACAAGTCCAGCCGCTCGCCACCCTCAATATAATTAAAGCCGTCAAAATTATCGTTGTAGAAAAAGCGCCCCTCAATAGCGGGATGGCCGAGCACTACATTAACGTGCTCACCGCGATAAAATTGCGCTAGATAACGACAAAAATATTCATCCGACTGGGATGATGCCTCAACCAGCGGCCATTCGCTCACAAGACCGCGAATGACCACTGGCTTTTGCTGCGGCACTATGTCGTTAAAAAACTGCTCGCGGCTTACACCACGATACTCGGGAAAACTTAAAAACTTCTGCATAGCGAAATTGCTTTACGGCATGTGCGTAGGAAAAGCGACACGTTAAGCGAAAAATGCGCGCGATAGAGGCTATCGCGCGCATTCACTTTCGTCACTTTCTCACACTTATCAGAAGGTGGCACGTACACTCAGAGCGTAGCGACGATCTGTGGTAAAGCTAAGTGCCTGGGTTTTATCACCCTCTTGGTTCAACTGGTACTGGGTTTTGGTTTCCGAGTTAAGCAAGTTGCTACCCTCGATACCCACTTTCCAGTTATCGTTAATGGTGTAGTAGAAGCTCGCATCCAGGTGATCCACAGGCTCGGCGTAGGCCGGTACAAACTCTTCCGACTCGCGACGGGTCAGCAGATACTCTGAGCGCCAGTTGTAGGCAACCCGCAAGGATACATCACCATACTCGTACATACCGACAATGTTCAGGTTTTCATCCGAGTAACCCTGCAGCGGCAAGCCCGAAAATACGCGGAAGCTGTTGCGGTTATCCGTTACCTGAGAACCGTCGTTGTTGAAAATCAAATCCGCGGGGCTTTCGTTCAGCGGATCTTCCAACCCGTCCTGGTCGATATAGGTGTAGTTGAACTGCAGACCTAAACCACTCCAGGCGCCGGGTAAAAAGTCGTAGAACTGCTGGTAAGAGAATTCCGCTCCGCGAATGGTACCCGAGCCGGTATTATCCGGGCCGTAGGCCGAGACCGGATAAGTGTAACCGGCGTGCTCCAGTTCGTAGGCAAAGGTCTTATTGCGGATAATGTTATCCAGGTCTTTCTGAAACAATGCCAGACTCACCGAGCCCACTGGAGCAAAGTACCACTCCAAGGTTAAGTCCAAATTAACGGATTCTTCCGGCTCCAGATAGGGGTTGCGAGAGACCGCTGTAATTTCGATATCTTCGAGCCCCACCACTGGGTTGGTTTCTTCATCGCGGCCCGAGGATGGATCTTGCAGCACATTTTCATAGTCCAGGCTCACCACCATGCTGTTGCGACTGTCCAGCAGGCTGGGATAGTAAAGCGCCTTAGACGCGGCAAAGCGCAGCACCAAGTCGTCGGTTAACCCCAAGCTTAAGTTCAAGCTTGGCAGCACCGTGTCATAGTCCGTGCCCTGTACCGTGCTCTGCTCGGCGCTGCCGTCGGCCAGCGCGTACAAATCCGGATAATCGTTTGCAATCACGTCGGCCAGAGAGTCAGTGCCGCGCTTATCCACCGGCGGCAGCACTTCAAAACCGGTAGACTCAAGCTGATAACTTACATAGCGCAGACCGATATTACCTCGAAGTGGCATGGCCATATTGTCGAACTCAAAGTCGCCGCGAATATACGCCTCGGTGCGCTCTTCACCTGACGAGCTTAATTGATAAACCGAGAAAGGCCCGTCAATCCGGTTGTTCATATCTTCGTAGGGAATACCACAGCGACCACTGCCATCACTGGCATTGCCCACAGCATTCCACACCCCACAGCCATCGCGCAGAGTATTGGCAAAATCCTCTACCAAATCCATGCGCGGGAACAGGAAGCTGTTGTACTCACCCTGCACCACTTCACCATTGTAGTGATCGGCAAAGCTCACCCGCTCAAACAGATCTGGCTGTTGCTGGGGCGAAGCATTGTAGCGATCACCCTGTACCCACGGAGTACCCAGCGCGGTCCAGTTAGAGTACTCGGTATCGCCAATTTCCAACTCTTTATCCGAGTAGTAAACACCGCCTTTAATGGCGGTAAGCGGGCCGTCAAAGGTGTACTCCAGATCAATTTTAAAGGCATCCATAGAGGCGTCGGAGCGCACCTCTTGCTGCATACCGTTACCCAGGTATAAATCCGGGTTGGGCGCGTCGCCCACGGTATTGATAGTGGGGTCGGATACGCGCGAATTTAAGTACTCAATGGTTGGTGTATCGCCGCGCAAATCGAGGAAAAACGGCGCCACTTCGGCAGTCAGATCGCCGCGCACCCGACTGGTTAAGTTGTAGTTGTGAGTGGTCTGGGTGGAATCCACGTGCTGATAATCCAGTACCACTTTTAAACGGGTAGTGGGGTTTAACTCGACATTAAACGAGGTATCTTCCACCGTATCTTCGTTGTAATTCCAGCGACTGCGGAACTGCAGCGGGAAGTTAATATCCGCGTTGGCCCCGACCCCAGAGGTCAAAAACCCATCTTCGGTGGTGGTGATAGGACGGCCATCTTCTTCCGTCCACACCACAGCGTTACCCGTACCGCTGACAAAGCCGCGATCGCCCGAGGCAATAACCCGCTCGCGCCACTCCAGGGAAGCTTCAGAGCTGATGTGCTCTAAGGTAGTAACAATGGTTTCATCGTTATTAGCCCACTGCAAAGACGCCGTCAAACCCTGACGCTCACGGTCATTTTCCGCGGTACTGAGATGGTAGTTTGCCGGCACATACCACACTTCACCAGCGGGTTGGCCTGGCAGGGGGTCACCATCAACCGGTGGCGCTTCGGCCGTTTCGGCGGTAATCAAGTCGGCCGGCACACCATCACACTCGGGCATCCAACCCAGGGCGTTAGGTACACAGGGTCCGTCGTAATAACCTTCAACTTTACCCGGCGCGCCTTGCAAGGTGCCCCACTCATCCCAAGAGCCGCGATAGTATTCATCGCTGCGCGAATGGAAGTTACCCAAGCCTACACCGTCGCCACGGGTTTTATATTCAGAGTATGCGCCAGAGACTAAAAAACCAAAACGACCGGCGCTGGTCTCCCAGGAATCCGAAAACAGTGCAGAGAAAGAGGGCGTCCACTCTTCGCGGTAATCGCCGTAGTTACCCTTGGCAGTGAAGGAAATTATCTGATCGTCAGAATCAAACGGTTTGCGAGAAATCAGGTTGACGGTACCGGCAATACCGCCCGAGATTTTATCGGCGGTTTGGTTTTTAACAACTTCCACCGCGCCCAAAAGCTCGGCCGGAAAATCTTCGTAATTCAGGCCGCCATAGGGGTTTGCACTGAAGGCATCGCGACCATTTACTTCGGAGCGCACCCGATCCAAACCGCGTACCAGTACACCGGTACCTTCATCGGCGTAGTGTTTTGGGTCATCCGACGAGGCGAAGCGTTCAATCGTTACGCCCGGTACACGCTGCAGCGCCTCGGTCACGCTTTTATCTGGCAGCGCACCGATATCTGATGCTGTAATAACGTCTTTAACCGTATCGGCAAAGCGCTTCATGTCCTGCGCACTTTCGATACTCTGACGCATCCCGCGTACAACCACCTCTTCCACTAAGGCTTCGTCGACAGTTGCATCTTGTGCATAAACCATCGGCACGGTTACGCCCGTTACCACTGTACAAACCGCGAGACTTAATAGCTTTTTACTGAACTGCATAGTCACATCACCCCTTTACGAATGTTTTCGGTGCTCCGAAAGATCCACTATTGAATTTATTGATAACCCTTACCGCTTTCGTTACCGATAAACACAACCCCAGATTATCCGTAACAAAAGGAAACGTGCTGATATTGAAAACACCCTGATATTTATTTTCATACATTGGACATTTTCAAGATATTATTTTTACTACCGAACAGACAACGTTGTCAACTCACGTTTGACATCCCGGTAAAAAAAGAAGTTGTCGCACTGATTTGCCGCAGAGAATGTAACCGGTGCCCCAAAAGAAAACGCGCAGCGTCTTTCACTGCCGCACCAAAGCAAGGCGGCTTGGCTTGCACAAGCTAAGCATCTGTTACTGATGTAATAAAACAAGACAACCTATGAGGATCGCGTTGCATCACAACAACGTAATACAACGCAGAGAAAACCAGACGTGGCCAAGATTTATGAAATTGTGCCCTTCGCTCTTAATGCGTCCAGCTCAGACGCTGATAAACCCAAATGCTTTTGCAGTACATCTTCCGTGTGTGCACCTACGGCGCCGCCAGGCCACTCGGTACCACCCGGAGTGGTTTGTAACTTTGGCACCATGGCAGGAATCTCCAAGGCTCGTCCATCGATCTCTACCCGCTCGAACATACCGCGTGCCCGGTAATGAGAGTCGTTAAACATGTCAGCGACGCTATAGATTGGGCCCGAGGGTACCCGCGCCTTTTCCAGTACCTGCAACACATGCTCGCAACGTTGCGAGCGACACCAGTCTGCCAGCACTTGATCGATTTCATTTTCACATTCGACCCGCCCGGCGTTATCGCTCATGCGCGGGTCATTGGCTAAATCATCGCGGCCTACGGCCGACATCAGACGACGAAAAATGGAGTCACCATTGCCGCCGATCACAACATACTTTCCGTCTTCGCAGCGATAGGTGTTGGTGGGTACGATTCCAGTGACCGTTGTGCCCGATGGCTCGCGCACAATGCCAGCGCCGGAATACTCGGGCACCACGGCCTCCATTAAATTAAACATGGATTCGTAGAGTGCAACATCCACGGTTTGGCCTTCCGACTGACCACGCTCTCGCCCCAACAGAGCCATCACCACACCAAATGCCGCGTGTAACCCAGCAATGGAATCACCAATACTTAAATTGGGCCGCACGGGAGCCTCGCCCGGATGTCCATTCACATAGCGAAAGCCACTGAAGCCCTCGCACACAGAAGCAAAGCCGGGCTTGTTACTGTAAGGACCATCCTGACCATAACCGGAAATGCGCGCGTAAATTAAATTGGGGTTATCAGCTTTAATAACATCCGGCCCCAAGCCCCAAGACTCCATCACACCCGGGCGAAAGTTTTCAATTAACACATCGGCATCACGGCACAAGTTTTTCGCCAACACCGCGCCTTCTTCTTGTTTTAAATCGAGCGTGACACTTTTTTTATTGCGCCCGATAGAGCGCCACCAGAAAGAGGTGCCGTTTTCCAGCGCACGCCAGCCGCGAATCGGGTCGCCTTTACCGGGCGGCTCAATCTTGATGACCTCAGCACCGAAGTAAGCCAACAGACTTCCTGCAAAAGGGCCAGCAATCAGCTGACCAAATTCAATTACCCGAATGCCTTGTAAGGGTTTGCGCTTTTCTTCCATAGTATTTTTATTTTGTAGTTAAAATAATTTTGCCAATGTGTCGGTTTGATTCCATCAAGCGATGGGCATCAGCTGCATTCTCAAGTGGGAATGTGGCAGCGATGACGGGAGCCACTTTTTTTGCCACCAGTAAAGGCCAAACGTTTTTATACAATTGTTGCGCAATTTGTTTTTTCCGCTCGCCACTTTGAGCTCGTAATGTTGACCCGGTTAGGGTCAGTCGTTTGAGCATAAGCGGCATAAAATCCAGCTCAACTTTACTGCCCTGCAAATAGGCAATATTGATAATACGACCATCGACTTTTGCGGCTTTGATATTACGGGCTATGTACTCGCCACCCACCATATCCAAAATAACGTCGGCGCCGCCGACCTCTCGCACGATACTGACAAAATCTTCTTCGCGATAATGAATCGCGCGCTCAGCCCCTAATGTAACTGCCGCCTGGCACTTTTCTGTACTACCGGCGCTGGCAATCACCTGCGCGCCAAAGGCTTTGCCCAGCTGAATCGCCGTGGTGCCAATACCGCTGGCCGCTCCATGCACCAGTAATGTCTCGCCTGGCTTTAATTGCCCGCGCTCAAAGACATTGTGCCAAACGGTAAAAAACGTTTCTGGTAACGCAGCTGCTTGTACATTCGTAAACCCTTCGGGCACGGGCAGAGTTTGCCCCATTTTGGCCACACAATACTCGGCGTAGCCGCCACCGTTAACCAGCGCGCACACCCGCTGCCCAATCTCGAAGCCGCTCACACTATCGCCCAGGGCAACCACCTCGCCGGCCACCTCTAACCCCAAGCGTTCGCTCGCATCGGGCGGTGGCGGGTACAAGCCCTGGCGCTGCAACACATCGGGCCGATTCACACCGCACGCGGCGACGCGAATTAGCACTTCATCGCTGGCCGGACGAGGCGTGGGTAGCGCCTGTACGGTTAGGTCGCTGGCTTCGCAACCTTGATGGACAATCGCACGCATAACTTCGCTCTGTGGCATCAAGGCCCCACCCGATCAATAGCCCACTGGTTGTTCTCGTAGCGATAACGGAAACAATCGTGCAAACGGTGCGCACCGCCCTGCCAAAACTCTACTTCATTGGGTACCAGGCGATAGCCCCCCCAATGCTCGGGCGTTGGGATATCGCCGTCGCTGTAACGTGCTTCCAACTCACGATAATTCGCTTCCAGC
Organism: Gilvimarinus chinensis DSM 19667; assembly: GCF_000377745.1. Lineage (GTDB taxonomy): Bacteria > Pseudomonadota > Gammaproteobacteria > Pseudomonadales > Cellvibrionaceae > Gilvimarinus > Gilvimarinus chinensis. The sequence continues at coordinate 143,249 of NZ_KB898710.1, read as the reverse complement.
TGTTCACGCGACGCAATCACATCGCTTTGAGGGGAGGCCCAGGCCGCCAACTGACTGGTGCGTGGGCGCGACGAAAAGTAGGCTTGTGACACTTCACGATCCAGCTTTTCTACCACACCGCACACCTTCACTTGGCGTTCAAACATCTGCCAGGGAAACAACAAGCTGGCTTTTGGGGTAGCGGCCAGTTCGCGGCCTTTACGACTGTTGTAGTTGGTAAAAAACACAAAACCGCGCTCGTCCAATTGTTTTAACAACACTATGCGTTGGGAGGGTTGGCCTGAGGGGGAAACGGTGGCCAGCACCATGGCCGTTGGGTCACTCACGCCACCGGCTTCGGCTTGATCAAACCAGCGCTCAAACTGAGTGTATGGGGAATCGGCTAGATCGGCACGGCGCAGGCCGCCCTGGGTATACTCGCGCCGCTTGGTTTCGTACATATTGCTCATAAACACACCTCGTTTTTCTGAGCTGTATTATACGCAAAGGCTCGGCTCTTCGATGCCAACACCCAAGTAAAAACACTACCGTACAAAAAAGGCGCCCGAAGGCGCCGAAGTTGGGGGTTGGAAAAGTGTTTTAAGCGATGGCGGCTTGCACCCTTTGACCGTAGTCCGCATCACATTGGCTGATCAGTGCCACCATACGAGCCTGAACCGAGCTGTCTGCCTGACTCAAACCACCGGCAATGTTATTCACCAACTGGTTTTTCTGGTCTTCACTCATCAAGCGGTATAAATCACCGGCCTGAGAGTAGTAATCCGCGTCCGACTGGTCGTAACGCTTAGCGGCAGACCCAGCCAAGGCCAAAGGTGGCTCGGGTGTGTGATTACTCACATCCGGCGCGCCCTGGGCAGCTCGGTCATTGGGGTAAAAGTTTGCCCCACTGCCCTGCACCCAATTGGCCTGCCCGCTCGATCCGCCACTCATCGGGCAACCGGCCATGGCGCCATCGCGCTGGTAGTGATTGACCGGACAGCGCGGCCGGTTAACCGGCACCTGATTGTGGTTGACGCCCACCCGGTAACGGTGCGCATCCTGATAGGCGAGCAAGCGCGCCTGCAGCATTTTATCCGGCGAGGCTCCCACACCTGGCACCAGGTTACTGGGTGCAAAGGCGGCCTGTTCGGTTTCGGCAAAATAGTTATCAACGTTACGGTTCAGCTCCAACTGGCCAATTTCCATTAACGGGAAGTCTGCATGGGGCCAGATTTTGGTCAAATCGAACGGGTTAATGTGATAACTCTGCGCCTGCTCCTCGGTCATAATTTGTACTTTCACCGTCCAACTCGGGAAGTCGCCCTTGTCGATGGACTCCACCAAATCCTGTTGGGCACCGAAAGCGGGCAAACCCTCGGTTTCTTTTTCCCTCAGGGTTTTAATGCCCTGATTGGATTTAAAGTGCCATTTCACCCAGTAGCGTTCACCCTTATCGTTCCAGAAGCTCAAAGTGTGCGAGCTAAAACCGTGCATGTGACGGTAGCTGGCGGGAATACCCCGATCGCTCATCAAAATAGTCATCTGGTGCAGCGACTGCGGGTGATTGGCCCAAAATTCATAAATCGCCTGCGGGTCCGGCAGGTTCGTGCGCGGATTCTTTTTCTGCGAGTGAATAAAGTCCGGAAACTTAATCGGGTCATTCAAAAAGAACACCGGCGTATTGTTACCCACCACATCAAAGTTGCCCTGCTGGGTGTAAAATTTCACCGCAAAACCGCGCGGATCACGGGCGTAATCGCTGGAATCCTGACCACCGCCCACGGTAGAAAAGCGCACAAACACTTCGGTTTGTTCACCCACTTCCTGCAGAAAGTTCGCGATGGTGTAATCACCCATGGCTTTGCTCAAGGTAAATGTGCCATAGGCACCTGAGCCTCGGGCGTGCACAACACGCTCTGGAATGCGCTCGCGATTAAAGTGGGCCAGCTTCTCGAATAAGTAATGATTGTCGAAAGTTAAAGGGCCCCGCTCGCCCGCACTGATGCTGTTATTGTCATCAATCACCGGAGCGCCGGCTGAACTGGTTAAAGTGGTTTTACTCATCTGGTGTTTCCTTCTTCTTTGGCTAACGGCTGGCTGAGAACCTCAACCTCCCAATCACAAAACCAATGCTAATAGCTTTTACCAATTTGTTGAAATTAATAAAAAGAATAGCCTTAATAGAAAATGCCGAAGAATCCCTCTCAGAGAGCTATGGTAATGTGCTTTCGAAAATCACCTCTTGATGTAAAGCAACTGCAGCGCATTAAGACTACAATCGTCACATAAGAACACCTATAATTGGCGCAATTATCTTCAAGCTGCGAGGCTCCATGACATCTACTGTAAGCCCCACAGGCGTACTGCTCGCCGGAGGCCAGGCCCGCCGAATGGGCGGTGGTGATAAATGCCTGCTGCCATTACGAGGCAAAACCCTGCTTAACCGCAGTGTTGAACGCGCGCAACACCAAGTAGCGCCGCTGTTATTGAGCGCCAATGGCAATGCGTTACGTTTTGCCCGAACCAAGCTCACCGTGGTACCCGATGTCTTTGCCGATTTTCCCGGCCCTATGGCGGGCATTCACGCCGCGATGGATTGGATGTGTCGCGAGCAACCCGACAGTGAATGGCTGGCAAGTTTTGCCTGCGATACGCCCTTCTTCCCCAAAGATATGTGCGAACAGCTGCAAACCGCCGCGCACCCCCACAGTAAAATCATTGTTGCAGCGTCAAATGGACGCTTGCAGCCCGTATTTGCCCTGTGGCATAAAAGCCTGTTGCAGGACCTGGCAACCACGTTGCAAAGCGGTTCCATTCCCTGGTTACAACACTGGATTGCCAAACACCCGCACACACAGGTGGACTTTTCCTGCGATCCTTTTGACCCATTTACTAACATCAACACACCGCAGGATCTGTACGCCGCAGAAGATCTTCTGGCAGTGCATCAGACGCTTTAAGGTAACTGGCAATTTTCACCCAGTCTGCTAGACTCTGCGCCCTTTCTACAGACTCAAATAAACAGGCCCAGACTCGGCTCATGACCCAGCCAGCCAAAATCAGTCCACCATAGGACGCCTCTCCTTCAAGGCTTCTGCCTAACCATTATTTGCCTGAAACCTGTTTCGGGTAGCCTGCTTATACCTGTTACTTTTTCTAACACGGACATTCGTTTTATGCTTGATACTCTGCGCCAAAATTGGCTGAGCAATGTACGCGGCGATTTACTTTCCGGCACTGTCGTTGCTCTTGCCCTTATTCCCGAAGCAATCGCCTTTTCCATTATTGCCGGGGTAGACCCCAAGGTCGGTCTCTACGCGTCCTTTTGTATCGCTTTTATCAGCGCCTTCGCAGGCGGCCGCCCGGCCATGATCTCCGCCGCTACCGGCGCCATGGCGCTGGTGATGGTGGATTTAGTTAAAGATCACGGTCTGGAATATTTGCTGGCAGCCACATTACTGACAGGCGTACTGCAAATTATTGCGGGTATTTTAAAGCTGGGAAATTTAATGCGCTTTGTTTCGCGCTCGGTGGTCACGGGCTTTGTAAACGCCTTGGCGATTTTAATTTTTCTCGCTCAGTTGCCGGAAATTACCGGCGCTAACTTCACCCTGCCGGTGTACGCGCTGTTAATCGGCGGGCTGGGCATCATTTACTTGCTGCCCTACGTTACCCGCGCGGTGCCATCACCCTTAGTGTGCATTGTGGTGATCACCGCCGTGGCATTGTACTTTGGTATTGATGTGCGCACCGTGGGCGACATGGGCGAGCTGCCCGATAGCCTGCCCGTATTTTTGCTGCCCGATGTGCCGCTCAACCTCGAAACCTTAAAAATCATCTTCCCCTTCTCCCTCACCCTGGCCGTGGTAGGTTTATTGGAGTCGATGATGACGGCCACCATCGTGGACGATTTAACCGATACCAGCAGCAATAAAAGCCGCGAGTGCGTCGGCCAGGGCCTGTCGAATATTGGCGCGGGTTTTCTCGGCGGCATGGCCGGTTGCGCCATGATTGGGCAGTCGGTTATCAACGTAAAATCCGGGGGTCGCACCCGCTTATCCACTTTAGTCGCGGGCGTATTCCTGTTGATATTGGTGGTGTTTTTAGGCGACTGGGTGGGCCGAATCCCCATGGCCGCGCTGGTAGCGGTGATGATCATGGTCTCTATCGGTACCTTCAGCTGGGCCTCCATTGCCGCGCTTAAAACCAACCCCAAAAGCTCATCGGTGGTCATGATTGCCACGGTGGCCGTAGTGGTTGCCACTCATAACCTCGCCTTGGGCGTGCTCTTGGGGGTACTGCTAAGCGCCCTGTTCTTTGCTCACAAAGTGGGGCAAATTTTGTACGTCGGCTCTGAGCTAAGCGGCGATCGTAGCCACCGCACCTACACCGTGGTGGGACAAGTATTTTTTACCTCGGCTGAACAGTTTATTGGCGGCTTTGACTTCAAAGAGGCGGTGGATCGTGTCACCATCGATCTATCCCGCGCGCACTTTTGGGACATTACCGCCATCAGCTCACTGGACAAGGTGGTGATTAAATTGCGCCGCGAAGGGGCCGAGGTAGCCTTAATTGGTCTCAACCAGGCCAGCGCCACATTGGTGGACAAATTTGCCGTACACAATAAGCCCGAAGAAGTTGAAAAGTTAATGGGGCATTAATAGGACCATATTATGGCTAACAATGTAATCGCCTGTATCGACGACTCCAACTACGCCCTGGCCGTCTGCGATGGTGCCGCTTGGGCGGCGCAAAAACTGCAAGCGCCACTGCACCTGCTGCACGTGCTGGATTATGTACACGGCCTGGGTGAGCGCAATTTATCCGGCACCCTGGGCTTTGGCGCCCAGGAAACCCTGCTGGAAGAGCTGGCCGAGCTGGATGAAAAACGCGGCAAAATCGCCATGGAACAAGGCAAGCAAATGCTGGCCGCCGCCCTTGAGCGTGTGACACAAGCCGGTATTAACGATGCTGAAACCCGCCAGCGCCACGGCGAGCTGACGGACACTCTGGTGGACCTGGCCGACGAAACCCGCCTGCTGGTAGTGGGCAAGCGTGGCGCCGAAAGCGCCAGTGCCCACGGCCATATTGGCAGCCACATTGAGCAAATTATTCGCACCATGCACAAGCCCATTTTAATTGTGCAGCAGGGCTTTAGCGCACCGAAGCAATTGATGATTGCCTACGACGGCAGCCCCACCATTCGTAAAGGCATCGAAATGATTGCTGCCAGTCCGTTATTAAAAGACAGCGTGTGTCACTTAGTAATGGTGGGCAAAGACACAGCCGACAATCGCGACTCATTAGCCTGGGCCAAAACTCAACTGCAGCAATCGGGTATTGAGGCGGCCGAGCATATTATAGGCGGCGACCCGGACACTGCGCTGGAAGCATTCCAGCGCGATAACGCTATCGATTTACTGGTGATGGGCGCTTACGGTCACTCGCGTATTCGTCACTTTATTATTGGCAGCACCACTACCGCCATGATCTGCCGCTGTAAAACCTCTATGCTCGTGTTGCGTTAAAATGTTGCGTTAAGGTGCTGGGTTAATGCGAGTTCTGTTTATCGGTCAATACCTGCTGCTGTTAGCGCTGTACCTGGTAATGGGTACCGCCAAACAGCCTCAGCAGGTTGTAGGCGATTACAATGATGTTCTGATGCATTTTGCCGGTTATCTGGTGGCGGGCGTATCGGTCAGCATTGCCTTTGCCCGGCAAACTATTTGGCTGAGATTCTTCCAGTTATTTTGTTTTTCTACGCTGGTAGAAATTGTGCAGTACACCCTACCCTGGCGCAGTTTTGAGCTTAAAGATATAGCGGCGAATACAGTCGGCATTCTGTTGGGGTTACTGCTTTGGCAGCTGGCGGAGTGGGTATTGGTAAAAGCGGGGGTGAAGGTCACGAGAGACGGGTGACGAAGTTATCCCTCGTCCCCGTTATTCCCTCAAGAAAGTTTATGCCAAACGGGTTTATTTGGCTTCCCAGGCAAACTTTTTGAACGGCTCATCAACAGGCGTTTCTGCCAGGTGGTTTACATAGTTACTCATGACTTTTTGTGAAACCACCAACACCACTTCAAGTACCTGACGCTTGGTGAAACCCGCCTCTAAAAACGCACTGACTTTCGCATCGTCAACATTACCGCGGTTACGTACCACATCTAAGGTAAATTCGCGCAGCGCTTCCAGCTTGGCAGGCAATTCGGTTTTGTTACGCAGCGCCTCAACAATGGCTTCGTCTACTTTCATGGAGTAGGCGATGCCTGTGTGCGCGGGCACGCAGTAGTGGCACTCGTGTTCAACATTAACGGTTTGCCAAACCACGGTTTTTTCATCGTTATCAAAGCTCGACTCCAGCACCAGGCGGTGCAGCACTTGGTAGCCTTCCAGTAGCCCTGGCGCCTCTGCCATTACGGCGTGCAAGTTGGGAATCATGCCGAAGCTTTTCTGCGACGCCTCGAGCAGGCTTTTCGCTTCTTCGGGTGCGGACTCTAACGTATGCAAAGTAAAGTCAGTCATACAACCTCCTATCAATTGGGTTTATATTTGAGCAATTGCTCAAATTGATCTCCACCATAACTGTATTTGAGCAATCATTCAAGATATAATTGAGTGATTACTCAAGAATTTGGAATCATTCATGCCAAGAAGCGCTTTATACGATCGCAACAACGCCCTGCAAGCCGCCGTTGATTTGTTTTGGCGTCGCGGCTTTTATGCCACCAGCCTGAAAGATATTGAGAAAGCGCTGGATATGCGCCCTGGAAGCCTGTACGCCGCGTTCGGTAATAAACAGCAACTGTTTGATGCGGCTATCGACACCTACGCCGATCAAATGCGAGTTGATGTGCAAGAGTTCATTCAACGCGAAAGCGGCGTTATCAGTGGTGTAATGGCCTATTTGCGTTGGCTTTTGCTCGGCGATGACCAATCCACCCTGGCAGAAACGCCCGCCTGCCTGGTGGTGAAAACGCTGCTGGAATCCACCGATGACGCCGACCCGCTGCGCAGCAAAGCGCGCCATTTGCTGCAGCAAGTAGAGCAGTGTTTTACGGCCGCCTTAGAGCAAGCCCAAAATGCCGGTGAACTAAAAGCAGACGTGGACTGCGCGCGTCTCGCGCGGCTGTTACAAACTCAGGTAATGGGCGTCCGCTCTTTTGCTCAAAGCTCGCCCGACGTGAAACAGTTAGACCGTTTGCTGGATGATATTGAAATGATTTTTACGCCCTACCGCAGCGAATAAACCCTAAGCTGCGCAGTCTATTCACTGCGCAGCCAAAACAAAATGCGGCGATAAAAAACAGCCTACTTATTAAGCTCTACTTAATTTACCACTCGCACCCGAAACTGCCGACCTTTTAATTTACCGTTACGAATCTTGTCCAGCGCTTTTTTCATCTGCGCCTGCTTAATCGCCACGAACGATGAGTTATCGGCAACATTAATTTTGCCCACGGCACTGCCGTCGATACCTTTGTCTCCGGTCAGGCAACCCAGAATGTCGCCGGGGCGAACTTTCTGCTTTTTACCGCCATCTATTTGCAGTGTCACCATGGCCGGTTGCGGCGCCTGGGCATTGGTCACGTCTATCTTAGGTAAAGGTGTATTGGACACATCAAGTCCCTGCTCTTCTTCCAGTAACAGCAGCTTATAGTGCTCTTTATCGCTGTGCAGATTGCAGGCAATACCTTTCGCGCCCGCACGACCCGTGCGCCCCACCCGGTGCACATGCACTTCGCTGTCGCGGGCCAGTTGATAGTTAATCACCATGTCCAGATTTTCGATGTCCAGGCCGCGAGCCGCCACATCGGTGGCCACCAGTACCGTGGCACTTTTGTTGGCAAACCGCACCAGGGTTATATCCCTCTCACGCTGCTCCAAATCACCATGCAGAGCCAAAGCACTGAACCCCTCAGCCGATAACGCATCCGCCACTTGCTGGGTTTCACGTTTGGTATTGCAAAACACCACTGCGGATTCTGGTTGGTGCTGCAGCAGTAACAACTGTACAGCGCGCAAGCGCGAGGGCTCATCAGTCACGGCATAAAAGCTCTGTTGAATGCTAGAGGTATCGTGATTGGACTCTACTTTTATCAGCAGCGGATCGCGCATCACCCGCTTAGCAATCTGTTCAATTTTGGGCGGGTAAGTCGCACTGAACAGCAGCGTTTGACGTTTGACCGGGGCCGCTGCAATCACCGAGTCCAGCGCCTCGGCAAAGCCCATTTCCAACATACGGTCGGCTTCGTCCAGCACCAGCATCGATAACTGACTTAAATCCAAATTGTTTTTGCGAATGTGCTCTTCCACCCGCCCCGGCGTGCCCACCACAATGTGCGCGCCATGCTCCAGCGAATTGATTTGCGGGCCGAAAGGCATGCCGCCGCAAACCGTTAGCACTTTAATATTGTGAATCGCCCGCGCCAGGCGACGAATTTCTTTGGCCACCTGATCGGCCAGCTCGCGCGTTGGACACAGCACCAGCGACTGCACACAAAAGCGCTTAACTTCAAGAGCGTTCAGCACCCCCAAGCCAAAGGCCGCGGTTTTACCCGACCCTGTTTTGCCCTGGCCGATAACATCATTACCGGCAATGATGGCAGGCAAACTCTCGGCCTGAATAGGCGTCATGGAGGTGTAACCGAGGGATTTAAGATTGTGTTGCAGTTGTGGTTGCAGGCCGAGGCGGGAGAACTGGGATTGCTTATCAGACACGGGGAAAGTGTTTTCCTGTCATTGAGGGTTTGGTGAATTATACCTGTGGATGCTTTAGGTAACTATTAAAAAACAGCGGGCGCTTTAGCGCCCGCATTAGAATCTGGCTGCAAACCACGCCTTATTGCTGCTGTTGCAGCATTTGCGCGATGCCAGTACCGATGCTGGCCGCACCGCCCAAGCTCCAACCACCGTCCACAGGGATTACCGCACCGGTGATATAGCTGGCAAGATCGGAGCTTAAAAACACACAGCAGTCGGCAATATCCCGGGCCCGTCCCATCCGCTTTAACGGCACCGTTTGCACGATTTTTTTACGCATGTCCTCTCCCGGTGCCAAGCGGTCCATCCCCTCGGTGCCGTCGATAGGCCCCGGGATAACAGAGTTAACTCGCACGCCTTCACCACCCCACTCAATGCTGAGCGTTCGCGTAATCATATCGACCCCAGCCTTAGCGGCGCACACATGCACCTGACCGGCCATGGCTAACTGAGCCTGCGGCGCAGAGATGTTAATGACCGAAGCGCCCGGCTTACGCAAGTAGGGATAGATGGCGCTCATGACATGAAAGGTGCCTTTAAGGTCAATGTCCACCACCGCGCCAAAACCGTTGTCGGACAAGCCGCTGGCCAGTGCGGGGAAGTTTCCCGCCGCGCCGGAGACAACGATATCCAGAGCGCCCCAGCGCGCGTGCAGCTGACTCACCGCTTCGCGCATTTCGTCGCCCTTGCGCACATCGACGCTGTAACCACAGGCATCCTGCGCCCCCATTTCGGTTAATGCTAAGACAGTGGTGTCCACTTTATCCTGTGAGCGACTGATCACACACACACTGCAACCCAAGCCGGCAAAGCGCTCGGCAATACCGCGACAAATACCACTGGTGCCGCCGACTACCAGCACGGTTTTTCCGGCAAAATCTCCGTTCAATTTCATGATTTACCCTTCTTCATCATTTGGCTGATCACCTGTTTAGCTTCATCACCTTGCAAACACTCAGCAAATACGGCGAGTTCGCGTTCAATCACTTTATCCGTCGGCCAGGTTTCCACCTCATTGAGCAGCGCTTTGGTTCTGGCGACCGCCTGAGGTGGCACCTTGCACAGCTCACCACACACCCAGTCCACTTCTTCGCTCAGCCGTTCCAGCGGATACACGCCGTTAACCAGCCCCAGGCGTTCGGCCTCAAGCGCCTCCAGCCTCTCGCCCAACAGTAACAGCTCGCGCGCGCGCGCGTGGCCGATACGTTTGGCCAACAAAGTGCTGGCACCAAACTCGGGGCACAACCCCAAGCGGGTAAACGGGAGCTGAAAGTAGGAATCTTCACTGGCGTAAACCAGATCACAGTGCAGCAATAAAGTCGTGCCAATACCTACCGCAAGACCGTTCACTTCAGCAAGCAACGGCTGGGGAAGCTCGCGCACAGCGCGCATAAACTGCACCGCAGGGTGATGGCTGTCTAACTCACCCGCGCTCATAAAATCCGCCAGATCATTACCGGCGGTAAAACTGTCACCACTGCCACTCAGCCGTACGACTCGAACCTCCGCCTCGGAGGCAGCCCAGCGCAACGCGTCTGTTAGACTTTGGTACATTGCCAGCGATAACGCATTTTTCTGCGCTTCACGGTTTAATGTCAGGCGCAGCTGACCACGAGAACATTCGGCGCTGATGTGAGAACAAAGATTTGGCAAGCTCAAGTTATCTCTCCTAAGCAAAACGGTTCTGCAGTATCAAAGTTATGTCATTTATAGATTGAAAAGCGATGGATACCCACAAAAGTGTAGCCACTTTTTTGTGACACTGTCTGCCCCATGTGTGTTTGAGACAACAGATACCTTATACTGTTAGCACGCTTATCCCGCCCAGCTGCGCCCTCTGTGATAGGCATCAACACTTTGGACACGTTTTACCAAGGACCTCACTGTGAACAACCTTATTTACCGATCATCGTCTCGCCACGCCCTTGCTTTCGTTCTCGCCTGCTCTGCATTCTCGAGCACCGCCTTAGCTGCACCAAACTCAGACTCACCCACCCTGGCGACCATTGAAATTGACGCCCCCTGGGACTGGGTAAAACTCACCTCCGGTGAGTGGCTTAAAGGTGAGCTGACCGCCATGGAAAAAGACTCTCTGGAATTTGACAGCGACGAGCTGGGCGATGAAACCATCGACTGGGAGTCGGTTGCAGCGATACACACCACCAAGTCGGTAAACGTCTTGTTGACCAACCAGAAGCTATACACGGGGAAACTGGAAACCGTTGACGGCAAGCTGTACATCGGCGACCAGGGGCCTTTTGAGATTCAGGATGTCATGCGTGTTGCCAGCACCAGCAAGCGCGAACTGGACCGCTGGAGCGGTAAAATTGGCGCCGGGGTCAATTACCGCACTGGCAACGTCGACCAAAAAGACTTTAACGCAAACGCCAGCTTACTGCGCCGTACGGCCCGCTCCAGCGTACGCTTAAGTTACATTGCCGATGTGTTTTACGACGAAGGCGAAGAAACCAGTAATGAACACCGCGCCACTGGCAGTTGGTATATTCGCCGCTCTGAGCGCTGGTTCTGGCAACCGGTGCAGTTTGAATTTTACAGCGCCCCACTGCAAAACATATCCAGCCAGTGGACGGCGGGTATGGGCGCCGGTGTCTATTTAATCGATAACGACGATACCAGCTGGACCACCTCGGCGGGCCCTGGCTACATGTACACCAAATACAAAGAAGTACCCGAGGGTCAGGACAACACGGTCGACTCCGGCGCATTCTATTTAAATACGATCTACGACCAAGAATTGACAGACTACATGGACGTCAGCGCCACTTACCAACTTACGGCCACCAATGACGAGTCGGGCAAATATAAGCATCACGGCGTGGTCAGTTTATACATTGACTTAACCGACAAACTGGATTTGAGCATGAGCGCCTACTGGGATCGTATAAAGTACCCACAGGCGGATGCCGATGGTGTCCTCCCCGAGCAGGACGACTTTCGCTACACCGTAGGCGTCAGTTACGAGTTTTAACTCTCTTTTGCCTGCCACGGCGGCTTAGCCGCCGTGATACAATCGATGCTTTTGCACTACTGAATCTGACACTATGAATATCCGCGAATTACTCAGTGAAAAAGTCCGCGCCGCCATGACCGCCGCCGGCATCCCGGACGACTGCCAACCTATGGTTGCCGCCGCCAAAAAGGCCGGCTTTGGCGACTATCAAGCCAATGGCGCCATGGGTGCGGCAAAGAAAATGGGCACCAACCCCCGTGAGCTGGCCGGCAAGATTGTCGAGCACTTGAGCATTGACGAGCTGGCCGAGAAGATTGAAATTGCCGGCCCGGGTTTTATCAATATTCACCTAAAACCCGAGTGGCTGGCCGAGCAAACCGGCGCCGCTGAGCGTGACTCTGCACTGGCGATTCGCCCTGCCGAAGCACCACAAACCATTGTCGTGGATTATTCATCACCCAACCTCGCCAAAGAAATGCACGTGGGCCACTTGCGCTCCACCATTATTGGCGATGCGCTTGTGCGGGTGCTGGAGCGTTTGGGTCACACCGTCATCCGCCAAAACCACGTTGGCGACTGGGGCACACAGTTCGGTATGCTGATCGCCGAGCTGGAAGAGCAGCTGGCAGAAAACGAAAGCGCAAGCATGGCGCTGTCCGATTTAGAAGTCTTCTATCAGCAGGCTAAAGCTCATTTTGACGCCGATGAAACCTTTGCCGATAAGGCCCGCGAGTATGTGGTCAAGCTGCAGTCTGGCGACGAGCAGATCCTGAAACTGTGGCGCCAATTTAAGCAGGTATCTCTTGAGCACAGCGCCGAGATTTATCAAAAGTTGAACGTCACCCTGGGTGATGCTGACGTGCGCGGTGAAAGCTTTTACAACAACGACCTCGCGCCCATTGTCAAAGAGCTTCAAGAGCAAAACCTATGCACCGAAGATCAGGGCGCGCAGGTGGTGTTTTTGTCAGAGCTGGCCGACAAAGAGGGCAACCCCTCGCCAGTGATTGTGCAGAAAAAAGGCGGCGGCTTTCTGTATGCCACCACCGACCTTGCGGCGCTGCGCTATCGCGCGGTGGATTTAAACGCGGACCGCATTCTGTACTTTATTGATGCCCGTCAGTCATTGCACATGCAACAGGTGTTCACCCTGGCGCGCAAAGCCGGCTTTGTCAGCAATCAGGTGAGTCTGGAGCATCACGCCTTTGGCACCATGATGGGCGCCGACGGTAAACCCTTTAAAACCCGCAGCGGCGGCACGGTTAAGCTCTCGGCCCTGTTGGACGAAGCCGTTGAACGCGCCCGCGCGGTGATTACCGAGAAAAACCCGGAGCTTGAAGGCGCCGATGAGGTAGCCCGCAAAGTGGGAATAGGCGCGGTTAAATACGCGGATTTAAGTAAAACCCGCACCAACGATTACGTTTTCAACTGGGATACCATGCTCAGCTTTGAAGGCAATACCGCGCCTTATTTGCAGTACGCCTACACACGGGTACAAAGCATTTTCCGCAAAGCCGGTGTCAGCCCCGAGAGCGTCAGCGCCCCGGTGGTAATTGGCACCGAGCAGGAAAAAGCGCTGGCCATTAAACTGCTGCAGTTTGGCGAAGTATTGGCGCAAGTGGCCGAAGATGCCCTGCCCCATGTGCTGTGTAATTACCTATACGACGTTGCCAGCCTGTACATGCGTTTTTACGAAGCCTGCCCGATTTTAAAATCAGACGTAGAGCCCGCCACCCGCGACAGCCGCCTGCGCCTGTGCCACTTAGTAGCACGCACCATCGCTACCGGCCTGGATATGCTGGGCATTGAAGTATCAGAGCAGATGTAGCAACCACGCTCGCATCATCGCAAAAATAAAAAAGCGCCCCAGCGATGGGGCGCTTTTTTTATTTTTACACAATGAATACAGCTGTTAAGGCAGGCTGTGGACCTTATCCCCAATTGGGCCAGAAAAAATATAGCCATCGTGAATATCCCAGTTAATGGACCAGGTCATCACCCCGCTAAAATCAGGGTACACACCCCCAGCATCCACTGAGCCACATGCCGTCCCCGCCGTGATGCAATCGAGTGCATCAATAATAGCCTGATTGGTCGCCTGACCTGAGCCAGCCGATGATGGCCCTGACGGCAAGCCCAGAGAAACCTGCTGCGGGTCGAGGCCAGCAAAGTACAAGCTGCCAGCGGTTTGGAAGCCTTCGATCAACATGCGCGCCGAAGCCACCATCATATCCACCGAACCTGCCGGGTAAGACTGGCTGGCATAAGGCGTTTGCAAGCCGCCGTTGTTGTACAGCTGTACATGTAATAGATCCAACAAATCTCGTGTTTGATCAATAATGGGCAGGTATGCCCCCCAGATACCGCTGTAGGCCGTGTGCCCGCCTTGCACATACGGATGCTCCGGTGCCATGGTTAACGCCATACCGCCCACGTTGCTGTCAATTTGACGCAAAGCGCCTGGCAGCCGCGCTTGAATTTGCGAACCGTGCACTAACTGCGAGCCGCTTTCCAAGTCGATATCAACACCATCGAACCCCCATTCGTTAATCAGCGCAGTAAGGCTGCTGACGAAATTCGCTTCATCCGAATCATTGTTCAGGGTAATGGTGCCTTCGGCGCCGCCTAAAGACAGCACGAAAATTTTGCCCTGCGCCTGCAGGTCGGCCATATCCTGTTTAAACTTCGCAGCATCTAACCCGGGGCAACTGGTGCCAGAACCGTCGAACAAATTAAATTGTACGGTGCCATCACTGGCCGGATCGTTATCGGCAAAAGCAATATCAATCACATCCCATACCGGAGGAATATCCGACAAGTCGATAGGACACCCGGCGCCGTTGACAAAGTTATGCCAGTAACCCACCAACGCGTGGTCGGGGAAATTGCCACTGTAGCCACCGCCGGGCAAAGAGCTTGAGCTGGACGAAGAGCTGGATGAAGAACTGCTTGAGCTTGACGAAGCGGTGCAAGAGCGCACCTCTGACCAGGCATCGGCCCAATGGGCTCCTGTGCCGGGCGCATAAGCCCACTCGGCATTAGACGAACACCAACCGCTGATGTCGCAGCGATACTCGTCGCCAGCATTCTGTACTAACTGTCCCGCGGCATAACTGGTACCCGCACTGTAAACCGGCGATGTACAATCATCCGCAGGCAGAGACGAGGTGCTAGAGCTTGAAGAGGTTGAACTTGAAGAAACCGAGCTGGACGAGCTAACGGACGAACTCGAGCTGCTGGACGAGCTGCCCCCGCACACACCTAGCTGTAACCATTCGTCCCAGGGGCCAGAATGCTGGGCAGGCTTGTCATCGCGGGTCCACCACTTGGCCTCGTAAGCAATGCCTTCATCCTGCACCTGATCTCCACCCTGGTAGGCATTAGCCGAATTCCAACCGGTTAAATTACTGCAATCGTAAGCTTGAACCGCGCCTGTATAAAACGCAGAACTGAGCAAACCAGCACTCAGAAATAATGTCTTTTTCATTCAAATGTCCTCATCGGTTACCACCACTGCAACAGGTTTCAGTGGCGTTTTATTGTTGTACTCTCACTCATCGCTTCCCTATCGATTCACCTTGCTAAAAAAGCTGCACGCCCGAGGCTTACCCAGCGAGCCCCTCCCCCAAAAAAAGACAACGTTGTCAGAGGGATAGGTAGAATTACCATCTCACCGCTCTGCACACAAAACGAATCACAAAAAACGTGACTTGCTTTTACCTTTGATAATTACCGGAAATTAAAACGGTATTCGTTAAGGCGCAATTGAAATTACACCATCGCTTGCCAAGGGCGAATCGCACCGCGCGTAACCAGCAAACCTTGTTTGCAAACAGCCCATACAGGCAGTGATATTAAGTTTTGCTAGCAGGACTCCATTACCCTGCAAATTCTGTATAGTGATCCGCATTGCCATTTAGATTTTCTGCTCTCACAAAGATAAAAACTGCTCATCACCATGACGAAACTCTCATTACCCCGCTTCTTTTTGTTGTATCTCGGTGCTCTGGTTGCGCTAGGGCCCGTTGCCATGGATGCCTACCTACCGGCGCTACCGACTATGGCAAAGTCCTTAGGCGTATCCATCGCAACCCTGAGCGCGTCGGTAAGCACATTTTTGGTGGGCTTTGCCGCCGGGCAATTATTGGGCGGGCCACTGTCGGATCAAATCGGGCGCAAAGCGGTGTGTGTGATTGGCACCGTGCTTTTTATTGTCACCAGTGCAGCAATTGCTATGAGCGAGTCGGCCGGACTCATCAACCTGTTACGGGCGGCTCAGGCTTTTGGCGGTGGCTTTGCCAGCATTACCGCCATGGCGCAGGTGCGCGACGCTTATCCAGCACAGGAAATAGGCCCTCGCTTTGCCACAGTGATGATGATAATGATGGTCGCACCTGTGATTGCGCCCTTAATCGGTACCGGCCTTTTGACTTTTGGCTGGCAGGCGATTTTTATTTTTCAGGTTGTTTATGCCTGCGGACTGCTGGCCATTATGCTGCCGTTAATTCCTGAAACCTTACAGAGTGACAAACAACCCCTGTCGTTCTCACGGGTGTTTCGCCAATACGGCGAGATTGTTTTACGCCGCCAGCAGGGTAAATTGATCGCCACGCGCTTTGCGTTGTGTATGGGCAGTGCCGCTGGCGTATTGCTGGTGTATGTCACCCACGCCTCGTTTATTTACATGAGCTACTTCGGTGTCAGCGAAGGCCATTTTTCAGTGCTATTTGGCTTGGCTGCCATTGGGCTGATCGCCGCTAACTCTTTGAGCACAATAATGCTCAAGCGTTACCGCGCCCTCAATGTGTTCATGTTTACTATTCTGTTGCAGGCCGTTCTTGTGCTCGCCTTCACTTTGCTGGCGCTTGCCCAGGGGCTGAACCTACCGCTAGCGGCCGGATTAATTATTATCATTGTTAGCTGTGTGGGAGTGATTAACCCCGCCGGGGCCACCCATTTTATGGGCATGTTTCCGCCCCATCAGGGAGGTAGCGCCGCCGCCATACAAACCGTATCCATGTTTGTTATGGGCTCAGGCATGGGCCTAGCGGGCAGTGTATTTCACAATGGCCAGCTAACCCCCATAGCAATCGCTATGCTGTGCTCGGTAGCGCTGAGCTTATGCTTACTGCCAGGCATTCGCCGTTACCATCAAACCCCTTCTAACGCCGATTCTTAATCGGCTACCGCCATAAAAAAGCCGCGATTAACGCGGCTTTTTATCAACTTGTCATCGGCTCTTTAGAGTGCGCGAGCTTTATCCAGCGCCTCGCGTAAATCGTCGGTCCAACTGCGCAGAAAGCGGTTGGCATCGCGCATGTTGGTTGCGCGGTTAGTCCACTCCAGGTACATATCATCGCGGTCCTCTTTGCGATCGACGACACGGGCCAGTATTTCTCCCGTGGTGCCATCGTAGGCCTCTAAAAACAGAGTCATCTCCCCGGAAGACGTCGTATAAGTCGTGGTCATACCGACATCATTAAGGTCCGGTGCGGTTATATCGAGATCTATAATCGAGGGGCGAAGATCAAGTACGCGTTCACCATCTTGGCTTTGTTCGGCAATTTTATAAGCGGGGGCCTTTGCCAGCGCCTCACGGAAGTATTTGTCACAGGCTTCGCCCAGACGCTCTTGAATCACTTCCATATCCTCCTCGGTAACACGCGAACGACCGGTATAACGACTGGAGTTCTGGTCGCGCTGCCAACCGTCCCGAAATGCCACGGTACAGGGGCGCAGATTAATGACCGTGTAAACGTCCAGCTCCGTTCCTGGCTTCAGGTACACCTGATCCAAATCCCGGTTATCCATCAAGTGCAAGCCATCGTGAGATACCGGAGGTGGGGGCGTGGCACAAGCCGTTAAGAGTAAAGCTGCAGAAAGTAACGCAAGGGTGAGCTTATTCATAAGGTTGCTCCAATGAGAGGTCTATTTTTAATCATTCAAAATTAGGCCAAAGCCCTGAACAAGGCAAGCCGTTTACTGGTTTAAAAGTGTATCAATTCTTTTTAACTCAATGATTAACCGCTCAACCGGGAGGGACATAGGGCGAAAGTACTCTTCTGCCATCGGCGCGATATTACAACTTGAGGGCAAGTCACCTCGGCTCTGAACCAGTTGCTGTAAACGGGGCAAAAATAAAAATTGCAGCCACTGAACAAAAGTCAGTGTATTAATAGCGAAGGGCTGGTCACTGGCAAGGGCCTCGGCCGATGGCGGCTCGGCCTGCCACAGCTGCAGCTCGCGCATTGCCGCTTCAATGTCTATCAGCACGTTGGCTACGGCAATATGTTTATCACCCATAGGATACCTCAAGTCTCTCCGCGCACTCAGTGCTCAATCTGGCGTTTAAACGGTGGCAGTGAGTCCAGAATCGCCTTGCCATAACGTTTAGTCACCACGCGCCGATCCAGCAGAGTAATGCGACCGGTATCGCCTTCGGTGCGCAGCAAGCGACCGCAGGCCTGAATCAATTTAAGGGACGCATCGGGAATGGTAATTTGCATAAACGGATTGCCGCCACGAGATTCCACCCACTCGGACACCGAGGCTTCAATGGGATCGTCGGGCACCGCGAAAGGCAGCTTTGCGATAATCACATGGGCGCAGTAATCGCCGGGCAAATCGACTCCTTCGGCAAAGCTCGCCAAACCAAACAGCACGCTGCCCTCGCCTTTATCGATGCGTTTTTTGTGCTCGACCAACATCTCCTGTTTAGACGACACCCCCTGCACCTGAATTTTACGACGCCAGTGCTCGGGCATTTCATCAAATACGTCCAGCATTTGCCGCCGCGATGAAAAGAGCACCAGCGACCCCTCATCGGGCTCAAGTAAATCGGGTAAATAATCGATCACTGCGCGGGTGTGGGCATAACTATCACCTGCGTCCACCGCCTCGGCGGGCACACGTAAAACACCGCGAGAAAAATCAAACGGACTGGGCACCACGGCGTAGCGACTGTTGTTGGGTGTGCCAGCGCGCATCTGAAAGCGATCAAATTTACCCAACGCGGTTAAGGTGGCCGAGGTGACTACCGCGCCGTAGCACTGGTTCCACAAACTGAACTCCAGAGTACGCGCCGCCAGTATGGGGCTTGAACACACCTCGATATCGTAGTTGCCATTAAAGTCCACCAGCGTCAGCCAACGCGCCTTGGGGATACTGGTTTCGGCATCGGTGCGAGCGTAGCTCAACCACAGCTCGGCACCCGCTTCGGCGCGAGCCTGCCAGGCACCGATCACCGGGTAGTTATTTTCCAAATCCACTTTCGGAATACGGCAGTGAGCGTCTTCCATGGCCTCGTTGATTTCATTGGCCATTTTGCCCAGCAGGTCGCTAAGCCGATCAAAACTCATGTGCAACTGCTCTGCCTGAGCGCGAATGCCTTCGGGAACAATGCCGCCCTCAAAGCGATAATGGGTCGAACGACGTTCACGGCCCTCGTCTGCAAGTGTTTGAATCAGTTCATCCAGTGCTGGGTACAGCATATCCAGCTCGCGCTTGCACTGAATAAACTGACCCGGCAATTGTTCGCCAAAGTGATCCACCCGCCCGGCGCCGCTGATTTGCCCCAGCACGCCAGACAACGACTTATTACACTGTTCCAGCCAGCGGCTGGTAGAGAGCATGCGCCCATGGCAGGCAAAGTGATTGAGCGCCTTATCGGGTAAATGATGGCCCTCGTCAAACACGTAAATAGTTTCTTCCGGGTCGGGCAATATCGCTCCGCCCCCCAGCGCCAAATCTGCCAGGACTAAATCGTGATTGGTGACGATACAGTCGGCGGTATGCAGCGCATCGCGCGCTTTAAAAAAGCTGCACACAGAAACATTAGAGCAGCGCCTGCCGGTGCACTGGCGATGATCTGTGGTGACTCTTTGCCAGTCTGCGGCTTCAAGTTCGGTGGGCCAGGAATCGCGCTCGCCATCCCATTTATTGGCTGCCAGCGCCTCCATCATTGACTCGTAGAGTTTTATCCCCTGCTCATCAACGCTGGGCAGTTCGTCTTCGTAGAGCGCACGTGTAGGATCATCGGCCGTGGCAAACTCGCCCATCAAATTATCCAGCTTTGACAAACACAAATAACGACCGCGCCCCTTAGCCAGGGCAAAACTGAATGACAGGTCGGTGTGATTTTTCAGCTCGGGCAGATCTTTATGAATAATTTGCTCTTGCAGAGCCACTGTAGCGGTAGAGACCACTAACTTTTTACCCAGCGCCTTGGCGATAATAATCGAGGGCAGCAAGTAGGCGATGGTTTTACCCGTGCCTGTGCCCGCCTCAACCACGCACACATGGCCGTCGCTGTTGCGCACGCCTTCGGCATCGGAGCTGATTCCCCCCAGGGTGCGCGCGATTTCCGCGATCATCATTTTTTGCCCGTGGCGCGGCCCCAGTTCGCGGGATTTTAGAAACTCAGAATAGGTTTGCTGAATCTCTTTTTTAACAGCGTCGGTGAGCATTTAAGACTGCTGCGCCTTTAATTTATTACGCACCGGGTTGGCGTACATATCGATCACAATGTCTCTGTATTCAGAGGGCACGGCAGCCACATGCAACTCAAAGCTCGCGCGTTCGTCACGCAGATTCCCAGGCTCAAAGGGCTTGGCTTTATCAGAATACGGCAGAGAGCGCGCCTCGCCACCGGTGGCGTCAAAAGCAAAACAGTTGCTGGGGTGTAACACCTGCTTCGACCAGACTTGCCGGTCAATTTCAGCGGCGACCGCCTCGGTGTCGGCGTATTCGCCGCTGAGTACATCACCAAAAGCCACATGCACATGGCCTTTCTGCCCGGCGATACCTTTGGCAATGCTCTGCACGTCTTCCTGGTCGCCTTTTTCATAGCTGCCGGTGGTGCGCTGAGCATGCAACTCGTGGGCTTTTGCCTGATCGCAAGGGTCCTGCTCATAGGAGATAGACACGGGTACGATTTTTAATGAGCGTACGTACTCAGAAAAATCCTGCGTCTTGGGGCGGTTTAAGGTCAGCATTCCCACCACCGCCGGGTTGGTCAGGTCGTTACCGTCTTTGGCTCGCCCCTCACGCTGGGCAATCCAGATATTGGCTTTATCCTCGGTCAGCGAGTGAAAAATATAGGCCGATAGTTTTTTGGCCGCTTTTAATTTTTCTCGTGGCGCCTTGGCCGAACGCTTAACGATAAAGCTTTTATTCAGGCGCATTAAGTCAGATACATACTCTTTGGTGAGCAGGTTATCGCCGATAGCAATGCGCAAGGTCTTAAAACCCGCGTGGTATAAACTCCAGTTGACAAAAGCCGGGTCCATCGCAATATCACGATGGTTGCTGACAAACAGGTAGGCTTCGTTAGGGTCAAGTTTATCCAGGCCCGAGTTGGTCAATTTGGTGGTCGTGGTTTCAATCATGTGGCGCATGTACTTCTCCACAACCAGCTGAAACTTATCTACACTGTCCACACCTTCTAATTGACGAGTCATTACCCGGCGCACCAAAGGTCTCAAAAGGAAACCCAAAGGCCCGGCTAAACGCGGAAACTTTAGCTTGGCCACCGCATCGGCCAACTCTGGGTCGGCCAAAATTCGGTCCAGCACAGGGCGCACTTCGTCATCATTATAGGGTCGGATATCGTCAAAATCGGTCATCGGCTTGGTCGTAGATTGGTGAACCACACAATAAAAAGGGAAGCCACTAACGCCGGGAGGCGGGCGAGGCCAGAAACAGGCGCACAACATACCCAAAAGAGGTGCAAAATGCCACTCACAGCCCCCACTATCTGCCCATGCGGCTCGGGTAAGCCCACGTCACAATGCTGTGGGCCATTGATTTTTGAAGGTCGCCATGCGCCTACCGCAGAAAGTCTTATGCGCTCTCGTTACACCGCTCATGTATTACTAGCGATTGACTATGTATGGTCAACCTGGAGTAGTGCCAGTCGCAACCGGACGACAAAAGAAGCCATTGGAGAGTGGGCCAGCAGCTGCCACTGGCTAGGATTGGAAATTCTCAGCTGTGAAGCCGGTGGCATCAACGACAACACAGGCACTGTTACCTTTAGTGCCCGCTACCAGCAGGGACAACAAACCCATCAGCATCTTGAAAAGTCTTTATTTCGCCGCGAAGGTGGCCACTGGCGCTACATTGATCATTGCAACTAACCCCTCCAGCTCACCGCTAAAAAGAGCGAGTTGTTAAAACTGTGAACACAAATGATGTTTTCAGCGCCACCACAGGGTAAACTTTGTACTAAAGAAAACCCACTGCCTGAGCCTCACCATGAAGATACTACTGGTAGAAGATAGCGCCACACTGCGCCATGCCATGAGCCAATACGTACTCGATGCGGGTCACACCCCCCTGCTTGCCGAAAGTGGGGAGCAAGCGCTGCAGCTGCTGGAAGGTAATCCGGTGGATATGATCATTATGGATGTGGAGATGCCCGGGCTTAACGGCTTTGAAACCACCGCCCTGATCCGGGAATGGCTGGGCAGTCACTGGATTCCTATTATCTTCGTTACGGGCATGAGCGAGGATGACGACTACCGTCAGGGCATTGAGGCTGGAGGGGACGATTATTTAATCAAGCCCGTCAGTAAAATGATTATTACGGCCAAAATACGGGCCATGGAGCGTATTGCGGACATGCGCGACCAGCTCAACCGCCTCAATACCGAACTGGAGGCGCTGAGTCAGTTAGACAGTCTGACGCAAGTACTTAATCGTCGCACATTTAATGAGCAGGCCGAGCAGCAGTGGTTGCAGGCCGGACGCAAACAGACGCCTACCTGCGCTCTAATGATCGATGTAGATCACTTTAAACTCTACAACGATCATTACGGTCACCCCGCGGGCGATGCCTGCTTAAAAGAAGTGACCGGGGCCATCAAAAGCTGCCTAAACCGACCCTACGATTTGCTGGGCCGCTACGGGGGTGAAGAGTTTGTGGTGCTGCTACCGGAAACCGACGCCGCGGGCGCTGAGCGAGTGTGCGCCTGCATCCAAAATGCGGTGTCCGAGCTGAAGCTTGAACACAAGGTCTCGCCGGTAGAGCCATGGGTAACCGTCTCTATCGGTGCCGCTTGCTGCCTGCAACCTCGCAGCTGCACCCTAGAAGAATTGATTAAGTGCGCCGACCGAGCTTTGTACCGCGCTAAGCATACCGGCCGCAACCAACACACACTGGAAGAAATGACGGCGCACCGAACGGTTATTATTGCTCACAGCAGTGAACATGTATTGCTTGAGGCCAGCGCCTGCCTTCGCCCTCTGTACAATCTTATTACCGCTGAAAGTGCCGATGAAGCCCTGGAGCTGGCCATCACTATACGCCCCGACCTGATCATACTTTGCCCTACCCTTACCACTGCGGCAGGCGGATACTTAGCCGAAACTCTGGCAGAGCAGCAGCGTACCTCAACCATTGCTCAGCTTTACCTTGGCCATGTGTTGGAGCCGCCACCAACCCCCAGGCCCAGCGTAGATCTACCCCTCAACTGTGAAGAATTACAGAAAATGGCCGGGCAATTACTCGGGCACTGAGCCACAGCGAGTCACGCCTGAAGTCACAGAGTACGCAACGAGTTATACCAGTTAACGTCTCGGGCGTACTTGTCGACCTGATCCACAACATCCAGCACCAAAGCGAACAGGGCCATACGCACTAAGACACCGTTATCGGCCTGCCGAAAAATGGCCAGGTTGGGGTTTTGATTCAGGTCGTTATCCAACTCATTGGCATCAGCGCGGGAATCCCGAGGGAGCGGGTGCATAATGACCGTATTGGGCTCACAGTACTGGGTATAAATAGACTGATTTAGACGAAAGCGACCCCGATACATATCCGCTTCCTCTTTGGAGGCAAAGCGTTCTTCCTGAATCCGGGTTGAGTAAGCGATGTCGACGCTTGAGATACTTTGGGTCAAGTCTTCGGTGACAATAACAGTGTGTCCGGCTGCACGCATCTCTTCAACAATTGACTCCGGCATCGCCAGCTCAGTGGGTGAAACCAGGGTCACGTGAACCTGGCTAAAATGGCAAAGCAGCTTGCACAATGAGTGCACCGTACGGCCGTATTTTAAGTCGCCAATCAGGGCAATGCGCAGACCATCTATACCGCGATTTTTAGAGCCAAGCTCTTTGCGAATGGTGTACAAATCCAATAGCGCCTGACTGGGATGCTCGTTGGCTCCATCGCCACCATTAAGTACCGGAACACGACTGGCCTCGGCAAACTCAGCCACCGATCCCTCCTGCGGGTGGCGCATACAAATCACATCGGAAAACCCGGACAACACGCGGGCTGTGTCGTAAAGAGACTCGCCTTTGGCAATTGCCGAACTTTCAAAGCCCGTGGTTTCTCGAACCTCGCCCCCCAGCAGATTGAAAGCACACCCGAAACTAATACGTGTGCGCGTACTGGGCTCGAAAAACATATTACCCAAGATAGCGCCTTCTAAAACCCGGGTAACCCGGCGGCGCAGGGCATACGGCGCCATAGCATCGGCCACGGTAAAGATGCGTTCAATGTCGGCGCGTTCAAATTGTTCAACGGAGAGGATATGAGAGCCAGTAAAAATCACGTGATGTCCTTTGCCTGTTGGGGTGGGGTGCCTATTCTAGCGTCCCTACCTTCGCGGTGGAATCATTGTGTTCCATTGCTCCATCAATTTGCATAAATCTTTTCTGCGCACTATTAATATCTTAGTAAACAGCTTGATTGGCGCATTAAAACACTTTATAAAACCGGGTTGCGGCCGATATACCACTGTAAATGCCCTAACCCCAACAATAAGGACAACAAGTGCCCGAACACCCCGATACTCTTTCCAAATACACGGATGCAACCACTGCGGTACATATACTGCAATCGCGCCGCCTGCGCTGGAGTGCGCCGGCACTGTATCGCGACCCCTTTGAGCTCAACCACCGATCCACTTTATCCTTTGACCCGCAAACCCTGTTAACCAGTGTAATACGCACGGCGTGCGGCATGATTTTCGCTCGTGAAGACCCTCGTGGCGCCTCCCCTCTGGCACAGGTGATTCGCCGCTGGCGCGATGAAGAGCGTTTCGCCTCACCTGAAGAGGCTGAAGAAGTGTTGCAAGAGCTCATGGCCCGGATGGTCGACCAGCGCCAGAGCGAACTGGATGAAATGATGAGCGATTGGCGTCGCTACACTCGCAGCTTACGTATTTGCAGCTTTTCAGCTAAGGCCGACAACCTGACCGCTTGGCAATATTTCGCCAACAGCCACAAAGGAGCCGTTTTGAAGTTTCAATGTGGAGAAAACACCAGTCTTACCTCACCCCAACCCATGCAGTACGTCCCAGCACGGCCAGAAATTACCAACCTCAAAGAGCAATTAAACGTGGTACTGCACAACGAAACATTGCGCACCCAGGATTTTTTTGCCGACAAATTTCTCTGTAAACAACCGGCGGCCAAAGGCGAACAAGAGTGGCGCTGCTTTTTCAACGTCGATGCCGCCGAAGCGGCAAAATCCACCGACGAAAGCGACTGGTACAGCGATAAATCCTTTCCAGCAGAAGAACTACGCGCAGTTTATTTTGGCGCTTATATGCCGACAGAGGACAAACAGCGGTTATTAACGGTGTTAAAACAGAAATACCCGGACACTAAAGTTTTTCAGGCCGAAACCGTTGCCGGCAAATACGAGATCAGTTTTGGCCGAATACAACATTAACCCGAGCCAGGGCTCATCTTAAAAGCGCCTTTGCGAGGCCAAAAGCCCCAGCAGTAACCCTAAGGACAAAATCACCACCGGCCAACTTTGCCAACGCATGAAAGGGGTATCACCGTAAGCAGGAAAAACAGTACCGCTTAACGTAGCGCTGACAAACTGACGGCTTCTTGCAACAATTTCACCCTTAGGGTTAACAATCGCACTCACCCCGTTGTTGGTGCTTCGCAGCAAGTACCGGCCGGTTTCAAGCGCTCGCATTTGCGCCATTTGCAAATGCTGCAGAGGCCCTATTGAATCAGCAAACCAAGCATCATTGCTGACCGTTAGCAAAACGTTACGATGCCTGGCGCTCTCAGCCACCAATGAAGGATAAACCACTTCATAACAAACGCTGGGGGCAATGCTGATATCGTTAATCAGCAGCCCTCTTTGATCATCTGGACCGCGATTGATATAAGAGGTTGGCAAATCAAAGAACTCGATGGTGCCGCGCAACCATTCTTCCAGCGGCACATATTCACCAAAGGGCACTAAGCGGCGCTTATGGTAAATGCCCATGGCCTCACCAAAACCACTGACCGAATTGTAGTAGCGACGGCGGCTGAGATCATCGTAAATAATGCCCGTGATTAAGCCGGTGTTGGTATCCGCCGCTTTTCGGTTGACCTGATTTAAAAATTCCAGAGCATGGTTATAGGTGAGCGGCACGGCCGCTTCGGGCCAGATCAGCCAGTCACTGTCCCAATGGGGTTCACTTAAATCCATCAAGCGATCCAGCGTCGGCTGCGCAAACGCCGGGTCCCATTTGAGTTCTTGCGCCACATTGGGCTGAATCATGGTAACGCTGATCGGTTGGTCGCGGTTAACGGTGCTCCACTGCACATCATGCAGCTGCCAACCTACAAGCCACAGGGCGCAAGCCATAATGCTCGCCATCCACAGGTTGCCAGACGGGCGCATAAAAAAGCCCCAGGCCGCCACCGTCGCAGCGGTAAAAGCAACGATAAAACTCAACCCCATGACACCAAACAAAGGCGCCCAGCCTGCCAGGGGAGTGTGCAGATGGCCGTACCCCAGATACAGCCACGGAAACCCTGTTAGCAGCCATGACCGCAGCCATTCACCCAGTAGATAACACGCGGGAAACCCCAATAAGATGCCAAGACGCCCATGGCCCATAAGCGTTCTGCAAATAACAAACGGCACTGCAAAAATAGCGGCCATAAAGACCACAAACAGTAAAGTCAGCAGGCCGGCCAACCACACAGAGGCATTGCCGAACTGATGAATCGCCACATATATCCAGGAAACGCCAACCCCGTAGAAGCCTACACCGAACGCCAGGGCGACTGTCCACGCTCGTCGGGTGGAGACTTTAAACAACAGTAACGGAAAAAAAGCGAGGCCCGCTAGCGCCAGCGGCCAAAGGTTAAAAGGCTCTAGCGCCAAGGGCTGCAGAGCTCCGGCAAACAGTGCCAGAGCGGCGGCGTTGTACCAGCGCAAGCGATTAAGCCCGCGACTGACGGTACCGGTAACGATGGTTTCAGTGCTGATCAAGTGTCAAACGCACCAAGTGAATTTGTCGGTTATCAGCGTAGAGGACGCGAAAGGTAAAACCATCCACCTCGGTGGTTTCGTTGCGTTTAGGTAAGTGACCAAAAGACTGCATCAAAATACCGCCAATGGTGTCAAAATCCTCATCCGACAGACCCGCCTCAAAGTAATCGTTAAAATCATCGATGGGCGTCAGAGCTTTGATCACATAATCGGTCTCACTGACCTTTTTAATGTGCTCATCGGACACTTCTTCATCGGTTTCATCTTCAATTTCACCGACAATCTCTTCCAGAATATCTTCAATGGTAATCAGCCCCGAAATACCGCCGTATTCATCGATCACCAGGGCCATGTGGTAGCGTTGCTCGCGAAATTCACGCAACAAAACATTGACACGTTTGCTTTCGGGCACAATATTGGCGGTACGGATAATTTGCTCAAGGCTGAAGTCGTTGTTGCCTTCCAGCATCATGCGCAGTAAATCTTTGGCCAGTAAAATGCCTTTAATATCATCAATTGAGTCGCCAATCACCGGGAATCGCGAGTGGCCAGATTCGATGATTTTGGGCAGGAAATCTTTGGGTTTATCGTCAATTTTAACAGCGACAATTTGTGTACGCGGAATCATGATCTCCCGCGCCTGCAGGCTGGATACATCCAGCGCCCCTTCAATAATGCTCAGCGCCTCCTGATCCAGCAGTTTGTTATCGGCGGCGTCTTTTATAATTTCCAGTAGGTCGTCGCGGGATTTAGGCTCGCCAGAAAAGGCGTTGAGCACTCGATCCAGCCAGGATTTTTCCGGTTTCTCCTGGAGGCGCGACGCGCTGCTACTCGATGGGTCGTCCGTCATGGCACTGATGATTCCTGTGTCGTTGTCGTATTAAACTTTTGCGCACCATTGTCGGTGGCGGTTTCAGCGTAAGGGGGGGCAAAGCCCAGCCCGGTGATAATGTCGGTCTCCAGCGCTTCCATGTGCTCGGCTTCAGCGTCGTCAATATGGTCGTAACCTAGCAAATGCAAGGTGCCGTGTACAAGCATGTGTGCCCAGTGGGCTTTGAGGGTTTTGCCCTGCTCACGGGCCTCGCGCTCAACAACCTCGGCGCACACGGCTAAGTCGCCCAAAAGCGGCAGTTCAAGCTCGGCAGGCAAATCGGCGGGAAAAGAAAGAACGTTGGTGGGGTATGGCTTACCCCGGTATTGACCGTTTAATTCGGCGCTGGTGTCGGCGTCGACAATACACAGGCTGACTTCGGCTTGATCCCGATGGCCTGCGACTGCCGCCGCCACCCATCGGTGGACTTCGTCGTCGCTGGGCAACTGGTCGTCATCGACCTGGATATCAATATCCACCTGTACCGTCATGCTCAGCGCTCACGATCCGGGTTGGCCGCTTCAAAGGCGTCGTAGGCCTCAACAATGCGCTGCACCAGAGGGTGACGCACCACGTCCTTAGAGCCAAAGTGCGTGAAACTGATACCTTCTACGTTATCGAGCACCTCGATCACGTGTTTAAGGCCGGATTTCTGACCCCGCGGCAAGTCAATCTGGCTGGGATCGCCGGTAATAACGGCGGTGGAACCGAAACCGATTCGAGTCAGGAACATTTTCATCTGTTCACAGGTGGTGTTTTGGCTCTCGTCCAAAATCACAAAGGAATTATTCAAAGTGCGGCCGCGCATATAAGCAAGGGGAGCAACTTCGATAACGTTACGTTCTAGCAATTTACCAACGGTTTCAAAACCCAGCATTTCAAATAAGGCGTCGTACAGCGGACGCAGGTAAGGGTCCACTTTTTGAGCCAGATCGCCAGGCAAAAAGCCCAGCTTTTCACCGGCCTCGACCGCCGGACGCACCAGCAAAATGCGCTCTACATCGTCACGCAATAGCGCCTCAACGGCGCAGGCGACCGCCAGGTAGGTTTTACCGGTACCGGCCGGGCCCACCCCAAAGTTGATATCGTTGGTTTGCACCGAGCGCACATAGCGCTGCTGGTTCACACCGCGAGGTTTGATGGTGCACTTTTTAGTGCGAATCAGCACCGTGCCGGCGGGAATTTTTTCCTCGCCCTGCTCGGTGTCTTTATCGGTATGTTCGGTATCAGCCGTAGTGTCGGCAGAGTTTTGTTGCATAAGCTGTTCGATTCCTGCGCTTTGCAGCGCCAAATGGATTTCGTCGGGGGTCAACTCGATGGCGCTGGTTTCGCGGTACAGCTCGCGCAGCACCTCAGCGGCGGTTTCTGCCACAGCGCGGCTGCCTATAAGCGCAAAATGATTTCCGCGGTTGCGGATTTCAATATTCAGGCGCTGTTCGATCTGGCGCAGGTGCTGGTCAAATTGACCGCAAAGACTGGCAAGGCGGCGGTTGTCATTTGGCTCTAAGGTCACCTCACACGTAATCTGAGAGGTATCGGGCACGACATGTTTATTCAAGGATGGATAATGTCTCTTGTTGCGTTACACAAATGTGATGTTGCCATGGGTTTTCTCTATCGCTAAACCCTGACAACTCAGAGCCTAAACCATTCACCAGCACGGGGGAAGCCCACCAACCGGCAAATTATTTATTACCACATCAGGGCAACAAACCTCTGGTTATAGCATGAAACCTTTACGCTTTACCCTCACGCCTCATCAAGCTCAGAACTGATAAGGGTACCCAATAGCGAGTTGGGCAGCGCCTGATCAATATGCACATCGGCAAACTTACCAATGAGAGCCGGATCATCAGCGCGAAAGTTCACCACACGGTTGTTCTCTGTACGCCCCGACAGCTGGCCCGGATCTTTTTTACTGTAACCCGAGATCAACACTCGCTCTACGTTACCGACCATACGGCGGCTGATCGCCTGAGCCTGCTGGGTAATGCGGTCCTGCAGAATTTTCAGGCGCTGCTTTTTAACCTCCATCGGCGTGTCGTCGGGCAAATCCGACGCCGGCGTGCCCGGACGCTGGCTGTAGATAAAGCTGAAAGAGGTGTCAAAGCCAATATCGCCAATCAATTTCATGGTGCGAGCAAAATCGTCTTCACTCTCGCCGGGAAAACCGATAATGAAGTCGGAGGAAAAACTGATGTTCGGGCGGTGGGCGCGAATACGGCGCAGCTTGGATTTGTACTCAATGGCCGTATGGCCGCGCTTCATGGCCATCAAAATACGGTCCGAGCCGCTTTGCACCGGTAAATGCAGATGGCTGACCAGCTCGGGGACTTCGGCGTAAACGTCAATCAACGAGTCGGAAAACTCCACCGGGTGGGAGGTGGTAAAGCGGATGCGGTCTATACCGTCCACCGCCGCGACAAAGGTAATCAACTCCGCCAGATCGACAATACCGTCGTCGGATTCGCCCCGGTAGGCATTTACATTCTGACCCAGCAGGTTGATTTCACGTACCCCCTGAGCGGCTAAGTGCACAACCTCGGCCATCACATCGGCCACCGGACGGCTGACTTCTTCGCCACGGGTATAAGGCACCACACAGAAGGTACAGTACTTAGAGCAGCCTTCCATAATTGAGACGAACGCACTGACGCCATCGGCATCGGGCTGAGGCAGCTTGTCGAACTTTTCAATTTCGGGGAAGCTGATGTCCACCACCACCGCGCCATTATCGCGAGGCTGCTCCATCATTTCGGGTAAGCGATGCAGGGTTTGCGGGCCAAAAATCAAATCTACGTAAGGTGCGCGCTCGGCAATGGCCGCGCCCTCTTGGCTTGCCACACAGCCGCCCACACCGATAATCATATTCGGGTTTTTCTCTTTCAGCTGTTTCCAGCGCCCCAGCTGGTGAAAGAGTTTCTCCTGCGCTTTTTCGCGGATAGAGCAGGTGTTAATCAGCACCACATCGGCTTCTTCGGGGTTTTCGGTCGCCACCATTTGGTGGGACTCACCCAAAAGATCACGCATGCGCGATGAGTCGTATTCGTTCATCTGGCAGCCGTGGGTCTTGATGTAGAGCTTCTTTACCGGTGTCTCGGTGGCGGACATAAATGCAAGCCTGCGTTGGGACGAAATTTAAGGCCGCGCATTATAGCTAGCTCACCGAGCAAATCCCATAGCCCGCAAGCAGAAAATGATTGTTTTTTGTGCAAAAAACTTCCATTAAAGCGCGAATATGCTATTCTTCGCGCCCATTTTCAGCAGCAGAGATAGTCGTCTTACACCATGAATTCACGCCCTATCTATAAGGTGATTTTCCACAATCAGGGACAGGTCTTTGAAGTCTTCGCCCGCGCCATCTACCAAAGCGAAATGTACGGCTTTATTGAGGTAGAAGAGTTTGTGTTTGGCGAGCGCAGTCAGGTGGTGGTCGATCCAGGCGAAGAAAAGCTGAAAGCCGAGTTTGCCGGGGTCAAGCGCTCTTACCTGCCCATGCACGCCATTGTGCGTATCGATGAGGTAGAAAAAGAAGGCGCTGCCAAAGTCAGCGAGTTTAAAGGCGAAAAAGTCACCCCCTTCCCCTTCGGCGGTATAGCGCCCAGCGATAGCTAGCACCTCGAAGTGCAGCAAAACTGCGCGACCAATTTACTCCCGGCGCACAATCTTTTAGCATCCTTGCAAGGCTTACCGCCTCGGTGAGCCCTTCATTCGTGCAGGGAGTGTGCCGTGAGTTACGACATAACCATCATTGGTGCCGGTATTACCGGTGCAGGCGTTGCCCAGGCGGCCGCGGCGGCAGGCTACAAGGTAGCCGTATTTGAAGCATCGGAAGTCGGCGGCGCCACCTCCAGTAACTCCAGCAAGCTGATTCACGGTGGTTTACGCTATCTTGAATCGTTCCAGTTCTCGCTGGTACGCGAGTCGTTGCTCGAGCGGGAAATTCTGCTGAGCATCGCCCCAGAGCTTGTCAAACTCGCCCCATTGCACATACCGATTTATAAAAACAGCCAGCGCTCGCCCCTGACCATTCACACAGGGCTGTCCCTCTATCGGTTATTGTCCGGCTGGGATGCAACCACCAAGTTCAGCCGTCTCGATAAAGCTCAATGGCCTGATCTCGATGGCATCCGCACAGAACAGTTAAAAGCGGTATACCGCTACCAGGAAGCGCAAACCGACGACCGCGCCCTCACCCGCGCGGTGATGGCCTCGGCCTGCGAGTTGGGCGCCGAGCTAATGCACCCCGCCAGATTTAACGGTGCCACTATTGCCAACAAGCATGTGGAGGTCACCTACCAGCATGGCGGGCGCGATCAAAGCCTCTCCACCCGGGTATTGGTCAACTGCGCGGGACCCTGGGCAAGCGAGTTAAACAAACGGATTACCCCAACACCAGAGCTGCCACCTGTCGAATTAGTGCAAGGCAGCCATTTGCTGCTGCCGCCGGTTCTCCATCATCATTATTATCTGGAGTCGCCCAGCGATGGCCGCGCGGTATTTGCACTGCCCTGGCAGGGTAAATTACTGCTGGGCACCACCGAAACGCCACACTTCGACGCGCCTGAAACGGCGCAATGCCACCCTCACGAAACCCACTACTTACTCACTATTCTCAAACACTATTTCCCGCATTTGCATGTGCTGCCGTCTTCAGCCGAAACGTTAGCGGGGCTTAGGGTATTACCGAAAACTCAAGGAACAGCATTTGGGCGCAGCCGCGACGTGATGATGCTGGCGGATCAACGCAACAACCCGCGCGTGCTCACTGTCATGGGCGGCAAACTCACCACCTATCGAGCAACGGCCTGGGAGGTCATGCAAAAGCTTTATCCATCGCTGCCACCTGCCCGTCGCGGCATAGATACGCGGCAAATTCACTTGCACCCTGTCGATTAATCGGCGGCAGCGCACAGCTTTACCCCGAGGCATTGGGCAAACCCTAGACAATCGGTTACTATTTTGCCGCATTAAAACAACAGCGTTTAACGGCATAACGTTTACCGATATAACAATGGCCACAAGATAACAACGACCACAAGATAAAAACGACCGAAAAAGCTATGCGCGATTTTATTTCCCGGCACCTTCACAAACTGTATTTGGCAATTTTGCTGGCTTGCTCATTGTGTGTATACACCATTGGTCTTGGCCATCCCAACGCCCTTTTTTGGGACGAAAACTACCACATCGCCTCGGCGCAAAAATACATTGATGGCGTGATGTATATGGAGCCACACCCACCGCTGGGCAAGTTATTGATGGCGGGGAGTGAAGCGGCATTAGGCCTTAATAGCGACAAAGACAAATCCAAGTTTTCCAATACCGATTATCTGCGCGATCACCACATGCCTGAAGGCGGCATCCATTATTTTGCCTATCGCCTGCCCTCCGCTTTGCTAATGGCATTTGCGGTATTGTTTTTTTACGGTATCGTTCGGCGAATCAGCGATAACCCTCACCTCGCCTTTGCCTTTAGCTTCTTACTCATTTTTGATAATGCCCTGGTGATTCATTCACGCTCGGCGATGCTAGAGGGCATACAGTTATTTTTTATTCTCGGCGCCATATACCAAACCGTGCGCAGCATCACCCTAAAAGTACACCACAACCGAGCGATACGATTAACCGATTACGCTTGGCTTGGGGTTTGGATTGGCTTAACCGTGTCAGTCAAGGTCAATGGCGCGGTGCTGCTCTTACTGTTTGTCATGCTCTACGGCGCAGACCGTTGGGACGCGATTAGAAACTGGCGCTTCGGCGAACTTATTCAACGCCTGGCCGTAACGGTGCCAAGCGGCGTGCTTCCCGTTATTGCGGTCTTTTTTGCCATTTTTTATCTCCACATTGGCCTGGGGGGCACCATGCCCAGCCACAAGAATTACGATGCCAGCCGTGAGTACAAAGAGTTGATAAAAAACGAGCAAACCTGGAGCGCTGCAGCATTCAGTCAAGGCCTTAAAGACAATTGGCAATACATGGCCAAATACGCCGATGGCGTGCCGAGACTGGACGTCTGCAAGGAAGGTGAAAACGGCAGCTTCGCAATGAACTGGCCGCTGGGCAGCAAAACCATTAATTATCGTTGGTCTAAACACACTACCGACGGCGTCACCTACGTGCGCTACCACAACATTGTCGCCAACCCCATCATCTGGTTTAGCGTCGTGGCGGGCATAGTGTTATCCACGGGTCTTATCTTGAGCCGTTTTGTGTATCAAAACCCGGTAAAAGATACCGCTTTGTTTTATTGGATTTGCGCGTTCAGCGGATTGTATATCAGCTACATGATTGCCATTTTGCAAATTGAGCGGGTCATGTATTTGTATCATTATCTTGTGCCGCTGGTGTTTGGCATCATTAATTTAGCGCTGATTTTTCAATACGTTTTCTACGACAAGCTCCAGCAAGGCAGCCGCCACACCTACATTAACTTAGGTTGTTATATTGCATTAATCGCTGCAGTCTTTTTTCTTTTTGCCCCATTCACCTTCAGCTGGGAACTTACGGAGTCGCAGTTTGAAATGCGCAACTGGTTTAATTACTGGAAATTGGAGCTCGTGCGCTGATGAATAAAAATACAGTTTTTTCGGTGTTATTGGCCAGCTGCGCGCTATTAATAATTGTTCGGGTACTTCCACCTTCAGTCGATGAAAATTTAACTCTTGTACTCAGTAAAAGCCAAATTAACATAACAGCCATTAACGCCAAGCGGGATATTTCCGCTACTCGCACGGTCATGATCGATAAATTAGATTTGCACCACAACAACCGCTTTAAGCATCCGAAACTAGGCATGCTAGGCTGGACGGAAGATTTCTATGCCGATATAGAAACTCGATTTGAGGTAAAAAAACCAGACCGCTATCGGTTTATGGTGGGCAGTGACGATGGCTTTAGTTTGAGTATCGACGGCAAGCGCTTATGCCATTACCCCAAAGATCGCCCTTTTAGCAAACAGTCCTGCTACCGGGAATTAAGTGCCGGGCCTCACACGCTCACCCTCAGTTATTTTCAGGGCTTCGGAAATTCGGGATTAACGCTTGAAGCTGGCCGCGCCAACGGCGACAAACCAAAGTTTTGGGGAGAAAAGATTGCAGGTATTGAATATCTAACAGAGTAAGCGGATTCGTAAAATTTTTAACAAATTATCGGCTTCTTTCCCGAGGCTTAGCTGTTAAGTTAATAGTCATCAAATGAAAGCTTTGAGGAAACAACATGGCTATACAGATATCACGCCACGCCGGTATTTGGCTGGCAGCCAGTGCCAGTACGCTACTGCTGAGCGCATGTGGCAGCGATAGTGACGACAACTCTACCGCGCCTGAATCAGCGCCTGCCGCTGCCGAGGTAACCGCCGAAGTCAGCACCAAGCAAATAAACTTGTCTTGGGCCGAGGTAGATAATGCTACAGAGTATCGGGTCTATCGCGATATTGATGGCGCCTCAGGTTTTGAGCAAATCGGTGAAGATCTTACCGCAACTGAATTTAAGTACCCTTTAGCGGCCCACCTGACAAACTGGGACGAGATTCGTTTTCAAGTGGAGTCTTGCAACAGCGTCGGCTGCACCCCAAGTGAAGACGTTTATATTGATGGCGCTGCGATGGATGCCATTGGTTACTTAAAAGCCGACACACCTCAAGATAAATCTGCCTACGGTTTTTCCATGGCAATATCAGAGGATGGCAGCACCCTGGCGGTAGGCAGCCCTCGCTTTGATTCAGCCGAACACGACGACACGGGCGCAGTATACATTTACACCAAATCCACTGACGGCTGGGTACAATCAGAGCGTATCGACAACCCTGCCAGCGATGGCGGAAAAGACGATTTCTTTGGCTATGCGCTTGATATCTCGGCTGATGGCTCCCACCTTGTCATCACAGCACCCTATGAAGACTCCGGCTCTGCCGATATAAACAACTCTGAACAAAGCAACACTTCAGCCGATTCAGGTGCGGCCTACGTGTTTTCCAAAACAGCTTCTGGCTGGACTCAGCAGGCCTTTTTGAAAGCAAGCAACCCCGATCGTCAAGACTATTACGGCGTTCGAGCAACGATCAATAACGAGGCCTCCCGCATTGCCATCAGCGCTCCATTTGAAGCAAGCAACGCCTCCGGTATCAATGGAGACCAAACCAACAACGATATTGAGCTTGCGGGGGCGGTGTATGTTTATCATTTGCAAGACAGCTGGACGCAAAAGGCTTACATAAAGCCCAGTTTTCCATCCTGGGACGACAGCCCTTGCTTTGATCCAAGACCACCTGGCATCGAGTGCGATGAAACCTCTCCCTCTAAATTCGGTTACGGTCTAGCCTTTGACGGCCCGGGGGATACTCTAGCGATCGGGGCCCCTGGTGAAAATTCGTCGGATGGACAAATAAATGGCGATCAAGGGGATTTTAAAGCTAAGAGTTCGGGGGCGGCGTACATCTTGAAATATCAAGATAATGCTTGGCAGCACACCGCCTACATTAAGGCGAGCTCTCCAGGTATTGATGACGAATTTGGCTATGCTCTAGCGCTGTCGGGCGACGGCAATACCCTAGCTGTCAGCGCCCCTTATGATGACAGCAATCTATCTGGCGTTCATTCGTCACCCATTCCCGATGACACGGCGAACCTAAACACCCCCTTCAATGAAGACGGTGAGCCTGACTCTGGGGCCGTCTACGTATTTAATTTTGCTGGCAATGCCTGGGCACAAACCGGATACATCAAAGCAGAAGCAGCGGACGAGGACGATTTATTTGGCTGGGCCCTGCAACTCAACGAAGATGGCACCACACTGGCCATTGGCGTGCCGCGCGAAGACTCGGAAGAGATGGGCGTCAACACTGACTGGGGTAACAGCAGCGCACCGTCGGCCGGTGCCGCCTATGTGTATCAGTACTCAGAGGCCGATCACTGGACCTTGAGCAACTACCTGAAAGCTACCAACACCGACGCCAACGACACTTTTGGGCGAACTCTGGCCTTATCAGCTGACGCCAACACCCTAGCGGTTTCTGCCACCGGGGAAGACAGTTCGGCAGCCAGCGCTCCTGAGAATGAAGATGGCGAAGACAGCGGCGCTATTTACCTTTATTAATGAGTAACTCTCACAAAGATTTCCCGCAGGTATCCCCTGCGGGAATTTTCACCCGTCCTCTGTGTCAGATACCTGCCGGTTCGCCCTGGGGTCAGAGTCAAACATTGACACACTCAGCCTCACCGGACAGAATCCCCCGCTTACATGAATAATCAGGAAGCTGCTGCATGAGACAATCGCTGTACCCCTTTATTAAGACACTGGGCACTGTTCCTTGCCTGGTCGCCGCACTTGCGTTAACCGCCTGCGGCAGCGACGATGACAATGACTCATCCAACAGCAGTTCCAGTAGCCAGTCGAGTGTCTCCAGCAGCTCCAGCACATCAAGCAGCAGCTCAAGCTCTAGCGTTGCCGTTAGCTGGCCAGATATTAATATAGAAGGTGCAGCACCCAAAACCCTGCGCATCTATTGGGATGCGGTGGAAAATGCAGCTTTTTACCGCGTTTATAAAGATCCAGACGGCAGCAGTGGCTTTACTCAAGTAGGTGGCAACTTAACGGCTCCTGAACTTTACGATACCGTCAGCGTTCATCAAACCAACTGGGCCGAAGCCCGTTATATGGTAGAAGCCTGCGCAAGCGAAGGTGACTGCAGCAATTCCAACGAGGCAGTGGCGTTAAACGCTATGGCCGATGCCATTGGCTACCTCAAAGCCTCTAACACCGAAGCTAATGACTGGTTTGGCTGGAGTCTGGATCTTTCCAGCGACGGTAAAACCCTCGCCGTTGGTGCCACTCAAGAAGACTCAGTCGCTACGGGTATTAATGGCGATCAGGCCGACAATTCCAACTTCGCCACCGGCGCTGTTTATGTTTTTGTCCGGGACGATAACGGCTGGTCCCAGCAGGCCTATATCAAGGCGTCAAATACCGAGAACTTGCGCACCCTTGAGAACGATGATGGCGAAACACTGGAATATTACATTTCCAACGATCGCTTTGGTTACGATGTAAGCCTCTCGAACGACGGTAACACCTTGGCCGTAAGTGCTCTGCGCGAGGACAGTAATGCCCGTGGTATTAACGGCAATGAAGACGACAACTCAGCCAGCGATGCGGGCGCTGTGTACATTTTTGAACGCAACGGCGATGCATGGTCTCAAGCCGCCTACGTAAAAGCCTCTAACACCCCCTCTTCGGCAAGCAGTTCGTCCAGCGAAAGCTCCTCTTCATCATCCAGCAGCAGTAGCAGCAGCGAAGATGATGGTACCAACACGAATGGTGACCGTTTTGGTTACTCGCTGGATTTGTCAGGTGATGGCAACACCCTGGCCGTAGGTGCTCCCGGTGAAGACAGTGCCTCCGCTGAAATCAATGGCGACGAACAAGATAATGACGCGACCAACGCTGGTGCGGCGTACATTTTTGTTAAGAGTGACGCCGGCTGGTCGCAGCAGGCCTACATCAAGCCTGACGTAGTTGATAGAGGAGTCGGATTCGGCACCACGGTAGCGCTTTCCGCTGATGGAAACCGCTTAGCAGCCGGTGTTCCAGGCGAGGATTACGCCGGTACAGGGGTTAATCAAGACCGCCCCACCGATTCTCTGGCCGTAGATTCTGGCGCTGTATTTGTCTTTTCTCGTGAGGCAGACACCTGGTCTCAAGAGGCCTACATAAAATCCAGTTACACCTTTGCATACCAAATTTTTGGCACCTCTCTTGACTTCAATGCTGCAGGCACCATGCTGGCCGTTGGCGCCTATGGCGAGGGAAGTTTAGCCACAGGAATTAACGGCGACCCCTCTGACTATACCGAAAACCGCGAAGAAGAGGACAGACCCGACACCGCTTATCGCTCAGGAGCGGCCTACCTCTTTGAGTATGCAAATGACCAGTGGACGCAAACGACTTACATTAAGGCGTCGAACCCACAAGCCAACGACCGCTTTGGACACTCCATCAGCCTTTCAGACGATGGACACATCTTGGCGGTGGGCGCTTATTTTGAAGACAGCAACACGATTGGTGTGAACGGTAATGAAGAAGACAACTCCGCCACGAATTCTGGTGCGGTCTACTTGTTTACCCAAGAGATGGATAGCTGGTCTCAGACGAGCTTCATTAAAGCTCGCCACAGCGACAATCAAGATCGTTTTGGGCAGGCAGTGGCTGTTAGCGCTGATGGTGGCACCTTAGCCGGTGCGGCTTACCGCGAAGCGGGAGCCGGTACAGGCAGCGACGCCGATGCCAGTGATAACTCGGCTACCGCAGCGGGAGCTGTTTTTCTGTACTAAAATCAGTCGGTAAAGCCCCACAAAATAAAAAGGCCGACTGCAACGTCGGCCTTTTTTCTAAAGAAAGAAGCGGTAAACCGGTTTAACTTTCCAGCCAAACCTCTTGCGCCCAATGCCATACGCTTTGCCAGCGTTCATCGGTTAAGTCACCGTCACGCCAAAACACCACCTCGCCCTCGGGCTCTACGCTGTAATAGTTACCATTAACTTCGCATAGCGGTACAAGGTGTCGAGGTAGCCCATTAGCCCAAGCCACAGAAGCCACCTCGGGTAAATAAGTATGAGAGTAAGGGTCGGCAGCGGTTACCGGCTCTATCGATCCGTACACGACATCGCTTACCGTCAAAAGAAAGTGACGCATTTCACGAGGTAACGGCAGTAGGAGCTCTTCCTCTACGACCACCAGTGTATCGTCTTCGGGCAGCTCCAGCGGCACAGGTACGTCTATATTGTGCTCACGAAGCTCTTCAATCACATCTTCCATCGAATTTTCCGCAGTTTTTCTGGCCGCTTAGCCTAACCCGCACCTAAACTGTGAGCAAGCACCGTTTATATCGATTTTTTTTAACGCAGCCGAAGCGGCGTGAGGCACAACTCACACTATGGAGAATTGGCGTTTGCGTTGTGAACGCTTAGGTTTAAGGTGACCGGTTTATTCTTATCGAAAGTTTCCTATGCACAAATACAGCGGTATTTTTCTCACTCTAGCTACACTCAGCGCTTGTGGCGGCTCGGGAGACTCGGATTCGACTCCCACTTCCAGCAGCTCACAAAGTTCAAGTCTAGCGTCTAGCAGCAGCTCAGAACCTGCCTCATCCAGCATTAGCTCGTCGTCTCTTTCAAGCTCAACCAGCAGTGCAGAATCCAGCAGTATTTCAAGCCCCTCGAGTTCAGAGCAAAGCAGCAGTAGCTCGAGCAGCCTTCCCCCACCGATAATTGAGCCCCCCCAAAGCTCCAGCTCCAGCTCCAGCTCCAGCTCCAGCTCCAGCTCCAGCTCCAGCTCCAGCTCCAGCTCCAGCTCCAGCTCCAGCTCCAGCTCCAGCTC
>NZ_KB898710.1:0-102958 GCF_000377745.1 Gilvimarinus chinensis DSM 19667 | reverse complement strand
GCTCCAGCTCCAGCTCCAGCTCCAGCTCCAGCTCCAGCTCCAGCTCCAGCTCCAGCTCCAGCTCCAGCTCCAGCTCCAGCTCCAGCTCCAGCTCCTCAGTATCGTCCTCATCCAGCGAGTCGAGCGCAAGCGAATCTTCCAGTAATTCAAGCTCAAGTAGCAGCTCTGCGGTGCCGCTGGAATCGGTAGGTGCCGTACAAACGTCTGCCGGCAGCTCTCGAGTAAGCGTTGAATGGCAACCAGTAGCCGGAGCCACGGGTTACAATCTTTACTGGGCCAGTGAACCTTATATCAACAGCGCCAATATTCATGCCTATAACAATGGCGATTGGCAGCAAGACGTCAGCTCGCCACAGCAGGTCACAGGCCTAAGCAACGGCCAGACTTATTACTTCGTAGTAACCGCCACCGCCGACGGGCAAGAAACCGAAGACAGCATTGAAGTTTCCGCCACACCACGCAGTCAGACCGCTCAAAACAACCCCTCTGCGCAAGAAGTACTGATGCTTGAGCTGGTTAACCGGGCACGCTTTGACCCCGAGGCCGAAGCAGCCCGCTATGGTATTGACCTGAATCAGGGCCTGAGCCCCGGCACAATCAGCAGCGCGCAAAAGCCGCCCCTGGCGCACAACCGTCAATTGATGCAAGCTTCGCGCGAGCACAGCCAATGGATGCTCAATGCCGATGTGTTTTCTCACACGGGTGAGAATGACAGCAGCCCCGGTGATCGCATGGCCGCCGCCGGATATCGCTTTAACCCACCCTACAGCTATGGTGAAAATATCGCCGTCAGCGGCACCTCCGGGTCAACACTGAACAAAACCTCTCAAATATATGCCCACCACGAAGGTCTGTTTGAGTCCGCAGGCCACAGGCGTAACCTCTTGAGTACAAGCTTCAAAGAACTGGGGGTCGGGCAAAACATCGGCACCTATTATTTCAGCGGCGACTTTGGAGACTGGTTTTTGTCGTCCATGCTCACGCAGAGCTTTGCCGCCAGCGGTGCGTCACATTTTGTTACTGGGGTTGTCTACAAGGATAATAATGGCAATCAATTTTACGACGTGGGCGAGGGCATTTCCGGTGCAACCGTAAAAGTAGGAAGCTTCAGCACCACCACATCCGACGCAGGCCTGTACACGCTAAGCGTAAACAACGGCAGTTACAGCATCACCATAACCACAAGCGGTATCGATATTAACGACACCATCGAAATCAGCGGCGCAAACCGTAAGTTCGATGTCATTGTAGATGGCACAACGGCCTCGGTACACAGCTGGTAGCAGACTTAGCGCTGCAATCAGAATAACGAGATTTGCTGGTCGGTGACAGCGGCCAGCGAATCACCTAAAAAATGCAAAATACCATCCGCGACAGGCGCGAGCTGCTTATCACGATAATGCTCGTAGTCAATGGGGCTGCGCCTGGCATTCACAGGTTCGGCACCGTTTGTGGTTATGACATAGCTCACCCAATCTCCACGGCGCAATACACCGGCGCCCCAGTCCCGCTGCTTACGCGCTGCCTGCACATGGGGCGGAATATTTTTTTCGTAATCGTCAAGACGGCGTCTTAAACGCTTACGGTACACCAGCTTATCATCAGCTTCGCCGCGCATTAACCGATTCACGCAATCGAGTACGCAGTCTCGATAGTCCAGCTCCAGAAATACTCGCCGATACAACTCTGTTTGAAACTCCCGCGCCAAAGGCGTCCAATCGGTGCGTACAGATTCCAAGCCTTTGAACACTAAGGTTTCTGTATCGCCCTGTGTTGCAAGGCCTGCGTAACGCTTTTTGCTGCCCTCATCCGAACCGCGCACCGTGGGCATTAAAAACTTTCGATAGTGAGTTTCAAATTCAATTTCTAATGCGCTATCAATGTTTAGCTCTTGAAATAATTTGTCGCGCCACCAGGCGTTTAACCCTTGCGCCAGTTCGGCACCAACATCACGCGCCCGATCATTGGTTAAGGTGCCACTCTCACCCCTAAGCCAAACAAACACAGAGTCGGTATCACCGTATATGACCTTCTGCCCCTGCTGTTCGATCCAATTTTTACTGGCCTGAATAATTTCGTGACCGCGCAGGGTAATAGAGCTGGCAATGCGGGGGTCAAAAAACCGGCAACCGGTCGAACCCAAAACACCATAAAAAGAATTCATAATAATTTTAATAGCGTAGGATAAAGGCACATTCGCCTGCGACTTAGCCAGCTCACGAGCACGCCATAAATTTTCAATCATGTCGGGCAGAATGGCATTATTGCGATCAAACTCAGCGCCGTTAAAACCCGGCACACACTCGGCCGCAGGCGCCATGGCAAGGCTCGCTTTCCAAAAAGCGCAGGGGTCGATAAAAAAGGTGCGAATAATGCTGGGGTACAGGCTTTTGAAATCCAACACTAAAACATGCTGATAAATACCCGGCTCCGAATCCATGACGTAGCCACCGGGACTGATAATATCGGTTCTTAGCTCACCCAAATTAGGCGCAATAAACCCGGCGCGATGCAGGCGTGGTAAATAGCTGTATTCAAACGCCGCCACCGAGCCGCCAATACGGTCTAATAACAAACCTGTAAGCTGACTGCGCTCAATGGCAAAGGCCAGCAACCCCTCGCGGGAAAAAATCTCCCACACCAGCTCACAGTCTTTGAGGTTATAGCGGGCCAGCTCGGGCTTGTTGCTGGCAAACAACCGGGTAATATCCTCACCGCGACCTGCGCCATGCAGTAACTTTCCCTCCCCCAGAAGTTCTGTCGCTACCTGATTCAACGCAAAACTTTCAAATTGATAGTTGGCGGCTTTTAACAACTCAATGCCATCGAGCATAACCCGGCCAGAAACGTTGACAAAACGGCGTCCACCCTCACCTTTTTCTTCGCGCCAATGAGGTGTACGGCGGCCTCGTCCCAGCGTCAAAGACACCTTTAATCTGTCAGCCACTCGCTGCAAAACCCACAGATCAAACTGCACCAGGTTCCAGCCAATTAAAGCGTCTGGATCTTCCGTTTCCAACCATTGCAGAAACCGCAGTAAACACGCCTTTTCCCCGGGGCAGAAAATAAGACGCGCATCGTCATTCAGTTGCCGCTCCACATCCAAATCCGACACCATAAACACTATGCGTGAGCGCGCCGAAAAAACGCCAATGGAATACAAACGCTTTGCGTCCATAGTGGTTTCAATATCCACCGATGCAAGGCTTAACGTCGGGCGGTAATCAGCCGGTTGCAACATCGGATCCACCCAGGCCGTCGAGCCCGAGTGTTGCGACTGCAACTTGGCACCTGCGGTAATAAAACG
This sequence comes from Gilvimarinus chinensis DSM 19667, assembly GCF_000377745.1. Taxonomy (GTDB): domain Bacteria; phylum Pseudomonadota; class Gammaproteobacteria; order Pseudomonadales; family Cellvibrionaceae; genus Gilvimarinus; species Gilvimarinus chinensis. The sequence continues at coordinate 99,651 of NZ_KB898710.1, read as the reverse complement.
CTCCATTAAAAACCGCTCTGCCGGGCGAATGTCCGCCTCCCAGCAGGCAATAGCGTGTGAGGTGAGGCGCTTTTCGGCCTCGCGCGCCAGCCCCACACGAGTGAAATACAAGGCGGCGACCGCTTTTCCATCTCGTGTGGTTAAGGTCAAGGCACGACTGCGCCAGCCGCGCATATCCGCTAACAGCTGCTGAGCTTGAGGGAGCTTACCGGCCAGAATAAAAAACACCGCCTCTTGGGCGGTGTGCCTGGTGTGTACTGGGCCGTTATCCGTAGCCCACCAGTAGTCCAGCTCTAGCCCGCGGCGACCGTCGCGCCAACCACGGGTTAATAAAAAAGCGTCTGTCATCCTTGCGCGAGCAGCTCCCGCAAGTCGATTATTGCCGCATTCGCTCGGGAGATGTACGACGCCATGACCAACGAGTGATTTGCCAAAATACCAAAACCACTGCCGTTTAATATCATCGGACTGTATACCCGGTTTTGCGTGGCCTCTAACTCGCGAATGATTTGCTGTAAGCTAACCCGCGCGTTTTTCTTTTGCAGCACATCGGCAAAGTCGTACTCCACCGCACGCAAAAAATGAATTAACGCCCAAGCAGAACCCCGCGCTTCAAAATAAATATCGTCAATTTCCATCCAGGGGGTTTTCACAAATTCGTCGCCGGGCGCAGGGGTCGATTGCGAAGCCCCGGCTTCGCCAGCTAAATCTAAATTTAAGCGCTGCTGGCCCACACTCGCACTTAACCGCTGCGAAAGATTTCCCAAGCGCGTTTCTACTGTCGCCAGCCAATACCGAAGATTATCTGCCCTAGCGTAAAACTGCGCATTTTTTTGTTTGGGGTCAAGTAAGCGATCCAAATACGCATTTAAGTGCTCGGCACCTTCTCGGTATTGCTTTTCGGTAGGAGGAAACAACCAGCTGTCGTTATTAAAATTAAAGCGGGATTCGGCTAATGCCAGGTCTTTATCCTCCAGGGATTGGGATTGCGAGCGACTGAAAGCCTCACGCATCGCTTTACTCATATCACGCACTTGAATAATTACGCCGTATTCCCAATTGGGCATATTGTCGAGCCAGATACTCGGCGGCATAACATCATTGCTCAAGTAGCCGCCGCGCTTGTTCAGCAGCGTTTCGGTTACCGCGAGTAAACTAACCGTTGTTGCCGCACCCACCACGGGCCCACGGGACTTCTGCGCTAATACGCTTTCGGTGCGAGCCTGCACATTGAAAGTTTCAGGCGTATAACTCCAATACATACCCAGCACGATCAGCAGCAATAAAAGAATCAATAAAGGAAAAATAAACCAGGCGAGTCTTTTTTTCTTTCCGCTCGGCTTTTCTTTTCCGTCAAACGAAGACAGCTCCGGCTCGTTCACCGCACTGTCTTTACTCATTATTTTTTGCCATTGGCGCTTTGCACTTTCCATTGTTTTGTCTCCTTAATCAGTGATGATGCTGGTGATCCGGCTCATCGAACAAGCTGGTAACGTGTACAGGCACCACTACCGGCTCACGCTTGGCGAAACTCAAGGTCAATTCAACCGTATCGCCACTGCGTACCGTTTTATACACATCTTTGAGCATGACATGCCAACCACCAGAGGCAAAAGTAAAGCTTTCACCTGCCGCCAGGGTCAGAGACTCTTCCCGGCGCATTTTCATAACCCCGTTTTCGCTACTATGGGAGTGAAGCTCGGCGCTCTTAGAGCAGGTGCAAGCCAGCGCCTGTAAAACGGCTGCCGAATCGCTGCGATTCTCTATTTTGAAATAGGCAGCCGATGTGCTTTGCCCGGGAACAGGCAGGCGCATACTGGCATCGCTGACCGTGATTGATTGGGCCGCCGCACTCAGCGGGAAAAATCCACTACCCATCAGAAACAAAGAGACGGCAAAAATCCGGGCCCGTGTCTGTGGTTTTGGCATGATTATTACTCTCAATTTTAGAGTGGAGGAAGAAACTCAATGCGCGCGGGATGGCCTATTTGAATATCCCCACGCAACAAGTAGCCGGCCACCGCTTCGCGCATAGTCTGGTAAATCCAGCGGCCCTGTGCATCGGTGCTTGCAACAATTAACACCATGTTTTCGTGCGCTTTAGCGCGGCGTGCCAGTTCAGTCAATTCGGCTTTTATGCTTGCAGAACGCTGAGACAAGGCCTCGCTGTCAAGCGCAACACTTTCGTCTGAAACAGGGCGAGCAGCGGGCTTTTCAATTGCCTCACGCTGCTGAGCCACAAGCTCTTGCACCGCGGCATCTTCGGGCAGCACGCTCGCAGCTCGACTCAGATACGTCTCGGCCTCATCAAAGCGGCTGCGCTGAGCGGCACTGCGCGCCATATCCAGGTAACGTAAAACGATGAACTGCAACCCCATTATCGCGGCACTGTTATCCGAGTCCAATAAAAGCACTGAGCGATACCGATCATAAGCATTGTCGTAGCCGGGGCTGATTAATCGGTCGCGGGCCAAAGCACGATCAGCATCATAAAGTAGATTGGAAATATGCTGTGCCCGTCGCTGCTCAGGGCTCAACTCAGGTTGAGACGGGGGCGCCTGCTCAGCTTCAAGCTCTACTTGTTTCATTTGCGATCCGGCACAAGCGGTGAGCATCATTACACCGATTATTAGACAACAGCGACAAAGCGCAGTATTTAGCCCCACTTTTTGATAACCTCTTGCGGATATAGCACGGTAAACATAACAGTAGGCCAGTGTAGCCCGATGCACCGAGGCTCGGCAACGTAAGTGCCGCGCTTTGCGATGGATGCACCAGTGATAGATGCACCATAGGGAACCAAGCGCCCATCAGCTGATCTTATGCTGACTAAAATTTTGATCTTTTACCCACAGGCAAGGCTTCATGAAGTCCAGATTTTACCGCTTAATCGCAATCGTATGCTTCGCATTCGCAACGGCCAATATTCACGCTAGCGAGACAACATCTTTGCTGGCCCCAGGAAGCCAGGGAGAAGCCTCGCCAGTCACACGACAATCGTTAGGGGCAAATAGCGATAACAGCGAGCCCGAATTCTTGCCCGTTACCGAAGCTTATCTGCTTTCCAGCTGGATTAAAAACAACCAACTGATCTTACACTGGGACATTGAACCCGGTTATTACCTTTACCAGGAAAAGTTCAACCTGGTTACCGACAACGGAGAGGTCATAACTCCAAGCTATTCTGCCGGTGAAGAGAAATACGATGAATATTTTGAGAAATTCATGCAGGTTTATTACACCGGCGCCACTTTAACCGTACCTCTTGCTGAACGAAATGAAAGCTTCACTCTTAAAATTCAGTCTCAGGGCTGCGCCGACGCGGGGCTATGCTACCCACCCCATGACGATTACCTGCTGATCGACCCCGCCACCAGCAGTACCGAAGTTGTCGACACTCCAACACCCAAGCCCGCGGATATCGCCTCAAAACCCGCAAGCTCATTGCCACTGATTATCGTGTTCGCCCTGTTCGGCGGTATTGTTCTCAATTTAATGCCCTGCGTATTTCCTGTGCTGTCCATTAAAGTGCTAAGCCTTGCCAGCGCTCACCGTGAGCGCTTGAAGCTGCACGGCTGGGCCTATACAGCTGGCATTGTTGTAAGCTTTGCCGCCTTCGCCTTCGCTTTAATGCTCGCCCGCGCCGGGGGCGAAGCGATAGGCTGGGGTTTCCAGCTGCAGTCTCCCATGCTCATCGCCGCACTGGTGTATCTGTTTTTAGCGATGGGGCTGGCATTATCGGGCTTACTTAATATCGGCGCAGGCTTTATGGGAATCGGCCAGGGCCTGGCGCAAAAATCTGGGCTATCTGGCTCCTTCTTTACTGGCGTGCTTGCCGCAGTCGTTGCCAGCCCCTGCACCGCACCGTTTATGGGTGTGGCGTTAGGCTATGCGCTCACCCAGCCGATGCTGGTTTCGCTGGTGATATTCTGCGCCCTGGGCTTTGGCATGGCGCTCCCCTTGCTGGCCTTGTGCTATTTCCCTCGGTTAGTACACCACCTGCCCCAACCCGGCCCGTGGATGGACACCTTGAAGCAAGCGCTGGCCTTCCCTCTATACCTAACCGCGCTGTGGCTGTTATGGGTGCTGGGACGTCAAGCTGGCACTGACGCCATTGTGATGTTGCTTGCCGGGTTGCTCAGTTTCAGCCTGGCGCTGTGGCTAAAAGGCCACAGTCCTCGAAATAAAGCAGGGAAATGGCTGCTGGGCATTTTCACTACCGGCGCGCTCATTATCGCCCTAAGCTTGCCTTTCGTTTGGCTGCAACGTGATACCGACCCACACAATCGCTGGCAAACCTACAGCGCCGACAAACTGAGCGAGTTACGCGCCCAGGGCCGCGGTGTTTTTGTCAATCTGACCGCCGATTGGTGCTTAACCTGCCTGGCCAACGAGCGCATTACGCTCAACACTGACGAGGTGGCCGCCGCTTTTGATTACTACGATATCGCCACTCTCAAGGGTGATTGGACCAACCACGATGCAGCCATTACCAAACTGCTTGAGCAATATCAGCGCAGCGGAGTGCCTTTATACTTGTGGTACCCACCCGGCGGGTCCGGTCAGGCGGAAATACTGCCGCAACTGCTGCGCCGCGAACACCTTTTGGCTTCTTTCGCGCAAAGTTACCCGCAGAAAGCCGAATTTAAACCCTAAATAACGAGATTTACCGACATTTCGCGAACTTTAATTAAGTTTGCCGGAATACTGGGGCTAAAACTCATGAATTCCCCCTAAAGTGCAAACTTGAAAAATCTTCACTAAAAAATAAAAAACGCAAAAGCCGCTAAACGGTCGTAAACGTGCTGCTATTTTTCGGGATTTAAGAAAAAACTCACCGCAACATGGACAGAGCTTTTTTTTTACGGCAAACTTCCGGTCCTGTGGCAAGCGCCGACAGCGGCAACCCAACAAAACTAGGACTCAAGCATGGCAAGCATTTTGGTTTTGCACGGCCCCAACTTGAACTTGTTGGGCACTCGCGAGCCCGGCACCTACGGTGCCACAACGCTCGACGACATCAATCGTCAGCTCGTCGAGCTAGCTCGCAGTCAGGGGCATCATTTACTTGCCCTGCAAAGCAACGCTGAGTACGAACTGATCGACCGCATTCATGAGGCGCGTCACGAGGGAGTGGACTTTATTATCATCAACCCCGCCGCGTTTACTCACACCAGCGTTGCGCTTCGCGATGCGCTGCTGGCGGTCGAAATCCCGTTTATTGAAGTACATTTAAGTAACGTTTATAAGCGCGAGCCGTTTCGTCACAAATCTTATTTTTCTGATATTGCCGAGGGCGTCATTTGCGGCCTCGGTGCCGAGGGGTATCAGCTAGCGTTACAAGCGGCCTTTAGCCGCACAGCCGACAACCCTTAATCACATTCGTCACCCGTTCAAGAGAGGGCACACATGGACATTCGTAAAATTAAAAAACTGATCGAACTGCTGGAAGAGTCAGATATCGGCGAACTGGAAATCAAGGAAGGCGAAGAGTCTGTTCGCATCAGCCGCAACTCGGGCAATGTTGCAGTTTCTCCACAACCTTACTACGCCCCTGCAGCGCCTGCCGCACCCGCACCACAAGCGCCAGCCCCTGCAGCCGACGCCGCACCAGCCACCGCCGACGCCACTCCCGCCCATAGCGGTCACGCGGTTACATCGCCAATGGTCGGCACCTTCTATCGCTCACCCAGCCCGGGCTCTGCGGCGTTTGTAGAGGTAGGTAAACAAGTAAAAGCCGGCGATGTTATCTGCATCGTGGAAGCCATGAAAATGATGAACCAGATCGAAGCGGATAAATCCGGCACCATTGAAGCTATTTTGGTCGAAGACGGTGAACCGGTAGAGTTCGACCAACCCTTGGTAACCATCGTTTAAGCACCCTGTGCCGATTTATCGAGGAGTTGGTTTATGTTTGAAAAAATTCTGATCGCCAACCGCGGTGAGATTGCCCTGCGGGTGCTGCGCGCCTGTAAAGAGATGGGCATTAAAACCGTGGCTGTGCATTCACAAATTGATCGCAACCTGAAACACGTGCGCCTGGCAGACGAGTCTGTCTGCATAGGTCCTAACCCATCGCCGCAAAGCTATCTGAACATTCCGGCGATCATCAGCGCCATGGAAGTGACAGACTCTGTCGCCGTGCATCCAGGCTATGGCTTTCTGGCCGAGAACGCCGATTTTGCCGAGCAGGTTCAAAAAAGCGGCTTTACTTTTATCGGCCCCGATCCGGATGTCATCCGCATGATGGGCGACAAAGTATCAGCCATCGTAGCAATGAAAAAAGCGGGCGTACCTACCGTACCCGGCTCTGACGGCCCACTGCCAACACACGACGCCGACACCTGCCACGATATTGCCCGCCGCATCGGCTACCCGATTATCATTAAAGCCGCCGCAGGTGGCGGTGGCCGCGGTATGCGCGTGGTGCACACCGAAGGCTCGCTGATGAGCTCTATCAGCATCACCCAGAACGAAGCCAAAAACGCCTTCGGTGACGATACGGTTTACATGGAAAAATTCCTGCAAAACCCTCGTCACGTTGAAATTCAGGTGTTGTCGGATGGCCAGGGCAACGCCATTCACCTGGGTGACCGCGACTGCTCTTTGCAGCGCCGCCACCAGAAGGTATTGGAGGAGGCGCCAGCACCCGGCATCCCAGAAGACGTGCGGGCCGCCACAGCCCACTCGTGCGTACAGGCGTGTATCGACATCGGCTACAAAGGCGCCGGTACCTTTGAGTTTCTGTACGAGGACGGCCGCTTCTATTTCATTGAAATGAACACCCGCGTTCAGGTGGAGCACCCGGTCACCGAAATGGTAACGGGCGTGGACATCATCAAAGAACAGATTCGCGTTTGCGCCGGGCAAAAGCTGTCGATCAAGCAAGAAGATGTCGTCATTCGAGGTCACGCCTTCGAGTGCCGCATTAACGCTGAAGATCCAAACACCTTTATGCCCTGCCCCGGTACCATCAAAAACTACCACGCACCGGGCGGCCTGGGCGTGCGAGTGGACTCGCACCTTTACAGCGGCTATTCGGTACCACCTAACTACGACTCCATGATCGCCAAGATCATCACCCACGCGGACACCCGCATTGAAGCCTTGGATCGCATGAAAAATGCGCTGGAAGAAACCATCATCGATGGCATTCGCACCAACATTCCACTGCAACAACGCCTGGTTCGCGACGCGCCTTTCCGCGAAGGCGGGGTGAACATCCACTACCTGGAGAAAAAGCTCGAGGGTTAACCTCTTAAGGCGCCACCCCACTCAGGGTGGCGCTCTGCTTTCAAGTTGACGACTATGCCCTGGCTGCAATTAAAACTCACCACCACCCGCAAACAAACCGAACCGCTCGAAGACGCTTTATTAAGCTGCGGCGCCTGCTCGGTAACCTTAGAAGACAACGCCGACCAACCCATTCTCGAGCCCGGCCTGGGTGAAACCCCGCTGTGGGATCAGGTAAAAATTACCGGCCTGTTCGATGCCGATATCGACACCGCGATAACCACTGCCAGCATTACAAGTGCACTGGGCGAAAACCTGCCGGAGCACTACTGGGAACAGCTTGAAGATAAAGACTGGGAACGGGAGTGGATGAGCAATTACCATCCCATCTGTTGCGGCGACCGCTTATGGATTTGCCCCAGCTGGTGTGAACCACCGGAACCAGAAAAAATTAATATTCTGCTCGACCCCGGCCTCGCCTTTGGCACCGGCACCCACCCCACCACCTATTTGTGCATGCAGTGGCTGAACGACCAAAACCTTGAGGGGCTAGACATTATCGATTACGGCTGCGGCTCTGGCATTCTCGGCATTGCCGCGCTTAGGCTCGGTGCCAAACATGCATTAGGGGTGGACATTGATCCACAAGCCTTAATCGCCACCAAAGCCAATGCCGCCCGCAACCACCTGGAGGCAGACGCCATGCCGGTATATCTGCCCGCGCAAGCTCCCGAGGCGAACGCCGACGTCGTACTGGCCAATATACTGGCCGGCCCTCTGGCAGAGCTGGCACCGAAACTTACCGCTCTAACTCGCTTAAACGGGTATATTTGCCTGTCAGGCATATTAGCGACTCAAGCGCAAACGGTTATGGACGCTTACAGCGGACACTTTGAATTTGACCCCGTCGCACAAAAAGACGAGTGGGTTCGAATAACCGGGCGCAAAATTCGCTAAAATAGCGCCAATTTACCCCGCTCGGGTTTGTCGTTACACTCAGAGAACTGTACGCCACGCGCATTTGAAAGGACTGCCTGATCCATGGCCAATATGGTTACCCGCTGCCCCCAGTGTAAAACCTCGTTTCGGATTACTCCGACACAGATACAAAAAGCCAAGGGCGCGGTACGCTGTGGCTCCTGCCTGCATATATTTAACGCCGAGCAGCACCTGATCGAAGGGGCCATCGTCAAGCCTAAAACCACCCCCAGGCCTGCGGCCAAAGCAAAGTCAACGCCACCCCCTGAACAAACCAGCCTGGCTATAGAAGAACCCAAAACACCGGCAGCCCCTTCCTCAGAAGGCGCCACACCGCACCAGAGCAAACGTGAGAAAAGCGGCAAGCTGCTATTTGATCAAGAGCAAATTGATCGAGAAAGCGAGCAGGATGATGATTTTTTAATCAGCGACGACATGGACCAAACCTCTGCCCCCGAAGAGGATATTTTATACGTCGGCTCCAAACAGGAAGACCGCTCACTGTTTGACCGCAAACCCCATAGAGAAGAACAAGAGTTTATTGACGATAGCGATGAGTCCTGGGCAGAAAGCTTGCTGCGCGAAGACAATAACGTTCAGGCAGCGAGCACACCCAGTCGCGCTGACAATTTGAATGCCTCCGAGCCAAGTGAGTATTCAACAAGCCTCGACGCCGATGAATTTATTTTCGACAATGATGAACCCGATACATACCCCGATGTAGAGCCGGACACCACTTACGAAGCTCCACCCGCCGAGCCCACTGACAGCAGCGCACCTGCGCCACGCTTTCATCTGCACGACAACCCCGATGAAGAGCCGGCCCACAGCGAAAGCCTGCGCGCTTACGACAGTGATCGCACCGCACTTTTGATGGGCATTGATCAGGTTCCCGTCGAAATGACGGACATCAGCTCCAGCCGCTGGCGGTCGCGTTTATTATGGGGAGGACTCTCATTTTTGGCACTGCTCGCGTTAGTGGCTCAAGTCGCCTGGCTGCAGTTTGACCGCCTCGCAAGCACGCAAACCTACCGACCTTATTACCAGGCCGCCTGCGATGCACTGGGCTGCACGCTACCCGCGCAAGCCGATAAATCACGTATCAAGGCGTATAACCTCGTGGTTCGCAACCACCCGGAAGTTAACAGCGCGTTAATGGTAGACGCCATGATTCTCAACAATGCCCCCTTTGCCCAGCGCTACCCTAATTTGCGCCTGGTGTTCACCAGCACCAACAACAAACCTGTAGCAAGCCGCGAATTTACTCCTGCCGAGTACCTTCGAGGTGAGCTGGCGGGCAGCACTATCATGCCTTCCAAGCAACCCATACACCTTTCTTTAGAGCTGGCAGACCCCGGCCCCGAGGCCGTGAACTACCGTATGGAAATTCGCTAAAAGTCAAGACCAAAATCGGCTAAAAAAAACACAATCTGGCTGATTTCTGCGTTCCCAATCCAGTTGCAAAAAGGTATCATAGCCAGCCTTTTTCGGCGGCACCTTTCACCCGACCAACACGGTCGGGTAAGCAAGCCCAGTAACAAACAGCGTCGGTAGGTAGTTGAAAGTGTTTCAGATTGGTCCCTATCACATCGACTCGAGGGTGATACTCGCCCCCATGGCTGGTGTTACCGATCGTCCCTTTCGTCAACTATGTCGCGCTCAAGGCGCGGGGCTGGTAGTTTCTGAAATGGTAACTTCTGACAGCTCATTATGGCATAGCCGTAAGAGTCGTCAGAGACTGGATCACGCCGGTGAAGTCGGCCCTATAGCCGTACAGATTGCCGGTGGAGACCCGCAGATGATGGCTGAGGCCGCGCGACTCAATGTCGATAACGGCGCAGAAATCATCGATATCAACATGGGTTGCCCAGCCAAAAAAGTCTGCAAGAAAGCAGCGGGATCGGCCCTATTAAAGGATAAACAACTGGTGGCGGATATTCTGCACGCGGTAGTAACCGCAGTAGAAGTACCTGTCACCCTGAAAATACGCACCGGTTGGTGCCCCGAGTCACGTAACGCGGCAACCATTGCCCGCCTTGCGCAAGACTTAGGCATTGCCGCCTTAGCCATACATGGTCGAACCCGCGCCTGCCGTTTCGGTGGCAGCGCCGAGTACGACACTATAGCCGAGGTAGTAAGTCAGCTAGACATACCGGTGTTTTGTAATGGCGATATCGACAGCCCTGAAAAGGCGCGTCAGGTACTCGACCACACGGGCGCCCAAGCCGTCATGATTGGGCGGGCGGCCCAGGGGCGCCCTTGGATTTTCCGACAAATCGATCACTATTTGCGCACAGGTGATCACTTGCCGGAACCTCCCCTGAGTGATATCAGGGACATACTCTGTGCCCATCTGGGTGAACTGGCCGAATTTTACGGCCCCGTTATGGGCCCGCGTATTGCGCGTAAGCACTTGGGCTGGTACTTGAAAACCATGCCCGACAGCGAGCCGTTTCGCGCCAGCTTTAACCAGCTGGATAAGACCGAAGATCAACATGCCAGCGTTCGCAACTACTTCGAACCGCTGATAGAAAGAGAGGAAAAAGCGGCATGAACTCAGCAGAAACATTTATTACCGATGCACCTATCGCACCCCAGCAAAGTGTGGCCGAACCCCAGGGCCAGTCGTTGCGCGGTAGTGTAGAGCAAGCCATGGAAAATTATTTCCAGCACCTGGACGGACAATCGGTAAGTAACGTCTATGAAATGGTAATGGCCGAAGTTGAAGCGCCACTGTTGGAAGTGGTACTGAAGTACACCCGCCACAACCAAACTCGCGCCGCTCAGGTTCTGGGTTTAAACCGCGGCACCCTGCGCAAAAAGCTGAAACAATACGGCTTGCTGTAATCGCGCTTTAGACGCTTAGCGTCTGGGCTCCGGGGTGGTTATGACCACCCTTTTTATTTTTACCCCCTGTCAACATGCTAATGGAAAACCGAAACCATATGAGCAATGTCACCGACCTGGCACCGGTAAAACGCGCACTGATCAGCGTGTCGGATAAAACCGGAATTGTCGAATTTGCCACTGCCCTGCACCAAGCGGGTGTCGAAATCCTCTCAACCGGCGGCACCTACCGCCTGTTAAAAGACAACCAAATTCCCGCCGTGGAAGTGTCCGACTACACGGGCTTTCCCGAAATGATGGACGGCCGGGTTAAAACCCTGCACCCCAAGGTACACGGTGGCATCCTCGCCCGTCGCGGCCAGGATGACGCGGTGATGAATGAGCACGGCATCGGTGGCATCGATATGGTCGTGGTTAACCTTTACCCCTTTGAAAACACCGTGGCCAAGGCGGATTGCTCACTGGAAGACGCCATTGAAAACATTGATATCGGTGGCCCCACTATGGTTCGCGCGGCGGCAAAGAATCACGCCTGGGTTAACATCGTGGTAAACGCCAGCGACTATGACAAAGTATTGGGTGAGATCCAAGCCAACAACGGCAGCACCACCTACAAAACCCGCTTTGATCTCGCCATCAAAGCCTACGAGCACACCGCCGCCTACGACGGCGCTATTGCTAACTATTTCGGCCGCATGGTTGAAGGTGGCAACGAAGATTTTCCGCGCACCTTTAACAGCCAGTTCCATCAAGTGCAAACACTGCGCTACGGTGAAAACTCCCATCAAAAAAGCGCTTTTTTTGTGGAGAAAAATCCAGCACCCGGCACTATTTCGACGGCCAAACAGCTACAAGGCAAAGAGTTGTCTTACAACAATATCGCTGATACCGACGCTGCGCTGGAAACCGTTAAGCTATTTGACGCTCCCACCTGCGTTATCGTTAAGCACGCCAACCCGTGTGGCGTAGCCAGCGGCGAGAATCTGCTGAGCGCCTACGAACGCGCCTTCGCCACCGATCCCGAATCTGCATTTGGCGGCATCATCGCTTTCAACCGCACATTGGATGCCGCTACTGCTAAAGCGATTGTCGAGAAACAATTTGTTGAAGTCATCATCGCTCCGGCAATTGATTCGGCCGCGGTTGAAGCGGTAAGCGCAAAGAAAAATGTGCGTTTGCTGGAGTGCGGCGAATGGGGCCAAGCACCGAGCGACTTCGACTACAAACGCGTCGCCGGCGGCTTACTGGTGCAAGACCGTGACAATGGCACCGTCAGCGAGTCCGATTTAAAAGTGGTCACCAAAAAAGTGCCCACCGAAGCTCAAATGCGCGACCTGCTGTTTACCTGGAAAGTGGCAAAAATGGTTAAATCCAACGCTATTGTCTACGGTAAGGATGGCGCCACCATCGGGGTGGGCGCGGGCCAGATGAGCCGTGTGAACTCAGCGCGTATTGCCGGTATTAAAGCCGAGCACGCAGGGCTTGAAGTACCGGGCTCTGTGATGGCGTCCGATGCGTTCTTCCCCTTCCGCGATGGCATTGATAACGCGGCCGCCGCGGGTATCGCCGCGGTGATTCAACCGGGCGGCTCCATGCGCGACGAAGAAGTCATTGCCGCTGCTGATGAAGCAGGCATTGCCATGGTGTTTACCGGAATGCGTCATTTCCGCCACTAAAACGAATAACGACGGACGATTTACAAACCAACGAATCGTCCGCCGTCTAACGTAAAACAAAAATTCAGGAGGATCGGCAGCACGCCGGAACACACACCGTTCCCCGTTAGCCGTTTACCGAAAACCATGAACATTCTTATCATCGGCGGCGGTGGCCGCGAACACGCTCTGGCCTGGAAAGCCGCCCAGAGTAAAAAAGTGGACACTGTTTTTCTTGCGCCGGGCAATGCCGGTACAGCACTGGATGACAAGTTAAAGAACGTCGACATTGGCGTTGGCGACTTTGCGCAATTGGTAGAATTTGCCAAGGCCGAGCAAATTGAGCTGACCATCGTCGGCCCTGAAGTACCGCTGGTTGAAGGCGTTGTCGACTACTTTGCCGAACATGACTTAGTGTGTTTTGGCCCGAGCAAAGGTGCTGCGCAGCTTGAAGGCTCAAAGTCGTTTACCAAAGACTTTTTAGCCCGCCACAACATCCCCACCGCGGAGTATCAAAACTTCACCGAAGTAGAGCCCGCCCTCGCGTACTTGCGGGAAAAAGGCGCGCCTATCGTGGTGAAAGCCGATGGTCTGGCCGCCGGTAAAGGCGTGATCGTAGCCGAAACACTCGCTCAGGCTGAAGAGGCCGTGCGCGATATGTTATCGGGCAACGCCTTTGGCGATGCCGGTTACCGCGTGGTGATTGAAGAGTTTCTCACCGGCGAAGAAGCCAGCTTTATCGTGATGGTAGACGGCGAAAATATTCTGCCCATGGCAACCAGTCAAGACCACAAGCGCGCCGGCGATGGCGACACGGGTTTGAATACCGGCGGCATGGGTGCTTACTCACCCGCACCGGTTGTAACGGACGCTGTTTATCAGCGCATTATGGATGAAGTGATTAAGCCCACCGTCGAAGGCATGGCCGCCGAAGGCAACCGCTACACAGGGTTTCTTTACGCCGGTCTGATGATCGACGGCGAAGGAACACCTAAAGTTATCGAATACAATTGCCGTTTTGGTGATCCGGAAACCCAACCGATCATGCTGCGCTTACAATCCGATTTGGTTGAGTTGTGTCTGGCTGCCACCCGTGGCGAGCTGGATAAAGCCAAGGCCGAGTGGGATTCACGCGCCTCTGTTGGCGTGGTATTAGCCGCCGGTGGCTACCCTGGCAGCTACAATAAAGGCGATATTATTTCCGGACTGCCCACCAGTGAAACCGTTGGCGAGAAAGTATTCCACGCCGGGACCGCGGAAAAAGGCGGCCAAGTGGTGACCAATGGCGGGCGTGTTCTTTGCGCCACCGCACTGGGCGATACCGTCAGCGAAGCGCAACAGCGCGCCTATCAACTGGCCGATAAAATCCAGTGGAAAGACGTCTACCTGCGCCGCGACATTGCCTACCGGGCCATCGCCCGCGAGCAAGAAACTCGCTAATAAAAAGCCATAAAAAACCCGCTACCAAGCGGGTTTTTTATGGTCTTTGATATTAATGATTATTCAAACGCTGGAGTCCAGTGCGCCAAGGGTATTTGCAAGCTCTCTAAAACCTGTAGCATCTGTAAATTTAGGCTCTCAGCAACAGGCAAAAACTCACTAAAGTCAGCGGTATTTATGTAGGCGTTAGCTTGCAACAAGAAACCTTGACGCTCCACTGCCTCAAAACGAACCCTGCGTGATGTTTCGAGCACCCGCGGATGCTCTTCCAGCACCTTATTCATTTCTTCCAGAGCGGCCTGTAACTTCTGACTGGTGACATCAAGAGACAGGTAAAAACTCTGCCGATACAAACGTTGATCGATCTCGGTGAAATTCTCCAATACTTGCGCTGAAAACAGCGAGTTGGGCACATTCACTAACGTGCGGTCTAATTTTCGCAGCACAGTGGAACGCAAGCCAATTTCCTCAACGGTGCCAACCACATTGCCAAAGCAGCAAAAATCACCGGGTTTGATCGGACGTGCAATAAACAAAGTAAATGCACCAAATACGTTCTCTAATGTTTTCTGCGCCGCCAGTGCCACCGCAAGCGAACCAATACCCAAACCCGTTAATACGGTTGCCATGTTGTACCCGGCGCTTTCCAGCCAGAATAGCACCGCGAAAATAATGATAATAACTTTTAACGTGGTGACTAAAGGCGTAACAAAACCCGGGGCGTAAGTTTCATCACGCGCGATGGCTCGACCGATATAAACAGCGCGAAAAAACTCAACCACCCCCAACACCAGAAACAGGCCTGCAAGATAGGCAAGAAAGCCTGTATCAAAAATAACTCTGGCCTTAAGGGGTAACCCTAATTGGAAAACGCTCCAGTTCAGGAAAAGGAAAAACAAGAAACGGCGCAATGGCTTACGGATAAGCCTTTGCATGGTGTCGCCATAAATAGAAAAGCGCTCCACCAGCTTGAGCAGTACCCACTTGATGATGCCTGTACCGAGCCACGCCACGACAATCAGCAAAATCAATGCAACAACTTGCCAGTTATGCATGTGAAACAACTTGAAATTGGGCAGCCAACGCTCAAGTATTTCTAGCTGAGAGGGGTATCCATATCGACTCCAGAGTTCGGGGATTTGCGCCACACTGGCGTTAGACAGCTTCCATACTTGATGACCATCTTCATCCGGGACACGCTGTAGATACATGTCATACGTTTTAGAGCTGCCTCGTAAACTCCCTAAAAGCTCTCGGTAAGGTGGAAGGCCATCATCGAGCTTACCGGTCTCTTCGTTGCTGATACTGGCCATATCCAGTATTTGATATTGCTCCCACACCAGGGTGAGCTTACGCATTAGCTCTGCGGGAGGTACCGCCTTAACATCGTCAGGTAGGTAGCGTAAATCGGCATACTGAGCCATGGCCTCCCACTGCTCTTTACGCCCTGCTTCACGCAGTAAAAGTACGGCTCCCAAAGGTGTGGCAAGAGGGCGTGAACGCTGTAAATGAGCGACCTCTTCTTCAGCCAGTGCATTCGCATCGACAATGTCTTTGAGCGTGACCTCCTGCCCTTGTGCCAAGCCTGCCAACCACCAGCAGCTAAGGCCCACAAGCCAACTTATAAGAAATATCCGCTGCAACTGCTTATACCTTCCATTTGATATTGCAACCCAAGCTCGGACGTTGCGCAGGGTTTATCTCGCCGCCTTCGGCAAGTGCTCTGGCAGCCGCGAGCAAGTCAACACCATTTACTGGCTCATCGTTACCTGGGCGCGCACTGTCTATCTGGCCCCGGTAAACCAGCTTTCCCTCACCATTAAATAAATAAAAATCCGGCGTACAAGCGGCGTCAAAGGCCCGGGCCACGTCTTGAGATTCATCGTATAGATATGGAAAAGGGAAATTATGCTGAGCCGCAAAAGCGACCATTTTACTGGGAGCGTCATCAGGATGTTGAATAACATCATTTGAACTAATGGCCACTGAACCAACACCGAGCTTACTCAGCTCGAGCGCCATAGGCGAGAGGAAATCTGCAATATGCAAAACAAATGGGCAGTGGTTGCAGATGAACATCACCAGCAGCCCGTTCTGTTTTAGATTATCGTGTATATTATAAACATCGCCTGCACCATCCGGTAGCTTAACAGACGGCAACTCCGTACCTAGAGGCAACATGTTTGACGGGGTGCGAGCCATAAATCCTCCATTATTAAGATGTATGGCTATTTAACCTCGCTCAAGCTTCAATGTAAAACTGGCTTAACTGTCCGTATCACTCTGTTGAATCTGCTCTTCAATTTCTTCATAGCTGCCATGGCGAACATCCTCGCCTTTCACCAGATACACCACATACTGAGCGATGTTACGAGCATGGTCGCCAATACGCTCCAGCGCCCGTAGAGACCACATAATATTCAGCACACGAGTGATACTGCGCGGATCCTCAATCATGTAGGTGATCATTTCACGCATGGCGGTGGAGTATTCCATATCCACGGTACGGTCAGTTTGTACCACTTTAAGCGCCACATCGAGATCAAGGCGGGCAAAGGCGTCCAGAGAATCATGCAACATGCGTGATACATGGTTGCCAATATGGCGCATCTCTACATACCCACGCGGCGCGGCGCCATCGCGGCTCAGGGCGATCGCCTGGCGAGCGATTTTGCTCGCTTCATCACCGATACGCTCAAGGTCTGTAATGGCTTTAGTCACCGCAATCACCAAACGTAAATCACCTGCCGCGGGCTGGCGCTTGGCCAGAATACGCACACACTCTTCATCGATGGATACCTCCATCGAATTCACTTTACGATCGCCGTGCACGACTTGCTCAGCCTTTTCCAGGTCCACCTCGATCATCGCGGTGATGGCATCATTTACCTGGCGCTCGGCCATGCCGCCCATTTCCGCCAGGTGCGTTTTAATATCATCCAGCTCGATATTAAACTGCTGGGAGATGTGGTGAGTGTGACTGGTAATATCCATGGCCAATGTCTTCTACGTAAGTTATCGAGGTTAAAAAGTGCGCTAAGGCTTAGCCGTAGCGGCCGGTAATATAGTCTTCGGTTTGTTTTTCTGTTGGATTGGTAAACAAGGTATCTGTATCACCAAACTCAATCAAATCACCCATGTACATAAACGCGGTGTAATCAGAGACCCGTGCCGCCTGCTGCATATTATGGGTGACGATAACGATGGTGTACTTGTCTTTCAATTCGTAAATCAACTCTTCAATTTTTAAGGTTGAGATCGGATCCAGTGCGGATGCGGGCTCATCCAACAGGATGACTTCGGGCTCAATCGCAATCGCACGAGCAATCACCAAACGCTGTTGCTGCCCCCCCGACAAACCAAAGGCGTTGTCGTGCAGGCGATCTTTGACCTCGTCCCACAAAGCGGCGCCGCGCAGAGAATTTTCCACCACGGTATCCAGAGTGCGCTTTGATTTCACGCCCTGTAAACGCAACCCATAGGCGACATTTTCGTAAATCGACTTGGGAAATGGATTGGGCTTTTGAAACACCATTCCCACTTGTCGTCGCAGTTCGGCCACATCTACGCCCGGCGCGTAAATATCATCTTTATCTAACAGAATTTTGCCGTCAATCCGGCAACTATCCACCAAGTCGTTCATGCGATTAAAACAGCGCAGTAAAGTCGACTTACCACAACCGGATGGCCCAATAAACGCGGTTACCTTTTTCTCGGGAATATCCAAACTGATGTTATTCAGGGCCCGTTTTTCACCATAGTAAAGGTTAAGGTCAGAGACCTGCAGCTTAATCGTTTCATTTTCCATAGACATAGATTCAGTTTGTTCGTTGGGGCGCAAAGCCGCACCTGCGGGCGACTCAACAGCGGCGCGGTAGTTGGCAGCTTCCCTCGCCTTATCGGCGGCCGAGTGGTTTTCATCAACAGGGTTTTGGTTGCTAACGGCTTTGGTTTCTAACATGATTCAACTCCCGTTATCAATCAGACGCGCTGCGGTACTTTTCACGCAGACTGTTGCGAATTCGAATGGCGGTTAAGTTCAGCACAATAATCAGCAGCACCAGCGTGAGTGCAGTGGCGTAAACCAGCGGGCGGGCAGCTTCTACGTTGGGGCTTTGAAAACCCACATCGTAAATATGGAAACCCAAGTGCATGATTTTTTGGTCCAAGTGCAGATAGGGATAATTGCCATCAATGGGTAACGATGGTGCCAGCTTTACCACACCTACCAGCATCAGCGGGGCCACTTCACCGGCCGCGCGAGCAATCGCGAGAATAAGTCCGGTCATCATGGCCGGGGTCGCTAAGGGCACCACCACTTTCCACAGAGTTTCTGCTTTGGTAGCCCCCAAAGCTAAAGAGCCCTGACGAATGGTGGTAGGGATACGCGAAAGCCCTTCCTCCGTAGACACAATCACCACAGGCAGAGTTAAAAGTGCCAAGGTCAATGATGCCCAAAACAAGCCAGGAGTACCGAACGTGGGAGCGGGCAAAGACTCTGGGTAGAACAGCTCGTCGATGCTGCCGCCGAGAAAGTAAACAAAAAAGCCCAAGCCAAATACGCCATACACAATGGATGGCACACCTGCCAGGTTATAAACCGAGATACGAATTAACCGTAATACGGGCCCCTGTTTGGCGTATTCCCGTAGGTAAATCGCCGCCAACACACCAAATGGAGTAACGATTATCGACATAACCAGAACCATGGTCACGGTGCCAAAAATCGCCGGGAAAATACCACCTTCTGTGTTGGCTTCGCGGGGTTCGTCGGTTAAAAACTCCCAAAAGCGCTCAATATATTGTCCGAGCTTGGCAACCACACCTAACGCGTTAGGCGTGGTTATACGAACCACATTTTGTAGCGGTATGTTTACCTGAGTGCCAGATGCCACCTCCGCTACCAGTGTATCGCGACCCAGTTGACGATAGAGCTTATCTCGCTCACCTTTAACCTGAAGATACTGAGCATCCAGCTCGGCCTTGCGCGCAGCAAACTCAGCTTCGGCTTCAGCCAAAGCTGCCGAGTCTACCCCCTCTAATTCGAGACGACGACGATCTAAGCGCATACGCTCCAGCGCATGATTGATCCGACCAATATCGACTTTCTCAATATGGTTAATCTCTTCATGTAACTCGACACTACGCTCCACTCGTTCTTGCAGCTCATGCCAGAAGTTTTCATCAGAGGCGCTAAGCAATACTTTGCCATTTTCTTGCAACGCGACGGGAAATCCATAAAAACTCCCCCATTCTCTGCGCTCAATCACCATGGCATTTTCGGGATAGGCCCATTCGCCCATACCGGTTTCCATATACCAGTTAAAGTCTCGGCCGCTGACATCGCGGTTGCCCTGCTTTACCAGGTAGCGGGTTACTAACTCGACATCGTCAGGTACCGTGTAACCACCATCCCGAGCCACAGCGGCCGGAATGGTTTCAGAGCGCACTTTCTCACCCAAAATGGTATGCTCGGCACCGCTTTTATCGATGATAGTGGTCTGCATCACATCCGCAGGCCAAAAATGCCCGAAACCGCGAATCGCAATTAAACCGATCAGCCCTACTACCATCACCACACAAAGTGCCACTGCGCCGCCATTTAGCCAAATCCAGGGGGCGCCACTTTTAAACCAACTTTTCATTTGTGTCGTCTCCCCAATTACAGATTGCTGTAGCGTTTACGCAAGCGCTGGCGAATGATTTCTGCGCACGTATTAACGATAAATGTCAGCGTAAGCAGAACAATGGCAGCCAAAAACAGCACCCTAAAGTGTGTGCTATCAACCGCTGTCTCAGGTAATTCAACGGCGATATTGGCCGATAGTGTGCGCATACCTTCGAAAATATTGAAGTTCACCACGGGGCTGTTGCCGGTAGCCATAAGGACAATCATGGTTTCACCCACTGCGCGACCAAAGCCCATCATTACCGCCGAAAAAATACCGGGGCTGGCAGTAGGAAGAACTACGCCCACTACGGTTTGCCAGCGAGTTGCCCCCAGCGCCAAAGAGCCCTGAGTCAAATGGCGCGGCACATTGAAGATCGCATCTTCGGCAATTGAGAAAATAGTAGGAATGACAGCAAACCCCATAGCGATGCCCACCACAAGAGCATTGCGTTGATCGTAATCAATACCATTATCCGTAAACCATTGGCGCATACTGCCAGAGAAGAACCACACTTCGATAAAAGGGCTCAGTGCTACACACATCCAGCCGGTAAGCAGAATAGGCAGAATCAAAATCGCCGCCTCCCAACCTTCAGGGACTTGCGTGCGCACAGCTTGAGGTAAACGAGACCAGGCGTAGCCAACCAACACCATCATCAACGGCATAAAGATCAGAACGCTAAAGATCGCGGGCAGGTGATTTTCTAAAAACGGGGCCAACCAAAGTCCCGCCAAAAAGCCCAAAATAACTGTTGGCAACGCCTCCATGATTTCAATGGTCGGCTTCACTAACCCACGCATTTTAGGCGTCATAAAATAAGCGGTATACAGCGCGCCCATAATACCCAGTGGGATAGCAAACAGCATGGCAAAAAAGGCAGCTTTGAGCGTGCCCAAAGATAAAGGCACAAGGCTCATTTTCGATTCAAATTCATCGCCACCGGAGGAAGCCTGCCACACGTACTCAGGGCCGCTGCGACCTTCGTACCAGACTTTTTGCCATAATGAGCTGAAAGAAATTTCTGGATGCTCGTTCCACACATCCATTACCTGAACTTGGTTTGATGCATCCAACAGCAGCATCTTACGGTTAATAGGCGATATAGCGATATTCTCAACGCCGTGGTCGCTGACGTTTTCCACCATCAAAGTGCGAGCGGCCGTGCCGTGATAGACACCAATATTGCCCGAACTGTCGCCTACCCAGAAGCCGCGCCGGGCGTATTCAGGGGTAATCGTAGTGACCGCAGAGGAAAGAGACTCGAAATCGCGCACAGGTTGCACGTGATAAATATTTTTCGGATCTCGTACCAACAACCATTGGCTCACATTGCCGCTTTCGGTGCCGATGACCAACGACCCAGTGCCCACCAAAAAGCGCATGGCAGTAATCTGGCCACGCTCAGTTGCAACAGTTTCAGTTAGAGCGGGTTCGCCACGATCAGAGACCGCATAAAGATGCAGGTTGGCTTGATCGTCGGCCACCACTAAATGACTTGCGGTTTTATCCACCTCAAGCAACACCGGTGTAACACCGCTGGGTAACGGCGGCAACACCTCTACCTTACCCGTAGTGGTTACTTCACCGGTCATTAAATTTTCACGGGCCGAATAGCGCCCTAGCAACAAACGACCGTCTGCGGTAGCCGCAGCAATTACAAAACCGCGTTGCGTCGCTTGTACCGCGATGTGTGACAGCTCACGGCCCTGCTCATCAAACTGCAGGGGGGCTTGGCCTAATGGGTATTCAAGCTGAGGGGTGATTTTGCGCTGGTCATTGGGGTAACTTAAGCGGTAACTCAGCTGCGTCAACACCAGCTGGCCGTTACTGTATCCATAGGCCAGCAGCGCTTCACCTGGGGTACTCAGGCCCAAGGCTGTCTGCTTCGCTCCCGCCGGAGCGGCCACGTTGTAATCCGCCTGTTCTTGACCGCTGTCGGCAAGAAAGAAACTTACCCCATCAGCGGTAACCTTGGCTCCCAGCTCCTCGTAGCGTTCAAGAATTAAATGCTGGACGTCAGTGTCTGCTCCCGTTGCGCTAACCGGATAGGACTCCCGTAATTCAACGTCCGCATCTTTTAACAGGGGCACTACTTCAGAAAACAGATAGAAAAAAATTAATCCCAGCGCGCCCACCACGGCCAAGCCAGCAGTAGCCACCCCCCAGTGCGAGAAGCGGTCTTTAAGTCTGCGAACGTTGCGCAACCGGGCCCGTTCACGTGCATTGGGCATAAGGCTCTCGCCGGCCTGGGGTGCGGGAGTCGTGTCACTCATTGCCTGAAAATCCTGATGAAAAAATTAGGTGCTCGCTGCTGTCGGCCGCTTAAACCCTTTGCGATTTATGCTTGGCAACCTTGCCAGCAGCGATCTAAGACAAATTTAGCGGCGGCTACAGAGCACACCGCCATTCGCGTGGTTAAAGGCCCAGCTCGTTAGTCACACGCTCGGCAACCTTCGCTGGCAAGGGAATATAGCCATCACGTACTACCACTTCCTGTCCTTGCTTAGAAATCACCATTTTCAGGAACTCAGCCTGCATTGGATCCAGGGGGCGGTTGGGGTGCTTATTAATGTAAACGTAAAGGAATCGGGCCATTGGGTAACTGCCATCAGCGGCGTGTTCGGCGTCGGCCGGTGCATAAGGCTGGCCTTCTTCAGCAGCCAAAGGAAGCGCACGAACGCTAGAAGTTACATAACCAATACCAGAGTAGCCAATACCGTTAATAGACTCACTCACACCCTGCACTACCGATGCTGAACCAGGCTGCTCGTTAATGCTTGCTTTATAGTCGCCCCCACACAGTGCGACATCCTTAAAAAAGCCATACGTCCCAGACACGGCATTGCGGCTGTACATGGTGAAATCACGATTGGCCCAAGCCCCATCCAAGCCCACCTGCCCCCAACGGGTAATGTCTTCGCCATAACCACAACGGCGAGTGGCGGAGAAAATGGCATCCACTTCCGCCATTGTCAGGCCTTCAATTGGGTTATCTTTATTCACGTACACTGCTACCACATCAATCGCAACAGGAACAGCGGTTGGCTTGTAACCAAAATGTGCTTCAAAAGCCTGAATTTCTGAGGCTTTCATTTCTCGGCTCATTGGGCCGAAGTTAGCAGTGCCTTCGGTGAGCGCTGGTGGCGCGGTAGATGAGCCAGCGCCTTGGATCTGAATATTAACGTTGGGGTAAAACTTGGCGAATTCTTCCGCCCATAACGTCATCAGGTTATTAAGGGTGTCAGAGCCAATGCTATTGACGTTTCCAGACACACCAGAGGTGGCAGTGTATTCAGGTAAGTTGGGGTCCACATCGGCAAATACAGCCGAACACATCATTGAACCGGCAAGGGCTAAACCGCGAAAAATCTTACTGGCTTTCATCGTGCGCTCCTATTGGATAATTTCGCTAAAATCTTAAACTCCGGCGCACTCTATCGAGCCTATATGACAATTATGTGACAAGCTGTAAAGAAAATGTCACAAAAAATACACATTCAAAAAATAGCCTTGCAATAAACACGAAAGGCGGCCGAAGCCGCCTTAAAAACTCAGTGTAAAAACATCAACTTACATATACAGGGCCCATACCCGAACCCCATACAATAACCGTAGCGACCATAACCACTACAGCCAACACCAAACCTACAGTAATAACTGAACTGGCGTATACAAAACCTCGCTCCTTGGGAATATTCATCAATATTGGAATGCCCTCATAAATCAAATAAATCGAGTAGCACGCCGCCAGAATAAATACCCCAGCCACTAACCAGAGCTCAGGAAATAAGAGTACGAAGCCAGCCAGCATCATAGGTGTAGCTGAATAAACGGCTAAAGCAGTGCCCTCGTAGTGGCGACGTGAATCTTCGTCGGTCACCCCAAAACTGTGGCTCATCCAATTAATGTATTCTCCCAGGATATACACCGCCACGAGTTGCGCAAGATAGGCAAAACCGCAAAGGATCAAGGCACTGTCGGAAGTAAGCTTAACCACTCCCCCGCTGCCAATGCTCCAGCCCTGTTGCGTTACCCCAAAAAAAGCACACACCACAGGAATTAATGCTAAAAGTGGTACATGTGTCCAATAGACCTTAAAAAAGCTTTGGTCTTCATTACGTATACGCTGCCATTCGCGGTCAGGGTTGGTGAAGATACCAAACGTGTGTTGGAACATTGCCATACTACTTCTCCTACAGCTGTTTTTATTATTCAGTGGATCTGCAGGATTTACGATAACAAGTGGCGCCACAGGGCAACAAATAAGATATTGCTATATGGATACTGAACGCTAAACGTACAAAGAAATATAAGTCATAACGGGTGTTACCCCGTTACTTAACCACTCGCAAACTGGGTCGTTTTTCCTCATCACCTTCCGGCTTTGGAGGCTCTGGCGGGGTCGGTGGTTCAGGCTCAGCATCAAACACCATGCCCTGGCCATTCTCACGAGCATAAATACCTAACACGGCGTAAGAGGGAATAAAGAGGTCTCGGGGAATACCGCCAAACCTCGCGCTAAAGGCAATATGCTCTTGAGACAAATCCAAACCTACCACCGAGGCAGGTGATATGTTCAAAACGATCTGGCCATCTTTATTGACATGTTCCTGAGGCACTTCCACCCCAGTTGCCCGCGCATTAACCAAGATATAAGGCGTACAGGCATTGTCTACAATCCACTCATACAAAGCACGGATCATATAGGGGCGACTTGAACTCATCGGCATAAAGCGCTCCTGAAGTCGAGTAAAGAAAAACGGGGCCAAGCCCCGTCGTAGAAACTAAGCTTGCGGACGCATTTCCTTCTCAGGCTCAGTCAAGCTTTGTTGGAAGGACTCACGCGAGAATAAACGCTCCATGTATTGCTGTAAGGGCAAGCTCTGACGGGTACTTGGCAACTCAATACCTAAAGAATTCAAGCGCCACAAAATGGGCCCCAAACAACAGTCTACAATGGTGAACTCCTCGCTCATAAAGAAAGGCATCTCGGCAAAGATAGGAGCAATTGTCAGCAAACTGTCTTTTAATTCCTTACGTGCATGCTCAACTTGCTCAGCCTCACCACCTTGCACGATAGCATCAACCATCGGCGCCCAATCTCGCTCCAGGCGGTACATCCACAGGCGACTTTGCGCCCTGGCTACCGGGTAAACCGGCAGCAGCGGCGGATGAGGGAAACGCTCATCCAAATACTCCATGATTACTTTTGACTCGTACAGAGACAGATCACGATCCACGAGAGTTGGCAGCGTATTGTACGGATTCAAGTCGGCTAACTCGCGGGGCTTGTTCGCCGAATCTCCTTCAACCATGTCCACCGAAACACCTTTTTCGGCAAGAACAATACGCACACGATGGCTGTAATGATCTGTAGGGTCAGAATAAAAAATCATGGATGAGCGCTTAGTCACAACACCCATTAAGTCACCTCAGTAGTCAATAGTAATGGGAGCGGGCTAACAGGCCCGCTCTAAGATCAATGAATACCTTTCCAGTATTCACGGTTTAACAAGTAGGTAAAGACAAACAATACACACAAAAACAGCAGAACAAACACACCTATGCGCTTGCGATCTAACTGGGAGGGCTCAGCCACATACTCCAAAAAGTTCACCAGATCATAGATAGCACGATCAAACTCTTCGGTACTCATAGTGCCTTTTATGTCGCCTTCAACAAGCGCACCACAATGCTCATCCATGACCAAGTTACCCAAATTGTCACGTTCGGCGTTACCATGGCCATCTAGTGCAGGACCCGCGCCACACTCATGCAGCCCCTGAAGCTCGAGCATCACGTGAGGCATACCCACGTTAGCAAAAACGCGGTTGTTTACCCCTAAAGGACGCGACTCATCTTTATAAAAGTTGCGCAGGTAGGTATACAGCCACTCAGGAGAACGAGAGCGAGCCACCAGGGTTAAGTCCGGCGGGGCCGCACCAAACCACTTTTTGCCCTGCTCTTTGGTCATGGCGTTTTCCATCAAATCGCCGATACGGCGCTCACCAAAAACCAGATTGTCCATCATTACATCTTGGGGGATACCCAGATCATCGGCCACACGACCGTAGCGAGAGAATTTCGCCGAGTGACACCCCATGCAGTAGTTGACGAAATACTTGGCGCCGCGCTGCAGCGACGCTTTGTTTTCCAAATCTGGCTCCATGGTGTCACAGGGGATAGAACCGCAGGCAAAGTGGCTTTCAGCACCAACGGCTTTGATGGGCACCACGACCAGAATAGCGAAGAGCACAAAGCCACCTAAGGTCAGGTGCAGGGGCAAGCCCTTCATACGAACACGCTCAGGCTCTGGCTCAGTTTTCTCGCGCTTAGTCCAGAACGGCATGCCAATGAAATAGGCGAAGTACAAAATAGTACATACCTGAGACAAGATGGTGCGACCCGGAGTTGGGGCTTTCACACCGAGATAACCCAGAATCACAAAGGCCGCGGCGAACACAATCAGCGCTACACGGCTGAAATTACCTTTGTAGCGCATGGACTTAACCGGGCTCTTATCCAACCAAGGCAGCACAAACAAGATGGCAATCGCGGCCCCCATGGCAATCAGACCCAAGAACTTGGAACTCAGAGGCCCAATATCGAAGGTGACTGCACGCAAAATGGCGTAGAAAGGCGTGAAGTACCAAACAGGTGCAATATGCTCAGGGGTCTTCAGGTTATTCGCTTCTTCAAAGTTAGCGTACTCCAGGAAGAAACCACCCATCTCCGGCATAAAGAACAGCACGAAACAGAAAACAAACAGGAAGACAGACACGCCCACCAGATCATGCACCGTGTAGAAGGGGTGGAAAGCCACGCCGTCTTTAGGTACACCGTTTTCATCTTTGTTCTTTTTGATCTCGATACCGTCTGGGTTGTTCGAGCCGACTTCGTGCAGCGCCAAGAGATGCAGCACTACCAGCCCCAAGAGAACAATCGGCAGCGCAACAACGTGCAACGCGAAGAAACGGTTTAGGGTAATACCCGAAATCAGGTAGTCACCGCGCACCCATTCAACCAGGGAGTCGCCCACCACAGGAATCGCACCTGCAAGCGATACAATCACCTGCGCACCCCAGTAAGACATCTGCCCCCAGGGCAGCACATACCCCATAAAGGCTTCGGCCATCAGCACCAGGTAAATGGTCATACCGAAGATCCACACCAGCTCGCGAGGCGCCTTATAAGAGCCATACATTAAACCGCGGAACATGTGCAGATACACCACGACAAAGAAGGCGGAAGCCCCTGTGGAGTGCATATAGCGGAGAATCCAGCCATAGTCCACATCACGCATGATGTACTCTACCGAAGCAAACGCTTCCTCGGCGCTGGGCGTGTAATTCATGGTCAGCCAGATACCGGTTAATAGCTGGTTTACCAGCACCAGAATCGACAAAACCCCAAAGAAATACCAGAAATTAAAGTTTTTCGGCGCATAGTATTTACCCATGTGGGTATCCCAGGCGCGCTGCACCGGCAGGCGGGCATCAACCCAATTCCAAAGACCTTTCATCCAGTTCATGTTATGCCTCCTGATCCACGCCGATGGTTACCAGACTGTCGCTGTCGTACCTGTGGGGAGGCACTTGTAAATTGATTGGAGCAGGGACGCCTTTAAACACCCGACCCGCCAAATCGAATTTAGAACCGTGGCAGGGGCAGAAAAAACCACCCTGCCAAATATCTCCGCCCAGGTCCGCCGCACCAACTTCCGGACGAAACATCGGCGCACACCCTAAGTGAGTACATAACCCAAGCAGAATCAGAACTTCAGGCTTAATAGAGCGAGTGTGATTGGTCGCGTAAGCAGGCTGCTGGGGCTCTTCCGAGTTGGGATCACGCACCAGATCATCCGTTTTTGCGAGATTCTCAAGAGCCTCTTCCGTGCGACGCACGATATAAACCGGCTTCCCGCGCCACTCAACGGTAATCATAGCGCCTGGCTCAATTTTACTGATATTGACTTGTACCGGTGCACCTGCAGCTTTCGCTTTGGCGCTCGGGTTCCAAGACCCGACAAACGGAACGGCAGCGCCCACTGCACCTATAGCGCCCACAACAGTAGTGGCACCAGTGAGTACACGGCGGCGTGTTTTGTTGACAACGTCATTGCTCATGACGGTTTCTCCCCTAACAGCATCGACGGCTAAAAATCACTGAATTTCAAATATTTAGATGGATCTTATTGTCTTAAAAAATTGCCCAATCTTAATGAAAATGCGCGCCCGTTACAAGGAAAAGGGCGCAAGCCCGCGTCTCACAAGGGCTCGCAGACAGACGCGACCTAGTAACCAAAATAATAGATACAAAAAAAGCGCCCAAGGTAAACCAGGGCGCTTTTCTCTGTTCTGCTGCACAGCAGCAACAATCCCAATTAACGCTTGGAGAATTGTGGCTTCTTACGTGCTTTGCGCAGACCGACTTTCTTACGCTCAACTTCACGCGAATCGCGGGTTACATAACCCTCGGCACGCAGCGGCTGACGCAATGTTTCATCGTACTCCATCAGAGCGCGAGTCAGGCCGTGGCGAATAGCACCCGCCTGACCAAAACTACCACCACCGGCAACGGTGGCTTTAACGTCGAATTTTTCTGTCAGATCAGTGAGCTCCAGCGGCTGACGCACAACCATCTGTGCAACTTCGCGACCGAAATACTGATCCAGCGGACGACCATTAATGGTGATTGTACCAGTGCCTGGAGTAATGAACACTCGAGCGGTCGAGGTCTTACGACGGCCGGTACCGTAATATTGAGTAACTGCCATAATCAGCTTTCCGTTTAGATGTTAAGTTCTTGCGGCTGCTGAGCAGTGTGCGGATGCTCACTACCTGCGTACACTTTCAACTTGTTGAACATAGCGCGACCGAGAGGACCACGTGGCAGCATGCCTTTTACAGCAGACTGAATCACACGCTCTGGAGCCTTATCGATCAGCTTCTCAAAGCTAATAGACTTGATGCCACCGATATAGCCGGTGTGACGATAGTACATCTTGTCAGTAGCTTTGCGCCCGGTCACAGCAACTTTCTCTGCGTTAATAACTACAATGTAGTCACCGGTGTCAACATGCGGGGTGTACTCAGGTTTGTGCTTTCCGCGCAGACGAGTAGCGATCTCGGCAGCCATACGGCCCAGAGTCTTACCTTCTGCATCTATGACGAACCAATCGCGAACGACCGATTCTGCTTTAGCACTATATGTCTTCATGTTATACCTGCCTACTAGGTGGTGCTTCCCACAAAAGAGCGCGAATACTACATAAGCGCCGACTTCTTTTCAACCACTTTTTGCACTTTTTTTATCCATCCTGCAGCGCGTAAAAACACCGGCCGCAAGTTGCACCTATTAAGGCTTGTGCGGCCGCCCCAAATACTCCCGGCTGCGCATCTCAAGCAGGCGGCTGGCGGTGCGCTCAAACTCAAATCCCAAACGCCCGCCGCCGTAAAGAGACTCCAGAGGCATTTGCGCTGACACCACCAACTTGACGTGGCGATCATAGAACTCATCCACCATATTGATAAAGCGTCGGGCCTGATCGTCCTTATCGCCCCCCAATAAAGGCACGTTGGCAATTAGCACTGAGTGAAACTCTCTCGCCAATTCAATATAATCATTTTGTGAGCGAGGCCCATCGCATAACGCATCAAACTCAAACCACGCCACATCGTCGGCCACACAGCGCGCCTTGATAATACGCCCTTCCACTTCAAGCTCAACGTTAACTCGATGCTTTGCACCTGCCGGAGCCAGGCTTTCAAACGCACTGGCGAGGGATTGCTCCGCCACCTCACCTAACGGGCTGTAATATAGCTCGGCCTGCTCAAGGGCTCGCAAGCGATAATCAACACCGCCGTCCACGTTCACGACTTTAGTGTACTTTTGCAGCAAAGCGATCGCAGGCAAAAAGCGCTCGCGCTGCAAACCGTCTTTATACAACCCAGAAGGCTCGATATTGGAGGTAGCCACCAGAGTCACGCCACGACGGAACAACCCCTCCAACAAGCCGGCCAAAATCATCGCATCAGTGATGTCACTCACAAAAAATTCGTCGAAACAAATAACTCGCGCCTCGCCTGCTATGTTCGCGGCCACCTGCTCCAGGGGGTTTTTCTGGCCCGCCAGCTGCTTTAACTCACCGTGCACCCGACGCATGAAACGGTGAAAGTGAGCCCGCATTTTGGCCTCAAACGGCAGGCTTTCGTAGAAGTTATCCATCAAATAGGTTTTGCCGCGCCCAACGCCCCCCCAGAAATACAAACCCCGCACCGGTTCACGCTGCCCCCTGCCGCGCAACCTCTTCCAGAGACTCGGCTGCTTTGGCGTCTCTGCCAGCGCTTCATAAAGAGCCTGAAGCTCTGCAACAGCCTGCTCCTGAGAGGCGTCCGAGTGAAAGCCTGGCAACTCAAGATCTCGTTCATAGCGCTGCCTGGGAGATAGCAGCCCCCCTGATAACTCTTTGCTCACAGCAGCCCCCGCACAGGGCATTGCTGATTTATATCATCTGTCAACAACTGCTTTAACTCCACCAATTGGCCGTGAAAAAAATGGCCCGTAGCGGGAAAGGCGTGATAGCGTATTTCGCCCGACAATCCGCCTACCCACTGCCTTACCTCTGATTCTTCGACGCGCTCATCCGCTTCCCCCTGCAGAATACTGAGCGGAGCGGGAAATGCGCCACCGGACTCGAAATCGTAGCGCGGCACAGGAGGTGCCACCAAACACAGGTGCGCCGTATTAACCTGATAACTGGCTCGCGCCGCAACAGATGAACCAAACGAGAATCCAGCCAAGAACGGTCTTGCCTGCGGGCGCGCCACCAACCCTGCCCTTAATACCGCCAGCATATCATCCAGCTCACCAACCGCATGATCGTGCTCACCAGTACTTCGCCCCACTCCGCGAAAGTTAAAACGCAGCACATCAACCCCCAACTCTCGATAGCTGCGCATTAATGTTGTCACCACTTTATTATCCATGGTGCCCCCATGCAGAGGGTGGGGATGGGCAATGACTGCAAAGGTGTTGCAAGCCCGGTAAGCGCCGTCTTTACTCCCGAGGTCCACAGCAACTTCCAGAGTGCCCACAGGCCCATCAAGCAACACTTTAGTCGCCGATAAAAACAGATCTTTCATATTCGATAATTTAACAGGGGCCATATATCATCTACTTGCGCCCTGCACCTCTCTTTAGTGGCCAAAAGGCCGTATAATAATGGTAAGGGCCTGCTAACGCATCAGGCTCGTACGTTGAGCGGTCTATATCAGGAGAGTTTTTGTGTTTTCATTAGTTACGATCATTGTTGCAGTACTGGTTTCACTATTGGTCGGATGTGCAGCAGGCTATATTCTCTCACGCAATGGCAGCGGCGGCGGTCGTAACGCCGAGATGCAAAAGCGCCTACAAGAAGCAGAACAGGCACTGGATCTTTATCAACGCGACGTCACCGAACATTTCGCTCGCACTACGGAGCTGGTCCACAGCCTTAATGAAAGCTATCGGGATATGCATGAGCACTTAGCCACCAGCGCCCTGAAGCTCAGCACGCCTGAAATTAGCCGTCAATTGCTGGCCGATGCTGAACACCAACTGCCGGGTGGCAATGAAAGCATTGAGCACGCAAAAGTTGAAGCGCCACGCGACTGGGCCCCGAAACGTGAAGGCCACAAGGGTACTTTAAGCGAAGACTACGATTTAGAGACAAGCGAAACCGCCAGCGCCGACTCTGATCCCCATACTCGCAGCCAACACAACTCATAAAAACAGCTGGAGAGCGCATGCCCCGCCTTACCAGAGCGTTGCAATTTTTCGCTTGGCCCGTCGTGGCAGGGCTAGTAATTGCGCTATTAGTTTTTGCATTATTTCCAGATTTGCTGCCCGAGGGCAGCAACAACCCGGTTACGACCCGACACACCACAGGGACCACTCTCTCTTACGCTGACGCCGTCAACAAAGCGGCGAACTCAGTAGTCAACATCTATTCGCGCAAAGTTATTGAAACTCGCCGCCACCCCTTAGCCAATCACCCGCTGTACGAACAACTGTATCGCAATCCCAGCCAGCAAAAACGGGTACAATCAGCACTTGGCTCGGGGGTTATTGTCAGCGAGGAGGGCTATCTGCTCACCAACAATCA
The DNA here is from genome assembly GCF_000377745.1 of Gilvimarinus chinensis DSM 19667. GTDB lineage: Bacteria > Pseudomonadota > Gammaproteobacteria > Pseudomonadales > Cellvibrionaceae > Gilvimarinus > Gilvimarinus chinensis. The sequence goes on along the minus strand of NZ_KB898710.1, from coordinate 67,681 downwards.
CGTTATTGACGGTGCGGACGAGATTTTAGTGTTGCTGCACGACGGTCGTCGTGCCGGGGCGACGTTTATTGGCAACGACCCGGAAAGCGATTTGGCCGTACTGAAAATCGAGCTGGACAACCTCACCCCCATCAACCTGGGCAACCCCAAAGCTGCCCGTGTGGGCGATGTGGTATTGGCGATTGGCAACCCTTTTGGGGTTGGGCAAACCGTCACCCAAGGGATTGTCAGCGCGCTAAGCCGCTATGGCTTGGGCTTGAGCGTTTACGAAAATTATATTCAGACCGACGCTGCCATTAACCCGGGGAATTCCGGCGGCGCGCTGATCGACACTCAGGGCAACCTGCTGGGCATTAACGCAGCGATTATTTTTGATACGGTGGGCATTGGCTTTGCGGTACCCGTTGACGATGCCATGGACTCGCTCAACGACATTATTAAATATGGCCGCGTAGTTCGGGGCTGGCTGGGGCTCACCGTCGAACGCTTAAGCGATACGCAACTGCAGGAGCTGGGCATACCCAGCAACACTCCCGGCGTATTGGTAACCGATGTAAGCCATAATCAGCCCGCGCATATTGCAGGCATTCAACGTGGTGACCTATTAACGCACATTAACGGCCAGCCTATTGGTACCGAGCGCCAGGGCCTGAATGAAGTCGCCGAGCTCGACCCGGGAACCAAGGTGACCGTCCGCGTATTACGCCCCAAACTTAACGCCCAACCCGAGCAACTTGAGCTTGAGGTAACTGTGGCCGAACGGCCGATAGACAGCAGCGTTAGAACTTAAAGTCTGTCGCTCACTTGCGTGAGCGACTCACCAGCAGCAACGAACGCTTAAACGCTGCGCTGCCGCACCGCCTCAAACAAACAAATGCCGGTCGCCACCGAAACATTTAAACTGCTGACTGTGCCCACCATGGGTATTTTAATTAACTCGTCACAGGTTTCACGGGTCAAGCGGCGTAAACCTTCCCCCTCTGCCCCCATGACCAATGCCACCGCACCGGTCAGGTCACTCGCAAAAACCGTTGCCGTCGCCTCTCCTGCCGCGCCTTTTACCCATACCCCTCGTGCTTTAAGCTTTTCCAGCGTGCGCGCTAAGTTCGTCACAGGAATAAAAGGCACCACCTCGGCCGCACCGCAAGCCACCTTGCGTGCCGTCGGGTTTAATCCCGCGGCGTTGTCTTTAGGCGCAATCACAGCATCAACCCCGGCGGCGTCCGCCGAACGCAAACAGGCACCCAGGTTATGCGGGTCTGTTACACCGTCTAACACTAACAACAACGGTGCGTAATCGAGCGAATCGAGCAGCTCATACAGATAAGCTTCATCGTGGGTTTTGCCGGGCCGCGCCTGCGCAATCACGCCCTGGTGATTCGCATCGGCCGCCAACGCGTCCATTTTTTTACGCGATGCCTCTTGAACTGAAATCCCATTCTGCCGGGCCAACTGCAAGATTTTTTGCAACTTTTGATCGGTGCGCCCCTGCAGCACCATTAAGGTTAATACACGCTGAGGGGCACTTTTTAAAATGGCTTGTACAGCGTGCAAACCATAGAGAATATCATTTTTGCTCACGGCTCTTCTCTTTTGACGTCTTGCTCAACTTCAGGCGCGCCTCCGGCGTATTTGTCACACCAAAAAAGCATGGCATTAGTCCTGCGGAGGCTTCTTTTTAAATCGCGCCAGCGCCTTCTTAACCCCAGCTGCTGCTTGCGCAAATACAGATCGGCTTTTTTCCGCTGGCTGTGTTTGCGCCGATCGAACTGACGAATCCTGCGCCGAGCGATGAACTTGCGCGCCGGTTTCAGAGCCATGTTTCGGTTTCCTTTTACGTGGAGTGGGCAAATTGGCTTTGTTTTGCCGTGACTTGTGGGTACCACTCGCGGATTTAGCGCCAGGCTTTTTCGCCTTTTTGGCACCTGAGGATTTAGCCCCCTTTTTGCCAGACTTACCGCCTGTAGGCGGTAAAGGTGCGCGACTACGGCGAGCATTCTTTACGCTTTCAAGCTCAAAATCTATTTTCCGCTCATCAAGGCTTACACGCACCACGCGCACGCTTAACTCATCACCCAAGCCAAACACCTGGCGTGTGCGCTCACCCACCAAACGATGCTTCGCCGGGTCAAAGCGGTAGTAATCCTGCGGCAAAGCAGTCACGTGAACAAGACCTTCAACGTAGATATCCACCAACTCAACGAAGATACCAAAGCCTGTTACCGAGGCCACAACGCCATCAAAAACATCACCAACTTTATCTTGCAGATATTCGCACTTGAGCCAACTCACCACATCTCGTGAGGCTTCATCGGCGCGACGCTCGGCAAGAGAGGAGTGCTCCCCTAACGAAATCATATCCGCAACACTGTACGGGTAGATTTTATTGGCCGGTATGGGCTTCACGCCATCCACCCGAACAACATGGGTAGACGCCTGATCAGAGCGGATCACCGAACGAATCGCGCGATGCACTAATAAATCGGGATAGCGGCGAATGGGTGAGGTGAAATGAGCGTAGGCGTCGTAACCCAAACCAAAATGGCCATCGTTTTCCACCTGATACACGGCTTGACGCAAGCTGCGCAGCATCACCGTTTGAATCATATTGGCATCGCCACGCCCGCTAATGGCCGCCATCAGCGCCTGATAATCCGCCGAGGTTGGCTCTTCCCCGCCGCTCAAGCCCAAACCGAGCTCAGCAAGAAACTCACGCAGGTTTTCGAGCTTTTCAGCGGTTGGCCCCTGATGCACCCGATACAGAGAAGTCAGATCATGCTGCTCTAAAAAGCGCGCGGCGCACACGTTGGCGCACAGCATGCACTCTTCAATAATTTTGTGCGCATCGTTACGCCTTACCGGCACGATTTCATCAATTTTACGCTCGTCGTTGAAGACAATGCGTGTTTCAACGGTTTCAAAGTCGATGGCACCACGCTCACTTCGAGCCTCGCGCAAGCTCTGATAAAGCTCGTGCAATATCTCAAGCTCGCCCATACGCTCAGACAAAGACTCGACAACCGCGGCGTCACCGGCCAAAGCCGCGCCCACCTGGTTGTACGTCAGACGCGCATGAGAGTGAATAATGCCTTCGTAGAATTTGTACCCGCTAACCTGCCCGGCCTGGCTGATGGTCATTTCGCACACCATCACCAACCTGTCCACCTGCGGGTTCAGGGAGCACAAACCATTGGAGATTTTTTCCGGCAGCATGGGCACCACATGATCCGGGAAGTACACGCTGGTCGCGCGACGCACGGCGTCGCCGTCTAAGCCGGTATTCGGGCGCACATAGTGAGAGACATCCGCAATCGCCACAAACAAACGCCAACCGCCGCCTTTCTTACGCTGGCAGAGCACAGCATCGTCAAAGTCGCGAGCGTCTTCACCGTCGATGGTTACAAAAGGCAAATCACGTAAGTCCACTCGGCCGGACTTATCGGCTTCGGCCACTTCGGCCGGCAGAGCCTCGGCTTCGCTCAGCGCTTCGTGGCTCCACTGATTGGGAATGCCGTGGGACTCGATGGCAAGTTCAATTTCCATGCCCGGCGCCATATGATCGCCCAGCACCTGAATCACTCGCCCCTGCGGTGGCCGCTGTTTTTCTGGCTGACGTGTTAACTCTACCACTACAATTTGCCCAGACCGTGCACCCAGCTCATCGCCCTGGGCAATCATAATATCCTGGGTAACGCGCGGATTTTCCGGGCTTAGGAATTGTACGCCGTCTTCTTTAATAAAACGCCCGGCTAAGGTTTTGGTATTGCGGTTGAGCACTTCGATAATCGCGCCTTCTTCGCGGCCGCGATAGTTCTCGCCTTGCAGGCGCACCAGCACTTCATCGCCATCAAAGACTTTACGCATTTGCCGATTGTGCAGGTAAATGTCGTCGCCGCCCTCTACCGGGATGGCAAAACCATAACCGTCACGGTGGCCCTGAACTCGCGCTCGGATAACATCCAACAGATTCACAGGAGCAAAAGCACCTCGACGATTGCTGATCAGCTGGCCATCCCGAGCCATGGCAATCAGACGTCGACGCAGCGCTTCGATATCGTCTTCGTCGTTCAACTCCAGCAACTGGGCGACTTGCGGATGGGTGCATGGCCCAGGCTGTCGGTCGAGCAGCTCCAGAATCAGCTCGCGGCTGGGAATGGGGTTTTCGTATTTTTGCGCTTCGCGGTCGGCAAACGGGTCAGAAGGTGGACCTTGGCGTTTACTCAAAAGATGGGCTCCATAATGCCGGGAAATGTAAACTCATTCGACATTATAGGGTATATGATCTCTATTTGTATGCTCAAGAATTCTCAACACCTTACCCAAAAAGCGTTAACTGAAGGGCATTTTCCGCTTCATACATTATAAAATTCGCAACAGCGTTCACGGATAAACACATAACGAACTGGCGCACTCAAGACCACCCTTGGTAGCCATCAGTTTGACCCACCCCATTACTATCGCAGCAGGCACTTGCGTATAAGTTAGCGTAGGCAGAGTCGAACCCAAGACAAGAAAAGCAGTTTTCACTGCCATTAAAAATCCACCTTTTAAAAGGCCCCTCGCCCAGCCCCATCTCAATAAAAAAGATGACGCACTCAGTATTTGGTGTCGAGACGTTGTGTACTAAACTCACCGCACACCCACAATAATTCTTGAGGTACAGCTTGAGCCACGCCATCTTAGCTATTGATCAGGGCACCACCAGCAGTCGGGCAATCGTATTTTCGTGCGACGGAAAAATACTCGCCAGCGCCCAGCGTGAGTTTGAACAACACTTTCCCGCCGACGGCTGGGTGGAACACGACCCATTGGAAATTTGGCAGGTGACCAGTCAGGTTTGCTGTGATGCCCTGGCGCAACTGGAGTCAGACCAAGCGGTGGCAGGGATAGGCATTACCAACCAGCGTGAAACCACCGTGGTGTGGGATAAGACCAGCGGCGAACCCATTTACCCAGCCATTGTCTGGCAGGACAGGCGCACCGCCGGTAGCTGCCGCAAGCTACGGGACAAGGGTTATGAGGACTTACTGCGTGAACGCACGGGCCTGCTGCTGGACCCCTACTTTTCTGCCACCAAGCTCGCCTGGATTTTGGATAAAGTGGAAGGCGCCCGCGAACGCGCAACGCTCGGCGAGCTGGCGTTTGGCACCATCGATAGCTGGTTAATTTGGAAATTTACCAACGGCCAAGTACACGCCACCGATGCCACCAACGCCTGTCGCACCGCGCTGTTCAACATTCACAAACAAACGTGGGACGATGAGCTGCTCAAACTGTTTAATATTCCCGACCAGATGCTGCCCGAGGTTCTCGATTGCGCCGCCGACTTTGGCACAGCAACCGAAGGGCTGGCAGGCCGTCAACTGCCTATCGCTGGCGTAGCGGGTGACCAACACGCCGCCATGATCGGCCAGGCCTGCTTTAAACCAGGCATGATTAAAAGCACCTATGGCACGGGCTGCTTTGCTTTGATGCACACCGGCGATAACCCGCAAAGCTCGGCCAACCGACTGCTCACCACCCTGGCCTATCGTATAAACGGTAAGCCCCAGTACGCGCTGGAGGGCTCCATTTTTATCGCTGGCGCCGCAGTGCAATGGCTGCGCGACAAGCTAGGAATGATTCAAGAGGCGGCAGAAACCGAGGCTTTGGCCGCGAGCCTCGATGGAAACCACGGGGTCTATTTAGTGCCGGCCTTTACGGGCTTGGGCGCGCCGCATTGGGAGCCGGATGCTCGCGCGGTTATTTGTGGCTTAACCCGCAACAGCGGGCGGGCTGAAATAGCGCGAGCCGCCCTTGAGTCCGTGTGCTACCAAACCCACGACCTTCTCACCGCCATGGAGAAAGACGCCGGCCAAGCCAGTCAGACTCTGCGAGTAGACGGCGGGATGATCGCCAACAATTGGCTGTTACAAGCCCTGGCCGACATTACCGGTACGCGGGTGGAGCGCCCAGACATCATCGAAACCACCGCACTCGGTGCCGCACAGCTTGCCGCTTTGCAATTAGGGGTTTTCGCACACCTTGACGATGTTGCCGCCAACTGGTCCCTGGAAAAAAGCACCGAACCCTGCATCAATGCAGAAAGCCGCACACTTTTACTCGCGGGCTGGCGTGTCGCCGTGCACAAAAGCCTGGCCGAATAAAATTGACACCTGGCCCAGAGGTTATTAGAGACAAAAACGCCGTGGAATTAACCACGGCGTTTTGTGTTTCCATTCTCTAACACAGAACGTTAAATTTAGAATCGATACGCCATGCTCAAGCGAACATCCCGTCCCGGAGCAGGGTAGCCCTTAATACCGGTGTAGCCTTCGAGATGAGTAAAGTCTTCCACGCTACCATGATCCAGATACTCTTCATCAAATACATTTTTAACCGTTAGGGTCACACTGAAGCCACGCAAGCCGCTCGGCTCCCAGTGCGCATATACATCATGTACGTTATAGCCGGGTTTACTGATGGTCGCACCAGCCGATTCAACGTAGATATCATCCAGATCCTGCACAAGCGTCATGATCCAACCAATATCCATGGTTGATGCCAGCTGATAACTCGTATCCATCGTTAAGGTATTACCGGTCGAAGTACCTAAGTAACCGTATGAGTAACGGGTAAGGGCTTCGCCGTCCAGCTCTACATCGGTATCAACGTACGTCCACTTGGAGAACAAACGTTCGCCGTTATAAGTGGCGCCCAAGGAGTAACCATTGGTTTCCAATTCGCCCAGGTTTTCGTAGTGGCGCGACCAGGGCACGGCGTTACCAATGGCGTCTTCAATGGTGGTGTCGTGGTAACCGGCACTCAGCAAAAACGCGCCCAGGGTGTAGTCCAGCCCCAGCTCAAAGTTTTTTGCGCGCTCGGCTTTTAAATCAGGATCATTTGTGGTGCCAAACAATTTAAAGCCATCGTTGGTTTCAACCCCCCGCAGAGATTCAGCATAACCACCACTGAAGGTCAGATCGCGGGTCAGATCGTAGGCAAAACCGACGTTGGGACTAAAGCCGTCAGAATTAAATTCATTGTTTTCTTTATCCACTGCATTAAAGTCATCCCAGCGGGAGCCAAAGGTCAACAGCAGCGCGTCGGTGGCCTGAAAATGATCCTGCACAAAGAACCCCAGCACATCGCTGGTTTCTGTAAATGCGCTACCACCGATGGCTCTCTCACCTGCGGTAACTTCATCATCGCGGTAGTCAGAGCCGTAAACGATTTTATGATCACCCAGTTGACTGGTATTACTGAACAAGAACCCCTGCGTATCCACGGCGCTGGTGTAGTCATCCCAAGGGCGATAGATCTCAAAGTCCGTGTTATACAGGCTCACATCCAACAAAACCCAATCACTATCGGGCTTATCCCACGAGTATTTAACGGTGGTGGTTTTACGGTCAAACTCAAGATCGCGGAGCGGATTACGAGGACCCTCGCCCCATTCTGGGCGCGTCAGTTTTTCGCCTTCTTCGACCAAATTCTCGTAACTGATGCTCGCCCTGTGACCACCACCAAAATCACCCACCAGCTTTACAAAGCCCAGGTCTTGTTCCGAATTGGTGCCCGGTAGCTCATTGCCGTTGGGATCTTCCATGTCGTTTTGATCAGAGGTTACGTAGCTGGCCATAGCGCTAAAGGTGTTACCCAATCGACCATATACTGTGCCGCTGCCCTTGTACCCTTCTGTGTTGGAAAAATACCCAGCCTTTAAAATTGCGCCGAAATCACGATCCCCCAACATATCTTCAGGGTCTTTGGTTTCAAACTTAATCGCACCGCCCAGCGCGCCAGGGCCACTGGTGGCATCGCCCGCGCCCACCTGCACATGAACCTGTTTAAGCAGCTCCGGTTCAACCGAAATACGGCCGGTGTGGTGATAGGTCACGCCAGATTGGGTGGCACCATCCACAGAGATATTCAGGGTATCTTCACCCAGGTTGCGCACGTAGATCTTTTGCGCCGCGCCAACCGAGCCCCCTACCAGCACCGTGGGTACGCCCGAGAAAATATCATCCAGGTCATTGGCCTGTTTACGATCCAGGTCCGCCGACGTTAGCAAGCTGTCCACCGGCTCACCGATGACCACCAGCTCTTCGATTTCTTTGGGATTGTTGTCCCGCTCTTTCTCGTCTACGGCATTGGCCTCGGATTGCGCCAGGGAGAAATTTGGTGCCAGAGTGATGGCGAGAGCCAGAGGGCTGAGCTTGGCCAGGGAGTTAAACGGACGTTGCATGGAGATCGCTTCCTTCTATTCTCTGATTTCTAAAAAAGAAGCATTATCATTACCATCTTGACTCAAGTAAACACTTGTTACAGTTGTTACACAGCAATTTGCACAAAGCAGCACTCTGGTGAATAAGTCGCTAAAGAGAAAAATAAGGTTTGCACCCACAAACGATAATGAGTATCGTTTTGCGACTCCTGTGGAACAGATTTGTAAACAGACACGCCGCATGGAAATAAGAATGTCTACCAGAGATTTACCAATCCACGCCTTATGGCTGAGCCAAACGCCGCATGTGTTTAATCAGTTAAGCGACAGATTCGCCGGTACAGGTTGGAATGTGTCTTTTAGCGCCCACCCTCACACCTCGAGCCTTTATTCTCTGCCCCCGGACACGAACCTGCTTTTTTGCCAAATAGAGGACCAATTGCCGTGGTTCTGGGCCAACCTGCGCCACCAGAGCCAAACTAGACACTGCCCAATCATCGTCCTGGCCTCTGCACCAACACTCTGTGTACATGCCCTGCGCCAGGGCGCAGATGATTTCCTCTGCACTCCCGTCAATGCTGACGAACTCATGCTTCGCAGCCGCTCTGTGCTTAACCGCCTGTGGCAACAGCCTCCGGTAAAAACCACACAAACTTTAGCTCTTGGGCCGTTACAGCTGGACGCCCATGCACGTGCAGCTCATTACAACCAAAAGCCCATAGCCCTGACCGCCATCCAATTCAAGCTGCTGTTTTGCCTTGCCGAGCAGCACAACACCCTGCTGCGCAAAGCCGACTTACACCAGCGGGTGCTGAACAAACCCTATTGCCAGCACGACCGCAGTATCGATATGCACTTAAGCCGGGTAAGAAAAAAACTGATCGCACTCGGCATGCCCACTGACGCCATTCAAACCGTGCGCGGTTACGGTTATCAACTCTCTATGCAAGCCGCCTGCGAATAGCTTTCCTCTCAACCCTCCAAGCATGGAACACCTTTAAGTGAGCATCTATGAGCGTCACCCACAGCGACTATAACCCGGCCACCGACGGCCCCAGCATCAACGTCTTTTTTCGTTATGTGGGCGCTTCGGTAGCCGGATTACTGGCGCTAACCGGAGCCGCGCTGGTTGATGGAATCATGGTCGGAAAATGGTTGGGGGCGGATGCCCTGGCCGCTGTTAACCTGTTAATTCCGCTGTGGACCCTGCTGTTCGGCCTGGTACTTATGCTCGCCATTGGCGGCAGTGTTGCCGCCAGTCGCTATCTCGGGGCGCGCAAATACCACGCGGCCAATATAATTTTCAGCGGCTGCCTGTGCAGCGCGGGTATCAGCGCTGCAATACTTGCCAGCGCAGCCTGGTTTTTTGATCGCCAGCTATTGGCTCTGCTGGCCGTACCCGAGACACTGCTGATTTACGCCAAGCCCTACTTGCACATAATGTTGCTGGGGCTTATTCCGCAGTACCTGGCGGTGGTGCTGTATTACTTTTTGCGAGTCGCCGGGCAGCCTAGTCGCGCCAGTCGAGCACTGGTGTTGGGTGCACTGGTCAATATTGTGCTGGATGTGGTGCTACTGGCGGGCCTGCAGTGGGATATTCGCGCCGCCGCCCTGGCTACCACCGCCGCGCAAATTACCCAGTGTGTGTTACTGCTGCACACTTACCGCCGCAGTCAGCGCTTGCGCTGGCAGCCAAAATGGCTGGCACTGAGGCAAATGTTCAAACTGTGCGGCAACGGCTTATCGGAATTCGTCAATGAAGTATCCGCCGGTATCGTCCTGCTGGCAGTGCACTGGATTCTCAGCCGCGATTACGGGGTGGCCGCCATTGCCGGCTTTGCAGTAACCAACTACACCTTACTGCTGAACATTATGTTGGCCTGCGCCATAGCGGAGGTAGTGCATGTACTGGTTAGTCAGAATCGTGGCGCCGGAAACTGGCGCAGGGTCAATCGCTTTTGGCAATTGGGGATGGGGTTAGCCGCCGCCAGCGGCGCCCTGCTTTGGCTTTTGGCAATGTTCAGTAAGGGGCTTCTGGGCACTTGGTTTTTCCAGCAAGCCAGCCCCCAGGCCGCTTTTTACACCCAGCAGTTTCTCACCGTTGTGGCCCCGGTGTTTTTTCTCACCGGCATTAATTTGGTGATGTCGGCCTGGTTCACCGGCCTGCAAATGCCCCGATTTTCGGCGCTGCTAGCGCTTTCGCGCAGCCTTATTTTGCCGCTGGTGTTTATCTTGGTGTTGCGTCTGCTGCCGCAAAACCCGTTGTTTTTATGGGCGCTACCTCTGGCGGAGCTGCTGACCTTCGTGTTGGCAATCGGCTTAAAGAAGCAACATTCTGCCCGTAAAGCTGAACTTATCGTTACAGGATGACAAAAACGACAGATTTGTAACAATCGTAAAACTTAATGAAACTGGGACACATTCTCATATAATCGGTCGCACACTTTCCTCAACACGGAGTTACGAGGATACCCATGGCCGATTCTCCACGTCAGCTGGCTGAGCACCAAAGTTTCCAGGCATTTATTAATTGCTACCTGCGCGAGATAGATTCCGGTGTCTGGTTAAGCGGCACCGAGTTTGGACACTGCCACTGGTTAAACGCTGCCGCCTCTGACAACCCCTGGCTGGTGCAACTGCCTCTGGCGCAGCAAAACCTTACCTTGTGGCTCTCGGTCAGCTATCGCTCGCAAGTGGGTTGTCACCATATCGATAGCGTTTACGCGCAGCACAATATTGCCATTTTAGGCAGCTCGCCCCAGGCGGAAAATTTCTGGAGCGCGACTTTGCTGCTCATTAAAGAGCTGTTTCACGAGCGCGGCAACGGCACCAACCCTACATTAAAACAGCGGCAATTGGAGCTGACCCACCGTCTGACCGACAGTTTGCAAAACACGGTGCGCTACCTGGAAGCACGCTGGCAGCAACCCTACACCCTGCCGGATAATTTTCTCGCCGCAGAACAGAGCTTATTGCTGGGGCACTGGCTACACCCCACCCCCAAAAGCCGTCAGGGTATCCACGAGTGGCAACATAAAATCGTCACACCAGAAATGCAGGGCGAGTTGCAACTGCATTACTTTGCCGCGGCAAAAGAGTTAATTGAGCAGGACTCTCTACTCCCGCAGAGCGCCGCTGAACTGATTGCTGCGGATTTACACCCAGCCCCGCCGCTGCACGACGATGAACAACTACTGCCGATACACCCGCTGCAAGCTCAGTGGTTGCTAAGCCGCGAGCCGGTACAGCAGTTAATGCAACAGCAGAAATTGCGCTACCTGGGGCCGCAGGGGCCAAAGTTTGCGGCCACATCATCGGTGCGCACTCTGTACCGCCGTGAGGCGCGCTGGATGTACAAAGTCTCGGTGCCAATAAAAATCACCAATTCACTGCGCCAGAACAAACGCCACGAGTTAGATGCTGGTGTACTGATGGCGGAGCTTGTCCAGGCCACTGGCTTTTGCCATGACGCCAGTCCATTTCAACTTTTATTTGACCCGGCGTATATCACCCTGCGCGGAACCGGCGATTCTGAAACCGGCTTTGAAACCATTTTGCGCGATAATATTTTTACGCCCGAGCGCAATGCTGACGTCTATTGTCTGGGCGCACTGTTACAAGACACCTGGCACCGGCAACAAGAGTCTTCGCTGCTGGGCAGCATTATTAAAACTCAGGCAAAGCGAGAAAAACGCTCGGCCCACGCCCTCGCGCTGGACTGGTTTGACGCCTATTGGCACTGCGCCATCGAGCCGTGCATTGTACTGTTTGATCGCTTTGGCATCGCCCTGGAAGCGCACCAGCAAAACAGTTTACTGCGCCTGCACAACGGCTACCCCGACACCTACTACTATCGCGACAACCAGGGCTATTATTTGGAGCGCCGCCTGCAATCCACGCTGCAGCAACTTCAGCCCAAGCTCAAAGCCAACAGCGATTTGTTTTACGACACCGAGAGCATTCTCGATCGCTTTGGCTATTACCTGCTGGTCAATCAAGTATTTGCCCTTATTTATCGCCTGGGGGCCGATGCGTTAGTAAAAGAGGCTCAACTGCTGGCACTAATGCGCACCAAGCTGCGCCGTCTGCAAGCGCGCATGCAAGGGAGCGGTGCTGAGCTTTTACAGCGCTGGCTTACCGAACCACACATTGCCGCTAAAGCCAACTTACTTACTCGGGTTCACGACATTGACGAGCTGGAAGCGGAGTTAGAACTCGCCGCCTACACAAAAATTCGCAACCCTTTGTGTGAACCCGAACCGGTGACAGAGCGCAGCCGCGAGGCCGCCTATGTCTAGTTCAGCGATCGCGCTAAAAGCTGAAGCGCACTCGCCGCTAACACGGGTGGTGCGCCAAGCTTTGGAAGCGGCTTTAACGGAAAAGTTAATCGATTTTATTGTCAGCGGCAGCACCTTCTACTTTAACCTTGCGGGTAATCATTATCGCTGCACAGGGCGGGTGCGCGGCTTTGACCGGGTGCGACTTGAAATTTATACACTCTCACAAGTTAGCCCCGTTACGCGCGCCCCCAACTTGCAGCAAGTATTGACGCAGCTGCTGCAAGCCCTGCCAACAAGCGAGGCATTACGCGCGACTTTTTTACATGAGCTGCAGCAAACCGTGCACTGGTGCCAATGGAATGATACGCAGCACATTATTCGAACCCAAAGGCGCAACTTGTCTTTGTGCGAACTTGAAATGGCGATGCACGAAGGGCACCCCTACCACCCCTGCTTCAAAGCGCGCATTGGTTTTTCTGCCGCGGACCATAGTCGCTATGCGCCGGAGTGCGAAGCGCGCCTACAGCTGGTGTGGCTCGCTGTGACCAGAGAGTGTTGCTTTTTAAGTGGCGAGGCCCAAAGCGACGAGAATTTTTATCGCACTATTCTCAGCGCTGCAATCTGCGAAAAATTTAACCGCGCCCTGACTCAGCTATCGCTCGACAGTAAACACTATGTGTTTGTCCCCGTGCACCCGTGGCAGTGGCAACAAGTTATTGCCCCCAAACTCGAAGAGTACGATCAGCGAGTTGTGTTTCTCGGTAGCGCAGGAGATGATTATTTTCCCAGCCAGTCGGTGCGTACACTTTTAAACGCGGACAAGCCCACCGAGCCCGATGTAAAACTGCCGCTCAATATCATCAACACCTCGGCGCCGCGTTATTTACTTAGCCACGGTATAGACTCAGCGCCACTGATTTCAAAGTGGCTGACCAGCACCCTTGCCGACGACGCTTTTTTTCAGCGCTACCCGCTGATAGTGCTGCGCGAATACGCCGGTGTGCGTGTCAATGAAATCAAACTGTTTAACACTGACAAGCCGCAGGTAAGTCAGTTGGGCGCTATTTGGCGCGACAGTATGAACCGGCACCTGCAAGCTGGCGAACAGGCAGTTCCCTTTATGGCATTGTCACTTACCGAAGCCGACGGCAAACCTTTTATTGACCCCTGGATTGCGCAGTACGGATTGCGCCCCTGGCTACAGCAACTGCTGCAGACGCTGATTTTTCCGGTGTGGCATCTGCTGGCACACCACGGCATTGCCATTGAAGCCCACGGCCAGAACACCTTGATGGTGCACAACGATGGTTGGCCCAGCAAGTTGGCGGCGCGCGATTTTCACGAGAGCCTGGAGTATGTACCGGAGTTTCTCGCCGCGCCCGAGCGCGCGCCCGACTTCACCACCAACCCACTGTACGCCAACGCCCAAACCGATGAGTTTTACTGGATGCAATCTGTTGAAGCTCTGCGCGAGTTAACAATGGATACCTTGTTTGTCTTTCATTTATCAGAGCTGGCTCTGCTGTGCGAAGAACACTATCAACTTGCCGAGCGCGAATTCTGGCAAATGGTGCGTCAATGTCTGAATCAATACCGGCAGTTGGGTGTGTGCGATCCGCAAAGGCTGGAGCAGCTTAATTACCAGCAGGCGCACATTGCCGTTGAATCGCTACTGCGCAAAAAACTCTGTCGCCAGGCCCAGGAATACCACCACCGGGTCGCCAATCCGCTGGCTCCCACCGCCCACACTGATACGCTTTAAAGGTGATGCATGCTGTTTTACTTAGACGATAAAACCTACCATCAAGACGATCTCAACGCGCGCTGGCACACTCTGCAACAGCAGGGCCTCGGCAAGGCTAAACGCCTGGCCGTTTGCACCGCCGATACCTTTGAATGGCTCGCGGTGGCGCTCTACTGTCGTCACCACAACTTATCGGTCGCACCACTGCAGCCAGACACCCCCTACGAGACCGCACGGGCCAAAGCGCAAAAACTCGACTGCGACTACCTACTGTGGCAACACGGCGACAAACTGGAAAAAATTGGCAACAGCAGCAGCCCCTCTGGCACGTTAATTCAATTTAGCTCTGGCACCACCGGTGAGCCCAAAGCCATCGAGCGCAGCTGGCACGAGATAGATACAGAAATCGAACACTACAATCGCTTGCTCAATGTAAGCGCAGATATCACCCCGGTCATTGCCTGTGCCATTACTCACTCCTATGGTTTTATTTGCGGCTTGCTCGCGTCCATGGCTCGGGGAGTGGTACCGCATATTGTCACTGGCTGGAATCCCAAACAGCTGTTGCGAGTTTTAGAAAGCTACCCCAAACCCCTGCTCTACAGTTCACCGGTTTTTATTCATACCCTGCTTATGCTACAGCGCGGCGCTACCCCCCTGTACGGCGTTATGACCTCTGGCAGCGTTATGCCCGAACCCTGGTTTACACAACTGCGCGCCAAAGCAACGCATATTTGGCAGCAGTACGGCTGCTCGGAAGCCGGCTGTGTTGCTATTGCCTACCAGCCGCAAACAAGCAGCACCTTAGGCCGGGCGCTGCAGCACTGTAAATTGCAAGCCGGCAGCAGCGCAAAGCAAGCGCAAGAAATCATTATTGAGCAAGGCGATAAACCCATTCATACCCGCGACGCAGGGTTTATCAGCGCCGATGGCAATTTGCACTATTGCGGCCGCCTAGACGACACCATTATTTGCGGCGGCATTAATGTCTATCCGCAGGAAGTCGAAGCGGCCCTCAGCCAACATCCGGATATCGACGAAGCCGTCGTATTTAAAATGCCCGACCCATTGGCCGGCGAGCGGGTCGCCGCCATTTATACCGGCAGAGAACTCAGCGATGTCGAGCTGCGCACCTTTTTTCGCGAGCATTTAACCTCGCACCAGTGCCCCAGCTGGATTCAACACCAGAACCAGATTCCGCGCTTAAGTAACGGCAAAATAAGTCGGCGCCAATTAACACAACAGTTTGCCCGCCAGCCTCAGACTCAGCCATGCGAAGGAGTGGCCTGATGAGCAGCGACTTTATCTCCCAGTTGCGCGACCTGGTAGCGCAAACCCTGCCGCGTCTTGATGTCGCTGCCGTGCACACAGATGCCCACCTCACCTACGATTTAGGACTGGATTCGATTGAATTAATGCAGCTACTGGTGCTGCTGGAAACTCAAACCGGCTACCAAATTCCCGACTACGCATTGGATGCCGACAAGCTGCAAACCGTGGCCGATCTACAACAGCTGCTGTGTGCCCAAGATCAAGACACCGTGGGCGAACCCGAGCTGGACGTTAAAGTGCACTGCGTCGTCAGTTGCCTGTGCCACAGTATTAAACAACATGGGCTGGACCACCGCCCCTTTTACTTTGGCGTGTGGGATGCCGAAGTATTTATCGATGCACAACACCAACTGCGCTACCACAGCGAAAAGGTCGACCACGATTTTTTTATTCGCTGGTACCAGCGCTTATACGGCGCGAAAGTAACGCAATGGTACGACCACGGCCTGAGCAAGCAGAACAATATCGATACCCTGAGCGCTATGCTGCAACACCGCCCAGACTGGCAACAGCTGATGGTAATGCTGGATATGTATCGACTACCGGAGCGGGAAAACCGCTTTGCGCTGGACCCATTCCCACACTATGTTCTGCTGGAAAACGCCACTAGCGACGAAGACCTGTGGATGTGGGACCCGGACTTTCGCTGGGAGGGCAACCTCAAGCGCGAGCGTGTTATGCAAGCGATTGCCTCACCGGCGGTCGCCGGTGGCTATACGCTGGACACCCGCCCCCTGCACACTCCTTACGCCGCCGATATTGATGCCTACTTCAACGCCTGCTTTAACCCGCAGCAAAACCACCTGACCGACGCAGTCGAAACCATAATCCAACACCACCTACCCGGAGGCGCCCAGGCGCCAACGCAGCTGGGTAAAGCCCTGGCGGAGCTGCCGGTGCTCGCCATACGCAAGTACGCCTACGAGCATGGGTTGGCTTTCTTTTGGCGCGAGCTTAACCAACCGGCACAAGAATTCGAGCGCTGGTGCGACGCCATTGAAAGACTGGTGAAAGGTTTCGACAAACTGCTGTACCAGGCCAACAAATGGGCCATGACGCAAACCGGCGCCGATTTAGAACAACTGCTGGAGCTGGTAGCCGAGCAGAACCGGCGCGAACTGAACATCAAGCAAGCCGTGCGCGAGGCCCGCGACCAATGGCGCAAGCAAGCCTTTACGGACCACCGAGACGCGGAGCTCAAGCCGGCATGATGCACTTATCCCTTTGTACCATTAGCTTTCGCCATCACTTAATTTCCCTGCCAGAGCTGGCAACCTTTGCCGCTCGCAGTGGTTTAGACGGTATCGAACTATGGGCCGCGCATGCGCGCCATTTACGCGACCAACCCGGCCTTAATGGCCAATGGCTGAAAGCCATGAATCTGGATGTTGCCATGCTGAGCGACTACCTGCCCTTTCAGGGCCCGCTCCATACAGGGCAGGAAAAGCTCACAGAGTTATGCGAGCTAGCGCAGCATTGGGGCACTCGTAAGCTGAGAATTTTTGCTGGCCAAACCGCCAGCGCCGACGCATCCGCTGAACATTATCAACAACTGGTGATGCGGTTGCAGCAATATTGCCAACAAGCTCATAGCCACGGCTGCGAACTATTACTTGAAACTCACCCGGACACGTTTGCCGATACAACTCAGGCAACACTGAAACTATTAGGCGATGTGAATCACGCCGCGTTAAAAGTGAACTTGGACGTTTTGCACATTTGGGAGGCTCACGAAGACCCTGTTAAAGCCTGGCATTTGCTATCGCCCTACGTGCATCACTTACATTTTAAAAACATCAGTCGACGCGAACTATTACCGGTTTTCGCACCGGCCAATGTGTACTCCGCCGCCGGTGATCGCAGCGGCTTGGTACCACTGTTTGAAGGTGCTTACGATTATCAAGAGTTTATCAATAAATTGCCTCGCGACCGTGTTCACAGTGCATCGCTTGAGTGGTTTGGACCAGACCCGCAATGGACTATAGCTCACGACACGCAGAAAATTCGCGCGCTAAGCAGCGCTAAGAAATGTCTCGCATGAGCGCCAATAAGCCCCGTATAGAAACCCTAGATTCACTGCGCGGCGCCGCCGTGCTGGGAATCTTATTACTTAATATTGTCAGCTTTAGTCTACCTCGCGCCTACTCGGACCCCAGTATTTACGGCGGTGCCGAAGGTTGGAACCTGGCGGCTTTTGCGGTGACGCATTTGTTCTTTGAAGGCACCATGCGCGGTCTTTTTTCTTTACTTTTTGGCGCCAGCATTTTACTGCTAAGCGGTTATTGGCAAGGCGCCAACCAAAGTAGCCAAACGGGCGATCTGTATTACCGCCGTATGCTGTGGCTGTTTATTTTCGGACTGGTACACGCCTGGGGGCTGCTGTGGTTTGGCGATGTACTCTATTGGTATGCGTTAGCGGGTATGTTCGCCTACCCAATGCGAGTCTTACGCGCTCGTTGGCTGATGATTATCGGTCTTGCTTTGCTGGCAACTCTGGTGCCACGCACGGCGGACAAGGTACAAGACACCATAAACACTCAACAAACTGTGCAAATCGCTACCCAAAAAGAGCGGCAAAACCAAGCGTTAACCCAAACCGAACAAGAGGCTCTGGCTCACTGGGAGGACATACAGCGGTGGCGCAAGCCGGACGATGCTGAGCTTGCCCGTCAGATTGACGCGCTGCAGGGAAACTATGTGTCGGTATTCAGCGAGCTGAAGCCGACAATTATTGCCTATCAATCAACCATTGTTTACCAGGGCGGCTTGTTTGATGCTTTGGGCATGATGCTGATCGGGATGGCACTGTTTAAGACGGGGGTACTGACGGCCCAACGATCAACACGCTTTTACGCAAGTCTGGCCCTGGGCGGTATTGGCATTGGCGCTACCGTCAATGCGCTGGAGCTGGCCGCACTGATACGCCACGATTTCAGTTTACTCGCCGTGCTTAAATGGAGTTTTCTGGGGTTGTACTACGACGTGGGTCGCGTGCCTCTGACACTGGGTTATGTTGGCCTTTTCCTCTGGCTGGCTAAAACAGCTCGGCTTACCCGCGTGCGTCAGGCACTGGCCGTTTGCGGCAGAATGGCGCTCACACTATATGTCAGCCAATCTGCGCTTGGCGCGTTTATTTTTTATGGCTTTGGCCTCGGTTGGTACGGCCAATTAGAGCGTGCCGAACTGTACCTTGTGGTGGCCGGAATATGGACTCTGCAAATATTAACCGCCCACTGGTGGCTGACACGCTATAAGTTTGGGCCCCTTGAATGGCTATGGCGCTCGTTAGTGTATTGGCAACCCCAACCCATGGCGCAACAGCTCAGATACCCCCAACAAACCGCCAGCCACCGGTAAAACAACCCCAACCAGTTGCAGTTAATAATATTTCTCACTACCATTGGCGCGTTTCTCTCTAACAGGAGCTTGCCATGGTTTTGGCTTTGCTAGCCTGCGCCCTCACCTGTGGCGCTACAGGCGTTCTTTTTAGTGCTTGGCGTCGCTCAAAGCCAACACCACTGACCACTCTTGCCGGTTGGCTATTGCTGTTGATGGCAATGTTGATCTGGAGCGCCCAATCGGGCCCGGAATTTGGCGTTAGCTTTACACTGCTCACTCTGGCGCTGGCCGCTTGGTGCTTTGCACTGGCTACAGCTGATCATCGACAGCAAAAAACCAAGCCTCAGCCGCGCGGCCAACTGCCGTTAGCCCGTATTCGAACAATTGGGCATCAGCTGTGGCGGGTAATCACTGTTGTATTACTGGCCGGTACAGTAAGCGTGTCAGCCCTGGTGGCCTTAGGTAAGCTCTCACCTCTGTCTGCGGTTAACGCCATGGTGATGGCTGCTTTGCTCTCCCCCCTGCTTTGGGGGCTAATGAGTTATTGGCTGCTGGCTGATCCTCGTCGCGCCCGTCCGATTCTTTCTTTGCTGCTGACCGGCCTGGTCAGCGGCGTTGTTATTTTACTGTGATGCCATGAAACAATTTCTTTCTCCCGCGTTAGTGAAACAGTCTCTTTCAAGCCATAGCTGGCTCGGCATCGCCGTGGGTGCCTTTATGTATCTGGTGTGTTTGTCGGGTTCCCTGTTGGTGTTCGAACACGAACTGGAGCACTGGGAGCAGGCCGATGCCCCCGAGCGCCATCAGGTCACCCCCGAACAGGTGCAAAACGCTTATAGCTTGCTCGCAGCGCAAGTGGCGGCTGCCGAACAAGAGGAAGAAGCAACCGACGACGATCACCACCATCACATGTTCGTGATGTTGCCCACCGCCGACCGCCCCCACTTAACCGTGGCCTCGGACGACGGCAGCTATTTTGTCAACGCCGATGGCAGCCTGGGGGATAAAGTCGACAGCCCTTGGACTCAATTATTGGCTGATTTGCATTTGTACCTGCACTTGCCCAAAAGCTTTGGCATGATTGTGGTAAGCATTCTGGGAGTCATGCTGTGCGGGCTGATTATTTCCGGATTTCTTTCCCACCCACGTATTTTTAAAGACGCCTTTACCCTGCGCCCCAAAGCGGCCACGCACTTAAATCAGGCAGACTGGCACAACCGCTTTAGTGTCTGGGGCGCGCCCTTTCACTTGATGATTGGGATCACCGGCGCTTTTTTTGGCCTTGCCAGTTTATTTGTCTTGATTGGCGCTCAGGCGTTTTTCGATGGCGACACCAGCCGGGTGGTACCCGCTATTTACGGTGCCGAGCCCGAGCTTGAGCAACCATTACAAACTGCCGCCGTGGGCACAGCGCTGGCGCAAATGCCGCACATCGCTCCCGAGGCCAAACCGTTTTACATTACCGTGGAAGATGTGGGCACCGAACACCAGTATATTTTGCTGGGTGCCGAGCACCCGGGGCGATTGATTTACGCCGAGCAATACCGCTTTGACAGCGCCGGCAATTATTTGAGCAAGGTGGGGTTTAGCGATGGCGAAGCGGGCCGCCAGGCGATTTTCTCAGTGTACCGCATTCACTTTGGCCACTATGGCGGCTTGCTGGTTAAGCTCGCCTATGTCGCGCTCGGTTTAGCGCTGGCCGTTATTTCAGTGAGCGGTATCAATATCTGGCTGGCCAAACGGCGTCAGCGCGATGGGCTTAATAATATCTGGACAGCGATTGTGTGGGGCACCCCGCTGGCGCTGGGGCTAACGGCGGTAGCACAACTAGCGCTGGGCGGCAGCTCCAAGTGGATTTTTTGGGGCGTGCTGGTTGTCGCTGCGCTGCTGTGCCAGTGGGTCGATCACCACAACCGCAGTAAAGGTCTGCTGCAGCTGGCCAGTTCACTGACGTTATTGGCAATGGTAGTTCTGCATACAATGGCGTTCGGCGCCTACGCCTGGAAAGCGGCGCCTTTGGGCATCAACCTGAGCTTAATCGTCACCGCCCTTTTGTTGCTTTGGCGCGCCCTAGCGCACATAAGCGACAATAGAAACAAAGTGGCAGAAAGAACCCACTAACACAAACATATGCCAAATACCGTGGGCGTGGCGCAGTTTGCGCATGCCATCCAACACGTAAAAAATCACCCCCACGGTATAGGCAATCCCCCCGAGCCACAGCCACAACAATCCTACCGGGTCGAAGTTGGCCGCCAAGTCTCGGTACACCACCACACACACCCAGCCCATTACCAGGTAAATTAAAATCTGCAGCCACTTGATGCGCTTTTTCGGCAGGATATCCAGCAACAGCCCCACCAGCGCCAACGACCAAATCAGCACCAGCATAATTAAACCTGTGGTGCCGCCTACGGTCACCAACATAAAAGGCGTATAAGTGCCGGCGATCAGCAGATAAATACACACATGATCCAACTGGCGAAACACCGCCTTGACCTTGGGTGAGCGAAAACTATGGTACAGGGTGGACATGGTGTAGAGCAGAATCAGGGTTACACCAAAAATCACAAAGCTCACTATCAGCGCCGCATTCCACTGCTGAATGCTGATGGTCAGCAACGCGCCAAAACCCACCAGCGCCAACACGGCACCGACCAAATGCGTAATACTGTTGATCCGTTCGCCGTCGTACATAGCCCCTCCTTTGAAGACTGGGTTACCGGTGCGCTAAGATTTTAGGCCAGTTGCCTCCTCAGTGTCACCACACCTACGGGCTTTACCCTAAAGACAATCGCCTATACGCTTATTAACGTGGAGATTAAAATGCTCGCACTGAACATTTTAATTATCGCCCTGTAAAATCGGCAGAATTTGCAAAACCCTTAACTTTATAGGGCTCACCTTCGAGCGGCCTCGGCGTATCCTGCACCGCCATTAACCCGGCAAACGTCATTGCCGGGTTAATAGAAAAACAGCAATAATATTGGTTATTTATGCACAGAGTAGGGAAACATATTGGCTATCGCCTAACATTGATGGCCGCACTTTTTACGGCATTGTTAGTGCTAATGTACGACTGGCTGCCAGAGAGGCACCTGCAAATTTGGCCCAACCCCGAATTGGGCCGCGAGCTATTATTCGCCGATGCCGAACGAGGAGGAAAATCCACTGTCAGCTGGACAGATACCCCAGGGCAGTTTCGCTGCGTTATGCGCCCCAGCGATACCTGGAAAATATGTGGCATGCATATTCCTCTGGGCGACGGCCGCGAGCAAGGCATAGACCTTACGCCCTATACCCATATTGAACTCGATGTGGATTACCAGGGCCCTACCGGAAAAATCCGTTTTTATATCCGCAACTTTGAGCCGGGCTTCTCCCGACCCAACGACTACGAAAGCAACAAGTTTAACAATGTCATTGTCTCGGTGGACCAATACCAGCCGCCCTGGCGTGCACCACTGGCACTGTTTACTGTGGCTGATTGGTGGAAGCACGATAACAATGTGCCGCTGGAATACACCATGCCCGGCTTTGAGCAAGCAATTATGTTTGGCATTGATTTAGCCTACCCCTCAGAGCTAGGAGCACACACGTTTACCGTAAATCACATTGAGTTTACCGGCCCCTTGCTCAGCCGGGCGAACTGGTATCAGCTCTTACTCGGGCTGTGGGTGATAGCGCTGGTGGCAATAGCCGTGCGCCAATACTGGGGGCTAAAACGCCGTGTCGCGCGTGATAAAGAACGCCTGGAATCGCTGCAAAGTTACAGCCAGTCACTGCAAGATAAATCTGAGAAATACAAACAACTGTCCATGCGCGACCAACTAACCGGCGTACTCAATCGCCACGGCATAGCGCCAGAGTTAGATCGGCTTTACCCCAACGGCGAAAGCTTTGCCAAGTTGGCGCTCATGCTGATTGATTTGGATCACTTTAAACAACTCAACGATAACCTGGGCCATCAACAGGGCGACGAAACACTGAAAGCCCTGTGTACGTTAATTTTGCACAACATTCGCGCCCAGGACACTTTCTGCCGCTGGGGTGGTGAGGAGTTTATGCTGATCTGCCCACAAACCGAGGAGCTGGACGCCCAAGCCCTGGCAGAAAAGTTGCGGCAACTGATCTCGCAAACCCATTTCGATGGTGTGAGCGATGGCCTAACCATTAGTATTGGTATGACCTGCGCCCGAGCCCGCGAAAGCTTTACCGAGACATTTCAGCGCGCTGATGCTGCCCTTTACCAAGCCAAACACTCGGGCCGTAATACCTGTGTTTTTGAATAAACAGGCAAGCGTTAAGGGTTAACCCTTGCTGTGCTCAACTTGGCCGGATCGACCACCACGAGCTTAATACGCTCGCGACCCACCGTGTAAGCCATCTGCACCCAACCATCCGAGGCCTGAATAATCGCGGGGCAGCCATACCCCTCCTGCAAAGGCTTGTCCTCCAGAGTCAATACCGGCTGCCAGTGAGCACCATCATTCGACCGCGCCAAATTAAGCAGATAACGCGGGCCTTTGCCCGGTAGCAGGGTTGTGACCCGAGTGATTATAAACCAGCAGTTGACCACCATCGGCGAGGGTAACCGCATCGCTACCCTCGTTGAGATTGGGCAAAGCAATAGCGCCCTGTTTGGTGCACGCCCAACCCTGCAAGCGGCCACCGGGGTAAAACAACACATTGGGCTGAATCGCATCGATAGCCTGGCGCCCATGCCGGTAACCACGGCTTGTTTTTAATCGAGCCGAGAATCCCCTCGGACAAGCGCCTACTTCAGCAAGACACTTATAACCACAAGAGCAAGACGCCTGACCAACTTTAATAACCGTTATTACAAATAAGCAGCCTAACGCTAATTGACGTAAGCAAAACAGCGTTAGGAGCAAATCCACCTCTGGTTCCAACCACTCATGATCCAACCCTTAAACTGGCGCGTATTTACTCATCATTAAAGGTGTCAATCCACCCTCACCCCCCCTCGAAAGTCAGAGCTTAACCGGAAGAAGAGATGCCCTATGTTTAAGCGCGCCTTAAAGAATCAACTAAGCAGTCTGCAGCAGAGTTCGCGCCTGGATCAGACACTGCTGCAAAGCCTGCAGCAGCATACCCTCTATGCCGAATACGATGTGCACGCGAGGCTGCTTAGCATCAGCGAGGTCTTTGCTCAGAAACTGGGGCAAACGCAAGAGCAACTCATCGGCCGTAAGCACCAACAGCTGTGCCACATTGACGCCCCCGCTGGGCCAGACAACCGCCTGCTGTGGCAGGCCGTAGCGCAAGGAAAGAGTCAGCAACTAAAGGCCGACTACGGCCGCGGTACAAGCCAACTGTGGCTGGACTCGACGTTTATTCCGGTAAGCGATCAGGGCGAGGTAATCAAAGTTATACAACTTGCCACTGACGTCACCGAACAACACCTGCAAAGCGCGCAACAAAACGGTGTGGTGGACGCCTTGAACCGCTCCATGGCGGTGATCGAGTTCACCCCCGAGGGCGAGGTACTGCATGCCAACAGCAACTTTTTAAACGCCGTGGGCTATCGCCTGGAAGAGATAACCGGTAGGCATCACGAAATGTTTTGCACCGCCGAGTTTTATCAAAACTATCCGGATTTTTGGCGGGAACTGGCGGCGGGCGCCTTTAAAAGCGGCCGTTTTGAAAGGCGCACCGCAGCGGGACAGGTGCTCTGGCTAGAGGCAACCTATAACCCGGTATTTGACACCAGTGGTCGCGTATACAAAGTGGTTAAATTTGCCTCGGATATTACCGCCCAAGTACAACACAACGAGACCATTGCCGATGCCGCGCGGGTGGCGAAGGTGAGCGCCACAAGCACCTTAAACACGTCAGTGGAAGGCTCACACATTCTCGATACCGCACTTGAGAACTCCACCGCCATCAACCAGCAAGTAGAAGACACGGTGAAATTAATCAGCCAGCTCAATGAACAGTCGGGGCAGATTAAGGCCATTGTATCGACCATCAGCGCCATCGCCGAACAAACCAATCTACTGGCCCTTAACGCTGCGATTGAAGCGGCGCGGGCGGGGGATCTGGGGCGCGGTTTTGCGGTGGTGGCGGACGAGGTGCGCCAACTGGCAGCGCGCACCTCGCAGTCGACCACCGAGATTGAACAAGTGGTTAAACACAACCAACAGCTCACTCAAGCGATTACCACTCAGATCGAATCGGTATCGCAGTCGGTGCAAAGCGGCAGCGAGTTAAATCAAAAGGTCGCTAAAGCGATCGAGCAAATTCACCAAGGTGCACAGAAAGTCTCGCAAACAGTGGCCGGACTGGCCTTAGAAGAGCAGCGTTAATGGGCGAGAATTAACTCCGGGTTAATAATGTCCTGTCCCCGGGTAAGTTCAAAATGGACATGACGGGTCACTAGAGTTGCTCCAGAGTCACCAATTTTTTGGCCGCGACCAACAGGCTGGCCGACCTTGACTTCGACGTTATCTAGGCGAACATAGGTCGCGTGGATTGAGTGCTTGTGTTCTATTTTGACCAGCTTGCCGTATTCTCCGGCTGGCACCAACACTTTGCTTACAAACCCAGGGGCAATCGCATAGACAGGAGCACCCGGCGCCTGCGGTGTTAAATCCATGCCCGTATGATAGTGATCGCGCTCCGGGATCAAGCAGCCGAGCGGAGAGCCTAGATGCAAATGCCCCGTCACCCGAGCGCCCGGCATAGGATGCACAGGATCCAATTGCATTAATAACGCCTTGGCATGTTGCGGCGGCAAAATTTGGGGGGCGGGTTTACTGGCCGCCAATACCGAGCTGACCATTAACAAACCAGCACCAGACAGCACCGCGCTAAGCAACCAGCCTCGCTGCTGCGCCCTTGAGTCCATTAAACCGTGAATACGACACTTAATATCTTTACTGAGAAAACCCGCCACAGGTACATTGGGAGTTAAGCTGCCTTTGAAATACTCCAGCACCCGCACCATTGCCAGGCCGTAGTCACGCGGCGAAATTTTTCCCCGCGCCACCGCTAGACAATCACAATCGAGCTCGCGAGCATCGTTGAGGTTGCGCTGCGCAATGCGTACCACCGGATTAAAAAAGAACAGCGCGTTAAATACATGCTGCACGGTTACGCTGAAGTCATCGCCGCGCGCAATGTGCGCCATTTCATGAGCGAGAATCACTTTAACCGTCTCGCGATCTAAATCCGTGACTATCGACGATGGCAAGAAGATCGCGGGACGCAGGTAACCCACGGTGAAAGGCGCGGCGTAAGAGTGCGAATGGCACAAATAAACTCGACGAGAAATCCCATAGTCTGAGCGCAGAGTTTCTACAGTGTTTAGCCAGTAGGGATCAACGACTGGATTTGCCTTGTTAATGATGCCAACAAAACTCATCCTTTTATAAATGATCCGCAGCAGCAATGCCGAACTTATTAAACCCCAGAGAATCACCAGCAATTCTGTATTAGTAACAAAGGGAAGACTCTGAGTAATCAGCGAATCAACGCGATCGACTGGCAGCATCACACAGGGGTCATCCAGAATAAACGCGGATAACCCGGTCCACGCCATCCAGCTTTGAGGTACCCCTGGCACCAGAGGTGACGAGGTAAGAAACAGCCAACCCAAAAAAACCGCCCACACAGGGCCAGTGTTGTAGGGTTTGAGCCATTTAAGTAAAGCGTAAACGACCACAAAGCCCACAATGGACAGCAACAAAAACCGCTGCGCCCAATCCAGCAAAACGAGGCTGGCACTGTAAAAAACAAAGCTCGTGGGTTCTGTCAATGTTCGCTCTCAGAAAATCAGTGGCGATCGTCATCGCGCGACAGTAAATCGCGCAGTTCTTTTATCTCTTCGTCAGAATAGGTTTTTCGTTTGGCGAATAAATTCACCACTTCAGTGGGCTCTAAATCAAATACATTGTCGGCAATAAATTTGACCCACTGCACTAATCCTGCGGCGCGCCCCACCAATGGCACATAGATAAAAACGCCGTGCGCCGACTCGCGCGATAAAATGCCTTTACCCGCCATGCGATCCAAAGTGGTTTTAGTAGTGGTGTAAGCCCAGCCGTTATTCAGTCGGTCGTGAATTTCACGCACCGACAGCGGGCTCTTTTTCCACAACACATTTAAAACCGTAAATTCCGTTTTTGATAATTCTGGCAACGCCTTTTGTCTCACAAGTCCTCCAACACGACCGCGCGCGATATTAAGCCGTTAAAATAACAGTTTTATGACAACGTCATAGCCCAAATACAAAATAGCAACTTATTTACAACATAGCACAACTACTACATTGTAGTAATAAGTCTGTCATATTCCTCACTTAGCGTATGCGCCATCAAAAACTCACTTTTGAGGACGTGTAATGCTCGCAACTCAACCATTATTCAAAAAGTGCACCCTAGCCGCCCTGTGCGCTGCGGTGTGCAGCGGCACCATCGCCGCCGAGGGGGACGAACAACAGCCACAGAACATCGTGGCACCGGTGATGGAAGAAGTTCTGGTTTCGGCAAGCCCCATTGCCGACTCGCAGGCGCAATCCATCGCCTTACAGCGCGATGCAGTAAACGTAGTAAGCGCCATTGCCGCGGATGATATCGGTCGCTTCCCCGACCATACCGCCGCCGCGGCACTGGCACGACTGCCCGCAGTAGCGGTGCAGCGCGACCAGGGTCAGCCCCGCTACATTCAGGTACGCGGCGCACCGGCGCGCTGGACCACGGTTTCTTTTGACGGCATCAATGTCATCGGCGCCGAAGAGCGCGTGTTTCGCTTTGACTCAGTGCCCGCCGCGGTGATGGACTCGGTAGAGATCAGTAAAACTCTCACGCCTTCCATGTCGTCTGAAGCGCTGGCCGGCCGGGTAGATATTCACACCTACTCGCCGTTGCAAAGCGACGGCTTCAGTGTTGATTTGGATTTGGGCTACGGCCCCATGGAGCTGGGCGATGGTGATCAGGAACGCTATGCCGGGCGTCTGGCCTGGGGCGGAGATACCTTTGGTGCCGTAGTGGCGCTATCAACCTTTTCCATGGAGCAAGTAACCGACAATAACGAAATTGGTTATGACGAAAACGACGCACCGACGTTTTTTGATTTCCGCTCTTACAAACTGGAGCGCGAAACCAATTCGGCGATGGCCAAGTTCGAGTACGCTCCAAGCGATGCACACCATTTTGTGTTGTCATCCCTGTACACCGAATTTCTCGATCACGAACAGCGCAATATGTATGTGCTGTCACTGGAAGACGCCATCGCCGGCAACCGCGCTCCTGATGCGGGCGAGCTGATTGGCGTGCCGATTGAAGGCTGGCTGCAAGACGGTAACTATGAAAATTCCACGTTCACCAACACTTTAGGCGGCGATCACTTTACCGGCGAGTGGGAAATTAACTGGCGCTTAAACTACACCCAAACAGAGTCCAATGTTGAGCTGCCTATTATCCTGCGCAACCAAACCGATCCGCTGGAATTTGCCTCACTGACTTACAACCACACAGATCGCGGTTTCCCGCAAGTGCAGTTGTATAGCACCGAATTTAATGAGCAAGGCATGCCGGTGATGGGCGAGGCAAGCAGCAGCCTAAATCAAACCGGCTTCGGCTTTGATGGCCTGGTTAACTATTTAATTAATTCGGAAACCGACGCCTACACTGCCAAGCTGGATTTTACCCGCGCCTGGACTATGGGCGCGGCGGACTCTGAATTAAAGTTTGGCGTGCAGTACGATGATCGCGAGGCGACATCCCCTGGTAGCAGCTCGGCATTTGTCGCCGTAGGCCCTATGGCACAGGCGATCGGCTCTGACTGGAACCCCAACCAGTATGTGACCGATGAAAGCTGGGACACAGATTTTGATCGCGGTGTTGATATTACTTACGTTGATAATGCCGGACTGCGCGATGAGTTGGACTCTGCGCTCGCAGCGCTGACAGACGCAGGATTGGTTAATCCTGACGAATTTATCAGCCCCGATTCCAGCTACCAGGTAAACGAAAAAGTCGCCAGCGCCTACCTGATGAACACCTGGACTTGGGACAGACACCAGATTTTAGTGGGCGCGCGCGTTGAACAAACCGATTTAACCAGCGCAGGTTTTTTAAACGACGGCACCAGTACTACCCCGATTACGTTAGACAGTGACGAGCTGCGCGTTTACCCGAGCATTCACTGGAACTTTGAAGTGACAGACGATTTAAAATATCGCCTTGCTTTTGTTACGGGTAGCAGCCGCCCCACGTTTAACCAGATGCGCGCGGGCGCCAGTATTAGCGATGCAGGAGAAAGCGTCTCGGGAGGCAACCCCGAAGTAGAAAACGAATTTGCCAAGGGGGTTGATACCTCGCTGGAATGGTACTTTGCCGACGCCGCCGTAGCGTCTATCGGCGCGTTCTACCGCGATGTAGATAACGTGCTGTTCGACTCGGTCACCACCGTCGGCGACGATCGCTACAACAGTGACGGGATGGATCGCTCTGACTACGAATACCAAACTACGTTGAACGGTGACGACGGCAAACTGGCCGGGGTAGAGCTTGCTTATCAACAGCAGTGGTCATTCTTGCCGGAGCCTTTTGACGGCTTTGGTATGCAGGCTAACGTCGCCTTTTTGGACGGTGAATTCACCACCCCCGACGGTCGTACCACCGCCTTCCCCGGCACCTCTGACCAGGTGATTAACTCTTCGCTTTACTACGAAGACTTTGGTTGGTCCGTGCGTTTGAACTGGCAGTGGCGCGACGCCTGGCTGGACGATATTTCGCCCGATGCCGACGGCGATTACTACTGGCAAGACACTGAGCGCTTGGATCTGTCCATTCGCTACCAAATTACCGAAGCGATTGGTTTGTACGCCGACATCAACAACTTAACCGACGAAACCGGCATTCGCTATCAGGGTAACGAAACTCGCCCCGTTGAAATTGAAGGCTTCGGTAAACGCTACCTGTTCGGCGTGCGTGCAAGCTTCTAACAAACTGTAGAGACCTACGAGGGAATAATGATGCAAAAGACTACCCCAAAAACTCTGCTGGTCGCCTGCTTAGCGGCCAGCCTGCTCAGTGCCTGCAGTCATCAAGACACTCAAACCGTCGCGGGCGGCACTCTAAACTCGCTGTCGCTGGTCAACGAAGACAGTGTTTTTGTCCCCGACTCACAACTACTGTTCTGGGGGTTTGACGGCGCCCAGGTGCCGGTCGACATTTATCAGGCCACCAGCCCCGACACGCAAACCATGATTAAAATTGCCGACGATATCAGCGGCAACAGCTATCGCATTGACGATGATTTTGACACCCGCCATTACTACTATGTAGCGCCTAACAATGGCGAAGGTCGCTGGGTGGCCGAGCGTTTGCTGCCCCTGCAGGGCGGGCATAACTTTCGTGATCTGGGCGGCTATCAAACCGAAGACGGCCAATACGTTAAGTGGGGCAAACTCTATCGCAGTGGCACCATGGTGGGCCTGACCGATCAGGATTACGACTACTTAAGCGATTTGGGCATTAAAGTCATTTGCGACTTCCGCTCCCGCGAAGAGCTGGCTAGCGAACCCACACAGTGGAACGCCTTCGCCCCCAATGCCGACTACCAAACCCGTGACTATTCAATGCGTGAACTGATGTCCGGCGAAGGTGCGCTCCAGTTATCGTCTATTCGCAGCAAGGAAGACGCCGAGCAAATGTTTGCCTACTTCTATCGTCAAGGGCCGACGTCATTCAAACAACAGTACAAAGAGATGTTTGCCGAGCTGACCGCGGGCAATGCGCCGTTAGCGTTTAACTGCTCGGCCGGTAAAGATCGCACGGGCATGGCTGCGGCGTTAATCCTGACGGCCTTAGGCGTGCCCCGCGACACCATCATCGAGGACTACACCCTCACAGAAAGAGTCGCCAAGCACGAGCCAGCCGATCTGAAAAAGGCGCAGGATCAAGACGCGCCGCACGCAGGCTTTGCGCAAATGCCTGAAGAAATTCGCAATGTGTTTATGGGCTCCAAGCCCATGTTTATTGAAGCAATGTTCGATGAATTGGAAAAAACGCACGGATCAACCATGGCTTATATCCAGAAGGAACTGGACGTCTCCCCAAGTGACCTTGCCCGCCTTAAATCGCTTTATCTAACCGATAAATCTTGATAAGCCGATAAATTTTGGGAGGGGCCGCTATTGCGGCCCCTTTTTTAAGTAAGTAACCGCTACTGCGCCACTAGCTCAATATTTTCAATAAGAATATTGTCGTCCAAACGCCAAAGCTTGAGCGTTCTTTGTCCTTTGGTTACGTTTGTAATCTTAGTCGATAGAGTGTGGCGACTGTTTGAAACCGCTTCAACCCAATCGGCCTGATTATCATTGCTCACGCCACCGGCAGTCGGTTGTAAGGTAGAGATTAATGTATGCACCGGTTGTTCATCGATGGATACACCGAGGCGAATACCCCCCGCATTGCGAGTATCCAAAGTAGGCGACAAATTTACCCGAATCTCTACGTCGGCCGTTTGATTTTGTGAAAAATCGTACTCTAACCTTACATTGTCCTCGACCGTTGTACTTGGCTGCCCCTGAGGTACAGACAACATTGCGCCACGCCCTTGGCCTAAATGCTCTACCGCTGTCCATGCAACACCTTTACCCGCCACGTTACGCGAGAACTGAGTCGCGTCTATTACAATGTGCTTATTGTCTTTGGCAGCGTAAGGGTCAGCAAATACAATTTCTTGCACATGTTTATCCACCGGCGCGTCTGCAGCCACCCGGGTAAGCACAGGCAAGGTTTGCTGAGTTGGCTCATTCCAAATCACGTAATTCATATGCACCTGGTTCATCATGCCATCCCACTTGCCATTGTTCAGCGCATGATACTGACCAGTCAGCTCGGCATCACGGGCAAAAGCGCTCTCGGCCAAGGGAATAAAATGGTTAGCGCGCGGATCGTGATGAGAGGCCAGGCGGCGATTCCAGGCGGTCGCGTAATACAGCTCATAAAGGTTTGAAAACGCCAGTATGGGGTACTCGATCAGTTGAAAAAACGCAGAGTGTTGCTCAGGGGTAATCTGCTTTTTTACACTTTCTAATCGCGCGACCAATGCGCGCCAGTCAGCCACAATACGGCCGAACTCTTGCCCATCTAACACTTCGGCCACCGGCCCTACAGGAAAGGTCGATTCGTTTAATAGCTCGGGGGTTCGACGCGACGCCAGACGACTGTATTCAGTCATAAGTTCAGCCACATCGTCCGCCACATTAGCCCCGAAAGAGCGGCTGGCCCACTGTACAGGAAACTCTTCCAGCGCCGCGCTATCCATGGCGCTTGGTTGCCACGCCATTTTCATAAAGAAATCCAGCGGGTATTCCATGGGCTTAATATCGCCGACATTCACCACCCACAGGTCACGCGCGTGGCGCTCGTAAGCGAGGTTCATCTGCTGCCAGACCTGCTGAATTTGCTGAGTGTTAAGCCATTTGTAATTGCGGGGCACGCCCACGTAATCGAAGTGATAGTAAACCCCAAAACCGCCAGCGCGATCTAAGTCTTTAGTCGGCAAACGGCGAATCTGCCCCCAATTGTCATCGGCAAACAATAATGTAATATCATCCGGTACGGTCATGCCCTGATCGTAATAATCCTGAACTTCTTTATACAGGGCCCATACCTGGGGTGTTGCCGATGCGGGCTTGCCCGTGACCTCAGCAATAATGTCACGCTGCTCGGTAACAATGGTCTCCAGCAAATCAATCGCGGTACCTTCAGCCATCGGCATATCGCCATCACCGCGCATGCCCACGGTCACCAGGTTCTCATAGCCCTGACCGTCGCCTTTGGACATCATCCGCTCTATGCCGCCGCGCCAAAACTCCCGCAAATTCTCCGCATTTGTTTGATAATCCCAGGCCCCTCCGGTTACGTCACTGTCTATTCGGTGCCACTCGCTTTGGGCTCGGGTTAAAGGTTCGTGGTGCGAAGTTCCCATCACAATGCCCATATCATCCGCGAGCACTTTATTTTTCGGGTCATCCAAATGAAACGCTTTGGGGTACCACATTGCAGGCCAGATATAATTTCCTTTTAAGCGCAGTATCAGTTCAAATACACGCTCATACATCTTTGAATTAACACCGCCAAAGCGTTGTTTTGCCCAACTGCTAAGGGCTGGATCTTCATCATTAATAAAAATGCCGCGGTAGCGAACCTCTGGCCAGTCGACCCGAGAGCCGGGCGTGATGTACACGTTCTCGCGAGGCTTGACGGGCACATCGGCAAACCAATACCAGGGGGACACCTCCATGGCTTCGGATAATTCGTAGCTGCCAAACACTGCACCGCGACGATCAGCCCCGGCAACAATCAGTGCCCGAGGTACATTCGGCCAGGGCTCATCGATAACGCTGATAACATAGCCTTCCCATTTACCCCGTATGGCGGACACGTCCAGCTTGCCAGACTTAACCAACGAATCGATAAACTGGTTCTTACCTACTTCGCCAATCAGCACTGCAGGTCCATTCAGATCTGTTATTTGAGTTACCTGCCTAGCCTTCGCACCACTGATCTTTCTTAAGTCATCCGCAAAATCTTGTGCTACACGCTGTACGGCGGGGTTTGCGTCTTTATCCGACAACACCGCAAGTGGGGCGCCGTTTTTTATGAGTGCGAGAGCGCCCTTTTGGGAGGTAAAACATACACTCGCAGGTGCTTCGCAGGAGTCGGCGAGGCTGACGGACGGTAAAATACAAGTAAGTATAAAGACGAGAAGGCGCGGCATATTCATAGTCATTATTCTTTAAATAATTAATAGATAAAGCCCAATGCAGCGGTCTGCACCGAGCCTTATAGTCAACCAAACAATTTGCAAGAGTGTAGCAAGCTAGATGCTGTAAATCTACCAGCCCGCAATGTGCGTTAAACCTCTCGGGCTGGTGATTGAGTTACGCTTGGGGCTTAAGAATAACCCGACGGTAGGCGGTAAGATTAGGCGTGCCATTATCGGTAATCTCAAGAATGATATGTAGGCTTTTACCCGCAGAATCGGCAGGAACATCAATAGTCACGGAGTTCGCATCTGCTCCTGGCAGTTTAAGTGCGCCCTCGTAATCTCCAGCTTCTGGCATATACCACCACAAGAAACTAAGAGCGTCGCCGTTGGGGTCGTGGCTTGCAGAAGCGTCCAGGTTTACCTTGGCCCCTGCCTTGGGCGTCAGGTAGACAGGTTTAAGGCTGGCGTCATCACCCACCACCGCAACGGGGTTTAGATTGCCTGTACCTTCTTTCACCCAATCCATGCGCGCAACAAAATCGTTGAAAATAGCGGGGTAGAACTGCTCTTCGTACTTACGGGAAACAGCGCCCGCGTCTATTTGACTGTGATTGGTGAGCGCATACGTCTCACCGTCGGGCGTCAGGGCCATTTCAAAATAACCGCCCCAACCACCCCAGCCTGGGTTTTCAGGATAATTTAAGCCGTTGGGCAGTACGTAAAAAAACGACGGCGAATCGCCCTCTACACCATACTTGTATTTAGGATACAACTCGCCCATAACGCCCTTACCCTGAACGTGTTTAGCGTACTCATCCCAATTCGCTTTTCCGGTGCCGTTTTGATAGCGCCACGCACTTTCGTCCCAGATAAAAAACAGCTCGTCTTTAAACTCGCGACGCAACCATTGGTGGGCACTGATTTCATAGGGAGTGCCCTCTTTGTAGCTGCGATCCTGGTCAGTGATCGTGTATAAACGCACCTTGTCTAAAAAGTGGGCAAGCTGTTTACCATCGCCATTGTTCTGTAAGTACCAGATGGATTGAGCCAAGGTATTCGCACCGCCCCAAGCCAACACCCATACCGGGCGCTCATCGGCTTCATTGGCGGCGTCGATCAGTAATTGACTACCGGCTGTGTTATTACCCTTGCCAATAAACTCAATGCCGCGCACCTGACTACCCACTACCGTCCGGTCCCGAAGATAATCGGGACTTGGCCAGTACCCGAGGCGCTGGACCTCTTCATCCGCAGCAAATTCTGATTGCTGAGAGCGCTGCGACAGCTTCGGCAGATCCTTCTCGTAGGCGTCAATCGCATCGTAGATTAACTCAATCCACTCAGCGTTATCGCCTTCACTACTCCAACCGGTGGTGGCGACAATACCTTCGATTTCGAACAGGTCACCATACGAAAACAACCGGATAATCGACTCCATATCATCGGGCTCGATATGGTTTGGCGAAATATCGGTCAGCAGGATAATACGAGGTTTGAGAGGTTCTGCGCCTGCGAAACAGACACACGAAAAGAATAAGAACACAATAAGGGCATATCTCATGAGCGTGGATACCTATGAGTCATTATTAAAATTTCAAAGCCGATAATAACCACACTTTCTGGCCATTTCTTCCGCTATTGCTTCCAATATTACCGGGATTCTATGACTTCAGCGGTGGCAGTAATACTAAGAGTTTATGCCACACTATGGTGTTGACGATACTGACGGGGTGAACACCCGCTATTACGGTGAAACGCCTCATTGAATCGGCTGATAGACCCAAAGCCCGATTCCAGAGCCACCTGGGTAATTGGCACCGAGGTAGTCACCAGCAAGCGCTGAGCGTGAGACACACGATGCTGGATAAGATAGTCACCAATAGAAGAGCCAAACGTCTGCCGAAATAAGTTCATTGCGTAGTTGGGTGTAAGCCCGACACTCTTACACACATCAGCCGTGGTGATTTTTTCGGTGTAATTTTTCATGATATAGCACGCCATTCGTTCAACTTTGGTAAGTTCAGACGTGATCATCTGATGAGCAACGATAGCATTCCTTTGCGTGTAGCCCCGTTGAAACAAGCTGTCGGCGAGTCGCAATAAACGTGCATGCATTTCCAGCAGCACGGCCTTATCCAGTGCCACACTCCCGCCCTGCAAATCGAATTCCCAACGCTTAAAAAGCCTAGCGTCAGCCTCTGCAGAGGCATCCGATGGTTCTAAATAGAATTGCCCTTGCAACAAACTCTGCACAAAGTCTTCAGGCATTTGCCAGGATAAAAAATCATTCAAGGGAATTGTTGCAGCAAAATAAACAATACCCTCTGAATACTCAATTACCTGATGAGGAATTGCCGCCCAAAAAACCGCTAACTTACCCGCCCCCAAGGTTATTCGATGTCCACCATAAAGATACGTAACCGAGCCCGACAACAGAAAATTCAGTTCAATTTCATTGTGATAATCAGGGCGCGGCATGGAGCTGGGCTGCCAATAGACACAGGTCAAGCCATACGGCTCAAAGTACTCGCGCGCAGAATTAAACTGGTTTACTGTGGCTTTTGATGGCATTGGCATAGCCCTTTCGAAAATTGTAGGTTGGCTAATAATAGGGTAGTTACACAGTGCGTTCCTCTACACCTGACAAACGTGACACTTTAAAAGAAAAATAAAGCAATAAGTGTCTTGAGTTGATCAATCCCAAACTTTCTCGTTAATACGGAAAAGCCCAGCGCATCACTACGCTGGGCCCGGCATTCGATATCGTCATTATAAAAAGTTTATTTCAACTCAACGACAACGACCGATTTGGCGGGTATTTCCAGCTCATCCAGATCAGCTTCAAACGCTACGGGCTTGAAAGCGTCTGGATCTTCGAACGTGTTGCGCGCGTCCATCGCCTCGGCGGTCAGCATTTGCCCTACCGCCCGCTTGGCTGTAACGCCGTCAATATCCAGCTTGATATCCGCACCATTTTCCGGGTCTAGATTCACCAGTGCCATGTAGAGTTTGCCATCATCTCCTCTAGCGACTGATGCGGTTACCGCGGGCACACTTTTGTCTCCAACCTTGTATCCAGGTGCTTTAATCTCAAACGGAATAGAGGTCGAATTTTGAAACACTTTGTACAACCCATAGGCGTAATAAGTGGGTGTTAACACCATTTTTTCTTTGTCGGTCAGGATCATCGCCTGAAGTACATTCACCATTTGAGCGATGTTCGTCATTGTCACTCGGTCAGCGTACTTGTGAAAAATATTGAAATTCACTGCCGCAACGACTGCGTCACGCAGTGTGTTTTGCTGATACAGAAAACCCGGGTCGCGCTCAGGCTCTGGGTCGTACCAGGTGCCCCACTCGTCAACGTAGAGCTTAACGGTGTTGTCAGGATCATTTTCTTCCAAAACCGCCAGGTTCATTTGAATAAACCGATCCATTTCATAAGTCTGTGCCATGGTTTTTGCCCACTCATCCTTAGGAAAATCAACCGCACGACCTTTTTTATCCCAATCCCCTAAAGGCAGGGTGTAGTAATGGAAACTGATACCATCCATTTTTTGCTCAACATTCTTGCTGAGCACATCGGTCCAAGAGGTGTCATCTCCGGTGCCACCACTGGCTACCAACTTAGGCATTTTGCCGTGAGGGGCTTTAAGGAAGGTAGAGTAATGACGATACAAATCCGAATAATATTCTGGACGCATGTGCCCGCCACAACCCCAGGCCTCGTTGCCCACTCCAAAATAGGCGATTTCAAAAGGCTCTTCACGGCCGTTTTTACGACGCTCTTCGGCCAGGGTGGAGCCCTTATCGCCGGTCATGTATTCCATCCACTCGGCCATTTCCTGCACGCTGCCGCTGCCCAGGTTGCCGTTAACGTAAGCATCAGCGCCTAACAGTTCGACGAACTCAAAAAACTCGTGGGTACCAAAAGTGTTGGGCTCTTCCACACCGCCCCAGTGGGTGTTTACTTTTACCGGGCGTTCATCGCGCGGGCCTATGCCTTCACGCCAGTGGTATTCATCGGCAAAACAGCCGCCAGGCCAGCGCACCAAAGGCACGTTAATGTCGCGCAACGCGTTTAACACATCGTTGCGAAAACCGCGGGTATTGGGTATGTCGGAATCTTCTCCAACCCAAACACCTTCGTAAATACCGCGACCGAGATGCTCGGCAAATTGCCCATAGATATCTTTGTGAATCAGTGGACCAGATTCACTCGCGTCGAATTCAATTTCTACTGTATGATCTTTCGCCAGGAGTGATTGGCTGGTTAGTAATAAGCCACAAGCGATGGCTGTTTTTAATTTCATAAGGCTCTCCGATGGAATTTTATTTTTTTACTTAACAACTTATGGAACACTAGTATACATAACTCCATATTGCGGCCATTCGTTTTTACACTCCTTTAAAAATCATGGGGCGTTACACTCTAGTCACCGATTCGAAACTGCTGCATCACCGCTTCCAGCTCGGCGCTGGTATCGGCGAGAATACGAGTGTTCACGTCGGTGCGCTCAAGGCTGCTGAGCACTTCATCGCCGTAGCGATTCAGCTGTGACAAACTCTGCGCCACCGAATGGGATGTTTGCGATTGCTCTTCTGCGGCCGAGGCCACATGGTGCGTCATATCGGTAATGGTGGCAGCGGCGTTGTTGATCTCTTGCAGCACTTGTGCGACCGAATGCACCCGCTCACCCAATGCTTCGGAGCGCTCATGGCTCGATTGCATGGCCTGCACAGCGGCTGCGGTACTGCTAAGCAGTGCGTCGATCATGGATTGAATTTCGTCGGCGGAGTCCTGCGCCCGACTGGCAAGGGTGCGAACCTCATCGGCAACCACTGCAAAGCCCCGGCCCTGCTCGCCGGCACGCGCCGCCTCAATGGCCGCGTTTAACGCCAGTAAGTTGGTTTGCTCGGCCACGCCACGAATCACATCCAGTACGGTGCGAATACGGCCCGACTGTTCATCCAATTTGCCAATTGCTGCTTGGGTTTGTGCGATATCCGTCGCCAGGGCATCCATGGACTCGCGGGTGTGTTCAGCGGTGTTATGCCCCTCGGCCGATTGGTCGCTGGAACTTTGTGCTGCGGTGGCGGCATCGCCAATACGCTGCGCCACTTCCTGCGAAGTAACGCTCATTTGCTCAATCGCTGTGGCCACGGTATCCAGCTCGGTTTTCTGCCGCTGGTAAACGCCGTTAGCCTGACTCATGGTGCCTTTCACGGTGGCGACTACGTCGCGGTTTTGCTCCACCAAATGGCGCACATTAGTGATCACACCGGCGAGCTTGTCGCTAAAGCGATTAAACGCACAACCAAGGCTTGCCAGCTCATCGCGACCCTCGGTGCTTAAACGGTGTGTCAAATCACCGTCTCCACTGGCAATATCTTCAAGCGCCGCCACAGCGCCCTGCATGGGGCGGGTAATGCTGCGGGCAATGAGAAAAATAAACACCGTCAGCAACACCACACCCATCAGTGCAAGCGTGAGCGTAAACGTCATGGTTTGCCAAAAGGCATTTTCGACATCATCGATGTAAATGCCCGAGCCCAGCACCCAGCCCCAGGGCGCAAACGCTTTCACAAACGACACCTTTTCCACCGGCTTATCAAAGCCCGGTTTAGGCCAGTGGTAATGCACAAAGCCCTCTCCTGCCTGCGCCACTTGCTTTTCCATTTCACTGAATAAGCGCACGCCGTTAGGGTCGGCGATATCGGCTATGCTGGTGCCGTTAAGCTTGGTGCTGAAGGGATGATTTATCATTTCCACGCGGCGATTTTGAATCCAAAAGTAATCATTATCGCCATAACGCAGCCCATCAATAGCCGCAATAGCACGCTCTTGTGCCTGCTCGCGAGTCAGCTCACCACTTTGCTCAAGCCTCTGGTAATGCTCCATCACCCCCAGCCCTGCCTGCACCAAATGCTGGGTTTTAATACGCCGATCTTGCAGCAGACTTTCGTGGTAACCGATGGAAAACAAGCCGATAACACCGAGGACAACGCATAAAGCCAGAACGGCTACAGTGCTGAGACGCTGAGCAATAGAGAATTGACGCAACACAAACATGGGCACTCCGAATTGTCGTTATAGGGAGCCTCTGATTAACTCCCCAGCGGTCTCTGCGCGAGTCAAAACGTTCACTCCTTCGCCGGAAAATGCTCCTGCCTTTCCGGCATTCGGGCAATCCATTGCCCTTGGCGCGCTTCGTAGGCAATGGCCATAGTCCTTGGCAAGAAGTGCAAGCCTTCCGCGTCCTGCTCACGGCCCTTACCTACATCCGTGTAGGCAACACAGCGGATGAGCGTTTTGGCCGCGCCCTTCGGGGCTTACAGAGCTCTCCGATCTCTGTGTTGGCTCACCTCACCGGGCCGTCAGCCCGCTTTTAGTTCGCCGCCTTGATCTCGAAAAGCTCTGTAAGCCAGAGACCACTGGGGACTTAATCAGAGGCTCCTTAGTTATCGGTAATAGTCTGCCAGACTTTAAACCTAACAGGGGCGAAAATTTAACAGTGCAGTTAAGACCCAGTGGGTCTATTTCAAGTTTTTCCAACGCCGAGCTGAACGCCTTGACACAACGAAAGGTTCGCTAATGTTGCTCATGCTCCACACCGATTCTCTCGCGCCACTGTGGGTAGTGAACATCAATCAACTGTTGCGGCCAGGTGCCGTACCAGTGATAGCCACTGCGGCGCTCCAGCGCTACGTCTTCCAAGGCCTCGACCCGCGAGCCATCGCGATTGGTAAAAAACGGCTCGCTGGTTTTCAGATCGTAGAATCTGGCCCATAAGCCGGGCGCATTGGCGTCTTCAACCAAACGCCTGTCGATGGTGGCGGTGTGGTAATCAAACCGCACCGGCTCAATTGCGAATTCCTCAATTCGCACAGCGGGAATCTGGTGTTCGCGAAACCAGGCCACGGCGTTTTCAACAGCGTGAATAACTCCGTTTGACGGCGAGGGAATCGACATTAAATATTCCACCACGGCCACACTTTCCCAGGTTTGCAATGCTGGCAGCTCGTAACTGCGAGCGGCTACGGGCGCCAAGGTGGCTTCATGGTATTGGCCCGCCCAAATGGTCGCCACGCCGTTTATGTTTATTTGCAGCTGCAGAATTAACGCATCACCTTTAACAATGGCTTGAGCGGCGGCGGTGCGTGTGTCGTCGGGAATAAAATCAAAGGGCGGCTCGCCGCTTTGCACATTGCGTAAAAACCCCAACACGCCAGGCATCACCTCATCGGCAAACGTGATGTAATCACCGTAAGGGCGATCGGCCCGGCCAGGCGAGTGCGGCCAACCGCCGTTGTTGTACTGGGACTGCAACACAAAATCCAAACCGGTTAAGGCTGCATCACGATATCGTGCATCGTTTGTGCGCTGATACGCGTGGGCCAGGTAGGTAATTTGCGGGTAGATGTTGCGGTTATCGAAGCTGGCATCCGCCTGCGATTTTGCCGCCCGAATTTCAGATTTTTCCGCCTCGGTTAACAGGCGCTGTGGGTGAGTATTTTCGGGCCAGCCGCCGTTTTCACGTTGGTATAGCAGTATATTATCGGCAATGGCCCGTGTATCGCTGGCAGGATGTACCGGCGCATCCAGCTTGTCGGTGCGATTGTACCAGTGATGAATGGCATCGCTAAAACCGTCCAGCGATAGGGGCTCGGCCGCACTGATATTGACACTCAGCACCAGCGCGGTGAGGACAGCGGCAAACCTACCCATCAGTCGCGCGGTGTCTGATACTGTTCTTTCCACTGCGCGTAAGGCATCTTATAAATGACCTCTCGCGCCTGCTCTTTATCCAAAGCCACACCGCGTTCGGCCGCCGCCTGCTGGTACCACTTGCCCAAACAATTGCGGCAGAAGCCGGCAAGCTCCATCAAGTCAATATTCTGCACGTCCTTACGCTCATCCAAATGCTCCAGCAAACGGCGAAAGGCCGCCGCTTCAATTTCAGTTGTTACATCTTTTGTCATGCTATTTCTCGCTCTCGGGTAAATATCGATACACCCGAGCGAACACTTTAATAACTTCCTGTTCGCTCGTTTGCAGTAATACTGACTCCGCTGTCAGTGGTTCGTTTAAAGGCGAGCGAAAGTCACCCGCATCGATTTTCAAGTTTGATAGCTGGCCCTCATAGGTGTTTACATCTGAGCGCACTGCGATGTGAGCACAAATGTCCTGCTGCTTTTTGACTAACCGAATGCTCATTTGTATATCGTCAAGGGCGGTAATTTTCGCAGGCTCATCAAGCTTAACTAAGATCGCATCCTCATAGCCTCGCTGAAGGTTTTCACCTTCAGTTATTTTCTGCTGCTGAACCATAAACCGAAGCACATACTGGTCACGATGAGCACCAATTGCTTCGCCCTCTGCTCGACTCGCACTCGCCTCCATAAAAAAAACCAAGGCAAGTAGCAGCGCTATTGGACGCCGAATATTCAGCACACTTACCAACCTAAATCCTCGCGTAAGCGTGCTACCAGCTTGTCGGCCATACGCTGATTGGTTAACTCGTTAGGGTGCCAATCACAGCCATAACCATCCTCGGGTTTTATACGGCCCGTGTCGAGTACCGCCACATCGTTTGCGGTGGCCAGTTCGTTTAAATATTCCGCTTGCTGCTCGCGCGCTTCGCCACCCAACATAGGGCTTACAATAAAGTACACGGGGGTGCCGGGGTAATCACTGCGCACCTCGCTCAAAATAGTCGCCATCGCTTGCGGGTAGCCGGGGGCGCTCCCCTGCCAAAAATCGTTGGTGCCAATATTTATCAACACCGCGTCTGGCCGGTAACTGTCCGAGCTCCATGGGGTGTCGAAGTCATCCGCGAGGGTCAGTTTGCGACGCTCGGCAATGGTCGGCGACTTGGGCGTCTCTTCGCCGTAACTGCGCCACACACCAATACCTGACCAGGCGATGGTGTGGATATCAGCGTTTAACGCACTTGCCGTCAGGCCTGCGTAGGCTTTAAGTGGCGTGCTGGTATCCTGCGAATACGAGCAATCTTTACTGTCACCTTCAACGCCGTACCCAGCGGTAATGGAATCACCAATAACCAGCAACTGACGCTCAGGGGCAGCCGGTGCACCTAGCAACTCGCCATCGGTACTCGGCAAGCCGGTAATTTTTGCCACACCCGAAAAAGATTCAGCCAAACGGGTTAAGCGCACCTTGTGCTCAGCATTGGGCAGTGACTGCGCCAGAGTGTAATCTTGCACACTGGGTTCGGCCCAAAGCTCACGGCCTTTATTGTCGTCAACCTCTACCCAGAAACGCATGCGTTCGG
The DNA here is from genome assembly GCF_000377745.1 of Gilvimarinus chinensis DSM 19667. Classification (GTDB taxonomy): domain Bacteria; phylum Pseudomonadota; class Gammaproteobacteria; order Pseudomonadales; family Cellvibrionaceae; genus Gilvimarinus; species Gilvimarinus chinensis. The sequence goes on along the minus strand of NZ_KB898710.1, from coordinate 24,733 downwards.
GCACGGTGATGGTAACGGCAGTTTCACTGCCGCGAAAACGATACTCGACAGCCGAGCCGGGCCATGTAAATGAAACCGCTTCGGTTTGCACCGGCTGAAAGCGACCAATCAGGCGCAGCTGTTCACTCTCGGTTAATTCGTTCGCACCCGCAGAGCAGGCCGCAACAGAAAGGAAGATTACGCTCGTTAATTTTTTCATACTGGTTTTCATAGGGCTCTCGATTCTTTGTTTTAAATTTTTTGTTTTAAACTTTTCGATCTAAATTCTGCGCTCTAAAACAGTAGAGTTATTTTCGATAATATCGCGCTGTGGTTCAGATGAGCTTTGCAAATAAAAAGGCTTTGGCGCAGTGTACCAAAGCCTTTTACCTATCAAATTAACGGTGCGTAAAGATTTATGAATTCGGTACGCAACCTTCTTCGCCTTCGGCCATAGGCGCCAGGCTGACTTCAACAATATCCAGTTCAAGCTTGCCAGCGGTGCCGATAGAAAACGGCCAGTTTATTTTGCTTAAATCCACACCGCTGGCGCTAAAGCAATCCAGTGCAATAGGCAACGCCATCCACTGGCCACGCTTCATATTTTTGAGATTGTCGGCCACATTAACTTCCGCCTCACACCCCTCACCGCAAGCCATTTTGACATTCACGGTACTGGGCACTTTAGAATTCACCCGAAGCGCAATGACCAGCTCAGCGGCGTGCTCAAATTTACTCAGATCCAGCATGCCGCCACTCAGGGTGACACTGCCCCAATCGTCTGACTTTTTCCATTTCAAACTGATAGCACCCGGGAAGTCTTTATCCTCGGCGCTGGCCAAACTCACCTTGCCCTTGCCGCTCTGCCCACCGGTATCTTCAACCGGCATCCACCAGTTACCGGGGTCGGCAAGCACCCAATGCCATGGGTCTGGTGTTTGCCCTTGGGTAAAGTAAACATAGTTAGAGTTGGGCGACGACTGCGCAAAACACAGGTTCGCAAGAACTAATAAGGCTAAACAATAAATGCTACGTAACATGGTTGTATCCCTCGTTATTATCATTATGCAGAATTGGGCCAGCAGACGCTGCCCCCACAATATTCACATATAAAACCACAAATTATATATAACAAAACCTAGGGCAGCGTCAAGCGTGAGGCATCGGCTGGAACAAGCCAAACGTATTGCCATCCGGGTCAAGATAATAGGCCTGCCAGCACACGCCTGGCACCTCAAATTTATCCAGTGCCACCTGCCCGCCCAGCTCGACAATCACCTCCGCCGTGGTGTCGATATCCGCCACCTCAATGGAGCAGGTAAAGGCGTTTGTGCCGCACCCTATTGGCGGTGTATCGGCCGGTCGTTGCAACAGCCCACCATAGAGTCCGCCGGTCTGAATTCGCCAATAGGGGATGGGCAAGGATTCATCGCGGGTAAAACTCCAATCAAACACTTGTTGATAAAACGCCACCAAGGCTTCGGGTTGGCTCGCTTGAATCTCAAAATAGGCAATATTGTTCATATCAGGCTCCTAGAGCCTAGGGTGCCAGCATTTTGCGCCCCAAACGGACAAAAGTTTCAACTTCTCGCTCTGAGAGTTTAGCCAGAAATTCGGACTCTACCGCCTGTTCCGCAGCGCGTACCGTAGCTAACAGCTCGTTGCCCTCAGCCGTTAGGGTAATAACTCGGCTGCGACCATCCTCCGGGTGCGGCGCTCGGGTAAGTAACCCCTGCGCCTGCAAGTCTTTTAACAGCCGGGCAATTTGCGCCTTATCGCGCCCACTGGTCTCGACTAAGGTTTGCGCACGGCAGAAGGGCTCGGCGGCGATTAAGTGCAGCAACCTTACATGCATGCCGTAAAGTGTAAATCCAGACTCAGCTACCGCACGCTGGCAGCGGCTGCGCACCTGAAACGCCAATTGCCACAAAAGATCACTAAAACCCGTGTTTTCAACGGGCATGTTTTTTCCAGACATATTGTTGACTTTATCAACCATAAAAAATATAGTTGATATTATCTACTATTGTTCTAGAGGGAGCAAACATGAACAGACCCGGCCCCCGCCTGCTCAGCGTTAAGCGTGCCTACCACCTGAGTCCTAATATGCGGCGCGTCATACTCACGGGCGATAACCTGGATGACTTTCCAGAACATCACGAAAGCGCCAATTTTAAATTGCTGCTGCCTAAGCCTGGCCAAAGTCTCAACCTCGATAGTTTGGCCACAAACGATAAGGCATCACGCCCTATTGTGCGCACCTACACCCTGCGCCAGTTCAATCGCGCCGAGAGAGAAATTGTAGTGGACTTTCTGATGCACGAACCCGCTGGCCCCGCTTCCAGTTGGGCGGCCAATGCTCAGGCCGGCGATACAGTAGGCTTTGCCGGGCCGGGCAAACCCAAATGGGTGAATACCGCTGCAGACTGGTTTTTATTCGCCGGGGATATGTCCGCCCTGCCCGCTATAGCGGCCAATCTCGAGCAGCTGCCCGATAACGCGCAAGGCTATGCGGTGCTGGAGGTGATCAGCGACAGCGATAAAATCCCTCTGCAAAAACCCGCCAACCTGGAGGTTATCTGGCTCATCAACCCCACTCCACAAACCCCAAACGACACACTGTTTGATACGGTAAAGCGTTTGCAATGGCTGGCGGGTAATGGAGCGGCATGGGTGGCCGGCGAATCCGGTGCGATCAAACAAATACGCCGCTATCTCAAAGACAAAGGGATAGACAAACGTCGGTTGTACGCCAGCGGTTACTGGCAAATTGGCATGACGGAAGATATCCACCAGGAGGAAAAACGCAAAGAAACCGATACAGACAATTAAACAAAACACGGCGAACGCTAAAACCACTTACCGTTCGCCTTATTACCTCTACCCTGGATCAGCCCCACATCCGCGGCAGAACATCGTGCTCTTTGTTGCCACGACGATGCCAATAGACCATAAACACATGACCGATAACGGCAACCAATAACAACCAGCCCAGGTTACCGTGCAATAGGTTACCTGGCTCTACCATCCATTCGACACGCCCCTCAAAGCCTGCGAACAGTGGTAAGCCCCAGACGTCAAACACACGACCGGAGCCATATTGACGCAGCAGCCCCAGGGTCGGAATCGCCACCAATAAACCATACAGGCCAATGTGACCAATGGTGGCGGCCATAGTTAATTCGGGTGGTCGTCGGCGCAGGTTGACCAGCGCCCAAACAAGACGTAACAGAGCCAGCACCAATAAAATCACCCCCAAAGGCTTATGGGTCGCCCAGAAAAACTTATCCAGCGCGGTATCTTCGGCCAACACCCGCGCCAATACACCCACAAGCTGCCAGCCAATAAGCAGTGCCATTGACCAGTGGAATAAACGACTTAACGCGCCGTAGCGAATTTTAGAATCAGTTAGCATCATCACGGTAAACCTTGAGTATTTTTAGTTGCCTGTTAAGCATAGCAAGGCCTTAAAGGAACACGAACGTGGTTTACCGGGATTTACATGGCCGACGGTTTAAAAACACAGACAAGGCCGTTAACACAAGGGGTATGTATGGTAGGAGTAGTAGCACTATTTCAAGTGTTCTCTGTGCAGCACCGGGCGCCCCGTAGAGAACGATTAAAGAGTTTTCCACTTGACCACTAGTGTCGGTTTAATTTGCTCAACCAGCGATCCAGATGGTTGGCAAACTGCTGCCGGTCACCTTGACTAAGCGGCGGAGGGCCCGAGGTTTGAATACCGCTAGAGCGCATGGTTTCCAAAAAGTCGCGCATATTCAAACGCGGCTTAATATTCGCCGCGGTAAACAGCTCACCCCGCCCACTCAACGCCTGGGCACCTTTTTCGATGACCTCTGCCGCAAGCGGAATATCACTGGTAATCACCAGATCGCCAGCAGCGCAACGCTGAACAATTTCGTTATCGGCCACATCAAAACCCGCCGACACCTGCAGCGAGGTAATTTGCGGCGTCTGGGGTGTACGAATAAATTGATTGGCCACCAAAGTAACCGGCACTTTGGTACGCTGCGAAGCACGAAAAATAATCTCGCGAATAACCACCGGACAAGCATCGGCATCGACCCAAATTTTCATAGTTTTTATCCAGTAACTACCAGCATTTTGTTCAGACTCTCCACCGCATTTTACGTAATGAAGGGCACACCATAAAAACCCTCATCACCCCACAAAAAAACGATACGCCAAATAAAAAGCCCCCAGCGCCACAGCGCCAATGACCAGCGGTAATAGCAACGCCGGAGTTTTAGCCGCACAAGAACAGCTTGCCGTCTTTCCGACCTTGATCAAAAAAGGCATTGCCGAGGAAGCCACCATTAAACCGAACTTCCTAAGACCTAAATGCTGCTCACGCTTTCGATCTGCTTGCACCTGCCACTGCCGGCGACGCTTTTTATACTCGGTGTATTTACGCTCTTGCTGCACACGGTTATCGGCATCAGCAACCGCTGATGTCTCAACACTTTGTGTAGCAAAATGACGTTTAGGCAGACCTTTTGTTTGCTTTTGATCTTCTATTTGCATCCTTCCCGTCCCTGTTTGCAATAGACCTATTCTAAATGATCAGCTGACTTACAACCATTCAATCATCGCCGCCGATTTATTTAAGATGGGTACTCCCGTATAAGCACTGGCCGCACGATTGGCTAGCCCAGCGCACACTAACAGCGGCATTAAGTGCTCTGCGCGAGGGTGACAAAATTCTGCGTTAGGGGCCGTATGCCATTGGCGCAACTCTTCCAGCCGCTCGCGTTGGCTGTAGCCGGCATGGGTGCAAACATCTTCCAGCCAAGCTTCAAACGCTTGGTTTTTTTCAAAGGATACGTGATCGTCCGAAAAGAACTCGCGCATATTATGAAAACTAAAGCCCGACCCGATGACCAACAAACCATCGTCGCTCAGCGTTTGCAAAGACTCACCGAGCGCAATATGGTCTGCCGCGTCAAGGCTGCGCAACAGTGACAACTGAACCACCGGAATATCCGCCTGGGGATACATGATTTTTAAGGGAACAAACACCCCGTGATCAAGCCCCCGCTCTGTGTCTTGCGCAGGGGAGAAGCCGCTGTGTTGCAACGTTTGACTAACCCTATCCGCTAACGCAGGCTCGCCGGGACAAGGATAGGTAATCTGATACGCCCGCTCGGGAAAGCCGTAGTAATCATATTCAAGGCCAGGGCTTACGCTTGTCGTAACCGTGGGCACTGGCGCCTCCCAGTGAGCGCTTATAATCAGTATGGCTTTTGGCTTAGGCAACTTATGGGCAAGCTGCTGCAGATGGGCCTCCATCTGAGCGTGACCATCGTCCCCTAGCAGCGGCATGGGGCCACCGCCGTGGGAGATAAAAATAATATTCTTACTCATTGAAATTCCAACCTGACCGTCGATGAATAAAGCCTTAGGGCCTAGGCAGATCGCGAGCCGTACGGCTGCTTAGCGGCTCGCGCGATACATTGATCCACAGATACCGCCCCGGCACCGCTTAAGGATAAAGACACACTTGCGGCCAACAATGCCAAGGCGAATTCGTAACCGTTGTTGCTCATAAACAATCCGTTTGCCCAGTGAACGCTGAAAATTGCCACCAGCATGGTAAACGCACTGACAATGGCTGCTGGACGGACCAGCAACCCCAGTATTAAAGCGGCGCCGCCAAAAAACTCTGCACTGCCAGCCAGCGCAGCCATCCAATAACCGGGGGCCAGACCAATGCTCTCCATCCACTGCCCGGTACCCTCAAGGCCATAGCCGCCAAACCAGCCGAACAGTTTTTGCGCCCCATGGGCCAGTAGAATAACGCCCACAGGCACCCGTAAAGCCAATGCACTCAGCCCTGCGTTCGATACAAACAGTTTTGTTACTAACGATGTGTTCATGTTTTTGCTCCCAGTAATTAGATGTACCGTTACTTCGCGAACGGCATGAGACCAATTTACTATCCACACCAAAAAAGAATAAGATGCCTATCATTGGCTTATTATCAACAAAGCATTGTTAATAATAATGAAATGGGAGTTTTGTCATGGATCGTCTCGACGCTATGCGCACGTTCGTCACGGTGGTCAGCGAAGGCAGCTTCGCCCGAGCTGCCACTAAGCTGAACATGTCGCCACAACTGGTCAGCAAATATGTGTCGCAACTGGAAGAACACCTGGGGCTTCGCCTGCTGAATCGCACCACGCGCAAGGTTCACCCGACCGAAGCGGGCAGCCAGTACAGTGCCAGAGCCCTGCTACTGCTGGAGGAACTTGACGATCTGGAAAACCAGCTGGGGGATTATCAGCAAAGTGCACAGGGCGTTTTGCGCCTGTCGGCTCCCGTGTCTTTTGGCACCAGCCACCTACCCGCCCTGCTGATGGATTTTCAGCGTGCGCACCCAGCCGTCGGAATCGATGTAAAGCTCGATGATCGCAAAGTCGATATTGTCGAAGAGGGTTTTGATGTGGCGCTGCGCATTGGCGCATTAAAAATGCTCATCGCTGATTGCCCGCCACTTAGCGCCTATACGGCTGGTGACCTGTGCATCCCCCGCGTACCTGCAACAACACGGAACCCCTGGGAACCTAGACGAGTTAAAAGATCACCACTACCTGCGCTACAGCTACATGGATAACAGCGAGTCGCCAATACACGTTGCGCTGGCCTCGCGACAGAAAAACGCGTTTACCTGTAACAACGGCGATGTCTTACTGCAGGCGGCGATTGCAGGCGCAGGGATAGTTATTCAACCCACGTTTATCGCTGGCCCTGCTGTAGCGCGAGGCGATTTAAAAATCGTTTTACCCGAATATGAGCCTGCGCCATTAGGACTTTACGCGGTATACACCCATCGCAAGTTTTTGCCGAGCAAGGTCCGCGCTTTTATCGATTTTGCCAGCGGCTATTTCGGCTCCCCCCCGGTGTGGGATAATTTCACGCCCTAAACTCGCCGTTCACACAAGGTTTTTCAAACGCCTTAGCCTTTACTTCATTTCAGTGTGACACAGGCGACAATGACAGCGGTGTCACATGGTTATTCTGACCAAAAGCATATAGTCTCATTGACAACAATGAATTTCCCACCTAAGGTGCAAACCGCTTAATCGGATAAATCTTATAAGCAGTCGGTTAAGTATTATCAATTCTGCTCGATGTATCGCAGATAAAGCCCATGCCTTGCCTCTAAAAGCGGTATTGGTTTAGGCACCTATCTGGAGAATAACCATGACAATAGAGAGAGCATCAACGCCAACTTTTGCACGCGTTAAAAAAATCGCTTCACTGGTCGCAGCCACTACGGCGCTGTGTTTTACCAGTGGCGTTCAAGCACAGACATTAACCAGTAATCAGACCGGCACCCACAATGGGTATTACTACTCGTTTTGGACAGACGCACCAGGAACCGTGTCAATGACACTGGGCTCTGGCGGCAACTATTCATCACAGTGGAGCAATACAGGCAACTGGGTGGGCGGTAAAGGCTGGAACCCCGGCGGTCGCCGCACCGTAAATTACTCAGGTACCTTTAACCCTTCCGGCAACGGCTACCTTACGCTTTACGGTTGGACCCGCAGCCCATTGATTGAGTACTACATCGTCGATAACTGGGGTACTTACCGCCCCGGCGAAAGCGGCACTTATTACGGCACGGTTTATTCCGATGGCGGCACCTATGACATCTACCGCACTCAGCGGGTAAACCAGCCATCCATTGAAGGTACCGCAACATTTTACCAATATTGGAGTGTGCGCCAGCAAAAACGTACCGGCGGCACCATTACCACCGGTAACCACTTTGACGCCTGGGCCAGCCACGGCTTAAACCTTGGCAATCACGATTATATGGTGATGGCTACTGAAGGCTATCAAAGCAGCGGTAATTCCAATATCACCTTGGGATCAAGCGGCGGTGGCAACAACGGTGGTGGGAGTGAAAGCATTACCGTTAGAGCACGGGGTGTAAGCGGCAGTGAGCATATTAATTTACGTGTAGGGGGCACTACGGTGGCCGACTGGACCTTAAGCACCAGCTTCCAGAACTACACCTACAATGGCAGCGCCTACGGTGATGTGAATGTCGAATACGATAACGACGCATCAGGCCGCGATGTGATTCTGGATTATGTCACCGTGAACGGAGAAAACCGTCAGGCAGAAGACATGGAGTACAACACAGCCACTTACGCAAACGGTGAGTGCGGCGGAGGCTCTTATTCCGAAACTATGCATTGCAGTGGGGTGATTGGCTTTGGTCACACCGACGACTGCTTTAGCGGCAGCTGTAATTAAGTAGACAACAAAAAGCGGGTAGCAGGGAGCGAAAGTTTACTTCAATCGTTTCCCGCGCCCCGCTCTTCTCGAATTTTTTAGCGATTGTTTTTTGCTTCGCTGTTATTGCGCGCAAAAGGCTTAACCTTTCCACTGGCGTTACCGCCTTTCTTTTTTTGCCAGAAACTTTTTTTGGCTGCGGGCTTTCCATCATTATTTTTTGCCGCAGGCTTGCCAGAGTCGGTATTCTTATTGTGCCCTTGCGAAGGTTTTTTAGGCTTATTACCAGATGGTTTTTTATTGCGTGGGTTACCACTACGCGAACGATTATTGCGAGTGCCGCGCTTTTCCAAGCTGGATTCGGGCAGAGCATGCTGCGGCTCGAAACCTATAATAAATTCACGCGGCAGTATCGTATTAATAAGCCGTTCGATGTCACTGAGCATATCAAACTCATCGGCGCTCACCAGTGACACAGCCGAACCTTCAGCGCCAGCACGACCCGTGCGACCGATACGATGCACGTAATCTTCCGCTACTTGCGGCAAATCAAAATTCACCACTTGCGGCAACTGGTCAATGTCCACACCGCGCGCGGCAATATCGGTAGCCACCAGAATGCGCACTTTATTACTTTTAAAGTCGGCCAGCGCGCGAGTACGTGCCCCCTGACTTTTATTGCCGTGAATCGCGGCGGCTTTTAAACCCGCGCCATCCAGCAACTTAACCAGTTTATTGGCACCGTGCTTGGTGCGCGAAAATACCAGCACTTGATGCCAATTGTTGGTCTTAATTAACTCGATCAGCAGGCCCGTTTTTTCTTTTTTGTCTACAGGGTAAATCCACTGTTTTACCCGAGTAGCGGTACTGTTGGGTGGGTTAACGGTAATCTCTACCGGGTTATGCACGATAGTCTTGGCCAGCTGGCGAATTTCGGGGCTGAAGGTGGCCGAGAACATCAGATTTTGCCGCTTGCTGGGCATCAGCGCCATAATTTTGCGGATATCGTGAATAAAGCCCATATCCAGCATACGGTCGGCTTCATCCAGCACCAGAATTTCCAGCGCATCAAATTTAACCGCACCCTGCTGGTATAAATCCAGCAAGCGCCCAGGTGTTGCCACCAGAATATCCACACCACCGCGCAAACGCATCATTTGCGGATTAATCTTAACGCCACCGAAAACAACGGTTGATTTGATCGGCAAGTAGCGACTGTATTGCGCCACATTGTCGCCCACTTGCGCCGCTAACTCTCGCGTAGGCGTCAGCACCAAAGCCCGCACCTGATTGCCGGGCTGCTTGCCCTTCGCAGCACTTTGGGACAAACGCTCCAGCATCGGCAAGGTAAAGCCTGCTGTTTTGCCCGTACCGGTCTGCGCAGCTGCCATCACATCCTTGCCTTGTAATACCGCAGGAATGGCCTGGGCCTGAATCGGCGTCGGGGTTTCGTAACCCTGTTCGGCAACAGCTTGTTGAATTTCGGGGGCAAGGCCAAGTTCGGCAAAAATCATAGGGGGATTCTGAATTAGGACAAAAGGGGCGCGAAGGATACAGGAGTGGATGAATAATAGCCAGTTAATAACGGCAAGAGCACGCAGACAGGATTTACGCATTTTTGGCGCTAAGTCCACTCGCTATAAAAGTATGGCCTTCAACCGAGCATACCCCACTATGACCATAGAGCTAGCCCTGAGTAATAACCCTCAGCGCAGCAGTTAGAGCTTTAACAAAAATGAGCGAGAGCACAGCCGCGATGATTTTATGATTCACGTCACCGTGACCAACCTCAGGCACCGACTAAGCCAAAGAACGAATTGAACCCGTCAAGTCATAGGCCCTTGGTGTACACTCAATACTTCATAATCAGGAATATCTATGTCACCCCCAATAGCCAAAGAAGTTATGATCACCGAAGTGCACTGTGCCTACGAGGGATGGTCTATCCAAAGGCTGGACCACTTTCTCAAGCGATACGGACTGGCGCAGGTTCCTGTCATTGCCTCAGATCACCAGCTAGTTGGCAGTGTGGGAAGCACCGACATTCACCAGCTAACCCATCTGGACGAAACGTACCGCGCCCAAATGATCAATGATAATTTCCGTCGCAGTACTGGCCACGACATGGACAACCTCGACGAACTGAGCCAGTGGACGCGCCGAGCAAGTGTGTACTGCACCGTACATCAAATCATGAATTCAGATGTACCGGCTTTAGACGAACTCACGAGTATTGATAAAGTTCGACGAACTCTTAAAACAGAGCAACTTGATGTCATCTGGCTGACACGCAACGGACTTCTGAGCGGACAAATCAAAGCTCACCAGCTGCTATGATGCGACCCTATGTCGCTGTCCAGTGACAATCAATCCGGTATAATCAGGGGTCATGAATCCGCGAATTACCACCTTAAGAGCACCCTCTGGACACTTGCGTCAGCTAGTGTTGATACGTGGCTTTTTAATACTGGCTCTGGCTATAGCCACTTTTTGGGCTAACCGTTTATTAGCACTTCCTCAGATACCCATTACCGCCATTATTGTACTCCTTACCTTCGTAAATCTTTTTTCTTTGCTTAGACTACGATGGCAAGTACCCGTAGTGAGTCTCGAGATAACGGGCCAATTGCTGGTGGATATATTGGCTGTCGCCGTTTTGGCTTTTTACACGGGCGGTGCCGCCAACCCCTTTTTATCGTATATTTTAGTTCCCGTCTGTATTGCCGCCGCCGTTTTACCCGGCGTTTACGCCTGGAGCCTCAGCTTAGTGGCCATCGCACTTTATGGTACGTTGCTGGTTTGGAATCACCCTTTGGCACAACTTGAGCCCCCTTCACATAGCCATCGCCATGAGGCGGGTATTAATTTCCATCTGATCGGGATGTGGCTTAACTTTGCCCTCAGCGCGCTATTGATCAGTTACTTCGTAGTAAAAATGGCCGCCGCCGTACGACAACAACAAGACACCTTAAATGCACGGCGCGAAGAAGACCTTCGAGATGAGCAATTATTAGCCGTCGCCACTCAAGCGGCGGGCACAGCGCACGAATTGGGTACACCGCTATCGAGTATAAAAGTCTTATTAGCCGATTTAGCACAAGACCCCAAAGTGCACAGTTTGATCGGTGAAGACCTAACCTTGTTGCGCAACCAGGTAAACGAGTGTGGTGCGATTTTACAACGCTTACGCCAGCGAGCTGATATCGAACAACTGACCCACCCTGGCATAACAGCGGCTTATGATTATTGCACTGACTTAATCGACCGCTGGCAACTATTACGCCCAGATGCTCGCGCGGACATTCAGGTTCAAAAATCCTTATTAGGCCAACAAACCCGTTTCCACCCCACCATTGAACAAGCCATTATTAACGTACTTAACAATGCGGCGGATGCAAGTGCAAAACCGCTGCATGTTTCGGTGCGAACCAATAACGGTAAACTTATTTGGGAAATTAAAGATCAGGGTAAAGGCTTCAGTCCGGAAGCAGAACCCATGCTTGGCAAGCGTCCATTTACCACCAAACCCGACGGCCTCGGTATCGGTCTGTTTTTAACTCATGCCAGCATTCAACGCTACGGTGGAACGGTAAAAATTACTACGCCTGATCTCGGCGGCACGCTTACAACTATTACTCTGCCATTGGAGGCAGCCGGTGAACAATAGCTTACTGATTATCGATGATGACATTACCTTCGGAGAAATCTTGCAACGCTCTTTAAGGCGTCGTGGATTCGACGCCGCCTTCGCATCCAACAGCTTCGATGCGCTGCAATTATTACAGCAGCGTCACTACGCTAGGGCCGTAGTTGATCTAAAAATAGGCAGTGAATCTGGACTGGATGTGGTGAAAGAGCTGCTAAACCGGCAAGAAGACATTGAGATCGTTGTTCTCACAGGCTACTCAAGTATTGCCACGGCGGTACACGCCATTAAAGCAGGAGCCTGTAATTATCTTTGTAAGCCCGCCGATGCCGACGAAATCCTCGCAGCTTTTTCTGATTCAGAGGCAGAGGCGGTGGAAATAACGGCTCAACCACCGTCAGTAGACCGCCTTGCCTGGGAGCATATTCAAAAAGTGCTTAGTGAGCATGATGGTAATATCTCCGCCACCGCCCGCGCCTTAGGTATGCACCGACGCACACTGCAGCGTAAGCTCAATAAGCGCCCCGTAAAACATTAACCGGCATTACTGGTTGACCACAGGCGCAATGTCCACACTGGTAACACTGGCCAAATCCTCAAGAAACTGACTCTGCCAAGCGTGGATATCCTGCTGTTCAAGCACATCCATCATTTTGCGCCAGCGATCAATACGCTCATCCAAAGGCATGTTTAATGCCTTAGCGATTCCACCCGTAATACCACTCACATCGTACGGATTCACCACTACCGCGGCATCCAGCTCATCCGCTGCACCGGCCATTTCTGACAATACCAGTACGCCAGGGTTTTCCGGATTTTGCGCGGCAACGTATTCTTTTGCCACTAAGTTCATGCCGTCTTTTAGCGGCGTGACCAAACCAACATGTGCCAGCCGGTACATAGCCAGAATAGTTCTGCGCCGGAAGCCCCTGTTCAGATAGCGTAAAGGCATCCAGTCAAAATCAGCGTAAGTACCAATGATGTGCCCTGCTTCACGATCAATTCGCTTTGCTAAATCGCCATAGGCCTGCACATCCCCCCTCGAGGTGGGCGAAATCTGTAGATACACAACCTTGCGAATAAATTCTTTGTAGTGATTGAGCAGCTTATCGTAAGCCTGAAACCGCTGCACCAGGCCTTTGGAGTAATCCAGCCTGTCGACTCCAATAATCAATTTTCGGTCGCTCAAGCTGTTATACAGGCGTTTAAATTCGTCCGCTTTTTCACCGGCCGTCGCGGCAGTAGGCAAGGCCGAGGTTTCAACACTGATTGGATAAACTCTGGCAGTACAGTGTCTGTCCTCAAAGCGCAGCCGATCGTTTTTTAATATTTCACCACCTAGGCCTTGGGCTACGCCCATGCAAAAGCCCATGTGATCGGCCTGAGTTTGGAAACCTACTAAATCATAGTGCAGCAGACCTTTCAAAATTTTCTGATAGCCGGGCACCGTACGCAGCAAATCCAGCGAGGGGAAAGGCGTGTGCAGGAAAAAACCGATCGCATTCTTCACACCGGCATCGCGTAACATTTTTCCTAATGGGATTAAATGGTAATCATGAATCCAGATAGTGTCGCCTGGCTGAATAATTTTAAGTAATTCAGTAGCAAATTTATTATTTGCCTGCAGGTAACCACTTAAATCCGTATCGCTGTAGCGCATCAACTCGGGGCGTTGGTGGAACAGTGGCCAGAGCACACTGTTAGCGTAACCTTTGTAATACTGGTTGTATTCAGCCTGACGCAGATTAATGGTCACATATTCAATGTTGCCGCGCACTTCGTGCTTCGCTTCACTGTCTTTGTTGTCGACCTTACCGCTCCAGCCAAACCACACCCCGCCGGCTTTTTCCATGGCCGCCATAACGCCTACGGCCAATCCACCTTCTGAGCCTTTGTTCGCCCCGTCTGTTTTTGCAACGCGGTTTGACACGACAATCAAACGGCTCATAGTTCATTCTCCCATTTCTTACTTAAAATTCTTGCGCTATTAATAATCCCCACCATGGAGTAGGTTTGCGGGAAATTACCCCACAACTCTCCTGTAACAGGATCCAAATCTTCTGACATCAGTCCAAGATGATTACGTTTACCCAACAGATCTTCGAAAAGCTCCCGCGCTTCGTCGGTTCTCCCGGAGGCTGCCAAGGCATCGATATACCAAAAAGAGCAAATCGTGAATGCGTTTTCAGGCATACCAAAGTCATCTTCCACTATATAGCGGAACAAATAACGGCTCCCCTCAGGTTTGAGGCGATTTTCTATTTCAGCAATCGTGCCAATAAAACGTGGGTCTTTTCCATCGATGTAACCCAGCTCACACGCAAGCAGCAAGCTTGCATCCATAGAGTCGCCATCCCAAGTGGCGGTATAAGCATTCAATTCTTTATTAAAACCACGTGTTTCGATAGCCTCTCGAATCGTGTCGGAGGCTTCGGACCAATAGGCGGCTTTGGACGTTTCGCCAAGCTTGGCGGCGATCTTGGCTAAACGACTAGTCGCGGCCCAACACATCATGCTGGAAAAGGTATGAACGTGCTTTGACCCCCGAAGCTCCCAAAGCCCTGCGTCAGGTTGGTTATAGTACGCCAGTGCCTTTTCTCCCATAGTCTCTAGAAGGGTAAAAAGCTCTACATTACCCGGCCTGCGGATACGCTCATCAAAAAACATCTGAGTGGCAGATAGAACAATTGCACCGTATACATCGTGTTGTATTTGTTCAGCGGCCTGGTTACCTATACGCACCGGCCCCATACCCCGGTACCCGGATAAATCATGAGCAATACGTTCTGGCATGTCTTGCGTGCCATTGATACAAAAGACCGGTTGCAGGTGCTCTTCGTCTAATTGCGCCACAATATTTACAAGATAATGTAAATATTGCTCCATCGTTCGCGTGGCACCTAATCGGTTTAGAGCGTGCACAGTAAAATAACTATCACGCAGCCAGCAGAAACGATAATCCCAGTTACGCTCTGTATCCCGCGCCTCAGGTATTGAAGTTGTCATGGCCGCAATAATAGCGCCCGTATCTTCATAAGCGCTTAATTTAAGCGTAATGGCTGCGCGTATCACCGCATCCTGCCACTCAAAAGGAATCGCAAGATAACGCGACCACTCCAACCAATAAGACTCTGTTTCGGCCAGAAATCGCTCACACAATTGCTTTACAGGCTCAGTGATCGAAGCGTCATCGGCAAAGACCATATAATGCTCGGTATCCAGAATAAACCACGTTTCATCGACGATAGCGGTTACCGAAAGTCCCGTAGTCATGCGGTACGCCATATCGCAACCCAGATAGCGTATGTGATTACTACCCTGGACTTTACGAAACCCTTGAGTACCGTCTTTGCAAGCCGGACGTAAGCGAATCCTAATTTTGGGTGACCCAATAGGAACCAGTTTCCTATTAAGCATAACCGGTCTGTAGGTGCGACCGTATTGGGTAAACCGGGGAATAAAGTCTGTGATCACGACTCCGTTTCCATGGGAGTCGTAAATTTTAGTCGTGAGAATGGCGGTGTTTTTTTCGTAGTACTGCTCGCTGTGACTATAATCCGCGAGATCAATCGCGAAAGTCCCTGTAATAGCATCAGGCGGGTCGGTCTTTAACAAGGAGCAAAAGACTGGTTCAGCATCGAAGCGGGGTAAGCAACTCCATACAATTTCAGCGTTTTTATCAATCAGGGCGCCAATGGAACAGTTACCGATCAGAGCCAGTTCGAGATTTCGTTCTATCATTTAATTGCCTCAACTTATCCAGTTGTCCACGCAAAAATGCAAAAACCTCGCCAGGGTCAGATAATCTCTCTTGTGCGCAGGAATCCCCGTCGCCGACTTTTACTGAAACCCCACCGCGAGCGTTCACCCAAGCGAACCCATCTTCATCTGTTGTATCATCACCAATGTAAAAAGGTACCCGCCCCGCAAATGGCGGCATGCCCATAAACCGTGCAATGGCAACGCCTTTATCCACACCTTTAGGCTGGATTTCACGCACACAGTTGCCGCGAATCACCCGCACATCGGTTCGCTGGCCAAGCATCAAATCGCCATCTATATAATCGTCCAGTAAAGCTTTCAGTTCAGGTTTGACACGATAATGCAGGGCTACGGCATGTCCTTTATCTTCAACTATGAGCCCATGAACTTCAGCAAATGACAGTAGCGACGTTTTTATATCCTGAAAAGCGTCGCTCTCTAACGATACACTCTCAACATCACCATCCCCCACGCGCCACTCGGCACCATGACTACCGGCCATAGAGAGGGGAAGCTGTATTAGGTTTGACAGAGAAGAAATTGAACGACCAGATATCAGGGCGACAGCCCCATGAGTTATCTGCTCTAACTCGGTGAGAACCTGCCTTAGCTCATCCGACACGTACACACCTTCTGGATCATCCGCAAAGTTAACTAAGGTGCCATCAAAGTCGAGAAAATACGCTGAATTTTCAGTATAACGAACGGTCATATAAAGCTTCTCAGAGGATATAGAGTCAGGTATAGACTATAACAGCTACAAAAAGGACTCAAACTCACCGGGGGTTAACCCTCAGGTTTTCGCGTACAACACTAGAGCCAAAAATCCACATCCACTACAATCAGGCCCACCACCTGCTTCGTCCTTCTAAATGAGTCATAAGCACCCTTATGCTACCTCTCAACTTTGGCAAAGCAGGTCTCTTTATAAAAATATAGCCAACAAGGACCAAAGGCATCGTGACGGATAATATCAGGGTAAAAAGCCTCAAATTTATAACATTCCTCCTTATAGCCACCGCGCCGCTAATCTATGGTGTCTGGCACTCCACAGAAAGACAATGGTTATCAGAAGCCCCTCACAACGTCGCCCCAAAAAATATAATCTTTATATTAATCGACGACTTAAACGATGACGTAGGCTTTCTCGGCAGTGAAAGGGCTCACACCCCAAACATAGACCAACTAGCTACGCGCTCGGTTGTATTTAAGCACGCTTTTGCTCAAGCTCCTTTATGCAACCCATCTAGGACGAGCCTATTAACCGGCACTTTACCTAGCAGCACCGGTATTTACGGATTAAAACCAAATTACTGGGAGGTGCCCGCTCTCGCTAACTTACACACATTGCCTGGGTACTTCCGAGAAGCTGGGTATTACACCGCAACGATAGGAAAAGTGTTTCATCAGAATGTCCATGAAGCCTCTTATGATTACATTCAAAAAGGCTGGTATGGCGCCTTCGGCCCCTTTCCTTCTGAGCCATTACAGGCCGATTTTAGCTTTAATAAATATTATGACTGGGGAGCATTTCTTGAAGAAGAAGAGACAGCAGATTTTAAAGCGGCTACCGCCGCTCTAACCTTCCTAAACAATAAGAAAAACCAACAGAAACCGTTTTTTCTGACCCTAGGATTCTTCAGGCCTCATAATCCACGGTTTGCGCCAAAAGAGTTTTTCGATCTGCACCCACTCGAGCACATTCGCGCCCCGACAGTAGAAAATAATATTTATCATGAAGTCCCCAAGTACGGCCTTGAGTTGACCAGCTATAAAAGAAGACAACGTTTTAATGAATATACCGCACAAGAAGATAGAGCACGTAAAAACATTCAAGCTTATCGAGCTTCTATTAGCCTTGTTGACAGGCAAATTGGCCGACTACTGCAACATCTTTACTCAAGCGGCCTAATTAAGAACACCGTTATCGTTCTTGCGAGTGATCATGGTGTACAAAATGGAGAAAAGAATCTCTGGTTTAAACGCACCTTATGGCAGGGATCGACTCGTGTTCCTTTGTTAATAGCGGCACCTGACATAAATCCAATTCAAATCACCGACGCGGTTGGCTTAATTGATATCTTTCCTACGCTTATTGATTACGCCGGGCTCCCATCACTCTCTCAACTAGAAGGGAAATCGCTTATACCTAAACTAGCCGGCGATAACAGCAACTCCAATACCGTTGTGCCGACAATACACAGTCCTGGTAATTTCGCTTTACAGAATGAGCGTTGGAGATACATCCAGTATGCTGATGGTTCTGAGGAGCTTTATGATCACCAAAATGACCCTACAGAAAGGGTTAACTTAGCTAAACCACATAGAAAAACAAAAGCAATAGAGACCACCTTAACCTACTTCCGAAGTAACGCTCCAAAAAAATTTGAAGACTTTACCCCCAACACAAGCGGCTTATCAAGCCAGAAATTTCCAGGAAAATAAACATTTTTAGCGCTAAATTTCCTTCCCATTAAATAGTGAAGTGACAAATGCATAACCAATCTTATTCCTGAGTTACGAAGTGTAGTTGTAATGATCTTCACAACTACAAGTTGACAGTTAAAGCCAGTCAGGAGAAGTAACTCACCGTACTCAATTCAGCCCCTCCTTATGGAGAAAACATACGGAACTGATTAGCAATGGCCGTTAGCCAGATTTACGGAGAGGCAATAATAGCCCAATGAGGTGCTCTAAATTAAAAGCCATTCTATTTGCCTGAAACAAATTTGGATAGCCGGAGTCAACCCGTCTAATCTTTTGGGGAAAGATTGGCAATCTACCTGTCCGCAAAGCATCGGCAAGCAGCTAGGTGTTGTGCTTACCACCTAAAAATACGTAAACCATTACTAATTCTGTGTGATTCAGATTAATTGGGATCGGGGCAATAAGACAAAAGACGTTTCTGGGGCGGCATTTCTTTTTTGCTTACATGCCCCAGAAGTAGATCCGAGAAAAAGCAAACGGCGTTTGGAAGGCTGACCTCAGGGCCTATTAACGCAGAGTATTCGTTTGAGTTACATAAAGTGATACGTGCTCGGAGTATTCGATCTCTAAAATTGCGCCTTATTGATCGGTAGGAGTAGGTTATCTACAAGGATGTAGTGTATGCAGATAACGCAGGAGCGGTTATCTGTAATTGGCAATGGCCACCTAAGCTGGGAAGTAGCCTACAAAGTAAAACGCCCTGCAGGACTACCTACAGGGCGTTTATATTAGAAGCTTGACGATGACCTACTCTCACATGGGGAAGCCCCACACTACCATCGGCGCTGAGTCGTTTCACTGCTGAGTTCGGGATGGAATCAGGTGGTTCCAACTCGCTATGATCGTCAAGCAAACAGGTATGGTTTGTTTTCGGTCTTATCTACGTTCGTAGTGCCTAATCACACAACCAAATAGGGCGATGAACAAAGTTGTTTTTCGTTTTACTGAGGACACTGTGTATCACACTAAGTCCGTCGATTGATCATGTTATCAATCAGTCGATTCTGTTATATGGTCAAGCCTCACGGGCAATTAGTACTGGTTAGCTCAACGCCTCACAACGCTTCCACACCCAGCCTATCAACGTAGTAGTCTTCTACGGCCCTTTAGGGGATTCAAGATCCCAGGGAAAGCTAATCTTGAAGGAGGCTTCCCGCTTAGATGCTTTCAGCGGTTATCCCGTCCGAACGTAGCTACCCGGCAATGCTATTGGCATAACAACCGGAACACCAGAGGTTCGTTCACTCCGGTCCTCTCGTACTAGGAGCAACTCTTCTCAACTTTCCAACGCCCACGGCAGATAGGGACCGAACTGTCTCACGACGTTCTAAACCCAGCTCGCGTACCACTTTAAATGGCGAACAGCCATACCCTTGGGACCGGCTTCAGCCCCAGGATGTGATGAGCCGACATCGAGGTGCCAAACACCGCCGTCGATGTGAACTCTTGGGCGGTATCAGCCTGTTATCCCCGGAGTACCTTTTATCCGTTGAGCGATGGCCCTTCCATACAGAACCACCGGATCACTATGACCTACTTTCGTACCTGCTCGTCGTGTCAGACTCGCAGTCAAGCTGGCTTGTGCCATTACACTAACCTCCTGATTTCCGACCAGGATTAGCCAACCTTCGTGCTCCTCCGTTACTCTTTGGGAGGAGACCGCCCCAGTCAAACTACCCACCATACACTGTCCGCGATCCAGATAATGGACCTGCGTTAGAACCCCAAACATACCAGGGTGGTATTTCAAGGTTGGCTCCACCACAACTAGCGTCATGGTTTCAAAGCCTCCCACCTATCCTACACAAATAGGTTCAGAGTTCAGTGCAAAGCTATAGTAAAGGTTCACGGGGTCTTTCCGTCTAGCCGCGGGAACACTGCATCTTAACAGCGATTTCAATTTCACTGAGTCTTGGGTGGAGACAGCGTGGCCATCGTTACGCCATTCGTGCAGGTCGGAACTTACCCGACAAGGAATTTCGCTACCTTAGGACCGTTATAGTTACGGCCGCCGTTTACCGGGGCTTCGATCAAGAGCTTCGCCGAAGCTAACCCCATCAATTAACCTTCCGGCACCGGGCAGGCGTCATACCCTATACGTCCACTTACGTGTTTGCAGAGTACTATGTTTTTAATAAACAGTCGCAGCCACCTGGTCACTTCGACCGGTCTCAGCTTAGGGAGCAAGTCCCATCACCAAGGCCGGCGTACCTTCTCCCGAAGTTACGGTACCATTTTGCCTAGTTCCTTCACCCAAGTTCTCTCAAGCGCCTTGGTATTCTCTACCTGATCACCTGTGTCGGTTTACAGTACGGTTCGTTATTACCTGAAGCTTAGAAGCTTTTCCTGGAAGCATGGCATCAACCACTTCGTCTCAAAAATGAGACTCGTCATCAGTTCTCAGCCTTAAGAGCCCGGATTTACCTAAGCTCTCAGCCTACAACCTTAAACACGGACAACCAACGCCGTGATGGCCTAGCCTACTCCGTCCCTCCATCGCAGTAATAACAAGTACAGGAATGTTAACCTGTTTCCCATCGACTACGCATTTCTGCCTCGCCTTAGGGGCCGACTAACCCTATTCCGATTAACGTTGAATAGGAAACCTTGATCTTCCGGCGAGGGGGCTTTTCACCCCCTTTATCGTTACTCATGTCAGCATTCGCACTTCTGATACCTCCAGCATGCTTCTCAACACACCTTCAACGGCTTACAGAACGCTCCCCTACCATGCACAAAGTGCATCCGCAGCTTCGGTTGCTAGTTTTAGCCCCGTTACATCTTCCGCGCAGGCCGACTCGACTAGTGAGCTATTACGCTTTCTTTAAAGGATGGCTGCTTCTAAGCCAACCTCCTAGCTGTCTGAGCCTTCCCACATCGTTTCCCACTTAACTAACATTTGGGACCTTAGCTGGCGGTCTGGGTTGTTGCCCTCTCGACGACGGACGTTAGCACCCGCCGTCTGTCTGCCATGATTGCACTCCACGGTATTCGGAGTTTGCATGGGGTTGGTAAGTCGGGATGACCCCCTAGCCCAAACAGTGCTCTACCCCCGTGGGTGAGACATGACGCACTACCTAAATAGTTTTCGGGGAGAACCAGCTATCTCCCGGCTTGATTAGCCTTTCACTCCGATCCACAAGTCATCCCCTAACTTTTCAACGTTAGTGGGTTCGGTCCTCCAGTCAGTGTTACCTAACCTTCAACCTGCCCATGGATAGATCGCCGGGTTTCGGGTCTAATGCATGCGACTGGACGCCCTATTAAGACTCGGTTTCCCTACGGCTCCCCTAAACGGTTAACCTTGCCACATACATTAAGTCGCTGACCCATTATACAAAAGGTACGCAGTCACAGAACAAGTCTGCTCCTACTGCTTGTACGCACACGGTTTCAGGTTCTATTTCACTCCCCTCACAGGGGTTCTTTTCGCCTTTCCCTCACGGTACTGGTTCACTATCGGTCAGCTAGGAGTATTTAGCCTTGGAGGATGGTCCCCCCATGTTCAGACAAGATAACACGTGTCCCGTCCTACTCGATTTCATCAAAAGTGCCTTTTCGTGTACGGGGCTATCACCCTGTATCGCTCAACTTTCCAGAAAATTCCACTAAGACACAATCAACTTAAGGGCTAATCCGCGTTCGCTCGCCGCTACTAACGGAATCTCGGTTGATTTCTTTTCCTAAGGGTACTTAGATGTTTCAGTTCCCCTCGTTCGCCTCCATAACCTATGTATTCAGTTATGGATACCTACCTTATGGTAAGTGGGTTTCCCCATTCGGACATGTACGGATCAAAGCATGTTTGCCGGCTCCCCGTACCTTTTCGCAGGCTCCTACGTCCTTCATCGCCTCTAGCTGCCAAGGCATCCACCGTGTGCGCTTAGTCGCTTGACCATATAACACAAGCGACTGATTGTTACGACATGATAAATTCGCCGGACTTATTGTGTAGAGATACACAACGCGTCCTTTAATCAGCAATTTATTACAACTTTGTTCATCTTGTTAAAGAGCATCTGGTGTAAAAACCAGGAAGATAATGTCTTCAAAAAACATTATGTTTCTGACTTCTAGCCAAGCCAAGCAATGATATCTAAGAGATGGTGGAGCTATGCGGGATCGAACCGCAGACCTCCTGGATGCAAACCAGGCGCTCTCCCAGCTGAGCTATAGCCCCATATCTTGAAAGTGGTAGGCCTGGGCAGACTTGAACTGCCGACCTCACCCTTATCAGGGGTGCGCTCTAACCAGCTGAGCTACAGGCCTCTAAATCTCACTGCAACCTTACCAGCGTACGCTTAAGGAACCTTGCAGCCAGGCCAGTAGCTTGCAGATATCACTGCTACTTCAGATCAAGCAATGCGTGTGAGCACTTACGAAGAGATGGGCAAATCGTTTAAGGAGGTGATCCAGCCCCAGGTTCCCCTAGGGCTACCTTGTTACGACTTCACCCCAGTCATGAATCACTCCGTGGTGATCGCCCTCCCGAAGGTTAGGCTAACCACTTCTGGAGCAACCCACTCCCATGGTGTGACGGGCGGTGTGTACAAGGCCCGGGAACGTATTCACCGTAACATTCTGATTTACGATTACTAGCGATTCCGACTTCATGGAGTCGAGTTGCAGACTCCAATCCGGACTACGAACAGTTTTATGGGATTAGCTCCACCTCGCGGCTTGGCAACCCTTTGTACTGCCCATTGTAGCACGTGTGTAGCCCAGGCCGTAAGGGCCATGATGACTTGACGTCGTCCCCACCTTCCTCCGGTTTGTCACCGGCAGTCTCCTTAGAGTTCCCACCATTACGTGCTGGCAACTAAGGACAAGGGTTGCGCTCGTTACGGGACTTAACCCAACATCTCACGACACGAGCTGACGACAGCCATGCAGCACCTGTCACTTGATTCCCGAAGGCACCAATCCATTTCTGGAAAGTCTCAAGGATGTCAAGGCCTGGTAAGGTTCTTCGCGTTGCGTCGAATTAAACCACATGCTCCACCGCTTGTGCGGGCCCCCGTCAATTCATTTGAGTTTTAACCTTGCGGCCGTACTCCCCAGGCGGTCTACTTAGTGCGTTAGCTGCGCCACTAAAGTCTCAAGGACCCCAACGGCTAGTAGACATCGTTTACGGCGTGGACTACCAGGGTATCTAATCCTGTTTGCTCCCCACGCTTTCGCACCTCAGCGTCAGTATCAGTCCAGGGTGTCGCCTTCGCCACTGATGTTCCTTCAGATATCTACGCATTTCACCGCTACACCTGAAATTCCACACCCCTCTACTGTACTCTAGCTTGCCAGTTCTAACTGCAGTTCCAAGGTTGAGCCCTGGGCTTTCACAGCTAGCTTAACAAACCGCCTACGTGCGCTTTACGCCCAGTAATTCCGATTAACGCTTGCACCCTCCGTATTACCGCGGCTGCTGGCACGGAGTTAGCCGGTGCTTCTTCTACAGTTAACGTCAGGGCTAACGGGTATTAACCGTTAACTTTTCCTCACTGTTGAAAGTGCTTTACAACCCTAGAGCCTTCTTCACACACGCGGCATGGCTGCATCAGGGTTTCCCCCATTGTGCAATATTCCCCACTGCTGCCTCCCGTAGGAGTTTGGGCCGTGTCTCAGTCCCAATGTGGCTGATCATCCTCTCAGACCAGCTACGGATCGCAGTCTTGGTAGGCCATTACCCCACCAACAAACTAATCCGACGCGGGCTCATCCAATAGCGCAAGGTCCGAAGATCCCCTGCTTTCCCCCGTAGGGCGTATGCGGTATTAGCAGCCGTTTCCGGCTGTTGTCCCCCACTACTGGGCAGATTCCCACGCGTTACTCACCCGTCCGCCGCTCTACTTGTTCCCGAAGGAACGTTCGCGCTCGACTTGCATGTGTAAGGCCTGCCGCCAGCGTTCAATCTGAGCCATGATCAAACTCTTCAGTTTAATCTTTCAAGTGATCTTTACCCTTCCGAAGAAGGTACAACAAAGATCTAAAACTTTGCTCAAATACAGTTGAACGTATTTCTTCAATGACCGAAGTCATTTAATGAATTGTACGAGTCACTTGCATTCGATATATTGTGTTGCCACATCGACTTCGCAAGTGCCCACACGCATTGCTTGATCTAGCTTTTAAAGAACTCGGTGAGGGCTGCGCCTCGAACCGTGGGATGCGAATTATACGCATCAAATTCGTTTTGGCAAGCACTTTTTTCAAAGTTTTTTGCCGGGTTAAAAGCGCTTTAAAAAGCCTTTTAACCTTTCCCGTTAAGAGCGCTTAGCGCTTTAGCGGGGATGCGCATTATACACATCAACTTTTGTTTGTAAACCCTTAATTTCATTAAGTTTTTAACAAACCGGAAACTGAAAAACCTAACCTCAACTCCCGTCTTTCTCAGCGAAAGAGGCGCGCATTATACGCTGAACTTTTCGCTTGGCAAGCACTTTTTGAAAAAGTTTTTGCCGCCGGTTAAACCTTTAAAAGAGCACTCAAAAGAACACCTTAAAGGCCAACCTTTTTACCAACCGCGAACCCTGGAGCTCGCTGCTGGGGAGGCGCATTATACGCATCCGATCCGGCTTGTAAACACTTAATTTCAAC
>NZ_KB898709.1:5000-414604 GCF_000377745.1 Gilvimarinus chinensis DSM 19667 | reverse complement strand
GAGCGTGGTCAAGTACTGTCCAAGCCAGGTTCTGTCACTCCGCACGCTAAGTTCGAAGCGGAAGTTTACGTACTGTCTAAAGACGAAGGTGGTCGCCATACTCCGTTCTTTAAAGGCTACCGTCCACAGTTCTACTTCCGTACCACCGACGTAACCGGTGCGTGTGAGTTACCAGAAGGCGTGGAAATGGTAATGCCAGGCGATAACGTTAAGATGGACGTTACCCTGATCAACCCAGTAGCGATGGAAGAAGGTCTGCGTTTCGCGATTCGCGAAGGTGGCCGTACTGTTGGCGCTGGTGTGGTTGCCAAAATCAACGACTAATCTTAATTAGCTGCGTTGTGAAAAAGGCCACTTTCGAGTGGCCTTTTTTTATGCTCGGATTATTCCCTGCGGTGCGCCTCATAGTCTTTTATGGGTATTTATGTTATCAATATGATCAGAGTTTTGATGGAATATCTCAAGGATAACTCTATTGATCCAGAGTCGTCTCTGGTTTTAGTGGGGGTTCTCTCAACAACAATAAAGCCGATACTGGGCAAAATATAAAGGTAAGCACATGAGTGGAAGAGACGGGGCAGGCAAGGCTAAAAAAGTGACTATGAAGGATGTCGCCAGCATGGCTGGAGTATCCATTATGACAGTTTCACGGGTACTTAATCATGACAAGGTGTCTGAGCAGACGCAAAAGCGTGTTATGGACGCTGTGGAAGCTCTCAACTATAGGCTCAACGTTTCAGCTCGAAGCTTATCCGGTTCTCAATCCTATTTAGTCGGTTTTTTTTACGATAACTCCATTGGTAGCTACATTAGTCAATATCTAATTGGTGTGCTGCAGCGTTGCAATGAACTTGGGTACCACTTGGTGCTGGAGTCATGTAGTTTTGGTGCAGCGAACGTGGGAGAAATCGTCAATGATTTAAGCAGCCGTTATTTGTTAGACGGTGTTATAGTCCCGCCGCCACTGTGTGAATACTTACCTTTATTGGATGCATTAGAGGAAGCTGGTATTCGTTATGTCCGTGTCGGGCCAGGCTTGGAAATGGATCGGTCGGCTTACGTCTCTATTGATGATTATAAAGCTACTTACGAGATGACCGAATTTCTGATTCAGCAGGGACATGAGCGAATCGGTTTCATTAAGGGTGATTGCCATCAAGGCGTGGCGGCAAATCGTTTCCGAGGCTTTTGTGATGCTCTGACGACTCACGGCATCTCTCAGGAAAAGGCGGTGGTGGCCGAAGGTGATTTTAACTTTGATGGCGGTATGCTCGCCGCCGATAAAATTCTGGACTCAGGTGAGCCGGTAACGGCAATTTTTGCCAGCAACGATGATATGGCAAGCGCGGTTATTGCTGCGGTTCACAAGCGCGGCCTGCGTGTACCGGAAGACATTGCTGTGGTGGGGTTTGATGATACAACGATCGCTCGTACCATTTGGCCACAATTGACAACGGTGAAGCAGCCTATCGATCAGATGTCGGCGGATTCGGTGGATTTATTGATCGAGGCCATTCGTGCAGACAGCCTTTTGGGGATAAAACTTAATAAACATATTGTTTTGCCTCATTCCATTGTAGTACGAGATTCCGTTGCTAAATAAAAAAATGCATTGATCCCTCTTTGCGTGTCCCAGGGATTTGCGGTGAGAATATCCCGCAAATTGGGGCTTATGCTTTTCTGGATGAAGTCTGTATCTGACCCTTGGGCGGAAAACACAAAAATAAATCGCCCATAATTTCATTGCCCTTAAATTGGTCAGATAGGTTGTCGAAAAATCCTTTCTTTCAGGCTTGTTTTGTCAGGCCTTTTGTGTAAACATTCCCTCCGATTGGTCAGATAGGTTGATTGCCATTTATATTGGGTAGCTGACTCACTCTCAGGCTATGGCCCTTAGGTGGCTGTTTACCTGCTATCGGTCTGGCCAATCAAGTGTGGCTCTCCTTGGGGCTTTTGGCCCGGCGCGGGTGCTGGCATGGTGCTCCACTGAATTTGGTCGGCCGTCTTTCGCGGTTAGCACATGTCGGCCCCGCTTTTTTCGCAGTGATCGCTGGGAACTAGAGACGAGTCAGAGCGATGCTATACAGAGCTATATTTTGCAAAGCTGTGTTATAGTTTTATTGACTATAAAGCCCATTACAATAATAGCGGTGAGAATGAGCATGGGTAAGCCCTGGATAAAAATAACGTATTTAGCGCTGCTGGCGGGTGTGTTGTCGGCCTGCAGCGGCGATACCGAAGTGCGCACTTTAAAGATGGCGCATACTCTCGATCAAACCCACCCTGTGCATCAGGGCATTGTGTTTATGTCCGAACGCCTGACGGAAATTTCCGGCGGCAAAATGCAAATCGACATTTACCCCGGCGGCCAGCTCGGCAGCGAGCGCGAGTTAATGGAGCTGTTGCAAATCGGCTCCCTGGCAATGACCAAAGTGTCCTCTAGCCCCATGGAAGGTTTTGTACCCGCCATGAAGGTTTTCAACGTTCCCTATGTGTTTCGTGACAACGAGCACTTTTGGCGAGTGCTGAACAGCGATGAAGGTAAAAAGCTGCTGCTGGCAGGAGACTCCGTTAACTTGCGCGGGTTGGGGTATTTTGATGCGGGCAGTCGCAGCTTTTATAACGTGGGTACAGCTGTACATAAGCCTGAGGATTTGACCGGGCAAAAAATTCGTGTGCAGCAAAGTCAAACCGCATTGCAGATGGTAAAAGCGCTGGGAGGTTCGCCCACACCAATTTCTTGGGGTGAGCTTTATACAGCGCTGTCGCAGGGTGTGGTGGACGGCGCCGAGAATAATCCACCGAGCTTCTACACCTCCAAACACTATGAAGTGTGCAAGTACTACACCCTTAACGAGCATACGTCTGTACCGGATATCGTGCTGATCAGTAGTTATATATGGAATAGCCTAGATGAGCAGGAGCAGGTGTGGCTGCAACAGGCGATGGATGATGCGGTTGTCTATCAGCGCAAACTCTGGGCCGAGAAAACCCAAGAAGCACTGGATGCGGTAGAGGCGGCGGGTGTAACGGTTATTCGCCCCGACAAAAAGCCCTTTATGGATAAGGTGCAACAGATGCACGAATCCTACAAAGGCACCGAAATTTACGATCTGATTCAGACCTTCAAGGCGATGTAGGTTGGCCCTATGAAAGCGTTATCACAAATTATCGAAAAAATATTGGGTGCCGTGGTGGGTTTGTTAATGGCGCTGATGGTGCTGGACGTTACCTGGCAGGTGTTGACCCGTTTTGTATTAAAAGAGCCCAGCTCCTATACCGAAGAGCTGGCGCGTTTTTTATTGGTGTGGATTGGTCTGTTGGGTGCCGCTTACGCCTATCGTAAAAAAGCGCACCTGGGGCTGGACATTCTGTCGCAAAAACTCGAGGGTGCGGCCAAGCGCAAACTGGATATTTTTATTTCCATCGTCTGCATGGTGTTCGCATCGGTCATTATGATTTATGGCGGCGCTAAGCTGATGTTGCTTACGCTGGAGTTGGATCAAATGTCCGCGGCGTTGCAGGTGAAAGTGGGGTACCTCTACAGCGTCATTCCCTTAAGTGGAATTTTGATTGTGCTGTTCTCGCTGGATCGAATTTTTAACGGAGATCCGGAGCCGGAAACCTTGGAATTTTACGAATAGTTTTACCGTTTGCCGCCGCGCAATCGCAAGAATAAACATAATTGAGCAAAAATAAACGTAGTTGAGGTAGTCAGATGGATTGGTCCGTCGTAGTTCTGTTGGTGACATTCGTCGTTCTGTTGATTCTGAATGTCCCTATCTCTATCGGTATTGGTATTGCTACCTTCGCCGCCATGTTGTTTACCATTGATTTTGGTCCAGCTGCGGTAACGGTCGCGCAGCGTATGGCCAGTGGTATTAACAGCTTTGCCTTGCTGGCCATCCCCTTTTTTGTGCTGTCCGGCCTGTTAATGGGGCGCGGTGGTATTGCGCACCGTCTGATTGAATTTGCCAAGGTGCTGATTGGCATGCTGCCCGGTGGCCTGGCGTTTGTGAATATTATTAGCTGCACGCTCTTCGGCGCCATTTCGGGCTCGGCGGTGGCAGCTACCTCGGCCATCGGTGGTTTTATGATTCCCACCATGGAGAAAGAAGGTTACGACAAAAATTTTAATACCGCAGTCACCGTCGCGTCGTCGACAACTGGCCTGCTTATCCCTCCAAGTAATATCTTAATTGTGTATTCGCTTGCCAGTGGCGGCGTGTCTATTGCGGCCCTGTTTATTGCCGGTTACCTGCCCGGTATTCTGGTCGCGTTAAGTTTGATGGGCGTGTGCGCGGTGTACGCCAAAATGCACGGCTACCCAGTGGGTCGTGTTCCCACCATGAAAGAATTGACCAAGAAAACCCTGGATGCTGTGCCCAGTCTGTTTTTGATCGTGTTGGTGATTGGCGGGATTGTTGGCGGCTTCTTTACCGCCACCGAGGCCAGTGTGATTGCGGTACTGTATTCTCTGTTGCTGTCGGTGTTTATTTACAAAGAAGTAAAGCTGCCAGAGCTGCCTGAAATTTTTATTAAGTCGGTAGAAACAACCGCGATTGTGATGCTGTTGATTGCTACTTCAACCGCCATGAGTTGGATGCTGAGTTACGAAAACATTCCGCAAAACATCAGCTCTGCATTGATGGGTTTAAGTGATAACCCGTTTATTATTTTACTGACCATCAATTTGATTTTGTTGTTGGTGGGTATCTTTATGGATATGACTCCGGCTGTATTGATTTTTACTCCAATCTTTCTGCCGGTTGCAATGGAACTGGGAATGTCGCCCCTGCATTTCGGCATTATGATGGTGCTTAACTTGTGTATTGGTCTTTGCACGCCACCGGTCGGTTCCGTGCTCTTTGTCGGTTGTGGGATTGCCAAGACATCGATAGCCAGTTTGGTTAAGCCTTTAATGCCTATGTACGCGGCGATGATTGTTGTGTTGATGCTGGTCGCTTATGTGCCCGCCATCAGCGAATTTTTACCAACATTCTTTGGTCTTTACGAGGCTAAGTGAGTCACAGGGCCTGTTAGTACTCATTAAATGCGGTCTGTTGCGACTTAAAATTTGCCAATCAAGGCGCGAGGAGAGTGGTTTGGCCATTCCAAACGAACGACAAGCAACGCAGAGTGGCAGATTTTTAGCCGCAACCCGAAGGGCTGGAGCCAGTTTTGCTCCCAGCGTTGTTGCCGCGACCCCAAGTACTCGCTGTGTTCGCGGGGCCAGCTTTCGCTTATTTGGAATAACCAAACTTCGCTTACGGCGCCTAACTGGAAACAAAACTGGTTTCCAGCAGGCGTATTTAATTAGTATTAGCAGGCCCTAGTATGCGAATAGAGCATTTTGCCTTTAATGTGGCCGAACCTATTGCGATTGCCGAATGGTACTGCACGCATTTGGGTTTTACGGTAAAGCATAAATTTAATAAGGCGCCCCACACTCACTTTCTGGCGGATTCTACCGGAAAAGTGATGATTGAAATTTACAACAATCCGCCCGATGAGGTGCCGGATTATCCTTCCATGAATCCACTGACTTTGCACCTTGCTTTTGTCAGTGAAGATCCCGAAGTCGATGCTGAGCGCCTGTGCAATGCTGGTTGTAAAGTTGTCGACGATGTCCGTTTAAACGATGGTTCTGTGTTGCTCATGCTGAAAGACCCTTGGGGTTTTGCCATTCAGCTGTGTAAGCGCGGCAATCCCATGGTGTAGTCCTTCTCCTAATCCGGAGGTTTTATGAAGAAGTTGTGTGTTAGTGGCACTGTGTTGCAGACAGTCGCCACGGTTTTTGCGTGCCTGCTTATTTCGTTAGCAAGTGCGCAAAGTTTGCAAGGTGTGTCTGGTTTTGGTGTCGATACCCCGGCAGGTGACGGTGGCCGAGTCATCAAAGTGACCAATTTAAATGCCGAAGGCGAGGGCTCGCTGCGCTGGGCCCTGGAGCAAAAAGGCAAACGTATTGTCGTGTTTGAGGTAGGCGGCATTATTGATTTGCAGGGCAAGAATATGGGCATCCGCGAGCCCTACCTCACTGTGGCGGGGCAAACTGCGCCCAGCCCTGGGATTACCATTATTCGTGGTGGTATTGGCATTGGCACTCACGATGTGCGGCTGCAACATCTTCGTGTTCGTCCCGGTACGAATGATCAAGTTGAGCGCTCAGGTTGGGAGCCGGACGGTATTGGAATATCGCGGCAATTTGCGCGCAATATTCATATAGATCATTGCTCTGCCAGCTGGGCGGTGGATGAAAACATGTCTGCCTCCGGTGAGCGCTATAAAGGGCCTGAGGCAACTTCGGGCAAGGTGACTTTTAGTCACTCCATTATTGCCGAAGCCTTGGATTATGCGAGCCATAAAAAGGGCAGGCACTCCAAGGGCATTTTGATTCACGATTATGTGCAGGAGGTTGCCGTAGTGGGTAACTTGTTTGCGCACAATGATCGCCGCAATCCTTATTTTAAAGCGCACGCCACCGGTGTGGTGGTAAACAACCTGATGTACAACTTGGGTAATGCTGCGGTGCAGTTGGGTTATGTAGAGGGCGAGTGGGATGGCAAAGAGCGTCGCCCCGGTAATCCGAAAGTCGCGGTTGTGGGTAATGATTTGCGCTATGGTCGTGACAGCTACTCTGACCTGGCGTTGGTTTCTTATCAGGGCGATGCCTATATGCACGATAATCAGGTGCTGAACCTCGACGACAAGCCCATGCCCCAAGTGCAGGGCGATGTGCAGCTACTGGATAAACCACCGGTGTGGCCGCAGGGATTAACCGCGCTGCCGTTGCAAGAGGTGTATGAATCGGTACTAAGTCGTGCGGGGGCTCGGCCCTGGGATCGCGATGAGGTAGATGCGCGGATTGTCGCCAGTGTCCGCAATAAAACCGGGCGGATTATCGACTCGCAGGAGCAGGTGGGTGGCTATCCGCAAGCCAAGCCCGTAAGACGCGCACTTAAGGTACCGGCGGACACCGCCGAAGTGTCCGCCTGGTTGACGAGCTTTGTGCCTGAAGGCTATCGCGACTAGCGACTGGCTAGCTCGTTGAGAAAGACTTGTTTGTCGATGACACCGCCGCGGTGGCGAATAATAATGCCGGCGCAGCGGTTGGCCTGGGTTGCCGCCTCGGCGGGGCTTTTGCCCGCCAGGTGTGCGGCCAGGTAACCGGCGTTAAAGGTATCGCCCGCAGCGGTCGTGTCGACAATGTCGGTGACCTTGGGAACGGCAACACGCTCTTGTTCGCCGCCTTTGATAATAATCACATCCTCGGCGCCGCGCTTTAAGACCAGCTCGCTGATGTTGCAGTCTTGGTAGCGCGCCTGCACCTCGGCAATGGCGTCGCCATCGGTACCCCAGAGCAGCTCTTCATCATCCAGGGTCAGCAGTGCCAGATCGGTCAGGGCTAAAAGCTCAGAGTTGGCCTGTTGGGCTTGCTGTGGGTTGTCCCAAAGGCGAGGGCGATAGTTACTGTCAAAGGCGACTTTGCCGCCGCGTTCTTTGTAGCGACGCAAAAAGCTCAATAAGTTTTGTCGCCCAGTCTCGCCAATAATGGCCAAGGTAATGCCAGACAAATACACCATGTCGGTGTCGGCCAGCTGCTCGGCCAGGGTGCTCATTTCATCGTCGCTATGAAACAGATCACGCGCAGGTGCGCGATCACGCCAGTAAAAAAATTCGCGCTCACCGTCTGGGCTGTTGTGAATCATGTACAGGCCGGGCACTTTACCTTCTTGACGCACAATGGTGTCGGTGCCGATACC
This sequence comes from Gilvimarinus chinensis DSM 19667, assembly GCF_000377745.1. Classification (GTDB taxonomy): domain Bacteria; phylum Pseudomonadota; class Gammaproteobacteria; order Pseudomonadales; family Cellvibrionaceae; genus Gilvimarinus; species Gilvimarinus chinensis. The sequence goes on along the minus strand of NZ_KB898709.1, from coordinate 406,841 downwards.
TTCGTTGCCAAGCCGCTCAATAATAGCGTCGCTGTAATGATCGTCGCCCAGGCGTGTCACATAAGCGCTGCGGGTGCCAAGTCGGGCCAGGGTAACCAGTGTGTTGTAGGTGTCGCCAGCGTACCCCAGAGCCTTGCGCTCGCCACCGTCGGCCGTGGGCTCTGCCCCGGCCAGCTCAATCATCACTTCGCCAATGCAGGCAATCTGTGCCATCTTGTCATCTCTTTATGTTTGAATTTTGGATACTGGGTCGCGATTCTACAATTGGTCAAGCCGGTTTTTCAAGGCATGGGCTGTTCAAGGCTGTCATCATATAGTCTTTTTTACTATAATGTGCTGCTCGGTAAATGGAGTTATTTCCCCTGCAGTCGTTGAGAATATAAGCCTTGCAGGGTGTTGCGCTACGGTTGTTATTGACAGACTGACGCGCTTTTGTAACCATAAATTGGTCATACCTAAAGGCTTGCCGAATGCTGACTTGGTCAGACTGGTTTGTCTAACACTAAAAACTACGGTAGTTAATTCTCATGAGTGCACTCACATTACACCCAGATCGCCTGTTTCCCGCCGATGAGACCACCCGCGCCATTGCGCGTCGTCTGTATCAGGAAGTAAAAGACCTGCCCATTGTCAGCCCCCACGGCCATACCGACCCCTCTTGGTTTGCCGATAACGAGCTGTTCCCAAACCCTGCGGAGCTGTTGATTAAGCCAGATCATTATGTGTTCCGCATGTTGTACAGCCTGGGTGTGCCTCTGGTGGATTTGGGTGTGCCCAGTAAAGCCGGTTTGGCCGTAGAGCAAGATCCGAAAAAAATATGGCGTCTGTTTGCCAAGCACTATTACGCCTTTCGCGGCACCCCTTCGCGTATGTGGTTGGATTATGTGTTTAAAGAGGTGTTTGAGTTGGATGTGCTGCTCAGCGAGCAAACCGCCGATGCCTACTACGAGCGTATCAACAGCTATTTGCAAACCGAAGCCTTCCGTCCTCGCGCCTTGATGGAGCGCTACAACATTGAATGGCTGGCCACTACCGAGTCACCGTTAGACGATTTGCGTCACCACAAAAAAATTCGCGAAAGCGGCTGGAAGGGTGGTGTGATTACCGCTTATCGCCCAGACCCCGTAGTCGACCCCGACTTTGAAGGCTTTGCCAATAACGTCGCTCGCCTGGGGGAAATCACCGGTGAAGATACTACCAACTGGAAGGGCTATCTGGCCGCATTGAAAAATCGCCGCGAGTATTTTAAATCTTTCGGTGCCACTTCTACCGACCACGGTCACCCCACGGCGCAAACTTCTGATCTGTCGGTTGCCGAGTGCGAAAAACTATTTGCCAAAGCTTTGGCCGGGCAGTGCAGTAAACAAGAGGCGGAAGTGTTCCGCGGGCAAATGCTGACCGAAATGGCGGGTATGAGCATTGAAGACGGCCTGGTAATGCAAATTCACCCGGGCTCGTTCCGCAACCACAACCCTCATGTGTTTGAAAACTTTGGTCGCGACAAGGGTGCGGATATTCCGTCGCAAACCGAATACGTCAACGCGTTAAAACCATTGCTGGATAAATACGGTAACGACAATCGCTTATCGATTATTTTGTTTACTCTGGACGAAACCGTGTACTCGCGCGAACTGGCCCCATTGGCCGGTCATTACCCTGTGCTGAAGCTTGGCCCCAGCTGGTGGTTCCACGACAGCCCAGAAGGTATGCGCCGTTTCCGCGAGCAAGTGACTGAAACCGGTGGCTTTTACAACACCGTTGGTTTTAACGACGACACGCGGGCGTTCTTATCAATTCCGGCACGTCACGATGTCGCCCGTCGTATGGATTGTAATTTCTTGGCGCGCCTGGTGGCCGAGCACCGCTTGCCAGAAGATGAAGCGCAAGAAGTTGCTATCGACCTGACTTATCGCCTTGTGAAGCAAGCCTACAAACTCGACTGAGTGGAAGACTATTCATGCAACGTTTAAATAAAAATAACCTGGGCGCGCTGGCCAATGTGGCCAGCCTGCCCAACTATGATCGCGACGCCCAGCAGGCGGGCATCGTTCATTTGGGTATTGGTGCCTTTCACCGTGCTCACCAAGCCTGGTACACCGAAGCGCTGTTAAACAAAGGCGCGCAAAATTGGCAAATTATCGGCGCCAGCTTGCGCTCGCCCACGGTTAAAAATCAGTTGGCCGAGCAAGATGGCCTGTACACCGTCGTTGAGCGTGGGCCTGAGGGCGAAAAGTTTCAGGTTGTCGGCGCGGTAAAAGACGTTTTGGTGGGGCCAGAGTCGCCCGCAGCTTTGCTTGAGGTGATGAGCAAACCCGAAATCAAAATCGTCTCGTTAACCGTCACCGAAAAAGGCTACTGCCACGATCCGGCCAGCGGAAACTTAAACGAAAGTCATCCGGACATTGTGCATGACCTGGAAAACCCGCAAGCGCCCAAGTCTGCCATTGGTTATATCGTCGGTGCCTTAAATGCGCGTCGCAAAGCCGGCGGAAAAAGTTTTACCGTTTTAAGTTGCGATAATCTTCCCAATAATGGTGAAGTGTTGGAAAAGGTTGTATTGCAATACGCCGATAAATTCGACACCGAGTTGGCGGCCTGGATTCGCGCGAATACCACTTTCCCTTGCACCATGATCGATCGCATTGTGCCCGCCACTACCGATGCCGATCGCGGCGAGCTTGAAGGCAAACTTGGGCTGCGCGATGAAGGCATGGTACTGGCCGAGCCTTTCAGCCAGTGGGTGATCGAAGATAATTTCTGCTCTGACCGCCCCGCCTGGGAAGACGCCGGTGCGCTGCTGGTGGATGAAGTGCACGCTTACGAAATTATGAAGCTGCGTCTGTTAAACGGCAGCCACTCGCTGCTGGCCTACACGGGTTACCTGGCTGGTTTTGATTACGTCAGTGAAGTCATGCGCGAACCTGTATTGGCAAAGTTATGTCAGGAGTTTATGGACCGTGAAGTGGGGCAAACCGTGCAGGTGCCCACCGGCTTTGATATGGAAGAGTACAAGGTGCAGTTGCGCGAGCGCTTTGCCAACCCGGGCTTGAAGCACCGCACCTGGCAAATCGCCATGGACGGTTCGCAAAAAATTCCTCAGCGCTGGTTGCAAACCCTGGCGGCGCAGCTTGATGGCGAAGGCAATATTGATTACCTGTGCCTGGCGCTGGCGGCCTGGATTCGCTATGTCTCTGGTGTGGATGAGCGTGGTCAGCCGATTGATGTGCAAGACCCGCTGGCCGCTGAGCTTAAATCGCTGGTAGACGCCAATCGCGGTGACGCGGCTGCAATTGTCACGGCGGTGCTAGGCGTTAAAGCTGTGTTCCCGCAAGCTGTCGCGGCGAGTGAAAAGGTTCACGCTGCGACTGCCGATTGGCTGGCACGCATCAGCGAGCAGGGCGTTTTGGCGGCGGTGAAAGCGGCGCAGCAATGAAGTCCTTTATTAAAAGTACCGGTGCGGCGCGCATAGCACAATTTGTAGTGCTTGTTGCTTTTGTGATGCTCGGCGTGCATCAGGCGCGAGGTGAAAGTCGCTTCGATGCTCTGGTTGCCCCGCCGGGCAGCGAGAGCGCCGACAAGTTCAGTGGCTTGCCCCGTTATGGCTCTATCGCCGGTGCGCTACAGGCTGGCCATAGCCAAATTGCCGTTGCCCCGGGCGACTACTACGAAAAGCTCACTATCAATCGCGACCAGGTAACGCTTACCGGCCTTGGGCAAAAACCTCCGCGTATTTTCTTTGATGCCTACGCCGGAATGGCCGGCGTGTATCATCGCGATGACTGGGGTACGCCGGGCTCGGCCACGGTGACTATCAACGCTGTGGGCGTGCGTTTGCACAACCTGCACATCGAGAACAGTTTTGATTTTTTAGCTAATGACGGACGGGATAAAGACGACCCCGCACGAGTTCGTCATGCGCAAGCAGTAGCTTTATTGCTGGATATAGGCAGCGATCTGACGGTTGTCACCGACAGCGTCATTGATGGTTATCAAGACACGGTTTTTGCCGATGGCGGCCGCAGTTATTTTTATAACAGCCGAATCAGTGGCAATGTCGATTTTATTTTTGGCGATGGCTTGGTCGTGTTTGACCATTGCGAGATTGTGTCGCGCAAGCGTGGCAAGGCGTTTAAGTCGGGAGATATCCAAGGGCATATCACCGCACCGTCGACGAATGTTCAGCAACCCTACGGCCTGATTTTTATCAACTCGCGTTTAACGCGGGAAGACGGCGTGCCGGATAACAGCGTCTCTTTAGGCCGCCCTTGGCACCCGACCACGACGTTTACTGATGGCCGTTACGCCGACCCGAACGCGATTGGCTCAGCTGTTTATCTTGATACCTGGATGGATGCCCACATTCGCAAAGAAGGCTGGGCGAGTATGACTGGCACCGCCCGCGACGGCACAAAAAGCCGGGTATTTACACCTGAAGAGTCGCGTTTTTATGAATATAGATCCTCCGGTCCCGGCGTAATGAATCGACCTTCTCGAAGACGTCTAAGTCATTCTGAAACTGTTGATTTGGAGCAGTTTGTTACCCAGTTAAAAGTCGCATTAACCGATTAACGTTTATTTCTCTGGTGCTGGCTTTCACCGGCAATCTTATTGTTTCATCTATTTATCTTTGCTCAGTCGTGGTGCCCGGACTATTCTAAAAAGGCTTCTCAACGTTGGGTTAAGTGCAATATCTGTTGACGGTACTACGCTAAACTCGCTTGGTTGAAGCTGGGTTTTACCCGGTTAAGTCACCTTTGTGGAGATCTTTTATGGAGCCGCCCGTACATTCCCTAAGCGCGTTGTTCGATCAGTTGGGCTTGCCCAGCGAGGCAGAAAATATCGAGACTTTTATTGGTCGTCATCGGCCGCTGGCCGCCGACATTAAACTGGCCGAGGCCTCTTTTTGGAGCGAGAGTCAGCAGCGTTTTTTGCAGCAGGCTATTGGTGATGATGCCGATTGGGCCGAAGTGGTGGACGAACTGGACGCACTGCTGCGCCACTGATGCAAAGGCAATGCCCTGGGTGTACAGGCATTGCCTTTTTCTCGTTATTGATAGGCACCGCTGGCGTAGGTTAGCTCGTAGCTGTGGCTGTAGATTTCTAAAATATTTCCAAACGGATCTTCCATATAAATCATGCGGTAGGGTTTTTCGCCCGGATAATAGTATCTGGGTTCTTTCATTCGGCGCTTGCCGCCAGCTTGCTCGATTTTCTCGGCGAGCTCTTCAAGGTTTGGGTCTTGCACACAAAAGTGAAACACGCCGGTTTTCCAGTATTCGAAATTATCTTCCGGGTTTTGCTGGTTGTTAAATTGAAACAGCTCGACACCAATTCTGTCGCCCGTGGATAAGTGAGCTATTTTAAATTTTTTCCAGCCAGCGCCAAACACATCGGTACACATGACGCCTACGGGGCTGTCATCTTCCTCAATGGCGGTGGGCGGCATAATTAAATACCAACCGAGTACCTGAGTGTAAAAGTCTACGGCAGCTTCAAGATCTGGCACGGAAATGCCAATGTGAGAAAAGGTGCGCGGATAAGGGGTGGTTTGCATAACGGTCCTCCTGTGTGGGTAGGTGTTTAGAATAGTAAACATAAAGATAAACGTAAAATTATGGTTTATGATAGTTTCCATAATTTTATGTAATGGTTTTGCTGAATGAATTACCGTTGGCTGCACACCTTTATTACCCTTGTGGAAGAGGGCTCTTTTACTCAAACCGCGCAAAAGCTGCACATGACACAGCCGGGCGTAAGCCAGCATATTGCTAAGCTTGAGCAATCGCTAGGGGTAAGTTTGCTGGCCCGCGAGGGAAAGCGCTTTGAGCTGACAGAGCCGGGGCGACGGCTGGCCGATTACGCTGTGCAGGTGTTCCTGCAAGAACAGCACTTGTTACAAACCCTGGCGGATGACAGCCCGCATCAGGGCGAGTGTCGCATCGGCTGCTCGGGCAGTTTGGCGCTGTTGCTTTACCCGGTCTTTTTGCAGCGCCAATGTGCCCACCGCGAGTTGATGGTCAATCTTGAGGCGGCGCCGAATGAGCGCTTAATCAATATGGTCGATAAAGGTGAGTTAGATGTGGCGGTGGTGAGCATTGCAAAGCCCAAGGGGGAGCTGGAGTACACGGCGATAGGGCATCAAAATTTATGCTTAGTGGTGCCGAAAACCTTCGCGGTCAAGCACAAAGGTTTACCTGACTGGGGGGCATTGCAGCAACTGGGTTTTATTGACCACCCGGATGCGGCGACTTATATGGATCAGGTTTTAGCGTCCGCCTATGGTAAGCAGTTTACCGGCTTGCAGACGTTGCCTAAGCGCAGCTATGTGAATCAGATTAATCAAATCCTGACCCCGGTTGCCCAAGGCCTTGGCTTTACCGTCTTGCCGCAAGCGACGATCGACAGCTCGCCCCACATCAAGAAAATCACGTCGGTGCCATTGCCTAAGGCGGTGGTCGAGCCTCTTTATATTATTAAGCGCCGGGATGTTCGCCTGCCAAGCCGATATGAATGGTTTGAGTCACAGATTTACAGCGAGGTGAATCGGTTAGCCCGAGCGTAAATAACCATTGGACGTTGCCTGAAAATTTATTAGCACAAAACAAACTTTGCGTGCCAATCATTGCTTGCCTATGGTTTGAGTGAGCCTCAACAAAGGTAATGGATTATGAGCACTGCAACGGCTATGCGCTTTACCGCAATTCCCATGGGGTTAATCTGTACCGCAGCACTTTTACTGCTGATGGCAACCCTGATTCAAACCAACTACACCTACATTGAGCCCGCTAAACCGGTCAATATTGGCAATGTCGTTATGCCCGAGTTGAAAGTCGAGGTGGTTTACGACCCGGCACCCACCCGCCCTGAAGAACCGCCGGCCCCGCCAGCGTCGCCCGCCATTGAAAACCCCGTGCAGGTGGATGCTCAAGGCCCCAATATCGCTGTGTTTCACGATCTGTCGCCGATGAACGATTCGCTGAGCATAAACTTCGCGCAGCCCGGTGATTACTTGCCCATTGTTAAAGTCGCGCCGCAATATCCGCGTACCGCGCTGAGTCGGGGTATTGAAGGCGAAGTGGTGGTGTCTTTTACCGTCACCGCAACCGGGGCAACGCGTGATGTAGTCGTGCTGAGTGCGCAAACCCTGGATGGATCGCCCACCAGCGTTTTTAATCGCGCCGCCATTCGCGCCGCCGAGGGCTTTAAATATAAACCGCGTATTGAAAACGGCGTCGCTCAGGAAGTGCACGGCGTGCAAAATCGCTTTCTGTTTGAGCTTGCTCGCTAGCGCATTCTAGCAACTGTTTTTTACTCTCACTCTCTGCCGGTGCTGTGCGCTGGCTGTTTGTAGGGGGTGTTTTCAGGACTTTAAAAGGAAGCTTTTAGCTGATTCAGGCACAGCTGAAAGATCAGCAGGAGGCCAGGGCAAACCCTGGCCTCCTTTGTATTACTGGTAAACCCGCACATAATCCACGTACATACGCTGGGTGTTGTAGTTGGCATGATCCGGATCGCCGGGCCAATTACCACCCACGGCTACGTTGAGTAAGAACCAGAAGGGCTGGTCGTAAACCCATTGGCCATACTGTTCAACTTGAGCGCGGCTGATGCTGTAAAAGTTGGTGTCGTTAACGAACCAGCGAATGCCGTTGGCATCCCACTCGACGGCGTAGACGTTGTAGGTTTGTTCGATTGGTTGCGCATGGTCTAAGTGGCCGGTAATGGGGGTGTTGCCGGAATAGCCGGGGCCGTGCAGAGCGCCTGAGGTAATATTGTTGGTGCCCACGTGCTCCATAATGTCCAGCTCGCCGCCTTGAGGCCAGCCCTGTGTATTAAAGTTATCTCCCAGCATCCAGAACGCCGGCCAGATTCCCTGAGCCTTGGGCAACTTAATTCGCGCTTCCATACGGCCGTACTGGAACGAGTGCTTGTTGCGGGTGTTCATGCGCGTAGAGGTATACCCGCAATTGCCGCCCCACCAGCATTGGCCGCCCTGTTCCTGGCGAGCTTCAATCACCAGTACATTGCTGCCCGCCTGGGGGTCGAACTGGATATAGGCGTTATTGCCATTGGTGTAATACTGCAGCTCGTTGTTGCCCCAGCCACCGCCACCGGTTTCAAAGTTCCAGGTATTGGTGTTAATGCTGTCAAACTCGTCGCTCCAGGAGACAGTAGGGTTGGGGGTGGGAGGGGTTCCGCCTGCGGGAGACGCCTTTATCCAATTGAGATTCCAGCCGCCCGTGGTGGCATATACGCCTAAGCTGTGGCTGCCCGCAGGCAGATAGGCATTCAGGGTAAGTGTCTGCCAGTTTTGCCAACCGCCGGTGTTGGGAATGTTCATCTCGCCCAGTAAGGTGGTGCCGCCGTTTAAGTCCAGCGACAGGGTACCGCCGGAACCGCTTGCGGTGCGTACCTGAATGTCGTAATTACCCGCCGTTGGAACTTCAAGGCCGGTATAGCTCAGCCACTCGCCGGTTTCCGTCCAGCCAATGTTGTAACCACCGCCAGTATCGCTGGTCGCTTCAATATCAACATCACCTGTACGATAAGCGCCGCCGGTGTTGCCCGCCGTGGTGTCGTAGGCCTCGCTGTAGTCTTCAGCTTCAAAGGTTTGCTCACTGGGGCTGGGGTTGACGCCGGTGGGTATAATTTCTATCCAGTTGAGGTTCCAGCCACCGGTTGCAGCGTACACGCCCAGTGAGTAGGTGCCGGCATCCAGTGCCACTTGGGTTTCGACGGTTTGCCAGCTCTGCCAGCCACCTGTGGCGGGCAGGGCGAGTTCGCCCAAGAGGATGCTGCCACCGTTTAAATCCAGGGAAATTGTGGCGCCAGTATCGGTGGCGACCCGGGCGCGCACCATATACTGACCGCTGGCGGGGATGGTGAGATTATCGTAAGTCAGCCATTCGCCCGCTTCGGTCCAGCCAATATTGTAACCACCGCCAGTGTCACTGGTGGCTTCAATATCAACGTCGTCGCTGCGATAAACGCCGCCGGTATTGCCCGCAGCGGTATCGGAAAAGGCGTTGTAATCTTCCGCCTGAAAGGTGACCGCGTTGGCGCTTAGCGGTGCACCGATTAACAGCCCGAGCAACAGCGGGCGCAGAGGGTTGTGATGGAGCTTTTTAAGCATGGGTGTCTCTCCTTATTGTTGGTGCGCCCGCTGCGTTAGTGGTCAGTCAGTGGGCCGGGGCATATCGTTATCCGCTAACTGCGCAGACAGTTGAGCAGCTTAAAAGCACTTGCGCCTTACAGCGATTCACTTCTTTCACATCATAGAAGTGGGCGTTCCAAAAGCAGTAAGACTTTGTGCAAATGGCGACTGGTTCGCAGCCTCGGTGCCAAATGGATTGCTTGTGCTATGATGGCGCCAGTCAAAATAAGACCGCTGTGCGGAGACGTGAAATGCTGCAAAAACGTGTACTTATGGCGCTGGTGCTAATGCTTTGTAGCCTGGCTCAGGCGCAGTCAGTGCGCCCGGCGAGTGCAGCAACGGTGCCTGAGTATGTTCTGTGGGTGGGTGGGAATGCGCCCGGCAGAGCGGAGCACGAGGTACGGGTAATACGTGAAGCGTTAGATCGAACGGGTGCGGAGTTTGGACCCTACCAGCTACAAGTAAGCCGTGAGGCAAGTGTTACTGCGCGCTGGCGACAGCACTTGGCTGAGGGTGAGATCATGCACATCGTACCTACCTCTTACACCGACTTTCCTCCCGAGGAAATTACTCTCATCCCGGTGCCGGTTGCAGGTGGCCGTTTAGGGTATCGAAACCTGGTAGTGTTAAAAGATCGGTTGGCCGAGTTCGCCCAAATTGAATCACATAGCGAGCTTAGTAAATATACCGCAGGGCAGGGCATTACCTGGCCGGATATGTGGGTATACGAGGCCAATGAGCTACCTATTCGCGGTGCGAAAGAGTTAAGCCAGCTGTTTGGTTTACTGCGCAATGAGGATATTGACTATATTCCGTTAGGGGTAGAAGAAACCGAGTCTATTCTAAAGCACTATACGGCCTCAGAGGATGAGTTTGCGGTCGTGCCCGAGCTGTTGATTTACTACCCGTTGTCGAGCTTTCCGGTGGTATCGAACCAGCACCCGGAGCTGATTCGACGTTTAAAAGCTGGACTTGAAGCCATGCATGCCGACGGGAGTTTGCCGCTGAATATTGGTCTGGGCCCAGAAAAACCGCGTCAGTGTCGGGTTATTAAACTGGAAAATCCCAGCCGCATTTTTCCATTGCTGTAAGGGCCATACCGCATCTGCAGCGCTGTAAGGATAAGTCCGCTCCCAGGGCTTGCCTTACCCGCGTGTTGTAAGCCAAACCCGTCGGCACTTGATGCTCCTACCCCAGCCTCCAGGCGCACCTGTTTTGCTAAACCTGCATTTTTTTCTTGATTAAGGGTGTTTGGGCAACGTACAGGGTGTTAGGCCCAAGCATAAAACTTTGTGGCCTGGCCGCACTCCGTACATTTTAATCGGTGTTACGACGTCGGACTGTGATGGAAAAGCTGTGGGGAAAAACAGCAAAGTATTCCGATCGCTTTTCTTACATTCTAACGGTTGCTTTACATCAAGTTTTATTCTTAGTCCGTACCTATATCGACGATAACGGGACGCGGTAAAGCATGGAGGTTTGCAGGGTAAGTGTTGAATACGGTTTTATCGTAAAAACTTAAATAACGCTCTATGCCGTTTTCGGCAGACGAAAAACCCCTGCTAGGCAGGGGTTTTTTGGAAAGCTAACTTTCGTTAGCTGGGCGGCCGATGGTGGCGAGTATGCCACCATCGACATAAACAATTTGCCCCGTGACAAAGTCCGATGCCCTGGAGGATAAAAACACCGTGGCCCCCTGTAAGTCTTCCGGGTCGCCCCAGCGACCAGCCGGTGTGCGACTGATGATAAATTCATTCATCGGGTTGCCATCCACACGAATGGGGGCGGTTTGGCTGGTGGCAAAATAGCCCGGGCCAATACCGTTCACCTGTACGTTGTGTTTGGCCCATTCGGTGGCCATATTGCGGGTGAGCATTTTTAACCCGCCTTTCGCGGCAGCGTAGGCGCCTACCGAGTTGCGGCCCAGCTCACTCATCATAGAGCAGATGTTAATGACCTTACCGCCGCCGCGCTTGATCATGCTGGAAACTACGGGCTTCGTCATTATAAAAACGCCGGTCAAATCGGTTCTGATCACGTTTTCCCACTCAGCCAGTTCCATTTCCAGCATGGGGGTGCGGCGAATAATGCCCGCGTTGTTGACCAGAATATCAATGGGGCCTACTTCAGTTTCGATTTTTTCGACCGCGTCGGCGACTTGCTGTTCATCGGTCACGTTAAACAGATAGCCGTGCGCGGTAATGCCCGCGTCGCGGTGTTCTTTTAATGCGGCGTCCACTTTTTCTTGGGACGAGTGGCCGTTGATGACCAGGGTAGCGCCCGCTTTGCCCAAGCCCATGGCCATGGCCATGCCCAGGCCGTGGGTAGCACCGGTAACCAGTGCTACCTTGCCTTGTAGAGAGAATAATTCAGTAGACATAGATAATCCTGTTGTTTGGGTTACGTCGTGTTTCGGCTGCTTGTTTTTTTGGTTACTTCAATGTGTGAGGCTTGTGGAAATCCATATCCGTATAGTCGAGGTTTTCACCGGCCATACCCCAAATAAATGTATAGTTTGCCGTACCCACGCCCGAGTGCATGGACCAGGGCGGCGAGACAATCGCCTGTTCGTTGCCCACCCAAATATGGCGAGTTTCATCCGCAGGGCCCATAAAGTGGCACACGGCCTGTTCTTCGGGAATATTAAAGTAAAAGTAGGCTTCCATGCGGCGGCTGTGAGTGTGCACTGGCATGGTGTTCCAAATGCTACCTGGCTGCAATTCGGTCATGCCCATTTGCAACTGACAGGTTTGTACCACATCGGCAATCAGCAGCTGATTGATGCGGCGCTCGTTACAGGTTTCGCTAGAGCCCATTTCCAATACTTTTGCGTCCGACATGCCAACTTTTTTATGAGGGTAGGCGTGATGGGCGGGCGCCGAGTTCATATAAAACTTGGCGGGTTGGTCTGGGTTGTCGCTAGAGAAAATGACTTCTTTCGCACCCTGGCCAATGTACAAAGCCTCTTTGCTGTCCAACTCAAAGCGTTCGCCATCAACAGTGATGGCGCCTTTGCCGCCCACGTTAATCGCACCTAGCTCGCGGCGCTGCAAAAAGAAATCTGCTTTTTGCTGATACACGGGCTCCAGTGGCACGGTGGCGTTTACGGGCATGACGCCACCCACCATAATTCTTTCATAGTGGGTGTAGGTAAACAGCACTTCGTCCGCGGCAAAAACTTTTTCGATCAAAAAGTGTTGGCGCAGCTTTTCGGTGTCGTAGTGCTTGTAGTCGTCTTTATGAACAGCAAAGCGCTCTTCAATGATTTTCATGGTATCTCCTAATCACGGTTTGCGAGCCTTCGGGGTTTTCCCTCTATTGGCTCAGCATGCGGTGCATTTCAATGCCGGCGAGGATAAACGGCCCGGTTCCTTTCGGATCATTCTCGTACACCGGCTCGCTCATATAGTAGTCATAGCTGCCGTCGCGGCCAAAGCCGAGCCCAGCCACATAACAAATGTTGGTAAGGCTGATGGTGTCATCGGCGTTTACGGTAATAAACTCGCGGATTAAGCCGTCGTAAGCTTTTTGCGCGGTATCTTTATATTCATCACCGATATAACCATTGCGAATCGCTTTGGCGTAAAAATAGGTGAACATGGAGCTGGCGCTGGATTCACGGTAGTTACCAGTGGCTTCGGGCATGTTCATAATTTGCCACCAGGTACCGGTTTCCGGATCCTGATACTTTTTCAGATCGGCGGCCATTTCGGTGATCATGTTCAGCAGCACCTGACGCGACTCGCTGTCTTCGGCAGGAATGTAATCCAGCACATCCACCACGGCCATGGCTAACCAGCCCATGCCACGCCCCCAAAAGTAACCCGAAAGACCTGTTTCTTTGTCGGCCCAGTCTTGCTGCTTATCTTCATCCCACGCGTGGTAGTAAAGACCGGTTTCGGCGTCACGCAGATATTTATGAGTCAGCTCAAACTCTTTAACCACTTCGTGAATGCTGGCGCCGTCTTCAAACAGTTGGGAATAATGGGCGAGAAAGGGCATGCCCATATAAACGCCGTCTAGCCACACCTGGCTGGTGTATTTTTGCTTGTGCCAAAAAGCGCCTTCGCTGGTTTTGGGGTGCGACTCTAACTGCTCGCGCAAGGTAGTGGCAGCAATTTTGTATTTCTCTTTGCCGGTTTCTTCAAATAGGCGCAGCAAGTTGCGGCCGGGTGCGATTGAATCGATGTTGTAGTTGGATAGCTTATAACGGCCAATTTCGCCTTTGTCATTGATAAAACTGCCGGTTACTTTGCTCATAACCTGAGCGTATTTATCGGCGGGCGCTTCTTTGTTGAGCTCGTCATAAGCCATCGGCAGCAGGCCGACAATATCGTATTCAAACTTAGGGGCGCGCTCGCGGTTTACATCCCAGCCGTCGTAATGGTAGCTAAGAGTTTTGCGCATCAGCTCTGCATCCGCCAAGCGCTTGCTCCACTCCAGCGTTTGCTCAGCGCTTACCGGGTAAGATTTTTCTTCCTGACTGTGGGCGGTATTCACCTGTTCACGCAGTGGCAGGGTTAATTTTTCGGTTTCGCGCTCAAGGTAATCAATAAAGTCTTGCTTGGTTTTGACACCATCGGTTTCACCTTCCCATGCTGCCAGGAAATAATAATCGACATCTTCAGCCGCCGATTTCATTACCGACACATAATTGTGCTCGTCTTGCGTTTGCTCTTCGCGGTCAGAGTTGCGGAACAGCAATGCCATGCCTAAGTGATCGTCATTCAGGGTTTGTTTGCCCCAGCTGGCAACATAGGTGTAGGCCTTGCCGGTAATGTTTACCTCGCCTTCAATTAATTCTGTGCCTGGGTGCTTTACTAAGCCGATGGCCAGGTTGTCCAATGGCTGGCTTAATTCCAGGCGAGTATGAACCAGGCGGCTGCCACCGTGCATAGATAGTTTGGCGTTTAGATTGGTTTCGGTATCGGCGACTTTCCAGTTTTTATAGTCGATGCTGAACGAAGAATAAAGACTGCCATTGTCGAGGATTTTTGCATCCCAGCCGCTAACGTCATTAACGCGTACCACTTTTTCGCCATCCCAGTAGCCGTAGCCACCGGAGCCAACAGAGCTGCCTACTTTTAAAATGTCCATGCCCCAGTCGGCGGGCTCATGGTATGAATCAAAGCCGTCTTGCCCCACATTCTGCAGGACCATGTCGTGGGTTTTTTTGCCAAAAATATCAAAGCCGTTGCGACGATCAAGGTAAACCCGATAGCCGACTAAGTCGGATTCAATACCAGGGCCCTCGTAGCGAATAAAGTAGGAGTGGTCGTCGTGTTGCGACGGCGGAGTCAATGAGTTGACATTCTCAAATTCGCCGCCCACATAAACTTGTTTGCCGGGTTTTTCCGGATCTTCTTGCCACTCGCCGCCGGTTTTGCGAGAAATTTCCGCTTGTGCGCGTTGCTTTTCGGCGTCTTTAGCCGCGCCTTTTTGCACGTCTAGGGTAATGGTGGCGCCCGCATCGATATCGACCAAGGTAAACAATGTGTCGTTATCGCCATCACCGTCGCGGTCAATGGCCTGGCTGGGAATAGCCTCGCCATTTATCACAAAGCCTAAGGTTGCTGCGCTGCTGGCGGTAACGCCCAGTTCGTTGTAACTGATACTGTAAGGCTCATCGCTGCGTGCAAACTCAGAAGGGTTGCTCAAGGTGATACGAGCAACACTGGGGGCTTTCTCGGCCACACTTTTGGCACTGCTGGTGGTTGCGGCAGCAGGAGGTTGTTGTGCGGTAGAGGTTTCCGATTCTTGACAGGCGGTTAACGCCAGCGAACTCAGCGCAATCAGCGCTGCAACAGATGCATATTTGGGCATAGTGATTACCTGTTTTTATTGATGCAGTTAAAAATGTAGGGTCGCTTTACCTTCTGAGCGCAGGCAAGAGTGTCCGCGGGTAAGAAACAGTTTCTCGATAGTAATGCCAGAGCTTTATAAACGCTTCAGTTTTATTGGCGCGCTTGGTTTTTCAGTTGCAAGAAAACTTTGCTTAAGGAGCACGCTCCGCAAGCAAAGGCTTCCTGATAACAAATGGGCACCGCGTTGCGGTGCCCATTGTAGTTCTAAGAGATTTTTAGAACTTGTACTGAGCACCTAAATAGTATTGGGTGCCCGTGTGGTGGTAAACGCTAACACGATCAGAGCTATCCACCACCTGATGGTTAAACTCGTCGGTCAGGTTAATACCTTCAAGCGTCAGCTTCAGACTTTCGGTCACATTGTAGTTCAGTGACAGATCGACGTTGGCTGTGCTGGCGGTGTACTCTAAATCGTTACCGTTGCGGCCCGGATAACGGGTCAGGTAATCATCACGGAAGGTGTACGAGATACGAGCACCGAAGGTGTCGTTTTCAAAGTACAGGGTACCATTGTATGACTTGGGCGACATGCCGGTCAGCTGATTGTAGTCTGGTTCTTCACCGTCCGCGGCGTAGTTCACTTCCGAATCTACCTTGGTGTAGTTAAGAATTACGCCGATGTTTTCAGTGAAAGGCTGCTGGTACTGGATTTCGAAGCCATCCAAGTCGCCGCCACCGCCGTTTACGCGACGATTAACATCGAAGTTTTCGCTTGGGTTGGCCGGAGTTCCGTTAAGCAGGTCGTCTGGCAGGCCCAGATCAGACCAGGGCACACCTTCGTCGGTACGGCTGGTGATAAACGACTCAATGTCTTTCTGGAAATAGGCCACAGACAGCAGCGCATCATCCATAAAGTACCATTCCCAAGACAGGTCGATCGCATCGGCGCGGAAAGGATCGAGGAACGGGTTGCCGTAGCTAACGGTGTTATTAAAGCCGTCTACACTGCCGCCAGGTGTTACATCGCTCAGGGATGGGCGCGTCATAACTTTAGCCCATGAAGCGCGAACAAACATGTTGTCTGTCACTTCGAGTACGGTATTAATAGATGGCAGAGTGTCATCGTATGTGCGATCAACCGTTACCAAGATTGGCTCGTCACCAGCATCTTGGAAGCCAGATGATGATTGGTCAGTTTCTACATAACGTACACCGGCGTTACCGCGAAAGCCCATGCCGAGCAGTTCTGTGCTCCAGTCAAGTTGCACAAAAAGGCCCGTGTCGTCTTCGCTT
Source organism: Gilvimarinus chinensis DSM 19667 (assembly GCF_000377745.1). Lineage (GTDB taxonomy): Bacteria > Pseudomonadota > Gammaproteobacteria > Pseudomonadales > Cellvibrionaceae > Gilvimarinus > Gilvimarinus chinensis. Next base: position 390,590 of record NZ_KB898709.1, on the reverse strand, counting down.
ACACTGCGATTATCTTGCAAGCGATCATTGGAAACGGGCAAGCTATCCAGGCCGACGGCGTCGGATGCTGCCGCTACGTCGGGGCTGATCCAGCTGAGGGTTGTGCCAGAAGGTGCACCCAGTCCATTGCCCATATCAGTGATGTAATACAAACCATCAATGGCGATCGGTCCGCCAACACTGTCAATACCGCTCAGGCTGGTGTCGTAGCGTTTTTCGCCGACATCAAACTCATAGCTCTTGTAGCTAACGCCACCTTTTAATGTCAGTGCGTCGTTAATGTCCCACTCACCATCAAACTTAAAGTTGTCAAAGCTGTTGTCGGTGAAGTTAGGACGCTGACGAATGTTGGTGTAAACAAAGTTGTCCGGGTTTTGCACATCGAAGTTGCCAAAGGATACTTCGGGTAGTTCGTTGTTACTGGTGAAGTCCCAGGTATATTGCGCTGGCGTAGCGCCTTCAATACCTGCAGAGGCTTTGTCATCGAAGATAACGGTAGTTTGAATTGGATTGTCGAATGTTGACTCAGATGTGCCGACAAGAGCATGAATACGGAAGTTGTCGGTAAAGTCGTGAGTCAGTTCGGCAGTAAATTGTGAGAAGTCAGTTTCCAGCTCGTCGTGGCGGTTTTCAATACGGATATTGGCGTTATCCAAAGAGCCCGCCACCATAGTTCCATTGCTGTCGACTTCATAGCTGAGCAGGTTTGTCGTGTCGGCTTCCGAACGAATCAACGCTTCCAGGAATTCCTCATCGCGGCTAGCGTCAAAAGTAGACTGCAGATAATCCACAACAATTTCAGTACGACCGGTGGGTCGCCATTGTAAGGTTCCGGTGAAGCCAATACGCTCTTGCTCGTGAGTCAGCTTTCCATAGCGCGGAATACGCGGATGGAAATAGTCGCTTACTTCACTGGGGTCGCCGTTGGCACAAGTGTCGCAGGAAACCCAGTCGCCTGAGGTTTGCCAGCGCACGGTGCTGAAGCCCTCTTCCAAGGCATTGCGGTCGCTATAAGACACGGAGGCTAACCAGCCAAAAGTCTCAGAGTCATTCTTGCCGCTAATAACGGCAGACAGTCGAGGATCGGTTTCTTCAGAAAGGTCGTTGTAACCTAGTTGCGCATTGATCGCAGCGTTGAAGTTGTCGTCGGCATCCAGAGGGCGCGCAGTTTTCAACTGGATGGTTGCACCCAGAGAGCCTTCGTCTACTTCAGCCGAAGAGGTTTTCAAAACCGCCAATTCGGTGAAAAGCTCTGAGGCAAAGGTGTTGAAGTCAAATGAGCGAGACCGGTTGGCGCCACCTGATGAGTCGGTACCGCCAGTCGTGGACATAGCCTCCATACCGTTGATCTGCACTCGGGTGAACTGTGGGCCGAGGCCGCGAACACTTACTTGGCGACCTTCACCTGCATCGCGGGTAATGGCGACACCTGGAATGCGCTGCAAAGATTCTGCTAAGTTTTGATCTGGAAAGTCGGCGATGTCTTCGGCATAAATGGCGTCAACCGAGCCTGCCGCATCACGCTTGGTGTTAAGTGAGCTTGCGATACTGCCACGGAAGCCTGTTACGACGACTTCTTCGAGCAGCCCCATTCCTTCTTCACTGCTGTCCTGGGCATAGGATGATGTAGCCACGCTTGCTAAAGCAATGGCTGCAACCAGTGGTTTTACGCTAGGAGTTCTCATTATTGTATCCCCATTCCGATGGTTGGTTGTGAGCTAAAAATTATTGCGTTGACCAATTATTGTGAATTAGCAAGCTGATAATGGCATAAATTGGTAAGTCACACAATATATCCTGCATTACCAATTTTAAGATTTGTTGATTTTTCAGGCATTATTTGGTGCGAGGCTTAATCAGGAGTGGGCTTTATTTTAAATATGAACGCAATTATCGCGGGTGATTGCAGTGTGGCGGGGAGTATTTTTTGGTTAGAGGGTTCGGCCCGCAATTGGTCGGGCCGAAATTTTCTTTTTGGACTGTCAGGTTAGGAAGGGCTTTCCGTTAATGCTGACTTGGTGGGTTACCAGGCCTTCAACGTTTTCGATAACGCCAGGTTCATCGGCTTTTTTGAATTCGCAGTTATAAAAACGCAGGTCGGAAATCGGTGCGCGATCAAAGCCGCGAACCTTGAAAACCTGGTGGGCTTGGTCGCAAATTAAATTGCGCACTTCAACGTGGCGCACGGTTGGGTCGAAGTCGCCTGCGTCGCCTTCTTCATAGTGAAAGTTGATGACAATGGCGTCTTTTACGGTGCCGATGGTGCAGTTGCGCATATAAAGGTGCTCAAGCAAGCCCCCGCGAACCGAGTTGGTTTTTATGCGAAAGCCGCGCTCCAGGTCTGGACTGCTCATGGTGTTGTTTTCGGCAAAGACGTAGCGTACGCCGCCGGAAATCTCGCTGCCTATGACGACGCCACCGTGTCCTGCGCGCATTTGGCAGTTGCGGATCACCACGTTTTCGGTGGGGGTGTTAACGCGTCGGCCGTCGTTGTTGCGGCCTGACTTAATGGCAATGCAGTCGTCACCGGTGTCGAAGTAGCAATTTTCAATCACCACGTTTTTGCAGCTTTCGGGGTCGCAGCCGTCTGAGTTGGGGCCCAGGCTTTCGAGGGTGACGCCCTGTACGGTGACGTTTTCGCACAGCACTGGGTTGAGCAGCCAAAAGGGGGCGTTAATGATCTTAATCCCTTCGATCAGTACATTCTGGCAACGGTAAGGCTGCACGAACGGCGGGCGAAAGTAGTAGCCTTCGCTGTAGTGGCGGTCCTCGGGCGGCACGCCCGCTTCGGCTTCAGCGAACAATTTGTCGCGGCCTTCCTTCTGGCTGGGGTAGCCTTCAACGCCCCATTCTTCATTGCCTTTCCAGGGCCACCAGGTGGTGGGGTTGGCGCGCCCGTCCAGCACGCCGCGGCCAGTTACCGCGATATTTTCTTGTCCGTAGGCGTAGATAAGAGGCGAGTATCCCATAAATTCCACCCCTTCCCAGCGGGTGAATACTTCCGGTAAGAACCGCTTTGGGTCTGTATAGAAAGCGATAACCGCGTCTTTTTCCAGGTGCAGGTTGACGTGGGATTTTAGATGGATTGGGCCGGTTAAAAAGGTGCCCGCCGGCACTAATACCCGGCCGCCTCCGGCGGCGTTACAGGCCTCGATAGCTTGGGCGAAGGCCTGGGTGCAATCTGTTTTGTCGTCGCCTTTGGCGCCGTAATCGATAATAGAGAAGTTGCGATCCGCAAAGGTCGGGATGGTGGTTTTTCCTACAATCTGATCGGCTAGGTGCCAGGGGGCGGTTTGAGTGGTGGTTGATGTTTTACCGCCACCGGCAGCGCACCCAGCAAGCGGTAGCGCCGCTAAACCCTTAAGGGCATTGCGTCGTGAGATGTGGGGCATAAAGGGCCTCTTATGATGTTTGTTATTGGTGATGAGGCTAGATTAACGTAAAAAACCGAGTTTTGGTATTACCAAAGCCCGGTTTTTGTCAGGCAGGGTTAGGGGTTGATCAGGTTAAAGCGCTGCCGGTTGTGCATAATGGCGCGACGGGCTTCTTCCACGGCTTCGGCTTCGGTGGCATCCAGTAGCTGTTGAATTACGCGGGTTAAGTGTTCGCGCATGGCGGCGCGGGCGGCTTTGGCATCGCGCGCTTCCAGTGCCTCGAGAATGGCGTGGTGTTCTTCGATGCGAGGCTTTGAGCCGGCCTGGCGAACCTTTTCCAGGATGCGTGCCGATACCGGCGAGCTGTTGCGCAAAGCCCACAAATGGCTGCAAACAGAAACGATGGCGTCATTTTTGGTGGCGCGGGCGATGAGCATGTGAAAGTGTTCATCGGCCTTTTCGCAGATGGGCTCACCTTCGTTTTCGGTAACCATGTCATCCAAAGCCTGACGAACTTCGGCCATTTCTTCGTCAGTGATTTTTTGTGCTGCCAGGCTGGCGGCCTCACCTTCGAACAAAATGCGAGCCTCTAAGATGTCGAAAGGGCCTACGTCCAGGTTAGTGCTGGCAAGGCGATCGCTTTCGCCATCGCAGATGTACACACCAGAGCCTCCGCGCACCTCAACTACCCCGGCAAGTTCCAGCGCGATAATGGCCTCCCGAATGGTAGGGCGGCTCACTTCGAAGCGCTCGGCTAGCTTACGTTCGGCGGGTAACCGCGAGCCTGGCGGGTATTCGCCTTCGGAAATCACGGAGGCGAGTTGTTCGGCCACGCGTTGGTAAAGTCGTCCGCCAGAGAGTTTGCCTGCATCTAAAGATACGTTCATTGGTTTTAGTGCGCCGTGTTGAGGGAGTTTGACCGATCAATTTTAGCAAGAGTATTTTTTTTGCTCAAGCCAATCTCTGTCTTTTTTAGTCATACCAAAATGTTATTGCGGTCTGACCAATTAGCTGTTAGATTGTCGGTCATAAGTTGAGAAAGGTGGCGCCAGCCGTCTGTGTCGAGTTCGTAAAAGTTAGAGGTGGTCGTGAGCAAGCTGATTCATTTGCACCAACAGGACAATGTCGCCATTGCTGTTGAAGATATTGCGGCCGGGGAGCAACTAAGTATCGCTGGGCGAGACTTTGTGGTGGTGGAGCCTGTGGGTCAAATGCACAAGGTGGCGGTAAAGCCTGTTGCTCAGGGAGAGGCGGTCATAAAGTACGGGCAGTTTATTGGTTATGCGGCTGCCGATATAGCCGTGGGGCAGCATGTGCACACTCATAACTGCATTATGGGTGACTTTGCGAAGGATTATGGCTTTTGTCGTCACGCTGTTGCTACGGACTTTGTATCTGAGGCCGAGCGTGCCTCATTTATGGGGTATCGCCGTGAGAGTGGCAAGGTCGGAACGCGTAACTATATAGGTATATTGACGACAGTTAACTGCTCCGCGACGGTGGCTAAACAAATTGCGGCTAACTTCAGTTTTCTGGGGGCGTTGGACGACTTCCCTAATGTTGATGGTGTGATTGCCCTGACTCACGAATCCGGCTGCGGTATGCGTGCAGAAGGTGAGGGTTATGAAATGCTGCAGCGGACTTTTGAGGGCTATGCTGCGCATCCAAACTTTGGTGCCGTGCTTTTGGTTGGGCTTGGCTGCGAGACCATGCAGGTTGATGGTGTTCTGGAGCAGGCCGGCTTGCAGGAGTCTGATCGATTTAAGGCTTTTAATATTCAGGGTGTGGGTGGTACTCGTGCGGCGGTAGAGCAGGGTGTGGCCGAAGTTCGCAAAATGCTTCCTTTGGTGAATAACATTCAGCGAGAGCCTTGCCCGGCTTCTGAGCTGATATTGGCTGTTCAGTGTGGTGGCTCGGATGCGCTGTCCGGTGTTACAGCCAATCCCGCGCTGGGGGTGGCTGGCGATATTCTGGTCCGTCATGGCGGTACCGTTATTTACTCTGAGACACCTGAAATTTTTGGCGCAGAGCACTTGTTAACGCAGCGGTCGGCGACACCCGAAGTGGCTGAGCAGTTGCTAGAGCGTATCCGCTGGTGGGAAGAGTACACGCGTGTGCATGGTTTTGAGTTGAACAATAACCCATCGCCAGGCAATAAAGCGGGTGGGTTAACGACAATTTTAGAAAAATCCCTTGGCGCTCAGGCTAAGAGCGGGTCGACCGCGATGACGGCGGTCTATCAGTACGCTGAGCCGGTCACGAAAAAAGGGCTGGTGTTTATGGACAGTCCAGGCTTTGATCCGGTGTCGGTGACGGGGCAGGTGGCCTCGGGGGCTAATGTGGTGGCGTTTACGACAGGTCGTGGATCGGCGTTTGGTTACAAGCCGGTGCCGAGTATTAAGCTATCGAGTAATACGACTATCTACCGGCATATGCAGGAAGACATTGACATCAACTGTGGGTCGGTGGTCGATGGCGATGAAACCTTAGAGACTCTGGGCGAGAAAATCTTTGCAACGCTTTTACGCATTGCGTCGGGGGAGCAGACAAAAAGCGAAGAGCTGGGGTACGGCGAGGCCGAATTTAATCCTTGGAAGATTGGCGCGGTAGTTTAGCGTGTCAGTGATATATGTTTTTCAGTTCTAGCTGGTTGGTAAAGGTGCTCGGTTGAGCGCCTTTGTTCCCCCTTGCGTAATGCGAGGGCTCTATCTACAGTCAAAACAATAACAACAGAAAAGGGTGTGTCTATGAAGATAGCCGTACCGAAGGAGCGTCGTGACCATGAGCGTCGCGTTGCTGCTACTCCGGATACCGTCAAAAAGTATATCGCCATGGGATTTGATGTGGTGGTTGAGTCTGGGGCGGGTTTGTCCAGCCAATTACCTGATGAGTTGTACCAAGCGGCCGGTGCGCGTATCGAGGTGGATATTGCTGCGCTTTATGCTCATGCGGATGTCGTTCTCAAAGTGCAGCGCCCGCTGTTGAGCGGTGAAGGTGATCTGGATGAGTTGGCGTTAATTCCTCGTGGCGCCTTGCTTTTGGCGATGCTTTCACCTTACGCAGCGCCGGCCTCTGTATCGTCTTATGCTGGTGCAGATGTGACCGCGATGGCTCTGGAGTTTGTGCCCCGCATCACCCGGGCCCAGAGTATGGATGTGCTCAGTTCCCAGAGTAATCTTGCCGGTTATCGGGCGGTGTTGGACGCTGTTTACGAATACGGCCGCGCCATGCCTATGATGATGACCGCCGCTGGCACAGTGGCCCCCGCCAAAGTGATGGTGTTAGGGGCTGGTGTGGCTGGGTTGCAGGCGATTGCTACCGCTAAGCGTTTGGGGGCAATTGTTTCGGCTACGGATGTGCGCCCGGCGGCCAAAGAGCAGGTGGAGAGCCTGGGTGGACGCTTTGTGATGGTGGACTCCGAAGAGGTAAAAGAAGCTGAAACCGCCGGCGGTTACGCCAAAGAGATGAGCGACGAGTTCAAGCGGCAGCAGGCGGCTTTGGTCGCTGAAACCATCAAGTCTCAGGATATTGTTATTTGTACGGCGTTGATTCCCGGGCGCAAAGCCCCGGTGCTGGTTACCGACGAGATGGTGGCCAGTATGCGTCCCGGCTCGATCATTGTTGATTTGGCGGTCGAGCAGGGCGGCAATTGCACTGCATCTCGCCCTGGTGAGGTGGTAGAGGTTGGTGGTGTCAAAGTGGTGGGGCATTTTAATGTGCCCAGTCGCATTGCTGCTGATGCCAGTGCGCTCTATGCCAAAAACCTTCTTAATTATTTGACCCCACTGGTTAATAGCGAAGCGGGTGCATCCCTGCGGTTGGATTTTGAAGATCAGATTCTTGCGGCTACCACGCTTACTCGTGACGGCCAGGTGGTTCACCCGGCGTTTGCTGATCATAAATAGGAGGTGGTTATGCACGGCGATTTTATCTCTCAGTTGTCCATCTTTGTGTTGGCGGTATTTGTCGGCTACTACGTGGTCTGGAGTGTCACCCCGGCATTGCACACGCCCTTAATGGCGGTGACCAATGCTATTTCCAGTGTGATTGTGGTGGGTGCATTGATAGCGGCGGGCCCAGAGGGTATGAGTCAGGCTAAGGTTTTGGGGTGTATTGCCGTGGCGCTGGCGTCTGTGAATATCTTTGGCGGCTTTGCGGTCACCCAGCGCATGCTGGCTATGTATAAAAAGAAGAAGTAAGGGGAGTCTGCTATGGATATGCAAAGTATCACCTCGTTGGCGTACTTGGTCGCGGCGGTACTATTCGTTTTGGCGCTGCGCGGTTTATCTTCTCCTGAGTCGTCTCGTGCCGGCAATGTGATGGGTATGCTGGGTATGATGATTGCCGTCGGCACGACCATTCTCAGTCCCGAAATTACTTCTTATTTGTGGATTGTTGGCTCAGTGTTTGTCGGTGGCGCTGTTGGTTTATTGATTGCGTCGCGCATTGCCATGACGGCCATGCCGCAGTTGGTGGCGGCCTTCCATTCGCTGGTGGGGATGGCGGCTGTACTGGTGGCGGGGGCGGCTTACTTAAATCCTGCCTCTTTTGGTTTGTTGGATGCGCAAGGTGGTATTTATGTTGCCAGTCGTATTGAGATGAGCCTGGGGGCCATGATTGGCGCCATTACCTTTTCCGGTTCTGTTATCGCTTTTGCCAAGCTGCAGGGGTTGGTGTCAGGGCGTCCGGTGGTTTTTCCTGGGCAGCATTTGTTAAACGCGCTATTGGGTTTGGCGGCCTTGGGGTTGGTGGGCTATTTCTGTGTGGATCAGTCTGGCTGGGTGTTCTGGTCGCTGGTGGGGCTCGCCTTTGTGCTCGGGTTTCTCATTATTATTCCCATTGGTGGCGCCGACATGCCGGTGGTGGTGAGTATGTTGAACTCATATTCCGGCTGGGCGGCGGCGGGTATCGGCTTTACCCTGCACAACAACGCCTTGATCATTACCGGGGCCTTGGTGGGGTCATCTGGCGCTATTCTTTCTTATATTATGTGTAAGGGGATGAACCGCTCTTTCTTTAACGTCATTCTGGGTGGTTTTGGGGGTGACTCGACTGCTGCGGCAGCTTCGGGTGGGACCGATGATCGCCCGGTAAAGCAGGGTAGTGCTGAGGATGCCGCCTTTATTATGAAAAACGCCGGTTCGGTGATTATTGTGCCTGGCTATGGCATGGCTGTGGCTCAGGCGCAACACGCCTTGCGTGAGATGGCGGATGAGTTAAAAAAGGCTGGGGTGAAGGTAAGCTACGCGATTCACCCGGTGGCGGGGCGCATGCCTGGGCATATGAATGTGCTCTTGGCTGAGGCGAATGTGCCCTACGACGAGGTGTTTGAGCTTGAAGATATTAACAGTGAGTTCCAGCAGGCGGATGTGGCTTTTGTCATAGGTGCCAATGACGTCACCAACCCGGCTGCCAAAACGGACCCGGCTAGCCCGATCTACGGCATGCCGATCCTCGATGTGGAAAAGGCCAAGACTGTCCTGTTCGTGAAGCGCGGAATGGCGACAGGTTATGCTGGGGTTCAAAATGAGCTGTTTTTTAACGACAACACCATGATGCTGTTCGATGATGCGAAAAAGATGGTTGAGACGGTTTTGCGATCATTAGATTAATTGTTGTGTCTCGCCTGCCGAGGAGGTGTTGCATGCCCCCTTTTTTGTAGGTTCGTGCTTCTTTATATATAAGACTAAATAATTTACCGGTAGTACTTGTATCTGCGCCCCAAGTCGCTACAATGCGCGCCCGCTCGCGTTTTTACAGCGGTTACGACCTGATCTGGGCGCGGTTTTCCCTCTGGTTAAAATATTTACAATTTTTCCTGGTTTTTGGTTGACACCGGCCGGGTCGGTCATTAATATTGCGCCTCCATTTTGCACGGGCCCCGGTGGTCTTGCCGAAATGGATTGTTCTTTAAAGTTATTATTGGAGTTTGGTTCACATGCAGAATCAACGCATTCGGATTCGCCTGAAGGCTTTTGATCACAAGCTTATCGATTCTTCTACCCAGGAGATCGTTGAGACCGCTAAACGCACAGGCGCCCAAGTGCGCGGCCCTATTCCGTTGCCGACCCGTAAGGAGCGCTTCACTGTATTGATCTCTCCGCACGTTAATAAAGACGCGCGTGATCAGTACGAGATTCGTACACACAAGCGTTTGCTCGATATCGTTGAGCCTACTGAAAAAACTGTAGATGCCCTGATGAAGCTGGATTTGGCTGCAGGTGTTGAGGTTCAGATTAGTCTCGGCTAAAAACTTGTAAATGTCTGGCTGAGTAAAACAATTTATTCAGCCTTGTGTAACGCTCTGAAATGGGCGGCCATAGCGGGTAAGAGCCCCGTACACTAAGAGGTTAGTAAAATGACGATTGGTATTGTCGGCCGCAAAAGCGGTATGACTCGTATATTTACCGATGATGGTGTTTCCATTCCCGTGTCTGTGATTGAGGTAGAACCCAATCGCATCACTCAGGTTAAGAATGTAGAAACCGACGGTTACAATGCTGTGCAGGTTACCGTAGGGTCTCGTCGTGCCTCCCGTGTTAGCAAATCTGCTGCAGGTCACTTCGCCAAGTCTAATAACGAGGCTGGTCGTGGTTTGTGGGAGTTGCGTAACAATTCTGAAGAAAATTTCGAAGCTGGTTCCGAGTTGACTGTTGCTGCTTTTGAAGCAGGTCAAGTCGTTGACGTAACCGGCACCTCCAAGGGTAAAGGTTTTGCAGGTACAGTTAAGCGCTGGAACTTCCACATGCAAGACGCTACCCACGGTAACTCACTTTCTCACCGTGCTCCGGGTTCTATTGGCCAGTGCCAAACTCCGGGCCGCGTCTTTAAGGGCAAGAAAATGTCGGGCCATATGGGTGCTGAGCGTGTAACCGTTCAGAACTTAGAAGTGGTTCGTGTTGATGCCGAACGCAATCTGCTGTTGGTTAAAGGTGCCATTCCGGGAGCTCCCGGAAGCGACGTAATCGTACGTCCAGCGGTTAAAGCGAGCAACAACGCTTAATTGTCCTAGGGGAATCGACCATGGAATTGAATATAGTTACTCCCGGCGGCTCCAACGGTACTTTGAAAGTGTCTGAGGTTGCCTTCGGCAAAGAATTTAATCAGGACCTGGTTCACCAGGCGGTAGTTGCCTACATGGCAGGTGCGCGTCAGGGTACCAAGGCCCAGAAAACTCGCTCTGAAGTAGCTGGTGGCGGTAAGAAGCCCTGGCGTCAAAAAGGCACTGGCCGCGCGCGTGCCGGTACTATCCGTAGCCCAATCTGGCGCTCAGGTGGTACCACTTTCGCAGCCAAGCCTCGCAACTTCGAGCAAAAGCTCAACAAGAAAATGTATCGCGCAGCACTGCGTTGCATTTTGTCTGAGCTGAATCGCCAAGAGCGTTTAGTGGTTGTTGAAGAGTTTGATGTTGAAGCTCCAAAAACCAAAGCTCTGGTGCAAAAGCTGGCTCAGTATGGCTTGTCTGAAGCGCTGATCGTAACAGAAGAAGTAAGCGAAGGTTTGTACCTGGCTTCTCGCAACCTGCACAAGGTTGATGTTCGCGATGTAGCAGGTATCGATCCTGTTAGCTTGATTCGCTTCGATAAAGTGGTAGTGACTGTTGCTGCGATGAAGAAATTCGAGGAGATCCTGGGATGAATCAAGAGCGCATCTATAAAGTCTTGTTAGGCCCGGTGGTTTCCGAAAAGGCGGCTGCCGCAGGCGAAACTGGTAATCAGGTGGTATTTAAAGTTGCCGCTGATGCTACCAAGCTGGAAGTTAAAGCCGCTGTTCAGGCGCTGTTCGACACTAAAGTTGAGCAGGTTCGCATTCTGAACGTTAAAGGCAAAACCAAGCGTACACGCTACGGTCTCGGCAAGCGCAGTGACTGGAAAAAAGCTTACGTGCGCCTTGAGCAAGGTCAAGACATCGACTTTGCGGTAGCTGAGTAAGGGGATTGTTGCAATGGCTATTGTAAAACGTAAACCAACCTCGCCCGGTCGCCGCTTTGTAGTAAGCGTCGTTAATCCGGACTTGCACAAAGGTGCGCCTTACGCGCCCCTGTTGGAAAAGCAGTCTCGCTCTGGCGGTCGTAACAACGCTGGCCGTATCACTACTCGTCACATCGGTGGTGGTCACAAGCAGCACTATCGCCTGATCGATTTCCGTCGCAACAAAGACGGTATCGCAGCGACAGTAGAGCGTATTGAATATGATCCAAACCGCACGGCTTACATTGCACTCGTGTGCTATGCCGACGGTGAGCGTCGCTACGTGATTGCGCCTAAGGGCCTGAAGGCTGGTGACAAAATTGAATCTGGTGATGCTGCGGCTATCAAGCCCGGTAATGCTCTGCCTTTGCGCAACATTCCCGTAGGTAGCGTGGTTCACTGTGTTGAGCTTAAGCCTGGTAAGGGTGCGCAAATCGCACGCTCTGCTGGTACTTCGGCTCAGTTGGTAGCTCGTGACGGTGTATACGCCACTCTGCGCTTGCGCAGCGGTGAGACCCGTCGAGTGCTAGCGGAATGTCGCGCCACTTTGGGCGAAGTTTCCAACAGCGAGCACAGCCTGCGTTCTTTGGGTAAAGCAGGTGCCACGCGCTGGCGCGGTGTGCGCCCGACTGTTCGCGGTGTTGCGATGAACCCGGTTGATCACCCGCATGGTGGTGGTGAAGGTCGTACCTCTGGTGGCCGTCACCCAATTTCACCTTGGGGTACTCCAACCAAGGGTTACAAAACGCGCAAGAACAAGCGTACTGACAAGATGATAGTTCGTCGTCGCGACAAGCGTTAATTGACGACCTGACAACCTAAAGAGGAAGCAACAGTGCCACGTTCACTGAAGAAAGGTCCTTTTATCGATCTTCACCTGATTAAGAAGGTCGAAGCAGCGATCGAAAAAAATGATCGTCGCCCGATCAAAACCTGGTCTCGCCGCTCCATGATTCTTCCGGAGATGGTTGGCTTGACTCTGGCGGTACACAACGGGCGTCAACACGTGCCGGTCCTGATCAACGAAGAGATGGTTGGGCACAAATTGGGCGAGTTTGCAGCGAGCCGCACTTATCGCGGTCACGTTGCAGATAAGAAAGCTAAAAAGCGCTAAGCGCTAGTGCCTACGAGGTAATACGATGGAAGTAGCAGCAAAATTACGCGGTGCACGTCTGTCGGCGCAGAAAGCGCGTTTGGTTGCAAATCAAATTCGCGGTAAAGGCGTTGAAGACGCTCTTGATATTCTGGCTTTTAGCCCGAAGAAGGGCGCTGCGATTATGAAGAAAGTGCTCGAGTCTGCAATTGCAAACGCAGAGCATAACGAAGGTGCTGATATTGACGAGCTGAAAGTGTCTACTGTGTTTGTAGACGAAGGCATGACCATGAAACGCATCATGCCGCGCGCAAAAGGTCGTGCAGACCGTATTTTGAAGCGCACTTGTCATATCACCGTAAAAGTAGCCGATCAGTAAGAGAGTAGGCGTTATGGGTCAGAAAGTACATCCGACAGGTATTCGTCTGGGTATTGTCAAAAGCCATACCTCTACTTGGTATGCTGGCGGCGATGATTACGCAGACAAGCTGAACAACGACTTGGAAGTGCGTAAGTACATCCAGGACAAACTGGCAAATGCCTCTGTTAGCCGCGTTGATATTGAACGTCCTGCTAACACTGCGCGTATCACCATTCACACTGCCCGTCCGGGTATCGTGATTGGTAAAAAAGGTGAAGATGTTGATCGCCTGCGCGCTGAAGTAAGCCAGAAAATGGGCGTGCCTGTTCACATTAACATTGAAGAAATTCGCAAGCCTGATCTGGATGCGGCTCTGGTTGCCCAGGGTGTTGCTCAGCAGCTCGAGCGTCGTGTGATGTTCCGTCGTGCCATGAAGCGCGCGGTACAAAACGCCATGCGTCAGGGTGCTGAAGGTATCAAGATTCAGGTAGGTGGCCGTCTTGGTGGCGCTGAGATTGCGCGCTCTGAATGGTACCGCGAAGGTCGTGTGCCGCTGCATACTCTGCGTGCGGATATCGACTACAACACCGCCGAGGCGTCAACTACCTACGGGATCATTGGCGTTAAAGTTTGGATTTTCAAAGGCGAGATTATTGGTGATGTAGAAGCCACCGAAACCGCGCCTAAGAAAAAAGGCTCAAAGTCTAAGTAAGGGGTACGCAAGATGCTGCAACCGAAGCGTACGAAGTTTCGCAAGCAACAGAAAGGCCGCAACCGCGGTTTGGCCCATCGCGGCTCCAAAGTTAGCTTTGGCGACTTTGGATTAAAAGCGACTGGTCGCGGTCGTATTACAGCACGTCAGATCGAAGCGGCCCGTCGTGCTATGACTCGTCACATTAAACGTGGCGGTAAAATTTGGATCCGAGTATTCCCGGACAAACCAATTACCGAAAAGCCTCTGGAAGTTCGTCAGGGTAAAGGTAAGGGTAACGTAGAATACTGGGTGGCACAGATTTGCCCTGGCAAAGTCCTGTATGAAATGGACGGTGTTAGTGAAGAGCTGGCTCGTGAAGCCTTCGCTCTTGCTGCGGCAAAGTTGCCTATTACTACAACATTCGTTAAACGTTCGGTGATGTGATGAAAGCTTCAGAACTCCGGGAAAAGTCCGTTGAAGAGCTGAACAACGAGTTGCTTGCCCAGCTGAAAGAGCAGTTCAAGCTGCGTATGCAAGCGTCCACTGGCCAGCTGAGCCAGACTCACTTGTTGTCGCAAACTCGTAAAGATATTGCTCGCATCAAAACGGCGCTTAGACAAAAGGCAGGTAATTAACGATGGCTCAGACAGAAAAACTGGCTCGTACACTGACTGGTAAAGTCGTCAGCGACAAGATGGATAAAACCATCACAGTATTGATCGAGCGTCGCGTTAAGCACCCGATTTACGGCAAGTACGTGAGTAAGTCATCCAAGCTGAAAGCGCATGACGAAAACAACGAGTCCAAGATGGGCGATACCGTGACTATTGCTGAGTCGCGTCCCCTGTCTAAAAGCAAGTCATGGGCTTTGGTGAAAATTGAAGAGCGCGCAACTGAAATCTAAGGATTTCTTGCGGCATAGATTAGTTTCGGAGACGGACGATGATTCAAACAGAATCCTACTTAGATGTAGCGGACAACAGCGGCGCACGCCGTGTCCAGTGCATCAAGGTGCTTGGCGGCTCCCACCGTCGTTACGCAGCCGTGGGTGACATCATCAAAGTTACCGTAAAGGAAGCCATTCCACGCGGTAAGGTGAAAAAAGGCCAGGTAATGAAGGCGGTAGTGGTACGCACCAAGCGCGGTGTGCGTCGTCAGGACGGTTCGTTGATCAAGTTCGACGACAACGCTGCTGTACTGCTGAACAACCAGGATGCTCCGGTTGGTACACGTATTTTCGGACCCGTAACGCGTGAGTTACGTGGCGAGAAATTCATGAAAATCATTTCTCTGGCGCCGGAAGTGCTTTAAGCACTTCGACAGAGTTAGAGAGACGAGGGCAGACAAATGCGTAAGATTAAACGTGATGACGAAGTGATTGTTATCGCCGGTCGCGACAAAGGCAAACGTGGCAAAGTAGTTCGCGTTTTGGCCAATGACAAGGTGATCGTATCTGGTATCAATCTCGTCAAAAAGCACCAGAAGCCAAACCCTCAACTGGGTGTTGCTGGTGGTATTGTAGAGAAAGAAGCCGCTATTCATGTTTCCAATGTTGCGATTTTCAACGCCGCAACTGGAAAAGCTGATCGTGTTGGCTTCAAGGTTGAAGGCGATAAGAAAGTTCGCGTCTTCAAATCCAATGGCGAAGCCGTAGGGGCGTAAGTAACATGGCTAGGCTTAAAGAAGTATACAGCAAAGAGATCGCTCCCAAACTGAAAGAAGAGTTGGGTTTGGCGAACGTTATGGAAGTGCCGCGTATCACTAAAATCACCATCAACATGGGTGTTGGTGAAGCAGTGGGCGATAAAAAAGTGCTTGAAAACGCTGTGGGCGATCTGGAAAAGATTGCCGGTCAGAAAGTAGTCGTAACCAAGGCGCGTAAGTCTATCGCAGGTTTTAAAATCCGTGATGGCTGGCCGATCGGCTGTAAAGTGACCCTGCGTCAAGACCGCATGTACGAGTTTTTGGATCGTTTAATCTCGATCTCTATTCCTCGTATCCGCGACTTTCGCGGTATCAGTCCCAAGCAATTTGACGGTCGTGGCAACTTCTCTATGGGTGTGACTGAACAGATCATTTTCCCCGAGATTGACTACGATAAAGTAGACAAGCTGCGTGGTTTGGATATCTGTATCACCACAACGGCACGTACTGACGAAGAAGGACGCGCTTTGTTGAAAGCGTTTAACTTCCCGTTCAAAGGCTAAGGGTAGAGACATGGCTAAAAAATCTATGATCGCACGCGAAGCAAAACGTGCACGTCTGGTTGAGAAGTACGCTGCCAAGCGTGCCGAATTGAAAGCGATTATTTCCAGCCCTGCTTCATCTGAAGAGCAAGTATGGGAAGCGCAAACCAAGTTGCAGAAATTGCCTCGTGACGCCAGCCCTTCTCGTGGTCGCAACCGCTGCCGCGTGACCGGCCGTCCGCACGGTGTTTATCGTAAGTTTGGTCTTTGCCGTCACAAGTTGCGTGAAGCAGCTATGCGCGGTGACGTCCCGGGTCTGGTTAAGGCGAGCTGGTAAGCTCAGGCCCATATATAGGAGCACATTCAGATGAGTATGCAAGATCCGTTAGCAGATATGCTGACCCGCATTCGCAATGCGCTGCAAGTTGGTAAGACTGAAGTTAGCATGCCTTCTTCCAAGCTTAAGGCAAACGTTGCCAAGGTTTTGGTTGAAGAAGGTTACGTAAAAGACTTCTCTGTAAGCGAAGGCCCAAAGGCTGAGCTGACCATCGAGCTGAAATATTTTGAAGGCAAGCCGGTAATCGCGGAACTCGACCGTGTAAGTCGTCCCGGTTTGCGTAACTACGCTGGTAAAACCGAGCTGCCGAGTGTTCGCAACGGCCTGGGTGTTGCCATCGTTTCGACCAGTAAAGGTGTAATGACTGATCGTGCTGCACGCGCCCAGGGCGTAGGTGGCGAAGTCCTCTGCACAGTATTCTAACGGGAAGAATCATGTCACGAGTTGCAAACAGTCCGGTTGAAGTACCCGCTGCTGTTAATGTCACCCTTAACGGGCAAGAACTTAGCTTGAAGGGCAGCAAAGGTACGTTGGCAGTGACCGTTCACGATGCAGTAGAAGTAACGCAGGAAGATAACGTTCTGCGCTTTGCTGCCCGCGACGGTGGTGCCAAGCAGGAATCTATCGCTTTGGCGGGTACTATGCGTGCCCTGGTTGGTAACATGATGGTCGGCGTAACTGAAGGCTTTGAGAAAAAGCTGCAGTTGGTTGGCGTTGGTTACCGTGCCAAAGCTACAGGTAACACTGTAAACCTGTCTTTGGGTTTCTCTAACCCTGTGGATTACACCGTTCCAGAAGGTGTCACAGTGGAAACTCCGAGCCAGACCGATGTCGTACTCAAGAGCGCTGATAAGCAGTTGCTCGGTCAGGTGGCCGCGGAGATCCGCGCGCTTCGTCCGCCAGAGCCTTATAAAGGTAAAGGTGTGCGCTTCGCTGACGAACAAGTACGTCGTAAAGAAGCTAAGAAGAAGTAGGGGCTAGGTTATGAGCGATAAGAAGCAATCTCGTCTTCGCCGTGCGCGCCGTGCCCGTGCCAAGATCCGTCAGTTGGGTGTAAACCGCCTAACCGTTCACCGCACGCCACGTCACATTTACGCACAAATTATTGCCCAGGATGGAGCCAGCGTTTTAGCAAGCGCCTCCACTCTGGACAAATCACTGCGCAGCGGTGCCACTGGCAATGCTGATGCTGCCAAAGCTGTGGGTGAGTTGATTGCCGAGCGCGCGAAAGCCGCTGGCATTACCCAAGTTGCCTTTGACCGCAGTGGGTTCAAATATCACGGTCGCGTAAAGGCATTGGCTGATGCCGCGCGTGAAGCTGGACTGGAATTCTAAGGGTAAAGACATGGCTTTTACTAAGAAAGATGACAGCAACAACGAAGGCTTCCAGGAAAAGCTGGTACAAGTTAACCGTGTTGCTAAAACAGTTAAAGGTGGTCGTATCTTTGCCTTCACCGCACTTACCGTTGTTGGCGACGGTAACGGCAAGGTAGGTTTCGGCCGCGGTAAGGCGCGCGAAGTGCCTGTTGCTATTCAAAAAGCAATGGAAGCAGCGCGTCGCAATATGATTTCTGTAGACCTGAACGGTGATACACTGCAGTACGCCACCAAGGGTCGTCACGGCGCCTCTAAGGTTTACATGCAGCCAGCATCTCCTGGTACTGGTGTAATTGCCGGTGGTGCTATGCGCGCTGTACTGGAAATCGCCGGTGTACAGAACGTTCTGGCTAAGTGCTACGGTTCTACCAACCCGGTAAACGTGGTTCGCGCTACTTACAAAGCGCTGCGTGACATGGCTGCTCCTGAAGCAGTAGCCGCCAAGCGTGGTAAGAGCGTAGAAGATATTCTGAACTAATCGACATTGTCGATTCTAGGAAAGCGGTAAACGAGCATGGCTAAGAAAATGATTAAGGTGACTCAGGTCAAGAGTACCGCAGGCCGTCTGAAGAACCATCGGGCTTGTGTTACAGGTTTGGGGCTGCGTCGCATCGGCCACACGGTTGAGGTAGAAGACACTCCTTCAACTCGTGGCATGATTAACAAAGTGAACTATCTGGTTAAGGTAGAGGGAGAGTAACATGCGTCTTAATACGCTGAATCCCGCTCCCGGCAGCACTACTAGCAAAAAGCGTGTTGGCCGTGGTATCGGTAGTGGCTTAGGTAAAACTGGTGGTCGCGGCCACAAAGGTTTGAAGTCTCGCTCAGGCGGTACTGTTAAGCCAGGTTTCGAAGGCGGTCAAATGCCTTTGCAAAAGCGCCTGCCTAAGTACGGTTTCTCTTCACGAGTTGGCCGTGTGACTGCTGAAGTTCGCTTGAACGAGCTGAACAAAGTAGAAGGCGAAGTGGTAGATCTGGAAACCTTGAAGCAAGCCGATATCATCGGTGCGAACATCAAGCGTGCCAAGATCTTTGCTTCCGGCGAAGTGACCAAAGCCGTTACAGTGAAAGGTTTATCTGTAACTAAAGGCGCCAAAGCTGCCATCGAAGCGGCGGGCGGAAAAGTCGAAGAGTAAGAGGTGCCAATGGCAACTCCCGGTAATCTGCCGTTAGCAAATCAAAAAGGATTGGGCGAGCTCTGGGCTCGCCTTCGTTTTCTGTTTTTGGCAATAGTGGTTTACCGGATCGGTACCCACATTCCGGTTCCTGGGCTTGACCCAGACCGGATTGCCGATCTGTTTAATCAGAATCAGGGAACGGTGCTGGGCCTGTTTAATATGTTCTCGGGCGGTGCTCTGGAGCGGATGAGTATTCTGGCTCTGGGTATTTTCCCTTACATTTCAGCGTCGATCATTATGCAGTTAATGACTGCGGTGACTCCTTCGCTGGAGCAGTTGAAAAAAGAAGGTGATGCTGGTCGTCGTAAGATTAACCAGTACACACGCTACGGTACCGTTGTATTGGCTACTGTCCAGGCAATGGCTATGGCGGTGAGCTTTTCGGGTTTTGCATACGGTGGAGAGCCAACCATAGCTTTCTACTTTATCGCTGTAGTGTCTCTGGTGACCGGTGCCGTCTTTATGATGTGGCTGGGTGAGCAGGTAACAGAGCGCGGTATTGGTAATGGTATATCCATGCTGATTTTCGCGGGTATCGTTGCTGGCTTCCCGAGTGCCATCGGTGCGGCTTTTGAGAGTGCCCGTCAGGGAGATCTCAATATTTTGATGCTGCTGGGTATCGCAGTACTGGCTATTTTTGTAATTTGGTGTATTGTGCGCATCGAGCGCGGCCAGCGCCGCATTACGGTGAACTACGCCAAGCGTCAGCAAGGTCGTCAGGCCTACGCGGCTCAAACTAGCCATCTGCCATTGAAAATTAATATGGCGGGCGTGATTCCGGCGATTTTTGCCAGCTCTATCTTGCTGTTCCCTGCCTCGATTGCGCAGTGGTTCGGTGAAGGTGGCGACGGTCCGGTAAGCAATTTCCTGCAGGATTTTGCACTGGCGATTGGCCCAGGCCAGCCTTTGAACGTTATTTTGTTTACCGGCTTGATTGCGTTCTTCTGCTTCTTCTATACGGCGTTGATGTTTAACCCGAAAGAGGTTGCGGACAACCTGAAAAAATCAGGTGCTTATATTCCGGGGATTCGTCCCGGCGAGCAATCAGCCAAATATATTGACAGTGTTTTGACCCGTCTGACGGTTATCGGCGCTGTTTATATGTCGGTAGTTTGCCTGATGCCTCAGTTCCTGGTAGTAGCGGCTAATGTGCCCTTCTACTTAGGCGGTACCTCATTGCTGATTGTAGTGGTGGTGGTAATGGACTTTATGTCCCAGGTACAGGCTCACTTGATGTCGCATCAGTATGAATCACTGATGAAGAAGTCAAACTTGAAGGGGTACGGCAGCGGTAACGCTCGCTAACCCAAGTTAAAGGGTAGGATCATGAAAGTTCGTGCTTCTGTTAAAAAAATTTGCCGCAACTGCAAAATGGTACGTCGCAACGGTGTTCTGCGGGTAATCTGCAACGCCGAGCCACGCCACAAGCAGCGTCAAGGCTAAGCAAGACGATGGGCAGCTTGCTGCCCGTCGGCCAGAAAAGGTGGCATTTTTGCCACCTTTTCTGCCAGCTGAACAACCATAACGGCTGGCTTGCACACTAGGGGGCGTTGACTGTCGTCTGATGAGAAATCATCAGGCTATTGCTTTTTTGTGGTTTTGTCGCTATCCTTGCGCGCCTTTTTATTAAGAGCGTCAGGGGTGGGGTATTTCCACGTCAACGCTGCAATTTTAGAGTTACTGGAGTAATTTGAATGGCCCGTATTGCTGGTGTAAACATACCAGACCATAAACACGCGGTTATATCCCTGACTTACATTTTCGGGGTTGGCCGGACCACCGCCAAGCAGATCTGTGCTGCTACCGGTATTGCTGAAGATGCGAAAATCGGCTCTCTTTCTGAAGAGCAGGTTGATCAGCTTCGCACCGAAGTGGGCAAGTTTACCGTTGAGGGTGACCTGCGTCGTGTTGTGTCTATGAACATTAAACGCTTGATGGATCTGGGATGCTACCGTGGCCTGCGCCACCGTCGTAGTTTGCCGGTAAATGGTCAGCGTACTAAGACTAACGCTCGTACCCGCAAAGGTCCGCGTAAGCCCATCAAGAAGTAATTGACGCTTACGCCCACATTCAAAGTACGGTAACAACAGTTAGGAAGAGATTGCTATGGCCAAGCCAGGTAATAAAGCCACGACCAAGAAAAAGGTTAAAAAGCAGGTAGCGGATGGTGTTGCACACATCCACGCCTCTTTTAATAATACGATCGTAACGATCACTGACCGCCAGGGTAACACCCTGAGCTGGGCCACTGCTGGTGGTTCTGGTTTCCGCGGTTCACGTAAAAGCACCCCGTTTGCGGCTCAGGTAGCTGCAGAACGTGCCGGTGAAGCCGCTAAAGATTACGGCTTAAAAAACCTCGACGTTGAGGTAAAAGGTCCAGGGCCAGGCCGCGAGTCTGCTGTTCGTGCCCTGAACAACGTTGGTTACAAAATTACCAACATCACAGACGTGACGCCTATCCCGCACAATGGATGCCGTCCGCCTAAGAAACGTCGAGTGTAAGGGGGCAAACTAATGGCACGTTATATTGGACCAACTTGTAAGCTGTCCCGTCGCGAAGGCACTGACCTGTTCCTGAAGAGCGGTGCACGCGCGCTGGACTCAAAATGCAAACTGGAAACCGCTCCAGGTATGCACGGCCAACGCCGTGGACGCCTGTCTGATTACGGCGTTCAGTTGCGTGAGAAACAAAAAGTACGTCGCACCTATGGTGTACTGGAAAAGCAATTCCGCAGCTACTACAAAGAAGCTGCTCGTCGCAAGGGCGCAACTGGTGAGAACCTGTTGAAGTTGCTTGAGTGCCGTCTGGACAATGTGGTTTATCGCATGGGCTTTGGCTCAACCCGCGCCGAATCACGTCAGCTGGTGTCTCACAAGGCGATTACCGTTAATGGTCAAACCGTTAACATTGCTTCTTTCCAGGTCGCAGAAGGTGACGTTGTAGCCGTTCGTGAGAAGGCAAAGAACCAACTGCGCATTCAGAACGCTCTGACTCTGTCAGGCCAGCGTGCTGATGTTGAATGGGTTGAAGTAAACGCTGACAAAAAGGAAGGCACTTTCAAGCGCGTTCCTGATCGCAGCGACTTGCCGGCTGAAATCAACGAAAACCTTATCGTAGAGCTTTACTCCAAGTAAGGGATTAACCGTTAACAGGTGTGGCTATGCAGACTGCAGTAAACGAATTTTTGACTCCGCGTCATATCGACGTAACCGAAAACGGCCCGACCCACGCAAAGGTCGTGCTGGAGCCGCTGGAGCGTGGTTTCGGACATACATTGGGCAATGCGCTGCGTCGTATCTTGCTGTCTTCGATGGCTGGCTGCGCCATCATCGAAGCCGAGATCGATGGTGTATTGCACGAGTATAGCGACATTGAGGGTGTTCGCGAGGACGTTATTGAAATCCTCTTGAACCTCAAAGGCGTAGCCGTGGTAATGCACGGTAAAGACCAAGCAGTGTTGACTCTGACCAAAAAGGGTCCGGGTGTTGTTACTGCTGGTGATATTCAGGTCGATCACGACATCGAGGTTAAAAACCCCGAGCACGTCATCGCCAACATCACTGGTGACACTACTTTGACTATGCGTCTGACTGTCGCCCGCGGTCGTGGCTATCAGCCTGCTGATGCCCGCCGTCAGGAAGAAGACGAAAACCGTGCGATCGGTCGTTTGCAGCTGGATGCTTCTTTCAGCCCTGTACGTCGTGTTGCCTACAGTGTAGACAGCGCTCGTGTAGAGCAGCGCACCGATTTGGATAAGCTGATTCTGGATTTGGAAACCAACGGTACCATTGATCCTGAAGAAGCCATCCGTCGCGCCGCGACCATCCTGCAGCAGCAGCTGGCCGTGTTCGTTGACCTGGAGAGCGAAGCACAATCACAACCGGAAGAAAAAGAAGAGGCGATTGATCCTGTTCTTCTGCGTCCGGTGGATGATTTGGAGCTGACCGTTCGTTCGGCCAACTGCCTGAAAGCGGAAAACATCTATTACATCGGCGATCTGATTCAGCGCACTGAAGTTGAGCTGTTGAAGACTCCGAACTTGGGTAAAAAGTCTCTGACCGAGATTAAAGACGTACTTGCCTCGCGCGGTCTGTCTCTCGGTATGCGTCTGGAAAACTGGCCTCCAGCCAGCCTGCGCAACGAAGATTAATTCATAGTCCCGCGAAAGCGCGGGTTAACGAGATTGCTGTGAAGCAATCATAAGTGAAGGATTTAGCGTCATGCGTCATCGTCATAGTGGCCGTAAACTGAATCGTAACAGTTCGCATCGTAAAGCGATGTTCCGCAACATGACCATTTCATTGGTTGAGCACGAACTGATTAAAACAACTCTGCCCAAAGCCAAAGAGCTGCGTCGTTTTGCCGAGCCTTTGATTACTTTGGCTAAAAAAGACAGTGTAGCGAACCGCCGTTTGGCTTTTGCTCGTCTGCGTAACGCCCAAGCGGTTGGTAAATTGTTTACCGATCTGGGTCCACGCTACGAAGCTCGTCCTGGTGGTTACCTGCGAATTTTGAAGTGCGGCATGCGTGCCGGCGATAATGCCACCATGGCATACGTCGAGTTAGTAGATCGCCCTGCAAATGCTGTTGCAGAGGAAGTGACTGAAGCCGAATAAATCGGTTTCTCACTGCCTACGTAAAAAAGCCGGCTCGCCGGCTTTTTTACGTTCTGTGGTTTGTTCAGGTTTGTTTCAGTCTCTTTTATGGGGCTGGTCCAGCAGTGCCAACTCAGGCCCTTTGGGCACTATGCCCGTCGGGTTGATCATCGTGTGGCTACGATAGTAGTGGCCTTTGATATGCTCAAAATTAACGGTCTCTTTTACTCCGGGCCACTGGTATAGCTCGCGGGTGAAACCCCACAGGTTGGGGTAATCGGCGATGCGTTTAATGTTGCACTTAAAGTGACCGTGATACACGGGGTCGAATCGGATCAGTGTGGTGAATAAGCGCCAGTCCGCTTCTGTGATCGTTCCTCCGGTTAAATACCGGTTGTGCTCAAGCTTTTCCTCAAGCCAGTCCAGCGTTGTAAACAATTCAGTCGCCGCTTCATCGTAGGCGTCTTGCTGAGTTGCGAATCCAGCCTTGTATACACCGTTGTTGACGGAGTGATAGACCCTGTCGTTAATTTGCTCAATTTCATTTTGGAGTTTTTCGGGGTAGTAATCGCCTGGCTTTGCTCCTAAATGATCAAAAGCGCTGTTAAGCATACGAATGATGTCGGCCGACTCGTTGCTGACAATCCGCTTTTGCCATTTATCCCACAGTACCGGGACTGTTACGCGTCCCGTGTAATCGGGTTTGTCGGCAGTGTATATTTGATGCAGAAATTCTGCATGGTGAATGGGGTCGGGCTCCACACCCGGGGCGTCTTCAAATGTCCAGCCGTGTTCGGCCATCAGTGGGTTTACCACTGAGACCTCAATAAACTTTTCTAATCCTTTCAGTTTGCGAAAAATCAGCGTGCGATGCGCCCAAGGGCAGGCCAGAGATACATACAGATGATAGCGGCCGGGCTCAGCCTTGAATCCGCCTTCTCCTGTCGGTCCGGCGATGCCATCGGCGGTTACCCAATGACGATATTGTGCGTTGCTGCGAACAAACTTCCCGCCGGTTGAGTCTGTGTCGTACCATTTGTCCTGCCAAGTACCTTCTACTAATAAGCCCATATTTACTCCTAGTGCATTGGTATGCTCAAAGCTTAGAAGTTTGCTGGGTGTAAAAACACCGGAAAAGCTGTGGCTTGTGATTCAAAAAAACGATCAGACAGAAAAAAGCCGGGGCAAGCCCCGGCTTTGTGTAGCACTTACGCTTTATAAAACCGATCGATTAAAGTGCATCGACAATAGCGTTTAAGGTGCTGCTGGCGCGCATAGCCGCCGACGTTTTGGCGTCATCGGTTTTGTAGTAGCCGCCGATGTCTACCGGCTTGCCTTGGGCGCCGTTAAGCTCTGCCATGATTTTATCTTCATTACTGGCCATGTCGCTGGCGACTTTGGCGAAGCGCTCGGCGAGCTCTTTGTCATCGGTCTGACTGGCCAGAGCTTCGGCCCAGTACATGGCGAGATAAAAGTGGCTGCCACGATTGTCGATTTCGCCGACTTTACGGCTGGGCGACTTGTTCTCGTCCAGGAATTTACCTGTGGCTTTGTCCAGCGCCGCGCCCAATACGCTGGCTTTAGTGTTGCCGGTTACTTGGCTGTAGTGCTCAAGAGAGGCTGCCAGTGCAAGGAATTCACCCAGAGAGTCCCAGCGCAGATGGCCCTCTTCAGTGAACTGATCCACGTGCTTGGGTGCAGAGCCGCCGGCGCCGGTTTCGAACAGGCCGCCGCCGTTCATCAACGGTACGATAGAAAGCATCTTGGCGCTGGTGCCCAGCTCCAGAATCGGGAACAGGTCGGTGAGGTAGTCACGCAGTACGTTACCGGTGACGGAGATGGTGTCCTCGCCGTCTTTGGCGCGCTGTAAGGTAACGCGAGTCGCCTCAACCGGAGAAAGAATGCGGATATCCAAGCCTTCGGTGTCGTGCTCTGGCAGGTAGGCTTCTACCTTTTTAATCAGCTCCGCGTCGTGGGCGCGGTTTTTATCCAGCCAGAACACCGCTGGGGTGCCGGTGGCGCGTGCGCGATTAACCGCGAGTTTAACCCAGTCTTTGATGGGGGCGTCTTTCACTTGGCAGGCGCGGAAAATATCGCCTTCTTCTACTGCTTGCTCTAGAAGTACATTGCCGTCGGCATCGATAACACGAACGGTGCCAGCACCCGACATTTCAAAGGTTTTGTCGTGTGAGCCGTATTCTTCTGCTTTTTGGGCCATCAGGCCGACGTTAGGAACACTACCCATGGTGGTGGGATCGAAAGCACCATTTTCTTTGCAGAAGTCGATGGTTTCAGCGTAAACACCGGCGTAGCAGCGATCGGGAATGGTGTACTTGGTGTCGTGCAGCTTGCCGTCTGGGCCCCACATTTGGCCAGAAGAGCGAATTGCGGCGGGCATGGAGGCATCGATAATCACGTCGTTAGGCACGTGCAGGTTGGTGATACCTTTATCGGAGTTCACCATCGCCATTTCAGGGCCGGCAGCCAAAATGGCTTTGATGTCGGCTTCCACTTCGGCGCGCTTGTCGGCGGGCAGTTTTTCAATATTGGCCAGCACATCACCAAAGCCGTAAGTTGGGTCTACGCCCAGCTCTTTGAATTCGGCACTGTATTTCTCGAACAGGTCTTTAAAGAAAACACTGACCGCATGGCCGAAGATGATAGGGTCAGACACCTTCATCATGGTGGCTTTCATGTGCAGCGAGAACAACACGCCCTGTTCTTTGGCATCAGCAATGGCCTCAGCCAGGAAAGCGCGCAGCGACTTGGCGCTCATGACGGCGGCATCGACGATTTCGCCAGCTTGTAAAGCCAGGCCGTCTTTCAGAACTTCTTTGCTGCCATCGGCCTTTTCAAATTCAATCTTTGCGGTCGTAGCGGCAGGCAGGGTCACGGACTTTTCACTACCGAAAAAGTCGCCTTCGCTCATGTGTGCTACATGAGATTTGGAATCTTTTGACCAGGCGCCCATCGAGTGTGGGTTTTTACGCGCGTACTCTTTTACCGAGGCGGGTGCGCGGCGATCTGAGTTGCCCTCACGCAATACGGGGTTAACCGCCGAGCCTTTGACCTTGTCGTAGCGAGCGGCGATGGACTTTTCTTCGTCGGTTTTGGGTTCTGATGGGTAGTCGGGCAGTTTGTAGCCCTGTTGCTGCAGTTCTTTAATGGCCTCTTTCAGCTGAGGGATTGAGGCGCTAATATTTGGCAGCTTAATAATATTGGCTTCTGGCTGCTTGGCCAGTTCGCCCAGCTCGGCCAGGGCGTCGCTCTGGCGCTGCTCGTCGGTCAGATATTCCGGAAATTGGGAAATAATACGACCGGCCAGTGAGATGTCTTTCAGCTCAACTCCAATGCCTGACACTTTGGTATAGGCCTCGATAATCGGGAGGAGCGACTGGGTGGCCAGTGCCGGAGCTTCGTCGGTTTTGGTGTAGATAATCTTTGAATCTGTAGCCATTCTTCTACCTGTGATTGTAAAGAGGGTATCTTCAGAGGCCGGATGAGACCGGGCGGGCCGGAGCAAAGCACCGGGCACAGGTAAAGCGCAATCCCGCGCAGGCTGTTCATCCTCAACTGGCCACTTGTGGCGGCCAATACTCGACAACAAGCCTCTGCATTGGAGGAGGCGGCATTATAGCAGCACACAAGCCGCTTCGCACTGTGCGCGGCCAGTGGTGTGGGGTGAAAGCGAGCTTTAGAGTTTTTCCTGCACCATTACCCAGGGTTTAATAACGACGGCCCAGAGTAGGGCGTCGGCCTCAAACCAGGCCTGGGCTTGTTCGTCACTGACGGGTCCTACCTGCCCTTCGCTCATCCAGTGCTGGATTTGTGTGGCATTGTCTTTGGCCATCTCAGTGGCGACCCGAGTCAAGTCCAGCTCGGGGGCGACAAAAACCGCCCTGCCCCCGGCAAAAAAGCGCTGTAAGTCCCGCCAGGGGATTTGCGCGGTTTCAAGGTTTACTTTGGTTTGCAAAATGTCGTCGTTTTGATTGGTCATGATGTTTTATTCAATAGCGCCACGGCGGCGCGGCTGTTGTTGCGTATATTTAAATGGCGACAAATAGTAGCACCGGCGTGTGCAACTTTAGGTAGGTCGATACCGTGCTCTATACCCAGCCCTTTTAATAGAAAGAGTACGTCTTCGGTGGCAACGTTGCCGGTAGCGCCTTTGGCGTAGGGGCAGCCGCCGAGGCCTGCGACTGAGGAGTCCACCACCGCAATGCCTTGCTGCAAGGCCGTATAAATATTGGTGAGCGCCTGGCCGTAGGTATCGTGCATGTGCACGGCGAGTTTGGTCGGGTCGATTCGCTTGAGCAAAACTCGTAATAACGCTTGCGTGCTGGCGGCGGTGCCGATGCCGATGGTGTCGCCTAGCGAAATTTCATAGCAGCCCATGTTCAGCAGTTCTTGCGCGATTTCCAGGCACAGCTCTGGTGCTACGGCTCCACTGTAGGGGCAGCCAAGAACGCAGGAGATATAACCGCGCAGAGGGATCTTGTGCTCGCGGGCGGCGCTGGCCACCTCGGCAAACTTCGCCAGGCTTTGCTCAATACTGCAGTTCAGATTCTTTTCGCTGAAGGCTTCGCTGGCCGCCGCGAAGATCGCCACCTCGCTGGCGTTTACCTGTCGTGCGCGCTCAAAGCCTTTTAAATTGGGCGTCAGGGCGCTGTATCTAACGCCGGGCTTGCGTTTAAGCTTCGCAAACACCGCCTCGCTGTCGGCCATTTGTGGCACCCACTTAGGGTTTACAAAGGCGCCGGCCTCAATGCGAGTTAGTCCAGCCTCTGCAAGGGCGTGAATCAACTCGAGCTTATGGGCAAGCGCGATGGTACCGGGCTCGTTTTGCAGCCCATCGCGCGGGCCGACTTCAACGATAGAAACTCTTTGCGGGAGCAAGGTTATTCCTCACCCCAGCGGGGCATCAGATCCTGCTCTAATCCCAGTTGATCCAGAATACGAGCGACAACAAAATCGATCAGCTCTTCAATAGTAGCGGGCTGCATGTAAAAGCCGGGGCTTGCCGGTAGTACCACTGCGCCCAGCTGGGTGAGCTTGAGCATGTTTTCCAGGTGGATGGCCGAGTAGGGAGTTTCGCGCGGCACCACAATTAACTGGCGGCGCTCTTTGAGGGCGACGTCCGCCGCGCGCTCAATCAAGTTATTGCTGGCGCCGCTGGCAATGGATGACAGGGTGCCGCCGCTTGCCGGGCAAATCACCATGGATGAGGGAGAGCTGGAGCCTGAGGCCACTGGCGAGAACCAATCGTCACGGCCGAACAGGGTCAGCTGCTCATCACTTGCACCATAACGCTGGCTTAAAAACAGTTGCTGCTGTTCCAGGTCGGTGGGTAAATCCAAGTCTGTCTCGGTGCGGATGACTACCTCGGCTGCGCTGGACAACAGCAGGTACACATTGCAGTCGGCCGCCAGTAAACACTGCAACAAGCGCAGGCCGTACTGAGCACCTGAAGCGCCGGTCATGGCCAGGGTGATGGTGCGGTTTTCACTTGGGCTCGTCATGGTTATTCCGTTACAGGGCGTGTTTGTTCAGTTGCGCTACAAGCTTCTGGTGCAGGCCGCCAAAGCCGCCATTGCTCATAATCACAATGTGGCTGTCCGCCTCGGCAAGGGCCAAGGCGTCGTGCATTAAACTGTCCAGATCACGGTATAGCTTGGCGGGTACCGGTGAGTGGTTGACTACATCGGCCAGATCCCAATCGGTATCTGGCGGTTGATACCAGAGCACATCGTCAGCATCGACGCAGGCGGGTGCCAGGGCGCTTTTGTGCACACCCATACGCATGGTGTTGGAGCGCGGTTCAATGACCGCGATAATTTTGCCGTCCCCTACCTTGGCGCGCAGCCCGGCCAGCGTTGTTTGAATGGCGGTGGGGTGATGTGCAAAATCGTCGTACACCTTGATGCGGTGCACATCGGCTATGCACTCGAGGCGACGCTTTACCCCTTTAAATTCGTGCAGAGCGCGCGCGCTGATTTCCGGGGTAACGCCGACATGGCGCGCGGCGAGCATTGCGGCTAAGGCGTTGCTGACATTGTGCTCGCCGTTTAACTCCCAGTGCACTTCTGCCTCAACCCTTGAGCCGAACAACACCGAAAACTTGGAGCCGTCTGGGTTGATGTTGCGCGTGCTCCATTCGCCCTGCTCGCCCATGGTTTCCGCCTCGCTCCAGCACCCTTGTGTAATCACTTGATTTACCGCTTCGTTATCGGCCGGATAAATAACACGGCCATTGCCGGGCAAGGTACGCATTAAATGATGAAACTGGCGCTGAATATCCGAGAGTGAGGCAAAAATATCCGCGTGATCGAATTCCAAATTATTAATGATTAAGGTGCGCGGCAAGTAGTGGACAAACTTAGAGCGCTTATCGAAAAAGGCGCTGTCGTATTCGTCCGCTTCAATCACAAAAAAAGGCGTGTCTCCTAAACGGGCCGACACGGGAAAATTCTGCGTCACGCCGCCGATCAAAAAGCCGGGGCTCATACCCGCGTATTCTAAAATCCAGGCGAGTAAGCTGGCGGTGGTGGTTTTGCCGTGAGTGCCCGACACCGCCAGTACCCATTTGCCCGGCAGTACGTGCAGGCGCAGCCACTCGGGGCCAGAGGTGTAAGGGATGCCTCGTTTGAGTACGGCCTCGACCGCCGGATTGCCGCGGCTTAAGGCATTACCAATAATGACTAAGTCTGGAGCTGGGTCTAACTGCGCCGGGTCATAGCCGCTGATTAACTCTATACCCGCCTGTTCCAGCTGAGTGCTCATGGGAGGGTAGACGTTCTGATCCGAGCCAGTCACTCGGTGCCCCAGCTCTTTCGCCAAGCAGGCCAGCGAGCCCATAAAGGTGCCACAAATGCCGAGAATATGAATATGCATGCGATGTTTAAACCCGAGAAAAACGTGAGGCGAGCTTAGCACAATGGCCAGAAGTGGGGTACGGCCGGGGCTGCCCGGCCGTTTGCAGGTTAATCGTGTTTTAACTTGTGCTCATCGTTTTTGTGCTTTTCACCCGGGAGGGCATCGGCTGCATGCTCTTTAGCATTTTCAACGCCATCACCGAGCTTCTTTTTGCCGTCGTCTACAGAGTCTTTAACGTTATCTTTGGTTTTGTCGGCGAGTTTTTCGGCGTCGCAGTTACCGCTTACGCCAACCGTGGAATCCAGCGCTGCATTGCGTGCGGCTTTTTTGGCGTCGCACTCTAATATATCCGGTTTAATATCAGCTGAGGTGCCGACGCTGAAAGCGCCTAATACAATCAGTAGTACAGAGCGTTTCATGTCCATCTCCTTTGGGGGCTAGGGTACCAAGTATAGCTAGGGCTTGGCGCAATGGGCGCTTTGTAATACCCACTGGTTGGTTGTTTCTTCGTGTTTCAAAATACAGCGGCCGTTTTCGAGCCAGAGACTAAAGTGGTCTGGTCGGCTCATTGTGAGCCCAGCGCCGCCTTGGTTTTGCAGGTTTTGCGGTGCTGGCGCGTCGATTATCAATCGCGGGCTGTGAGTAAGTGCCTGCGCCGATAAGATAATTTTTGTACCCAGAGCACGCGATATGGTACGGGTGAGTTCCGCGCGGGTTTCTTCACTCGGGGCCAGTAATACGGCGGGTGAGCTGGTGTCGGTTAAGTACTGGCAGGCGGCGAGTAAACTCGCCGCTGCTAACAGTAAAGCCCTCACTGGGGTTGTCTCAAAATACTGTCGCCCATGCCTGGCGGCTGGTAAATAACACCGTCATTGGCACCTGCTTGTCTGGCTTTTTGCAGGCTGGGGGGTTGTCCCTTGGCGCTGGTGCCGGAGGGGCAGCTACCCGTGTTGCGGTAATGCAAGGCCGCCGCCAAACGGGCCTCGGCGGGATCCCCCAAAAGGTGATCTAAGTCGTCTTCTACCACGCAACCCGGTAGCTCCGCTTGATTACTGCTGTTGGCTGCGCCCGGGAAGAAGCCGTCGGCGTAGTCGCCGAAGCCTTTGGCGTTGCTGCCTTTAAACTGGGTTGTGAAGTACGACAAACCGCAGTTATGCACCATGTAGGCACCGTAAGGTTTGCCGCAGGTGGCGCCGCCAATCAAAACGACTTCTACATCAATACCGCGCAAGCCGTTAATCACCGCCTCTGAGGCAGAGCAGGTGTTGCCACCGCTCAGCACGAATACGCGATTTAAATCCAGAGTGGGTAGCGCCTGGCCTGGCATTAATGAAAAGCCCAGCGTTTCGGTATGGAACTCCATCGGTGTGAGATCCGCGCCGGTGAAGGGGTCAACCTCGGTGTGTTTGTCGTTAAATTCGGTAGCGGTAAAGGTTTTTCCCGCAGCCTGGCTGCCGGCAATCATGTAGCCCAGTTCGCTGGCAATATCCAGGTATCCACCGCCGTTATAGCGCATGTCCAGCACCAAGTCGCTGACCCCGGCGGCGCTCAATTCGCTGATGGTGTAAGCCAGTTCAGCTTCGGCGGTGGCAATGTGAGTGTTGAACAACAGGTAGCCCACTTGGCCACTAGGGGTGTCGATGATGGAAGCCTGATTGACGGCCGCGATAGTCACTTCGCTTGCAGTGAGGGTAATGTCTCGGGTCGTGGTGCTGTTTAAATCCTGAACTGTAAAAGTATGGCTTTCGCCCATGGTGCTGGGGAAAAGCCCGGCGTTTAGAGTGTCAATTCCAGCATTGGTATTATCGTTAATCAAATCTACACCGTCGATTGCGAGAATACGCGCACCGCGCTGAAGGTTGGCTGCCGCGGCGGAGGAGCCGGGCTCTGTGTACACGACGACCGCTTCGCGCGGTGGTACGCTGGCAAGCAGGGCCCATTGTACGCCATAGCCAACCGAAACCCCGGATTCCTGGCGAACCATATAAGAGTCGGTTTCGTCGTACCAGTGAAACTGATCTTTGGCGTTGCCCGACGGCGTAACCGCTGTGGTTTTTTGCAAATCAAAATACTCGATAGTGCCGTAAGAGCGCGGGTTTAAATCTTCTACCTCGTCGTACCACAAATAGACCTCATTGGTGAGGGAGCGCAGAAAGGCATTCTCTTCAACGTAGGAGGCTTGCTGATCGGGGTAGGGCTCATTGTTGTAAGGGGCAATCCCCGTTCTGGGAGATGCGCATTGATCCTTGAAATTATCTCGTGGGGGATAAACATCTTTTACCCAAGTGTAACCTTCACTGCTACTGCTACTGCTACTGCTACTGCTACTGCTACTGGACGATGAGCTGCTCGATGACACGGAAGACGAGCTGCTGCTGACAGAGCTTGAGGACTGGCTGGGCGGGGTCACGGTGGGTGAGTCGTCATCGTCGATGCCGTAGTAATCCTGTACCCGATCCAGGGTTGTGCTGTTGCCACCGCCGCCGCAGGCGCTTAAACCGATCAGCGCCGCCGTGGCCAATAAAGCCTTAAAAGTTTGAGGTTTGTTCATCGTCAGCTTATCTCCATGCCGCTTTTATTGCGTTTGTTCTTCCTGCTTAAAGAGTGTCCGATCTTACCAGCCTCTGTTGATCAGTGACTAGCGCCGTATCGCAAGCAGAAGTAATCCTATGCCGCTTAATGCCCAGGCCGCCGCTGGAATATCATCAAACGATATTCCGGAAGCCAGATGTAAGTGTTGCGCCTCTGGCCAAATCAGCGCGACCGCCCCCGCCAGCGAGGCCACAGCGGCCAAGGTCAGGCGTCTGCGGTTGGCGGCGCGATGCTCGCGGCGCTGAGCTTGAGCGCGGTAATCGGCGAGCTCGCCGCGAAGATCATCCAGCTGCTGAACTTGTTGTAAACCGTTAAACACCAGGTGAGGCACTTCGGGGAATTTTTCCATCCACTCGGGGCCGTAGCGTTTTAAGTCTTGCCACAGCGACTTGGGGTGAAAGCGGTTTTTCAGCCAGCGCTCTAAAAACGGATGGGCGGTGGCCCAGAGGTTTAGGTCTGGGTACAGCTGACGCCCGAGCCCCTCGATGTTGAGCAGTGTTTTCTGCAGCAGCACTAGCTGAGGCTGAACTTCCATATTAAAGCGCCGGGCGGTGCGAAACAGATTAAGCAACACGTGACCGAAGGAAATATCCTTTAAGGGCTTTTCAAAAATAGGCTCGCACACGGTGCGCACCGCCGCTTCCAGTTCTTCAATGCGGGTAGACTCTGGCACCCAGCCGCTCTGTACGTGCAGCTCGGCCACCTGACGATAATCGCGGCGAAACATCGCCAGCATATTGCGCGCTAAGTAATATTGGTCGGCCCGGTTTAGCGAGCCCACAATCGCCATGTCAACCGCAATATACTGCGGTTGATCCGGGTGTTCGCGTGACACAAAAATATTGCCCGGGTGCATGTCCGCGTGGAAAAAATTGTGCTCAAACACCTGGGTGAAAAAAATCTCTACGCCGCGTTCGGCGAGTTTTTTCATATCGGTATCTTGCGCTTCTAACTCATCTAGGTTGGTAACAGGAATGCCGGATATGCGCTCTAACACCAGCACTTTGCGGCGGGTGTAATCCCACATAACCTCGGGAATGTACAACAGCGGTGAGTGTGAAAAGTTGCGTCGTAACTGCGAGGCGTTGGCCGCCTCGCGCTGTAAATCCAGTTCATCAAAAATAGTGGTGCGGTAATCCTCAACCACTTCCACGGGGCGCAGGCGTTTGCCGTCGGCGCTGTATTTTTCAACTAAGCGCGCAATCAGCTCCAGCAGTCGGGTGTCTTGCTGAATAATTTTTTCAATGCCGGGGCGAATGGCTTTAACGACTACGTCGCGGCCGTCGTGCAACACGGCGGCGTGTACTTGCGCCACCGAGGCCGACGCCAGTGGCTCGCGGTCAAAGTGTTTAAAAACATTGTCGACATTGTCGCCTAACGATTCCTCAACCAGCTGGCAGAATTTTTCTTTAGCAAACGGCGGCACCCGGTCTTGCAGGGCGCTGAGTTCGGCAATGATATCCGGCGGCATAAGGTCGGGGCGGGTTGAAAGCAATTGGCCGAATTTAATAAAAATGGGCCCCAGGGACTCCATTGCCAGGCGCAGCCTTTCGCCGCGTGTGAGTTTGCCTGCGGGTATCAGGGCCAAGGGCGCAAACAGCACTCGCAGCCACCAGGGCAGGTTGGTGCGCGGCAGGAGTAAATCAAGGCGGTAACGGGCGAACGTGGCCAGAATGGTAAAAAGTCGCAACACACTGGTCATGGGGTAGAGGAGTCCTTGCTATGGCTGGAAAGCAGCCGGTTGATGCGCGCTTCAAGTCGGTCGAGCGCCTGGCCGGTCTGCTTTATATCGTCGCAAAACAGGTCGAATTCGTTGTGGCCTAACGCTTGCGCGCCTTCTTCGGTCAGGTATTCGCCGCCTAGCTGTCCGGCATGTGTGGCACGCTCGCGGCTCCAGCCAGCGGCGCGTCGCACCTGTTTGGCAATAATGTGAGCGGGTAGCGTGCCAATGGCGTCGGCCAGAGCCATTTCCCAGTCGATATCGAGAGTTTGCAACAGTGTTTTCAGTTCGGCTAATAACTGCGGCGAGCCTTCCAGGGTAACCCCTGTGCCGTAAAGGCTGGTGCTGTCACTGGTCAGGAGTTTGGCCAGATCCAGCGCGTTGCCCGAGAGACGGCAGCTAACGTCGCCATCGTAGCTCTGCTGAATCCGCACGGGGTCGTCCAGCAGGATGTAGAGATGTACTTCCGGCGCGCGTACGTGAAGGGCCAGAACCTGGCCGCTCAATGAGCGCAATCGGGCGCGGCTGCCTGGGTCGTACTTGAGTGCGTGCGCAGCGGCTTTTTCTGTCACACTTGCCAGCGCGGCGATGGCGGTGGCATCCAGCATCAGGGCTTGATTCCGCTGTGCAGCGCGACCACACCGCCGGTCATGTTCTGGTAGTCGGTGAGGACGAAACCGGCGTTGTCCATCATGCCTTGCAAGGTTTTTTGATCCGGGTGCATGCGAATGGATTCGGCCAAGTAGCGGTAGCTGTCAGCGTCGCCGGTTACCCACTTGCCCATATTGGGCAGGATTTTAAACGAGTAAGCGTCGTAGGCTTTTTCCAGCAGTGGGTTGATGGGCTTGGAGAATTCCAGCACCAGTAGTTTGCCGCCCGGCTTTAGCACGCGCAGCATGGAGCTTAGCGCGAGGTCTTTATCGGTCACGTTGCGCAGGCCAAACGCGATGGTGATGCAATCGAAGGTATTATCGGCAAAGGGCAAAAACTGGGCGTCGGCCTGGGCGACTGTAAGATTGCCCGCCACGCCTTTGTCGAGGAGTTTATCGCGGCCGACCTTGAGCATTGAGTCGTTAATATCCGCCAGCACTACCAGGCCATCGGCGCCCACCTGGCGAGAAAACTGGTAGGACAAATCGCCGGTGCCGCCGGCAATATCCAGCACTTTCTGCCCGGCTCGCACGGCCGCCTTTTCAATGGTCAGGCGCTTCCATAAACGGTGCACACCGCCGGACATTAAATCGTTCATTAAATCGTATTTGCCCGCTACCGAGTGAAAGACCCCGGCGACGCGCTCGGCTTTTTTCTCGACGTCAACTTCTTCAAAACCGAAGTGGGTGGTTTTTTTGTCGCTCATAGCAGGCCTTTATTGCAGCGTAAAATCATGCGGCGGAAAATGGTGGCCACATTGTACATTGATGCCGTGGGTGCGTCAGCGGCGGCGGTCGATAACCACGGTGCCGGCCAGTTTGTCGTGCCAGCCCTGTTTGCGGCTATCCAGGGCAATCCAGATAAACCCGAGAAACAGCAGTAGACCCGAAATGTAATAACTCAAATAGCGAATCAGCAATTGCCATGGGGTGGGCGGTTGCAGGGTTTCGGCATCGACGATCACCGCGCCCACCAGCATTTTCCCAGGCGTAGCTGACTTAATCAGCCAGAACAGCAAAGTGAAGGCGGCGGGGAGTCCGTAGTTCATCCAGAAGTTTTCGGCGCCTGCCATCAGCATGGCAAGCCAGTCGCCGCTGTGACGGTATAGCCCCATGGTGATGGCTATCAACAGTGGCAGAATAACCAATGAATCGATCAAAAAGGCGAGAAAGCGTCGCCAGAATCCCACGTAGTGAGGGTGCTGCTGGGCCATGTCAGGACTCCTACTCTTTTAACTGCTCAATCCGAAATTGGGGGGTCGCACTCAGTTGCCCGGCCAGCCAGGGCAGGGCGGTTTCCATTTGCTCGCGCAGTGTCCAGGGCGCGTTTACGGCGATCATACCGCTGGCCGTCATACCCTGGCCATGGCTGTCAGGGCTTATGCCCAGTTCAAACAATTGGACGTTGGCAAGCTCGCTGCCGCGTAATTGTTTTTCGAGGCTATTGATGTAGCCTCTGTCCACCACTGGGTACCAGAGCAAAAAGCAGCCGGTGGCCATGCGTTTGTAGGCTTGTATCAGTGCGTCTACCACCAGACGGTAGTCGCTTTTAATTTCGTAGCTCGGGTCAATCAGTACCAGCGCGCGGCGGGTGGGCGAGGGCAGCAGCCGCTTGAGCCCGGTAAAACCGTCGGTATCACTCACGTGAATACGCTTGCTCTGTTTGAATCGGTTGTGCAGTAAGCGGTAGTCGCTGCTGTGCAATTCGAAAAAGTAGGCTTCATCTTGTGGACGCAGTAAGTTCGCTGCCAGTTGTGGCGAGCCTGGGTAGTACTTTAAGCCCTGCCGGTTGAAGGCGCGAATGGCTTTGAGGTAGTAATCCACCACGGGCGGCGCACTGCTCGCTGTGTAAATACGTGCAATTCCTTCATTGTATTCGGCATTTTTTACCTCGGTACTGGTCAAGGTATAGGCGCCCGCACCGCTGTGGGTGTCGATCAGACGCAGGCCAGTATCTTTGCGCTGGAGGTAGCCCAGGCAGTTAAGGTAAACGCAATGCTTGAGAATGTCGGCGTGATTACCGGCGTGGAAACTGTGGCGGTAGCTGAGCATGGTGAGGAAGGCCTTAAGACTGAGCGGCGATTATAGACCGAAACGGCGCTCGGCAAAAATTGGCTTGTCACGTGCTTGTGGATGATAAACTGTAAAGCTGAATGAATACCAACCTGGCTGTTAGGCTGGCCAGGTTATTAGTATGAACGGGAGTGTTATGTCTCAAGGCTGGGCAAAGCTGTGGTGGTTGCTTGCATTGGTATCTGTGCGTGCGACAGCGGCTCCCGAGTTAGTGTTATCAGGCGGCAGTGATGAACTGCGCGATAACATTCGTGCCTATCTGAACGTCGAGAGTCAGTCTTGCCGATTGGCGCGCTGGCATGTGCGCGCCCTGGGCGAAGAGTTTGACAGACGCATGACCGAGGCGGCCCAAGCTCTGGGCTATTACCAGCTTCAAGCTGAGAAAAGCTTCGATCGAACCGAAAATTGTTGGCGTTTAACGCTCGCCATTACACCTGGTCCCATCACCACTTATGAGCAAGTAGAAATTTTGCTTGAGGGTGAGGGCAAAGACAATGCTGCACTGGCTAAACTGGTCAAAGACACTCGCTTGAAGCCGGGTGCACCTCTTAATCATGGTGAGTACGAATCGTTTAAAACCCGATTGTTGCAGACGGCCAGCGCGCAGGGCTTTTTTGATGCCAATTTAGTTCGCTCGGAAGTGCTGGTATCGCAAGAGCACAACAGTGCCCGCGTGCATTTAATTCTGGATACTCAGGCTCGGTATCGGGTGGGTGAGGTCACGGTAACTCATGACATCCTGCGCGATAGCTTGATTGATCGTTACATTACATTAACGCGAGGTCAGGCGTACCGCTCAGAGGACCTGGTCAAGCTGCGCAGCGAGTTGCAGGCCAGTAATTATTTCGGCTCGGTAAGTGTTAAACCTCAATTAAATGCGCTGCAAGATGGTGAAGTGCCTATCCATGTTGAGCTGTT
Organism: Gilvimarinus chinensis DSM 19667; assembly: GCF_000377745.1. Lineage (GTDB taxonomy): Bacteria > Pseudomonadota > Gammaproteobacteria > Pseudomonadales > Cellvibrionaceae > Gilvimarinus > Gilvimarinus chinensis. The sequence continues at coordinate 352,598 of NZ_KB898709.1, read as the reverse complement.
AAAAGGTCCCAAGCACAGTTATTCGGTGGGTGTGGGTTATGCATCGGACATTGGCCCGCGAGTTTTACTGGGGTATGAAAACCGTTACCTTAACAGCCGTGGGCACAGCCTGGATGCCACAGTTAATGCCTCTGAGGTAATCACTACCTACCAGGTGGGTTACTCCATTCCCATGGCTAGGCCCGCCTACGAAGTGTTGCGTTTATATACCGGCTTTACTCAAGAAGATATAAACAATTCGGTGAGCAATCGCCTGGCCACAGGCTTAAATTACTCCAGCTGGGAAAGCAGCCAATGGTTAAATAACTTTGGTCTCAGTTTCGAGGAAGAGGAATACCGTTTTGGTGATGCGCCGTCGCAAACCTCGGAGCTGATTATTCCTGTGTACTCCACCTCTTATTCCAGCTCGACCGATGTGCAGTATCCGCGCCGGGGCTGGAATATTCTGCTGCGCGTCAAAGGTGCCAGTGATGCGTTTGTCTCCAGTACCGACTTTGCGCAAATTTATTCGCGGGTGAAGTTTATTTTGCCTTTGGGCGATGGACGCTTGCTGTTTCGCGCTGAAGGCGGCGTAACGGAAGTGGATGATTTTAATAAGTTGCCCATTTCGCAGCGCTTTTTCGCCGGCGGTGATGCCAGCGTGCGCGGCTATGACTACAAAACCCTGGGGCCAAAAAACGACGATGGCGTGGTGATTGGCGGTTCTCGGGTGCTGACGGGTAGCGTAGAGTACGACCATCGAGTGTATGGAGACTTCTCGCTGGCGGCTTTTTACGATGAGGGCACGGCGTTTAACAAAGGGTATCTCGATCCGTATCGAGGTGTTGGTGTGGGGGTGCGCTGGATTTCTCCTGTAGGGCCGGTACGCGCAGATATTGCCAAGGCATTAGACGGTAACGAAGGCTGGCGGTTGCATTTAAGTGTGGGGCCAGATTTGTGATTCGACGGTTTCTCCTTCGCGGTATTTTATTTGTTGTAGTGCTGTTCATGTCGCTGCTGTGTGCCGTCACCTTGTTGATTGCCACCGAGCCCGGCACCCGCTGGCTATTGAGTAAAGTGCACGAAGCAACCGGCGTCGAGTTAACCCATGCGCAAGGAGCTTTGCTGCGCGGAGTTGAGCTACAGAATATTCGTTACAACACCGAGGCCATACAGCTCGAGGTACAGCAGCTAGAATTTGCCTGGCATCCGGTAGGGGTATTGTGGGGCGTTTTACTGATCGACAAGCTCTACATTGGTGGTGTTGATATAAGCATTGCCGCCAAAGAGCCGGTGCCCGAGGAGGATGACGCGTTTCAGTGGCCTGATCTTGGTGTGCCCATGTCCTTAGTCGCTCCAGATGTGCTTCTGACCCGTGTACAGGTCAGCTACTCCGACGTGGCCTATTCGCTGGATAATTTAGCCGCCGAGCTTACCTACGGCCCTCGCTCGCTTACTATCGATAAACTAACCGTGGATACGGCAGGGCACACACTGTCCTTGCAGGGTACTGCGAGTTTGAGTTACCCGTATGGGTTGGAAGTTACCGCTGCGGCTCATCTTTTGCCTACACCGAAATCGCAAAGCGTTACAGATATCAGCCGGTTTGTGCCCGAGGTTTTATACCGCAACCAGCTTCAGGCGCAACTCGAGGCCAGTGGCAATATTACCCAACTGGATTTCACGTTAGCCACTGAATTACCCGCTGAAATAAATGCTCACGGACACTGGTCTACAGGTATAGCAAACCCCGCTCAGCTACAGGCTACATTAACTTCTCCGACGCAGCCGGTGGCGGCGTATTGGGCGGATGTAACAGCCGTAGAGGGAATGGAGGCCGGTGGCGAGTTAAGTCTGTCGGGTTGGTTGAATGATTACCAGGCAGAATTTGACGGCCAGTATTCGTTAGTGGGTTACCCGAACGTGGAGGTCGCTCTGGAGGCAGAGGGCAACCTGCAGGGTTTGGGTCTGCCGCTGATAGATTTGGCGGCTAATGAAATGACATTGACGGGCAATGGCAAGGTGCATTGGCAGGATTATGTGGCTTGGGGAGTCGATGCACACGTCGAACAAGTTAACCCCGCTGTGGTAATGCAGGATTGGCCGGGGCAATTAACAGGGGATGTTTCTACCTCGGGTCGCTGGCAAAACAATGAGCTGAACCTGGATGCCACGCTCAAACACTTAAGCGGAAGTTTACGCGGACTTGCGGTGCAGGGAGAGGGGGCGGCAAGTCTGTCGGCAGAGACATTAACGCTCTCTGGCGTGCAACTTTCACTGGGCGGAAATCTGCTTCAGGTGAATGGCCATATCGGTGATACTTTTGGCCTGGACTGGACGGTGCGTGCGCCACTGTTGGAGCAGATTGATCCACGCATTGGCGGTCAGCTCGATGCCTCAGGACATTTAGGGGGCAACCGGCAGAACCCCCAGCTTGAGGGCGGAGCCACGGCGGTAAATCTACACTGGGGGGAGTATCGCATCGAGCAGCTGGCGCTGGAGTCTCAGATGACGGACTCGCAGCGGCAAAAACTTTTACTGCGAGCTGAGGCTAAAGGGCTTGAGCTGGCGGGTAATCGTTACGAAAGCGCAAACGTTCTGTTTACCGGCAGTGCCAAGAATCATCGTATAGAGGCAGAATTAGGGCAGGATCGATTTGCCAATGCGAACACTCAACTCAGTGGTGCCTGGGATGGCCAGACGTGGCAGGGGCAGCTGCAGGCTCTATCGCTTGTTACGCCGTACATTCGCCCCCTGGAATTAAAAAATCCCGTAGAGGTAAGCGCTTCGGCCGAACAGGTCACCGTTGGCGATCTTTGTCTGCTGACTCGCCAGCGGGAGACCGATGAAGTGCATTCATCGGCCTGTGCTACCGGTAGTTGGAAGCAGGGAGTGGGGGCCGATGGTCAATTGGCCGTGGAACGTTTACCGCTCGATTTGCTACGCCGCTGGTTGAAAGAAGAGGTGGATGTAGAAGGCTACTTACAGGGGAGCGGCGAGTTTGCCTGGTCTGAAGGTGGGGTGCCTCAACTTGACGCCGATTTTACGGCAGTAGATGGCGCGTTTATTTATCGCCTGAATGACGCCGAAAGTGATACTTACCCGCTGGAAGAATTCGGCTTAAATATACAGCAGCAAAATGCTCTTCTTACCGCTCGCGCCGAGCTGGCCTTTAGCGGTTACGGTCAGGTTGAAGCTGAGGTGCGTGCGCAGATGGACAGCAAAGCGTTGCAAGGTGAAGTGTTAGCGCAGATGCAGAGCCTGTCACCGCTCGAAGCGCTGTTACCTGCGGTACGCGATATAGACGGGCGTCTGGATGCTCGTGCGCAGATATCCGGCACTGTCACCGACCCACAGTTGAGCCTCAATGTGCGTGTCGCTGATACAACGTTTGAGTCCCCTTCACTGGGCGTCAGTTTTACTCAGCTCAATGCCGTTGTGCAGGGCAACCAAGATGCGATGACCGCCGAGGTGAATACACAAGCGGGAGACAGTGGCACCTTATCCCTGCAGGTATCGGCCAGCGATTTGCTGGAGTCGGATTGGCAGCTTCAGGCCGCTCTCACAGGTGAGCATGCCCATGTGATGGACAGTGAGCTGCTTAATTTATTTTTTACTCCAGACTTAACGCTGCGAGCAAGCGCCGAACGCATTGAAGTATCTGGGCGGGCTTTAGTGCCTGAGGCGCATGCAGTGATTAACACCTTACCCGTGTCGGCTACTAAAGTTTCTGACGATGTGGTGGTCATCGATGTGGCCGACCCGCAAGATCATAATACAATCCCAGTGTATGCGAATGTTGACTTTGCATTGGGTGAAAAAGTCAGCTTCGATGCCGCCGGATTTAAAGCGCGGTTAGGTGGCGAGTTAAGTATTGATAAATCCCCCGAGCGCGCACTGTTCGCGCTCGGCAACATCAATATTATCGATGGCCGATTTCAAGCCTATGGCCAGGATTTAACCATTGAAAAAGGTACCCTTGCTTTTCAAGGGGCCATGGATAACCCAGGCTTAAATGTGACGGCCACCCGCGAAGTCGAAGACGTACAGGTTGGTCTGATCATTGGCGGTACTTTGCAAAATCCCACCAGTGAAATTTATTCGCGCCCTCAGCAAACCGAAAGCGATGCCATGAGTATGTTGTTTACCGGTAAGCCGATCAGCGGCGCCTCATCGGGCGAAGCATCGATGCTGGTGAATGCGATTGCCAAGCTCGGCATTAAGCGTGGCCAGTTTGTGGCCGACGATATTGCCGGGCGCTTTGGACTGGATGAGCTGACGATTAAATCGGACGACGATGTAAAAGACAGCAGCCTGTGGCTGGGTAAATACCTTACCGAAGACTTATACGTTCACTACGCCATTGGCTTGTTCGACAGCATTTCCACCGTGGGGCTAACCTATTTTATTTCCGATAACCTTCGTCTTGAGGCCGAATCGGGTGAGGTGCAGAGTGCGGATTTGATTTTCCGTATGGAGCGATAGTTTTTGGTGCGTCTGCACCATCAAAAATTTTGCTTTGCACTGTTTTTGCTCGACCCTATCGTCTTCTGAAAAGCGCTAAAGTTGGTCGCGTGCTTTATTGTGGTGCGAATTTTTGCTGCTTATTTTCGTCCTGTTTTTCCAAGCCTTTATTTTTTCCCTTTTGAATCAGGGGGTTGCTGGTTTTGTCTCGCTTGGCATAAGCTTTGCCATCTAGGGTTTGACAGCACCTCTTAATTGGAAGGAAATCCTATGGCTTATATCGAACCCTCCGAGTTCGTCACCAAAATGGTCGACGCCGGCGAGCAGAAAGTTTACATGTCCACCAAGGACACCTTAATTCGCGCGTTTATGGCGGGTGCCATTTTGGGCCTGGCAGCCATGTTTGCCATTACCGTCATCGTTAAAACGGGCAGCCCACTGGTTGGCTCACTGTTGTTTCCGGTGGGCTTTATCATGCTGTACCTGATGAAGTTCGATCTGCTGACCGGGGTGTTCACATTGGTGCCTTTGGCGTTAATTGATAAGCGCCCCGGTGTGACCTTTGGTCAGGTAATGCGCAACTGGGGGCTGGTGTTCTGCGGCAACTTTGCCGGTGCGTTAACCGTTGCCTTTTTTATGTCGTTTATTCTGACTTATGGTTACAACGTGGATGGCGGCGCGCTGGCGGCCAAAGTGGGCGAGATTGGCGAATCCCGTACCGTGGGTTATCAGGCGCATGGTCTGGACGGCTGGATCACTATTTTTATTCGCGGCATGTTGTGTAACTGGATGGTATCAATGGGCGTTGTGGGTGCGATGATTTCCACCTCCGCTACCGGTAAAATGGCGGCTATGTGGATGCCGGTCATGCTCTTCTTCTTTATGGGTTTTGAGCACTCCATTGTGAATATGTTTTTATTCCCCTTCTCGATGATTATGGGTGGCGACTTTACGGTGGCTGATTACCTGCTGTGGAACGAGTTGCCCACCGCCTTGGGTAATCTGGTGGGTGGCTTCCTGCTGGTGGGCTTACCTTTGTATTACACCCATGTGCGGACCAGCCCCGAGCGTAGCATCGGTCGTTAATCCGCACCTTGTAAAAGCTCCGCTCGTTAACAATGAGCGGAGCTTTTTGGTTTTTTATGAGCAAAACATTAAAAGTCCGCATTGGTCAGTGTACGGATAAGGGCCTTAAAAAAATAAACCAGGACTTTGTCGGTGCCTGTACGCCAAACGAGCCACAGCTAAGCAGTAAAGGTATCGCGGTTGCACTGGCCGATGGCATTAGCAGCAGCAATGTCAGTCAGGTTGCCGCCGAAACGGCGGTGTCGAGTTTTTTAGGCGACTACTACTGCACCTCGGAAGCCTGGTCGGTAAAAAACTCCGCGCACAAGGTATTGCAGGCGACCAACTCGTGGCTTTACTCGCAAACCCGCAACAGCCCGTATCGGTACGAGCGCGATAAAGGTTACATCTGCACCTTTTGTGCGTTGATTATTAAATCCAATACCTGCCATTTATTTCATTCCGGCGACAGTCGAATCTACCGCCTTTGCGGCACTGCGCTTGAACCCCTAACGGAAGATCATCGCCATCGGGCCAGCCCCGACAGCAGCTACCTCACCAGAGCTTTAGGCATACAACAAGCATTAGAGCTGGATTACCAACAGCTGCCTGTAGAAGAAGGGGATCAATTTTTACTGGCAACCGATGGTGTGTATGAATTTGTCAGCGCCGAAGACATCGCGCACGCCTGGCAGACCCACGGTAAAGATTTAAATGCCGCGGCTCGTGCGATTGTTGATAAAGCACTCGCCAATGGCAGTGACGATAATTTAAGTGTGCAACTGGTTCAGGTAGAGCAATTGCCCGCGCAGGCGGTGCACGAGGTGCAGCAGCAATTGCACAGCTTGCCATTGCCACCAAGGCTGCAAGCGCGCATGGAGTTTGATGGTTATAAAATTGTGCGCGATATTTATATCAGCAGTCGCAGCCATGTGTTTTTAGCCGAAGATATTAAAAGCAGGCAACAAGTGGTGATTAAAACACCCTCGGTTGAGGCGCGTGGCAATCAGGTGTATTTAGAACGTTTTTTGATGGAAGATTGGATTGCCCGTCGTCTGGATAATCTGCACATACTCAAAGCGGTCGACAATTCAAGAAAGCGACATTATTTGTATTTGGTGACCGAATACATCGATGGGCAAACACTGGTGCAGTGGATGCGCGACAACCCAAAACCCACACTTGAAAAAGTGCGCGACATCATTGAGCAAATTGCCCGAGGGTTACAGGCCTTCCATCGCCAGGAAATGATCCATCAGGACTTGCGCCCCAACAATGTCATGATCGATAGCGAAGGCACGGTTAAAATAATCGACTTTGGTGCAACCAAGGTGGCTGGAGTGGCAGAGGTTTTACCCGAAGGTGGCGACATCCAGGGTACGGCTCAGTTTACGGCACCGGAATATTTTGCCGGAGAGATACCAACGTCGCGCGCGGATATTTTTTCCCTAGGGGTGATTGCCTATCAAATGCTAAGTGGCCACCTGCCTTATGGTTCAGCCGTTTCCCGTGCTCGCTCGGCGCGTGCGCAGCAGAAGTTACACTACCGACCTTTGGCGATGAGACGCCGCGACATTCCGGAGTGGGTGGATGAGGCAATAGCGAAAGCGGTACACGTCAAACCCTTAAAGCGCTACGCAGAGCTGAGCGAATTTATGGCTGATTTACGCAAGCCTAATCGTGCGTTTGTGAATAAAGCCAGGCCGCCACTGATTGAGCGCAACCCGGTCATGTTTTGGCAGGGGGTGTCTTTGCTGCTGTTTGCCTTACTGATCTGGCAGCAAATGAACACCTTGTAAATATAAAGCCGGCAAATGCCGGCTTTATTCTGATCAGTGCGTACGAATGTCAGTATTCTTTGTCAGCACTTCTGTATTAAGGCGTTAAGATAACTTTAACTGAATCATCCACATCGCTTGAATCAATGTAGCCCACCGCACCGGGCGTGCTCGCCACGGATGCTTTCACGGCGGCAGCGGAGTTTAGCGTGCGCGGCGGTTGCCCCTTACCGGTAAAAACCTGCTTGGACCAAAACGCATTGTATTGAGCTTGAGAGCGACCCGTGACTTTACTGTGAAATTCTTCACGCAAAGCTTGCCCTGTTTCCAGGTCAATAGGGTCTGCGGGTTGACCGTTGGGTAAGGTTTTACTGCGCCCGATGAATAAGTCTCGAACCTCATTGGCATCCATAGCATCCGGACCTGAAGCGTTGGTGATCACAACAACCTCGGCGTAGCTAAACGGGGCCAGCATACATAAAGCTAATAATAAGTTTCGCATGAGTTTACTGCCCTTTTAAAACGCTGAATCAATTTTGATGGTGTACACGTCGATATCGTCGTACGAGATAACCGGGCCAATGTTTCCGGGTAAGCCTCCGCCGGTATCGCCGAAATCCGTTGCGCGCGTCACATCAAACTTCACCGCCACGTTACTGGCCAGATCCCAGCGTAGCCCTAAGCTATAGGCGGTACGCTCAGAGCTTTGAACGTCGGATAACGCAACAGCTGCAATATTTCCATACAGCGGGTTGCCTGGGGTAGTGATGGCCTGGTAAATAAATTCTCGCGAGTAGGGGCGCTCGTCATCGTCGGTGGACTCTTGCATCGAATAAGTAAAATAGGGGGCAAGGCTTCCAAACGTATACGCGAAAGTTAAATAGCCTGAGTCGGTATCCGGTGTTGAACCTTCAATTTCCAGGCGGGTAAATTCTGAAATAACTTGTAAGCTTCCGTTATTGTAGCTGGCGCCCAGGCCGTAAAAGTCGGTTTGTAAATCGTCGCCACCGGTGGTGATTTCCGCAGTGGCGTAGTTGCCGCGCACAGTCCAGATGAAATCTGTCCATGTGGCTGAGCCGCCAAATAAATCGTTGACTTCCAATCGGAGGGTCTGGCCAAGGTTGCTGATGGTTTCCTCAGACTCACCCATAAAAGCCTGAAAGGTCAGCGTCGACATATCAAAATTCACGTCATAAAGTGCATCGACACCCGTATAGCTGGTGATGGGTACATTGCCATACACTTCTTCGGGGGGGCGAATCCAGGGTTGGGCGTAACCTACTTCCAGCGAATCCGAATACATATACAGGGGCAGTCGCATTTTACCTGCGCGCATTTTCAACTCAGGGGTAAACTGGTGACTGATGTAAGCCCATTCAATGGTCGGGTCCCAATCTTCGCTACCTCGACCCACAAGTTGCATTGTGACTTCGGTGTCGTCGGTGAGGGTGAAAGCACCTTGCAGACCGAACAAACTTTCCTCGTTGAAGGTGCCTTCTTCTGTGTAGCCCGCGTATCCGCCGTCATTACTGGCCATACCATAGGCAATACTTAAAAACCCGTTGAAGCGTAAACGGCTTTCTTCCGGTGCGTTAACTTGATTCTGTAGTGTTTGTAGTTGTTGTTCTAATTGTTCAATACGTTGGTCTGCAGAGTTATCCTGTGCGGTTGCGTACGATGTGCAGAGCAGAGCGCTTACCGCGAGCGCCAACGCTTTATTTGAGTGGGGTATCATCCATTTTTCTCCTTGGGGAAATTAAACTTTAAACTGTGAGGCAACCTTACCCAGTCGTTGAGAGATGCTATCGATGTCATGGCATATCTCGTTCATCGAACTTGTACTGGCGGTTACGGTTTCTGTATTTTGGTGAATGGCCGTAACGTGTGAAACGACGTCGTTAAATGTATTGCTTTGCTGGTAGGTAGCTGAGGCTATTTGCTCGTTAATCGTACTGATTTCGCTAACGCTGGCAAGTATGGTGTGCAGTGCTTGCTCAGATTCACGCGTAGCTTCTACACCTGATTGCGCGCGTTCCACGCTGGACTCCATTGCGGTTACAGCGCTTTTAGACACCTGTTGTAACTCGTTAATAACATCCTGAATTTCCTCTGTAGCCTGGCGGGTTCGTACCGCAAGCCCTCTGACCTCATCGGCTACGACGGCAAACCCGCGACCATGTTCGCCAGCTCGTGCCGCTTCGATGGCGGCGTTTAAAGCGAGTAGATTGGTTTGTTCGGCAACATTTTGAATAGTATTAAGCAGCTGACCTACATCACTGCTGAAGCCTTCAAATTTATTGACCACCTCCGCAGAACTTTGCACGTCGCTTGCCAGCGCGGTAATGGTTTCGACATTGGCGTTAAGGCGCGCCTGCCCTTGTGCGGCTGTCTGATTGATTTCACGGGCTCGGCCAGACGCATTACTTGAATAGCTGGCTACCTGCTGAACGCTAGTCATAAGTTCCTCAATAGCGTTGCGGGTTGCCGAAATGGCTTCAGCTTGGGCACTAATTTCGCGTACGTTTTCTCCACTAGTGTGGGTGAGACGGGAGGATACCGCGCTTAGCGAGCTAACGTCCTTTAGCACGTCGGCAAATGAGCTGTGCAGCTTTTCAACAAAAGCGTTAAAGTTTTCAGCAAGTTCTAGAATTTCATCATTACCGCGGTAATGAATCCTGGAGGTTAAATCGCCTTCGCCGGACGCCATTTCTCGCAGCGAGTGCGACACCTGCTCAAGATTTCGGGTAATAGATCTGCCAATGAGAAGGCTGAGGATTATCAGTACGAAGGCCGCCAGGAGAGCAATAACGAGAGAAATACGACTGGCGCTAGCAGAATCTTTCACGGTATCACTGATAGAGCGGGTAAAAGCAAGTTCGTTATTTTGCTTCATTTGTTCTAGTAACGTGCGTAGTTGATCAAGGCGGTTGGCGTTTGCCCGGGCTTCACCGGCAACTTTAGAGAAATCGACCGTGCCATCGATAAAGCTGCGAGCAATGGTTGTGGCTTGTTTATACCAAAGGCTAAATAGCTCTTGGGCTTGTGAAGCTTGCTGCATACCACCTAATTTGTGCAGTTGATTCAAATTGCGCGTTATTAAATCGTACTGTTTTTGCGCCTCATTCAGAGGTTCGGTATCACCGGTGGTTACTGCAGAGTTAATGTTTTGCTCCATAAGCAGCAAGGTGCCAAGGTTGACCGTGGTAAGTTCAAGGCTGGGGTAAAGGTTAGTTTGCACGTCCTGCAGCCGAGAGGCATTTTCCTTTTCTACCACCAGAGAGTATCCCTGACTAATCACAAAAGCTAAAACAGCGATAGCAACAATTAACAGGAGTTTGTGGGCAATTCTGAGTTTAAGCACGGCCTATCCTTTCTGAGTGCAGCGACAATAGGTTATCGGCCGATTGTTACTACATTAAAGAGGAAAAGGATATTTATTATTAATTTACGGTTAGGTACCGATTTACAGGGCCAGTCATGCCTGCACATCAAGTTCAGTGAAGGGTGTCTTAATAGCTTTGAATTATTATATTCATAGCTACGATTGTTTAGGGTGATAAAATGAGAATGGTTATTATTAACTCAAGGTTGTTGATTCACTTAAATACTTAACCGGAGGCGGTAATGACTAAGACAATCACCTTTGCTGTATTGCACTTCACCGTCGCGTTCACAGTGACTTACCTGTTAACCGGCGATATTTTAATCGGCAGCGCAGTGGCGCTGGTTGAACCAGCGGTAAACACAGTGGCGTTCTACTTCCACGAGATGGGATGGAACCGGTGGGCGAGCAATAAGGATTCCGTTGTAGAGGTATTCGCTCACAGAGCCATGTAACGCAGAGGCGCAGGGTTGTATTTCCTGTGCCTTTTGCTGTTACTTCAGTGTGGAGCTTTCAGGGGCTTACTCGCCGCTACTTTCATGATTCGTTTCGGTAGTGCCGTGCTTGCGATACAGCAAGCGCCCAAAAAACACCCCGGCCTCAAACAGCAGCCACATGGGTAATGCCAACAGTGTTTGTGATACCACATCGGGCGGCGTGAGCAGCATGCCGATAATAAAGCAGCCCACAATAATGTAAGGGCGCTTTTTGGCCAGGCCATCGGGTGTGACCACACCGGCAAGAATCAACAGCACCGCGGCGATCGGGATTTCAAACGCTACGCCAAAGGCGAAAAACAGCTTTAAAACAAAGTCCAGATATCGGCTGATGTCCGTCATGATGGCGACATTGGCAGGCCCCACCGAGGTAAAAAAACCGAATACCAGCGGAAATACCACAAAGTAGGCGAACGCCATTCCGGCGTAAAACAGCAGGACCGATGAGGCGAGAATGGGCAGCGCCAGCTGCTTCTCGTGCTTGTACAAGCCCGGTGCAATAAAAGCCCAGGCCTGATACAAAATAAACGGAATGCTGATGACAAATGCCAGAAACAGGGTGAGTTTAAACGGGGTTAAAAAGGGCGATGCCACTTCCGTAGCGATCATCTGGCTGTTTTCAGGCAGGTAAACCTGCAGCGGCTTGGAGGCAAAATCGTAAATTTCGGCCGAAAACGGCAGCAGGCAGGCGCAGACAATACCCGTTACTAGAATGGCGCGCAGCAAGCGGTTGCGCAGCTCTATTAAATGCTGCACCAAGGGCAGCTCTTGATCGTTGGAGTCGCTCATGATTTGCTGGCATCGTCCGCTTTAGGAGCGTCGCTCTCTGGATTGGCGCTGCTTTCGTGACTGGTGTTGCTCTCGTGGTCCGCTTCGCCGTGGGCGTGCATGGGTGCTTCGCTGGGTGGGCCATAGTGGCCGTGCATACGCTTGGAGCGCTCTGGGTCTACGGCCTGCTCGATGTCGCGGCGGGTGGCCTCGAGGTTGCGCATAATTTCTTCATTGTGCAGTTGGCGACGAATATCATCGGCGCCAATTTGCTTTTCAATTTCGCTGCGGGTTTCGCGCAGGCTGCGCTTAAGCCGGCCAATCCACAGGCTAACGCTGCGCACCGTTTCGGGCAGGCGCTCGGGGCCGATAATCACCAGCGAGACAATGGCGATCACCAGCAGCTCAAAAAAGCCGATATCAAACACGTTTAGGTCTTAGAGGCTTTTGGTTTTATCGTCGCTTTTCGCGGTGTCGGCGTTAGCGCTGTCGGCAGCATCGGCGTCGATTTTTTTCGTGTCTTGCTCTTTGTCTTCGTCGCTCACAGACTTTTTAAAGCCTTTAATGGCTTCGCCTAAATCCGAGCCCATGCCACGCAGACGCTTGGTGCCAAACAGCATAATGACGATGGCGAGTACAATTAACAGTTGCCAGATACTGATGCCAGCCATAGTGATTTCCTCAAATAATCAATGGTGCCTGCGCTTAGGGTTTACGCGCGGCTTTTTCGTCGTGCCCGGAAACGCCAAAGCGACGGGCCAGTTCATTTAATACGCTGTCGGCGGATTCATCCAGGTGCGACAGCATCACCAGCGAGTGGAACCATAAGTCAGCGGTCTCGGCAATTAACTCGCGTTTGTCGCCGCTGGCTTGGGCGTCTTTGGCCGCCAGAATGGTTTCTGTGGCTTCCTCGCCGACTTTTTCCAAAATTTTATTCAAGCCTTTTTGATGCAGGCTGGCGACGTAGGATTTTTCGCCGTCGGCCGCGTTTTTACGTGCCTCCAGAATACGCGTCAGCTCGGCCAGAATATGTTGCGTGTCGCTCATTAATAAATCTCGCTTGGGTCTTTTAGTACCGGGTCTACTGTTTGCCAGCTGCCATCTTTATAGGTGCGGTAAAAACAGCTTTCGCGCCCGGTGTGACAGGCAATACCGCCGAGTTGTTCAACGTGCAGCACAATCACATCCGCGTCGCAGTCCAGGCGCATGTCGTGCAGTTTTTGCACATGGCCGGACGACTCGCCCTTGCGCCATAACTTGCCACGCGAACGCGACCAGTAAATAGCGCGGCCTTCCGCTGCGGTCAGTGCCAGTGCCTCGCGGTTCATCCAGGCCATCATTAAAATGCGGCCGCTTTGGTGGTCTTGGGCGATGGCGGGCACTAGCCCGTTGTCGTCCCATTTTACGTCGTCGAGCCAATCGCTCGCGCTCGCTTGTGTCATGCCAGGCTCCGTTTCGCTTTGGCGATGTTATCACGTAAATGCTGCGGATTGATGGTGCCAATAATGGCACTGGTAACGCCTTTGTGGGCGTAGGCAAAATCCAGGCTGGTTTGCACAGGGTCGGCATCATCGCTGTTTAAATGGCCGCTGGCCAGTGCTTTTTTTAACAGCACCCCTTTGTTTAAACGCAGGCACTCATCAATCACCGGTTGCTCTTCGGTATGGCCCGGATTGTAGGTCACCATAACGCAGTCGGATTCGCGCGCGGCCAGAATGCCTCCGGCGACGGTTTTGGTCGACATGCCAAAGGCGCGAATGTAGCCTTCTTGTTTCAGCTTGGCCAGGGTTTCGAAAGCGCCCGTGTTTTCTATGACGTCTACATCGTTACCGTCCGAGTGTACGAGCACAATGTCCAGCCAGTCGCGGTTCAGGCGCTTTAGTGACCGTTCAACACTGCGGCGAGTATGCTCGGCGCTAAAGTCAAAGTGACTGACGCCGTCTATGTACTCTTCGCCGGTTTTACTGCTGATGACCCAGTCATGAGCGCTGCTGCCCAGCAGCTTTCCCAGGCGCTCTTCGCTAATGCCGTAAGCCGGAGCGGTATCGAGCAGGTTAATGCCACACTCGTGTGCCGTGTCTAGCAGCCGCGCGGCGTCAGCGTCGCTGGGCAGCTCAAAACGGCTGGGGTATTTCACCCCTTGATTGCGGCCAAGTTTTACCGTGCCCCAGCCGATGGCGCTGAGGGTTAATCCGCTTTGGCCCAGGGGGCGCTGATGAAAGCTGCTCATGTTGTCTCCCACGGCAAAGGTGCCACGTGTGGCGGGGATAGTTGTGCGCGTAATGCCGTTAATGCCTGTGCGTCCGCCGCAGCGGGTGAGGGCTGTTGCGCGAGAGCCTGTTGTTCCAGCACCTGGTGCGCCATGTTGGGTGTTAACGTGAGTTTCGTCGGCCAGGCCACGGTCACGTTGTCCAGCCCGGGTACGGGCTCGGCGTAGGCCTGGTCAGGCCTGACCAGGCCCGGCTGTTTGGGTTCGGCGCGCTCTATATAAAGGGTGGAAAATTCGGCACTGGCAAAATCCAACCAGGGAAACAGCTGTGTCAGTTCGGCCCGGCCTTTGGCTATTAGCTCGGCGTCGCTGAGCTGGTAGCCTTCCTCGGCAAGGCTGCCACCCAAGTACCACACCATTCTGCCGTCGGCTGATGGGTGACTGGAAATGGTCAGGCGCGGGGTTTTCTCGGCGCCCAGGCAGTGGCCGTAAAATGCGTAAGGGTTGTTATGGCGTACCACCAGTTGCCGCAGGGGGCGAATTTGCTGTTCCGGTTTGTCTGCCTCCAGTGCCTGCAGCAGTGCCTGGTTGCCTTTACCGGCGGTAAAAATAAACTGGCGTGCGCGGATCACCGTGCCATTACCAAGCTGTAATTCGGCCACTTTGCTCTTGCGGCGCCATTGGTGTTCGGCATTCAGCTGGAAAATGTGTCCGGCGTTGTTATCGGCAAGGTTCGCCACCAGCGACGGGACGTCCACTACCATGTCTACCAGCTTATATAAGCTGCCGCTAAACGCCGGGTTGTCGAACAGGGCGGGGCGGTCTGATTTAGCAACTTTCTCCACGCGCCCGCGCAGGGCGCGGCTGGCAAAAAAGCTGGTGAGTTTACCCAGGGTGGAGGATGACCACATATAAAAGTGGTCACTGAGTATTTTTGTGTTGCGCAGATCCACATCACCGTCGCCCGCCAGGCAGGCGCGCCAGTGTGCGGGCATGTCGGCAATTGCCTCAGAGGCGCCAGACAGCGTGCCCGTTAGGGTGTACTTAACTCCACCGTGAATCATGCCCTGAGAGGCTACCGTTTGCTCGGTGCCCAACGGGCCTTTACTCAGCAGCGCGGTGCAATAGCCCGATTGGCGCAGGCGATCCAGCAGCCACAACCCGGCGATGCCCCCGCCTATAACGGCGACATCCAGGTTGATGTAAGTCTCGGATGAGGTTGCTGACATAACTCTCTTAATGGCTGTGTGCGTTAGGGCGCGTAGTATATCGGCTATTGCGGTTTTTTGCCGGGGCTTGCGGCTGACAGCCTTGCGAAACTTGATTACTATTTGCGACTTTTATTGTGATAGGGAATATCAATGCAGGGATCCGCACAACCACCCGCACCAAACTCTAGCCAACAGGCCCGCAAAAGCATGCCGTTTAAATCCAAAGTGGCGGCGGCCGTTATTATTGCGCTGGTACTGTTGGTGCTTGGCTTGTACTTGTGGGCCGGGGCGCAGCGAGCCGGCTTGTTAGGTTATGGCTTTATGCGCCTGCAGCAGAGCGAGCTGGTGGTAAATTTTGATCGCTCTTTTGTTTGGCTGAATGCGCAGGGCCGCGAGCGCAAAACGGTAGAGTTAATGCCGGAACGCTTGCAGCCGATCGGTGAATTTGATTTTTTTGCCAACGGCGATTTGCTGATTTACCACCGCGCCAACCCGCCGGGTGTGATGCAAAATCTGGCCGCTTTTTTTCGCTTGCGTCAGGGGCGGCAGAAGGCGGGTGAAGAGGCTCCTGGCGAGCGGCCGACCGGGTTCTACCGCTGCGTACTTAGCCCGTTAAATTGCCAGCCTCTTGCTTATTCAAGCGTAAAGCCCGCGCGCAGCATGCGCTTTGTGATTGATCGGGCGCAAAACATCATTTACCTCGCCGATACCGCCGACCATAGCCTGTACAAATTAAGTGCCGAAGGCGAGGTGTTGGCGTCACGCCATGAGGGCTTTCAATTTCCCAATCAACTCGTATTGTTAAACACCGATTTAGACGCTGGGTTAGAGCCCAGTAAGGAATTCACGAAAGGTTCGCTGTGGCTTGCCGACACTAATCATCATCGTTTGGTGCAGTTGGATACGCAAACCGATACCTTTGCCCGCGAGCTGCAAAGCCACCAAGTGACCCTGCAAGGTGAGCATCGGTGGCCTCATCAAATGACGGCTTCGCCCGAGGGCTTCTGGGTGCTGGTGGCCAATAATGCCATGGCCCGGGGCAGGCTTGCGTTGGTTGATCCCGCTGGCAAGATAACTCAGCCGCTGACAAAAAACGTTCTGAGCGATGCCGGACTAACCGACCCCTTGGCGCTGCAATACTGGCAAGGCGGCTTATGGTTGACCGATTTTGCCGAGCCAAAGCTGGTGCGCATCCATCCGCAAACCGGCCGCGTGCAAACGACAGAGTCCGCGAGCTTACAGGCTTTGGAACAAGAGTATCTTGCGCAATACGGCCGCTATAAACGGTTTGAATACATTGCCTTGGGGCTATTTGTTGTCATTTTTATTGGTGGGTTTGCCGCCGCCTGGATGCTTGAGAAAGAACAAACACGAGCGGCGTTTCGTTCGGCAACGAAGGGTGCAACGTTTAGCGTAGACGGCGAGATAACCCCTACGGGTACTGGGGATGTACTCTGGTTAGACTCGGCACTTAAGCCCTGGCATCACTGGCTGCCGAAAATCATCTGGGGCATTTGGGCACTAATGCTTGTTGCGGTAGTTGTGCTTTACCTGAGCGATTCTAAGGCGCCCGCCAGTATTATGCAGCTTGGGCTGATCATGGTGATGTTTCTGGGCGTGGTGAGTTGGGGTGTGCAGGGGCTATTCCGTTTTTTATCCGCGTCAAAGCTTGGGGTGATCGGTGAGTCTTTGGTGTTGGTGGACGGCAAGGGCGCTCGCACCATCGCCAAGGGTAATGAGCTTGCCTACAGCCAGCACTTTATCTGTGCCGATCAGGTGGCGATAGCACTGGGCAATCCGAACCTGCGGTTTTTCCACGAGGCTGAGCTTAAGCGGTGGGTTTATCCCCGGCTAAAGCACGGGCACAAGTTGTCTGCCTGGCAGCAAAACAAACACCTATGGCGTTTGCGTCATCCGCAAATGATGTATTCGGCGGTTATGTTGTTGGCGGTATTTATTTTGTATGTGCTCATCGAATTTGTGTTGGTTAAGTCTTGAGCGGCCTGTTTAATGCCTGTACCATTGCGGCCTGGCTGCTTATTCCATAATTAACAGTAGCTATAACTAAATTCCATACTGGCAATCAGCAATGAACACCATCATGCGAACAATGAACACTCCGACTTGCACTGGCCTGTGCCATTGGGCAAGCGGTGTATGCATGGCTGATCGGCGGTATCTGGAATTTATCTGAAAATAACAGGGGCCGCGTATAGACCGCGGCCTTGTTAGACCTCTTTTTTATCTAATCTCGTTGCCGCGCTATTGGCCCTATACACAAGGAGTGTTGGGGATGTTTGCGTTTATTCAAAAATACCTTCGGTTGTTAAAACCGAAAAAGCCACCGCCTGTGGGCGCTGCCGAATCGGCCGCACTGGAAAAGGATGCGGGAATACGGGTTACCCGCATTCGGCTGCCCTCTGGGAGTGAAGTGGTGCTGATTCATAAGGACGACGACAATGAGCCCTTATAATGTGCGTTTGATCAAACTTGGAAAATGCCAAGAGCATTCTGTTGGCTCGCCCTGCTTGGCGGTTAGATGTTGCTCTGAGTTTTTACGCCGACGAGCATCAGCTGGCGTTGGTAAAACACTCTCAGGGCGAAGAAAGGGTGATTCGTTTTTTAGGTGTATGAACACTACCCCGGCGCACTTATGATTACCGCGTTGGGGAGTATGGATGCCACCGCCGAGGGTTCTCTCTGGCCTGAGTCTATAGAGAAGGCAACGGCGAACATGCGCGATTTATACCCGCAGGGCGAGTTCGCTACCGTTATTTTTCCGTTTACCGGTTATGGCCAGCACCCACGGGTTGGGCACAATCGTGCTAACGCCGAGCTGCTGAAAAAACTGATAAAACAAAAAATGGACTGGTAAAGTTTTTATAAGCCCATTGAAATAACAGCCCCAAAACCTTATATCAGTTAGACAGGCTCAAAGGCCAGTTTTTGTACAGGATCACCATGAACACATTCCACGCAACAAAGGTTAACCAGCCGCGCCGTTTATCCGGCCTGTGGCTTGTGCCCCTATTGCTGCTGGTAATGTCTCTGGCGGGGCAGCCCCACAACGCTGACCCAGAATCGACGCTAGACTCGTTTGCCGTTAATCTCGTTGCGGTTGATTTGTCTCAGGTTCCCGAGACACTCGATGAGCCCGATCACGATGTGATTCGGGTGGGTGAATCGGCTCTGGTGCGCCACGGTGTGGCCAGTACCTCTCTGGGGCAGGCCTCCCGCTCGGCGGCCGACGCCATCCTCGCTTTTATTGCTCGGGCTCCTCCCGTCTTTAACCACGTTTAAAAACTTCACCTTTTTTCGTGTTTAAAGCCCGCAGTGCGTCTGCGGCGAGGAGATTACTATGAAACCCGTACCAAGCATTCCTGTTTGCCGGTTAAACCACAAGCTGACGTTAACCAACATTCAAACCCCCGAGTTAACGCCCACCAGTCCTGCGAACAAAGTTTTTATCGATTTCGATAGCCGTCAGCCTATGGTGATTGATCAAACCGTAAGTGTTGATGATGCCGCGTACCTGATGCGCATTACTCACTCTAAAATCAAACTGGTGGTGGGGCGTAACAACCAACTGCTGGGTATCGTCAGCGTGCGTGACATCGAGAGCGTTAAAGTGCTGGCCGCTGCCTCAGCCATGGGGGTGGCCCGCGCCGATCTCACGGTAAAAGATATTATGACGCCCACCGTAAGGTTGCAGGGTATCTATCGTAAAGTTATGGAGCGCGCCAGAATCTCAGATTTGGTAGAAGTGCTGGAGTTTGAAGGCGCCAGCTACCTGCTGGTGCTGGAAGACAACGAAGAAATCTGCGGCTTAATCAGCGCCGATGAAATCGCCCACCGCCTGGATCGCTACCTGGACATCGAACCCGTCGCGCACAGCTTTAACGATGTGTTCAGTGCGCTAAAAGTCAGTAATCATTAAGTTTTCGCCGCCTTCGGGCGGCTTTTTTATGTTGCCGTTGAAGCGGCCATATACGCCGTGAGTGCGGTAGTTTTAACCCGGCCCTCTTAAAACGCGCACCTCCGGTCGCGGGCGCTTAGCCACAAGCAACTTTATATCATCCACGGCTCACGCTATGCTGTCGGCTTTTCTCTGGCCGTTATCCTACACATGCGTCTGTTTTACACACTCGTCTATACCTTGTTTATCCCCTTGGTGCTAATGCGCCAGTGCTGGCGTGCCCGGCGCGACCGGCGGCATATTGAGCGCCTGGGGGAGCGTTTTGGTTTTGTGGCGGCCGTACCCAAGCATAAAAAACGCCTCTGGTTGCACACCGTATCGGTAGGGGAGTTTTTAGGCGCGCTGCCTCTCATTCGCGCACTCTTGCAGCGCGATGATATTGAGCTGTTAATTACCAGTACCACCATCACCGGTTCCGAGCGGGTGCGTGAAACCCTGAAGGATCAAATTAAAGCCGGTCAAGTACTACACAGCTATATGCCCTATGACCTGCCGTTTTCTATTGCCCGCTTTATCAACAAACTGCAGCCAGATGCGCTGGTGATTATGGAAACAGAACTGTGGCCCAACACCCTCGCGGTAGCGCACCGCAAAGGCGTACCCAGCATTTTGATTAACGCCCGTTTGTCCGAGCGCTCGGCGCGGGGGTACGGGCGCTTCGCAAAATTAACGTCGCGCATGTTGGGCCAGCTGTCGGCGGCAGCCATCCAACAGCAAGCGGATGCCGAACGCCTTATCCGTTTGGGGCTTACGGCAGATAAAGCGCAGGTTACCGGGAATATTAAATTTGATATATCCATCGCCCCCGAACTGCGAGAGCGAAGCGAGGCTTTGGCGCGCGACTGGACACTAAGCGGCCAACGCCAGGTATGGCTGGTGGCCAGCACCCACGCCGGTGAAGATGAAATCATCCTCGATGCCCTGGCCGCATTGCGGGCAAAAGGAATCGGCGCGAATCAATTGTTAATGGTATTGGTGCCACGCCACCCAGAAAGGTTTGAACGGGTAGGGCAGCTCATACAGGCACGCGGCTTTAGCAGCGTTAATCGATCCAGCCAAACAGCGCCCGACGCGCAAACCGATGTGATACTTGGCGACACCATGGGCGAGCTGATGCTGCTATACGGCGCCAGCGACATGGTTTTTATGGGCGGCACCTTGGCCGACGTAGGCGGGCACAACTTTATTGAACCCGCAGTATGGGCCAAGCCACTCTTAGGTGGGCCGGTGCTGTATAACTTTGCCGAAGTGTCGCGGTTATTGATTGAGGCGAATGCGTTAAAAGTAACGCCCGATGCTCAGTTGATTGCCGCAGAGGTGGAACGCTTGCTTACCGACCAAACCGCCCGCGAGCAAGCCGGCCAGAATGCACTGCAAGTGGCAGAGCAAAATCGCGGCGCGCTGGCGAGAACATTGGCGGTTATTGATGGGGTCGTTTCGTAAAAGCTATTGACTTCCAGATATTAGGTGGGACTTAGAATGGAATTCTCAGTTTTGACTTAGTTACGACCATACTTGTCTTCAAAGCGGATAATATCGTCCTCACCCAGGTAGGGTCCACTCTGAACTTCAATAAGCTGAAGTGGAATTTGGCCCGGGTTTTCTAATGCGTGAACACTGCCCACCGGTATATAAACCGACTGGTTTTCAGCAATCAGTTTTGTGTCATCGTCAATCGTAACCTTGGCAGTGCCAGAAACAACCACCCAGTGCTCTGCACGATGGTGATGCATTTGTACCGATAATTTCGCACCTGGGTTTACGGTTATGCGCTTGACTTGATAGCGGTATCCGGCATCAATCGATTCATACATTCCCCACGGCCGGTAAACATCTCTGTGCAGCCGGTACTCAGATCGTGCAGAGGCTTTAAGTGATTGCACAATGGTTTTAACATCCTGAACTTGATCTTTCGCTGCTACTAAGACGGCATCTTTTGTTTGCACAACTACCAGGCCATCCAGGCCAACTGTGCTGACCAGAGAGTTCTCAGCAAAAACATAGGTGTTGCGGCTGTTGTGTTGAATGACATCACCTTTACTGGTGTTACCATTTTCATCTTTATCTGACACGTCAGCCATTGAGGACCAGGAGCCTACGTCACTCCACCCGGCATCTAAAGGAAACACGGTGGCGCGCTTGGTGTTTTCCATCACGGCGTAATCAATCGATTCAGATGGGCATTGTGAGAATATTTCTTTGTTCACCCGGATAAAATCTAAGTCTTCTTCCGGGGCTGAAAATGAGTCCTTACAGGCTTGGTAGATGTCAGGTCTGTGCTGTTCAAGCTCTGCTAGATAACAGTCGGCCCGAAACAGAAACATACCGCTGTTCCAGTAGTAATCTCCGCTGGCTAAGTAAGTTTTGGCGGTACGCAAATCCGGCTTTTCTACAAAACTTTGAACCTTATAGCCAAGCGTTTGGCTGGTACCGGCTTGAATATAACCATAACCAGTTTCCGGGTAGGTCGGGACTATGCCAAAGGTGGCTAAGTCGCCGCTTTGCGCTGCCGCGGTGGCTTTTTCTACCTCAGCACGAAAAGCCTCGGCATTCTTAATAACATGGTCTGCAGGTAATACCAGCAAAAGGGCATTTGGATCTGTTTTTAAAGCGGTAAACGCAGCTAAAGCAATGGCAGGGGCCGTATTTTTACCCACGGGCTCAAGAATAATGTTGTGATCCAGCTGGTTAATCTGGCGCAATTGTTCGGCAGCCAGAAATCGGTGCTCTTCGTTACAGACCAGTATTGGAGCGTGGGGTTTGAGTCCGGCCAGTCTTTGCAACGTTTCTTGCAAAAGCGTGCTTTCACCGACCAGAGGAAGAAACTGCTTAGGGTAAAGCTCTCGAGACATAGGCCAAAGGCGACTACCAGAGCCTCCGGAAAGAATAACGGGAAAAATCATTAAAGCCGTTCCTTAATAGTTGTTATTTCAGTCGCGTGTAAGAAGTTTTAGTGTTCGTTATTTGCCTGGGCTTTTAGCAGTCGGGGGATCAGGGCTAAGGCGTCCAGGTACAGCTGCCGGGTGCACAGTCTATCAAATTGAAACAATAACGCGGCCAAAATCACGCTTTGTACGTCTACCGACTTTAAGGCTGGTCGCTGTTCAGATGCTTGCTGCAAAGCGTGCGAGATGTTCTGCAAATTCTTCGGGGCAATTGGCCAGCTGCTGCCAAGCGGTTCCAGAGCCCAGCGTCCCCAGGCGGTAATCCAAAGCTTTCCCTCGCCGTCCTGTAGCAGGGTGTTGGCATTAACTTCAGGGTTAAGCATCGCTAAAGGTAAGTTTCGAAGCCTCGCTAGCATATCGGGTAGCTGTTCTTCTAGTTGGTGCACTAGTGGTCTTTGTTGATCGCTAACCGCCATGTATAAGCGTTCAAAAACATCAGCGTCCAGGCGCTGCCAAAGTATAGGGTGGGAGCGGGCATAGCGGTCGGTCAGGTCTTCTGGTGGGTCAAAAGCCCACAAAGCAGCGAGGTAATCTTCAGAGTGTTTTCCAGGCGCGGCAGGTGTGCAGTTATCGGGCAGTGCGAACAAGTGGCAATGCCACTTTTCCACCGGCCCTGCCGCTAACAACGGCAGGGCCGGTAAAGCCTTGCTGGATTCTTCAAATAACAGAGTGGCCTCGTGGCTTGCAAGTAGGGAAGGGTTACGCCCATACAGTCTGAGCAAATAACGGCCAATCCGCTCTTCTTTGTCATCCAGTGCGTCAACTTCCAGGGCGACGACTTCATTTACTCCGGTTTGGTGCCAATAAATACTCAGTCGCTGTGGGTTAATTGCTAAGTGCTCAAGTAAAAAGGAACGCAGCCAGTGTTCGCGGGACTCTAAAACGAACAAAGACCAAAACTGAAACTGCTTTTCATCTTTTTGCGAAAAGGTATGGTGAGCAAAAAATAAAGCGTTCAATTTGCGCCGATTATTATGCAAATTGACAATGGCGGATACCAACTGGTTTGTTCGCGTAAACGCTTGTCGGGTAAGTAGTAGGGAGACAATGGCAAATAAAAAGCCCTGGGCGGCACCGGATAAAAACTGCACGACCAATAATAAGAAGGCGAGTAAGAAACCTATTGCCGTTAGCACTTGAGTTAGAGGGACTAAGTTTTCGTCAATACGTTCCCGTAAAGGTTTGCTGCATTTGTGTACTGCCGCAACGCTCATAGTGCATATGGCCGTATAGCCAATCAGAAACAAACACAATGGAAGAAAAAAAACAGCTACCGCCAGCCAGACGCAAGCAATAAACACTGCGTTGGACAGCCCTTCGGCATAACGGCGATAGCTAGAGGCTGCCATGTCATCCTGGTTCTCAAACAACACAACTTTGCGGCTCTGTGTAAGTAAGCGTTTTGCGCCACTATCTGAAATAAGGCGCAGCAGTCGTTCTGCAATCAGGTGAATAACAAAGAACCCCGGCGTGGCGACGCTTAAGCACAGAATCAAAGTGTCACGCTCTAACGGAATTAAATTCTTGGGAAGGTAATGAGGAAGACCTTCAGACCCTATCAGAATTAGCACTTTCAGGGGGAGCAGAAAAGCTACCAGTATTGAAACTTGTGACACAAGTGTAACGGGAATGGCTAGTAGCGTTGGCCCAGGGGCCACCCGAAAGAACTTGCCACCAAGAGACAAGAGCCAACGAAAGCTGCCAGAAGCGGCATCGGACAAGGTTGTTCTCCTTATGTATTTGACGATTAATGGGTTAATAGAGACTGTAATTGGCCGCAGGCTATTGATGAAGCGTAGGCTTAAACTCTTAGGCCGTGTTATAGCAACTGGTTACTTATAAAAGGTAATTGCTACGTGAAGTATGCACGGCTGTAATCATGAACCTGTGGGTTTTCTAGAATCTCCGGAACAGTCATCCACTGGTATTCAGCGTGCTGCGCCTTAGGCAGGTCTTTTACCATTTGTTTTAGTGGGACTTCGAAAGCAAGCACAACATAATGCGTAGAAACCCTTTGCGTTGAATTGTCAGCAAAAACAAAATCATCGTAAAAGTGCTGGTATAGGCCTTTCCAGCTTGCTTTGGGCATAGGTATTTCTAAGCCAAGCTCGGCTTTGGTGAGCCTTAAAAAAGCACTTTCTAGGCGCTCATCTTTCTGAATGCGCCCGCCCGGTACAAACCAGTGGTTCTTAGCCGGTCGGTTAGTGCGCCAACCGAAAAGAAACTGACCTTGTGGGTTTCTTACCACAAGGTCAATAGATACTAAAGGTGTATGGGCAATGACTTGGGTAAAGTCTGCAGTGCTTAAATACAAGTTTAGCCCCTGAAGTTACTCTGGTTGTCTAAAAACCATTGGTAAGCATTGCGCAGGCCGTCCTCCAGTTCTATAGAATAAGCCCAGCCCAGGTTGCGCAGGCGCGATACGTCCATCAATTTGCGTGGTGCACCGTCCGGCTTGGAAGTATCCCATTCAATGTTGCCTGTAAACCCTACCACTTTGGCAACGGTTTCGGTTAATCCTTTAATAGTGCAGTCTACGCCTGTGCCGACATTAATATGGCTTAGCATTGGCTGGGTGTGCTCTTGGTAGGTGGCGTTATTCAGGTTCATAACAAATACGCAAGCCGCTGCCATATCGTCAACATGCAAGAATTCACGCATGGGTGAGCCCGAGCCCCAGGCAGTGACACTGGAGTCCCCGCGTTCTTTGGCTTCGTGAAAACGACGAATTAGGGCCGGAATAACGTGGCTGTTCTCCGGGTGAAAGTTGTCGTTCGGGCCGTATAAATTGGTTGGCATCACTGAGCGGTAATCACGACCGTACTGTCGGTTATAGCTCTCACACAACTTAATGCCCGCAATCTTGGCAATCGCGTAGGGCTCGTTAGTCGGCTCCAGAGTACCGGTCAATAGTGCATCTTCCCGCATAGGCTGCTCTGCCAGTTTCGGGTAAATACATGATGAGCCTAAAAATAATAATTGTTGTACGCCTGCTTTATGGGCTGAGTGAATGATGTTCGACTCAATCATCAGATTTTCGTAAATAAACTCAGCGGGGTAGGTATTGTTGGCGATAATGCCGCCGACCTTAGCGGCAGCCAAGTACACTTGATCGATCGATTCGGAATTGAAAAAGGCTCGTACCGCTGCCTGATCGAGTAAATTCAGCTCATCACGTGAGCGGAAAATAATCTCTACATTTCCCTGCTTTTGTAGTTGTCGAACAACGGCGGACCCAACCATACCGTGATGGCCTGCTACAAAGACTTTAAGCATAAATAAAGGCTCGAGATAAAAGTTAAGTTAAAGAATTGAGGGGCGAGACAATCCTGCCTTGCAAATGCCAATCTGTTGAGATTTCTTGCCATAAGCAAATACTCTATTAGTATTGCTATCCCATACGGATGATACCTCAACAAACCCTACCTCTTGCATCATGCGTTTAAGTGCTAAAGGGGAGGGGAGAAAGTAATTCCAGCCGCCTCGATTTAGTTCCTCACGGGTTGAGCCATCATTGTGATAGATAAAGTTACCATCAAACCGGCAGAACGGCTCTTCGCTGTTGATGCCGGCGGACTCGATCAGTATATCGCCTCCGAGGCGCAAGGAATTAAACATTATTCGTAAAGCAAGGACTGGGTCAGATAAATGATAGACAACTCCTGGAAAATATACTCGATCATACTGCTGATGGTGAGTAGAGTCTTGCAATTGGTAAAGAGAAGAGGTTTCAATTGAAACCGTATTTTCTAGGCCAAAGGCTTCCGTTAAGTACTTGACAGTATTAGCATACTTTACGACTTCTTCATTAGCGACTACTCGTTGCGCACCGAGTGCGCAGAGTAATAGCGTTGTGCCGCCAGTCCAGCACCCAACGTCAAGAATACGTTGAGATTGAAAGCTCTCTAGCGGAATAGAGAAGAGTGAGCAAAACCTTTCCATAAGCCGGAGGTGTCGGTTGCCCATTCTGCCTTTGAGGGAGAACGAACCAAAGTCATGATCGTGGCCCCAGTGAAATTTAATTGATAAATCTCGTTGTTGCTCCAGCTCGTCTTGACTGTAACCTTCCGATTCAGCATCTATCGTTCCAATGCGCTGTTCTAAGTTGTTTTGAAAATCGGCGGGGCAAATGTTTTTGAGGTTTTCAATCGAAAAATGTGAATACACCTTTCTTAAGCGTGATAAGAGGTCTTCATTCGTCATGGTGCTACCTTATTCAACTGATACCGGAATTTCATAACCGTGCTCTTTGAGCAGGGCATGGCGTTTGGCAGCCTGAAGGTCTTCAGCCACCATTTCGGCACACATTTGTTGAGTTGTTATTTCTGGTGTCCAGCCAAGCTTTTCTTTGGCTTTACTGGGATCGCCTAGTAGCGTTTCCACTTCTGCAGGGCGGAAGTAGCGAGGGTCTACCTTAACGATTACGTCGCCAACTTTAATGTTGGGTGCGCTATTTCCTTCTACTGCATCCACAATACCTTGTTCCTTTACCCCTTTGCCTTCAAAGCGTAGAGTAATGCCAAGCTCCTTAGCAGACCAGCTGATAAATTCGCGAACCGAGTATTGAACGCCGGTGGCAATTACAAAGTCTTCAGGTTGGTCTTGCTGTAGCATCATCCATTGCATGCGTACGTAGTCTTTAGCATGGCCCCAGTCACGCAAAGCGTCCATATTGCCCATATACAAGCAGTCTTCCAAGCCTTGTGAGATATTGGCTAAGCCGCGAGTGATTTTACGGGTAACAAAGGTTTCACCCCGACGGGGAGATTCGTGGTTAAACAAAATGCCGTTGCAGGCATACATGCCGTAAGATTCGCGGTAGTTGATGGTAATCCAGTATGCGTAAAGCTTGGCAACCGCATAGGGCGAGCGGGGGTACATGGGGGTTGTTTCTTTTTGCGGCGTTTCCTGCACTAAACCGTAAAGCTCAGAAGTGGAGGCCTGGTAGAACCTGGTTTTTTTCTCCAGGCCCAGCAGGCGAATAGCCTCCAAAATCCGAAGGGTACCCATAGCGTCTACATCGGCTGTGTATTCTGGCGATTCAAACGATACTGCTACGTGTGATTGCGCGCCCAGGTTGTAGACTTCATCCGGTTGAACTTCCTGCAAGATGCGTGTCAAGTTAGATGAGTCGGTCAAGTCGCCGTAGTGCAAAACAAAGTTTTGATTCTCTACGTGCGGGTCTTGATAAATATGGTCCACCCGCTGAGTATTAAATAATGATGCACGTCGTTTTATTCCGTGTACTTCATATCCTTTTTCTAACAAAAACTCGGCTAAGTAGGAGCCGTCTTGGCCGGTTATTCCGGTGATAAGTGCTTTCTTCATGACGATCTCTTAAGGAAGTTAATATTTTCTAGAATCTAATTTTCTTGATTTGATATGAGTTCTCTTCTGAGTTCTTCGTGGAGTAGAAGATCAAGAGAGTTGTATCTTAGTGTTGTCTCAATTTCGAATTTATCGAGTGTTGTACAGAAATCTATCTTGCTTGGTTCTCCGGTATAATTTCAGGTGTTGCCATTCGTTCATTGCACAAAACCGCTCAACGCTTTCGTCAAAGTGTTCTTGTATGACTATCGAAACGAACCGTTTTTCTACATGCTTAAGTGCAGTGTCAATCATCGATCTATGGCGTTGGTAAAATGGTTTTTTTGCGTAATCTTCGCCAAGAAATGCTCGAAGTATTCCGTTGTTCAGCTCTTTTGCGCGTAGCGCTTCGACATATCTCTCTAGTGTTGGGGCTTGTTGATTTTTCTTGTCGTGTAAGTAGTGATGTCGGTTGCTTTTCACGTAATTGTAGCGTGAAATGATTCCGCTCAATGGGTGTCGTATAACAGTTATGTACTGAGCGTCGGATGGAAATGCTTTGTGCAATCCATAAAGGTTGTGTCCAATTACAGCTTTCACTTCCGATAGGGCTAAAACGGCTCTCTTTAGATCCCTTAAGGCGCTTTCTGAAGTCTACATCCTGTGGGGCCTTGGTTATGCCAAGTTTATACATTTGATTTCTTTTATAGTTTCTTTGAAATATTTGGTATAGGGTGCTACCCGCAGTCTTGGATATATGCATAAAAATAATCGGTTTTTCTGGGTCACTATAGGCCAAAATCCCTACCTCTAGCTTTGTAGCTGGGTGGTCCAATGTGATGCGAAAGGTGAGTAAACACCCTTACTTTTAGAAATATTCAAATGACGTAGACTAACTGGTATATTTTCAGACGAGGCCATATATGCCAATCCCGAGCTTTATTGTAAGTGATAGTTATCATGGTTTGCTAGGTTCTTTGGTGAAGACTTGATAGTAAAGCTCGGCGTGTCTCTGTGCAGAGGTGAGAGGGTTATTGTTATTCCTTAGTGAGGTAACTGCAGATAGCGAACGCTTTATTCTGTTGATCCTTGTCTCATCAAAGCACCATTGTAATCCTCTTGAAAAATCATCGATATCACCCGTTTTCGCAATATAGCCGTTAATTTTGTGCCGAATTAATTCAGGAATGTTACCCACGGGGAAGGCGATTACGACTGTACCGCAAGCCATAGCTTCGCTTACGGTAAGAGGAGAGTTGTCTTCCTTTGAGGGAAAAGCAAATACGTCTGCTGCAGAATAGATTAGTCTCATTTGATCGTCATCTGAGCAGTACCCCATTTTTACTTGGGGAAATGGAAGGTCGATATTGGATTCACCAAAAGTAAGAACTTCTATATTTTTTTCTTTCTTATTCCTTAATATCTTGAGCGCCTCCGCAAGTTGAGCCCCGCCTTTTCGCTTGCTCGTTAGGTTGTCTGCCCCGAATAATATATATCGCTTACTAAGGTCTAGTCCTAGCTTAATCCTCGCCACTGTTTTATTGGTCGGGAAATAGCGTGATAGAGGCACCGGGTTGGGAATCATTTTAATCGGGAACCGTTTTAATAGCGTGCTCTCTGACGCTCTGTCGGCTAGCCATTGTGAAGGACATATAATTGTAAGGTTGTTTAGCTTTTCGTAAGCTCGCTTTTTCGTTTTCCATGTTTCATTTACGATCTCCTTGTTAGGGCCTACAAGGTCACAGTTGCTACAGTCTTTCTTATAACCTTCGCAGCCTTCTGAGTAGTGGCACCCTCCAGTAAAGGCAGTCATGTCTGCGAGGGTCCATACTATCGGTTTGTTGGCTATTAAATCGAAATTATCGTAGTCGAGAATGCCGCTCATCCAGTGGAAGTGAAGTACATCTGCCCGGTTGATTTCTAAGCTCATATCAGATAACCGTATTACACTTCGGTGGCTGGAGAACATTTCTTCGGCTTTAAAGCCAGGTGTATTTTGTCTAATGACAAAACAGTTTTCCGATACTAGCTCTATAGGCTTTATCTCGCGGTTATCTTCTTTGCTTCGAGTTAACTGATTAAATTCCACGGGCGAGTTGCTTGCGAAAAGTGCGTTCAGGCCTACATCAACTCCAATTGATGACAAGGCTTCAATTCTTCTTTGAGACCCTATTCCAGCACCGCCACCGGCATTGGTGGTAAATGTTTCTATTCTCAAATAGTCCTTTTCGAAAATTTCTGTGTCATTATCTTCAAGAAATTTATCCTGAAATTTCCACCTTCCTTTAGCAAACGCGAGGAGGGAAGCATGAAACTTGTGGTACATTCTGTTTCTTCGAAGCACTCCTTCAACATCGGACTGTTTAAGCTCCGATAGGTCGCATAAGATTCTTACGTCGGTGTTATTGATGTAGGGAAATTGTTCTCTTAGGATTCTTGCTCTTTCCTTAAATAAGGCTGACATGTCTGTGCTGGAAATGCCGGTATTTCTAAAGCTCATTACCGGCTTGTTCAATGTATAATGCTTTATGCCTGCCTCATACAATTTAATAATAAAATGAAAGTCAGCGATCACTCGATAGCTTTCATCATAAGGGCCAAATTTATTATATACCCAGGCGGGTACCAGCATGGTCTCATGTCTTAGAGGGTTACGAATATGAGTTGTTATGTCGAGGGGCGTCGGTTGAGTTGTGAACTGATGATTCTCGTTACCATCGACATAATCGGCAAGAGCTGATACAACATCGACTTGTTTCTCTTTTTGCGTATCAATCAGGGTCTGTACGCAATTCTCAGTGTACCAATCATCGGAGTTGAGTAGTAGAATATATTCCCCACGTGCTAGCGAGAGCCCTTTGTTCATCGCACAGTAAAGGCCTGAGTCTGGCTCTGATACGAAGTAATCAATATTTTGTTTGAATTTTTTTATGATTTTCAACGTTTCATCTTTAGACCATCCGTCAACGATAATGTACTCAATGTTTTGGTATGACTGCGCTAGTACTGAGCTTATGCACTTTTCTATGGTGGAAGCTGAATTCATGCATACGGTTATAATTGATACCAAAGGATTTTGTTTATTACTTTGCTTAAACAAACCTTCAGTTCGTAATCCTCCGTCGGCAAAATATTTAGATTTTCTATCCAGAGTTAGGTTGGTGCCACAAATCTCACCGCTAATGATAGAAAGCTCGTCAGTAGAAGTCGGTGTTTCAATTTTGCTCAATGTCTCGTCCTCTGGAGTTGCTTGCTTCCTTTAATCTCAAGGAGATAGCTGGTCTTCTAATATAGTTCGTTTAAGTTGTAAAATAATATCTTCGCCATCGTGGTTTTGGTACTTTCCGTGTAAAATTACCGTGCGACGATTCTGGGTCAAGTGATTTTCAATTTGTATTTTTGCCTGTTCTGTATCACTGCAGCCGCTGACGTTTAGAATGTAGCTTGATATGTCAATGCAGCCTCTCTTGTATCTATGTGCAGACTCTTTATCCCATATCTTTTTCAAAAATTCGTTTGAATTTGAGGATTTAAATGTATGATAGGACCATTCTAGGGCTACGTCGTAGGCGATGTCTGGGTTCAGCTTGACTGATTCGATTAGTGTTTCTTCCCAAAAATCTAAAAAATTGGAAAAGTTAGTATTTCCTAAATTGTATAAAGCGTTACCATTGATATGGCTTTTTATAGGTCCTATTGTCTCTGCCATCACTGGTCGAGACCCGGCTATATATACATTGTTGCCAAGCCACTGAATTCGTTGATTTAATTCATGGGCCCAGTTTTGTAAAATAGGGTGAGCATCTGTTTCCAATAATAGAAGGCCCGATATGTTGGGTTGTATAGAGGAAATTTTTCGTAAAGTTCTAAAAAACTGAATATTGGGTCCCGACTTTTTTCCGTAGGGGTAGCTATTGGAGTCAAATCCTTCTATGGATTTGTCTTTCTCATAAAAAGACTGTGATGGCTCGATTCCACAATCTATAAACCGTAGCGGGCAGTCTCTAGCATGGCTGGCGTTATGAACCTTTAACAGCTCTCTTTTCTCTTGCTCTTGCCATTGCTTATCTATTGATAAATAGATGGGCACATTCATGCCCGGGGTTGGGCAATCTTTTATCCACTCCTGTAGTGATTTCATTTCCTGACGAATGACAGGTATAGTTATAGCGTTTATTAGCATGATTATGACTCTGGGCCTTCATGTTCGAGAAACCAGTTCCAAGTTATCTTTAGGGCTTCGTCTAATGTGAAGGACGGTAAAAAACCTAATTCCTCTTTGGCTTTTTTGTAGTCGGCAAAATTTCGTTCGACCTCACCCTTTCGCTTGCTCTCGAATCTAATCTCGTGGTCTGGTTTTTCTGCAACTTCGCAGAGCGTTTTGGCTAATTGCTTAACTGATACCTCTTCACCTGATGCAAGGTGATAAACATTAAAGCCAGGTTTGTTTTTAATTAGTGCCGATACAATGCCTTTGCACAAATCTTTTACAAATAAAAAATCTCTTGTGGCCTTCCCGTCTCCAAAAATAGTGATGGGTTTGTTATTCATTAGGGCGCGAATAAAGACAGTTATTGCGCCTTTTTTGTGTGCACTAATAGGGCCGATGACATTGGCAAAACGTAGGGCCGTAATGTTCATGTCGTAGGCGTGAGAAAAAGCAGAGCAGTACCCTTCACCTGCCAGCTTGCTTGCTCCGTAGGGGGAGATGGGTTTTGGTAGAGAGGTTTCATTAACAGGGGGCGGGGTGTTTCCCATAATAGCTCCCCCTGTGGAAGCAAAGACGCATCTTTTTATTCCCGCTCGACGAGCGGCATTTAATACTTTAAATGTCCCTTCTGCGTTGCTGATAAAGTTATCGTTAGGATTCACAACTGACTCGACAACCGAGCCCAGTGCGGCAAGGTGAATGACTGCATCTTTTCCTTTGGCTGCATTATAGACTGCTTCCTCGTCACCTATGTCCGCTTCAATTATTTCGAATTGATCATGCTTGGGTAGATACGAAATATCACCCTTAGAAAAATTATCAAGAATTGTGACTTCAAATCCCTGATCGATCAGCAGCGGACCCAAGTTGGAACCAATAAAACCGCATCCGCCTGTTAATAAAATCTTTGTCAAAATCTATCCCTCAATAATGATTCGTACGCTAATTATTCATCAAAATTATTTCACACTGATGCGTTAAAACGATTTGGAATAGCTTACTACTTGTTCCATAGGGATGCCGCTGGAATTTTGGTTTTGTCGCACCGATCTGCATATTTTTGGGCAATTTCTTGCACTTCTTCTATCAATCCATCTGAAAGGGTAATGGGGGTTAAACCTAACCCTAGGAAGCGATCATTAGCAACATGCAAATCATTTTCTTCTGCTTCATTGCGTGGGTTTTTGACATAAGCAATTTCGGCACCCATTAAGTCTTTAAGCTTTTGGGCAAGATCGCGTAACCGGTGGGTCTCTGTCATTTGATTGAGAATGCTAACTCTTTCACCCTTTTTCGGTGGGTTGGTTAGTGCTAGCTCGATGCAGTGACAGGTGTCCTGGATATGAATAAACGCTCGTGTTTGTCCGCCGGTGCCGTGCACTGTTAATGGGTAGTTAATAGCCGCCTGCATTACAAATCGGTTGAGAACGGTGCCGTAATCTCCATCATAATCAAAACGGTTAATCAGTCGCTCGTCTTTGCGGGTCTCTTCTGTCTGAGTTCCCCAAACAATCCCTTGGTGAAGATCGGTGATCCTTACCTCGTCATTTTTGTTGTAAAAATGAAAAAATATTTGATCCTGACTCTTTGTCATATGATAGATTGAGCCAGGGTTTGTTGGGTACAATATTTCTTGCTCATCTTCGCCGGCGGGTGTTTCAACTTTAACTTTTAAATACCCTTCAGGTATTTTCATCCCCGCAGTACCATAGCCATAAACACCCATGGTTCCCAAGTGAATCAGGTGAATGTCTAGCTCAGATTCGACAATAGCGGCAAGTACATCATTAGTGGCGTTTAGGTTGTTCGTCACGGTGTAACGTTTGTGAGAGCTTGATTTCATTGAGTAAGGTGCGGCACGTTGTTCCGCAAAATGAATAACTGCGTCTGGTTTAAACTCTTTCAAAAGTGTGAGAAGACGATGATAGTTTTCACCGATGGTGAAGTCATAGAATGGAATTTCCTTTCCGGTAAGCTCTTTCCATACGGCAAGGCGTTCCCCAATTGGGCGTATTGGGGTCAAGCTTTCGACTTCCAGCTCAATGTCAATCTTTCTCCTCGAGAGATTGTCTACAATGGCAACATCATGCCCTTTATTGGATAGATGTAGTGCGGTTGGCCAGCCGCAGAAACCGTCGCCGCCCAAAACTAGTACTTTCATTGTTATGCCCTTATCTAGTTGTATATTCAAGTTGGTGTGTATGTTTTTTTATCTATTTCTGTGATGAAAAGGTCTATCTCAGTCAGGAGGTTCAAAAAAGCCAAGCTGTATTAACTGTTGAAAATATTTCGAATTTTTAATTTCCCCAGCCAGTTCGTTGCTAGGTACTTTGGGGGGGCGTTTAGATATTTCACGTCCAGATCGACCGCTATCGCCACTAATTTTAAATATATCTATATGTTCGAAATCATCTGACACTTGATTTAAGTCTAACTTCTTCGCCACCTCTTTAATCATTTTTTTGGGGTGAGCTACAAAGTCTTCATACCTAATGATGCTGCTCTTGTTAAAAGCTTTCAAAAATTTTAATAGTCGCCTGCAGTATTCATCAAAGTTGTCAGGCTCAAAGTGAACCCATTTATTTTCTCTTAGTGATATAAAAGATTCGACTGGATGTCGTACTGTTACCAAGTGTTTGAGGTTAAAGTGAGGTTCCAATAATCTTGTTATTGTATCCACATCTGGAGTTGGTTCTGTGGTGCAGTAATCGGCGTGGCTGTGCGCTCGTATAATGAGCTGGCCGCCGAGTTCTCGAATGTGTTGGTCGGTTTCTTTGATGCCACTTACAAATAATGTTTCGGCCAGTTTTCTTACTTGGGGGACTTGGCCATATATGGCTTGCGTGGTGATATCCCTAGGTGTGTAAGAGGCTTTGTTTATATTCATTCCTAAGTGGGTGGTCGGGTGTAGTTCACTCAGTAGGAATGTATTGGGTTGTGCCGCTAAACATTTGGAAATTAATGTGCCGCCACTGCAAGCAAAATGGTGAATGATGCGCAGCGTCGGCTTCGAGTTATCTTTCTCGGCGTCAACCACTGCAGCACAGCGCTCCAGCAAGCTTTGCGTGTTGCCAAAGCTACTAGAGTCCAGTGGGGGGGGGGTGTCGCCGTTTGCTGCACTGTAGCTGTTTATTAAGCTAAGTGCTTGCTGTAGCTCTTGTTGGAGTGTTTTTAGATCAGTAGATGTGGACATTGTTTTTGCGGCCCTTACTACAATTTCTCGAGCAGCTCGGGGTGCTCTTGCTCAATTTTGTGGTAAAAGTGGGATGCTGTCAGCAGTTTGCCGTGTAGCTCTTTAATCAGGTCTTTAAGTTCTTGCTCGCTTTTTACTTTTTCGGCGTAGCGTTCACGTAAATCGGATGTGTCTGCTTCTACTTTGGCCAGTAGCTTGGTGCTAAGCTGTGCAGAGCGTAACTGTTCCTTAAGTTCCGCTTGCGCTTGTTCTAGCTGTTTTCTTAGGTTTGATTCTTGAACGCGCTGTTTTTCTAGCTTGCTTTTAGTATCTTTTTCTTGCTGTAGCAAGGCTTCTTTTTTCGCTTTCAGCTCAGTGCATTGTGATGCCAGGACATAGTTTTGGTTTTCTAGTTCGCTTATGTCCTGTCGAGCCTTTTGAAGTTCTTCTTTTAGTTTGAGCTTTTGGTTTTTCAGCTTTTCCTGCTCACTCGGAGCAGCCTGCAGCTCTTTTGCGATGGTCTCGTTGTGAATCTTAAGTTCTTTGCATTGCAGCGCCAAGCTACTATTTTGGTTTTCTAGAGAGGTGCACTTTCTTTGTTGTTCGCAGGCAAGGGCTTTGAAGTTGCGCCCGTACAGTGCTCGACCGATAAGCGGGTTGCTGGATTCTTCAACTGCTAAACGCGTAAACCCTAACGGTTGTATGAAAGCGTCACTTTCTTTTAGGCAGGCGCCAGATTCGATTGCTATTGCTTCATTTAAAGCAACGCGCACTTCAATCATGTCTACCGATTCCAGGGTGCCTTTCAACCCTTGTAGCAAGCGAGTTGCGGGTAGGCAGTCAATGGTCAGCCAGTTGTAGCTTTCCGGGCTTTCCCCTTTAACTTCCAGCAATTGGCTAAGGGTAATGGTGGGGTGTTGGGTTTGCTCTAACGTTTGTATGTTGGGCCACAGCTGGCTCAGAGCTTGCGCGGACAGCAGCCCGTTGTCTTCTTCGCGGGTTAGGTGGTGCCAAGTAGCCTGCCCATTTGATTCGCTGATTAAAGCTTGTGCTGCTTGCCAGTTTCTGTGGGCAGAGGTGGCGTGGTCAAGCAGTTGGGTGGCGTGTTCATTTGCCTCTATGGCCAGTAGCTTGGGTACTTTTTTAAATCGTTCTTCGCCTAGCATGTCGCCGCGGCCTGCGCCAACGTATAGCCAACCCTGTACTGGGGTGAGCGCTTGCAGTAATAGTTGCCACTCGGCAATGCTTGTTGAGTTTTGCATAAATGGTTACTTCAGCCTTTCTGCGGCGCAACAAGTGCCCGAACAAGAATTGTCTTTAACCGTATCGCCAGTTGGCGGTGGTCATCGCTGCCCTTCTCGGCAGGAGACTGGGTTTTGGGAAAACGAAACTCTAAGTGCCATGTGGCTTGTTGCGAGCTTTGGGCAGAATCTATTTGCGCGCTAACTTGGCAAGGGAATCGTTTGATGGGTAGCTTGCCGAATTTGTGCTTAAGGTTTAATGGTTCGCCATTAAGCAATATTTGCATCTGTTTTACGATGCTGGTGTCCAGGGCGTGCACAATGTCGAATACAAGTTCAAAGGGGCCTTGGCCCACCGCAGGTAAGTTGAGCGTGCTGGTTGTGCCGGGGCCCGCCCAGCGGCCGTCACTCTCGGCGTCGTACCAGTTGTTGCCTATAATTTGCTCTTCGCGCAGGTCAAAAAGTGTTTCTAGTGCTAGCCCGGCACTCGGGGCGGTAAATTGCGCGGCGGCGCCGGCTTGGCGGCTGGACGGGTCAGTCAGTTTTTGGTATTCGCAGAAGTAATGTTTCAGCTCTTCTTGTACCTGATGCAGTTGTAATAAAAGCAGCTCGTTCTCTTCTTTCAGTTCCTGCAGTTTTTCTACATTGGGCTCGGCGGTTTTAATTTTTGTGTTAGCTGCTTCTTCAGACAGTTTTTGGCAGTCGTTCGAGCTTTGCTCAAGTGCTTCTTGAGTATGCTGAAGCTGCTGTTGCAGGGTATGGTTCTCATCCTGAAGGAGCTGTAGTTTTTGGCTGCTTTCGTGGTATTTCTCGGCTGTGACTGATAGTTGAGCGTAATCGGCGGCTATTCGCTGCAACGCTTTACGCAAGCTGGCTTGATGTTGCTGTAGGGTTTGCTCTCCGTTTACGTCTGCCACGGTTTCCAGGTCGCGGTATAAGCTGCTGCTGTTCGTGTCTGTGTATGCCAGGCAGCTACCCAGTGCCTCTGTTAACGGCTTCGCGTTTAACTCGAACTCTGGCTCGCGGGCCGTATTGATTGGGTAGTCGGTCTTACCGGCTAGCGTTGTTAATACTTTTTGGGGGGTATAAGTAAGGGCCAGCTCGTTCACCAAGATGCAATGCTCCCGGTTGAGCATAAAATGGCGCAGTATGGCTTTTGTACTGTCGCTCCAGCGCTGTAGCGCTTGGTCGCAAGCGATTTCGCTATCCTGCTCCAGCGCTCGGGCGAGGGCTAGGCCCGGGGGAGTGTATAGAATTAACGTATGGCCATTGTTGGCTATTGCCGATGGCAGTGATTGCTCGTTATCTAGCTCTTTTACTTGCGCCTGAGCAAATAGGCGCTGCACGCTGGAATGATCCCCTTCGGGATGTCCGATGATGACTGACAGAGGTTGCATTCTTGCTGATCCTTGTGAACTTTCGGGGGGCTTTCCTTACGTTAAGGACAATACCGTGCTTTTAATTTCAGCGCAGTATTGTAGCAGCATGGGCGATTAAATATGTAGTGCCGTAGTGCGGCAGGTTGCTGGTTTGGCGCCGCAATTAATCTAGCCGTGTCTGAGTGTAAAAATTTGCCGTCAGGCTATTTGCAGGGGGGCGTAGAGGGGCGAGCTTTTTAATGTTTGCCGGAGATTGCTGGATTCGGCTGCCCCCAAATAGGGCAGAGCTGCTTGCAAGGTGTTATGGGCGTGCTCGTGGAGCGTTTCGCCTGCCGGTGGTTTTCCCCCGCTCTCTAATAATTCTAAAAAATAGGTTAACAACCAATGCCCTGGGGCGTTACCCAGGTGCCGGTGAAGCACCTGTAAACCTTCGAGAGCGACCCAGTAACGCATGTTTAGGGTGATGCAGCCATCGTGAAGCCTTGAGCAGGCCTGGACTTCGTCTACAAAGCCGATACGCCCAGAAAAGGCCTTAAAAGCCCTTAACCAGTACTCAAAGTCAAACGCGGTTTTGATGCTTTCGTCCAGCGGGCCTAGCAGTTGGTGCGCTGTACGAGTAAAAAACATGGTGGGTTGGCAAATATAGCAGCCTTGGGCAAAGCGGTTATAGGGGGCGCTAGGTGGCAGGGTGGGGTAACGGCTAAGCTCTTTGCCATTTTCATCGACATGAATACCCTGGCCATAGGCCATAACGTAGTTTTCGGGGCCGGTTAAGGCGGTCACCGCTCGCCCTACTGCGCCGGGTGTGTAAAGGTCGTCGGAATTGAGCCAGCCAATCAGTGTGCCGCGAACCCGGGCCAGGGCTTTGTTGATGGCATTGGCAGGACCTTTATCCGGCTCGGAGAACCAGCGCAGGCGGCCGTCTTGTGCTTGGATGCGTTTGAGTACGTCAACAGTGGTGTCGGTCGAGCCGCCATCGGCTACTATCAGCTCCAGGCGGGGGTAGTCCTGCTCCAGCACGCTGCCTATAGATGCCTCGATAAATTCCGCTTGGTTAAAAGAAGGCATGACGATGGAGACAAGGGGCCGCATGAATTTATTCCGCAAATAGGTGGTCGCTGTAGGCTATGGCGTTCATTGTACTTTGTTTGTTCCGAGATTGTTTGAATCCGGAGGTTAGGAGGCTCGCTTTTGTGTGGCTAATAAAGAATACCCGCAGCATTAAACGGGTGCGTGTGCGGGGGGAGGGCGCTAATGCGGGCTGGCTTGATTGTAGATAATAGCCCTGACTCTACAGATGATGATTGACGGTGAGTGCCGTATAATCGCGGGCCTTTGAGTGGCAGATTGAGGCATATGCATGGGGAGTGATGCAGCACCGGTACGTGTTGACAGGATTGTTCTACATATAGGGACCGAGAAGACCGGAACCAGCTCAATCCAGCGGTTTATGGCAAAAAACCGGGCGGCCTTTGCCTCGGAGGGCGTGGTTTACCCGCGTTTTACCGGATTTCATGGCGGTACCCAGTGGGGGGTGGTTGCCGCCGTGCAGCCGCGCCCGTGGGAGTCGGAAATAGGCGCCCGCCTGGATATTCGCGACAAGGCCGGAGCCCTGGCCTATCGGCAGCAGTTGGTGACATCTATAGACGAGGAGCTATTGGCTTGTCGCAACCGTCACACCCTTGTGTTGTCCTCTGAGCACTTTCATAGTCGATTATCAACACCTGCTTTGTTGACTGAGCTAAAACAGCTGCTGAGTCGCTGGAGTGATAATGTAAAGGTGGTGGTGTACTTCCGCCGGCAGGATCGTGTTGCCGTTAGCCTGTATTCTACCAAGCTCAAAACCGGCCAGTTGAACCCACCTGTTTTCCCTCCCTTTAAGGCGGGCTCGTTACCTTACTATTTCGACTATGCACGCATTTACGCTAATTGGAGCCAGACGTTTGGTGAAGATGCGGTGAAGGCGGGCATATTCGAGCCGCAACGCCTGGATGACGGTGACCTGCTGACAGATTTTTGTCATTTGGCGGATATCTCGATGAGTGGGAAAAAGCGGCCTGCAAAGGTTAACGAGTCGCTCAGTGAAACGGGGGTACAGCTGCTGTCGGAGCTGAACCGGCAGTGGCCCAAGGGGCCAGGCCAGGGGCTTAATCTGTCACGAGAGCTTCTCGTGCTCAGCATTTCCCGAAAACATAAAGGGCGTAGCTTTCCCGCCACCCGAGTTCAGGCGGAAGCTTTTTATAGACACTTTGCCACCGGTAATGCCGAGCTTGCCAAGCAAGCGTTTCCGTCTCATGAGGGGCCCTTGTTTGACGAAAACTTTAACGATTACCCAGAGGTGTTGATTCCGCCGTGCGCGGACTTTAGCGATGAAGTGAGTGATCGTATAAAAGCTTGGCGAGCCGCTGCTGCTGCCGAGCAAACGGTAGGTCTGGGCCGCTGGTTGCTGCCCGCAAGGCGTTTGTTGGGCAGAGCGGCGGTCAGCTTAATATCCGGTGTGGCTCGTGTCGGTCGTCGGCGCACAAGGTCTTCGGTTGATTTGCCGCCGGTTTTTTTACATATGGGCGTGCCCAAAACTGCGACGACAACGCTACAGGAGACTCTCTTTAGTCAGCACCCAGGTATTTGTTACCTAGGTAAGAGCAACAATTGGAAGGTAGAGAAGCACTGCGCATCGGAAGAAGTCTATCGTGCACTGCAGGCCATTCTTTGGCAATGCTGGAAGCCAACGGATGTCGCCCAGGTGAGATCAGTGCTGCGAAGTTATTCCCAGATGCGGGGGCCGGAAAAGCCAATACTTGGCTCTTGGGAAGGGCTTCTGATTAAGCCCTCGGTGGAGTTTCAAGCGATTTTACGGGGGGCAAAAGATGCATTGGGGGATGTACGCCTAGTCGTTACTATGCGCAATCCTCTCAAGCGGTTGCCGTCAGCTTATTTACATGCTCTGAAAACCTGCGCGCTAAACGGTAAGCATCATACGATACCCAAAGGCAGGGCTTTTATTACTTTTGCCGAATGGCTGGAGTGGGGAGGGCGATTGCGCCTGATAAACGACACTCGGTTTGATTTCGAAAAAAACCTTCGTTTTGCAGTGAAGTTTTTGGGCGCAGATAAGGTCGGCGTGTTTTTGATGGAAGATATGATTGAGAACCGTGAGGCTTTCTTTGGCCGTGTTTTGGATTTTATGGGGGCAGAGCAGGTTGACGCTGAGCTGGTTGAAGATAAGCATTTGAACCCGGCGCTAACGGCCGCTGAGTTGGATTTTCTTAAAGCTATTGACGGCTCGCCAGAAGAACGTAAGCAGTGGTTTACGCTAAATAACCACGAGCGCCGTTTGCGGTTGGCAGATGTCGCTGAGAAAGGTAATGGTGTTAAGTGTACCGTTGCTTTGAGTGATGCTGAACGGTTGTTAATAAGCAATCGCAGTCGCAGTTTAAACCACTGGTTACTCAATACCTTCGACCTTGAGCTGGAACGCCATGGGTATCCTCTGTGAGTAATACCGGGTCAGCACGGCGTCGAATTTTTATCGAGTGTAGCCACACTTATTTGGTGGGCGGCAGCAGCGGTATTCGCCGGGTGGCGCGCAATTTGGCGAATGAACATCAGAGCGCGTCGAGCGACGCTGTGCAGTTGGTGCCGTTGGTGTGGGCGGGGCGTGGTTTTTTAAGTCCTAAACGGCCGCTTACCGAGAAGGCGCATCCAATTACGATGTTTGGGCGCTTGGCGCTTGGTTGTATTGGGGCCGCCAGTCGTGTGGTTAGAGCGGTGCTGCGCTTGCCTCTATTGAGGTGGCTGGGCAAGCTTTTTGAGGACGCGCTAGATAAATCGCGCGGGGGCATTGAGCGGGAGAATATAGCTGACGATCAATCGAAACCGGAAGTGGAGTCTGTACGAAGTAACTCCGATAGGTTTTACCGTGTTTTAGGTTTGGTGGTGTGGCCTTTGGGCTTCTTGTTTGTAAAACCGGTACGTTTTCGCCGTGGGGATATTGTGGTGCTAGTGGATTCTACGTGGGATTCGCCGGCGATGCTGGAAGCCTTGTTTGAGGCGCAAGGACGCGACGGTATTCAAGTCGGCGCTATGCTGCACGATTTATTTCCACTCACCATCCCGCATATGTGCCAAGCCAGCACCGTCGCTGGTTATACCGGTTGGTTTCAGCAGGTGTCGAAGGGAGTGGATTTTTTTATTACTAATTCAGTCGCTACTAGCCGGGCGCTAGAGGCACAGTTGCAAAAATCGGGACCGGAGAGAGCCCGCACCCTGCCCGTAGGTAATTTTCGGCTCGGGGCAGAGATGTTCCCGTCTCCCGCGCTGCGGCCTGATTCAAGCTCTATACAATCTCTGCAGGGGTTTGTCGTGTTGGCAGTGGGTACTATTGAGCCGCGTAAAAACTACCCGGTCATCCTGAATGCGTTGGACTTACTGTGGGATGAGTATGATATAAGCTTGGTTATCGTTGGGCGGCCGGGTTGGGCCAGTGAAGATGTTATGACGCGTTTGCGTGAACACCCCCAAAAAGGTGGGCGATTAGTACATTTGGACGACGCGGACGATGCCACGCTGAATGCCTGCTACGAACGTGCGGATGCGCTGGTTTGTGCCTCTTGGGCTGAAGGTTTCGGATTGCCAATTGTCGAGGGATTACGTCACGGAGCGCCTGTGGTCGCCTCTGATATTGACGCCTTTCGAGAGGTTGGTGGCGATGCTTGCCGTTATTTTGTGCCCGGCCTGCCAGCTGAATTGGCGGCTGAGTTGGAGCGACTGATCCAGCGCTGGCAAACGGGGGCACCCGTGCGGCAGACGGCTTGCGATCTTGCCATAGGTTGGGAAGAAAGCGCTGCTCAGTTTCGTGATGAAATTTTGCGGTTAGCTTCGGCGGCTTCTCGCAGTACCGTTACGGTTTCTACCGCGGCTCGATCCCAACAGAAGCAAGATGCCTGAGCCCTGGCGGCATTTTTCAGCTTGGATCGCAGCTTTTGATTATTCGTTATTTGTTCTAGGCCTTGGGCGATAGAACCTGAAGCTAAAGGGTTAACCAGTAGCCCGGCAGGGCCAGCTATTTCGGGCATACTGGATGAGTTGGACGTTAATACGGGTAAGCCGTATTGCAGTGCTTCGACGATAGGTAGGCCAAAGCCTTCATACAGTGAGGGCATAACCAGGCTTAGAGCGTTTGTGTATAAGCTAGCAAGCTGGGCTTCAGTGACAGGGCCAAGTCTATGTACCTGGCTATTAATATTCAGCTGGCTGATTAGCGCGCATAGATTTTCACCTCCCCATCCGTGGCCCCCCACAATTACCAATGACGGAAAGTTTGTTTGAGCTCTGCTGGCCTCGGCATAGCTTTTCAATAGGCGTGGTAGATTTTTACGGGGCTCTGGCGTTCCTACGAATAAAAAATAGTGCTGTTTTTTTAACTGCGGCGCGAAAGCAGTTAAAGGGGTTGGTGGTGGTAGGGTTTCAGCGGCCCCATAAATGACTTGTGTGCGGGTTTTAGTATTGGGCCAAAGGGTGGCCATGTCGTCTGCGGTGGAGTGAGATACCGCAATTATTCGCGCAGCTTTAGCGACAGAACGCGCCATCAGTGAGCGGTCCAACAGTCGGGTGCTGCGGCGCAAGGTCTCGGGTACTTGCAGCCAGGCGAGGTCGTGAATTGTCACTACGCCCGCAGTTTCTCTGGGTAGCCAGAGAGGTAAGCGGTGAGCTGGAGCCCAGAAGACATCGGGTTTATCGCGCCAAGCCCAATAAGGCGATGAAGTGGCAGGTGCGAGAATACGCCCTGGGTGTGCGGGCAGGTTATCCTGGCGTAGGCGTGCAGGGCGTGGCAGTGCGGCGCAATCCGCAGCCGAACGAGCGTAAAGGTACCATTCGGCGTTGTGACCAGCCTGGGCCATCATTCGTGGTAAGAGGGCGCGCAGGTATCGACCTAGGCCG
The DNA here is from genome assembly GCF_000377745.1 of Gilvimarinus chinensis DSM 19667. Taxonomy (GTDB): domain Bacteria; phylum Pseudomonadota; class Gammaproteobacteria; order Pseudomonadales; family Cellvibrionaceae; genus Gilvimarinus; species Gilvimarinus chinensis. The sequence goes on along the minus strand of NZ_KB898709.1, from coordinate 309,075 downwards.
CCATTGCTACCAGCAAGTAAGCTGCAGTCAACGGCTATGCGTATCTTGCTATTGATGTGGCTTGCCATGTTGTTCTGAGGCTGATTTACACAAGATGCCTAGGTCGGTAACCAGAATGGGCTTTACCTTTTGCAACGGCTTGGGGCAACTGGTCTGCACGGTGGGCTTTACGGTTGTTAGCCAGATAATTGCGTCTACCGATTTGGCCCGCTTAGGGGATGGCTGGCCAGAGTAAACATAAGCCGCATGGGGTAGTAGAGCATATTTGAGGCGCCGGGAGTCGAATTTATGGTGTTCCCCGCCTTCAACAATAATTACTCGGCGAGGCTCTTGCCCAAGGGTGTCGCTTACCTGTTGGGCAAACGCCAAAATGACGCTGTCATGGGCAAGGTCCAGTGCTTCGGGGTTGGCCGTGTTTGAGTAGTGTGTATATGTTAATCGTGCTTGCTGGTAGCTGTTATAAAGCCAGCGGGCATCCACAGCCAGCCAGGCAACAATAGCCACCCAAAGCATCGGGTGTAAAGGTAGCGTTGGGCCGTACAGCCGCAATGCCACCCAGCAAAATAGCACCCATAGCCCCGCGAGCAAAGGTGCTGAGGGTAGGTTATCGGCTGTTTGCAGCTCGGTGCGGTTGATGGAAGTTTGATCCCAAAAAGTGGGGCGAGCCAAGTCGTTTAACATCACGTCCGTCAGTGCTTGCGGGGTGGCTTGCAAAAAGCGCAGCTCTTGGAGCTTTAATGTGTTTTCAGGGGAGGCGTAAAGTATCAGTCCGGCTTCAATGATCTCTCCCTTCCAGTTGCTGTCATCACTCAAAAGGGTTGGGCCAGAACCAACAGTAAGTTCGCGAGTGAAGGGTTGAGGTCGGACGCTGGTACGCCAGAAAAATGTTTGTTGGGTCTGTTGTGTGCCGTCGATTTCCACATCAAGAATGCTAAAGCTCGAGGCGTCGAGCCGAATGTGTCCGGTACTGACTATAGCGCGCCCACTGGGAGCCGGTGGAAGCTCCAGCTGAGAGTCTTGGCTGCGCATTGGGCCGTAAACGGGGTGCAGCTGTTGCGCTGTGAAGGCTGTGGTCTCAGGTGTTTCGGGGCTTTTGTGTGCGACGCAGAGCAGCCAGTAAGTTGTTAAAAGCAGCAGGCAAAAGGTGCCTGCGAAAATCGCCACCAGGCCGCGGTATCTGGTGTGCTCTGCCTTTATAGTGGCGTGGGTGGCTGCGAGGTACACCAAAGCAAAAATGCATAAAGGCGAGATCTGGAGGAGCAGTCGGCTGGATGCGGTGCCAACCCAGCTGCCGGCATTAGTAGCACCGAACAGTACCAATTGACTGGCGAACAAAATAACGAGTAATAACCCAAAGACTTTGGCGGCTTGACGCGCGTTAGATCGTGTCAGTAAGGCGAGGAGCACAGTAGCGGGGAGTATATACCAGAGAATGTGCCAGCTGTCGGCCAGCCATAGTAATTCGCTGTAGCGGCCAAAGTCGGCATGGTATTGCAGCTCGAAGCTAGAGAGGCCGAACTTAAGAATACAAAACAGCAGCGCTGCCGCCACCACCAGCAGTGTGATGGAGGTGCGAAACCTCAGCTTTAGTAAGCAAGTAAGAGTAAGGGCGCAAACGATCCAGATTATGGCGTCGTGCTTCACCATTAACCCCAAAATTAAGGCTGACAGCCCAAAGAAAAGCTGACCCCTGTGGTTTTCCAGTAGCCCCCGGCTGAGAGCGATTAAGCCCAAACCGCTAAAGCCCGCCAGCCACAGGTCGGCATAGCCCGCAAGACTGATGTGCGACCCCAGCAGAGGCATGGTTAGTAATAGCAGTGCTGATAAGGGGCCCGCGAGCCGAACTTTAGTGGCGCTTATCGCCTGCCCCCACAGCGCCAAGCCCAGCGCTATGGCAGCCCATAACGTAGGCCAATTAACCCCATTTTCTGGCCAGAAGCCGGCGAGACTTGCTAGCCACCATGCCTGGGCCGGTAGTAGCCACGGATACCGATGCCCTTGAGCGGTATAGCCTGCTTCATCAGGGTGGTTAAACCAGTGTAGCGGTGAGTAAATGTCTACCGGAGCACCGTTGAAGTACCACGCTTTTGCTGTATACATCCAGGTTTGCCAGGCGTCCCAGGGGTATACCGGGCGCCAGTAGATCTCGAGGGCGGCAAACCCTAGATGCAAAGTGATCAGAACCAATATGAGTGCGGTTGCCCCGTGCTCAAATCGATTGGCAGGCGCTAGGTGCTGGGCTGGATAAGTGGGTAATGAATGCGCTATTCGGGTGGTGGCAACGCGAGTGAAAAGGGTCAATATGGCTAAGATTATCAATAATCCCAACGATGTTGTTAGCCATGGTATATACGAGACAATAAAGGCGCTAACGGTTAATAGCGTCGCGCCCGCGAAGTAGCCATAGCCTAGTTCGCTTATGGCATTTAGGCTGAGTTTTTTTCGTAACGGACATAGCACCAGGGCGCCAGCAACCCAGGGTAGCAGCGATAATAGCGCGAAGAGTAAGTTGCTCATGACTTAGAAGCTTCGTCGTCGCTTTTTATACGTTGTTGAAGCGAACCCTCGAGTATAGCTACCCGTTGGATGAGTCGTTGCAGTTGAACTTCCTGGCGGGCCTGGTCAATATCCATTAACAGGATTTTGATAACCAAAACAGTAATAGTGGCCAACATGGCGAGTATAGGGGGGTAGCCCACCCCGAGAATTTTTGCCAGCCAATCAACCACTGGTGGCGCGAAGCCCAAGCCTGCAAATGCTACGGCAACAAACAACCAGAATACACCGTGTCGTATGTGGAGTTTGTCGCGGCGAATTAGCAATAAAATAGTAGTGGCTACCAGCAAGCCAATAGCGGCGTTTATCCATAAAATCATACCTTACCCTCCATTCGCGTTCCCAGGCGGCGTTTTGCTAGTCCTAATATAAGTGTTTGCAGCATGTAGCGGCCGACCACTAGCCAGGAGTGGAAAATTCTCGAGCCTCCTCCACAACGTTCCTGCATCTGTACTGGTACGTCAAGCAGCTTCAAGTCTGCCGCTTGAAGGCATAACAATACACCGACGTCCTGGTAGTCAAACAGGGTAGCGCGTGGGTCGGCTAACTCATCGAGTGCTTGGCGGTTGTATACTCTAAAGCCGGAAGTGATGTCTTCCATTCTTAAACCGGAAGTGGTTTTCATCATCATCCAGGCGAGTAGCCGTAGGCGGGAGACACGACCGGGGCAGGTGCCTATGGTGACATCTGCATTGCCATTAAGAATGGGCTCTAGTAGAGCGGGCAGTGATTCTGGCTCGTGCTGGCCGTCGGCATCTAAGGTGACTACAACGTCAAAATTTTGCTGCAAAAAATAACGGATTCCGGTTTGCGTAGCGCCCCAAGCCCCAAGTCGTGCGGCTAAGGGGAGAACCTGAGCGCCTGCCTGTAACGCTATCTGAGATGTCTCATCCTCGCTACAGTCGTCTACGACCACAATAGGGTAATCGTACTTAGAGCGAAGGGATGACACTACTTGGCCGATGGCATCTGCTTCATTAAGTGCGGGGATAACAACGCCGACTTTGGGCGGCAAGCTGGCTAGTGCGGTCACCTAACATCCTATCTTGAGCGCGCTGAGTGAAAGCCGGGGAGTATAGGTGAAGCGGTTAAGATATTCCATGGCAATTAGATGACCAGGTTCTTAACTTGAGACTTTTTACGTCAGCTCGTCATACACCTTCTTAATCTCTGCGGCCGAGACATCAATGGTGAAGTTCTCTCGAAAACGGATTTGACCAGCCCTTCCCATGGTTTTGCATAAATCTCGATTAGCCGCCAGTTGAGTTAAAGCACCGGCTAGTGCATCGGAGTCGTGTGGCGCTACAACCAGTCCTGTTTGGTTATGCTGTACCACCCAGGACATTCCTGTCCCTGGCACTTCTGTGACGACGCAGGCTTTGCTTCTGGCCATCGCCTCTAACAGAACCACGCCAAAAGCCTCAGAGCGCTCAATGGATGGTAGGCATAGGCAATCACAGGCGCGAAGTTTTTGGTCCAGCTCGGCGTTCGTTAAGTTACCCAGCAGTTTGACCTTTTGTTGTAAGTGGAGTTGTTCGATCAGCGTCGTGAGGTCACGTTTTTGTTCGCCGTCGCCAATAATCTCCAGTGCCACTCCAGGGCACTTTGTCAGAGCTTGAAGCAGTACTTCAAACCCTTTGTAATACGTTAGGCGCCCAATAGCGATGACTCGTAGAGGTGACGGGGGCGGTAAGGTTTCAAAGGTTTCAGAGGAAATACTCTCCGTAGTTTTTGGCTCAGGAATGCCCAGTGGAACTACCCTGCAGCGATTGAGTGCAGAGCCTAATGCTGGGCTGCTTTTCATGTAAGGGGGCGAGGTGGAAATGACTGTTGCAGCTCGGTCTATTACTCGGCGCTCAAATGGGCGGTAAAGGCGATAAAACCAACGGACCCCCCGGTTAAGTGCTGCCACAGGAACATCGGCATGCCAGTGAACAACCCAAGGAATTCGGCGTGCCCTTGGTAAAAACAATGCCCAAAAGGCCGAGACATTGGGCATGTGTAGGTGCAGGATATCGGGAGATTCCTCTTTTAGCAGGCGGTTTAATTTCCAGGGGAAGCTGGGGCTGATGGGGGTGAACAAAATGTTTGCCCAGACCGGAGCTCGCACTACCTTGGGGCTGACGGCTGAGGGGGTAACAGGTTCGCTTTCATTTCCCTGTGGTGACGCGTGCACTAATGCCACACATTGAACCCCCTTATGCTCAAGGGCGGTGGTCAGGTCGCGCAAATAGGTTTCCATTCCGCCCCGATGAGGGGGGTAGAACTTCCCGATGTGGAGAGCTTTAATTTTGCGAGAATTGGCTGCTTTCAAGTTTTAATATCCTAGACCCATAATGTTTAGCATCGCTAATCATTATGGGTTGGTTTACGTTCTGCCCACGTTACTGGGGCGTTGCCAAAAGCAGCGTTTTTGCTTCGCCAAGACTCTTGCAGTATTCCCATGCGATTTGCCAGCTTGCCAATGCGCTGCTGTAATGAGTGGCCCGTTCTCGAGCTTGCTGCAGGCTGGTTTTTTCGTCTTGCTCGTCTGACGCCACGCCTTGATAGCACTGTTGCAGTAATTTTTGCATATCATCTGCCACATATTTTGGCGGTTGCAGGGCTCGAATATTATGAATGAGTTTTTGAGCCATATAAGCGCGATCATCATTAAGCCGGTTACGATACTCACTTGCTAGTGTGGAGCCCGGAGATTCAGCCAATGCCTTTAAAGAGTCCGCCAGCAGGTTGAACCTTGTGGCTGGCGAGGCATTTGGAGCGGAGTAGCGGGATTTTTGCAAAAAGTTTGCAAGTAAACGGTTTGTCGACATGCTTATGGGCTGTAGCAAGGACTCGCGCGTAAATTCACGTGCGTTTTCTGGAATATGCTTAAGCATCCAAGGGAGTTGGGTAAACAGGCTGTCGGGGTATATAGCGCAAACCAGTTCTGTGAACAGCAAATCTTCACCGCGGCCATTGGGGAAAGTGGGGGGCAAAATGTCGCTGTTATCGATTGCCACTAACGGTGATAGAAGTGAGTGATGCGATAAAATCTGTTTACCCAGAGGTTTGCGCGCCATTGCCCGCTGAGACACGGTTTGCTGATAAGTGGCCTCGTTTTGAATCCAGGGCGCAAGGCGCTCTGGGGGTTGGGTATAAAGCCAGCTGGCACTGCCCGTGCCTGGGTCACCCAGCAGGCCGTTGACACTCACCTTTACTTTTCCGCTCGGTTGCAGATTGTGCAGCTCAGAGCTTGAAACGGGGTGCCAAAAGCGCTGCTTGTTTGAGGTTTGGTCAAGTAAAGACGGCAGAGATCTTCCAAGCCAATGGCTGTGTGCTGCCAACGGGTCGATATCTAAGGGCGACCAGGCGTTCTCCATTTCTTCGGCGCTGGAGTACAGAGTCCATTCGGTATCGTCTTCATGCGCAAGGGCTATTTCGGAGATTTCGTTCGGGTTGCCATAAGGGGTGAGCTGGGCATCGTCATCCAGAATAGCTGTGGCAGTGCCTGCGCTCAGCAGTAATGCGGTATTAAACGTGGCACCAGCGCTCATTTCCGGGTCATCCGGATCGCCATTAAGCCACCAGCGAAGATGTTGCGCGTCTATCCCGCAGGCCAGCGCTAAGGCGTCAGCCATACGTTCCCGGTCTTTGCGTGTGATGTGAATTAAACGAGCGGATAATGTGTTCTGATAGGCTGCTAGCAGCGTCTGGCTGCGTTCAATATCCGCTGTATCCCGTGCGTCATCGACTATTACGACGGTTTTTACGGAGGCTCCGGCACGACCGTTTTTTAAACTCGATAACAGACGCTCTAGCGCTTGAGGGCAGCGGTAGGTCCGTACGTACAGTGTTTCTATGCCTTTTGACTCAGGCTCCGGGCGATGCCCCTCAAGGTATTTTTGAGAAAGTTTCGTAGAGTCCACAAGCAGTCCTTGCTGCACCATGTGGATCAGCCCCTGCTTCAGCTGCTGCGCGTGGTTTTTTAAGTCAGGCATTCTTTTTAATGCGACTTCTACGTGCCGATCCAGACTGCGCCATTGGTCACAAAGCATCAGTGTTTGGCACAGAGTTTCATGCAAGGGTTGGGCTTTAAGGCCGTCTTGAGGCAGTACCAGGCGCTCTCCTTCATGAAGCGACCAGCTGACGAAAGGAAGGGCGATATATAAAAGTGAAGCTCCGGCGGGTGAATCTTGCATGGCCATAGATATCCTTAACGGTGGCATAGTTGGAACAGGGTTTTAAAGGCGATCTAACATCGGCGAGGTATGCTACCGTGGGTAGAGAGGGGCGGCAAGTTGGATTTTAGTATCGGTTTTCTGGTTAAAAAGTGGTTCGGGTTTTCAGGGTTAACTTGGTCGCATAAAGACGCCTACTGAAAGCACGGCACCCATTAGCAATTCAATACATGTACCCCAGCCAGTCTATGTTTTCCTCGAGCCAGCAATCGGCCTGTATAGGTTTTACAAAACACTCATATCTATTCACTGTGTTGCTACGCCGTGGTTGTTAGGTTCGTCAATGCGCAGCCAGGTAGGGTTTTCGCCGATGCGCTGGTTCACACCCGCATCGCTCGGTCTCCAGCCCCATGTGGCCACTGAGTTGGCTGTCACAGTGCTTTAATGCTCTGAGGTGCGGTAGCTGTTGAAAATAAGATCTCGCAATCTGATGCTCAGGGAAAGATGTATTGCGCAGTGTTTGAATCGCGCAGTGTTGGGTTATTTTTGTGGTTGCCAGCAAATGCTGCGTTCCAAAAGCCGTTACGTTGAAATCAGCATGTTGCCGACTAAGCCCAGCATGAACCCTGCGACAGCGCCCAAGGCGGGTAGCCCGCCGTTTTTTGCTTTTGATTCGGGCGCCACATCTTGAAACACAAGGTACAAAATTCCTGCGCTGGCAAATAGCATTAGCCCTGCTACGAATGTGCCGACATTGGCTAGCAATAGATACCCTGTCAACGCGCATATCGGGCCTACAACGGCTAAGCAGAAGAAGGCGGCGAGTAATTTTGATGAAGATAGTGAAGAGGATTTGGCCAGCTCTTCGTAGGCGTTAAAGCCCTCGGGAAAATTCTGCAGAATCATCAATAGCACTAAAATCAGTCCGGTGCTTTCGCCAACGGCAAAGGCTGCCCCCAGAGCGATGGCTTCGGGAACAAAGTCAGACAACATAGCCACAACTTGTCCCGCGGAGCTTTTTAGCTGACTTAAATAGCGGTCGAGCCAATAAAAAAACGCACCGCCAGTGGCAAAACACAGGCTTGCAGTCAGTGGCGATAGTTTATCTGCACCCTCTGGCACCAAAACCAGTGCGACGGCAGAAATAAGAGCACCGCCACCAAAGGCGACAATAAACTGCCGTATTTCTTTGGTTAGAAGCTTGGGGTGCAGTAAATCCAACCGTGCCACCAACGCTCCCATCGGCATAGCCGCGCCAGCGAGTAGCGATAGAAAAACAACGTATAAAAGTTCGTTCATAAGGGTGACATCTCGGTCTTGATACGCAGTACAGCCGGTGTGGTTAGTTGCTAGCTTACGACCAACAAGGATAGCTCAGGCGCGCGAACTTGGTAAGACATCGTTTCGCTCTCAGTTTCTACGTTGCGAAATATAAGCGGCTAATCAGGTAAAATTTTTCCTGCCGTTGAGCGAGAGCGGAGATTAAATAATGAAAGCCATGGGTAGTTTTTGTAATTAGTTTAAACGCTTTGTGTGGTTCATTGGCGCACACAAAGCGGTATCAGCGTTGGGTGGCCGGAGTTAAGTTTTCTTTTCCAGCCTCCACGCCAAACCAAAAAACACCAACCCAATCACCGCCGTAACCGCGCCTACAAAACCGGTCGAGCTCCAGCCAAAACCGGCGGAGATAGCAAAGCCGCCCAGCAGTGGGCCTATGGCGTTTGCGGTATTAAAGGCGGCGTGATGCGAAGCGGCAGCCAGGGTACGGGCACCGGTAGCGACATCCATTAAGTGGGTTTGCAGTGGTGGCGAAATGGCCGCGACTGTGCCCACGGTAAAAACGGCGATTAATAAGCTCCACAGGTGGCCGGTGGTAAACGGGTATATAAGGAGCACGATAATACTCCACACCAACAACCAGCCCACGGCTTTGAATTGGTATTTGTCGAACAGCCAGCCGCCCAAAAAGTTGGCGCAGAAGCCGCCAAAGCCAAATACGCCCATGGCGATGGGAATCCAGTTTTCACCGACGCCGGTTACCTGCAAAATGGTAGGGGCCAGGTAGCTGAAGACACAAAACACGCCGGCGAAACCGGTGGCGCCAATCATAAGCGCCAGCCACACCCGTGGATTGTTAAACGCTTTAAGCTCGGCCAGTGGATTGTTGCGCAGTTGCTGACGGTTGAGCGGGACGAACGCAATAATCAACGCGACGGTGATCACCGAGATAACCCCTACCAGGGCAAAGGCGTAGCGCCAGCTAATGGACTGCCCCAGCCACGTTGCCAGCGGGTTGCCAATTAAAATCGCCAGCGTTAGCCCCACCATCACGCGGCTGACGGCTTTGCCGCGTTGGTTGGGCGGCACCAGGCTCGCCACCACCAAGGCGGCAACACCAAAGTAAGTGCCGTGGGGCAGGCCTGCGATAAACCGCAGTGCCAGTAGCGATTCGTAATTAGGGGCAAAGGCGCTGGCAATATTGGCGAGGGCGTAAAAGCCCATCAGCACCACCAACAGGTGTCGGTGATACAGCTTGGCCCCAAACACGGCGAGCACCGGCGCGCCCACCACTACACCAAACGCGTAGGCACTGATGATATGCCCCACCTGAGGTTCACTCACGCCCATGTCGGCGGCAATGGCAGGCATAAGCCCCATGGCCGCGAACTCGCCGGTGCCGATACCGAAACCGCCCAGGGCGAGCGCGATTTCGATAAGCCACATGGTGCCTTTACTGAGTTTGGGTTGTTCTGTGTGCATAAATCCTTCGCGAATTAACGAGCTATACCCAGTGCACGCTAGCGTGACCGGTGAATGGTGGTTGAGTTTGGGATTATGGAAAGGCGTTATTGTACGCTAAGCACGCACCATTGAGTGTTAAGGCTGTGTTAAGTGCCGGTGGATACGTATGCGGCCGACAGATAAATGCCGGCCGCAACGGTTTATTTCGCGTCGGGCAGGGTGATGTTGAGCTCCAGCACCGAGCAGTCGTCTTCGTTATCCAGTTGCACGGATACCTGATCCTGATCGATGTCCACGTACTTGCGAATCACCTCCAGAATTTCCTGCTGCATCAACGGCAGGTAATCGGGTTGGCCGCGGGTGCTGCGTTCGTGAGCGACGATAATTTGCAATCGCTCTTTGGCAACCGAGGCCGACGACGAGGGTTTGTTCTTTTTTAACAAATAATCAAGAATGCCCATTACTTGCCTCCCAGCAGACGCTGTAAGAATCCTTTTTTCTGTTGTTCCAAAAAGCGGTGTTCTACGTCTTCACCCAACAGGCGCGAGACCGCGTCTGAGTAGGCTTGCCCGGCTTCGGAGTCTTCATCCAGAATCACTGGCGCGCCCTGGTTAGAGGCTTTGAGTACCGCTTCCGACTCGGGAATCACACCCAGCAGTGGAATGGCCAGAATTTCTTCAACGTCGGCAACGCTTAACATTTCGGCACTGGCAACGCGTGCCGGGTTGTAGCGGGTTAACAGCAAATGCTCTTTTACCGATTTGCCCTGTTCAGCCAGACGGGATTTGCTTTGCAAAATACCCAGAATGCGATCGGAGTCGCGCACCGAGGAAACCTCGGGGTTGGTGACGACAATCGCTTCTTCGGCAAAGTACAGCGCCATTTGCGCGCCCTGCTCAATCCCGGCGGGAGAGTCGCAGATAATATAATCAAAATCTTTTGCCAGCTCGTCTAACACGGCTTCAACGCCTTCGTGGGTCAGGGCGTCTTTATCGCGGGTTTGCGAGGCGGGCAGAATAAATAAACCTTCGGTGCGCTTGTCTTTGATCAGCGCTTGCTTGAGCGAGGCTTCTTTATTAATGACATTTACAAAGTCATAAACCACGCGGCGCTCGCAACCCATAATCAAATCCAGGTTACGCAGGCCCACGTCAAAATCGATTACCACGGTTTTGTGGCCGCGCAATGCTAAGCCTGTAGAAATAGCTGCACTGGAGGTGGTTTTGCCCACGCCGCCTTTACCCGAAGTCACAACAATAATTTTAGCCACGGTGTTTCCTCAATGTGTTTGGCACTTCTTACAGTGCGGCAATTTCAATGGAATCGTCTTGTAAAAAAACCTGTGCCGGTTGCTTCCAGCATTTTTCTCGCAGGGTGTCGTTCAGCACGAAGTGTCCGTTAATCGACACCAGCTCGGCTTCCAGGTGCTGGCAAAAAATACGCGCACTGGGGTTGTCGCGCACCCCGGCCAGGGCGCGCCCACGCAGCGGGCCGTAGGCGTGAATGTTGCCGTCGGCAATCACCTCGGCGCCTTCGCTCACTTGCGCCAGCAGAATTAAATCCGAGCCCTCGGCGTAAATTTGTTGGCCTGAACGCACCGGCCGTTCAATGATGCGGGTGGGGCGGCTGACGCTTTCGGGCGCGGGGCTTGCCGGTGCTACCGGCTCTGGCTCGGGGGCCTGTTCGGTTTTTTCCGGCCGCGGGCGGCTGGAGGGAATATGAACCAAACCTAAGTCTTTGGCCATTTTGGCCTGGGGCTCGCTACCGCCTTTGCAGCCGAACAATTGAAAGCCGAGCGACTGACAATGTTTGATAATCTCCTGTAGTTCGGCCTTAGCAAGCTCGCCGTTAAACGAAGCGAGGTTTATAAACAGCGGCGAGCCGGTAAAAAATAAAGGCGCCGATTGCACTTTATCGTGCAGCGTGCGGGCAAATTCTTCACTTTGATAATGGTATAAATCCAGCACCATGCTGGTGACGCTGGTGCCTTTAATTTGAAAGCAGGGGTCTGCCATCGAGGTATCCTGATGTTTTTAACACGGCTGTTAGGGCCGTTTGATCAATGTGGGCAGGTTAGCGTTACTGTGTGGGCCGCAAAAGGCCTCGCACGCGGTTTTGCCAAGTGGGCCGCAATATAGCAAATATTGCGGCCCGACGATAAGGGGGGGAGGCTTACGGGGTTTATTTTTTCAGATCAGCGACGGCTTGATAGGCTGGTTTGCGCTGATACTGGCGATCAAACAGCAGTGGATAGTTGGTGCGACCCTTTACCGGGAAGTCGTTTTTCCACGATTCGCTGTCGCCGGTGCCCCAGAAGGTGACGCGGGCGATGTTCTCGCGGTGCTTTAAAAACAGCTTAAACCACTGCACGTAGCGCTCGGTGAGTTTGTCTTCTATGTCGGCGGGCAGGCCGTTGGGGTAGGGGTTAAGTTCGTCTGAATAGGCAAAGTTGTCGGAAATCTCTGCGCCGATATGATCCCAGGCAACGGGCAGCACGTCTAAGTCCAGCTCGGTGATATGCACGGCAACGCCTTGGGCGGCATAGGCTTCAATGCTTTTCTCAAACTCGGCTATATTCGGGTACTCCAGCCCGACGTGGCCTTGCATGCCCACGCCATCAATGGGCACGCCTTCTTGCTTAAAGCGCTTAAGCATATCCACGACAAACTGGCGCTTGCCCGGGTTGTGCATGTTGTAGTCGTTGTACATCAGGTGCGCTTCGGGGGCCGCTTCGCGTGCGAAACGGAAGGCGTGATCGAGAAAGTCCGGCCCAATCTGGTTAAACCAGGGGCTTTTGCGCCAGCCTTTGTCTTCGTCGATGGCTTCGTTCACCACATCCCAAGCGTGAATGCGGCCACGGTAGCGGCCCGCCAGGGTATCGATGTGGCTTTTCATGCGTGCCAGCAAAGCCTCGCGTGACAGTGGTTTGCCGTTGTCGTCGTTGAATACCCAGCTCGGGGTTTGCGAGTGCCAAACCAGCACATGGCCCACCATAAACATGCCGTGCTGCTCGCCAAACTGCATAAACTGGTCGGCGTGGTCCCACACCCACTTTTCGGGCTCTGGGTGAATGCGCTCCCACTTCATGTCGTTTTCCATGGTCATGGTGTTGAATTCACGAGCCAACAAGGCATTAAAACCGGCGGGTGGATTGGTCAGGCGGGCGTTACCAATGGCGGTGCCGATGTAAAAATCGTCTTTATACAAGTCTTTTAAGCCGGTTTCGGCAAGCGCCTTGGCGATGGCGTTTTGTTTGGTAAGCGCCAGGGCGGCGGCACCAAGGGCGGTGCGTGTGAGTAGGGTGCGGCGGTTGATGGTCATAGTCTGGGCCTGTTGAATTATTGTTTATCGTTCCTGCGAAAAGCCGTTTAATTTTCGCAAGTGCTGTGTCAACAACAGGCCGTACTAACAGTGCAGCGGCCTGTGTTTACCACATTAGGTCGTCGGGGATAACGTAATCTTTGTACGGATCATCGTCATCTTGGTCGTCGTTTTTAAGTGTATTCGCCACCAGTACATAGGCCTGGTCGCGTTCGGCAATTTTGTCGGCAATTTTTTTCGGCACCAGCTCATAGCCGTCACCGAGTTTTACGATGCTCAGCTGGCCGCGAGTGACTCGGCCGTGAGCCTGCTCGCCCAGCAAGATTTTTTTAATTTTTTTGCCATCGGTAAAATTGTATTCCAGCTCGTTTTCGCGCCCTTCGTGTTTGGGCTGACGGTTGGTTTCAATCAGCTGCTTAATTTGTGCGGCAATGGCTTTTTTCTCGGCTTCGGCCTGGCGTTGACGGTTAAGTTCGCGGTCCCGCTCGGCTTTGGCTTGGCGGGCGGCCTGCGCCTCGGCCTTGCTTTCGTTCTCGGTCGCTTGGCCGGATTTAACCGCCTGTTTGTGTTGCTTACTTTTTTCTTTTTGAATTTGTTTGGCTTTTTTGGCGTCTATCAGGCCGGCGTTTTTCAACTGATCTTGCAGCGAAGCCATGGCTTACCTCTTTTGGTCAATATTACTATAACTGGTGCCCGGTGCAAGGGGCGAATGAATGGTTGGCAGAATAGCCAGCTTCGCACGTCGCAACAAGCGTTAGCGCAAAGGTTACAATACTTCCATGAACCTACTTCTGCCCCCACCGCTTTTATTGCTGGTCGTCAGCCTGGCGCTGGCTTTGCCCGCCTTGGGCTTGGCTTTGCAAGGTGCGCCCTGGCGTCAGCTTGTGGCGACGCAGCAACGTCAGCACGCCTTTTTCGCGGCGATTTTGGTGCTGGGCTTATTCTGGTTGCTGCAGGTGGAAGTGCGAGACAGCTTGGGTTTTCACCCCATGCTGATGGCGGTGGTCACCATGATTTTTGGCTGGCATCTGGCACTTATTATTGGCGCTTTAGCCCTGGTCGCTTTGCAGGTGTACCGGCTGGCGCTGTGGGGCAGTTTGGATGGATGGCTTGAGGCATGGCAGGGCCTTAACCCCGCAGCCTTGCCGGTGGATTTTGTGTTGAGCGTTTTGGTGCCCGCCAGCTGGACTTTGCTGGTGCTGTATCTGGTGGATCGCTGGAGCTTTAAAAATCCGTTTACCTTCTTTTTAGGCGCGGGATTTTTCGGCGCAATGCTCAGCTGCCTGTGGATGGGGGCCGCCGCTTTTGCTCTGTTTTACCTGACGGGCAGCGCAGCGCCACTGGCGGTTGTGCATGAGCACGGCTTATTGTTTGTGTTGATGATGTTCCCCGAAGGGTTTTGCAACGGCGCTTTGGCCACGGTGTTTACCGTGCTTTGGCCGGATATGGTGAAAACTTATCGGGATGAGTGGTATCTGGGGGATTGATACGGGGCGAGTGAGCTGTCCGCCGCCGAGGTGGTTTAGCACCGCGGCGGCGTTTGCATAGGTTGCGTCGTTTAACGTTTACGGACTATCCCGGCCCAGCCACCGCCACTGGCAAGGTTAATCTCCAGTGTCTGCGCGGCACTGATGTCACGTTGCTCACGCTTATAATCCTCGGCGTAATGCTCGGTGTTCAGACCGTCGCGCAGCAGGTCTAGCTGATAGTTGCCCTCGCCAAGAAAGCTGAAGTCGACGCTTAACGTGCGAGCGGTGTTGTCGGTCATGGCGCCCAGATACCAGGTGTCGCCGTTGCGGCGGGCCACCAGAATATAGTCGCCCACCGAGGCGTCCAGCACGCGGGTTTCATCCCACACCGAAGGAAAGGCGGCGATAAACTCGGTCACTTCCGGCTCGCGCAAATAGGTGGATGGCGACTCACACAGCATTTGCAAAGCGCTTTCGTATACCGCGTACATGGCTACCTGGTGCGCGCGGGTGCCGATGCTCACCGGGCGGAAATGGCTCACATGATGCTGCGGCAAATGCGCATTACGCAGTGCGCCCGGGGTGTAGTCCATGGGGCCAGCTACCATACGAGTAAAAGGCAGGGTCACATTGTGCTCGGGGGTGATGTCCTGGCTCCACTTGTTGTTTTCGTTGCCTTTTACCCCTTCATAGGTGAGCACATTAGGGTAGGTGCGGCGCAGGCCTGCGGGTTTAAAGCCGCCGTGGTAGTCCACCAGTAACTGATGTTTGGCGGCCTCTTTGGCGATCTTTTCATAGTAGTTGACCATGTACTGATCTGAGCGCTGCATAAAGTCAATTTTAATACCCGCTGCGCCCCACTCGCCGTAAGTTTTCAGAATGTTTTCGTAGTCTTTATCCAGCGGCCCCCACAGTGCCCAGAGAATAATGCCCACGCCTTTTTCTTTGCCGTAGCGAATCAGCTCGGGGATGTCCATGTTCGGGTTGGATTCGACGATGTTGGTGGTGGTTTTGGTCCAGCCTTCGTCCAGAATCACATACTCAAGGCCGTGCTGGGCAGCAAAGTCGATGTAGTATTTGTAGGTTTGCGTGTTGATGCCCGCTTTGAAATCCACATCGAATAAATTGTTGGCGTTGTACCAATCCCAGGCGATGCGTCCGGGTTTAATCCAGCTGCTATCGTCCAGCTGGTTTTCTTCGGCCAGTAGCCAAACCAGTTCGCTCTGTACCAGTTCGGCGTCGTTATCGGTAATCACCGCCAGGCGCCAGGGAAAGTTACGCTTGCCGTTAGTTTCGGCAATGTGGCTTGCCATGGTGATGTCCTGGTTGCGATCTTCTGAACCGGCCATGGGGGTGGCTTTGGTTACCACGCCCGGGTGCTTGGCTGTGACGCCGTTGCCGCCTGTGCCCTCTACGAACAGGCCTGGGTAATCGCGCAAATCACTTTCCGTGAACAGAATGTTGATTCCATCGGCATCAAAGTAAACCGGCAGTGATGCGAAGCGCGGCGCTTGAATGTCAGCGAGCATTTCCGGTACGTACGAGCGTTCGTAGTGGGAAATCAGCGTTTCTTCTTCCGGGAACAGAGTTTCGGTCAGCTCGGGAAAGTTCAGCGATGCAATTTCTTTTTCGATCACAATCTTGCTGTCTGTTTCGCCCACAAAGCGGTAGGCAGCGCCGTCGTTGTAAGCACGAAAGTCTACGCCGTAGCCATTCGCAAAGCGCAGGCGCAGCTCGCGGTAATGTTCTTTTACCTGCGAGTTTTTATGGGCGACAGCGGGGGTTAAAGTGTTTTGAGTTTCGCTGGTATCGGCCGAGTTTACTTTAGCACCGCTGGCAATATCGCCCTCGCCCTGAAGTACTAAACCAATTTGGCTTGCTGTGATTGCAGGCTTGCCGTTCAAACTGGCAGACCACTGCAGGGTTTGATCGGTGTTAATGCTGAGGGTTAACTCGCCGTTGGGGGAGGTCAGCTCATAAGTGTCGGCCTGTGCCACAGGTGCGAGCAGGGTGCTAATAAACAATGCGCCGGTGGCGGTTTGCCAGGTTAGTTTCATAACGTGCCTTTTTATTTTGTAACCGATTGCGGACGCACAGTTTGCCTTGCCTGCCTGATGCAGACAAGTAAAGAACCTTAAGGCTTGTCACGCCTACGCGCTGCAGGCATATTGGCGCTCAAAAGGAGTCAGACTATGGAAAAGATTAACCGCGCCGAGGCGCAGGCCCGCGCCGACGATATTCACGCCTTTCGCCGTGAGCTGAGCCGACTTTCGCCGATGGTCGAGCTCAGCCAGGCGCAGCACGTCGCCATTGAGCAGTATCACCGCGAGCAATTACAGCAGTTGCAGCAAAGTCACGATGTCGACCTGGCTGAAGGTGCTAAGCGTTTGAGCCTGGGCATGCAGGTGGTGAGTTTTTTGGGCGCCTGGGCGCTGGCGGCCAGCGTATTTTTCTTTTTCCAGCAGTATTGGGGTTTATTGGGCACCGCGTGGCAAGTATTGGTGTTAGTGGCAGCGCCACTGGTCAGTTTGGCGATGGTGATCGCTATTGCAAAGCGCGATGGACAGGCGCGCTACTTTGCCAAAATTGCCGCCATGATCAGCTTTGCCTGCTTTGTTATTAACCTTGCTCTGCTGGGGGTTATGTTCAACGTAACGCCCTCACCGGCGGCGCTGGTGATGTACAGCTTATACGCCGGGCTGCTGGCCTACGCGCTCGGTATAAAACTGTTGCTGGCGGTGGCAATGCTGGCTTTGTTTGGGTTCATCGGTGCGCAAAGCGCGACCTACAGTGGCACTTACTGGCTGTCGGTTGGAGAGCGGCCGGAGCATTTTATTTTGCCAACTCTTGCGCTGTTTTTCTTGCCATCGGTTATTTCACAGGCTCGCTACGACGGCTTTGCCAGCATCTATCGTGTGCTGTCTCTTGTTGCCTTGTGCACGGTGATTTTGGTGTTGTCCAACTGGGGGCGGGCCAGCTATTTACCTTGGGGGGACGACGTTATTGAGGGCACATACCAATTGCTGGGCTTTGCGGTCAGTGCCGGGGCTATTTTGCTTGGTATAAAGCAGGGTTGGGCAGCGGTTGTGGCCACCGGCAATGTGTTTTTCTTTTTGTTTTTGTACACCAAGTTTTTTGACTGGTGGTGGGGTTGGCTGCCTAAGTCGCTGTTCTTTTTGCTGTTAGGGCTTACCGCGATACTGGCACTTGTGGTGTTTACACGGTTGCGCAAACTGGCGGCCGGGGGTGAGCTATGAAGCTTTTGCGTTACGCTGTACTGCTGGTGTTGGGCGTGAATGCCTGGGTGTTGGCGCAGGTAGTTATTAATCGATTTGTGGGCGAAGCCGAGTACTTTGAATTGACCGAACGCGAACTTGCCATGTCCGCCAAATACGCACACGACGCCAGTCGCTCTTTGTATTTGCGCTGGCAGGGTAATGCAGCGGGCGGTGGCTATTTCGGGAACCGTGCGGTGGCGCTGAGCGACGCGTCATTTAATGCCCTGGGGTTTTCTGCTGAGGTTTGCCAATCCCATCGGGATACTCGTACCGGTTATGTATTATTGGTTTTGGACGGCGAGCCTTATTTGACGCTGTTGGCGGCGTACCGACAAAAACTGGCAGAGGCCGAGACACTTGCGCTCAGCGGTCGCGAAGAGGATGTAAACGCTTTGGAGCGAGCTCGGCGTGAACTTATTAGCCAAGAGCAAGGGGCCTCGCGTTTGATCGCTGTAGATGCCGCGCGCACCGAACGTGAATTGGCTGAGAAAGCCCAGCAATTTGTTGGACGCAGCCTGATACTGCCTGCTAACCTCTCCCCGTCGGATTCGTGCATTACTAAACGGGTGAGGGTTCGTCTTACCGGCGCTACCAGTTACCATTTATCTCGCGCCAAGGCACGCCGACTGGCTATTAGCCCTAGTGCGGTTCAGTACAATAAACCTATGGCCAAACCTCGCTATCGCGCTACGTTGGCGGTGGGGTCGTTGGGGGTGCCGTGGGTAGAGAGCGTAAATCGTTGCGACGGCGATGAGTGCTATCGTCAACCCGGTGTGCGGTAGATTGCGCTGATTTACTGCCTCGTCGCTCATGAAACTCTGGCCAATATCCGCGTACGATTAACTCGATATGGCCATTGTCGGGTAATCGCGTTTGCCACGCTAAGAGGTTCTATATTACCGAGAGTTGTCGTACTGCTGAGCGTCGTAAAACAGTCATAAAAAAGGCGCCGTGTGGCGCCTTAATCGTTTAAAAGCTGAGCCTAAACACCGTTGCGGGTTCAGGTTCGGCCATATTGCCGCGCACCTGGATGCGGTCGTCGGTGTTGCGAATTTCCTCCAACACCGGGTCGTAACCAAACTGCATACGGCTTTGCATTTTTTCGCGGGTGTCGTCGCTGATTTGCCAGCGCGGTGTGGTATCTGGAATTTCCAGCTCGGGCGCTTTTTGTCGCCAGCCCCGCGCTTGCACAACCACCTCTTCTACCACACGGTCGTCGTAGGCAGAGGTGGTTCCAGAGTCCTGCGCTGTAGCGGCCAAGGCAAAGGTTATGCTGGCCACGCTAATCAAAACACTGTCTTTAAGCGCCATGTTATTGCGCCTCCCGCCACTCCAGGCTATCGAACCAGTAGTCTTGGGTGGCTGGCAGCCAGCGGTCAGCGGTGCGTGCCGTCACCCATGCATTTAAGAAGTTTAGCAGTGCCTGATCGCCTTTGCGCACGCCGAAAGACACTTTGTAGCTAAGCAGTGGCTCGGGTAAAGGCACGTCGATAGTGTCGCTGTTATCCAGAGCGAAAAAACGCACCACGGCCTGGCTGGCCACATAACCGTGCGCTTTACCTTTTAATACCGCCGCCTCGGCTTCTTTAGCGGTGTCAAAGGTTTGGATTTTGGCTTTTTTGAACACCGACGGTGCCAGGCTGGCGCCAATGCTGTCGTTTACCACGGCAATGGTTATTTTGTCGCTGTTAAGCTCAGCCAGCGAGTTGATGTGTTTGGTTTTTTCGATGTTGGTGGCAAGACCAACGCCGGACTCTGAGTAGGGGTTAGAAAACTCCAGGCGCAGGGCGCGCTTTGGGGTAACGGCAAGGCCGGCGGCAATTACGTCAATTTCGCCTTTGTCCAGCGCGGGCATAATGTCTTCCCACTCGTAGACTTTAATGTCTGGGTTAACCCCCATGTCGGTGGCAAGCTTTTTGGCAATGTCCACATCAAAACCGCTGGTGTCGCCTTTTTCGTTTTGAATGGCCCAGGGTGTGAACAGTGCCACACCCACGCGCAGGGTGTTTTTTTCCAGCACCTTGTCCAAGGTGTCGGCTTGAGCCTGCACAGTAAAAAGTCCGGCGATCAGCAGACAGGCGCCTGCAAAAATCTTTGCCACAGATGTCATGAGTTACTCCGTTATTTATTCAGTAAAAATCCGAGGTCGATACTATTACACGTATGGGGGGAATACCACCTTGGCGGTGGTTTGGTGTGTCTGTGTCACTTTTGGTCGAGGTGAGCCTCGTTTTGAGGGGTGATCTCTATTTAATTGAACTACAGGCGTGGAATTTATAGGGGGTTTGCCCGATTACGACTGAGCCGAGTGGAGGCCGATTTTAGGGGGTGAGCGCTCTGGATGAGCGCGAAAGGTCTAAGCGCACATGGACGTGCGATTTAGACCGACCGCTAAAATTGGCTGGAGGGAGGGCACCACGAAGGGGCCAGTTGTTGGGCGAGGTTTTTGGTTACTTTTTGCCGCAAAAAGTAACTCGCAACGCCCGGCGACACGGGCTTATAAAAAGAAATCCGGTTTTTCACATTGTTTCGAATACTCGTGGGCTGAAGACGAACCGGCCTGTTTACAACAGCTAATAAAAATATCAATCAAACGGCCTTCGGTATCTTTCATCCTGCGGTGGGATGATATCGCCGTCTTCGTCCATGTCGGGGTAGGGGAGGTTGTGTTTGCGGCAATACTTGACCATTTTCGGGTGCATCCATTCGAACAGGGTGGTCCAGTAGTTATCATCTTCTTCTACGGGGCGTTCGTATAATCCCGCTGCGGTTCTTTGTTGCATAGCCGTTTGCAGGATAATGGCGGCGGCGACGCTGACGTTGTAGCTCTCTACCAGGCCCATGTTGGGGATGGTGAGGTGGGCGTCAGCTTCGCGGGCGGCGTAGTCCGACAGGCCGCGTTTTTCAGCGCCCATAATCAGCGCAAAAGGGCGGGTAAAGTCTGCCTCGCGGTAGTCGATGGCGCGATCAGACCAGTGCGCCGCATAGAGTGTAAACCCCTGTTGGCGCAGCGCGCTGCAACCGTCTTCAATGGTGTCGTGTACCGTTTGGCTGGTAAACCGGCCAATGCCGCCGGCGGTGTTGTGGTACACCAGGTGGCCGCGCTCGGGACGCACCATGTGAATGTGGCCAATGCCGGCGGCTTCGGCGGTGCGTAAAATGGCAGAGATGTTCTGCGCTTTGTGGACTTTGTCGGTCAGTACGGTCATATCCGGCTGACGTTGGCGCAAAGCTTTTTTAAAGGTTTCGAAACGCTCGCGGCTCATGGTGTTATCCGGGCAAAAAAGGCGTCATTATAGCGGGGCCGCTGAGCAAATCGCAGGAGGTAGTATGAAAGCGTCCGAGTTTTTGAAAAAGTACGAAAAAGAACAGCAGGATAAAGAGTCTGAAGACCACTCCCTAGAGCACAATGCCCGTGAGCGGGCGGCGCACTTGGAAGCCGGTTTAAACGTTGGCTCTCCCTACGATTGGGAAGACCTGGAAAAATACAAAGCCGAGCTGGCGCGCATGGAGCGCGAAGGGCCGGGTAAATCGAAAGACGATCAACATAAGGGTTAACCATGGAATGGTGGTGGCTGTTGGCCTACCTCGCCCTGGGCGGGGTAACGGGTTTTTTTGCCGGGCTTTTGGGTATTGGCGGCGGCGGTATTATGGTGCCGATTCTCGCCATGTTGTTCGCACACCAGGGCGTTGCCCCCGAGCACATTGTGCATTTTGCGCTGGGCACCTCTATGGCGGCTATTGTGCCCACGGCGGTTATTTCGGCGCGCGCTCATCACCGGCGTGGCTCGGTGAACTGGACGGCGGTTAAGCAGTTAACCCCAGGTGTCTTGCTTGGCACCTTCGCCACCACCTTTATTGCCTCGCATTTGCCCACCGTATTCTTAGCGACTTTTTTTGCTGCATTTATGGTGTTTATTTCCTGGTATATGGTGTTTGGTCGCGCCCCTGCCGCTGACCGGCAGCTGCCCTCGGCGCCGGCCATGTTTGGCGTGGGCAGCGGAATTGGCGGTGTTTCGGCACTGGTGGCCATTGGCGGTGGTTCGATTACCGTGCCGTTTTTAATTTGGTGTAATCAGCATCCGGCCAAGGCGATAGGTACATCGGCGGCGGTGGGCTTGCCCATCGCTTTGGCGGGCAGCATCGGCTATATCATTAATGGCTGGGGCGCCAGTGATAGCCCGCTGGCGTTAGGTTATGTGATTTGGCCGGCGGTGGTGGCTATGGCGTGCATGAGTTTGCTCTCAGCCCCGCTGGGGGTGAAAGTGGCGCACCGCATTTCGGTGGCGCGCCTGAAACAGGTGTTTGCGATTATGATGGTGTCGCTGGCCATCAAAGTGTTGTTTGATGTGTGGGGCGGTTAAGGTTTACAGCCCCGCGTTTTCCAATGTGTCCACCAGCGCGTCAATATGATCCTCACGGTCGTTCAGCGCGGGAATATAGTGATAAATCTCGCCCCCCGCGTCGGTAAACACTTCGCGGTTTTCCTCTTCTAACTCTTCCAGTGTTTCTAAACAGTCAGCGCTAAAAGCTGGGCTTACTATGGCGATGTGTTTTACCCCTTTCGCTGGTAATGACTCCAGGGTTTTATCCGTATAGGGTTTCAGCCATTCGGCCTTGCCAAAGCGCGATTGGAACGTGGTTATACAGTCGTCTGGATTGAGCCCCGCTTTTGCCGCGGCTATGCGGGTGGTTTTCATGCAGTAGCAGTAGTAGGGGTCGCCTTTTTCCAGGCAGAATTTGGGGGTGCCATGGTAAGAGAACACCCATTTTTGCGGCGCGCCGTGTGTGTTGGCGTGCTCTTTTAAACTGTTGGCTAAGGCATCGGTGTAGCTCTCGGATTCACAGTAACCGCTGATAAAGTGCAGTTCTGGCACCCAGCGCCACTGCTGCAACTCACGACTCAGTGCATCGAAAGTAGAGCCTACGGTAGAAGCCGCATACTGGGGGTACAAGGGTAAGACAATTATTTTTTTCACTCCTGCGGCCTGCAGTTGTTGCAGGGCGCTGGCAATGGATGGGTTGCCGTAACGCATGCCCAGTACGACATGCGCTTTAGTGCCAATGCGGGCGGCAATTTTATCGCGCTGTTTTTGGCTGATGACCAACAGTGGCGAGCCTTCATCAGTCCAAACGCTTTGATAAAGTTTGGCTGATTTTTTGGGGCGGGTGCGCAAGACAATGCCGTGCAGAATAATTTTCCAGAGAATACGCGGTATTTCGACAATGCGCGGGTCGGATAAAAATTCGCCCAGGTAGCGGCGCAGTGCAGGGGCGTCGGGCGCATCCGGTGTGCCGAGGTTGGTCAGCAGTACGCCCACGTGTGGTTGTTCTTTAACGGTGTCGTGGGCATTGTCAGTAAGCGCTTTAAATTTCGCTGGCATAGGTTGCGTCCGATAATTTTTCTGCTAAATGTTAATGCAAGTAAGCGTTAATTCTACCAGTATGTTCACGTTTAAATGATCGGTAAGTTTTAATACGCAGTATAAAAAATATAAATCACTCTTTTGAAAAAATGGCGATGCAATGAAGGCCACACTTTATTATGACGGCTACTGCAGTTTGTGCACTCGCGAGATGCGCTGGTTAATGCGCATTAAATCCGCCGAGCTGCAGCTGGTGGATATTCATGAAGCGAAGTTGTCTGCGTATCAGCGGCAGCAGATGTTACGCAACCTCCACTTGCAGTTTGCGGATGACAGTTGGGCCATAGGGCTTGAGGCCAATGTTGCTGCCTGGAGTTACACACCCATTGGTTTTCTGTGGCGGCCGCTGTTGTGGCCGGGTATTCAGACAATTGCCGACAGCGCCTACCGATATTGGGCGAAACGGCGCGTTCACCGTTGTGACTGGATAGAGGCGAGGGTTTCCGATGAGCACTAAATCGCGAGCATTAATTCTGTCGCTGACCGATTGCTCCCACTATTTGGCCGCCTGGGGTCATGAGACGCAGGGCGAAATGCCCGATTGGCGAGTCGTGCAAGGTCAAGCCGGTAAGCCCAAGCGTTTTCCGAGCCTCCTGGCGGCTAAATGCTGGTGGGCGGGGCAGGGCAAAAAAGAAGCCTGGTTGGTGATGCAAAGCCCTTACGATGAAATGATCGGCAATCAAGGCCCTGTGCTGGATGAGATGAAACTGGTCATTGATGCCGATCAATGCGGCTGGCTGAGCTGATGGTTTTTTTCAGGGGTTGAGCCGTTACTCTTTTACCCCACGTCTTTTATTAACGCCACCGCGACACTCACTGTGCTTGTCGAGGTGGCGTTAGTGCTATCAGCCCTTAACTAATCTGCCGGTGTAATGCGGATAATTTTTCCGTCCGAGGCATCGGTTAACAGGTATAAATAACCATCCGGCCCTTGCACCACATGCCGCAAACGCTCGCCCAGCTCGTCGGCTAACAGGCGCTCTTCGTGCAGAACCCTTTCGCCTTCAACGTCCAGGCGCGCAAGGGTTTCGGCCCGCAGACTGGCGACAAATACATCACCTTGCCAGTCCGGGAATACATCGCCGGTATAGAACGTCAAGCCCGCCGTCGCCAGCGAGGGTAACCAGTAGTAAACCGGCGTTTCCATGCCGTCTTTTTTGAAGCCTTCACCGATTTTTCCTCCGCCGTAGTTTTCACCGTAGGTAATAACGGGCCAGCCATAGTTCAGGCCAGCGCGATCGATATTGAGTTCGTCGCCGCCCTGGGCACCGTGTTCGCCACTCCACAGCTCGCCAGTCTCTGGGTGAACTGCAGCGCCCTGCATATTGCGATGACCGTAAGACCAGATTTCGGGCAGAGCACCCTCAGTATTCACAAACGGGTTGTCGGCGGGAATACTGCCGTCGGTATTAATACGGATGACTTTCCCCAAATGATTGTCCAGTGTTTGGGCGTCATCTTTATGGCTGTAGCGATCTCCCAGCGTTAAAAACAATGTGCCGTCGTCTTTAAACACAATGCGCGAGCCAAAGTGGTTGTTACTGTTTACTTTGGGCTGCTGGCTAAAAATGCGTTGCAAATCGACCAGAGCATTGCCGTCTAGCTTGGCGCGAGCCAGAGCGGTGCTGTTGCCGCCATCGCCGGGCTCGGAATAGCTGAAGTAAATCCAGCCGTTGTTTTCATAGTCCGGGTCCAGGGCGATGTCCAGCAGGCCGCCCTGGCCGCGGCTGAAAATCTCGGGCAGACCGGTGATAGGCTCACCCACCTTTCCATCTGCCGAGACTTTGCGCATGTCGCCCACACGTTCTGTTACCAACATGGCGCCGTCGGGCAAAAAGGCCAGGCCCCAGGGGTTTTTGAGCCCTTCGGCGACGGTTTCAAGCTCGATTTTGGCGCGCTCGGTGTCGATGGTTTTAGCCGCGAGGGGCGTACAGACACTGATAGCCAATAAGGTGCAGGCACTGATCAACGGTCGTAATTTCATAAGGCATCCTGTCGGTTAAGTGTTGGCGATTGAGTGAAACGCAGATACGCGCTATTATGGTCTTTGTGACTATTTGGCTGCTGGTAAAGGGGTAAATAGCCAAAACAAAAATAATCAATAACCATAATAACGCAAGGTGAACCATGAAAACGAACCTTCAATACGCCACGCTCATTGCCTTAGTTTCTGCACTCACTGCCTGCGGCGGCTCGGGTGGCTCTGGCGGGGGCGCTGTGTCCTCAAGCAGCGTTGCCAGCGAGTCTTCCAGCTCGGTCAGCTCCGTATCCAGTAATTCAGAGTCCAGTAATTCAGAGTCCAGTAATTCAGAGTCCAGCAGCTCGGAATCAAGCTCGGAATCCAGCGCCAGTGAATCCAGCTCTAGCGATGCGGCCAACACTAACCCCTGGCAAGTCTCTACCGAGCATCTGTACCAGCATGCCAGTTTTCCGGTGGGTGTGGCCGTCAGTGCCGGCAACGAAAGCTACAGCCTGTTTGCCGACAGCGCAGCCGGTGAAAAGCGCCGCGATATCGTGACGACACACTTTTCCAACATGACAGCGGGCAACATCATGAAAATGAGTTACCTGCAGCCTAACGAGGGGCAGTTCACTTTTGCCAATGCCGACGAGCTGGTGAACTTTGCCGCAACGAATGGCCAAACCATTCACGGTCACGTTTTGGTGTGGCACTCCGATTATCAAGTGCCGGGGTGGATGAAAAACTACACCGGCGATTGGGAAACCATGCTGCGTGCACACATTAACGGTGTGGTCACCCATTTTGCCGCCGATGGCACCGTGCCCAGCTGGGATGTCGTAAACGAGGCGTTTAATGACGACGGCAGCTACCGCGATGGCGACAGTGTGTTTTACCAAAACATGGGAGAGGGCTATATAGAAATTGCCTTTGACGAGGCGCGCAAGGCAGACCCCAATGCCGAGTTGTACTACAACGACTATAGTCTCGCCCAGGGCGGTGCCAAGTTAAACGCCGTGCTGGCGATGGCCGAAGATTTTATTGCGCGTGACGTTCCCATCGACGGTATTGGTTTTCAGGGGCACATTCAAATCGATTGGCCAAGTACCAGCGCCATGGAGCAAAGTTTTGCGGCCGCCGCTGCCACAGGCTTAAAAGTGCGTTTAACCGAGTTGGATATTCCACTTAATAACCCCTACAGCAGGGGCTACGATTACCCCGGTAACTACGAAGCGGAGTTTACCGCCGAGCTGGCCGCCAAACAAAAACGCCGCTACTGCGAGGTGGTTACCGCTTATATGAAGGCGGTGCCCGAAGCGCAGCGCGGTGGGGTCAGCGTGTGGGGTATTGAAGACCCAAGCTCGTGGTTAATCAGCCTGCTGTTTGAGAATCAGCACAACGATTGGCCGCTGCTGTTCGACGCCGACTACCACGCTAAACCCGCGTTAGATGGTGTGGCCGATGCGCTGAGCGGGCAGCCCTGCTCGTAAGCAGCGCTGTGCGGCAAATTGTCGATTAGGCGGCGTAAGGTCTCCCTTCACCAGAGTATGTGTGCTAACTTGACGGCTTCTAAGGATAAGGTCAGGTTTAGCGCACATGTTGATGTTCTACCCCGAAATTAAACCCTTTGCCCGCCACCAAATTCCGGTGGATGCTCCTCACGAGTTATATGTGGATGAATCCGGCAACCCGGACGGCATTCCGGTGCTGTTTGTGCACGGTGGCCCCGGCGCGGGCTGCGGCAAATACGACCGGCGCTTTTTTGACCCCGAGCGCTACCGCATTATCCTGTTCGATCAGCGCGGCTGTGGCCGCTCTACCCCCCATGCCGAACTCGAGGGCAATAACACCCAGGCGCTGGTCAAAGATATTGAAACCATCCGCACAAGCTTAGGCATTGATCAGTGGGTGCTGTTTGGCGGCTCTTGGGGCTCAACCCTCAGCCTTGTTTACGCCGAGACCTACCCAGAGCGGGTTATGGGGTTGATTTTGCGCGGCATTTTTCTCTGTCGTGAAAAAGACCTGCGCTGGTTTTACCAGGAAGGCGCCAGCTCTATTTTCCCCGATTACTGGCAGGATTTTTTAGCGCCCATTCCCGCCGATGAACGCCACGATTTAATGCGCGCCTATTACAAGAAACTGACCGGCGATAACGAGCTGCAAAAAATGTCGGCCGCTAAGGCCTGGTCATTGTGGGAGGGGCGCTGCGCTACCTTGCGCCCCAATCAGGACGTAGTGGATGCGTTTTCCAACCCCTTCAAGGCGCAGGCACTGGCGCGCATTGAAGCACACTACTTTGTGCACGGTGCTTTTTTGGATGACAACCAAATTATTGATAACGCCCATCGCTTAGCCGGTATTCCGGGGGTGATTGTGCACGGTCGTTACGACATGGTGTGCCCGCTGGATAACGCCTTTGCGCTGCAAAAAGCCTGGCCCGAAGCCGAGCTGAATATTATTCGCGATGCCGGTCACGCTTCCCGCGAGGCCGGTATTGTGGATGCACTCATTCGCGCCACCGACGACCTGGCCCGTAAGCTGGGTAACGACACCGATAACCTGGCCTGATATGCGCGGTTTAATTCAGCGTGTCAGCAGCGCCTCGGTGAGCGTGGCGGGTGAGTGCATTGGCGAAATCGATCAGGGGTTGCTGTTGCTGTTAGGTGTTGAGCGCGAAGACACCCGGGCCAGCGCCGATAAGCTGTTAAAAAAGCTACTCGCATACCGAGTGTTTTCCGATGCCGAAGGCAAAATGAATTTAAACGTAGCCCAAATAGAAGGCGGCGTACTCGCGGTGTCGCAATTCACTCTGGCGGCTGATACCAGCAAAGGGTTACGACCCGGATTTTCCACGGCGGCCAGCCCTGACCTTGCCCACGAGCTTTACGATTACTTTGTCGAGCAGTTGCGCAGCGCTCACCCCAAGGTGGCTACGGGCCAGTTTGCAGCCGATATGCAGGTGGCTTTGGTGAACGATGGGCCGGTCACTTTTTTACTCTCGTCCTAACGTTACCATCGCCAGATTCACAATGGCTTTTATTCAAGGAACCCTTATGCAAAGGATTATTCAGTTTGGCTTGTTGTGTGCGTTTGCCATCAGTTGTCGAGTCAGTGCCGAGGCGATGGTGTGGGAAGTCACCCGCGACGACCATCGCGTATTGTTAGCCGGCACCATTCACATGCTCAAAGCGTCCGACTACCCGCTGCCAGTACAATATCAACGCGCCTTGGCCGATGCGCAAACCGTGATTTTTGAAACCGATATGGACGCGGTGCAATCCCCCGACTTTGCCATGCAAATGTCGCAGCTGATGATGCTGCCCTCAGGTAGCAGTTTGCAAAGCGTACTCAGCCCCGAGGTCTACGCCGAGCTGAGCGACTTTGCCAGCGCACGCAACTTACCGCTGGCGCCCCTGCAACCCTTTAAACCTGCGTTTGTGGCGTTAACCTATTCTATTTTAGAAATGCAGAAACTCGGGTTTACCGAAGGCGTGGATGTGCGCTATTCGCGCCTGGCCAAAGAGCAAGGCAAGGCCCTGGGCTGGCTTGAAACACCACAAGAGCAGTTGCAATTTATTGTCGCCATGACCGAGCTGGATGCCAACGAGTTTATGCGTTACAGCCTGGAAGATTTACAGCAGCTGCCGTTGATTATGGACGACATGGTCAAGGCGTTTAAAACGGGCAACGATAAAGCCCTGTTTGAACTAGGGGGCGCGCCCATGCAGGAGTATTCCGACAAGCTTTACAACACCATCGTTCGAGACCGCAACCGCGCCTGGACCACCCATATTGATCAGTACCTGACAACGCCTGAAACCGAGTTGGTTATGGTAGGCGCCCTGCACCTGGCGGGGCCAGACAGTGTTATCGACATGCTGCGCGCCGAAGGCTATAAAGTAAAACGATTCAAATAAAGCTAACGCCCTGCCAATGCCGTTAGCTTTGCTGGCCCTTGGTTTTACCCGCTGAGGTATTGGGCGTTGGCCAGTGTTGTAGAAAGATCATGCAGGTAAACAAGTAGAAAACTAACCTTGATGAAAGGGATACCAACCAGGAGCACAGCCATGACCATTGAAAACCTACCCCTCACACGCGCCATCGCCGCCAATTGGTGGGTGTTGTTACTGCGCGGTTTGTTTGCCATTGCTTTCGGTGTTTGCGCCTGGGTGATACCGGGTGTGTCCTTAGCGGTGTTGATTATTATGTTTGGTGCTTTCTCGCTGGCCGATGGTGTGGTGGGTGTTTGGATGGCGTTTTCCGGGCGTCACCAAAATGATCACTGGTGGGTCTTGCTGTTGTGGGCCATCAGCAGCTTGGCGGTGGGTTTATTTGCACTGTTCGCGCCGGGGGTTACGGCGGTGGTGTTATTGTGGTTAATCGCCGCCTGGTCTATTGCCATTGGCGTGTTGCAAATAGCGGCGGCGATTCGTTTGCGCAAAGAAATTCAAGGCGAGTGGCGCTTGGTATTAAGCGGGTTGTTGGGGGTGGCCTTCGGCGTGGTGTTATTTGCCTGGCCCGGCGCTGGCATTTTGGCGTTGCTGTGGTTGCTGGCGGCCTTTGCGTTTGTCGTGGGTGTGCTGCTGGTGATTTTGGCGTTTAAGGTGCGCAGTTTTAAAATGTCAGCGTAACCCGCCGCTCTCGCGTCAGGTTACGCTGACATTTAGCCGGTTTTTTTCTCTCTGTGCCGTAATACTATTTTGCGCATTAATTCTCAATGCCCAAGTACCGCTTCTTTTTGTTGGCTTTCATTAGCGTTAAGTCGCCCATAAATAAGCCGTCCAGGCAGTTGCCGAAGTCGGAGTCTACACTGAAGGCCAGTAAGCTGTAGCCGCCCGCTTCGTAAAGGGCGGCGTATTGTTTGTATAGTGTCGGCAGCTTGTGTCCGGCTTCGGTAAACTTTTTTTGCAGCAGGCGGAAAGCATCGTCTTGATCCAGTGCGGCAAATTCCTCATTGATGGTGGCGAAGGCTTCGGGCTCGAGTAAGTGCGGGTGCGTTGCCTGGGCAAGGGGTTTTTGGGTGCGGTAGTAGCGCTCGTAAAAATAAACGGTGAGGTCGCGCAGCGCTTTGGGGTATTCATCGCTCATGCTTACCGGGCCCATGACGTAACGCACTTGCGGGTTGTGCTGCAAATAAGCGCCCAAGCCCTGCCATAAATAATCCAGGCTGGCTTTGCCCCAGTATTTAGGGTTTACAAAACTGCGGCCGAGTTCTACGCCCTGCTCAAGATACGGAAACATGTCCGGCGTGTAGTGAAACAGCTCGGCGGTGTACAAACCTTCAAGGCCATGCTCTTGCATCAGGCGGCCACAATCGGCAATGCGGTAAGCGCCCGCCAGGGCCAAGTTTACATCGTCCCACAAAACCAAGTGGCGGTAGTGGTGGTCGTATTTATCCAAATCGCGACGCGCGCCTGTGCCTTCGCCTACCAGGCGAAAGGTGTGCTCGCGCAGGCGGCCAATTTCTCGCAGCACGGTTGGGTGCGCTTCGTAATCGCACAGGTAGATTTTGTTGTTGTCTGATGTTGTGCCCAATAACTGCGCCTTGGCTAACTCGGCGCGAATGGCACCGCGCTCTTCCGGGTGAGCGATGGTGCGCTCGGTAACAAACTGGGTGCTGCGTTTTTTGCGCAGTTTGTAAACGTGCTTTTTCAACCGCTTGATCAGCGCTTTGTCGGCCAGCTTATCGGTTTGCAGCTCCGCGCAGGGAATCATCTCGCCTACGCGAATACGAATTTCGGCGGATTGTTTTTTAAACATCTCCCTCGCCAGCAAAGCGGTGCCGAACGGCTTGTAAAGCATAGAGGCGGAGTAAAACAGCAGCGAGTTTTTCGCCTCGATAAACATGGGCAGAATGGGCGAGTTGGTTTTGCGCGCAAAGTGCAAAAAGCCGGCGTGCCAGGCGCCATCGCGAATGCCTTTGGGGCTGGCGCGCGACACTTCTCCGGCGGGAAACACAATCACCGCCTGCTCGCTGTTTAGCGCATCGACAATGGCGCGGTAGCTTTTGCGGTAAGCGCCCTGGGTCATGTTATCCAGCGGTAAAAATACATTGTGCAGGGGCTCAAACGTCATCAGCATATCGTTGGCAACAATGCGTACATCCGGGCGCACTTCGCTTACCATGCGTAACAGGGCCAGCCCGTCCAATGAGCCAATGGGGTGGTTGGCAATAATGACCACGCGGCCGCTGGCGGGAATGTTGTGACGATCGCGGGCGCCTGCGCTGTAGGTAAAATTAAAGTACTCGAAAATTTGATCGATAAAATCAATGCCCCGCAGGCCTTCGTTACTGCGTAAAAATTGATTGATTTTTTGCTCGTGGGTGAGCTTGCGCAGCAGGCTCAGGGTGGGGCGGCGGATAATGGGTTTGGTGGTGGCAAAGCCCGGGAATTTATCGGTAACCGATTGTTCGATGTTCAGCATAGCGTTTTACCTGACGTGTAAGCCCCAGCCGGTGGGGTATGTTGCAGGTAACGCTAGTGCCAAACAGTGACAGAACTGTGATGCTTTTATGACCGCCGCGTGACAGGCAAGGCCATTAATTGCGTTTGCTGGCGCTCTAATAATGCCTTGTAAGGCGGTTTGATTTCTTCCACCAATTGCGCGTCGCTTAAGCGAATGTAGCCCGACAGTGCGCTGTCGGAAATCGCATCCGATAACCAGATTTGATAGGGCTCAAGCGCTGGGGGCACCTCGCCGCCAGACTCGCTGATACTGGCGGCCAGTTTCAGGCGCGGGCTGTCGCCGGCCTCACTTAAGCCCACGGCCAACTGGCTGATGCAAATACCGTAAAAAATGGCGTTTTCGCGGGTATCGGCCGTGGCACACAGGCGCAGGCACGTATCGTCAAACGATTCCTGGTGCCCGGTGTACAGTGCCAGTATGCCCTGCAGCTGTTGCTTAAAGCGGCTTAAGCGCAACTCGTAGCCCTGCTTGGTCAGCTGTTGTTGCAGCGCGGGCAGGTTTAAAAAGTGCAGCTCAACCTGTACCGCGTAATGGGTGGGTGCCTCTTCCTCGGCGTTCTCCTCGCTGGCCAGCAGCTCGTCTTCATCGTCCATGGCGAAGGTTTGCTCCGCCACCAGGTTATTCTGCTCTGTTGGGTTGGGTGCAGGCTTTTGCTTTACTCGGGGTGGGCGGGCTTTGTACACGGCAATGTAGTGTTCACCGAGCCAGAGTGCGCCAATGCAGCCCAGTACCGCCAGGCTCCAAATCCATAAAAAGCTGCCGTATAAATGGTGTACGGGTGCCAGCGCCAAGGTTACCGTAAGGTGGCCCGCAATATGAGTGTCGAGTGTTATGGGGGCGGTAAAGGATGCGGTTGAATGGTCAGCCGCCACATTGCCATTGCCCGCCTGTACCTGCAGACGGTTTTCTACATCGTGGATGCTAGCGCCGTGTACCGAAGGTTGCTCGGCAAGAGACTGTAAAATCACTTGCAGGCTAATCATGTCCTGCGCCAGCGCGGGCTCAATGGCTTGAAACGCGGCGCGCTCGGCCATGGCCTGTCCGTACCGGCTGGCCTGGGTGTTTTGCTGCTGTTCGGCATAGTGCAGCGTTAAGCCGGCCCCCAGTAAACCCAGGGTGAGCAAGATAAGGGAGCAGAAAAAAAGTAAGGGGCGGCGGATGCAATAATGGTAAAGGCTCATTCCGTGTCCGGGCAGATCAGATTTTTGCGCATTCTAACGCAAATGATAGACGCTGCGCGTTATAATGCCCCCTTTTCGGACAGCAGTCAGTTATTGTGAAGCAAATACTCCTGATCAACGCCGTCGGCGCCGACCAGCCCGGCGTCACCTCTGCCATCGCTCAAGTGCTCAGTCGCTATCAGGCCGCCGTGCTCGATATCGGCCAGGCCGTTATCCACGACAGCCTGACTCTGGGCATTATGGTGGGTGTGGATACCGAGCAAGTGAAAGAAGAGCACCTGCTCGCCGAGCTGCAAAGCGCTACCGTCGAATTGGGTATCGACATCCGCTTTACCCCCATCGGCCACGACAGCTACCAGCACTGGGTTGAACAACAGGGCAAGGCGCGCTACATCGTCACCTTGCTGGCCCGCGAAGTGACTGCCGGGCAAATTGCCGACTTAACTCAGGTAACGGTCAAGCACGGTTTAAACATCGACAACATCAGCCGCTTGTCGGGCCGTATTTCGCTGGCGGGCGAGGGCGAAAAAAGCAACGCCTGCGTCGAGTTTTCCGTGCGCGGCGAGCCGGCCGACCGCGAAGCCTTGCGTCGCGACTTTATGGAGCTGTCCACCCGTCACGAAGCGGACGTTGCCTTTCAGCGCGACACCGTTTATCGCCGCAACCGCCGTTTGGTGTGCTTCGATATGGACTCCACCCTGATTGAAGCCGAAGTCATTGACGAGCTGGCCAAAGCCGCTGGCGTGGGTGAACAGGTGGCCGAAATCACCGAACTGGCCATGGCTGGCGAGCTGGACTTTAACGAAAGCTTCGCCCGCCGTATGGCGCTGTTAAAAGGGCTGGACGAAAGTGTACTGGCCAATATTGCCGAAAATTTGCCCGTTACCGAAGGCGCGGCAAAGCTGATCAGCAGCCTGAAAAAACTCGGCTACAAAACCGCCATTCTCTCCGGCGGCTTTCAATACTTTGGTGAATACCTGCAAAAGAAACTGGGCATCGATTACGTCTACGCCAACACCCTCGATATTGTCGATGGCAAAGTCACCGGCGAAGTAAAAGGCGAAGTGGTTAACGGCGAGCGCAAAGCCGCGCTGTTAAAAATGCTTGCCGAGCGCGAAGGCATTACCGCTGAACAAACCATCGCCGTAGGCGACGGCGCCAACGACCTGCCCATGCTCGCCGCCGCCGGTTTAGGCATCGCGTTTCGCGCCAAACCTTTGGTAAAAGCCAGCGCAGAGCAGGCGATTTCAACGTTGGGGCTAGATGCGATTTTGTATTTGATGGGCTTTCGCGAGCGGGATCAGATTTTGTAAGGTTGATGCGCGCTGCGCGCGGGTGTTGGTTTGCCCGTGTCGCCGGGCGTTGCGAGTTACTTTTTAGGGGTAAAAAGTAACCCAAAACCCTGCCCAACATCTGGCCCCTGCGGGGTTCCCTCTCTCCAGCCTATTTTAGCGGTCGGTTTAAACCGCACACAGCCCAGGCTGGCCTCTCTGTTGCCTTGCAACATTCACCTTCTCCATGTGCGCTTAAACCTTTCGCGCTCATCCAGAGCACTCAACCACTAAAATAGGCCTCCGTTCGGCTCAGATGTAATCGGGCGCAACCCATTCGAGTTCGTCGCTTGTTCAGCATTTCGCTATTCTTTTACGTTGATCCGTCACACGTTAACCCGTTGCCAAATGGGTCGACCTATGGCACTCTTTTCCTCAAGTGTTTTGTGGTGTTGATCGGCTTGTTTAAGTCGCATTAAGTCCACATCTGGGCCAGCGGAAAGGTAGGGTAAACAGTGCATCGGGAGTGATGTGCGAGCACTTCTCCCTTCTTTTTTGAAATCCCATACATTTTCTAGGCACGCTATGACGTGTTCTAAGCGATTGGTTTTTGGTTATCAAAGCCAGTGTTGCCGTAGAAAGTGAGCCGGCTCACTTTGTTTTTCCAGTTTGGCTGATATTGCTGGAACAAAAGCGATACTGTTCAGCTGTTTAGAGCGTAAAGCTAAGGCTCTCAAGTAAGAGTGATACATTGCCAGTGTGAAAGTAAGACGGCTTCTTTACAAACTACAATAAACGCGCCAAGTGGCCACTAATATGAGAGTTATGAAAGGCTTGAAAGCACTTTTTAAAAATTTTCTAGGGAAGATACATTGCCAGGCGTATTTTTCAACTCGCACATTAATAAGCTGTTAGGCCTCAGGAAAGATATGGAAGATAAAAACTACTCCTCAGATTCACCTATACGCGAGCAAGAACAGGATAGATTTTCTCGCTGGAGCTTTTCCGAGAGGGTAGCTCAAGTAATATCAAAGCGAAGTGACCCAAGCAGTATAGTTATTGGACTCTATGGTATATGGGGCGATGGTAAAACATCCGTGCTCAACTTTATTGAAAAATCACTGGATTCTGATGACAACGTAATATGTATTAAGTTCAACCCTTGGCGCTTTGGTGCAGAGGAAGAACTGCTAACAGGTTTCTTTTTTGATATAGCTGAAGCTCTAGATGCAGAACTAATAAAAACTGGAGATAAGCTTAAGGATATCGTTAAAAAGGCGGCTCCTGGTGCTGGAGCACTTATGGGTGCAAAGGGGGCAGGAGATGCTTTTGGTGCTTTCATCTCAGGGCCAGATATAAATGAGCTTAAGAAAAGAATAGAAAATGAGCTGGAAACAGCTCAGAGGCGAGTCCTTATACTAATCGACGATGTTGATAGGCTAGAAAAAACAGAAATTCATGCACTGTTTAGACTAGTTAAGCTAACTGCTGATTTTAAATATACATCATATATCTTGGCATTTGATAAAGATGTTGTCGCTGCATCCTTGCAAGACCGCTACTCTAGTACTGCTGAGAATGCAGGAGAGGCATTTCTAGAAAAAATTATTCAAGTTCCCTTACATTTGCCGGCCGTTGAAAAGAAGGTCCTTCGAGAATTTTGTTTTCAAGGAGTGGATGAAGCAATAAATATTGCGGGGATCACACTCTCACAGCAGCAAGTTCAAGAGTTTGTTCGTGACTTTAGCTCTGCATTCGATGATTGCTTAACCACTCCAAGAAAAGCCAAGCTATATGGGAATACATTAATGTTCTCTTTGCCTATCTTGCAAGGAGAAGTAAACCCTGTAGATTTAATGCTTGTAGAGGGCATAAGGGTCTTTTGCCCTTCGTTGTATGAGGTGCTAAGGGTAAATAAGTCGCTATTTACAGGTACTTTTCGGGATAGCTATTACTCGAATAATGATAATGAAAAAGATCGTATAAAAAACCTTGTAAATGATGCCCTTGATGCTGGCAAGAACATCAATAAAGCAGGTTTTATTGAGCTGCTAAAAAACATGTTTCCTAAACTTCAATCCGTCTACGGGAACATGAGCTATGGATCCGATTGGCATGAGAAATGGAATAATGGCCAAAGAATTTGCTCTGAAAATTATTACTCAAGATATTTTACTTATGCCATTCCGAGAGGTGATATATCTGATCAAGCAATCCAAGCTTTGTCTGACGAAAGTGAGAAGTGGGGAGTGGAACTTGATAGAGAAAGCAACCCCTTGAATGAAATTCTAACCCCCGCTTCATCGGAAACATTAATTAAAAAATTGAGGCAAAAATCAGGCGAAATTAGCGCTGCTGCCTCAATTGCACTTGCTGTAGCGATAACACAAAAGAGTGATGAGATTTCAAATCCAGAGGTTTTGTATAGTTGGACGACTCCCTTTTCCCAAGCAGCCATGCTGGTTAGCGATCTGATCCAAAATGTGCCGAAACCAGATCGAACTGACTTGGCAAAAAAATGCATCGATATTGCACCTATACTTGAGTTCAAGCTTGAAATATTTAGATGGTTAAAGCGAGAGGATGAGAACAAACCTGAAAAAGATGCGTTTTCTGAAGCAAGGATAGATGAAATTGGGAAGCACTTGGGAAAAGTAATAGCTGATGAGCTTAAAGACCAAAAAGATATAACACTATTAGCGCCTACATCGATACCAACAATATTTTATACATTGAATAAGTTTGTTGAGAAAGGCTACGTTAATGATTACGTGGATGGATTGATCTTAAAGGACCCAGAGTCTCTAATTAGAATAATCGACTCGTATGTACCAACAGCGTGGGGAATGGAGTCCGGTGTTTCTCACAAGTCGGATTTTGAAAGGGATCAATATAACAGCTTAACTGGTGAGCTAGACGCCTCAACAGTTTTAAGCGCAATCGAAACGTACTTCCCCCAAGCAATGAAAGTCTCTGATGACTTCCCCAGATTGTACGATGATGCAGAAAAAGGTCTTCTATTCTTGGAGCAATTTGTATGGTTGCATCAATACGCTCTACGTGAATCAGAAGATACGGACAATGAGAGTGACGAGAAGACCTAACAAGGCGCTGCTACGGAAAATTTACTCGCTGACGCTCCTAAATTTCCGCAGAGCGCGGCGTTATGCGAAAAATGAGAGTTATTCATGGATTCAGAGATAATTATAAAAAAGGGCCTAAAGTTAGGGGAGCTGGACGCAGAGGCGGACTCTGATTTGTTGGATTCCTGTTTTGTAGATAATGGCCAGTTGGACGAACTTCTTGATATAGAGTCTCCTTCTTCAGTAATACTGGGGAGAACAGGTGCTGGTAAAAGTGCGCTGCTATACAAAATTTCCACTGAAGTTGAATATTCCAGTTTTTTAGATCCAAATGATATTTCTATAAGGTTTCTTGAGCATTCAAATATTGTTCAGTTCTTTAATGAGCTTGGGGTGAAACTGGATTTATTCTATCGAATTCTGTGGAGACACATTCTTACAGTTGAACTCTTAAAGCTTCGATATGGTCTGCGAAGTGAGACAGATAATGATAGCTTCTCTCGATGGCTTAACAGTTTGGTATCAAAAGATCGAGTTAGGGAGCGCGCGCTGAGTTATTTTAAAGAATGGGGAGATAAATTCTGGTTAGAGACTGACGAACAGCTTAAACAGCTCACTACTAAATTTACTGATGACGTTAAGGCTAAACTTGGGGGGAAATATAAAAATATAGAAATATCTCTAGAAGGGGCGAAATCATTAGGTGAAGAAGTAAGAACAGAGATCAAGTCGTTAGCGACTCAGGTGGTTAGCGGAATACAAATACAAAGACTGAACGAAGTTCTGGATCTTCTAGCTGAAAATTCGTTTGAGGACAAGCAGAAGCGCTACTACATACTGATAGATAAATTAGACGAAGATTGGGCGGAAACTGAGACTCGATGTAGGTTTATTCGAGCTTTGATCGAAGAGACCAAGAGTTTACGTCGTATACCTCAAGTAAAAATTGTAAGCGCTCTAAGAAGAGACCTTTTAGACCTGGTTTTCGATAATACTCGCGATTCAGGTTTTCAAGAGGAGAAGTATGAGGCGTACTTGGTCCCACTATCATGGTCAAAAGAGGATCTGAAGAATTTACTTTCGTCTCGAGTGGCTGAGGTTTATAAGCGACAGTATACAAAGCAAAGAGTAATGTTTAATGATGTTTTTCCAAAGTCTCAAAAAGGTGGCAGCGGAGAATCAGTACATTACATCATTGAGCGTACTCTATTTCGTCCGAGAGATGCTATTCAGTTCGCTAATGAATGCTTTAGAGTGGCATTTGATAGGCCGCGTATATCATGGCGGGCAATTTATGCTGCTGAGGCGAATTATTCCAGCAAGAGATTGAAGTCCTTAACCGAAGAATGGTCTGAGTACTATCCCGCATTAGAGCATACCGTAGAAATTTTGAGGGGGTTGAAAGTTCCGTTTACGAGATCTTCCCTGTCTGGAGACAGGCTTTCAGAAATAACAATGGATCTTCATGAGGCTGATATAAAAGACCAGTGCGCCAAAATAGCGAGGCAAATGTATTCTGCAGAATCGAAGCTTAGTGAGGCTGATATGGTTTCTCAAATATTAATATGTCTTTACCATGTTGGGGTTATTGGTATCAAAATAAGTACGTTAGATACGTATATTTGGTCTCATATAGATCAACCTAGAATTAGTAAAAGCGAAGTTAAAAGAGCAAATCAAATTGTTATTCACAAGATGTTTCGCC
Organism: Gilvimarinus chinensis DSM 19667; assembly: GCF_000377745.1. Classification (GTDB taxonomy): domain Bacteria; phylum Pseudomonadota; class Gammaproteobacteria; order Pseudomonadales; family Cellvibrionaceae; genus Gilvimarinus; species Gilvimarinus chinensis. Next base: position 270,455 of record NZ_KB898709.1, on the reverse strand, counting down.
ATGCACTCGAAATTCATGAAAGGGCATAACAAAGCCAAGCACAATCGCCCAATGCAAAAAACCGCATTGGGCTGGACCTTGCTATCGCTCGGCCTGTGTTGGCGGCGCTATAAGCACTAAAACTATGCTCCTTGTTTTTCTATTTTTTGTGTCGAGTATCATTGCAGATGGAGTTCTTTTTTCAGCTATGAAGGAGCAGGAGCCCGATTTATATGAAAAGCTGGGAAGTCCAGGGCTCTTCTCTTTGTCAATGAACCCGTTGGTCATAGTTAAATATTGGCTTTTTATTCTAAATCCTAACTCTTTGCCTGCGGGGTGTGGTTTGGGTCCGCTTCTTTGGTTTAGCCGAATATGCTTTTTGGGTTTTATTGGCTCAATTGTAGGCAGTATCGTATGGTAGAAGAACGTAATTATAACAAGTCGCTTAAATTCGTTACGGCCGTAAAAAACTTGATCTTCACCGGACTCGCTAACGCTCGTCGTTTAGCGGGGCGTTAAATACCTATGGATATAAAACCTAAGATCGGTGTTGCGGAGGTCTATTTTGGGCAAACAATGGCAGATGTAAGAGCTGTCTGGGGAGATCCCGAATCGATTGATACATTTATTCCACTCGAAGAAAATCCCGAAGATCGCGATGTCGATTGGTATTTCTCGCCAGGGGTAGAACTAAGTTTCCATTCTGAAGATGATTTTCGTCTCACTAGTATTACCTGTGAATCGGCCCAGTGTCTATATAATAAACTTGCAATAGTTGGTTTGAGCGTGTCAGAGCTGAAACTGCGTTTTCCATCAGCAAAACTAGACGAGGAGTTTGATTTATCAATTGATGAATATCGTTGCCCAGAAAAGGAGATGTCTTTCTGGGTGCAAGATGGTGCTGTTACGGCAGTTACAATGTATCCAGAATATACGAAAGATGGAAAAGAAATAGTTTGGCCAAAACGCAGAATTTAACAAAGCTATCTATGGATTCCATTTCCGTCGCTTGGCTTTTATGTCGTGTAGTATAAAAATACAATCAACTACAATTCGCCGGTAATAATGGCGGCGTTATTGGCGTCGGCCTTGAAAAGGCAGGCTGCCAGTCGTCGCGCGGATATATGGAGCGAAAGGTGAGGTCAACATGAAGTTTCAATGTGCTAAGTGCAGCCATATCTTCACAGAAAGAACGGCTATCTGTGAAGATTGGCGGATTAAAGAAAAATCATTTGGCTGTCCGTCTTGTAAAATTTTTCTAAGAGACCCTAGAAAACAAGGTGTGGGTTCAGCATTAGGCGGGATGGCAATAAATCAAGCGGTTGCATTGATTTTCGTATTTTTAGTCTTTGGGGTGATTTGGAAGCTAGAAGAATTTACAGGAGTCTCTCAGATCTATTTTTACGTTCCGTTATTGATTGTGGCGGGGTGGTATATATACAAAAATCCAGCTAAGCCTTTAATGGCAAAGCCATATAGTGACTAATTGCATGGCAGGCGTTTCTATGAGTATTAAACCTTTTGGTCGCTGCATGCTAAAAATATTTATAGTATTAGTTCTGCTAGTTGTAGTTGGTTGCTCATCTAGGTCATAAGAGAGCTAATGGGGTCAAATCTTGACTTAAGAAATATTAAGTGGCTCGGCTGCGCCTATGAAGTGGCCTGTGGTTTGAATAAGATAAGTCAAGATTTGACCCTATAGCTCCTTGTTTGCTTACCCACTGAAATCAGCCTCCACTCGGCGCAGTAGTAGGGGGGAGTCGACTTCGTAGTAAGCGCCCGTTGGGCTCAGTTGTGAACGAGCAGAAACCCGATTCAAGTGTTTAATAAATTTTATAAAAGCTAGGTTGTCAGACGAAATATTCAATTCGTATTTTAATGAACTGCTATGCACGGTGGGGAGATATATGAGGATTTCCTACTCATATGGTTGGCTTGGGTATTTTATGAAATATTTTGGTGGGATATCCATGGCAATTCTTACACTTTTATTTTCTGGCTTGTTTGCTCTCTCAATATTTGATATTGATAATATGTTGCAGAAAATGCCAGTACAAACACCATTGTGGCTGCTGATCTCTTTAGCAATGAGTTTTTTGTGTGCTAAGGGGTCGTACTATTTGTTCAAATATAGATGCCTCTTTATAAAAACATTTCAATTTAATGATGGTGGAATTTCAATTTTATCTAAAGATGGAGGCTCATCTAGCCATAGTTACAGTGAGCTTGATTTTATAATTTATAGGAAACTTCCAAAAATATTTGAAATACACTTTAAAGAAAGGTCCTCCAGTTCAATTATATTAATGAATAATGGGCAGAGGGAAACCAACGATTTTTTGGAGCTAAAGCAGTTCTTATTAAGTGAGCGGTTCAATTTAAAAATTAGACTTTGGTAAGTGCATAACAAAGTGTGTAAAAATAACACGCTTAAGTATGGTCGTCTGTCGGTATCTGACCACTTCTCTTCTTAATAGGCTATTAGGTGATTTAGTGCGAGAGCTAAAATCTACACTTCTCGGATTTCTGGCCGGGGGCGCATCCTTGATGCTAGAGTCTACCAAGCATATTGGGTTGCAGTGGCTAGTTTTAGCTGTGATTCTGGTTTCGGGATTTTTCGCTTTAAGGCATCCCCGATTATCTTTTTTTCCACGCGACGCCTCGTGGGTTTCTAAGATTAACTGGGGGGAGCAATTTTGGGTTTTCGCCATTTTTATTTTGTCTTTTTCCTGTGTTCATCTTCTACATTGGCTCGTTGTTAATGAATTAACCTAACAACCGTTTTAAAGTAGGTTCGGGGTTAAGCCCTGCAAATCACCTTGGTGCGAACAAAGCCGGCCGCAGGTTTTTGGCTGTGAATCTTACCGAACAAGAAGAGTGTGAAAGTTGAACCTATTATTAAGTCAAGATTTTATCCTATATGCCTAATAAATTGGCGCTAAATGTAGGTTTGGCCCGCGTGGGCTATTATTAATTTTAGGAAGGTGGGATATGGATATTTACAATAAATTTAGCCTTATGGTAGGTAAGTTTTCCCTCTTTTTAGTCAAGCCCCAAAAGCTGTGCGCGGCAGTAGGAGTTTCACTGCTGGTTAGTTGTGGTGGCGGTGAGGGTGGTGTGGAGGAAAATCTTTCATCTTCATTTACAGCTGTAATCTCAGACCTGAGCTTCGTGGATGAAACTTTATCTGCCTGTGTTGCTGATACTGCCAGCTTGTATGGGTGGGTTTATGTCAGTGAAATGGTAAGCCTGAATTGTAATAACCTCGAGACGGTAGGGGATAATAATAAAATCGTAAAGCTTGATGGTGTTGAAGCGCTGTCTCATCTAAAAAGTCTGGATCTGAGTGGTAATTGGATCGAAGATATCAGCGAGTTATCGAATCTTACCAGTCTTACTGAGTTGATGCTTTCTAATAACAGTATCGATAATGTTGGCGCTTTAGAGAGTTTAACCAATTTGGTGGTGTTATCCCTTAACTACAATGATATTACTACCATAGATGCTTTAGCTGATTTGACAGGGTTGAAGAGCTTAGGGCTAGGTAACAATGCGCTTGGCGATGTGGAGGCGCTATCAAATTTAACGAACCTCTCGCACTTAAACCTAAGGTACAGTGGTTCTATCAAGGGGGATAATATAGAAACACTAGAAAAAATAATCTCTCTGAATGTTGAAGGAACAAATTTCTCTAATATTGAGGCTCTATCTGCACTAACAAATTTAACGAATTTAAATATCAGCTCAAATAATATCAGTGATATCAGCGTATTATCTGCGTTAACAAAGCTGTCCGATTTAGATTTAAATTACAATAAAGTGGATAACATTGGCGCGCTTTCAGGTTTGAAAAATTTAACCGCATTAAAGTTATTGTACAATGATGTGAAGGATGTCGGTGCGCTATCTGACCTGACACAGTTGCTAACATTAAGAATTGCCGGAAACGACATCAGTGACATCAGTGCTGTCGGTAATTTGGTTAATCTGACTGAATTGCATGTTGGCAGTAACAGCATTAATGATGTCGGTGCATTATCCAACCTAAAAAACTTAATAACACTGCACCTTAACGATAACCAAGTCAGCGATATCGGTGCGCTATCGAACTTAACTGATCTTACCATCCTGTCTCTAAACAATAACCAGATTAATGATCTCAGTGCTATAGCCTTTTTAACGAAAATCTCTGATTTATACGTTCACAACAATCAGATTACAAGTGTGGACGCTTTAGCTGGTTTAACAGGCTTGAAGAGGCTTCTGCTCGGTAGCAACCGAGTCAGTGATATTGGCGTGCTATCTGCGCTTACTCACTTGGATTATTTGCGGATTGATAATAATCAAATAACCGATATCAGCCCCTTGTCTACTCTGGAGAAGCTGACTGAGTTATGGCTTGATGGCAATGCAGTCAGTGATATATCCGCACTTTCAGGTTTAACCAATTTAATAGACTTACGTCTGAATACCAATGAAATTATAGAAATCGGCCCTTTAGAATCTCTTTCGAATTTGACTGGGTTACAGATCAGTAATAATCAAATTAATGATGTGAGTGCGCTTTACGAGTTAACGTCGTTGGAAGATGTTGGATTATTCGACAATCCAGTATCTTGCCAGCAGGTAATTAATCTGCAAGCTCATTTGCCGAATGCAGATGTAGATTCAAATGCCTGTGATTAATTCATCTGGCTTATGCTGTGTGATAAGCAACAGGTTAGGGAAAAGACCGGCTTCAGGCCTTGGCTGTGAGTTTTTCTGTTGGCCGCTAAGATGATTTCCATGATCGGATTGCTGGAGATTAATAGCGTCAGAGTCGCTGATGTTTGATGGAAAGAAAAGAGATCAGACTAGACGCTATTTGTATATTCTTTGAATTTAGTTGCGCGAATCCAGAGGTACAGATTCGTTTAAGTAATAAGGGCTGAAACCGGCAAAGTCTTTAAGCCGTTTTATATTGGGAATTTGTATATGGTTGTTATCCCTGAACATCAGGCCTTCCTCTTTCAGCTCGGTAAAGGTTCGGCTGACGTGCACGGTGCTTAGGCCCAGAGCGTCCGCTAATACATGCTGGGGCAGGGGCATTCTGAATTCGTTTTGCGAAAACGTGTTGGTGCGCTCCAGTCGCGAGAGCAGCTCTAAGGTTAGGTGTGCGAGCTTCTGTGTTGCAGAGCGCCTTCCTAAATTGACCAATCGCTCCAGTAATACCGCTTGTTCGCGCGCTCCGATAGCGAAGAAAAGGCTGGATAACAGTACGGAGTTGCTAAAAATCTCTGCCATCCGTGACTTAGGAAATTCGCACACCTCTGCTTCTGTAAGCGCCGCGACGCTGGTAAGACGGTGAGTGAAGGCGAACTCTCGTAAGCCAATAACATCCCCCGGAACGAAAATGTCTAAAACCTGACGGGTGCCATCTTCCATGTTTCGGTAAGAAAATAACCAACCGCTTAGCACGGTATAAAATGCTTCGGCGATATCCCCTTCATGGCACAGGACGGTTTCAGCGTTAATTTTTCGGGGGCTTTTTTCTAAAGAGCAAAGCAAGTCCTCGTGGCAAGGTTCTAGCTCTGCATAACTTCCAAAATGTTTAAGAATACAGCTTTTGCTCACTCTATTAATGCCTTTCTGGAGAGGGATAAACCCTAAATATTAAAGATTAATCAGCAAAAATGCTAACAAACATACCCACTAAAACCGCCTGAGGTTCCGATCTGCCGGAAGAGTTATTGCAAAAACCTATGTTATTGAATGTTAAATATTTATAAAAACTGACGGATTTGTCGTAGAAAGGGTGATCCAGTTGGGCGGTTAACTTAGGTTATGGAAAATCGTTGGAAAGCGCGTAGAGTGCGCCATATTTCTAAGCCAAGAAGGATTTGTTATGTTAACTGATCGTTATCCAACGAGGACTGAGCGCCGATTAAGTATGATTCCGCGGCGCGATCCTATTGTCCACAGCGCTAAGAATAAAAGGGATCAGGGCCCACTTAGCGAGCACCATCTTCAATGCTTTGAAAGGGACGGCTTTTTGTGGTTTGAAAACCTGTTTTCAAGCACGCCGATTATGCAAGGGTTGTTGAATAATTTGGCCTCACTGGAAAAGTTTCCCGGTGGTGTGGACTCGGAGCAAATGATTCGCGATGGGGATACCGGTAGTCTTCGCTCGGTTTTCGGTGTTCACGAGATTTCTAAAGAGTTTGAGGCGCTTACCAAAGAGAAACTGATTCTGGGTATGGTGCGTCAGATACTCGGAAGCGATGTCTACATTCACCAATCGCGCATAAATGCTAAGCCCGGATTTGTCGGCAACGGTTTTAATTGGCACTCGGATTTTGAAACCTGGCACTCAGAAGATGGAATGCCCTCTATGCGCGCGCTCAGCGTTTCCTTGATGTTGACCGACAACACCGCCTTTAATGGGCCTTTAATGCTGGTTCCCGGGTCCCATGAATATCACGTTCCCTGCCAAGGTCTTACACCTTCTGGGAATTGGAAGCAGTCGTTAAAAAATCAGAAAATTGGCGTGCCGGACGAAGATTCGTTAGAGACGTTGATTAATAGCGGCGGAATTTCTGCACCCACCGGGGGAGCAGGGTCGTTGTTAATATTTGATTGCAACACCCTTCACGCGTCGCAGAAGAATCTTTCTCCGTGGTCCAGAGCTAACGCGTTTTTTGTTTTCAATAGTGTAGAGAATAGTTTAGAAGCGCCCTATGCGGGAACCATACCCCGGCCCGAGTTTCTGGCGTCGCGGGGGTCCAGAGTGGATTTTCCCCAATCAAGAGCAAAGACAAGTCGGCCGGCCGCTAATATGGGGTAACGGAAAGTATCTGAAGAGTAGCGGTTGGAGGTGAAGGAGTATTGGAATCAGGTCTGGCGTTGTGAATTCTCGCAGGCCTGTACTATCGTGCTTCACGGAAGGTTAATGTCACTCAACGTTCTCAGTTGTTATTGCGCCGCTGCGTGATTCGCAGAGCGCTTACAGAAAACCAATGGTTTTGCCAGTGGGCGTTTTTGGTTGCTGGGTGCGTTAGTTAATCTGTTGTCGGAGTGCGCTAACGTTTGCACCCTCTTATTCACCTTTCCACAGACACCATACGGCTAGTAAGGGTGCGCTTGCCGAGCGCATGCTGTGCACAATGTGCGGAGTGTTATGCACAGTCCCACCAATGCCAGGGGAGTGCCAGGGGCCATTTTCCTGCCGCCATTGCCCGGGGGATAATACGGCATAGATTTCCTCTGGCGGGTGTTGGTGGTCGGGGTAGAGCGAATGCGGCGCTAACAGACTGACCCCAATGCGTATATCCTGCCTTAGCTCTAAACCTCTGCTGCCAACTACCTCGGCGTTGGCGCGCCGGTCGGTTAGCGTATCTTCCCGTTCGGTGTAAGAGGGTATGGGCGTCCAAGCAAGCTGGGGCGTGATATCACCAAGCGCTGTGGCGAGTTTGGCTGTGGCCCCGCCGCTGTCTACAGCTGAGTCTATAGCGGGTTGCAGAAAGCGGCAGACCGGTAAGTTTTGCGGTTGCGGTGCGTGTTGGTCGCCGGGTACTTCCAGTCTGGTAAACAGCTTCTCGGCAAGAGCGGTCACTTCTGCGCTTGGTTTTGCACGGGCAAAGCTTTGGTATAGCGCGTCAAAAAATGTCTGCAGCTTGGCTGATCTTTGCATAGAATAATGGTGGGAATTCGTTATGGGTGAGTTCAGTCTGTGCTCTTTGCAGGCCATAGCGCCATGCTAACCATACTTTGCCAGAAGCGAGTTATCGATTCCATCGGTTATTACAGATTTCACTTGCCTTTGCTTCATTGAAAACCATTTATCACGCCGGCACCGGGCCAGCATCCTCCGTGGCTGGTACAAAACCTGCTTTACTGATGTTCTTAATTATAAGTGGCTCTAAAACCCGCTTGAGCAGCGTTAAGAGAGAAAAAATCACAATCTCAGCGCGCTTTTGACAACTCAGGAGGTTTTTAGGCCTTCAACCAATCAAACGAAAGGTGAATAAGCATGTTAATAAGTCGTTGGTTTGTCAGCTCCGTTTTGGTCGTGGCTCTGTCGGGTTGTCAGTCGGTGTATTACGGGGCGATGGAGAAAGCAGGGGTTCATAAGCGCGATATTATGATTGACCGCGTGGAGTCGGCGCAGGAGTCGCAAACCGATGCCAAGGAGCAATTTGAGTCCGCGCTGGAGCAGTATCAATCGATAGTGACGATTGAAGACCAGGATTTGGTAGAGCGCTACGAGAAACTCAACGACGAATACGAGGACAGTAAAGCGGCGGCAGAAAAGGTGTCCGAGCGAATTAACTCGGTGGAAGATGTTTCCGAAGCCCTGTTTGATGAGTGGGAAGATGAAATTGATTTGTATAGCAATGCCAATTTAAAGCGGCAAAGTGAAGCCAAGCTGCGTCAGACCAAAAAGCAATACGATAAGCTGATTAACGCTATGCGCAGTGCCGAGGCACGTATGGACCCGGTGTTACAAGTGTTTCAAGATCAGGTGTTGTTCCTGAAACATAACTTGAACGCGCGCGCGATTGACTCGCTCCAGGGTGAGCTTGGAAATGTCAATACCGAAGTTGCCGGGCTTATTAGGGAGATGGAAAAATCCATTGCCGAGTCAGAGGCGTTTATCAGTAGTCTGAAAAATTAATAAGTCGTATTCGCTAACGCTAAAGTATTAAAAAGTAGATGATGTTCAGGTTTTACACTTCGCACCAAAGTGTAAGGCCTGAGCGCAGTTTTCTGTGAAAAGAAGGAAGCTATTGCTGCATAAGTACGGTGTCTTTTTGTTTGGCACCAGTTTTTGCGTTTATAGGGAACACCAATGGAACGAGTTCAATGATTCTATTCCGATCAAAGTGGATATTCGTAGTTGCAGGAATCCATTTGAGCATCATTTTTCTAATAGCTGGCTATTGTTTGACAAACTATTACGATCGGTATTGTCCAGCGGATACAATAAGCAGGGCGATCGACTGGCCTTTGAGGATAATGTCGACAATGATGGGGGAGGTGGTTATCTTTAATGTTTTTCTCCTACTTTTACATAGCTATGCTTGGGGGTTTATCCTGGTAAACGTTTTCAACTTCATAAAGAAACGTGCCACGTAAAACATACGTTTTTTTTGTGGCATCCATATTGAAAGCGAATTTTTCAGGGCTAATTTACCTCTGTGCTCTAAACTATCCGGACCCGAGAGGGGCTGCCCCTTATATTTTCACGAAGGCTATGCTACGGCTGAAAATCACAGTGTTAGGTGCTATGACAATGGAAATTCGAGAGCTGACAACCACTGAACTAAATAACCTACTGGATCTATATAAACATCTCCATGAAGAAGACGAAGCAATTCCCTGTAATGGAACGCTAGAGCTGACTTGGGAGAAAATTCAGTCGAATCCAGATTATTTTTGCATAGGCGCATTTCATCATGAACAGCTTATTGGAAGCTGTTGCTTAATTATTGTTGCGAATCTAACTCGAGGTTGCAGGCCTTATGCGATTATTGAAAATGTCGTCATTCATCGAAATTTTCGTCGAAAAGGTTACGGGAAAGCTATCCTTCAGCATGATTTGAGCATTGCTTGGGATAAAAACTGTTACAAGATCATGTTACAAACTGGTCGTTTAAATGAGGAGATATTTAGATTTTATGAGCGATCTGGTTTTGATCGAAACGCTACACAGGCTTTTGTTTGCAAGCCGCCGCGCAAAAATAAGTAACTGACCACGACTGGCGACACGGCAAATAAAAAGCCCGCTTTGGTTGTCCAAAATAACCGTCTTTTAGTATTAGACATCGGCCTCAACCTCAGCCGTCCGCCCCAAAACTTACCTTGTAACAACAAACACCAACAGTCCAACCGCTACTGCCCACCCTGCAATCGCTAACCCTTTCCATACCCGTTCCGGGTGTCTTTCCATGAGCGGTTTTTGTTTGGCGGTCAGCCAGTTTGGGTTGGGGCGTTTTAAATCTTGCAGCCATTCGGATAGCGCTTCGTAGCGTTGCGCTGGTTGCGTGTGCAGGGCTTTTTCCAGGGCGCGGTCCATCCATACGGGCACGAGCGGATTAAATTGCAACGCCGAGCGATAGGACAGCTTTTGAAACTGTGGCAACGCCATGGCTTTGCCGTAGCCTTCACCAAACGGATGCTTGCCGGTAAGCATTTCGTACATTAATACCGCCAGCGAAAATTGGTCGGAGCGCGGGCCGGTGGGGCCGCCGTAGCGGTATTCGGGCGCGGAGTAGTCCAGTGTGCCGAGGATTTTGTCGGCGGCGATGGGGGACGCCATCTCTTCAATGCCGGCCACCCAGCAGGAGCCGAAATCGACAATGCGCACGCCCTGGGCGCCGACCACTACGTTGTCCGGCTTTAAGTCTTGGTGCAAGGTGTCTTTGCGGTGCAGAGCACGAATGCCCATGACCAGTTGTTCGATCAGTTCTACCGCATCGGACACCGGCAGTGGCGCGCGCTCTTTGATGACCTGGGTGAGCGTGGGGCCTGGAATATATTCGGTTAAATAGTACAGACAGGTGCGGGTGCGCGGCGGTTCCACCACGCGCACGACGTGGCGGTTAGCCAGGCGCGAGCCAATCCAAGATTCACGCACAAAGCGTTCTATGTAGGCAGCGTCGTCTTCGTAATTGACCGAGGGGGTTTTCATGACCAGCGGTGTGCCCTCGGCGTTTTTTACCAGGTACACCTGGCTGCGCTCTGATTCGTGCAGAATTTTTTCGACGGTTAACCCATCGAGAATGTGGCCGGGTTTTAGCAGCGGTGGAAAAGGCAGGCGCGACAGCACCGTAATGGCGTCGCTTTCGCTTGGCGTGCCTATGTCATCTACGCGTGCCAGTTGCACACTGATGTTGTCTTCACTGCCGTTATTCAGCGCGGTTTGGTACAGAGCTTTGCACTGCGCGTCTAAATCATCGCTACTTTGCAGCATCTGGGTTAAGGTTTTTTCGTCGATAAAATCGTGCAGGCCGTCGGTGCTTAACAGGTAAATGTCGCCGCGCTCAATTTCCTGCGACTCCATATCAATTTCCAGTGATAAATCGGCCCCCAGTGCGCGGCTTAAATAGGTGGTGTTTTTGTCAATGCGCTGGCTGTGATCGCGGGTGAGCAATTCAAGTTGTCCGGCGCGAAAGCGGTAAATGCGGCTGTCGCCCACGTGAAAGATAAATAGCTTATCGCCTTTTAATACCAGTAGCGACAGTGTGGTCAGGTAGCCTTCCTGGCGGACGTTGTTTTGGCTCTGGCTCCACAAATAACGATTAAGCGAATGAATCACGCGGCTGGCGGATTGTCCGGTGCGCCAGGTATCCGGGGTGGCGTAATAGTCGGTGAGAATACCGGTAACGGCAGTTTGGCTTGCCTGGCGCGCGGCGCTGGATGAACTGACGCCATCGGCAATGGCCATGGCAACGCCTTTGGTGGCCATGGCGGCGCCCTCGGGAAAACGGGCGCCGACGGTGTCCTGGTTTTCGGCTTTGCGGCCGGCCTCGCTCAGTTGCGCAAAGGCCACCTTGAGCGAGGGTTGTAAGTGTTCCATAGGCGCTTTCGGTGTTGTTATTGTTGCGGACATCTTAGCGCCTTTTGTATCGCGTAAAAACGGTGTGCGAACAGAGCTTAGGTCAGTTCTATTTGGGTAATGCTGCCGTCTTCGTTAACCTCGTGCATGTGGCCCTGAGGTTCTTCTAAAAACTGCACAATACCAAAAATAACCAGCGCGCAGCCGCCAATCACCATAAAGAAGGTGCTGGCATCCACAAAGCTGTAAATGGTCAGGAAGGTAACCGCGCCCACGTTGCCGTAAGCACCGGCCATGCCTGCCACCTGCCCGGTTAAACGGCGCTTAACCAGTGGCACCATGGCAAATACCGCGCCTTCACCAGCCTGCACGAAGAACGAGCAGAACATTACCGCGATAACGGCCATCCATACCGGCCAGGCACCATTGACTTGCGACAGGGTGAAGTAACCGATGGTTAAGCCGATAATAAAAATCGACATGGAAAGACGGCGACCGAATTTATCGCTGATGTAACCACCGCCGGGGCGCGCCACCAAATTCATAAACGCAAAGGCCGCGCCCAATGCACCGGCGGCGGCCAGGGTCATGCCCTCAAAGGTTTCTAAAAAGAACGCGGGCAGCATAGACACCACCGCCAGCTCCGAGCCGAAAGTAACAAAGTAAGCCCAGTCTAAAATGGCCACTTGCTTGAATTTGTATTTATCGTGCTCGGGCACCGGGGCGCCGTGCAGCATGTCTTTGTTTACTTTATAAATCTGGCTGAACTGATACGCACACAGCACCAGCAAAATGCCGTACATTAAATAAGTGGTGCCCTGGCTTAGCAGGCCCACCCCGGCAGGCGAAAGTTTCCAGGCCAGTACCGCCAAAATAATGTACATGGGCAAGTTCATGGCGAGGTAGAAATAGAAATCTTTTTTGCTGGTGACTTCCAGGCCGCCGGATTTTTTCGGCTTAAAGTAAGTAGAGCCTTTGGGTGTGTTGCGCGCGCGGGCGTAGAAAAAACCAGAGTAGGCCAGCGCCATTAACCCGGTGACGCCAATGGCATAGCGCCAGCCGTCGTCGCCACCAAACAGCAGCGCCAGGGTGGGCAAGGTAAACGCGGCAGCGGCCGAGCCAAAGTTACCCCAGCCGCCGTATACACCTTCGGCCAGGCCTACATGGCGTGCGGGAAACCATTCGCCCACCAGACGAATACCAATAACAAACCCGGCACCAACAAAGCCCAGTAAAAACCGAAACAGTGCCAGCTGCTCATAGGTTTGGGCGCAGGCAAAGGCTAAACACATTAAGCCACCTGCGGCTAACAGCAGTGAATACACAATGCGCGGGCCAAACTTGTCCACCAGAATGCCCACCACAATGCGCGAGGGAATGGTCAAAGCCACGTTAAGAATCAGCAGCGCCTTCCACTGGGCGTTGCTCATATTAAAGGCTTCCATAATCAGTGGCTTGAGTGGCGCGTGTGAAAACCACACCACAAAGGTTAAAAAGAACGCAAACCAGGTTAAATGCAGCAAGCGAATGTTGGCGCGGGTAACATCGAGTAAATTAAGTTTTTCTGAACTCATAACAGCTATTCCGTCTAAACTGGTCTTTGCGAATACGCAAACCATGTGTTGACTGTGACTAATCAGTGCGTTGATTTTTCTGTACGAAACAACCCCCCTTCAGCAACCGGTATGCCACAATGACAATGGTGCGACTTGGTGCAGGTTGAAGCCCGTGGCTCGCGAGGCTTCTGCGGTAAATAAGGTGTTTTAATGAATTGTTGGTTTTGTCTGGTGCGTATGCACCACGTGCTGTTTCAGTTTTGGTGCGGGCTGGTTGTGTCGGGAGGTTCCGCATCGGTGCGAAAAAAGAGAGGCTTGCACGCTCATGGGTCATTCGTGGGTAAATTATGAGCACTAAACCAGACGTTAGTGAGCGCGCCTTACGGCTTTACCCGTTACTAAAAGGCGGCGTGCCAACCGGACCTGTGGAAACAGCTGAGTTAATGTCGTTACCGACCGAGGTGTTGCAAGCTGAGGATAGCTGGCAGGCCTATTCGGCGCAGGCTGTCTCGGCAGCGGCGGGCTTGCCCGGTTTGTACGCGGCCTGGCTATGGCATTCGTTGCACAACAACACGGATTGTGACCGAGCTATTGCACCCCAAGTGCAGCGCTTAGGGGCCTTTTTAGTGGCGCAAGTGGTGGCGGACGAGAGCCTTGCGTTAGGCCCTTTGCGCGAGTGCAGGCGCGCCTGGGATGAGGTGTTTTACCACGTACAAACCTGGTGCGATTCGTTAGGCCCTCAGGGGGCTAAGTTTTACCAGCGCTTGGATGCACTGGTGGCCGCGCTTGAGGCGGGCGACAACCAAACCCAGGCGTTAACGGCGTTTAACCAGGCGTGTGCGAAAGAGTTAGACCGTGCGGCGCTGCTGGCCGAGCGTATGCAAGCTTCTGAGCTGGGCCGCATTCGAGCCGTGCATGCCGAGCATAAAGTGGCTGAGTTGTACAACCAGGTGGTGGCTGGCCGCCTGCTGCCAGAACCCATACTCGCGTTTATTCAGCAGCAGCTGACACCGGCGTTGCAGTTTGAGTTAATTAACGGTTCTGATCAGTCGACGACTTGGAGCTTTTGGTCACGCATGCTGCGACTGATGGTGTGGTCGCTTAACCCGGACAAATCCGATAGTGATCGTCAGGCTTTTTTCAATAAAGGCCCGGCGCTGATATCGCAGCTCGAGCGTGCTGAACCACCACCGTCTTGCAGCGCCGAATCCTATCAGGGCTTTGTTGGTGACATTTCGGCTTGCGTTATTCAGTTATTAAAAGGCCTGAGCATTGAAACCATCTCGGCCCCGGTGCGGGAGGTAAATGGCGAAGCTGAAGCGCTTAAACATTTACAAGCTGGTGGGGAGAGCCACCATTTTAGCGCTGGGGATTGGCTGGAGTTTCATGGTGAAACTCAGCTGCGGTGTCAGTTTCTACTGCAGGCACCGGGCACGGATCAACTGCTTTTTGTAAACCGAAACGGTCAGAAGGCGTTGCAGAAATCCGCGGCGCAAATGCGCGCCTGTCTGGACGCTGACATTGCCCGTGAGATTGCTCAAATCCCTGTGATGTCTGCCGCGCTGACGGCGGCGAATGGGCGTTTAGCACAATTAGAGGCTTTATATGAGGCGCGCGAAGTGGCGGCGGCCGAAGCGCGTGAAGCCGAGTTAAAGCGCCGGCAGCAATTGGCCGAAGCCCGCGCCCGCGAAGCGGCGGCGCGCCAACAGGCCGAGGCCAAGGCGCGCGCTGAGGCTGAGCGCTTGGCGTCCGAGGCCGAAGCGGCGCGAGTGCGTCAGCAGCAACAACAGGAGGCCGAGCGTAAAGCCGCCCATGAGCAAAAAGTACGCGATGAAATTGACGGCCTGACGTTGGGCACCTGGGCCGACTTACCCACCAAAGATGGCCGCAGCATTCGCTGTAAGTTAGCCGTAAGTATGCGCTCTACCGGTAAGTATATTTTTGTGGATCGGGTGGGCAGTAAAGTGGCCGAGCTGCAATATGACGAGTTACTGGCCATGGCATTGGCGGGCAGGGCGGTGTTCTACCCGCCGGAACAGCGCTTTGAAAACCGATTAGAAACCATCGTGCGCGGTCTGCGGCGCACGGAATAACAAAAAAGGAACGGACCCATCATGAAAACTCAACCCAGTGAGCAGCGTCAGGAGTATCGCCTGGATGCCAGCGAAGCCGTGTACATCGAGCTGGAAAGCGAGCCCGCCGCAGGGGCCGGTACGATAGTACTGAGCCGGTCTACGGATTTATCGGCAAATGGCTTGCAGGTGGAGCTGGACCGCGCCCTACCCGTTGGCCATATCTATGCCTTGTGCGTGCAGCTGCGCAAGCCGGACCAGCGCTTTGTGCTGTCGGGGGAGGTAAAGTGGTGCCGCGCGGCCGGCTCACGCTATCACACGGGTATCGCTTTGTACGAATCTGACCATACGGCGATAGGCGAGTGGAAGGCGGCGATTGCGCATCGGTTACACCAGGGGTGAATTGTTGCCCTTCACGATATCGATAACCTATTGGTAACGCTGTACTTTTGCGGTGCCGACTCTTATGCTTGACCCGCTTTGGGGGCCGCTCTCTCTGCCCCTGCAGCCCAAAATGCCCATATAACGACAAGACCTCGAGGTGACACGTGGCCACATCTTCTGCCAGTAAACTCTCTGTTTTAGAAAAATCCGGTTACGCCATGGGCGATGCCGCCGCCAATTTAGTGTGGCGCGGTGCCTTGGCTTATCTGGCCGTTTTTTATACCGATACGCTCGGTATTACCGCTGCCGCTGCCGCCGCTTTGCTGCTGTTGGTACGGGTATCCGACGGCATCACCGACATTATTATGGGCATGATTGCCGACCGCACCCAGACCAAATACGGTAAGTTCCGCCCGTGGATTTTATGGTCTGCCCCGGTGCTGGGCCTGTTTATGGTAATGGCTTTTACCGCGCCTGATATCAGCCCCGAAATGAAATTGGTGTGGGCCTACTTTACTTATATCGGTTTAACCCTCGCCTATACGGTGAATAACGTGCCTTATTCGGCGCTGATGGGGGTGATGACCTCAAGCCACGAAGAGCGCAGCGTGCTGTCCGGTTACCGTTTTGCCGGGGCGTTTTTAGGTGGCGCTTTGGTGATGGCCGGTACACCTTACCTGGTGGAGTACTTTGGCCAGGGTGACGAAGCCAAAGGCTACCAGCAAACCATGTACGTGTTCGCGGTTTTATTGGTGGCGTTGTGCGTGATCACTTTTGCTACCACCAAAGAGCGTATCGTCCCAACCGAGAACACTGGCTCGTTCAAAAAAGAATTTAAAGATCTGCTCGTTAACCTGCCGTTTATTATCGTGCCTTTGCTGTCTATTTCGCTGTTCTTTTTCAGCCTGACGCAGGGCAGCGATGCCACCTACAAACTCAACCCTTGGTATATGGGGGTGTTTTGTGCTCTGGTGCTGGTGGGTACGGGTTATTTAATTCGTAAGCTTATTCGTCGCCCCGAGGGTGAAACCACGCCTTCACAGCGCGATTTGGTTAACCTGTTAACCAACAAACCCTGGCTGATGATTCTGGGCCTGGGCTTTTTGACCATGCTGTTTAACGGCATTAAGTATGTAGTCATCGCTTACTACTTTAAGCATTATTTGCACGAACCCACCATGACTGGCATGTACTTTTTGGCACTGCTGATCACCTCGATTTTCGCGGCCTTTGTATGCGGTTATTTCACGCGCCTGGTGGGTAAAAAGACGTTGTTTATTGCCTCGCTGATAATCAGCGGCGTGCTGACAGGCTGCATCTCTTTCCTGAGCAGCGATAATGTCACCGGCCTGTTTGTACTGGGCTGCGCCGCCGAATTTTTCGCTGCCTTTATGCCGGTACTGACCTTCAGTATGTTGGGCGATGCCGCCGATTACTCCGAGTGGAAACACGGCCGCCGTGCTACCGGCCTGTTTTACTCCGCCGGTAGCTTTATCCAAAAAACCGGCGGTGGTTTTGCCGGCGCTTTGGTGTTGCTGGTGCTAGGTGGTTACGGCTACGTGGGTACCGACCCAAGTACCATTGCCCAGGCCACCGACGGTATGGTGATGCTAATGAGCTGGATCCCCGCGATATTTGCCTTCGCTGCGGTATTTTTGCTGATTTTCTACCCGCTTAATACTAAGCGGATGGAAGAGATTGAAGCGGAGTTGAATGTGCAGCGAGGGTAAATTGTAGGACGATTTACAGGGAGCGGGAATGGTGGCTTGGTCTGGTTCTGGTTGGCACTTTCCCGCACCCTGTCGACAGCTACTTGAGTCTAGGTGGTTGAGTTGTCACTCCACCATTGATAAAAGCTTGGTGATGGATTTACCGAAGACGCTAACACCTTGAGTTGAATTGGCCATCACGGTACTATTTTTTTTCATTATCTATACAGGGAAAGAGAGCAATGAAGCCATTTAATATCGGATTGGTCACTATTTTGTCTGGTGTGTTGGGGGCTTGTGGTGGGTCCTCCGATGATGATAATCAGATCAGCAGTTCGAACTCTTCGATAACCAGTTCTACCCCTAGCAGCAGTTCATCCCTCAGCAGCTCGTCCAGTAGCCTTGCATCATCATCGTCTAGCGAGATCTCCTCCAGTGAGAGTTCTTCGAGCTCTATTGTCTCCTCTTCCAGCTCTTCGTCAGAACAAAGCTCTGAAGCTAGCTCTAGCTCCGAAGTAAGCCTATTGACCGGTATATTTGTCGATAGCGCGGTGGCTAATTTAGATTATCAGACCGCCTCTGTTTCGGGACAAACCACTGACAGTGGTGAGTTTGAATATGCTGATGGGGAATTAGTCAGCTTTGCTATCGGGGACTTGCAATTACTTGCGGTGCCTGGTGGTTCGGTGATTACGCCGCTGGATCTGGTTGGCACTTCAGATCCGCGCGACGGTCAAGTCTTGAATATTGTGCGTTTGTTATTAACGTTGGACAAAGACGGCAATCCAGACAATGGTATCGAGCTTGCCGATGCGGCGAAAGCCGTTGCCACTCCAGTAGATTTCAGTTTGTCGGCTGAGGACTTTGCTGCTTCGGCCGCCGTGGTGAACTTGATTACCAACGCCGGACAAGACCCTGCGGTAGAGGCTCTGGTAACCAGCGAGGAGGCCGAAGCTCATTTCGCGCAAACGTTGGAAGAGCAGGGTTCTGAAAGTTATTTACTGCAAGGCAAGGAAACAATTATTGTTTTCGAGCAAGCGACAGGGCCCGACTATTATAGTGTTTCGGGTGTGCTCACCCTGGAGCCGGATGGCAGTTGCTACTTATCGGCCGGCGAAGGTTACCGCTCTGATTGTACTTACGCTGATGATGGCACCCTGGAGACTGGCTTCCCGACCGTCGTAGGCACCGTAGGTGAAAACAGTGTCACTATTATTGCCAAACCTAACACGTCGGATGGTGAGTCTGTCTCTGCATTATTTCATGGTGTTGAAGCAGCTTCGGATAATGTAAGCGCCGGTACATACACTATTTCTGGCCAAGAGCTAATTGCGCAGAACGACGGCAACAAGAATGGTCCCAGCATAACGGCTTTGGCGGGAAGCTTTACCATCAATGCCGATGGTAGCTGCTCAATCAGCCACAATGAAGGCGATATTAGCTGTGAGCTGAAAGGCAGTGAAATCCTAGGTACCGGAGGTGCCGCAGGTTTTGTGATGGGAACAGCAACCGAATCGGCGGTAACCATCGTGTACCATGCACCGGGTGATGAATTGGTGTACGGATATCTGATAGGAACACGGTAATTAGATAGATTGAAGTGCTAAAAGGCCGGTAACCCCGGCCTTTTTTGTGCGAGCGCTTAATGCACCCACTCCTGCTCAAGTAGCGAGGCTTTATCGCCGTCCAGTTTAATTTCCTGCTTCGTGGTTTTCCCTTCTTCCACAAAATAAAACTCGTAGATCACTAAGCCGTCCATTTGTTGGCTTTCAATGATGCGTGCGGGCTGTTTGTTGGATAAGGTTTTGTTGAACAAGTCTTGTACGACGGTGGGGTGTTCTCGAGTTGCAAGTCCTTTTGAATCTCTACCACTTCCCAGACGCTATCAGCGTTTAGCAGCATATCGAATTCAATTTCTTCCCCGGTGCTTGTCACGCCCTCTAAATCGAGATACTGATTGCCATGTTTGGTCTCCTGCTCCGCTTCTTGGAATTGGAAGCCTGGAGCAAGCTTTTGTACCGCCTCCAGAGCTTGTGCTGGCACTTGCTGAGCATTGATGTTTTCTTTCTGGTAAAGGTCAGAGCCCACCGTGGATTGAGCCGCATTTACGGCCCCGGAGAACATAAATGGCAGAAGAATGAGCGAGTGGGGGATGCGTAGTTTCATAATATTGCCCTATAGCTGTTTGAGATAAACCTTAGGTTTGTGCACTGGCAGCTCTTTTGTTTGGGCGGTGCGGTTGCACCTTGTTTTTGTTATGGCACCGTGCGGCTGACTCGTAAAAATAGAGGGTTGCGAAGCGTGCAGACGCGCAATGGTGGTGCGGCATAGTGTGTCAGAAAGCCGGTTTAATTGCTATTAACTGGTAAGGGCTTCGGGTGCCCTCAATCGCATGCTTCCGGTATTATAGGCATTGGTTTCCGTGACGTGAACAGCAGAAGATATAGATTATGGCAAAGGTTAGGCTGGTTGATGTGGCCGCGCATGCGGGGGTGTCGAAAAGCACGGTGTCTCAGTTTTTGAGTGGGCGTTTTGATTATATGTCAAAAGAAACGCGCAGCCGTATAGAGGCCTCGATAGCGGCTCTTAACTATGTGCCCAATGCTATTGCCCGCAGTTTAAAAACCAATACCACGAAAACCATTGGTGTGGTGGTGCGGGATGTAACGGGGTTTTACACCAGTCAGACCCTGAGAGGGATTGATGATTTCTGTAAAAACAGCCAGTACAACGTGCTGATTTACAGTACCGATTTTGATCCGCAGAAAGAAGCGCAAGCCCTGCTTAACCTCAGTCAAACGAATGTGGACGGAATTGTTATTGCCTCGTCGGGCGCGAATGTCGAGTTAATTGATAAGCTGATGGGGCAGGGGTTGCCGGTAGTGCAGTTTCAGCTGGAGCACTCGGGCGATGAAAAATACATTATTGTTTCCGATTATCGTAAGGCCGCTTACGAGGCGACCGATTATTTGTTGCAGTTGGGCCATAAAAATATCTGTTTTGTTACCCAGGAGTTTACCTCGGTGAAGTCCCGCCGGGACCGTTTGACCGGATATTGCGATGCATTGTCGGCGCAGGGGGTTAAATTTCGCGAAGACCTAGTGCTGCACTGGCAGCGTGAAACTGGCTTTAGCCAATCGCCCACTGAGCTGATGCGCTCAAAGGACGGGCCTACGGCATTCTTTTCTCAGCATCTGGCCATTACCATTGAACTGATGCAAGTATTTAAGAGTCAGGGCGTTGCCTTGGCGGAGGATGTCTCTCTGCTGGGGTTTGATGACCTGCCAATGGTGGAGTTTTTTCACACTCCGATAAGTGTGATTAAACAAGAACCATACGATATTGGGCAGCGGGCCGCCGAGCTGTTGCTGTCGTTGATTGGCGGGCACGAGGCTCCGGCTGCGCGTATTGTGACCCCGTGTACGCTGGTGCCGCGTCAATCTTGCAGGCCCCTCAAGTAACCACTGCCTCCCTCTTTATTTCTTTTTAGGCTTTCAGCCTTTTTGGTCCTCACGCTAGCGGCTGGGTAGGAAAAGCCCGCCGCTGCAGCACCCATAAACGTTTGGCCTCTAACCCTTGACTTGAATAAAAATTCTGCTAAATTGCAGATAAACCGATTTAGTAAAACGTTTTATGTTGCGTTTACGAGCTTGTTTGAGGCTTGAACTATGAAAATAGAAAAGATTGATGTATTCGTTTCCTGCCCCGGCAGAAACTTCGTAACCGTTAAGGTCACCACCTCAGATGGGGTCTATGGGCTGGGCGACGCTACCGTCAACGGCCGTGAGCAAGCGGTGGTGGCCATGCTGCAAGAGCATGTTATTCCCTGTTTGATTGGGCGCGATGCCCATAATATTGAGGATATTTGGCAGTACCTGTACCGGGGCGTTTATTGGCGTCGTGGGCCCATTAACATGGCGGCTATTGCGGCTATCGATATGGCGCTGTGGGACATAAAAGGAAAGGTAGCGGGATTACCGGTTTATCAGCTTTTGGGCGGCAAGAGTCGTCAGGGCGTAACCCTGTACGCTCATGCCAACGGTGAAAGTATTGAGCAAACGCTGGCTAATGCTGAACAGCATGTGAGTAACGGCTTTAAAGCCGTTCGCCTGCAATCGGCGGTGCCGGGCCTTGAGGTGACCTATGGTGTGCTCGGGGATAAAAAAGACTACTTTGAGTTGCAGGGTAGCCGACCTTTGCCCCCAGAAGAGACATGGTCTACGCCTAAATACTTTGATCTGGTGGTCGAGCTGTTCGAGCAAGCCCGTTCACGGTTGGGAAATCAGGTACAGCTATTACACGACGTGCACAGTCGTTTAACGCCGATAGAGTCCGCAAGGCTGGGCAAGCTGCTCGAGCCTTACAACCTGTTGTTTTTAGAAGATGCGAGCATCGCTGAAAACCAAACAGCGTATAAAACCATTCGTCAGCACACCACCACCCCCCTCGCAATTGGTGAAACCTATAACACCCTATGGGACTGTAAAGACCTTATTCAAAACCAATGGATTGATTACATTCGTGTGGCGGCAACTCACGCAGGCGGTATTACGGCATTAAAGCGAATCGCCGATTTCGCGAGTGTGTTTAACGTTCAGTTAGCGCCCCACGGGGCACCTGATTTGTCTCCCGTCTGTTTTGCCGCTCACATGCATTTGAATACTTGGGTGCCAAACTTTGGTATTCAGGAGTTTGTAGGTTTTGGCAATGAGTCGTTGCGCGAGATTTTTCAGCATGAATTTACCGTGCAAAACGGGATGGCTTATGTCAGTGAAGCGCCAGGCCTTGGCGTAGAGTTTGATGAGCAGGCAGCGTTGAAGTACCCGTACAAACGTTCGTATCTGCCCGTTAGCCGGTTAGAAGACGGCAGTATGTGGCATTGGTAATGACGTTAATGGTGGCTGAGCCTGGAAAATACAAACAATTTTAAATGTGAGTGTGTATATGAAGAAAACAGTGAAAGTATTGGTAGTGGGAACTGGCTTTGCGGGGCAAGGACACGCGGAGGCCTTTCGCGCGGTAGGGGCGGACGTTGTCGGCATTGTTGGCCGTACGCCGGCGGTGGTGAAAGACGTCGCAGAGAAAATGTCGATACCCTATTACGGCACGGATTGGCAACAGGCCCTGCAAGAGTGCAACCCCGATGTGGTCTCTATTGCGACCCCAGGCGGCGCACACTATGAGCCGATAAAACAGGCCATCGAGTTTGGGTGCCATGTTTTTTGCGATAAGCCGATGACGCACAGCGGTGAAACGGCAGTTGAGCTGTACGAGCTTGCGCAACAAAAAAAGGTGAAAACAGCCTTTGCGGCCAGTTTTCGATATATGCCAGACATCATGCATGCGAAGCGACTCGTTGCTGAGGGCGCCATCGGTGAGCCAGTTGAAGTCGAGTGCATTTCTCACTTTAACTTAGAGAAAGAAATTCCTTTTGGTTGGTCACACAGAAAAGAGGATGGCGGTGGTCGTTTAAATAACAATTTCACTCATAAGTTATCGATCGTCACTTCTGTTATTGGCGATAAAATAGTGTCCATTATGGGCGAGGTACGAGACGATTTGGGTAAGGCGCCTATTGTTGAGGGCGTACGTAACTTTAAAACCCGCCGCGATTTTATCCCGAAAGATATTAACGATCCCAACTTGAAGTGGGGCGAGAGTAATGTGGAATGGACTTACACGGTGTTGGCACAACTGGAAAGTCCGCTGGCAAAAAAACCTGTTTCCGTCTTGTTTAAACACGGTGGCCTTAACCCACGTTTTCACGAAGACCATATAGTTTTTTATGGTACTGAAGGCGCTATTTATATTAAAGGCCACTATGGTAGTGGGCCGCTGTACCTTTGGAGCAATGATAAAGTATGGAAAGAGTGCCCTCTGCCTCAGGATATTATTGACGATATGCCTAAGGTAGAAAACGATACAGAGCGCAACTGGCGTTACTTGATCAGAGAGCTGGTAAGAGACATCCAGGGTGAGGCTGTACCGCCCTACCAGACCTTCAAGGAAGGAAGTCAGTATCAACAGTTAATCGACGTGATTCGCAACAATAATAATTGGACAGATGTGACTCATCTGCAATAAAGGTTAGTTTTATGGTTTACGACTATATCGTCATTGCCGGCTATTTCGTGTTGGTGCTGGCCGCTGGTTTTTCTTTTACTAAGTTGGCCAAGCATTCTACCAGCGATTATTTTCGCGGTGGTGGCCGGATGCTGTGGTGGATGGTTGGTTCAACGGCGTTTATGGCTCAGTTTTCTGCGTGGACTTTCACCGGCGGCGCAGGCAAAGCCTTCTCTGATGGTTTTGCCATCTGTCTGGTGTTTTTTGCCAACACCTTTGCGTACTTCTGTGGGTGGGCGTTTTTCAGTCATCGGTTTCGTCAGATGCGAGTGGATACGCCTTCACAAGCCATTAAAAGACGTTTTGGAACCCAGAATGAAACGTTTTTCTCTTGGGCGTTGATTGTTTTCAGCTTTATCAACGCGGGGGTTTGGCTCAATGCTTTAGGTGTTTTTGCCAGCGCAGTTTTTGATGCCGATATTGTCGTTACCATTATCGCTACTGGTTTAACGGTACTGTTTATTTCTGTTCTGTCGGGCTCCTGGGGCGTGGTTTCATCCGACTTTGTGCAAACGCTGATTGTGGCCGTGGTCTCTGTGGCTTGCGCAATAGTTGCACTGGTTAAAGTGGGTGGGCCGGTAGAAATGGTTGCCAACTTTCCCGGGGGCTTTGTGATGGGCCCCGACATGAATTACGGCTTGATTCTGGTGGGCACCTTTATTTTCTTTTTGGCAAAGCAGTTAATCACCATCATGAACTTGCACGATTCTTTTCGCTTTCTAAACGCGAAGGATTCTGCCAATGCACGTAAAGCGGCTCTGTTGGCAATGGTGTTGATGGGGGTGGGCAGCATTATCTGGTTTATTCCCCCTTGGGCGGCTGCCACGCTTTACCCCGATGCAGCCTCTGATTACGCCGCCTTGGGAGATAAAGCGCAAGATGCTGTTTACCTTGTTTTTACCCGAAATGCGATGCCCATTGGTACGGTAGGGTTGTTGATGGCCGGGTTATTTGCCGCCTCAATGTCATCGATGGATTCTGCGCTGAATAAAAACGCAGGGATTTTTGTGCGCAGTATTTATCAACCCTTTATCGCCCGACGGGGACGTACCAGTGACGACAAAAAACTGCTTCGGGTGAGTCGTGTCGCCAGTTGCGTGAATGGTATTTTGGTTATAGCGATGGCGCTGTACTTTAAGTCACTGGCCGAGCTTAGTTTATTTGAGCTTATGATGTCTGTATCCACCATGATTCAAGTGCCGTTAATGGTGCCTCTTATTTTGGGTCTGGTTATTCGCAAGACTCCCCAGTGGGCACCCTGGGCAACTGTGGCATTAGGGTTGTTCGTGTCCTGGTTTACGGCGAACGTGTTTACTGCTCATGAGTTTGCGGCGATGGTGGGTATGCCTGATTTGACAGACCGCGAAGCCGTGGATATGAATCTTATGATTACCTTGGCCGCGCATATTGTGATCACCGCAGGTTTCTTTTGTGCAACAACACTTTTTTATCGAGATGGCAAAGACGCGAACAAAGTCGAAACCGAGCGTTTTTTTCAAGACTTGCGCACACCTGTTGTTTCCGATAACGAACAAGACGACTACGATCGCCAGCAACGCTATAAATTGGGCATTATGATTCAAATAATGGGTGCTGGGGTGTTGCTGATGATGCTTATACCCAACCCTCTTTGGGGACGGTTAATGTACGTGGCCTGTGCGTTGGTTATTTTTACCATTGGGGCCTTGTTGCAAAACAGCGCCAGACAGAAAAGCACTCGTGCAGGTGTCAGGGTCTCATGATTACTTGGCCGGGTAGCGGGCCTGCGGGAAACGACCTGGGCGATATTGGTTATAAATCATAAGCGGGTGAATAATGGCTTGGCTCTATAGTATGCAAGATGATCTGGGCGCACGCGTATAGGCCAGCTTTTGACGAAGTTCGATCACTATTTACGTAAAAACTTTTCATTGGCATGGCCATTGGCGTTTAACGCGCTGTTGATTCAATCCATGCTAATGATAGATACCCTTTTGGTTGCCCCTCTGGGGGAAACATCAGTGGCGGCCATGGGAATTGCTGCCACGTTAATCACTTTTGTATTAGGGGTAGAAATTGCCATTGGCAATGGTGTTCAGCTTCTCATCGGTAGAGCGTTTGGTGCGGGTAATCAACAAGATATTAACGTCGCATACTGGATTGGACTGTTTGTTAATGGAGTGACCGGCCTTGTATTTTTTATGGCGCTTGATAGGTTCGGTCACAGCCTTGTTGGCATAATTACCAGTGACCAGAGATTGGCAGAAATCACGCTCAGTTATTTGGCTGTGGCTAAATATATTGTTTTGGTCAACGCTTACAGTCAGACCAGTACCGCGCTTTTTAATGGATTAGGTAATGCAAAATTGCCGCTCAAAGGTTTTGTGCTGGAGCTGCCCATCAATATTGCGATTAGTTACTGCTTAATACAGGGGGTCGCCGGGGTTCCAGGGATGGGGCTGGACGGGGCAGCGTGGGGTAGTCTTTTGGCGGTAAGTGTACGCGCGGGGTTTTTATTTTTCTGCTTGAGGCGTCAGGCAGTGAATATTAAATATCCCACTGGCCAGACTTTCTTTCGAGAATTAAAACCACAGTTTTCAGTAATACATCCAATCGCGGCCAATTTTATTCTGTTATCGATAGGGGCAACGGTGTACCAATTACTGTTTGCTCAACTCTCGGTGTATGCTTTTGCCGCGATAACGCTCATTTTTCCCTGGGTTCGAGCTGGCACACAGTTTCCTAATGCCTGGGCACAAGCTTCGGCGATTACCATTAGCCAGGCTTTAGGTAATAACAACAAGTTAGCCGTGTTGCAGTTTATACCCGCGTGTGTACGTTTGGGGATGGGGGTAGCATTTGTCACTGCGTTATTGTTTGTACTTTTAAGCTTTTGTGTTGGGGCTATCTATCCTGATATAGAGCCTGAAACTAAAGCGGCCCTTTGGGCAATTGCCCCATTGTATATTGTTTTACCCATTGTCCGCGCCTATAACACCCTCGCTGGCAATATGTTGCGAGCCTTAGGAGAGAGTGCCCGAGTTTTAAAAATTCATTTTTATACTCAGTGGGTTATCTCAGTACCCTTGTGCGCGCTACTGATTCTTTATCTTCAGGCATCCATTTTCTGGGCCTTTGCCGTGCTGCCTATAGAAGAGTTCTTAAAAACGATTCCCTTTTATCGTTATTCAATGCGCTGCAGGAAAACCTTGGCCAATCAGCCTTAGCTGAATAAATGGTTAACAACTGCGTTAGGAGATTATTTATGGAACATACAATAAAGACACTGGTATTGGTTACCACAATGGTATTGCTGGCATCCTGCGTTAATCGCGTCACGGAGCCAGGGGTTCGGTTAACGCATGGGGTGGATGAATCTGCAGGAGGGTTGCACGCTTATGTTATTCACACCAACAATGCTGTTTTTTTCCTGGAAAAAAGCGGCGGTGGTTTATCCAGCATGGTGGATAATGAAGGAATAGACTGGCTGGGCTTTCACAATAAAGCAGGCTCGGGGTGGAAAGGCGAATACCGAGGTTTTCCGAATGCGGTGCATAAGCAGGATGGCAATTACTTTCATGCTATGAATGCGGGTACTGACCCTGCGACCTCTGAGATAACCGTTAATACCCCTAATCACGTGCAAATACTGTTTACGTCAGATAATGGCAAATGGGAAGGGCGTTGGGATTTCTACCCGGATCGTTGTGATTTTACCATGAGCAAAGTGAGCCCTGGCTATCACTACTGGGTGCAGTATGAAGGTGTGCCAGGGGGTGCAATGGATGAGGGTGATTTCTGGTACAACTCTGCGAGTTTGCAAAGGCACTCCATCTATGACTCGTATGCCGGAGACTTACCCGGACCGGAATGGTATGCGTTTGGTGATAAAGATAGCCCCCGCGTTCTTTATTTACTGAATCATAACGATGACGCGCACCCGGATGACTACGTGAGTCGACCCTATATGACGGTGTTAGGGTTTGGCCGACAGGGTAAAAATAAATTTCTTACAGCGCCTTCTACCTTTTCTATTGGTTTTATTGAGTCTAGCTCCCGTGAGGAAATCTCAGAGCACTTGCAGGCGTTGATAAAATAAAACGTGCTTGTCGGTATTCACTGCTGTATTAGAACCGCTGTGGGGGGCGTCTCCTACAGCGATAATTTACGCAAACGCAAGGCCGATAGGCCAGAAAAAATAATACCTGCGATCACCGCTAGGGTGGCAATGCCAGTGCTAATGAATAGCCAGTCAATGTCTAAAGCCCAGTATAGTCCCCAGCGGTTTTGTGCCACGGTCAGTAAAACGCGTTCAAGAACAATGGTGCCTACACAGCCGATTAGTGCGCCCAAGGCGACGAGGCTTGTGGTTTCTATACCCAAGAGTGTGAAGATAAATCGCTGGCGTGCCCCGAGGGTTCGCAACAATTGGAACTCTTTCATGCGTTGCTCAAGGTGCGTTAGTAGCGTACCGCTGACTCCTATGGTGGCAATTAAGGAGGCCAGACCGCCCAAAGTGAGAAGTGCGATTTCTATCCAGTCGAGCATACCCCAGAGTTGAGTGACGGCAACACCTGGCAATACAGCTTGAGTGGGCTCTTTGGGGTACTGGTTAATGGCCCGTTGTAACTGAAACGTGCGCACCTTATTTTCTAAGGTAAGATAAAAAGCGGCCAGGCTCTTTGGCGTTAATTGTGGGTTTTCACCAATCGGGAGTTGGGTCGGCAGGTTGGCGATTTTCTGTTCTGGCCAGTGTATGGCTTCAATGCCATCCAGGCTGACTTGCAGGGTTTTATCAATCGGTGTGCCGGTGGCGGCGAGAATACCGGTAACCGTAAAGGTGCGCGCATCGTGTTGCTGAAAGCTATGGCTGCCCATGCCGTGGCTAAGTATTAATTGGTCTCCCAGCCGGTAGCCTAACTTGCGCGCCACTTCGCGGCCGAGTGTGACTTCAAAGACATGAGTGAAGGGCGCGCCTTGGGCAAATATGTTGTTGCCATTGGTCGCTCGCAAGTGATCAAACAGCTGCTGGTTGGTACCAATAACGCGAAAGCCTTTATGGCTGTCTCCCAACATTAGCGGCACGGCGCGTTTAACGGCCGGGTTGTTTTGCCAGTGTTTGAATGTAGAAAAGCTCAGCTCGCGGCTGGGTGCGCCCACATGGAAGGCCGAAAACAACAGTAAATTAATGTCCCCCGTGGGGGCACCCACCATTAAGTCGATCCCTTGTACGCCACGGCTAAAAGCCGATTGCGTACCCCGGTACACGGTGTCTACGGTCAGCAACGCAAGGGTGCTTAAAGCAATCATGGCCACGCATACCGCAGCGCTGAAACGCCGGCTGAGCAGGCTTTTTATGGCAAGGCGAAACATCATAGTGGGCGGCTCAAATCCTGCAGAAAAATGTGTTGGCCAAAATAATCGCCCAGGCTTTTGTTGTGGCTGGCAAACACCAGGGTACAGTTGCGCTCGCGTACCAGATCAAACAGCAGGGCGATAAAGTCTGCACCGTTTTCATCATCCAGTGCCGAGGTGGGCTCGTCGGCCAAAATCAGAGCGGGATTATTGATCAGCGCGCGGGCGATGGCGACTCGCTGGCGCTGGCCTACGCTCAGTTCACCGGCTTTTTTGTGCAGTAATTTGTCGGGCAAATTAAGTTTTTGCATCAGCTCGCGGGCGCTCTCGCTCAGCCCTGTTTGTCGATTTTTGGCAAAGTGCGCCGCCAATAAAATGTTGTCCAGACAGCTTAAGTAATCCAGCAGGTTAAGGCTTTGAAAAATAACCCCAAGGTTACGCGCCCGCCAGGGGGCTGTTTGCGCGGGGCGGCGTGCGTGCAGTGGTTCGTTTAGCACGGTTAATGTTCCGCTGCGCACGGGTAACAGCCCTGCCAGAACATTTAGCAGGGTAGACTTGCCTGCACCCGACGGTGCTTGCATAAACACGGTGGCACCGACGGCAACCTGCCAGCGTGGTATAAGCCAGGATGGGCCTTTGCGGTGACCGTACTGGATGTCGGAAATATCAATAGCGAATGGCGGCGTGGTGGACATGATTTACAGCTGCGGACGAATGATGTGTTATGTTATAACGCGATTTTCCCGTGAAGCAAGAGAATGGTATGAAAAGGCTTGTAAGTTGTGCGCTGCTGTTTACCTGGTTAGTTGGAGTGGCCTCGTGGGCGCAGGATTATCAGACCATCGAGTGGCCCGATTTAATGCCCGAAGAGGATTTGCAGGCACTGATGAATCCCCCGGAATGGATAAACGATGTACCCGAGGGCGGCGAGGCCGATGTGATGCCGTCCATTGGTGAAGGTACAGGTTTTGCCGGACTGGATGAAAATGACCCCTACAATCTGGCGCTCAAGTCGGCTAAAACCGTCGCCGAATATGACAACAAATCGATTCGCATGCCGGGCTTTGTTGTGCCGCTGCGGTTTGATGATGACCAGCGCATTACCGAATTTTTACTGGTTCCCTTTTTCGGGGCTTGCATTCACTTGCCTCCACCGCCGCCGAATCAAGTGGTTTACGCAAAGTATGAAAAAGGTATTATTCTCGATGCGCTCTACGACCCTTTTTGGGTGTCCGGCACGCTGACCATTGACTTGGTAGAAACAGATTTGTCCCAGGCGGCGTATCGGATGCAGGTGGATGAAATGGAGTTGTATACCGATTAATCCGGCCAATTTAATTGACCGGATTAATCGCAGTTTCTATGACAGCAATGTCAATTTTTTTCATTCCTAACATCGCCTCGAAAGCCCGTTTTGCCAGTTTACGGTCCGGGCTTGTAATCGCGTCTGTGAGTATTGTCGGGGTAATTTGCCAGGACACGCCCCATTTGTCTTTACACCAGCCACAGGCACTCTCTTCTCTACCGTTATCAATAATGGCGTTCCAGTAGCGGTCGGTTTCCTCCTGAGTTTGGGTCGCTACTTGAAACGAAAAAGACTCGTTGTGCCGAAAGGCGGGCCCGCCGTTTAACCCAAGACATGGAATGCCTAAGACCACAAAATCCACCGTCAGTACATCACCGGCTTTGCCTGCCGGATAATCGGCGGGGGCGCGGTGTATGGCACTTACCTCAGAGTCAGGAAAGGTACGAGCGTAGAATTCAGCGGCGGCTTGGGCCTCCCCGTCAAACCAAAGGCATACTCGGTTTTGAGCGATACTTTTCATACGCTGCTCCATTGATGTAGGTTGGCCCCAAGTGGTTTTTGATAGTTCAATCGTCAAAAATAACCTCAAAGCCACCGTAAATCAGCCGCTTGCCATCAAAAGGCATGGGGTTGCTGTCGCTGCTCATGCGCTCGTCTTCCATCACCTTTTGCATGCCGGAATCTCGCACTTTTTTGGTGGGCCACTCCACCAATCCAAACACAACGGTTTCGTCAGGCTTGCATTTTACCGCCATGGGGAATGAAGTCGTTTCGCCCTCGGGTACATCGTCACCCCAGCACTCGGTTACTTTGATCGCGCCGTGTTCCTTAAAGCATTTGGCGGCTATTTTTGCGTGTTGCAAATACTCTTCTTTGCGGGCCGTGGGTACAGCGGCTATAAATCCATCGATATAGCTCATGTCAGTCTCCTTTTAAATTCCTACATAACAATGCGGTACGAAGATGCTGAGTGGGCCATGCGTAAAGTTAGGCGACAAAGGAGCACAGCCAAAATGACCAGATCAAGACGGAAAAACGCAGGAATAGAGGGGCTATTTCAAGTTTTTCCAAAGCTCATCGCATCCTGCTCTCGCTCCTTACCGACATCTTTGTTGGCAGCGCAGAGCTGGGCGTTTTGGCCCAGCGAACGGTTACCTATTTTTGCGCACGGCCCACTAGCACCGCGAACTTACGGCTTGCTTCAGCGGCCGTTGCAGTATAGTCGATTGACAGAAGAACAATTAGACAGTGGATGAGAAAAAAGAATTAATCGGTATAAACGAGTCTATTGTAACCGCGATGCTTCCCAGGCATGAACTTCAAGCGCTGGGCGCTTGCACAAGTGTGAAAACAGCTCTGTTCGTTTTGCGCCAGAGCGGTATTTCGATCTGGCGCTTTTTCTATCGGGACTGTGATAGTGGTTTGAGAATTTTCTGTCCGCTCTCTCGAGCTTCGAGTCGTTTGGTGTAGGCGGTCAGTTTTTCTGAATGCGCCACGACATTGAGAAACTCGGGCGACTCCAGGTTGTACGACAACATCGGTGCCAGCATGGCATCGGCGAGGCTAAACTCATTGCCCACAAGATATGGCTTATCACCTAGTTGCTCTTCTACGATCTTCAGTGCGTTTTCCGCCAAGGGGCGCTTTTTTGCAATCACATCGAACCTCGGTTCGCCGTTCTCTCCTTTGGGAAGTAATACCTCCAGCATAAATTGTCGCACCACATGGTAATCCACATAATGGGTTATCAGTGAGCACCACTGATCTATCTCGGCTTTCTCTCGTGCTGAATTGCCTTGCAGTGTTTCTCCACCAAAGGTTGCATCCAGATAACGGATAATACTTGCGGTTTCGGTGAGCACGAAATTACCGTGAAACAGTACCGGTAGCTTGCCAAACGGGTGCACCTTGAAGTGTGCCGGGCTGTGGGTTTCTTGCGGTTTTCCGTAAAGGGTCTTGCCCAGGGTATAGGGAATGCGTTTTTCCTCGCATACCAGTAGCGCCACCCGTACAAAGGTGCTGAAGCCGGGGCCGAAAATGTGTACTGAATCCGTCATGGTTTACTCCTGTTGTTCAACGCTCGACTGCGCTACTGTAACCAACCTCAAAATATGTTAAAGAACATATTTTGAGGTTGTGTTTATAGACCTAAAGAGGATGACCAATGGGATGGAAAAGTGAACACAAACAGCATACCAAAGCCCGCATTCTGAGCGCGGCGGGCCAGCTATTCACACGTTTGGGGTATGAGCGGGTCAGTATTGACGATGTGATGGACGCGGCGGGATTAACCCGTGGGGCGTTCTACGCCCACTTTCGCAGCAAGTCCCAACTTTATGCCGAAGCAATTGTTGCGGCGGCCAGCAGTGCGCGTGAGTATTTGCTGCGGTCATCTCATGACCTTAATACTCAGGAGTTGGCGGCTCGCTATCTGGGTGTCGGGCGTATAACCGGGGATAAAAACCCTTGTCCGCTGGCATTTTTAGCCACGGACATTCAGCAGCGTGAAGAGCCGGTGCGCAAGGCCTACACGCGGGTGTTTCAGGGGCTGGTTACCACCATCACCCGTGCCGGTGGCTTTGAGGACGGCGCGGATGAGGCGTTGCGCAATGCCGTGTTGATGGTCGGCGGTGTGGCCTTAGCTCGAGCGGTAAACGACTCTGCGCTGGCCGAGCAGATACTCCGTGTTTGTCGTGAGGGCATCGCCTCCCAGGCGTAGGCGGTACCCTAGATTTGCTGCAATGTCAGCCAAAAGACCCCGTGATCCAGCGTAGGTGCGCAGGAAGCTTCTTTTTTGTCTGCCGGTTTTTTGAGCAGCATGCGTGGGAGATGATAACCAAGCTGAAGACTGGGTTTAACGCGTGTTTCGGGGGCTGATTACAACCAACCCCGAAAAGTGCGCGTCTTTGACGGTTTTGGATCAAAAGCGATGTCGAAATCAATTCAGGTTTTAAGGTGCCCCTGGTGTTAATGACTGCGTTGCATTTCGCGCCGACGCATGGGCATGGCGTCAACCTGACGAAACAGCGACTCCAGTAAAAGTGCACTGTCGGAATCTTTAACTCCGCCGTCTTTGCCAATCAGCAATACCTGGGGTGTAGAGTGGTGGTATTTTTCCGTCACTACTGCGGCAAAGTCGTCGCCGAGCTTACGTGAATAGTTCGATTGCGTGGCCTCACCTGAGAAAACAAACCAGGCTATGTCCCGCTCTTGCACGGCCACACTCTCACGTCTTAACGCCTTTACCGTGGCTTGCGGTTTGTCTGTCCAGGCCAGGATAATTCGATTCTCCCATTGCAGGGGCGCCAGGTCGTTGAGCGGCGTCGCGTAACCTGTTGCCGCGAGAGGGAGTAGAGTGAGCAGCCATAGTTGCCAGGGTTTCATAGCATCTACCGTGAATCAGTGTGACAGTGACATCGGAGCGAAGGGGGGTAAGCCTCGACCCGGACTTTCACAGTGGGTATACGGTGAAATAAGTGGCGCGATCACTCTTGCTATTACGTGGAACGTTAATGACGGTGCCGCCTCTGTGGTACAGTGAGCTTGAATAACACCTTGTTAAACAGTAACACCCATTCAGCGGCAACAAGACGGTATTGACACTTTGTATGAATGAACCAAAGGCTAAAGAGTCAGCGCCACCAGTGAGCACCCTTGAGGAGCTCGCCGAGCTTGCCGATTACTCGTTGCTGGATCAGCTGAAGCGCGATCCAGATGCGACGGACGACGGCGAGGATTATCGCCCTCGGCAGGTTTTTTCAGGTCACTATGTCCCCGTTAAGCCCACGCCTATTACCGCGCCCGAGTATGTCGCTCACAGCAGTGATTTTTTCCGCGAGCTTAATTTCGACGACAATCTCGCGCAGACAGAGGGATTTCGCCGCCTCTTCTCCGGGGATATGTCTGACCTTCCCGCGCCACTGCGCAAAGTCGGTTGGGCCACGGGTTACGCACTGTCGATTTATGGCACCGAGTACACTCAGCAGTGTCCGTTCCAAACCGGTAACGGTTATGGCGATGGGCGCGCCGTGTCGGTGCTTGAAGCGGTCATCAACGGCCAGCGTTGGGAGATGCAATTAAAAGGCGGCGGCCCTACGCCATACTGCCGTGGCGCTGATGGGCGTGCGGTGTTGCGCTCCAGCGTGCGCGAGTTTTTAGCGCAGGAGCACATGCACGGGCTGGGTGTGCCTACATCCCGCTCGCTGTGTTTGTATGTTTCTAAAACCGAGACAGTCCAGCGGCCCTGGTATTCGCCGGGCTCTTCCAATGCTGACCCGGATACGCTGGTATCAGAACCTGTGGCGATTTCCACACGGGTAGCTCCGTCTTTTTTGCGAGTGGGGCAGTTGGAGCTGTTTGCCCGCCGGGTTCGCGCCCAGGCCCATGCCGATTCATTAGAAGAATTGGAGAAAATTGTTCAGCATTTGATTGACCGTGAGTACGGGAGCGATATTAATTCCGAGTTGCCGCTGGCCGACAAGTTGGTGGCGCTTACCTCGGCTTTTCGCGAACGCTTGACCTCGCTGATTGCCAACTGGTTGCGAGTAGGTTATTGCCAGGGAAACTTTAACAGTGACAACTGCGCCGGGGGCGGTTACACGCTGGACTATGGGCCTTTCGGGTTTTGCGAACGCTTTGACCCTTATTTTCAACCCTGGACCGGTGGTGGGCGGCACTTTTCGTTGTTTAATCAGCCTGCGGCGGCGGAGCAGAATTTTAATTCTTTTTGCAGCGCATTGCGTCCTTTGCTGTTATCTCACCCCGAACAGCTACAGGCATTTGAAGAGCTACAAAAGGGGTTTGGCGCTGTCATGCAGCAAAAGCTTCAGAATATGTTCGCCGCAAAACTGGGCCTACAAACCTATAATGCCGAGTTGCTTAACGAGCTGTTGGCGTTAATGATGAAAACGCCGGTGGATTACACTATCTTCTTCCGCGAGCTCTCCTATATACCTGAGAGCCTGAAGCCTTTGCGCCGGAGCTTTTATCAAGAGCCGTCAGCCACGCTTGAGGCTCAATGGTCGAGCTGGCTGGAAAAATGGCGTTCGCTGATTGATAAGAGTAATACCGCCGAGCTGTCACAGAAAATGTTGCAGATTAACCCGAAATACACCTGGCGCGAGTGGTTGGTAGTGCCCGCCTACGAGAAAGCGAAGCAGGGCGATTACTCTTTAGTGCGCGAACTACAGGATGTGTTAACCCGGCCCTATGATGAACAATCGCCGCAAGTCGAGGAAAAGTATTACCGGCTCAGGCCGCCGGAGTTTTTTCTGGCCGGCGGGGTATCCCACTACAGTTGTTCATCTTGAGCCTGAAAATTCTGGCTCTAACTCAAATCGTTCCCCTTGCTATGGGGGTAAGCGATACGTACTTTTTCCATAAGGCTTAGGCCAATACTGCGATCGTAATAGGCCGCCTCATTGATAAACGCACCGTACACGGTTTGCTCGCCCTGGTAGGTAATTGTCTCGCCGGCCAGGGTGATAAACAGCGGGTCGCCGGGGGCAATGGGTTGATAGTCCCGATCTTGCCGGTCAGGGTGAATCATACCGGCGATTTCGCCGTGTTCATCGACCGGGAAAGGGATTTTTTCGATAAACCGGTAGCCGGTTGTTTCGGCGGGTATCTCTGGTTTCTGGCCTTGGTTGTATTGCTCAAGGTAATCCAATGCGTGCATCACAGCCTCGTGCGTATCGGCGTACACCTGGTGCTTTAACAGCCCCTGGGGAATGGGCCCCACTTCGATCACCAATCCGCCATAACGCCCCATGGAGCGCAAAAAATTGTCTTCCAGCCGGTCGCTGGGTTGAAAAAATAAATGCGCGTCTGGCATTTTTTGCTTAATGTAAAAGGCGGCCCCGATCACCAGCGGGTGATCGGAGTTAAACACCACGGTCATGCCCATATTGGCGGTGGTGGTGTGCATATCAATCACAAAATCCACCCGCGGGTTTTCTTTGGGGCCCAGTTGCTCGTTGATCACCTTGGCTTGTTGTTGTTCACTGCCTTGCAGGGCCGGGTTTTGCAAATCTTTAAGGTTGAACTGTCGGTTCAGGTCTTGATCCACATAGCGCCGCATAGCCTTAATGGCCGCCGGGTTGGTCAGGTGAAGCTCGGTGGCAAAGCTATCGCGCTTAACTTCCTCGGGATGCGATTGCCAGTGTTTCACCAGATAGACACCGGTTGACTCGTTGCCGTGTGTGCCGCCGGTGACGGCGACGTGTTTAATGATGTCGCTCATGCGGTTTAGCTCCCCTTTGGTTTTACAGTGTGCGAGGGATTTGCGAGGAGTGATGGTGCACAATGGGGTTGGGTTTGGACAAATTCATTACGTAGCTAAAGCGCGCCTCAAAGTTGAGTACTTCACCGTCGACGGCAAAGCGCCAGTTGTAAATGCCGCCCAGGGTATAGAGCTGGTTTGATAAATCCTGAACGATCAAGGTTTTCTCATGCAGCGCAATGCTCAGCTCCGGCCGGCTGCCCAACTGTTCAAAATACTCGCGCAGTTTTTCCGGTGTGTTGCGGGTGCGGTTGGAAAAAGTGGGAATCAAAACCGCGTTGGCATCGTAAAGGTTCAGCAGCGCTTCTACGTCGGCGTTGTTCACCGCTTGCATCCACTGGTCCAAAATTTCTCGGGGAGTTGGCTGAGTCATTGTGTGTCCTCGTCTTGAAGGCGAAAAATCGGCTAAGTGTGGTTTGTCTTGGTTTCCAAAAAGCGAATACTTTTACCCTGTGGGGTTCCGGTTAACTGTTCATCGCGCACGACGGCTTTGCCGCGTATCACCGTATGAATGGGCCAGCCGGTAACGGGCATGCCATCGTAAGGTGTCCAGCCGCTTTTGCTGGTGATCCAGTCGTTGCGGATAACACGCTCGGCGTTCATATCCACCAGAGTTAAATCCGCATCATAGCCCAGCGCGATACGTCCTTTACCCTCGATGCCAAAAACTCGCGCTGGCCCCGCACTGGTTAAGTCCACGAGGCGCTGCAGGCTTAGTCGACCGGCGTTAACATGATTGAGCATGGTGGGGAGCAGGGTTTGCACCCCGGTCATACCGCTGGGGCTTTGCGGATAGGGCTTGGCTTTTTCTTCCAGTGTATGGGGTGCGTGGTCACTGCCGATTACATCCACCACGCCATCGCGTATGGCTTGCCAAAGTGCTTGCTGATGATGCCGCTCGCGCACCGGTGGATTCATTTGCGCCAAGCTGCCCAAGCGCTCGTAGCAGTCGGGCGCGTGCATAGTGAGGTGATGCGGCGTGGTCTCTACAGTAACCCGGCCTTTGTGCTGCGCCAGAAATGCCATTTCTTCGGCCGTGGTGACGTGTAGCACATGGAGGCGGCGACCGGTTTCGCAAGCGATGCTGACAATACGACGGGTGGCTTTAAACGCGCTTTCCACATCGCGCCAGTGCGGATGATCGCAGACGTCGCCACTGGCCTCGGCAAGCATTTTTCGCTCGATCAGCCGCGCTTCGTCCTCGGCGTGGACCGACATGCGGCGTTTGCCATTTGTCAAAATGCGACGCAGCACTTCGTCTTCATCGGCCAGTAAATCGCCAAACGAGCTGCCCATAAATACTTTAACGCCCGCGCAGCCGGGCAAAGTTTCAAGCGTATGTAAATCCTCGGCATTGGTAGCCGACCCGCCAATGTAAAACGCATAGTCGCACCAGGCGCGCCCGTCGGCCGCATCCAGTTTGGCTTTTAAGTCGGACTCCCACAGGGTGAGCGGGTTGGTATTGGGCATTTCAAATACCCCGGTCACGCCACCGAGTACGGCGCCGCGGGTGCCCGCTTCTAAATCTTCTTTGTGGGTTAAACCCGGTTCGCGAAAATGCACCTGGCTGTCGATGACCCCCGGTAGAACATGCAGGCCGGTGGCGTCGATATACTCTTCTGCCGTCCAGGCGCGGTGCAGTTCACCCAGCGCGACCAGTCTGCCGTCGATGCACGCCAGATCGATAGGCTCGGCGCCATTGGGCGTTATTGCGGTGCCGCCATACACCAGTAAGTCGGCGTGTTTGGTGGCGAGTTTTTGCGATAGATCCGGCGTTTGACTCATGCCGAGTGGCTTCCCAGGCGTTGCCATAAAGCCCGAAGCCCGTCTGCGCGAGCGTCCTGGTCCGGCGCTTTGGCTTCATCCAGCAACCGCTCAAGCGCCTGCTCTATAGGCAGCACACCCAGATCGTCGCCATCGCGGCTGCGTACTGCCACGGTGCCAGCGTCGCGCTCGCGGCCGCCTGCGACCAGCAGAAAGGGCACCCGCGCCAGAGTTTGTTCACGAATTTTGTAGCCAATTTTTTCGTTGCGCGTGTCCGTTTCGGCGCGCAGGCCGGCACCGCGCAGTAACTCGGCTACGTCCTGCGCGTAGGCGGCGTGGTCGTCGGTAATCGACAGCACGGCCACTTGCACTGGCGCGAGCCAAGCGGGCAACTTGCCGGCAAAGTGTTCGATCAAAATACCGGTAAAGCGCTCCAGCGATCCGAACAGAGCGCGGTGCAAAAGCACAGGACGTTTGCGTTCGCCATCTTCGGCGACATACTCAATGCCGAAGCGCTCGGGCAGGTTCATATCCACCTGCAAAGTGCCGCATTGCCAGTCGCGGCCAATGGCATCACGCAACACAAATTCCAATTTGGGGCCGTAAAACGCACCTTCGCCTGGGTTGAGCTGATAGCTCAGGTTCATATCTTCCAACGATTTCACGAGCGCGCCTTCTAACAAGTTCCAGGTGGCGTCATCGCCCATGCGGTTGTCTGGACGGGTAGAGAGCTTAAGGTGAATATCGTCAAAACCAAACTCACGGTAAATATCCAGCACCAGCGCGACAATCTCGCGGCACTCGCTGTCCATTTGCTCTGGCGTGCAGTAAATATGCGCATCGTCCTGGGTAAAGTGGCGTACGCGCAACAGCCCGTGCAGCGCCCCCGAGGGTTCGTAGCGATGCACCTTGCCAAACTCGGCCATGCGGATGGGCAGGTCCCGATAACTTTTTAAACCGTGACGATAAAGCAATACGCTGCCTGGGCAGCTCATGGGTTTGAGTGCCAGCACGCGACCGTCTTCTGTCTCGGTTGTAAACATATTGTCGCGATAGTTTTGCCAGTGGCCGGAAATTTCCCACAGGGTGCGGTCCATGGCATCGGGGGAGTTAACCTCCACGTAGCCCGCACTTTGTTGGCGGCGGCGCATATAGTGAATCAGCTCTTGAAACACCGTCCAGCCGTGTGGGTGCCAAAACACCGCGCCGGGGGCGTCGTCGTGAAAGTGAAACAGATCCAACTCGCGCCCCAGTTTTCGGTGGTCGCGTTTTTGCGCCTCTTCAATGCGTTGCAAATAAGCCTTGAGGGCTTTTTTGTCCGCCCAGGCGGTGCCGTATATTCGTTGCAACTGCTCATTTTTAGCGTCGCCTCGCCAATAGGCGCCAGAGAGCTTGGTGAGCTTAAAATGTTTCAGAAAGCGTGTGTTAGGCACGTGCGGGCCGCGACACATGTCCACGTATTCCTGATGAAAATACAAGCCCATGTGTTGTTCGTCGGGCATATCTTCCACCAAACGCAACTTATAGGTTTCATCGCGCTGGCGGAAAGTGTCGATCACCTCATTGCGCGGCAGTACGCGTTTGATGACGTCGTAGTCTGAGTCGATCAACTCACGCATGCGATTTTCAATCGCGGTTAAATCCTCCGGGGTAAACGGCCGCTCGTAAGCGATGTCGTAATAAAAGCCGTCGTCGATCACCGGGCCTATAACCATTTTTGCCTCGGGGTAGAGCTGCTTAACCGCATGGCCGATCAGGTGCGCGCAGGAGTGGCGAATAATTTCCAGTCCTTCGTCATCTTTGGGGGTGATAATTTGCAGCGAAGCGCTCTGATCAATCGGGTCGCAGGCATCCACGAGTTTGCCGTCCACCTTGCCGGCGAGGGTACTTTTTGCAAGCCCGGGGCCGATGGCGCTGGCTACATCCAGAACTGAGGTGCCGGTGGGAAATGTCCGCTCCGAACCATCGGGCAGGGTGAGGGTAACGGATTGAGGGGGGCGGTGTGGTGTAGCTTGGGTCATGGCGATGCAATCTTTGTTAAATACTAATGATGGTGGCCTACGGAGCGTAATAAAATTTGCGGACGAGCAAGCGGGCTAAGCGCAGCGCTCGTCTGGCTTTTATTTACTGCGTTGGTAGCTCTGCTTTGGCCTGCTCGAACCATTGCAAGGTATGTATTCGCTGTTTCTCACCGTAAAGCTGAACGAACTGTGCGGTCGTGTGGTCGTTGGGGTTGTTCAGCGATTGCAGGCGCTTTTCAATGTATTCGGCGGTCAGCGGTATCTGGCAAATCTCAGTAATGCAGTGACGCCATTGCTCGTAGG
The DNA here is from genome assembly GCF_000377745.1 of Gilvimarinus chinensis DSM 19667. GTDB lineage: Bacteria > Pseudomonadota > Gammaproteobacteria > Pseudomonadales > Cellvibrionaceae > Gilvimarinus > Gilvimarinus chinensis. Next base: position 230,088 of record NZ_KB898709.1, on the reverse strand, counting down.
TTTGGGGTACGATTGAATCAGTCATAACTTATTCCGTTCAAAGTAATATGGCTGGGGCGAGCGCCGTCTTTTTACGCCTGGCGGCCGCAGCATTTTTTGAATTTTTTGCCATTGCCACAGGGGCAGGGCGAGTTTCGCCCCACTTTAGGCTGGTCGCGTTTTATCGGTGCCTGCGGCGCGCAACAACTGGCGCTGGCGCAGCAAGAACCGGAATCTTGTGTGGAGTCGTCGTTGGAATATTGTTCAGTGTTCATAAGTCAAAAACTCTCTCGGCAATAGGGTTGTATTTCGTATCAATAACCACGGCATTGTGGGCGTGTAAACTTTCCTGGTGCTCGACTTTAAACGCGTAATCCGCAACCCAGTTGCACTGCTCCAGCATGGTTTTTAGTTTGCGCGCGGCGTCTTCGCAGAACATTAGGTTTTCGGCGTTGAGTCTTGCAAACTCCTGCTCGTCACTGCGCTTAACCATGGTTTGCACTGGCGTCGCTAAAGTAGCTTCAATTTGAGTGATCAATGATGGCAGTGAGGGCCAGTTTTGGTCGCGCAATACTAAATCCAGATACGCGTAAGAGCGCTGGCTATGGGGCGTGGCGATACTGGTGGCCTCTACCCAGGCCAGCAAATCTTGTTTGTCTATCTGCTCCCCGGAAAACTGCGAGTCAATGGCCCCCGCCAGCAGCTGGCGCGATAGCGCAGCCGAGCAAGGGCAGGTACTGGAATAGGGAACCGTCAGCGCCAGCCGGTAGCTGTTTACGCCGTGATGATGTTCACCGGTAATTGTCACTTCGTAAGATTGAAAACCCGTCTCGTTGCTTAGCAGAGAGCCTTTCGCCAGGCAGAGATCAAAACTTAAATCGAACTTAGCGCTTTTGCTGATAGGTCCCTGGGACGACACCATGTCGTTCAGTAGTGCGTCGAGTTGCGCTTTGTCACACAGCTTGCCTTTCAGCTGGTTCAGGCGCCGATGCAGTCGCGACATGTGTATGCCCTTGGCGCCGGGGTCGTCCAGACTGACATAAAGATTGGCCTTGGCCGCGACGGTTTGTTCATTGCCCGCATCGCTTGAGAATGTCACAGGAACGGCAATTGCCTCCATGCCCACCCAGCGCAAACCGTTGGTGACGGAAGGCGTGCGGGTGTTGGCGATGTCGGGCAGTTGTTTGTTTTGTTGCATAAAAAGTTAACTTTTTGATGTTGTCAGATAGGCGGGTAAAGTCATGCCGGGGTGCCGGTTACTCGAACGCGTTCTTCCTGCGTATCGACCTCTAAGTAAAAGCACGATGGGCGTCCGGTATGACAGGCCGCGCCGTGTTGCTCCACCTTGCACAAAATGGCGTCGCCGTCGCAGTCAAAGGACATTTGAATAAGCTGTTGTACATGCCCGCTGCTCTCCCCCTTGCGCCATAGCTGTTGTCGGCTGCGCGACCAGTAAGTCATGCGCTGGTGGGTAATGGTGTGCTCCAGCGCAGTGCGATTCATCCAGGCAAACATTAACACCTCGCCGCTGTTGGCATCTTGGGTAATGACGGGTATTAAACCCTTTTCATCAAACGCCAGCTGATCAAGCACTTCGTTTAAGGGCAATGGCTCGTGCCCATTTTCAAGGGCGATAAAGTAGGAGCGCTTCATGAAGCCTCGGCTGGCTTTTGGCTGGGGCAAGGGCAGGCTTTGCTTTCGTGCGTGCGGCACAGGCGGAAGTTCATCCAGTGCCCCAGAGCGACACAGGCTGCGCCCGCCAGCGTCAGGAGCTTCTCGCCAGCTTCACCAATGCGTGCTTCGCCCAGTGCAACCGCCAGTACTAACAGGGTTAAGCCGATCGTGCCCAATAGTAGAACACGCACGCGGCGATGTTTTTTGCAGCCCAGAGTTAAAGCGTAAAGACTGCTGGGAATAACGGCTACCACCATCCAAAAATGAAAGGACTCATGGTCCAGCGACAGTGCGGCAAGGCTGGGTAGCAAGGCCAGTACTAACGGCAGCGCCAAACAATGGATAGCGCATGCGAGCGATAGGGTAATGGCCAGTTTGTCGGTCAATGCTTGTGCGGATTTCACGTGATTCGATTCCATAAGTAGAGAAAAGCTTTATGTGCCTGCTTGGGTTGTCATTGCGGTGGTGCTTTGAGAATGAGCAACCGAGTGCTGCTTGTTACGGTGGTCTCGGCCTAACGCCTTTGTTTTACAGTCATTGCATATACAGTTCATTTCGATTTGTGGGCTTTTTAATTCAAAGCCAGCATCGGCCACCGTTTGTTTTAATGCCGAAACGGTGTTGGGCGGAATAATAATTTCGCTGACTTTATGACAGGATTGGCAGATTAAAAACTGCGGTGCGTCGTGGCTGTGGTGCTCGCAAATGTGCGAGCAGGCGACGTACTTATTCGCCAGATTAAGCCGGTGTGCCAACTGCTCCTGCTCCAGAAACTCTAAAATTCGATACACCGACATGGCTGAAAAGGTTTCACCGAACTCTTGTTCACAGTAGTCGACCAATTCATAGGCGGACAGCGCGCGCTTGCAATTAAGCAGCCCCGCCAAAACCTGCTTACGTTTAGCTGTTAAGCGGGTCCCGCGTGCCGTGCAGTTTTTATCCGCCTGGGCGATGAGTGTTTCGATGCGCTTGCTCATTATTATTTTAAAATTGCAGTAGTTTTCGTTGGCGTTAGTGTTGCGCCCCCTTGGGAGGACGGGGTTACCCACATGAGTTCAACTTTATTCAAACCGGCATAGTGTGCGAACAATTTCACTTCGGCCTGTTTGGGATAAGATTGCGCTTCACAGCGGTAATGGTAGCGAGCGCTGATCTCACTGTGCTCCGCTTGGTGGGTATGCTCACTGTGTTCGTGTTCGTGTTCGTGTTCGTGTTCGTGTTCGTGTTCGTGTTCGTGTTCGTGTTCGTGTTCGTGTTCGTGGTGATCGCTGTCTTCTGTCTCTGCTTGCAGCGCCGATACATCCACGCTGAAACCCACCAGCTCGCACTGCTGATTTTCAAACTCCAGAACTGTGCCGGGTTGTTGCAGCTGCTGCTCGGTTTTAACCAGTAAGGCTTTTTCTTCGGCGCTGCTTGCTTTGTGTTCAAAGCCCAGCAAATTGACGGCGGGGGTCGTGAGTTCCACTTCCAGAGAGTTGTCGGCCGAGGCAATGGTGAGCGTGGCCTCTCCGTGAGTATGGGCCGAGATGCCGGCCCCAACGGCCCAGGGCGCGCCGCCTAGTAGTGTGGCATACAATAGCGCACGCACTGCAGCGCGTGCGTGCGAGAAATATGGAACTGTCGTGTGAAAATGATTCATGTAATGGCATCCATGGTGACAAACAGCCGGCGTTGTGTGAGCTTGAGCGCTGGCGAGCGATGCACTATGCCCTTGCCTTCGTTGCCTGGCCAAAGCTCGCCCTTCAGCAGTGCTACATCGCCGTGTTTTAATTGATGAATGCAATTGTATTTCGTATACAGGCCAGAATTTTCGTCTGCTTTCCCTTCGGCGCCAGGCCCGAGTTTGCTGCGGTCAATGTCGGCGTTATCCAGCCATTCAGTGGCTGGCCCACTGTACGTGGTAATTAAGCGGCAGCCGAGTTTGTCCACGTGAAAGCGTGGGCAGGTTGCCGTACCGGTGACGCACAAGCGTAAGCCAACGGCTTTTGCCCCTAAAAGACAGATGAGCATATCGGCAAGAATCATCACGTTGTCGATAAAGGCCTGGCGCTGGGGGTGCGCTGGCAATTGTTTTTCCAGCGCTAAGCTCAATTCTTGCAGCGTAGCAGACAATCGTATTTCGGTAGCGTGCGGGTATTGTTGCAAAAGGTATTCGCTGTACTGCGTGACTTCATCAGCCAGTTCTCGTTGCCAAACGCACAGGTTAACCTCGCTGTTATACAGTGATGTAAACACAGCAGGATCGGTGCTTTGGCTTAAACCTGAAGGGGCTGTTATGACTGTGGCAGCGCTGTGCATCAGGGGTTACTCCAGCTTGGGAAGGGGTCGGATAATTTTTTCCAGTAATCTTTGCCCGCCACAAGTTCATCATCATCTAAAAGGCAGGCATCTAAAGACTCGGTAATGCTTGCTTCATCTAAACCCTGGCCGATAAACACCAGCTCCTGGCGCATGTCACCAAAGGGCTCTTCCCATTTTTCCTGGATAAAGCTGAGGGTTTCTTCATCGGTGGGCCAGTGGCGCTCGGGCACAGCCCGCCAGAACATGCCAGCGGCACCGTGTCGGGCAATACCTCCCGCCTGGCTCCATTGGCCGGCAAATTCAGGGCGTGAAGCCAGCCAGAAGTAACCCTTCGAGCGAATCAGTCGTCCATTCGAAACCGGGCTTTGGATAAAGTTAAAAAATTTCCGCGGATGAAAAGGTCGGCGTGCTCGATACACAAAGCTGCTGATGCCGTACTCTTGCGTTTCTGGGGTGTGCTCGCCGCGCATTTCTTTCAGCCAAAGGGGTGATTGCTGGGCGCGAGAAAAATCGAACAGTCCGGTACCCAGTACGCGATTCAAAGGTACCTTGCCATGCTCTATGGAGATGAGTTGCGCATCGTGATTCAGGCCGCGCAATAAACCCGTCAGGGTTCGCAGTTGTTGTTCATCCACAAGATCGGTTTTGCTGATTAAGATAACATCGGCAAACTCAACCTGTTCAACCAGTAGATCGGTGACGCTGCGCTCGTCTTCTTCGCCCAGACTTTCGTCGGAATCACGTAAGTCTTTGGCCTGTTGGTACTCGGCCATAAAATTAACCGCGTCCACCACGGTGACCATGGTGTCCAGTTGCGCAATGTCTGACAGGCTAGTGCCGTCTTCATCGGCAAAGGTGAAGGTTTCGGCAACCGGCAGTGGTTCGGAAATGCCGGTGGACTCGATCAACAGGTAATCAAACTTTCCCGATTCCGCGAGCGATCTTACCTCGAGTAATAAGTCTTCGCGCAAAGTGCAGCAGATACAGCCATTACTCATCTCGACCAGTTTTTCTTCACTGCGATTAAGGCTGATATCATTTTTCACCGAATCGGCGTCGATGTTTACTTCGCTCATGTCGTTGACAATGACGGCTACACGGCGGTTATCCCGGTTGTGCAAAATATGATTTAGCACAGTGGTTTTTCCGGCACCAAGAAAGCCGGAAAGCACGGTCACTGGCAGTTTTTTGATTGTGGGGTGGGCGCTGTTAGCTGGCATAAAATTTCTCTTTCTCCTCGCTAATCACTTTGACATCGGTGCCGAACTCTGCGGTCGGTCTGATAAGTAAACGCTCGATACCAATAGGCTCACCTGTCTCTTGGCAGAATCCGTACTCACCGGTATGAAGTCGGCGCAAGGCGCTGTCAATTTTCCGTAACAAACGGTATTCCCTGTCCGCTAACCGGAGTTTGATGGCCATATCGTCTTCCAGTTGCGCGCGGTCGGCTTCGTCATTGCATTCCGGTGGGTTTGCCAGTTGCTGTTTGATTTGCTCCAAATGATTCTGGGTGTGTTGTTTTTGTGCCAACAGTAACTGTTTAAAAAAATACTGCTGTTCGTCGCTCATGTACTCGGTGTCGGGCGCGAGCCGAAGTTCTTGTTCGGTAATCATGCGGTGGTCTCGACGGTTGCCTTTTCATGACAATGCAGACGATTAGCGAGATGGGCACCCATAAGTAGTAAGCCCCCGCTGACAGAAAAAAGTGCTTCGGTGTCATGTGGGACAAAAAAAGCAGCAATTAATAACAGTAGCCCACCCAGACCAGTCAGCGCGGGGTAGGTGCGCCCATGTCGTTTGCGGCCTTGGGGGAGGCTGATGAGCGCTAAGGCGGCAATGGGAATAATGAGGGCAATGTGCACCCATTCGGCGGAGAACAGGCTTCCCAGTACTCCCAGCCCCCCTGCCGTCATTAATAACGGCGTGGCAAGGCAGTGGATTAAACACAGGCCTGAGAGAAAAGCCGCGGTTTCGTCTTTCATGGTCAATCTCGTTTTGTGCAATGTTATAACATAACGTAATTCAGAAGGGGGTGAATAGTCAAGATCTATCGTCACTGTGCGGTGATGTGGTAGGGGGCTCGTTGCATGGATTAATCAAGGTGGAACGCTCAGTATCCAGACAAGATCAGGCTACAATAGGCGAGCATCGGTTAATAAGTGGGGCAGCTCGAGTTGGATACTCTTCGTAAAATTATTTATTTGGCCTTTAGTTACTGGGGGGTTGGGTCGCTGGCTTTATTGATGGCGATACCCTCTGGGTTTGCCAGTGCCCTGTTTCCGCCAATGGGAATGGCAATAGGGGCGGTGCTGCTGTTCGGTGTAAGGCTTCTGCCAGGGGTTTTTCTTGGTTCGCTCTTCTTAAGTCTGATGGTCAGTGCTCAGAGTGCTCAAGGTTTAACCATGGTGGGCGGTGTCTTAGCGGTTGGCATCGGTTTGGGGTCAAGTTTGAGTGTGATAGTGGCCTGGGGGTTGGCGAGGTTTATTTTACGCGGGAGGCGGGCTTTCGCGCGTGAAGGTGATATCGCAAGCTTGCTGGTGGCGTGTGGGCCGGTGGCCTGCTTGGTGAGTGCGACGCTATGCACACTAATGCTGTTGCTGTGTGGGATTATCGAGGGGCGGGACTTTTCTACCACTTGGTGGACCTGGTGGCTTGGCGACAGTATCGGGGTAATGCTGGCTTTGCCAATGATGTATGTGTTTTTTGCCCAGCCTGCCGGGGTTTGGCGCGGACGAATACTGAGCGTTGGCCTGCCAATTGTGATCGCGACAGGGGTAATGGTTGTTGTATTTGTGCGCATTAATCGAGCGGAGCTAGAGCGATTGGACAAGTCGTTTCAGCAGCTTGCTGTGCCTTATGCCGCAAACTTTGCATCGGGTTTGGACCATAAGCTGGCGATATTAAAGAGCATTGATGGCCTTTTTCAGGCGTCGGAGTCTGTCTCTTTTGATGATTTTCAGCGGTTTAATGAGCACACCCTCGAGGGGAACGAGGTTCTGCACGCTGTCTCGTGGAATGCTCGTATCAGTGGAACTCAGCGTGAGGCCGAAGAGCGACAACTAATGCAGCAGGGGTTACCTGGGGTAATTACTGAGCGTTCAGCTGAAGGGGAATTGCTCTCAGCGCCTAAGCGGGACGAGTATGTGTACATCAAATACATCATCCCGGCAGAGGGGAATAATAAGGCGCAGAATTTTAATATCGGAGCGTTACCTAACCGTCGAGCCGCCCTGGAGCGCAGTGCCAGTAGCGGGGAGGCTCGTATGACAGCTCCTATAAAGCTGGTTCAGGACACCATAACCAGCAAAGCGTTATTGGTGTTCTACCCCGTTTATTTTAAGGGCACAAAGGAAAACCGATGGGAGAACATCAAAGGTTTTGCTACGGCAGTGGTCATCATGGAGCAGCTCATAAGCCGAATGAATACTGGGTATGGTGTGCCGCCGAACTTTGTGGTGGCGGTGGATTATATTGGTGAGCATACGGACACCTTAGCCACTGTAGGTGGTGTTGCTAAATCTGAGCTGGCGTCATTACTGCGCTTTGAGCAAACCTACCCGTTCGCTGGTGCGGCTATTCGGCTTACCCTGACCCCAAATGATGCTTTTGTGCGGAAATACCATAGCCCTTTGACTTGGACGGTTTTAGCCGGAGGCTTTTTGTTCTGTGCTTTGCTGGGCGGATTTTTACTGTCTCTTAGTGTGCGCTCAGAGAGAATCCATGAGCTTGTTGAAGAGAGAACCACCGAGCTGTCTTCCATTCTAAACAGCGCTGCCGACGCTATTTTGACTGTGAACTCCCTTGGGGCGGTGGAGCGATATAACCCGGCCGCGTTAACTCTGTTTGCCGCTTCGGGTGAGCAGCTGCAAGGTTCTACTATTGATACCTGGCTGGATATTTTTACCGCTGCGGGTAAGGGCGTTGACGATGTCTTGAATAATCGTCTCAACGGTACGTTTGAAACCACCCTGACGACTCTAGAGGGGCAGCGTCATGCCGTTGAAGTTGGCATTAGCCAAATGCAGTTTGGTGAAGATCCGCGCTATGTATTAATGCTGCACAATATTACTGAGCATAAGAAAACGGAGAAACTCAAAAGCGAGTTTATCAGTACCGTAAGTCACGAGTTGCGCACACCGCTGACCTCCATTATTGGCTCGCTAAAACTGGTGTCTTCAGGCGTTGTCGGTGATATCAGTGAAAAAACGGCCAATTTAGTCACCATAGCGACTGATAACGCCGAGCGTTTGAGTGTGCTGGTGAACGATATTCTCGACATTGAAAAACTGGATTTCGATCAGCTTAAAATTGAGATTGCTCCTGTTGCGGTTATACCGGCGGTAAGGCATGTGATGAGGCAAATGCAGGCCTACGCCGATGGCTTTGAGGTGACCTTGAGTCTGGAATGGGCTGAGACGCTGACAAAAGAAGATTGTGTTTCGGCGGATGCTCACCGGTTGGCACAGGTCTTAACTAACTTGCTCTCCAATGCGATTAAATACTCAAATTCCGGTGGAACCGTTATTTTGTCTTTAACCAAAGATGATGAGTCGCTCGTAATTTCGGTAAAAGATTTTGGTCGTGGAATGCCAGAGTACTTTCGTAAACAGATTTTCCAGAAGTTCTCACAGGCTGACTCATCAGACAAGCGCGAGAGAAGTGGTACGGGTTTGGGCTTATATATTGCGAAAGCTCTGGTGGAGAAAATGCGGGGTTCTATTGGGTTTGAGTCTGAGCTGGGTAAAGGCAGTGAGTTTTTTATTCGCCTGCCTTTAGCAAAGGTTAAGTAATTACATTGGCTCAATGATATGTTGCTTTAGCTCTTGCTCCAGTGTCATTTCATCCAAAGGTTGGTGGCTAATGATTTCTAAACGACTGTCGTTGCACTCATCCAGCTCCAGCATTTTAACGACGCTGTCGGCTAAATTTAATGCGATGACGCCTTCATCGGTAATTAATACCGCTTTTAATCGATCACACTCAAGCCCGTGCAGCCAACTTAATAGAGATGACAGTGAAAAGGTTTTGCCGGGGTGAATTACCCAGCCTATGCTGAAATAGCCTTGCCCTGCATGTCCCTTGCGGTTAATAGGTTGGTCGGCAGATGGTGTGGGTAACGTTTCAGCCGGAAAATTAGAGCTGTGATGCGCATGAGTTTCTGGCAGCGGTATGCTGGCCTGATGCTCAAGTTCAAGCCACCTTTTAGGAAGCCTGCCGTGCTCAATGTGGGCTTGTGGGCGCTGCGCCAATTCGAGCGATTGCAAATGTTTATCCATTGCTGTCAGCAAGGGCTCGCTGGCTAAATCCATCTTGTTGATAATCAGCGCGTCGGCCATTTGAAGCTGTTGGCCGAAGGTGTCGTTTTGTAAATGTCGCTCACTGATAAAATGCTGCGGATTTACCAGTGTCAGGCAAGCTTTGATGTGCACAACATCAGCAAAGTCGTGTTTCAGAGTTTGCAGAACTTCCACTGGATGTCCCAGCCCCGTGGGCTCGATAATCAGGCGGTCAAACTGACGGCTGCGTAATAATTGCGTAAGACCTATGCGCATAGGCAGGCCTGCCGTACAGCACATGCAGCCGCCGGGAATTTCTTTAACGCTAATTCCACCTTCGCGCGCCTCATGTTCACGCATAAGCGCGCCGTCTATGCCTACCTCCCCAAATTCATTGACCAATATTGCCCAGTTTTCCTGTTTGGGTTTTTGGCTCAGCAGGTGTCGAATGGTGGTGGTTTTTCCCACGCCGAGAAAGCCGGTGATGATATTAGTTGAAATTGGTTTCATTGGATGTCGGTTATGTGTGCAAGGGTGAGGGCGTGATTATGCCTGTTGTATATGAACTGAAAAAGCCCGGCGAAAAACCTTTGTGATATGCAGAACGTTATAATGTTGCTCTTTCGTATTGTTATGTTATAACATAAGTTTATTCTGGCGCGCTATAGCGCTTTTGTTTTATCTGTCTCAACCACGAGGGGGTTGCGTGTTGAAGCGGTCTTTAATGTATTTGGGGTTCGGAATTTTAACGGTTCCCGGCTTTGTCAGTGCCGATACTATTCGAGGTGTAGTGCTTGATAGTGCGGGTCAGCCAGTCGGTAACGCGGTTGTTGAAGTGGTGGGGTCGCGCGAGAAAGCCGCTACCGATGCGCAGGGGCAGTTCCTGTTGGATGATTTGTCCAGTGACGATGTAGAGCTGCATGTTCGCGCGCCGCGCTTTATGCACAAGAATGTTCACGTGCACGATGGCAGTGAGTCGCTGCGCATTACCCTCACCGACACGGTTATGGAAATTGTGGATGTGACGGGCATGCCCTGGCACATTTCGCAGTTGGAGTCGGCCACGCCAGTGTCGGTGTTAAGCGGTGACGCCCTGCGTGATCAGCAATCGGCTACGTTGGGAGACACCCTGAATAAACAGGTTGGTGTTCATTCAAGCTACTATGGTCCGGTGGCGGGCACGCCGATTATCCGGGGCTTGTCAGGGCCGCGAGTGCTGGTGGCGCAAAATGGTTTGGATGTTGGTGATGTTTCACGCAGCGGACCAGACCATGCGGTAACCGGTGAAGCCACCACCGCCCGCCAGGTAGAGATCCTGCGCGGCCCCGCCACGTTATTTTACGGCAACGGCGCTATTGGTGGTGTGGTCAACGTGGTGGACGATCGCGTACCACAAGACACGGAGACCTTTGGTCAGTGGCAGTTGGAGTACAACAGCGCCAACAACGAACCTGTGATTGAGGGCAGTGCGAACGTTGGCCTGGGCGATAGTTTTGCGGTGCACGTTGACGGTTTTTGGCGCGAAGCCGATGACCTTGAAATTCCGGGTTACGCCGAGGTTGAGCCGGATGAAGACGCCAGCTATGGCACTTTAGAAAACTCCGGTTATGACAGTCAGGGGGCCACCTTAGGGGGTAGCTACATCAGCGATAATGGCTTTGCTGGTATCAGTGTGGGTCGCCTGGAGCGCACCTACGGTATTCCCGGCCATAGCCACGATGGCATTATGGTTGAAGCTGAGCTGGAGCAAGATCGTTTGCAGTTTGTCAGTGAGTACAGCTTCGATCACGATATTCTTGCCGAGGCGCGGTTACGTTACGGTTATACCGATTATGAGCACCGCGAGTTGGAAGGCGATGCTATTGGCACTACCTTTGAAAATGAGCTTCACGAAGCCCGGCTTGAGCTGTTTCACCAGCCTTTCGCGGAGTGGCGCGGGGCAGTTAGTTTGCACGCCAAACGTCAGGAAAACGCGGCTCAAGGTGAAGAGGCCTTTACCCCGCCTTCGCTGACAGAGTCCTACGCCCTTGCCCTGATGGAAGAGAGGCACTTTGGCGACTTTCTGGTGCAGGTAGGTGGTCGTATCGAGTGGGTTGAAGTCGATGCTCACGATGTAATCTTGGATTCAGAAGCCGAGCGCGGTACCTATCGTCTGGAGCAAGAGTTCACTCCCTACAGTTTCTCGTTTGGAACCGTCTGGGATTTCGCCGAGGGTTATAACCTGGGTGTTAATTTAGTCCATGCCCAGCGCGCGCCGTCCGCCAGTGAGGTGTTTTCTTATGGACCCCACATCGGCGCCGGTAGCTTCGAGGTGGGCTCCATCTTCGACATTCTGGCCAATGAGGATGGTGATTGGGTGGTGAACTTTTCAAGCGATCCGGTAGAGCTTGAAACTTCCAATAATATTGATATTTCACTGCGTAAGTTTGCCGGAGACGTGGGCTTTGTAGTGGGCGCTTTTTACAATCAGGTAGATGATTTTTATTACGCCCGTGCCACTGGGTTAGAGGCTGAAAGTGGCCATGACCATGACCACGATCATGACCATGACCATGCAGAAGAGCATGACCATGAGGGTGAGCACGAAGACGAGTTGCTTCCGGTCTATCAATTTACCGCCGCCGATGCCGAGCTTTACGGTTTTGAGGGTGAGGTTCACTGGCAGGCTAGCGACACGTTAATGCTGAGTTTTACCACCGACTATATTCGCGCGACTTTGCGAGATGGTGGCAACTTGCCCCGCATTCCACCGCTGCGTGCTGGTGTGATCGCCGAATATGAGTTGGGCCCCTGGGCTATTAATGCCAGCGCAACACATTATTTTGAAGCCGATGACACGGCCGAGTTTGAAACCCCGACGGACGAATACACCTGGGTAGATGCTGAAGTCAGTTACACGCTGCCGGTGTGGGGTGAAACCAAACTTTATCTTCGCGGCGATAACCTTTTGGATGAAACCGCGCGCGTTCATAGTTCATTTATTAAAGATATTGCACCCCGTGCAGGCCGTTCGGTTTCTGCCGGTATTCGTGCGAGCTTTTAAGGCTTACTAAGGAGTTTATTCATGTTGTTAGAAAGTAAAATGAAACCATTATCGGCCATTTTTTTAGCCTTAATGCTGAGCGCTTGTGGTGACAGTGAAACCAATATCTACGCCCAGGATGTAGCTGAGCCGGGTCATGAAGATCACGACCACGGTGATGAAGACGATCATGACCATGATCATGATGAAGAAACCAGTGCGGCACGGCTGTTGTTGGTAGAAGATGGCTCTGAAATGGTACACATTTTCGAAGCAGGCGATGGAGATGAAGTGTCTGAGCTGAGCTTGCCCGCACCCATTGGTTACGCTTACCCGGTGCCCGGCTACCGCTACGCTGCGTTTGTGCACCGCGACGACAACTGGGTGAGCTTTGTCGATGGTGGCGTTTGGGTTGAGGATCATGGTGATCATGATCACCCTTATGCCGAAGCGCCGGCCATCCAAGATTTTTATCTGGATGGTGTCAAGCCTACCCACTACACCTTTAACGATGAACAAGTTGCCGTGTTTTATGATGGCAATAGTGAGACGGGCGATGTCGCTGGTGTTGCCACCTTTGATACGGCTGCGGTGGCAGACAATGGCATGGCGAACACGTTGATGTTTGACACTTACATGCACGGTGCTGCTCAGGTTCGTGGCGAGCACTTGCTGGCAACCATTCGCGATGCAGACAGCGCCAGCATTTTGCCTGATCAAGTGGGTTTGTATCACTTGCATGATACCGAGTATGAGCTGGAAACCGTGTTTGCCGAAACCTGTCCGGGTTTGCACGGCAGTGCACAAAACGAAGACCACATTTTCTTTGGCTGTACCGACGGTGTACTGGTTATTGACGAAGGCGCAGATTTTTCTGCGGCTAAAGTCGCAAACGGTTCAGCTCTGACCGAAGGGACTCGCGTGGGCAGCCTGCGTGCTCATCACCATATAGATGAAGCAATTGGAATTGTCTCGGGCAAACTGGTGCGTGTTGTCCCCGGCCAGGCCGAGCTACAGGCATTGCCTGAGCCTTTGCACGAAGAGGACTCCGTGGTTGCCAGTGACTTTGCAGCAGGCGGAGAGTTCTTCGTCGCTTTGACCAGCGAAGGTTCGCTGGTGGTGCTGGACAGCCACGATTGGGAAATTCACGGTGAGTTAAATGTTACCGACGCCAGTGTTCTTGCCGAGGGGCAAAGCTTGAAGCTGGTTGTGCCCCCTACCGGGCATCATGTGTACGTTGTTAACCCTGGTGCACAGTCCTTGGTCGAAGTGGATATTGAGGCATTGGCAGCTGAAGAGCCCTGGAGCTTGGAGTTTACGCCATCAGCGGCAGTGTGGCTGGGGTATACAGGTGAAGACGAAGAGCATGATCACGGCCACGATCACTGAGCTTTAGAAGCGATGCGCTAGCGCTCAGTGAGCTGAATTCACGCTTGAATTTAAGCAGAGAATACAGGCCTCAATTTTGCTAAGATCATTGAACCCGCGTTGCCATCGCAGTGGCTTCGCGGGTTCTTTGTCTTGGCTTTGGGGTGGTTGTACAACGGATGGAAGACACTCACGCTTGTTCCGCTGCTATAGGTGGGGTTCTCAAAGATTTGCGCCGCTGGACGCAAAAGAGTAACGCTGCAATCGACGAAAAGGCGTTGCTGGCGTCAAGTCGCCTGGCTGTTGAGGACTTTCAGCGCCTCGCTCCTGGCGCGGACCCAGCCTGGCTGCTGGCCGCGTGGGTCGTGCGCGGTACGCGCGACAATTTACAGGGCGATGCCATGCTCGCCCCCCGCGTAGAAAACCTCCTGCATTGTTTATTACACCTTGTGTTTCATCACGCCGACGATGATCTGTGGCAACAGCCACAGTGGGTGGATGTCTGGGATACGTTATTGTTTCACTGGCAGAGCTGGTATCCGGGCCTGGGCAGTGCGGGGGATAAATTTCTCGCCCGCTGTGATGAATTACTGCAACAATTAGAGGCAAACCTCGGTAATGCGGCAGCCTGTCAAACCGCTATCGGGCAATTTAATCAGCAGGCCGACCGTGAGCTGGATCGTGCAGCACGATTGGCTGGTCGAATTAATGAGTTGGAGCAAGGCCAGTTAAAAGTTCAGCAGGCGGCGCACCAGGTAGAGACCAGCCTAAATCAATGGATGGCTGGATGCAGTCTGCCAGATGCCATTTATCAGTATATCCACCAATCCATCGGCCCAGCGCTGCGCTATTTTTTGATTAACGAGCAGCATAAGCAGTGGGATTTCTGGGCAGAAATGCTGCAGCAGTTGTGCCGAGCCTTTGAGCCTAATAAAACGCTTGAGGCGCAAACGATGTTGCATCGAACGGCGCCTCAATTGACAGCCAGCCTGAGCGCTGCTGAAACTCCTGCCACCTGTGATCCAGAAGCTTACAATCAGTTTGTCAGTGATGTGGTGCTGGGTATTGATGCGCTGTTGTTGGGCAACACGTTGGACACGGTGATTGCACCGCCTATCGCACAAAAACGTGAGCCTTTAAAAGTGCGTGGCCACCGACGAGATGGCGAGCCCCATCAATTAGAGTGTGGTGATTGGTTGATATTTCATTCGCCGCTGGAAGGGCAGCTACGTTGTCAGTACCTTCTGCAGTCACCTGTCAGTGGTGAGTTAATGTTCGTCAATCGACAAGGGCATAAAGTAATGCAGTTGTCGGTGGGAAAGTTTTTGGAGGCACTGGATAGGCGCGATGCACAACCTATGGTTAATATCAGGGTATACAGTACGGCGGTTAACAAAGCCACTTCGCGTCTGCGTTACTACCATGGGGACATTAAGGCTGAGTGTGAGTTGCAGGAAGTCTTAGCGCAACAAAAGCGTGAAAGGGAAGAACAAGTCCGCATTGAAAGCGAGCGTATCTTAGCGGCGCGTCGTCAGGCCGATGCATTAGCGCGTCAACAGGCGTTGGCTGCAGAGCAGGCGCGCCACGAGGCGTTAAAACGAAGCCGCGAGGCTGCCGAGCGCCAAGCCCGTGAAGCGTTACAGGAGCAGCGCAGGCAGAGTGCTCTGGCGCAAATTGATAAGCTGCAAGTGGGGGCTTTTGCGGATATACCCTTAGGTGAGCCGGAGCGTGAGCGCTGTCATTTGGGCATGATTATGCCATCGACGCAAAAGTACCTCTTTTACGACAAGTTTCAGCGCAAAGTGGCCGAATGGCGTCGGGATGAATTGGCGCAATTGCTTATGGAGGGGCGGGTAGAGTTGTACGACGCCGCGCCTGGTTTTGAAAGCCGTTTAGAACAAATCGTTTTTGGCCAGAGGCGCAGCCCTGTTTAATGAAGGATTTTTTCGATGCGGGTAAGCTGTTGCAGTAAAAGCAATACAGTGGCCAAATACTTATAAAGAATGATGTCATCACTGAAAGTTTAACGGTGAGATGCAGGCTGAATATCACCACAGATTATTACTTACTGATATCGGATCATTAGGAGGCACAGATGGACTTAGATAAAATTGAAAAGCTGAATGAGCTGAAAGAAAAAGGCATGATTTCGGATGAGGAGTACAACAAGGCCAAAGCGAAAATTCTCGGTGGGTCTGGTGCCAGTGATGTAATTGGCGATGTGGATAATCGAACCTTCAGTATGATTTTGCACTTTGCTCAGTTGTGCGGGTATATCATCCCCATGTGTGGTTGGATTGTCCCTTTGGTGATGTGGCTGCTTAAGCGTGAAGACCCCTACATCAACGAGCAGGGTAAGGTCGTTTTTAACTGGATTATCAGCTCGTTCATTTATTTCTGGATTTGCCTCTTTTTGGTGTTTATTGGCATTGGTTTAATCCTGCTGCCGGTGCTCGGTATTGTGTCCATTATTTTTATTGTACTGGGCGCTATCCGTGCAAAGGACGGCGTGATTCAAAATTATCCCATCACCATTCCGTTTTTTAAGGTCGACCCCAATGCGGCGGTAGCGGCCGACGTAAAGGCCGATGACTCCATCGAGAAGCAGGACTGACGTTCATGAAAGTGGCGGTGTTCAATACCAAACGCTACGACCGGGAAAACTTGGCGCAGATTGCAGGACATGAGTTGACGTTTATCGATGCCCATCTCAATGCGCAAACGGCGCCTCTGGCTGCGGGCTTTGAGGCGGTTTGCTGCTTTGTGAACGATGTGCTGAGCGAGCCGGTATTAATGCAGTTATCCGCAGCCGGGGTGCGCATGGTCGCCATGCGTTGCGCCGGTTTTAATAATGTGGATGTAGCCGCTGCCAAGCATTTGGGTATTGCCGTATGCCGGGTGCCCGAGTATTCACCTTATGCGGTGGCTGAATTTGCCACCGCCCTTATTCTCGATTTAAACCGCCGCATGCGACGGGCCTACAATCGCATGCGCGAGCAGGATTATTCGCTGGACGGCTTGCTGGGGTTCGATCTGCACGGCAAAACCGTGGGCATTGTGGGCAGTGGCAAAATTGGCTGCGCTTTCGCCCGTATTATGCAGGGTTTCGGCTGCCGCCTGTTGGTGAGCGACCCTTACCCCAACGACACTATGGCCGCGATGGCCGAATACGTCCCTCGCGAGCAGCTATGGCAAGAGGCGGATATTATCTCGCTGCACTGCCCGCTGCTGGAGTCTACCCATCACTTGATCAACGCTGACAGTATCGCGCAAATGAAGCCCGGCGTGATGCTGATTAACACCAGTCGCGGTGGCCTGATTGATACCCGTGCGGTTATCGACGGGCTGAAAACGGGGCAGGTGGGGTATCTCGGTATTGATGTCTATGAGGAAGAGGCCGATCTGTTTTTTGAAGATAAGTCCGATGCGATTTTGCAGGACGACGTTTTCGCCCGTTTATTCACTTTCGCCAATGTTATTGTGACTGGCCATCAGGGCTTTTTTACCCGCGAAGCGCTGGCGCAAATTGCTCGGGTAACTGGTGAGAATCTTGATGCGTTTGCCAGCGGCGAGCGCAGCGGGCCAACCTTTGTAACCTAAGCGCTGCATGCCAGCTTTCTGGGGCGGGGCTGGGTTTGGCGTCAGGGTCCCAGGCATGCGAACCTGTGGCCCAATTTGCCGTGGCGAAATGCTGAACGTTTGGTGTACAATCGCGGCCTTTCTTGATTTACAACCTATCCCCTTTCAACAATCCGGTAGTGCCAGCGCTGCCCGTTAGTGTAGGAATTGTCCATGTTTGATAAAAGCCAAACAATCGCCTCGTTTGACCCAGAAATCTGGGATTCCATCGAGAACGAAAGCCGTCGTCAGGAAGAGCACATCGAACTGATTGCCTCTGAAAACTACACCAGCCCGCTGGTTATGGCGGCCCAGGGCACCAAACTGACCAACAAATACGCCGAAGGTTATCCGGGCAAGCGCTACTATGGCGGTTGTGAGTATGTGGATAAAAGTGAAGCGCTGGCCATTGAGCGCGCCTGCGAATTGTTCGGTGCTGATTACGCCAACGTCCAGCCCCACTCTGGCTCACAGGCCAATGGTGCCGTTTATCAGGCGCTGTGTAAGCCGGGCGATACCATTTTAGGTATGAGCCTGGACGCCGGCGGTCACTTAACCCACGGTGCCAAGCCCAACTTTTCGGGCAAAACCTACAACTCTGTGCAGTACGGCCTGAACCCGGATACGGGTCTGGTGGACATGGATGAAGTAGAGCGTTTGGCGGTAGAGCATAAGCCCACCATGATTGTCGCGGGTTTTTCGGCCTATTCGCAGGTGATGGACTGGGCTCGTTTCCGCGAAATCGCCGATAAAGTTGGCGCTTACTTACTGGTTGATATGGCACACGTGGCCGGTTTGGTGGCAGCGGGCGTTTACCCCAGCCCCATCCCTCACGCCCATGTGGTGACTTCGACCACCCACAAAACTCTGCGCGGTCCGCGCGGCGGCATTATCCTGGCCAAGGCCAACGAAGAGATTGAGAAAAAGCTCAACTCGGCGGTATTTCCCGGTGGTCAGGGTGGTCCTCTGATGCACGTGATCGCTGCCAAGGCCATCAGCTTTAAAGAGGCCATGAGCGACGAGTACAAAACTTACCAGCAGCAGGTTGTGAAAAACGCTAAGGCCATGGCTAAGGTGTTTTTGGAGCGCGGTCTGGATGTGGTGTCTGGCGGCACTGAAAACCACCTGATGCTGGTGAGCCTGATTGGCAAAGAGTACTCGGGTAAAGATGCCGATGCCGCTCTGGGGCAGGCCAATATCACTGTGAATAAGAACGCCGTGCCTAACGATCCGCGTTCGCCGTTTGTAACCTCGGGCCTGCGTGTAGGTACCCCGGCTATCACTACCCGTGGTTTTGGTGAAAGTGAGTGTACGGATCTGGCCCATTGGATGTGCGACGTGCTGGACGGTTTGGAAAAAGGCAATGCCGATGAGGCCATCGCCAGCGTGAAGCAAAAAGTGCTGGACGTGTGTGCGAAGTTCCCCGTTTACGGCTAAGCACTGACGTCTTTGAGGTGCCAAGTTAGGCCTCCGGCAGTGTAAAAGGTAATACCGCAAAAGGCGGCCCTGAAGAGGGTCGCCTTTTTTGGTGGCTTTGTGGCTGATGATCTTATTGCGGATGGGCTCATCGCTGTAGTGCAAAGGGCGGCAAGGTCTGGGTCGAGAGCAAGGTTTTCATGCGTGCCTTGTTCGGGCGGCTGCCCTGTACTCGGGTCAACAGGCGTTGTCCAAAATTTAACCTTGCGTTCCGCCAGCAAACTCCCTAAAATACCGCGCCCTTGTACCCCGTGGGGTGCAGGTATAACCGGCCTCGCGTGTAAGCGTCGGGCTACTCCTTGTCTTACCGGTATTCGCTGGGAGACTTTCACCCGTAAGGAGCTATTAATGCGTCATTACGAAATCGTATTTATGGTCCACCCGGACCAGAGCGAACAAGTGCCCGGCATGATCGAGCGCTACACTGCTACCGTTACTAACGGTGGTGGCCAGGTACATCGCCTGGAAGATTGGGGCCGCCGTCAACTGGCTTACTCCATCAACAAGATTCACAAAGCACACTATGTTCTGATGAACGTTGAATGTAGCGAAGAGGCACTCGAAGAGCTGACCACTAACTTCCGCTATAACGACGCTGTATTGCGTAACATGGTTATCCGCACTGACGAGGCTGTTACCGAAGAGTCTCCGATTGCTAAGGCTGACAAAGAGAGCCGCGAGCGCAAGCAGCCGCGCGCCCCGCGTCGCGAAGAGTCTGAAAAGTCTTCTGACAACTCTGAGGAAAATGCCGAAGAGAATGCAGAAGAGCAGACCACTGAGAAAGAGGGGGAATAATCCATGGCTCGTTTTTTTCGTCGCCGTAAGTTCTGCCGTTTCACCGCTGAAGGCGTAAAGCAGATCGACTATAAAGATCTGGAAACTTTAAAAGCCTACATCACTGAAACCGGTAAAATCGTACCCAGCCGTATCACGGGTACTAAAGCCAAGTACCAGCGTCAGCTGTCTACCGCTGTTAAGCGTGCACGCTACCTGGCACTGCTGCCGTACACGGACAGCCACGAGTAAGACTAACAGTTGTGCGCGCGCTGGCTGAATTTATTATGCGCGGCCGCGCTCAGGCTGCAGCGGTCGCCCTGTTAGGGCACTGGATTCCGCTACTGAGTCCGGCCACCGTTGCCCTGGTAACACTCAGGCGAGGCCTTGCCGATGGTGCAATGGTACTGGCCTGGGCACTGCTGCCAGCCATAGTGTTTATGGCGATGGGGCAGCAAAACGCCGCCCTGGCAATTATCGGCGCTGTGAGTATTTTTACCGCCGCGCAGGTATTGCGGCAAAGCGCATCCTGGCAGCATGCCTTGATGGGGTTGGTGGCCTGTAACACTCTTGGAGCGGTTGTTCTGGGGGTGACATTGCCGGAGCTGGTCGATAAGGCCGTAGCCGCCCTGGCAGAGATTATGGCCGCTATAACCGCTGAGGCTGAGCCGCCTCTGGTGTTGCCCGAACCCAATGCCACTATGGTGCTGGGGCTGTTGGCCGCCATGACCACGTTAAGTGGTGCCATGGGGTTGATACTGGGGCGCTGGTGGCAGGCAGTATTGTACAACCCGGGTGGGTTTGGCACTGAGTTTCGTGCCTTGCGCTTAACGCCTGTCGCCGCTTTGGTGTGCATGATTGCGGCGGTGTACTGCTACCAGCAGCCAGCCACCACCAAAGTGTGGGCGCTGGTGTTTGCCCAGCCTTTGCTGTTTGCCGGTATTGCTCTGGTACACGCTCTGGTGGCTAAAAAGGGCATGGGTGTGCAGTGGCTGGTGTTGTTTTACATAGCGCTGATATTGCTGCAGCCGTTTAAGATTCTGTTAGTGATCGTCGCCTTTGGTGACACGTGGTTGGATATACGCGGACGTATCAAGCCTAAACAGGCCTGAGCCCGCAGGCAAAATTGAAACTAGAGGGTTAACGAGATGGAAGTTATTCTGCTCGAGAAAGTAGGTAAACTGGGCGCCATTGGCGACAAAGTTACCGTTAAATCAGGCTTTGGCCGCAACTTCCTGGTTCCCCAGGGCAAAGCGGTTCCGGCTACTGAGTCTAACATCGCTGAGTTTGAAGCGCGTCGCGCCGAGCTGGAAGCTGCTGCTGCAGAGAAGAAAGCTGAAGCTGAAAAGCGTGCCGAGAAGCTGGCGGATCTGGCGGTTACCATCGAAGCCAACGCTGGCGACGAAGGTAAACTGTTCGGTTCTATCGGTACTCGCGATATCGCTGACGCCATCACCGCTGCCGGTGTTGAAGTGGCTAAATCAGAAGTGCGCCTGCCCGAAGGTGTGATTCGCGAAGTTGGCGAATACGACATCGACGTTCAGGTACACGCTGAAGTGATTCAAGCGATCAAACTGTCTGTTGTTGCCGAGTAATTCTGTTTAGCCGCTCTATAGGTTGAGTGGCTAAGCGTTTACAAGCGCTGACAAACTGACGAAAATCGGGCACTATCGACAGCTTGGCTGTCGGGTGCCCGTTTTTTTTGCCCGCACAAATTACAAGGAATACCGCACGCACTATGTCCTCCGAGGCTTTATCAAACTACAACACTGATAACGATACAGGCAGGCCTGGATTACCCAGCTCGGTAGAGGCCGAGCAGGCGGTGCTGGGTGGTCTGATGCTGGAAAACAGCCGCCTGGACGCGGTGCTGGAAGTCGCCTCGGAAGTGGACTTTTACCGCGAAGATCACAAGCTGATCTTACGCATGATGGTCGAGTTGCAGGAAGATGCGCAGCCTCTCGACCCGGTGACTTTGTCTGAGGCGCTTGAGCGCCACGGCGAGCTGGAGCGTGCCGGTGGCCTGGGGTACCTGGTAGAGCTGGCGGCCAATACCCCAAGCGCGGCCAATATTACTGCCTACGCGCGCATTGTGCGCGAGCGCTCAACCTTGCGCCAACTGATTGCGGCGGCGCAGGACATCAGCCAGTCCAGCTTTAACCCCGCGGGTCTCGACTCGGATGACTTGCTGCAGCTGGCGGAAAAACGCGTTGCGCAAATCGCCGAAGACCGCCCTAAAGAGGGTGGGTTGCGGGACGTTAACGGCCTGCTGAAAGAGACCGTTGAGCGCATCGACGAGCTGTTTCGCTCTGGCGACGACGTTACCGGGGTGACCACCGGCCTTACAGACTTGGACACCAAAACCTCGGGCTGGCAGCCGGGGGAATTGATCATTCTCGCCGCTCGTCCCTCTATGGGTAAGACCGCTTTGGCGCTCAATTTTGTCGAGTCCGCCATTTTTACCCAAGAGCGTCCGGTGCTGGTGTTCAGTATGGAAATGCCCTCGGCGGCACTGGTCATGCGGATGATGTCCTCCATCGGCCGCATCGATCAGGGCCACATGCGCAACGGCAAACTGACCGAAGAGGACTGGCCTAAGTTGTCGGCGGCGGTGAGTAAAATGAAAGACAAGCCGCTGTTTATCGACGACACTCCGGGCCTTACGCCGCAAGAAATGCGCGCGCGCACCCGGCGCATTGCCCGTGAGCACGGCAACCCTGGCATGATCATGGTGGATTACCTGCAGCTGATGCAGGTGGCAGGTTCCACCGAGGGGCGTACCCAGGAAATTTCTGAAATCTCCCGCGCCTTGAAAGCCTTGGCCAAAGAATTCGATTGCCCAGTGATCGCTTTGTCGCAGCTTAACCGGAGTGTGGAGCAGCGTCCTAACAAGCGTCCCATGAACTCCGACCTGCGTGAATCGGGCGCCATCGAGCAGGACGCCGACGTGATTCTGTTTATTTACCGCGACGAATATTACAACGAAGACAGTCCGGATAAAGGTGTCTCAGAACTGATTGTGGGTAAGCAGCGTAACGGTGAGGTAGGCACAGTACGCGCGGCGTTTGTGGGTAAATACACGCGGTTTGATAACCTTGCGCCAGAGTATTTCTCGCAGCAGGATGATTACTAACCCTTAGCCTGTATAAATTTGCCTGTGCTGATATGAACTCCCAAGCTCGCCTACTCGATAAGCTCGCTAAAGACCTAAAGCCCGGCCGTTTAGAGTGGATTGGCCTGCGCAGTGCGCATCGCGGTCAAATTCACGTGGTGGAGTCCGCCGAGGCGGTGGTGGATAGAGGGCTGGCGGGCGATCACCGCAGCCGTAAAACCCCCGGTTCAGGTCGTCAGGTGACGCTTATAAGTCACGAATTTATTCAACAAATTTGTCTGCATACTGGCACGGCGGATATTGACCCTGTGCTATTGCGTCGCAATCTTGTGGTCAGGGGGCTAAACCTTAACTTGCTGCGCCACCAGCGGGTACAAATTGGCGAAGTGATTCTAGAGCCTGCGGCGCTCTGCCACCCGTGTTCGCGCATGAATCAAAACCTTGGCCCCGGCGGGGCCGCCGCTATGTATGGCTATGGTGGTCTGTGCGCTAAAGTTGTTCAGGGAGGCCGGTTGGCGGTGGGGGATGCTGTGGTACGTCTGCCTCGCGAGACGGACATCTCCGCTCCACCGCAAGGTTCTCTATTTAACGGCTGAGCGCATATTCTGCGGGTGGACTTTGTTATCCAAGTCCCTTCTATTGCCTCGTTCTCTACGCCCAAAAAATGTACATAAACGGCCGAAGGGTGTATTATCCGCCCCCCGTAAATAACGGGTACCACGAGGGCGTTATGCAGGTATTTCATCACATCAGCTCCCTGCGCGCAGAGCTTGCCAAAGCGCGGCGCGAGGGTAAGCGCATTGGTTTTGTGCCCACTATGGGAAATCTGCACAACGCTCACCTTGCGTTGGTTCAGCAGGCCCGGCGAAGCTGCGATGTGGTGGTGGCGAGCATTTTTGTGAATCGTTTGCAGTTTGGCCTTAATGAGGATTGGGACAAGTACCCCCGCACCTTGGCCGCCGATGCAGCAAAGCTTGAGGGCGTTAACTGCGATTTCCTGTTCTGCCCGGAAGAGACCGAGATGTACCCCAACGGCATGGATGAGCAGACCCGGGTGATCGTCCCGGCGATGACCGACGTGTTGTGTGGCGCCAGCCGCCCCGGTCACTTTGAAGGGGTGACCACGGTGGTAACTAAGCTGTTTAATATTGTGCAGCCTGATGAGGCTGTGTTCGGTATAAAAGACTTTCAGCAATTGGCGGTTATTCGCCGCATGGTGGAAGACTTGTGCATGCCAGTACAGATTAGTGCAGGGGAAATCTACCGCGAAGATGACGGATTAGCGCTCAGCTCGCGCAACGGCTTTATTACCGAAGACGAGCGCCCGCGTGTCAGTCAGTTAAACCACACCTTGAATTGGGTGGGCGAGCAGATTAAACGTGGTCGCCGGGATTTTTTAGCGCTGCAAGACGAAGGGCGCACGCAAATTGAAGAGGTGGGTTTTAAGGTGGACTACCTTGAAATCTGCAACAGCCGCACCCTTAAACCGGCGGCGGACGATGACAGGGAGATGACCGTCCTTGGGGCCATGTATACGGAAGGGGCCCGATTGATTGATAATATATCACTGGAAATTGACTAAAATTCCGGTGCTGGTGCCGCAGGTGCCATAAGTTAACACTGAGGAGGAGCCCATGCTCTCTACCATGCTTAAAGGCAAATTACACATGGCAGCCGTTACCCAGGCAGAGCTGTGGTATGACGGCTCCTGCGCCATTGATGCTGATCTGGTAGATCTGGCCGGACTGCGCGAGTTTGAACAGATTGACATTTATAACGTCAATAACGGCGAACGCTTTACCACTTATGTGATTCTTGCCGAGCGTGGCTCGGGCACGATTTCCATGAACGGTGCTGCTGCGCGTAAGGTGCAGGTAGGTGATCGAGTTATTATTGGTGCCTATGGCCAATACACAGAGGAGCAGCTGGAAAATTATAAGCCGCGGCTGGTGTATCTGGATGAAAAAAATAAGGTCGAGCGCACCACCAATACTATTCCCATGCAATTGGTGTAAATGTTAACGGCTGTGAAACCGCGAGGCGCTGGCTGAAGCGGCTAGAAAAAAGGGTGCACATTGTGCACCCTTTTTAGTGTGTGCTTAATGGGTAAACATTTCTGCATTTAGCCAAAGGTGGACGGCCACACTGGCGGCATAGCCAATGGCGATGACGGGGGTCCATTTCAGGTGGCCGAAAAAGGTGTATTTACCCCGGGCCTGGCCCATCAGTGCAACCCCTGCGGCCGAACCAATGGAAAGCAGGCTGCCGCCGGTTCCGGCGGTCAGAGTTATTAACAGCCAGTGCCCGTGAGACATTTCGGGCTCCATGGTTAAAACGGCGAACATTACTGGAATGTTATCAATAATGGCTGAGGCCACCCCGAGGATAATGTTGGTTTGAGTCGCTCCCAGACCGGTGTAAAGAAGCTCGGACATATACGCCAGATAACCCATGTAACCCAAGCCGCCAACACACATCACCACGCCATAAAAGAACAGCAAGGTGTCCCACTCGGCGCGCGCCACTTTGCTGAAGACATCAAAAGGTACTACACCGCCTAAGCGCTCCAGCGCCTGTTGATCTCCGGCGCGCTCTGCCAAAGCTCTTTTGCGAGCCAGCGAGCCAGGTAAGGTGCGACGTAGGAAATAGCCAAAAAACTGTAAATAACCTAAGCCGGTCATCATCCCCAGAACCGGAGGTAGGTGGAGCAGCAAATGGCACATAACCGCGGTGGCGATGGTGAGCAAAAACAGACACATAATCCGCAGGGCACCGCGCTTGAGCTCGACTTCTTCCTCGACGGCTACCGGTTTGCGGTTTTCGATAAAGAAGCTCATGATGGCTGCTGGAATTAAAAAATTCACCATAGAAGGTAGGAAAAGTGCCAGAAACTCTTGGAACTCGACAATCCCTGCCTGCCATACCATCAATGTTGTGATATCGCCAAAGGGGCTGAACGCGCCACCGGCATTAGCCGCGACCACAACGTTAATACAGCAAAGGTTGATAAAACGAGTATCGTCTCCGGCCACTTTGACGATAACGGCACACATTAAAAGCGCCGTTGTTAAGTTATCGGCAATAGGGGAAATGAAAAAGGATAAAAAGCCTGTTAACCAAAAAAGCGTTTTATAGTTGAAGCCTTTTCGTACCATCCAGGCGCGCAGTACATCGAATAAGCGACGCTCTTCCAAGGCGTTAATGTACGTCATGGCCACCAGCAGAAACAGCATAAGTTCTGCAAACTCAAGCAGGGTGTGGCGAAAAGCGTGCTCGGCGTCATGGGGCTGACCGGCCTGCGTGTAAACCCAGCCAATGCACATCCAGATAACACCGGCAGCCACCAGTACAGGTTTTGATTTTCTTAAGTGCAGCTTTTCTTCCAGCATTACCACGATATAGGCAATCGCGAACAGGATCAGAGCGAAATAGCCAATGCCGCTCGTGGTTAAATTGATGGTGCCTGTGGCGGCGAGGGTTTGTCCGGACAGCAAAAGCAGACACACCCCAAGCAGCGCGCTAGCGCGATAGGTGATGGTAGACATGTAATTTCCGTGATAGTTAGTGTGGCAGTAACTCTGGGGCGGCTCCGTTCATGATCGGTCTGCGCCGATTCTTGTAGGTCCTTAAGCAGGAGCCCAGAGGGCGCGTATTCTAACATACCCCGCTAAAGCGTAAACAATTGCAAAGTGTCATTAATAAGTCATAACCACCTAAATGATGATATTGATAGCGCTACCATTCACGCTCCCGATATCCCTTGTCATTCAATACCGCAACTGGGGTTTCAGACGCAGACATTGCCGCATAAGTCACACTTTTGTTTTCCCCTGCAATGCTAAGGTGCTTGAACCAACTGTAACTCGCTTAGTTTTAAAGCGATTGAATACCGGAGCACAACATGATGTTTAATCGTAAATCCGTTCAGGCTGCAACAGAAACACTGCGACATTCTGGTAGTAGCGCCGTCCCTGGCGTTAAGGCCGTGCCTTCAGCAAAAATACGGGATAAGCGGGTAGCCGACATTTCGCTATCGGTGCTGAGCAATCATGGAAATTGGAAGCCTTCTGGCCCGTGGAGCGGAGTGTACGATCTGGCAGTCTGGTTACGCTTACCTCAGGGGGCCACCCGGCCTTTGCAGTTGGCATTACGCTATACCGATCAACGGGGCGAGAATACGGTTTTGGTGGATATTTGTAAGCCCGGCTCGTTTAAAAGCGCATTACTCAATGGCAGTGTTGAGGTAAATGTGAGTGGGCGGGTAAAAGACATGGCGCTGTATTTGTTGAGCCTGCCTTCCGATTTGCCTGTAGGGCTGGATGAGTGGCACTTCTTGCCACAAATTAAACGTTCTCGTTGAAGCGTTTTACCCTCGCGTAGAGTTGGATTAAAGCCAGCGGAAAGTTTGCCCTGCCGTTTGCGAATGCGCTGCTATACTCGTAAGGAAATAATAACCCTTATGAGGTAATCGATAGTGCGCCGGCTCATAACGGCTTTCATGCTTCTTTTGCCGACTGTCGTAATCGCGGATGTACCCTCTGACAAACAGGCGGCGGTTGCGCAGGTTATTCTGGGTACCAATGTGCAATCGGCCTATTCGGCAGATTATAAACCCCGTGCGCAAATGGGAATATTAACCCATATAGACTGTATTTTTTCTCACCTCCCTTACCAGCCGAAAATACATTACCAGCCTTGGCGTCGAGCTCAACAGGAAGTTCGAATCGGCACCATAGATGGTTTTTTCACTGCCATGCCAGATCCGGAGCTGGACGCGTTTGCCACTCTCTCAGATCCACTGATTTTACAAAAGTGGTACTGGTTTACCCGCGACGACACAGAGTTTGCTTCAGACCCGGCAACTATGCGTAAAGGAGCCATTCTTGGCAGCCATCAACAACTGTGGTTCGACCTGAATGGGCAGACCGATTATCTGTCGGCGCAGGATTTACCTCAAATGATCAAAATGCTTTATGCCGGACGGGTGGATGTCATTCTTGCCGATCGCCAACACTTCGAAAAAGCCGCGCATTCTCTGAATATACCGCCAGAGCGCTATCATGCCCGATTTGATCGTTATCTCCCCTTGGGGGTTTATTTCGGCCGGGAATTTACAGAGCGTCACCCAGATTTTTTAGCGCAGTTTAATCGCCATGTACACCTGTGTGCTGCTGAAGGCTTTGCTCTGAATGCCGCAGAACAGGAAAAAATAGTGCAGCGTTTGCGGCCAGACATTTCAACACTGTTGGATATGGGCGCGCTGGACGATGCACTGCTGCGCCGCGCTGCGCAAGAACCATTAAGTGAGCAATTGATACAGCGTTTGGATTTTCAGTGGCGTAGCCATTATCGGGACTTCAACAGTGAAGCGTTAAGGGTTCTATTAGATTCGAACTTAATGGCTGCCCTGTTGCCCTGGCAAGCACAAATACCTGCAATTAATGAGGTTATTGTGATGGATACACAGGGGCGCAATGTGGCCGCAGTGCCCTTCACCTCTGACTATTGGCAGGGTGATGAGGTCAAGTACAGGCAGGGCTTTATACAGCCTGCAGGTGAATGGTTTTTTGATGAAGTGGTGTACGATCAATCTACCCGTCGGTTTCAATCACAAATGAGCATGCCTTTGGAAATCTCGGGTAGGCGTTTGGGGGTGCTGACCTTAGGCGTGGACATTGAAAAAATTTTGCACATTCAAGATCACTAACCCGAAATTATTGCAGCTTTTACAAACATTTTTAGGTTCGATCAGAGTTTACCGCCTTTTTTACCCGGATCAATTTTTGCAATCTTTCCCTGCCAATCGCCATTACTCTTCAATGTCTGTTGTGGGGAATACACCATGGATCAACGTAAAAAGCCTTTGCTTCTCATTACCGGAGGTGCTGGTAATCTCGGGGCCTCTTTGGCCAAAGCTCTTCGTTCTGAGTACACCGTCGTTGGCTTGGATCAAGAGCCCGCTGCTGAAGCTGAGGCTAGTTTTACCCTTGATTTAACCTCGGAAGAATCTGTGGCTCTGGCACTTTCCCAATGTCGCCAGGAGTTTGGTCATCAGGTGGCGGCGGTAATCCACTTAGCCGCTTACTTTGATTTTACTGGCGAGGCGTCACCGCTTTACCAAAAGGTGAATGTTGATGGCACGCGCCATCTGTTGCGGGCGTTACAAGACTTTTCTGTTGAGCGGTTTATCTACGCCAGTACGATGTTGGTTCATGAGCCGGGCGTTCCCGGACATAAAATTAACGAACAGTCCCCGATAAAACCCGGTTGGGCGTACCCAATGTCCAAAGCCGAGGTAGAGAGCGTGATCGCCTCCGAAGCCAGCATGCCCTTTAGCATCCTGCGTTTGGCTGGCTTGTACGACGAACAAACCTGCGTACCGACGTTAGCGCATCAAATCGCCCGCATTTATGAGCAAGGCTTTAAAAGCCATTTGTATTCGGGAAACACCGGTGCCGGGCAGGCGTTTTTGCATAAAGAAGATATGCAGAGCTTGTTCGTACGTACCTTGGCGGAAAGAACAACTCTGCCAGATGAGCATATTCTGCTCGCCGGAGAAGAGATCACGCTAAGCTACGAAGCGCTGCAAAATCGCATTGGCGAGTTGCTGCACGGCGAGCGAGAGTGGCACACCACACAGGTGCCCCAGTCTATCGCTAAAGCGGGCGCCTGGCTGGAGGCGAAATCAGAGCCTGTGGTGCCGGATGATTTCGACAAGGGCGAAAAGCCATTTATACGTCCCTTTATGGTGGATATGGCGTCGGACCACTACGAACTTGATTGCGCTAAAGCGAAGGAAGACCTGCAGTGGAACGCTCAGCACCGCCTGGACGCAGTACTGCCTGTATTAATAAAAAATTTAAAAAAAGATCCTTTAGGTTGGTATAAGGCCAACGGCATTACGCCTACCGATGACATGCTCGCCGCTGCTGAAAAAAAGCAGAACCCAGATTCGGTATTACAACGCTTTGATCGTGAGCGCCGTCGCCAACACCGTCAATATTTATGGGCGCCTTTTATCACTATGGGCCTGGGCGCTTGGCTGATTACCTCGCCGCCGGTAATGGGGTATGCGAATCAAAACTTAGCGGTGAGTGACTACGCCAGTGGTGCGTTGTTGCTGGTATTTGCCTTTTTGTCACTGAGTTATCGCGCCAGTTGGGCACGCTGGGGCAGTACCTTTGTTGGCTTGTGGTTACTGTTCGCACCGCTCGCCTTGTGGACGCCCAGTGCCGCGGGGTATTTAAATTCAACGGTAATCGGCATTTTAGCGATCGGCTTTTCTACCTTGGTGCCACCGACCCCGGGTATTTCTCCCGCAGCACAAATGACAGGGCCAACCATACCGCCCGGGTGGGATGTGAACCCTTCCAGTTGGTTTCAACGGGCGCCTATTATAATTCTGGCCTTTGTCGGCTTTTTTGTCTCGCGATACTTAACCGCGTATCAGCTCGGTCACATCGATAGTGTGTGGGAGCCCTTCTTTACGGGCAGCGCCAATCCGAAAAACGGAACAGAAGAGATCATTACCTCTGAGGTTTCCGAGGCGTGGCCCGTTCCCGATGCGGGCATTGGCGCTATGACTTATGCCTTGGAAATTCTAACTGGCCTGCTGGGTTCTAATCGCCGTTGGCGAACCATGCCCTGGTTGGTTACCTTATTCGGCTTTATGATTGTGCCCTTGGGGGTGGTGTCCATCACCTTTATTATTATTCAGCCTATCGTGATCGGCACTTGGTGCACCCTGTGTTTAATCGGTGCTGCCGCCATGCTTTTGCAAATTCCTTATTCTTTGGATGAGCTGGTGGCAACCTTCCAATTTTTAAAGCGCCGGCATAAAGCAGGCAGACCGGTGTTAAAAATCTTTTTTACCGGCGACACGGACGATGGTCCGAATGACACGGTAGTCGATGATTTTGAGCGCGCACCGACAGTGGTGTTAAAAGACATGTTCGCCGGTGGTGTTACTCTGCCGTGGTCTATGTTGGTGGCTATTGCTGTGGGCACTTGGCTGATGTTGACACGCTTAACATTAGGGGCCGAAGGTGCGGTAGCCAACTGGGATCATATTGTGGGCTCTTTGGTGATAACCGTTGCGGTGTGCGCCTTTGCTGAAGTGGCACGGCCCGTACGTTGGCTACTGGCTTTGTTGGGTGTGTTATTGCCTGCCGCTATCGTGTTTAGCGGTGCGCCTTTGGTTTCTATGGTAAACGCTGTTATTTGCGGCTTGCTGCTCATCGGATTGTCTTTTGTAAGGCTCTCGGTAAAAGGCGAGTATGGCGGTTGGAATAAATTTCTGTAGGGATTGCGGGGGTTGTCTGATGTGAACGGTGCCTAAAGGTTTTCTTTGCTATCGACTAAGGCACCGCACAACAGTGTTCCCATAACCTGCGACGATAACTTGCGCCCGCTAAGGTTCATTCTTGCAAGCGCGTCAGAAAAATTGTTACGTTTTCCTAAGCCTTTTAAAAAAAGGGTCAATAGCCGAGTGGATTGGCCCGCTTCTTTCAGCCGTGTGAGCGCCTGACTTAATGCTTGCTCACACTCGGTTAGATCGCTGCCCAAAGGGAAGGGCGGAAGCAGGCCCTGATCGGCTCCCGCTTTGAGTCGTTTGCGTAACTCCTGTGGCGTATTGCGGCGGTATTTACTTGGGATTTTATAGTCTGGGTCGATTTTTCCGGCCTCTTTCGCTTGCTGCAGTAGCTTATGTTGAAAGCGAGAGTCCGTGATGTTAAGCATGGCAGCAATAACGTCGGCGTCGCTTTTTCCTCGTAAATCGGCAATGCCGTATTCACTAACAACCACATCGCGCAAATGGCGGGGAATGGTGCAGTGGCCATAGCTAAAAACGATGTTTGAAGAGGTTTTGCCGTTGTGAGTTCTTGTGGCGCGCAACGTTATAATGGAGCGGGAGTCAGCACCCAATGCATGGGATTGCGCAACAAAATTGTACTGTCCACCCACGCCGCTAATTACCTGGCCGTTGTCTAAGCCGTCAGCTACTACCGAGCCGGTAAGGGTTACCATGATGGCGCAATTGATAAACCGTGCGTGACGGCGGGCATTACGTTTGTTTTTTTCATCGCCGTACAACTCGTTAATAAACGATACCGGCATCATTTTTATTTTCTGTCGTACGTTTTCGGGTAAGTCCTCTAAAGCGCGGTAAAACCCGGGGCTACCCATAAAAAATCCCGCGTGTAACCGTGCTCCATCAACTTCCCGTTGAATAACGTCATGTTGTAGCAGTGGTAGAAAGCCTTCTACCAACATTTCGCTTAAACCATACAGCCCTTGCTCAAACTTGGCCGTGTGCCTTTGCAAAGGGGCTGCATGTTTGTCTTGCGGCGCTTGACCCAACGCTTGCATTAAATCGAGGAACGACTCGTTTTTCGTCTGGCGAAGAATTAACGCGTGACTGATCGCATCGCTGATGGAGCCAATGCCGATTTGCAGTGTGCCACCGTCTTGGATCAGGCTTGCGGTGTGTAAGGCAATGGCGTGATCGGTCAAGCTTGCCGGTTTGCGCGGCGGCATAAACAACGGGTATTGTGTGTCCTTGTTGTCCAGTAGTAGCGCAAATTCATCGCGTTCGCAGTGCGCTTTACCCGCCATGATTGGAAGTGTGCGATTGACTTCCCCCGCGAGTAAGAAATCCGCCCGTCCGTCGCGCCTGGCCTTAAGTAAATCAGGGGTAATATCCGGATTGCTGCTTAAGTTTAATGACTGATCAGTCTCATCGGGCGCCACTAACTGCAGCACAAGGTTGATGCCCGCCTCAAGTAAAAAATTAAGGGCGTGGGTGTAGTTAATCGCCGCGTAGTTTTGTTGCATGACGGGCTCGCCAAGCCAGGCAGCAGGTTGAATGAAAAATTCGGTAACCTTGATGTTGCCGGGCAGTGAGTTTTGTCGCAGTGCTTTCGCGTACAGCAGAGGCGGGTAGCCCGCGAAAAAGCGCTCGGTTAACGGCGTTAAAAATGCACGGGCGAAATGGCCTTGAGCTTTAGGTACTTGTAGCGTCAGTGCCGTATAAATATGGAGGTTAATGCTGGGGTCTTGCTGGGCCAGGGTGAACAGGGCATTGGCAAGGCGGTTCGCTTTACCAATACCCAGTGGAAGGGCAAGCACAATGTGCTTGCCTACGGCCGCCACGATGTCTCGGGCGGCGCTCTCACAGTCGGTATATCGTTGAGGCTCAGCCATTATCCCAGCTGGAATCCGGGGTGAAGCGCTCGCCGTGTTTATCTGCAAGCTCTTGTAGGGCCTGTTTAATATCGGCCTCACCACGGGTATGACTGTATTGCATTGGCCCCCCTTTGAAAGGCGCAAAGCCGGTGCCGAATATCATCGCTCCGTCCAGCAGCTTTTCATCGGCTATAACACCTTCGCGCAAACAGGCTTTGCAGGTGTTGAGCATGGGCAGCAACAGTCGATCGGTTAAGCCTTCGGGAACATTGCCCGGGTCATTATCTTTTTCAGGTTTGCCATTTTTCCATTCGTACAAACCTTTGCCGGTTTTTTTGCCCAGCTCGCCTTTTTGCACTTTTTGTTTCATCCACTCGGGGGCCGCGGGCATAGCATTGTCGAGCGATGAGCGAAGCATGTCGGCAACACCCAGACAAATATCCAGCCCTACGACGTCGGCCAGCTCTACCGGGCCCATGGGCATGCCAAAGTCTTCAGCGGCTTTATCGATAAGCTCGGGTTTTACGCCTTCATCGAGTAAGACAATTGCTTCTAGCAAATAAGGGGTGAGTGCGCGATTGACCAAGAAGCCCGGTGAACCTGCAACCGGTACGGGCAGGCGTTTGATTGTGCCGGTAAACGCCAGTGCTTTTTGGTAGGTGTCGTCAGCGAGTTTTTGGTGTTTAACCACTTCCAGTAATTGCATTTGCGCGACCGGATTAAAAAAGTGCAGACCCACCAAACGCTCGGGGTTTTGCAGCTCTTCGGCCAACTGGTCCAGCGGAATGCTGGACGTGTTGGTACCGAGTATGGCGCCTGGCTTCATACGCGGCTCAATGTCTTTGTATACCTGCCGCTTAATCTCGATTTTCTCGGGCACGGCTTCGATAATTACATCGGCCGAGCTGACCCCTCGATGGTCGAGATCGGGAATTAAACGGTCCAGTACGGCGCGTTTAGCGGCGGCGTTCATGCGTTTTTTATCGCACAGAGCGGCCGTGCGGCCAATGGCTTTGCCGATAATCTCGGGCTTCATATCAAACAGCGTAACGGTCATACCCTGCAGGGCACACCAGCTTGCGATATCGCCACCCATTGCGCCTGCGCCAATCACATGTACATGCTTAAACTTGGCATCGGTATTCGCGCTGCTGGCTTGCTTTTTCAGGTTTTCCTGCAGGAAGAAAACCCGCACCAAATTGCGCGAAGTTTCTGTCAGCAGAAGCTCGCAGAAAGAGTCAATTTCCGCTTTCAGCATGGCTTTGGTGTCGCCGCCATACGCTTCCCAAAGCTCGATTAGCTTGTTCGGTGCCGGGTAGTGCTGGGGTGGTGCTTTGCTGGCGGCTTGTTCGCGCATTTTCTTCGCGCTGAATTTGCGCGCCGGGCCGCTCAACATTAATCGCGATTTAATATCGCGCTTGCTGCGTTTGAGTTTGCCGCTGACCGCCGCCTCAATGGCACCATACACGTGGCGCTCGGGCACAAGGGTGTCGATCAGGCCTAATTTTTTCGCCCGGTAGTCGCGCTGGGTTTTACCGGTGAGCATCATGGTCATGGCTTGAATCGGGTCGATCAGGTCAATACTGCGAGCGGTGCCGCCCAGGCCCGGATGAAGCCCCAGTAAAATTTCGGGAAAACCATAGGCCGAGCCCTGTACGCCGATGCGATAGTCGCAGGTCAGGGCCAGCTCTAAACCGCCACCAAAGCAGTGACCGTGCACCACGGCAACTTTAGTGAAAGGCAGGGCCGCGAAGCGATTGGCGACATTGTGCGCGGCCTCCAGCTTTTGTTTGGCGGCGTCCAGGCTTTCCAACTGACCAAACTCTTTAATGTCCGCACCAACGCAAAAGTTAGACGCTTTGGCCGAGCGCAGTACCAGTGCCTTGGGTTTGTCCGCTTGCAGGGTCATGACGATTTCGTCCAGCTCTTCCAGCGCGGGCTGAGAAAGCACGTTCACCTCTGCGCCTTCGCAGTCAAACATTAACCAGGCGATTTGTTCACTGTCGACTTTTAAAGACCAGTGCTTCCACGCCTGAGGTTGTGACTCGCTGGCTTCGGCAAAGGGACCTATGGCTTTTTCGCGGCCGCGTAAGCTGTTGAGAATAATTCCGTTCATAGGGCCTCCTACACGGTTTCAATTAACATGGCGCCAGCCTGGCCGCCGCCGATGCATTGGGTGGCAATACCGCGCTTTAAACCTTGGCGGTGCAGCGCATTCATTAAATGGAGCACGATACGGTTACCGCTGGTGCCTACCGGGTGGCCCAGACTGATCGCGCCGCCATCAATATTGAGGCGGTCGCGGTTAAACCTTCCCAGTGGTTCCGAGTCGAATACCGCGCGGCAGAAGTCGGTGTCCTCCCAGGCGGCCAGGCAGCCGAGCACCTGAGCGGCGAAGGCCTCGTTGAGTTCCAGCAGCTCAATGTCGTCCAGTGTCATTTTATTGCGCTGCGCCAGTCGCCCGGCGCTAACGGCGGGCCCAAGGCCCATAATCTCGGGCTCAAGGCCCGACCACTCGCTGTCTTTAATGACCGCTTTGGGGGTCAGGCCATACTTTTCTACCGCCTCTTCCGAGGCCAGAATCAGCCAGCTGGCGCCATCGGTAATTTGCGAACTGTTACCCGCGGTGACCTTGCCGTAGGGGCGCTCAAACACGGGCTTGAGCTTGGCGAGTTTCTCTGCGCTGCTGTCGGGGCGTACACCGTCATCGAAGGTGTAGACTTTGCCATCGGGGGCATACAGCGGCACGACCTCATCATCCAGCCAGCCTTCTTCCTGGGCCTTGGCTAAGCGCAGGTGGCTGGAGGCGGCGTAGTCATCAGCCTGCTCGCGGGTAATGCCGAATAAGTTGGCGACCACTTCGGCGGTTTGCCCCATATTCAAACCTACTACCGGATCAGTAAGCCCCTGCTGCAGGCTGAGTACAGGCTTTATATAGCCGGGTTTGAATTTCGCTAAGTGTTTAAGTTTGTCGCCCATCGAACGGGCCAGCCCAAGTTCCGCCAGCCACTCGGTGGCCGCGGGCGTCAGCATGAGTGGCGCGTGGCTGAGCGCCTCGGCGCCGCCCGCCAGAATCAAGTCCTGGCGGCCCTCGCGAATGTAGCGGTAAGCCGTGTCGACCGATTGCATGCCAGAGCCGCAGTTAATCTGCATGGTAAACGCGGGAATGGTCTCCGCGAGTCCTAACCGCAAGGCGGCGATACGCCCAGGGTTCATTTCGCTGGCAACCACATTGACACAGCCGAGGATGACTTGATCAAAAGCATCTTTAGGCAGAGGCTGGCGCAGCAATAGAGAGCGCCCGGCTTGAATGGCTAAGTCAACGGGAGTGAATGGGCCGGGTTTGCCTCGAGCTTTAATAAATGGGGTGCGAACGCCGTCTACTAAATAGACCGGGCGGCCGTCTGAGGGCTGGTGTAGAGAACTCATAAGTCATCCTTTTGTTGTTCGCTTATGGGTCTGAGGGCCGATGTTGGAGTGTCATCAGGCCTTTAAGTATGGCAGTAAAATCAATCTTAACCAGACTACCTAACGGGTTAAGCATAAAGCATGCACACAGTGTTTTAACATACTAGGCGAATTTTTATTGAGCCTTTGAAAAAGTTACCCAGCCATGCCGTGTGCTGTGCAATTTCTGCAATAAAGTGAATGGACGCCTGCCTGGATTGCACGGGCGAACGGGCCTCGCAACTGGAACAGCTGTTGCGTGGTAGAAGTACAGGGGCTGGTAGACCAGACCCTGAATACTCTACCGAGTTAGGAGGTAATACAGATGAAAGTACGCGATATGATGACAGAGCGCCCCGAATACTTAGAGCAGGAGGCCACCATTCGTGAAGCCGCCGAGCGCATGCGTGACACCCAGCGAGGTTTCACCCCTATTGCACACAACGAAAAAATCGTTGGCATTGTCACTGACCGAGATATCGCCATTCGCGCAGTTGCCGAAGGTAAAGGGCCCGATGAGCCTGTGGGTAAAATAGCCAGCGGCAAGGTACTCTATTGCTACGAAGACGACAGCCCGGAGACTGTGCTGCAAAATATGCAGGATCAAAGAGTGCAGCGGTTGGTTGTTTTGAATAATGCCAACAATAAGGACTTTGTTGGGGTCATCAGCCTGAGTGATATTGCAGCCCATAGTCAAAGCTCAGATTTAAGCAAGCGTGTGGTAAACGCCAGCCGCTTATACCACTAGGCTGAAGTTTCTTTTTTCGGGTAACAAAGAACTCGTGTGCGTAAATTGCTGCAGGCCGGGTTGCGCGGGTAAATGCAGCGATTTATGCACACCGATTTTAAGTGTGTTTGAGAGCTATAAGGTTTGGTGTATAGGTTAAGGCTCTAAAGGTCGACTTTGCCACGCATCCGTTTGACTTGGCCGCGTTGGGTTTTTTTGTCCATACGTTTATTCTGAGAGCTGCGACTGGGTTTGGTAGGCCTGCGCTTTTTGGGTTGGTACCCGGCTTTTATAATCAACTCTTTTAAACGGTTTAATGCATCGTCAATATTTTTTTCCTGAGTGCGAAACTGCTGCGCTTTAATGACTACAACGCCTTCTTTACTGATGCGCTGATCGTTAAAGCTGAGTAACCTTTCTTTGTAATAGGTGGGCAGGGTAGAGCGGTTAATGTCAAAGCGAAGGTGTACAGCGCTCGACACTTTATTAACGTTTTGGCCCCCAGCGCCCTGAGCACGAATAAACTGTAAATCGATTTCCCAGTCGGCGAGGGTGACGGTATTGCTGATTTTTAACATGCCGCGATTATAGCGTAAGTTGTCTCTGGAAATAACCGCGGCATTGGCTGTGCTGGGCCGGAGCAAATGCATCGGCCCCGCTTATTAGGCGCTAGCGGTTTCCAGGGTTGGGTAATCGGTATAGCCCTCTTCACCGCCGCCGTAAAATAGCTCCGGGCGGGGAGTGTTAAGCTCAGTATTTTCTTGCAAACGCGCGGGTAGGTCGGGGTTGGCGATAAAGGGCACGCCAAAGGCTACTGCATCGGCTTTGCCTTCTTGCAGCCAGCGATTGGCACTGGCTTTATCGAATTTTTCATTGGCGATGTACACACCACCAAACTGTTCTTTGAGTTGGGGCCCCAAACTGTCGTCCGCTTCGTGTTCGCGGGTGCAAATAAATGCCAGGCCGCGCTGGCCGAGTTTTTGGGCGATATAGCCAAAAGTTTCGGCAGGGTTGGCGTCGCTCATGTCGTGCCCGTCGCCGCGTGGCGCCAGGTGCATGCCCACGCGACCGGCGGGCCAGACACTGAGCACCGCGTCGGTAACTTCCAGTATTAAGCGAGCGCGGTTTTCCAGTGAGCCGCCGTAGGTATCGGTGCGTTGGTTGGTGCCGCTTTGTAGAAACTGATCCAGCAAATAGCCATTGGCGCCGTGAATTTCTACGCCGTCAAAGCCTGCCCGTTTTGCATTTTCAGCGCCCACTCTGAATGCTTCGATGACGCCAGCAATCTCTTCTGTTTCTAAGGCGCGCGGAGTTTCGTAGTCTTTTATCGGGCGTACCAGGCTCACATGACCTTCGGGTTTAATCGCGCTGGGGGCGACAGGTAGCTTGCCGTCCAGGTAAATAGGATCGGAAATGCGCCCGACGTGCCACAACTGCAGCAGTATTTTGCCGCCTTGGGCGTGTACCGCTTGGGTCACCTGTTGCCAGCCTTTGACTTGTTCGTCAGACCAAATACCGGGGGTATCCGGGTAACCCACACCCATAGGCGTAACGCTGGTGGCTTCGCTGATAATCATTCCGGCACTGGTGCGCTGACGGTAGTACTCGGCCATCAGGGCGTTGGGTACACGTCCTGCGTCAGCGCGGCAGCGGGTGAGTGGCGCCATAATAATGCGGTTGGGTAAGGTTAAATCGCCAATGGTGATGGGGCTGAATAAATCGGTCATACGAAACTCCACAGAGTATGTAATACGGTGAGTATGGCGTAGATATGTAGGGAAAACATGGGTAATTCAAGGCGTAGGGTCACCGCTGTAGGCGTTAAGTTTTGTCAGAGTTTTGGCCTAAAATGTCACCCCAATAAACAGGTAAGCACTTTGGTTGCCTGTATCCGATTTGCCCCAGGCGAGATAGGCCGGGCCGATGGGGCTGTCCCAGCCAAGAAACACGCTGCCGGAATAGATAAGATCGGCGTAGTCGATATCCTCGCGGTCGTCCCAGGCGTTACCGGCTTCGAGTGAGCCGCCTGCGTACAGAGGAATGTTGAGAATTCGATAGTTGCCGTCGGCGAGACGGTAGGTATACACAAAGCTGGTAAACCGTGTGTGCTGCCCTGAAATAAAATCCACCGGATTACCCGACAACTTTAAAAAACCACCTAAGCTGGTCGCGCCGGTTATTGCCAGTGGGTCATCATTGAAGGTGCTGTTAAAATCCAGTTCGGCACGCAGGCTGTGGCGCTTATAAGAGGCCGCGCCAATTAACGTGGACTCCACCTGAGTGGTATCGGTGGTGTCATTGATAATGTCGAACTGTGCTCGGGTAAGACCCAGTTGGTATTTCCAGCCGCGGCTGGGAAAGCTTGGGTGGTTTAGGTTGTCAAAATCCACCAGCAGGTTAACCCCTTGCTGTTGGTAGTCGATTTTTCTGAGGTTCGTCGTTTGCTCTAACAGAGAGGGTAGCGTGAGCTCACCGTCGGCAAAAAATGGCCCTAAGAGAATGTCAAACTTATCCGACACGTTGTAGCCCAGTGCGCCAAAAAGCCCCGCCTCGGTTTCGGTAATTTCGCCAAAACCAATGCCGTTTTCCCGGTAGCTGTAAATGTCGCGTTCATAGCCTGCACTTAACTGCCAGAAGTAATTGCTGGTGCCCATTGGCCAGTAGAGTTCGGTGGTAACAATTTTTTCTGTGCCCAGTTCAATGGTGGAATACCATTCGGCCCCATAAGGCGATAAATTGGTGCGGCGGTAATTCACGCCTAGCTGATAACGGCTTTGCGACTCCAGGTTATCTTCCAGAGCGATTTTAAAATCCAGGTAGCCCGGCCCCCACTCTTTTTCATCCACAATGGTGTTCAGTGTGTTGCCTTTTTTGTCGTGGCTGATGGTGGTGCGCACGCGAGCAATCGTGCCTTGGCCGTAAAGTCGTTGCACGCCTTTGTGGATATCCTCGGTGGTATACGACTCACCTTCGCGCAGCTCCATGCGACTGAGAATATAGTCGTCCCCCAGGCGTGAGTGATTCACTAATCGAATTCGATCTAGGCGCAAGAGTTTGTCGGTGGCAAGAGCGGCTTCTTCGCGTTTGGTGTTGGTCTGGCCAGCCAATGCCGCCATCGTCTCGCTGCTGGCAAAAACTGATTTGGCTTGGTGGTAGCCTTCGCTGGCCGCTGTGGCGACTTTGTCAAAATCCAGCATACCGATGTCATCCAGTTGGATGTGGAGGTAGACATCGTTATCCGTCAGGCTGGTTTTTTGTTCACTGACATTTTTATGGGTCAGAAAACTGGTGAGCTGCTTTAGTATGTTTAAGCTGGAATTTAACTCGTCGCGATCCATCGCCGCCGCGCCAATATCCACCGCGATAATAATGTCCGCGCCCATGTCGCGGGCCACGCTAATCGGAAGATTGTTGGCGATACCGCCGTCCACCAATAAATGCCCTTGATGCTCAATGGGCCGCACAACCCCTGGAATGGACATAGACGCTTGCAGCGCTGTGCTGAGATCGCCGTCCGAGAGAATGACCTGCTCGCCGGTGGTGATGTCTGCAGCGATGGCGCGAAAAGGAATGGGCAGGTCATCAAAGCTCTCATACGTGGTGTGGGTGCCTACCAGCTGGTCGATTAAATCTTTCATGCCCTGGCCTTGGAGTACACCTTGTGGAACCCGTACTGAGTGGCCATCGAAGCCAAGGTCTAAATGGATTGGAAAATTATCCAATTGCCGCTTACGGCGATTGGGAATTTGACTGCGTGATAAGCTGTCTTTGTATCCACTGTCCCAATTGGCGTGGGAGAAAATGAGCTGGATGTCGTCGGCACTTTTACCGCTGGCGTACATGGCTCCAACAAATGAACCAATGCTGGTGCCGACCACGATATCCACGGGTACTTGCTGCTCTTGCAGCGCCTTAAGCACGCCAATATGTGCGCCGCCTCGCGCTCCGCCGCCGCCAAGCACCAAACCCACGCAGGGCCGGTTCACCGCTTGGTTACAGGTTTTACCCTCGGTTTTACTCAGGGCTAATAGGGGGAGCAATAATAGGCTCAGGAGAAAAAGTCGCATCATTGCTCAGGCGTTGGCGTTAACGGGATTACACTAAGCCGCTGTTCACTCGGCGGCAAAAAAAACAGGTTGCACACGGTAGCGATCAGATCAATCAGCGTTTGTGGCGGTAAGGGGCCTTGAAGCAAGTGTCGTTGTGACTGCGATTGAGTGGTGCGTTTAATAAAAGATAGGGGCAACACGTTTGCAGTAACGTTTTGGTGTTTTTTCTCCTGCGTCGCTTTGACATTACTCACGGTTAGCCCCTGTCATTGATGGACTAAGTATAGAAAATAAACCATAACAAAACGCGCCCGAAGGCGCGTTTTTAATTTTATTTCAGCGGCTTGTATTTCATCCGCTTGGGCTGAGCGTCTTGCCCTTTGCGTTTGATAAAGTCTTCGTGGTAATCGGTGTAGTTACCTTCAAAGAACACCACTTCCGATTCGCCCTCGTAAGCGAGAATGTGAGTGGCGATACGATCCAGGAACCAGCGATCGTGCGAGATCACCATAACGCAGCCGGGGAAGGCGAGAATAGCGTCTTCCAGAGCGCGCAGAGTTTCTACGTCCAGGTCGTTTGACGGTTCGTCCAACAGCAGCACATTGGCGCCTTGCTTCAAGGTGTTGGCCAGGTGCAAACGGCCGCGCTCACCACCGGACAGCTCGCCCACGCGTTTTTGTTGATCGGAGCCTTTAAAGTTAAAGCGGCCCACGTAAGAGCGGCTGGATACTTCGTAACTGCCGATGCGCAAAATGTCTTGCCCGCCTGAGATGGCCTCCCACACGGTTTGGTTGTCCTGCAGGTTTTCGCGGCTTTGTTCTACGTAGGCGACGTTAACCGTCTCGCCCAGGGTGACGGTGCCACTGTCGGGCTGCTCGGTGCCGGAAATCATGCGGAACAGGGTAGATTTACCCGCGCCGTTACCGCCCACAATACCCACTACCGCGCCTTTGGGCACGCTCATGGTCAGGTTGTCGATCAGCAAGCGGTCGCCGTAGCCTTTGCTCACATTTTCCAGCTCAATCACTTTATCGCCCAGGCGTTCGCCCGGTGGAATATAGATTTCGTTGGTTTCGTTACGGGTTTGGAATTCCTGACTTTGCAGTTCATCAAAGCGGGCCAGACGCGCCTTACTTTTCGCCTGACGCCCTTTTGGATTCTGGCGCACCCACTCAAGCTCCGCTTTAATGGCTTTTTGGTGGGATGCTTCGGCTTTGGCTTCTTGTTCCAGACGACTTTCTTTCGCCTCCAGCCAATCGGAGTAGTTGCCCTCGTAGGGAATACCGTGACCGCGATCCAGTTCTAAAATCCAGCCGGCGGCATTGTCCAGGAAGTAGCGGTCGTGAGTAATGGCAACCACGGTACCACTGAAGTTCTGCAGAAATTGCTCCAGCCAGAATACACTTTCGGCGTCCAGGTGGTTGGTGGGCTCGTCCAGCAGCAGCATGTCGGGGCGCGACAGCAACAGGCGGCACAGGGCCACACGGCGGCGCTCACCACCGGAGAGTTTGGTGACGTCGGCATCCCACGGGGGTAAACGCAGGGCGTCGGCGGCCACTTCCAGGGTGTGGTCCAGGTTGTGGGCATCCCACGCTTGAATGATGTCTTCGCAGCGCGCCTGCTTTTTCGCCAGCTCGTCAAAATCGGCATCGGGCTCGGCGTAGTCAGCGTAAATTTGTTCCAGCGCTGCCAGCGCGTCTACCGCTTCGCGCACGCCGTCTTCGACATTGCCGCGCACGTCTTTGGCCGGGTCTAGCTCTGGCTCTTGCGGCAGGTAGCCAATTTTAATGTCCGGCATGGGGCGGGCTTCACCGTTATATTCGGTATCAACGCCAGCCATAATCCGCAGCAGGGTGGATTTACCTGAACCGTTCAGACCCAGCACACCGATTTTGGCGCCGGGAAAGAAGGACAGGGAGATGTCTTTGAGAATTTCGCGTTTTGGGGGGACGACCTTGCCCACCCGATTCATGGTGAAAACGTACTGTGCCATTTAGCTTGCCTCGTGCTGGCCGCCAGCGGGCGGAGATGGCCGGGTTCGGCCGGTTGGAAATAAAGGCGCAAGGTACCGAAAGGCGGGGGTAAATTCAATCTTTTAGCTTTTAATGGCAAGTGCAAAGGGGCAATTCAGCTCAAGCCGTCATATTGTGCACACGAACCTGTAACATTGCCTCGCTAGGCTCTGGCGCGACTTATTACAAGATCGACAGGAGCTAACAAATGAAAAAAAGTTTTCCGTATATGCTGGCGGCATGCAGCGCGCTGGCCCTGGTAGGTTGTGGCAGCGACGACGATGACAATGGCAGTGGTGAAAACGGCGGTAATCCACCGGTGGTGGAAACCCCTTCGGCCATTTCTTTAAGCTTTTTAGGCCGCTACACAACCGGTCAGTTTGACGAATCCGCCGCTGAAATTCCCGCTTATGACGCGGCGAGTCAGCGCCTATTTGTGGTTAACGCAGAAAAAGGCATGGTGGATGTGCTGGACATGGCCGACCCGGCTAACCCCAGTTTTGTAGATACCCTTGATGGTAGCAGCGTGCTAGCCGGTGGCGAAGTTAACTCTGTGGCTGTTCATGAGGGTATTGTTGCTATCGCGATTGAGGCAGATCCCAAAACCGACAATGGCGTTGTGGCCTTAGTTAACGCCGAAAACTTGTCTTTGATTTCCAGCGTTGGTGTTGGCGCTCAGCCGGATATGCTGACCTTCACTCCTGACGGTAATTATGTGCTAGCGGCTAATGAAGGTGAGCCCAGCGATGACTACCAGATTGACCCGGAAGGCTCTATTGCCATTATTGATATTGCCGATGCGGCTAATCCCACTGTAGCCGTAGCGGACTTTAACGCCTTCAGCGATATTGCCGAGCTGCGCAATCAAGGCGTTCGTATCTACGGCCCCAACGCTACTGCATCGCAAGATTTAGAGCCTGAGTACATCGCGGTATCGGCCGATAGCATGACCGCCTGGGCCGTGCTGCAGGAAAACAACGCCATCGCGCGTATTGATATTCGCTCTGCCACTGTAGAGAGCATTGTCGCCTTGGGTTACAAAGACCATGGTCTTGAGTCCAATAACTTCGGCTCTGGCAACGCCATTGACGCCAGCGATGAAGGCCCGGTTGAGATTACCACCTGGCCCGGTGTGCGCGGCTTGTACCTGCCAGATGCCATGGCATCTTACGACGTAGACGGTATGACCTACCTCATTACCGCCAACGAAGGCGATGCGCGCGCCTGGGGCGAGGATAACGATGATTACTGGGCCGGCGACGCCAGCAAAGGTTTTGTAGAAGAATTTCGTGTGAAGCACCTGGTGCACTCCGACGGCTTTGATCGCCGTGCGGGCGACGACCTGCCACCACAATTGCGCGAGTTGGCTGCGGGCGGCTTGCTGAATCACGATACCTTCGCCTACTGTGGCGCAAGCGCCGGTGATGCGGGCGATTGCCGCGAAGACGACGTGTTGGGTCGTTTAAACATTACCTGGACTATGGGTTATCGCACCAACGTTGATGGTTCACCGGTCATGTTTGATGCCGCCGGTAACGAGTCGGCCGATGGCGACCGTGTCATGTACGACAACCTTTACAGCTACGGCGCGCGTTCGTTCTCTATTTGGGACGAAGAGGGTCAGCTGATTTGGGATTCGGGCGATGCCATCGAGCAATTCCTGGCGAGTGACGACTGCATGTTGGGCAGCGAGCGCACTATTGCCTGCGCAGACTATTTCAACAGTGGTCACGATGAAGGCGATGCGATTGACAGCCGCAGTGATGCCAAAGGCCCCGAGCCGGAAGGCGTGACCATCGGCACCATCGGTGAAAAGACGTTTGCCTTTATCGGCCTGGAGCGTATGGGCGGTGTTTTAGTGT
This sequence comes from Gilvimarinus chinensis DSM 19667, assembly GCF_000377745.1. Lineage (GTDB taxonomy): Bacteria > Pseudomonadota > Gammaproteobacteria > Pseudomonadales > Cellvibrionaceae > Gilvimarinus > Gilvimarinus chinensis. The sequence goes on along the minus strand of NZ_KB898709.1, from coordinate 185,206 downwards.
ATGACGTGACCGACCCCGAAGCCCCTGTGTTTATGGACTATTTAAACAGTCGCGAAGATTGGGCCACCGAAGATACCGAAAGCGTACTTGATAGCGCTGGCGATTTAGGACCTGAGGGCTTGGTGTTTATCTCGGCCGAAGACTCTCCCACCGATGACGCTTTACTGGTAGTGGGCAACGAAGTCAGTGGTACGACCTCGGTGTACGTTATCGAGCAAAGCTTCGAATAATCGTTAAATATTATTCGCTGTGAAAAAAGAGCCGACACTTTGTGTCGGCTCTTTTTTTTATGTCCTTATTAACCCCTTGTTTTGCGCCGGTTGAAGGAATGGGGTAGATTGCAAAACCCCCTTGTTTGAATGGAGTCAGTTATGCGCATTTGTCTGTTGATGTTATTCGCCTCGCTTATGGTCGCTTGTGCCAGCGCCCCCAAATACCAGTACGCGGTAGAGCCCACACCCTTGAAAGCCGAAAGCACCCAGTATGCTATTGAGTCGGTAGAAGTGAATTTGATTCTGGGCCATGGTGCGCGCGAGGGTGATACCCGCTTTAACACTGAAGCGAAAATTACCGAGACGTTCACTCAAGCCCTAACGCAGGCGTTACAAGAATATGGTGCGTTAGCCGATGCCGAAGCAGCGGACGCCGATTTAAATATCGTGGTGGATTTTGTGCGCAAGTACAACACGGGTGGCAAAGCGTTAAACACGCCCCAGGTAAGCCATAAGGTTATCGCTTCTCGCGGCGAGCAGGAATTGGCGGTGTTTGGTCTTGAAAGTTATACTCTGGAGTACGGCATTTACGATCAAATGAAAATTGCCGGCTTTAAGCGCGGTAACGATGAAGAGCTTGCCGATATAAAACGCCTGGCGCAGTTAATGGCCGACGATATTGTGCAAATGGGACGGTAAACGAAGTTGCGAGTGCAGCGCCCTGATGGGCGCTTGAGCAGGTTAGCGTGTGGTTGTTGCTTCAGAAGAACTCGCAACGCGGTAAGAATTGCCGCTGAAGCCGGTATAATTGGAGATAAATGGCTGCGTCAATCGTTTGAAACTCCGCTGAATAAAACTGAGCCTATCGATACGGTTTCTTCAACCTTGCAGTGTGAACGCAGCTGACACGAAGTATCACTACCGTTTTAAAATATCAACTGCAGCGCGCGCACTCGTTGCTTGTTCTTCATCAGCCCCACAAGACCTCTCCCTTTTTTAATTAGTTATGTATGCGTCCTCGCTACAGTGGGTCGCTGAAATATTTCGGATACAAACACTTTTCGCTTTGATGTGGCTGAATGCTCTTACGAATTAAAATGTGATTAGTGCAAAGATGGAACAGGAACTGCAGTTGTACCGATACAAGTTATTGAACCTGATTAAGGAGTATCTATGTACACTCAGAAACTGCACGCTGGTAGCGAATTTCCTGCTTTGCAAGTAAAAAATTTAGCAGGGGACACCGTGAATCTTGCCTCCACGGATAGCGACTCTGACTGGAAAATGGTAGTCGTTTATCGCGGCAAACACTGCCCCATTTGTACTAAGTACTTGAATGAGCTGGAAACTTACGTAAGTGATCTCAAAAAACTGGGCGTGGACTTGGTGGCTGTTTCGGCCGATAGTGAGGCACAGCTAAAAGCGCACATGGATAAGTTGGATATTAACTTCCCGATTGCTTACGGGCTCTCTCAGGAGCAAATGTTACAATTAGGATTGTATATTTCAACTCCACGCAATGCCGAAGAGACAGACCATAATTTTGCAGAGCCCGCGCTTTTTGTGATTAATGCTGAAGGAAATATTCAGATTATTGATATTTCAAATGCGCCATTTTCCCGGCCGGATCTGAAATCGGTTATCTCTGGGTTAAAGTTTATTCGTGACCCGGAAAATAATTACCCCATTCGCGGTACTTTCTCGGCATAATTTTCTTCGGCGGTTAAAGCTCATTTCAGTAATGGGCCGGAGCGTGTTTGTGTGGCTCCGGCCACTTCCCGCCTTTATTAGGTTTTACTTTTTGCACGTGCCAGGGCTTTTATTTATTCCCCCAAATCCGCGCTACTGCGCGGTCTGCGCCAAGTGCGCCCACAATCAATCCGTAGAGTCCTGCGAGAGTGAAAACGACCACCGGGAAATAATAGCCGGGGTCGGCGCCCGGCGGAATTAACCAGGCGGCCAACAGGCCTAAGAAGGTAAACACCGCGCCGAAAAAAATCAGAATTTTTCGGCTTAACGGTTTGTAGTGGTAGGGCTCCCTGCCCGCCTCAAGCGGGGCGAGCAGCGGGCGGGCGAGCTTGCGTAGGGCGTTTTTCAAAACTTACTCGTCTGCCTCGATGGCGGCTTGGTAACCGTCGGCGTCCAGGGCGTCGTCCAGTTCGGACAGGTCGCTGGGTTTGACTTTAAAGAACCAGCCGTCGTCGAACGGTGAGCTGTTAACCTGCTCGGGCTCGTCTTCCAGTGCATCATTGATGGCAATTACCTCTCCGGATACCGGTGAGTAAATGTCGGAAGCGGCTTTTACCGATTCAACCACACCAGCTTCTTCGCCGGCCGATACGCTGGCACCCACTTCCGGTGTCTCAACGTAAACCACATCGCCCAGACTGCTTTGCGCGTGGTCGGTAATGCCGATGGTGACGGTACCGTCTTCTTCCACACGGGCCCACTCGTGGCTGGGCAGATATTTCAGTTCGCTGCGAATTTCGCTCATGGTTGTGTCCTGTAAAAATTTAAATGAGTGACTGTCCGTGGCGGACAAAATTAGGTTTTACGATGCTGACTGGCAGCTGCTTGTTACGTACTTCGACGGTGGCGTCGCTGCCTGCCGCAGCGGGAACGCGGGCCATGGCAATAGAGTAGCCCAAAGTGGGTGAAAATGTCCCGCTGGTAATAACGCCGGCTTGATCGCAGCCGGGAATAACAACGGTTTGTCCGGCGCGCAGTACACCGCGCTCTTTGAGTACTAAGCCCACAAGTTTATCGGTGCCTGCAGTGCGAGCACTTGCAAGCGCAGCGCGGCCGATAAAGTCGCGGTCGGCCGGCTCCCAGGCGATGGTCCAGCCCATGTTGGCGGCCAGCGGCAGGGTCGTCTCATCCATTTCGTGACCGTACAGGTTCATGCCTGCCTCAAGGCGTAAAGTGTCTCGTGCGCCCAAGCCACAGGGGGCAACGCCAGAGGCGAGCAGGGCTTGCCAAAAAGCGGGAGCCTGATCGCCCGGCAGCATAATTTCCAGGCCGTCTTCACCGGTGTAGCCGGTGCGGCCGATAAACCACTCATCCGTTGGCTGGCCGGTAAATACGGCTAATGCATCAATCACGGCAGCTTGTGCTGGGGTAGCGGCCTGTTTGGTTCGCTCTATCGCCTCGGGGCCCTGGATGGCGATCATTGCGAGGGAGGCTTGCTCCGTCAGGCTGATGTCGAAACCTGCAGCCTGTTTTTCCATCCACGCCAGGTCTTTGTCGCGGGTGGCGCAGTTGACCACCACACGGTACCCGCTCTCTAGGTTGTAGACGATCAAATCGTCAATAACACCGCCTTTTTCATTCAGCATGCCGCTGTACAAGGCTTTACCGGGTTTGCCATCAAGTTTGGCCACATCGTTCGCCAGCAGTGCGCGCAGATAAGCGCGGGCGTCGGCTCCGGTAACGTCAACCACGGTCATGTGGGATACGTCAAACATCCCGGCGCTGTGGCGCACCTTGTGGTGCTCCTCGATTTGCGAGCCGTAGTTGATTGGCATATCCCAGCCGCCAAAGTCCACCATCTTGCCGCCGGCATCGATGTGGCTTTGGTAAAGCGGTGTTTTGTGTCCCATAACGTGCGTCCGGTCAAAAGGCGACATTTTAGGCGACCGGCCGCCGGATAACCAGTGCCAGGGTGGCCTAAATATTTGCCCGTTGAACTTGTAATTTGCTTGGCAGTCTCCATGACTTTGGCATGCTATGCTGAATATCCACTCGACACGGAGTCTGCGCTGTGAAGCTGATTGTAAAGTTGTTTATGTTGTTGCTGCTGTTGGTGATTTTGGCGGTAGCGTTTGTGTTGTTGTTCCTCGATCCGAACGTGTTTAAGCCGCGCATTGAAAAACTGGCGGCGCAGCAGGGTGTGCACCTGGATATCGCCGGAGATCTTGGCTGGCGCTTCTGGCCGAGTGTGGGTATCGATATCAACGACATTAGTGTTGCCAGCGTGCAGACCCCGGACGAGCCTCTGGCGAGCTTAAACAGTGCCAGTCTTTTGGTGGCCACCAAACCGCTGTTTAATGGCGAGTTGCAGGTGCAGCATTTACTGGTTGATGGTGCCAAGGTAACTCTCACGGCGGATAAGGCCGGCAGTAAAAACTGGCAGAAGTTTACGCCCCAAGAGCGCAAGGCAGCAGGTGAATTAACCGAGCAGCAAATAAGCGACCTGAAAGCCCAGCAGGCGCAAGCTGACAGCTCACCCGCTGAGGCCAGCGAAGAGGGCCGCTCGCTGTCACTGGCGGTGGATAAAATCAGTATTACCAATAGCGATTTCTACTACAAAGACTTAGCGGCCGAGCAAGAGGTTCGTGCGCAGCTGAAAACGGCCGAGTTAACAGGGTTTAACTTTGCCAATAACCCTTTTGCCCTCAGCACCGAAGCGACTCTCACGTTGCAATCGGCTTCCGCCCCCGGCGGCACTCTGCCCGTGGATATCGAGTTGGTGGCTACTATGCGGGTGGATGAAAGCCTGGATCAATTTGAATTACGAGACGGCAAGCTAGAGCTGTTGGTGGGACAGGACAAAACAACCGTGATCAGTGAATTTAGCGCGAGCGCTCAAGGTCTGCAGGGCGAAATGAGCTACGGCGCATCGCTCGCTGTAAAGCCCTTTAACCTGAAAGAGCTGCTGGCAGGCTTGGGTATTACTGCCCCAGAAACTGCAAACCCTGACGCACTTACTCAGTTGTCTCTGAACGCAAACGTAACCGGTGGCCCGAATTCATTTACGCTAGCGCCAATTGAGGCAACCTTGGACCAAACCCATTTAAACGGTGAGCTGTCGATTACCGATATCAGCACCCAAGCGCTACAGCTAACCTTGGTGGGTGACAGCATTAACATTGACGATTACCTGCCGCCACCCGCGCCCGAGAATGAAGTGGCAAGCTCGGTACCTGCTACAACGACGCCCGGCGGTGGCAAAACGAAACCCCAGGCGCAAGAAGAACCTTTACCCCTGGATGCCATTCGTGCGCTGAATGCCACTGTGCAGTTTGATTTTGGCAAGGCCATTGTTAATAAACTGACCGTTGAGAACTTGCGCCTGCGCGTCACCGCGAAAAATGGTGTGGTACAGCTGAGTGAAGCAAGTTTAAACACTTATCAGGGCCAATTGCTGGCGCAGGGGCAGCTGGATGCCCGAGGCCAGCGTGCCAAGGCGTCGTTTACCGCCGATATGACGGGGGTACAGCTTGAGCCGCTGCTGAACGATTTGCAGCTAGAGCAAGACATTCAACTGACCGGCGGCTTGAACATGAAAGCCAAAGGCAATACCAGCGGCGCATTTGCCTCTGATTTATTCAAACAGCTGAACGCCGAAGCGCAGTTGAGTGGGGCCGAGGTAACCGTTGCGCCGCTTAACGTCGAAAAATACTTTTGCAAAATTGTCTCTTTGGCGCAAGATGAAGCCAAAAGCGCGGATGGCAAAACCAGCGAGCAGCGCAGCTGGCCCGAGTTTACGGAAATGAGCGCGCTGGAAGGCACCATTCGCCTCAGCAACCAAGTGTTAACGGTGGAAAACTTTGAGGCAGGGGTAGAGCAATTATTACTGGCCACTCAGGGGCAGCTTAATCTGGCGGCTGAAACTTACGATTTTCGCCTACCCCTCACCCTGCAGGAACAATCCACTAGCGCCGAGGGGTGTACGGTAAAAAGTAATTACTGGCTTAATCGCAGTCTTTCGCTGCTGCGCTGCAAGGGGTCGCTGAACAACCTTTCGCCGCTCAAAGATTGCGGCCTGGACAGCAAAGCGCTAGAGTCGCTCACCGGCGATTACGCCAAGTACAAGCTGCAAAAAGAGCTGACCCGTAAACTCGGTGGCGACGATGCCAACGGCGAAAAAGACGATAAAACCAAGGCGGTAGAGGACATACTCAACCGCCTGCTGAATCAAGACAAAGAATGACAGATGCATTTGCGGCGGCCGTGCTCCGCTGGTTTGATGAGCACGGCCGCAAACACCTTCCCTGGCAAAAAAATATTACCCCCTACCGGGTTTGGCTGTCGGAAATCATGCTGCAGCAAACTCAAGTGACTACGGTAATCCCTTACTTCGAGCGTTTTACCGAGGCATTCCCTTCGGTGCAAGATCTGGCGGCCGCACCTATCGACGATGTGCTGCACCTGTGGACGGGCCTGGGTTACTACGCTCGTGCGCGCAATTTGCACAAATGCGCGCAGCGTGTGGTGAGCGAGCACGGCGGCGAATTTCCCGATACCGTGGCGCAGCTTGCCGAGCTGCCCGGTATTGGCGAGTCTACCGCGGGTGCCATTGTCAGTATTGCGTTTAAAAAGCACGCCGCGATATTGGATGGCAATGTTAAACGGGTGCTTGCCCGCTATCACGCCATCGAAGGTTGGCCAGGGCACACCACCACGTTAAAAAATCTTTGGCAAAAAGCCCGTTTACATACGCCAGAGCGGCGGTGCAATCATTACACTCAGGCGATGATGGATTTGGGGGCGATGCTGTGTACTCGCACCCGCCCCGCTTGCGATGTATGCCCAGTGGGCGATGGTTGCGTTGCCCGTGCGACGGGGCAACAGTTGGCATACCCGGGCAAAAAGCCGAAAAAGGAAAAACCGGTAAAAACCACTTACCTGCTGATGCTACGCTCGCCCGTGGGGGAGTTATTGTTGCAGCAGAGGCCGTCTACCGGTATTTGGGGGGGGCTGTGGAGCTTCCCCGAATTAGCGCTGGGGGCGAATGTGAGCAGCTATTGCTCCGACCATTACGCCGCCCCGCAATGGGTGGAGTACTGGGATAGTTATCGCCACACCTTTAGTCATTACCACTTGGATATTACGCCGGTGCTGGTGCAGTTGGGCGATACGCCTCATTCGGTAATGGAAGCGGGCGGCGCACTTTGGTATAACGTGCGCCAACCCGAAAATGTCGGCTTGGCTGCACCCGTAAAACGCTTACTGGAAAGCCTTGCCGAGCTGGACCCACTCTCGCAGGAGACCCTATGAGCCGCACGGTATTTTGTCGCAAATACAAACAAGAGCTGCCCGGGCTGGCCCAACCGCCTTACCCCGGCGCCAAAGGTCAGGATATTTTTGAAAACGTGAGCGCCAAAGCCTGGCAAGAGTGGTTAAGCCACCAAACCATGCTCATCAACGAAAAGCAATTAAACCTGATGGATACCGCTACACGGGTGTATCTTGGTGAACAAATGACCAAGTTTTTGTCCGGTGACGACTACGACGCCGCCGAAGGTTATGTTCCTCCCCAAAACGACAAATAAATTTGTTCTAAGCCCTTGACTCTAAAAGGCGCAAACGGTTTAATACGCGCCTCTTGTGACGGGGCACCCCGAACAAGAATTGCCCAGATAGCTCAGTCGGTAGAGCAGTGGATTGAAAATCCTCGTGTCGGTGGTTCGATTCCGCCTCTGGGCACCATACCAACGAAAAGGCTCGGTCTTCGGATCGGGCCTTTTTTGTATCTGCAGTTGAGTACGTGCGAAATCGAACCAGCTTTTTGTCGGTGGTTCGATTGACGAGAGCTTCAGCCCAGGCTGCCTTCCCTTACTGCGCATTTCACCTTGTCCATGGCGCACTCGCCCTTCGGGCAGTGCAGCTGTTTAAAGCGTCTGCTTCGTTCGCCGGTTTTCCTCGGGCCCTGCGAAGGCGCCTAGCCCTGATTGTGGCTGGCCGATTGTTGGATGATTAAAGGTTGAACCTCGGTTCAGATGAACTTTGGGTTTGCTCTATAATTAAAATTGACAACGTTGTCTTGAGCGGTTAATGTCCAACTCATAGGTATACTTATCAGGCAGTACAGTAGCTGTGCTGGTATCTATAACCACAATAAATAACAACTCTGGCTAAGGCGCTAAATGGGTATTCATTATGACTGAACAAAAATCGACGCAGGCCTCTGGCAGTGTAGTCATTCCGATGGCGATCATCGCCGGTTTGTTTTTTATCTTTGGCTTTGTCACCTGGCTGAATGGGGCGCTGATTCCGTTTTTGCAAACCATTTGTGATTTGAGCGCCTTTGAGGCGATGCTGGTGGCCTCGGCTTTCTACGCTGCTTACACGTTTATGGCATTGCCGATGGCTTACATCATTGAGCGCACTGGCTATAAAAATGGTATGGCTGTGGGGCTTTTTATTACGGCGGTAGGTGCGTTAATTTTTATTCCCGCCGCTTATGGCCGTGACTTTTCTATTTTCTTGTTAGCGCAGTTTGTGGTGGGTTCGGGTCTGACCATTCTGCAAACGGCGTCAAACCCCTATGTCGTGAAATTGGGGCCACCCGAGTCGGCCGCTGTACGCATTTGTATTATGGGGCTTTTGAATAAGGGGGCAGGCGTGGTTGCCCCCATCGTATTTTCGGCGCTGGTTTTATCCGGTATTACGGGCGTGTCCGAAGCGGAGCTGGCGGTACTGTCGGAAGCTGCGCGCGACATTAAGTTAAACGAGCTTGCCGGCCAGCTTGTAAACCCTTATATCGGCATGGCCATTGTGTTGGCGGTGCTGGGGGCGGCTATGATTTTTGCTCCTATTCCCGATATTGAGGATGAGGTTCTTGACGGTCAGGAAGATGGCGACATTCGCTTGTCAGGTGTGTTTCAGTTTCCTCATCTGGTGCTCGGCGCTTTAGCTCTGTTTTTCTATGTAGGAGTTGAGGTTATTGCCGGTGATGCCATTGGCTTACTGGGTAAGCAGGCCGGTTTGGATGGCTCAGTCGCTTCAATGCTGACTTCTTTTACCATGATATTCATGGTGATTGGCTATGTGGTTGGTGTGGTTGCTATCCCGCGTTTTATCAGTCAGCAGGCAGCGTTGATGATGTCCGCCATTTTGGGGGTGATTTTTACCGCTTGTGTAATGACAGGCTCATTGCAGAGTACGGCCATGTCATCGGCCACCTTGAGCTTGTTTGGAATGCCTGAAATTCCCAACGCGGTTTATTTTGTTGCCTTGCTTGGTTTTGCCAACGCCATGTGCTGGCCTGCCATTTGGCCGCTGTCTTTACAAGGGCTGGGTAAGTACACCTCAAAAGGTGCAGCCCTATTGATTATGGGGATTGCCGGTGGCGCGGTATTGCCGCCTATTTACGGACATTTTGCGGACACAGGCGACGGCCAGCTGGCTTATGCAGTGTCGATTCCTGCTTACCTCTACATTCTTTTCTACGCGGTTAAGGGGCATAAAATAACGCGCTGGGGTGCTAAGTCAGAGAAGGCTGCACCGGAACAAGTTTAATCATAGCTGAACTATTTGCCCGGCCTAGGCCGGGCTTTTTTATGGCTGTTGATTCACATGCGTCATGATGTTGCGGTAGGTGTTGGTCCAGTAAGTTTCTCGATTATTGCTTAAAAATTCCAGTAGTTCGCGGTGCGCTTGAGCACTTACGGATAAATGGTCCCCGCCAATACCGTGAAAAATAATTTGTATCAGACCGCCGTCGGCGGCTTCGTTTTTTACCCACTCGATTAATTCGTCTCCACTTTGGCCGTGCGGTAAAACGAATGAGCTAAAGCCCTCAGGTAGATTTTCTTCAGCGCCTTTGATGGCGATAAATAAATCGCTGACGCTGTTTAAATAATCACCGTCTGAGGTTTGCGTATGACCGCATGGCGGGGTAAACGTGCGCTTGCTCTGGCCGTCTATCGCGTGCAAAAAACTGTTGGCGAGTATCACCTCGTCACGCATTTGCTCACGGGTTCTTTCATCCATATTGTTGTAGGGTTTTACCCAGTCTGTGCCTAGCTGAGATTTACTGCAGGGGTGGTAAAGCGTGTGATTGCCTAGCTCGTGCCCATCGGCCGCGGCCGAGCGCCATAGTGGCAGACGGTTTGGGATAACCTCTGAGGCGAGGGTCAAATAAAACGAGCCGCGCAAGTTGTAGTGGTTTAGGGCTGGAATAGCATTGTCCAGTTGGCTGTTGAGGGCATCGTCGTAAGAGAGACTGACAGCGGCGCGCTGGTTCTGGGGCCACTCGATGCTTTTGCTGGGTTTATGTAAGGTTTCTGCCTGCACACTGGCTAGGCTGAATGTCAGAGTTAAAAAGCTGAGCTGACGTAAGTTCATGGTGATCTCCCGAGGCTTTTGTCTGTTATTGAAATATTGATGGCCGCTATTGGTTCTTGTCAGTTTTTCAAAATGCGCGAAATTTACGTTTTCTTGTGCTTGTGAAATCCATGGTTTTATGTGTAGGTTATTGAAAGTAAAGGGTTATTTCCTTTGGTATGGTTTCTGCTTTAGCCCGCACAATACAAGCAAAACGGAAAACGCGTATGAGTAATGTACACCACCCTTTATCAAAACGGACGTTGCTGGCGACATGCGTATTGGCCTTGGGATTATCGGCCTGCGGTAGTGACAGCGATGATTCATCGAACTCAATTGCCTCATCCTCGAGCAGTTCTGTTATTAGTAGTTCCAGCAGTTCGGAGGAAAGTAGTGCGTCCTCATCTTCTTCGAGTTCGATGGGTGAAAACACGGCACCCGTAGTCGACGCCGGTGCTGATCAAACGGTAGCTGCTGGCGACACGGTTGATTTAATGGCCGACGCCCGAGATGTGGATGGTGACGTTACCTCATTGGTTTGGGAGCAGGTGTCAGGTCCGCGTGCGCCATTGTCAATAGTTGACCAGGGCTCCGGACATTATCGATTTGTCGCGCCAAATACGGGCGTGGACTCCACGGCGGTAATGCAATTTCGCTTAACGGTAGGCGATGATCAAGGTGCAGAAAGTTCTGACACTATGAGTGTCACTATTAATCGCGTAAACCAGACGCCGATTGTAAACGCGGGGAATCTGCGTACGGTATCGGACCGGGCGAGCGTAACTTTGGGGGCAACGGCTTATGACCCCGATGGAGAAATTGTTCATTATCAGTGGCAGCAGGTGGACGGTCCTGCGGTGCAGTTAGAGGCTGCGAATGAAAAAACGGCGCGCTTTGAGGTGCCAGATTCGGAGCAGGAGCAGCGCTTTCGTTTTAGCTTGCGGGTAGAGGATGATGAAGGAGCCGCTGCAAGCGATACCGTTACAATTGTCGCCACGAGCGCGGATGTCCCAGTGGTAAATCTTGAGTTTCCTCCTGCGCAGGGTGCCTACTCCTCTACCGACATTGATGTATTTGGCAAAGTGTCGGTTGCCGATGAATCTGAGCTGACAAAAGTAACCGTTGATGCTGGTGTGACGCCAGTAGAGGCAACACTTGGTGCCGACGGTCATTGGCGCGCCAGCGATGTTATGTTGCCAGAAGGTGCTGCCAGCGCTCGGCTTATGGTGTCTGCGTACGACAATATGGGCCGTGTAGGTTATTCCGAATCGGTTCTTGCATTGTCGCCATCTGCGCGTGCTGGCGGTGGAGAGCTGTGGGTGCAAACCACCGCAATGGTACTTGCTCCGAACGGGGCAGAGGCGTGGGTGTTGGCCAGCGGTACACAGGCGTCGGATCTCAAGCTCATTTCGATCGACTTGGCCAGCGGGTATCGCTCAGCCAATATTACAGATTTTTCTGACGTGGCTGAGGGCGATACGGCAACAACGTTTACCGATATTATTTATGACGCTGAACAAGAGCTGTTTTATTTGAGCGGCTGGTCCGAGACGGAGACACAAGACCCGGACACAGGAGAAACCTTTACGGAAATTCAGGGGAAGCTGGTTACTGTGTCACGGGCAAATGGTCAACGACAGCCACTGCATTTAACCCTTAATGATGAGAATGCGCTGGTGGGGCCACAGGGGTTGTACTTACACTCAGACAGAAATCTCTACATCGCAGATGAGTATGCCGGACGTGTGGTAAGGCTTCAGTTGGACACGCAGGAAACGCAGCTGGTCTCTGATGCCTCTACGCCGGGTGAGCCTGTGACTACCCCTACTCATGTTTCATGGGATGAAAATAGGCAGCGTCTGCTGGCGACACAAAGTCTTTCCAGTGCGGTCGATCTGCTGGGGATTGATGTGACTCAGTTGCCCGCTTATGCAGAAATTTTGTCGCCGGGGGACTCTGTATCGTTCGGCCCCAAGCCGCTTGAAACATCAGTCGCTTTGGACGTCGATACTCCTAACAATCGTGCTTTTGTTCTAACCAGTACAGCGGATGATATTACCGCTGTAGATTTAGCTACTGGCGAGCGTAGCGTGTTAGTTGAAGATGTTGACCCGCGCGGAGCCGCTTCCAAGGATATGGTATTTCAAAGTGAAAGCGGCCTGGTGTATGTGGTTGGCGGCGATGATTATTACCAGAGGCTGCAAGTGGTCGATACAGTAACTGGAGATAAGGTATTGCTGAGCAGTAGCCGTTTTTAAATGCGGCGCACACCGATTAACGATCGGTGTGCGCCTTTATTTGTGCCGCTGTTACAAGTTTGATACCCCAGCTGCGCAGTTTTTCGAAGCCAGCTAAACATAATAGTACAGCGGCAATTGCCGCCCCAATTCCCCAAACGCCTAGCGCTTCTTGTTCTGCGAAGCAAGTCCAGATGAACTGCCCAACACATAAAGTAGCGACGACCAATAACGTCGGTTTGCGGCCAATCAAATCCACAATAAATACGCCCAAGGGGGCGCCAAGTGCTACCACCGGTGCAGCGGCTAGCCAGTTGTCGTAAACACCCGGTTGCCAGCTGTCAGTGGCGCTTTTTAGAATCACTCCGTATACCGAGTTAAAGGCCATAATGACAACCGATGTGGGAATGGCGATCTTTAAATCCGCGCGGCACAGCAGTACCAAAGCGGCATAAATCACCATATCAATACCCACGCCGGTTACTGCAACGGCCAGTGCGCTGGCGGTAAGCCCTAAACTAAAACCGACTTTTAAATCCCAGGTTTCGTCAAAATCGGTCATGCCTGTATGACTGGCAATTTCACCGATCCGGTAGAGATGGAGCAGCCCAAAGCTACCCCAGAGCACAGCAAAAGCGACTTTTATCCATAAGTCCGCAAACAGGGGGGCGAGAAAAAAAATCCCTATTGGTGTGCCGATGAGGGCACCTGCGGTGGCCCCCTTAAGCAAAGACCAAGCGAGCGGTTGGCGCCGTGCAAAAATGAAAATGCTGGCGCTAACCATGCCGACCGACTGCACCGCAAAGCTGAAGTCACGCCCCAGGCTCGCGGGCAGATCGAAAAACAGAACCAGCACCGGAAACCCTACTGTGCCCCCTCCCATAGGCGTGGAGCCTGCCGCGTAGCTTCCTATCGCCATAGCGAGGGCAATGGGCCAGTGGGCCTTGGCTGCTTCCCAGGCACCGTCCTCCTGAATTAACCACACCCAGGCTACATAAAATAGAGCAAGCCATAAAAACCAAACCCATAAATGGGGTCTGGGCTGCGGTTTAATAGACATAATGGGGGGACTCCGGTATGCGTTACTGACTCTAAATCGCGAGCTATCATACGTTATATTGGCCCCTAGACCCAGATGAGCTTGGGCGGCGCGAGTATAAAGGTATAGCGCCAAGCGATTGAACGGTACTGTAAGTCGGTAGTGGCTGTTAACTGTGGTAAAACCGTGAATGAGTGCTGGCAAAAGGCCTGCGGGGAAATTAAATACGGGGTGAATAAAATAGCCCCCCAAATTTCACAAAAATGTCGCAAAGTCGTTTCGATGCGGTCACAAGGCTTATGCTTTTTACAAAGGCTAGATTCAAGAAAAATAGAGAGCCCACTCTGTGAATTTTTCAAATTCCTGCACGGTTTGCGCTTTTTCGGGGCGCATTTTTTCGGTTTGCCTTCTCTTTGCTCTATTTTTGTGATCTTAAGTGTTGTAAACCCTCGATTTACTCATTGGAACAACCCTTGCGTAGCGTCTAGTATCAGAGAGAAATCACTGATACCTATTCCTTGTTTTACTTGAGGGCTTATGACGCAGTACTGGCAGCAACTGATGAGTGAGGCGCAGCGCATACGTCGGCAACTTCACAGCCAACCCGAGCTTGGCTGGCAAGAAGTGAGTACGGCGAAAACCATTCGCCAGCAGCTAGACAAGCTATCTATTCCCTGGAGTGCTTGTGCAAAAACAGGCACCTTGGCCAGACTAAACCCGGATGGCAAAGGTGAACACCTTGCACTGCGTGGTGATATCGATGCGCTTCCCATCCTTGAGCAAACGGATAAACCTTGGCAGTCGAGTCAGCCCGGTTGTATGCATGCTTGTGGGCACGACGGCCACACGGCCGCCTTACTGGCCAGCGCGGCGTGGCTTAAACGCGTTGAAGCGAGATTGCCCGGCCCCGTAACACTGATCTTTCAGCCCGCCGAAGAGGGTGGCCATGGCGCCCGCGAAATGATTAACGACGGCGCGTTGGAAGGGGTAAGCCGTATTTACGGCTGGCACAATTGGCCGGCGATCGAATTTGGCAAATTGCTTTGCCCCGACGGTATTGTCATGTGCGGTAATGGCACGTTTGAAATTGAGCTACACGGCGTGGGCGGCCACGCCAGTCAGCCAGAGCTTTGCCGCGATCCGGTGCTCGCTGCAAGCGCGGTTGTACAAGCACTGCAACAAATTGTCAGCCGCCGCTTGGCACCGCAACAGGCTACCGTAGTCAGTGTTACGTCCATCAACGCACCCAGCGCGGCAACCGTTATTCCCGCCAAGGCGACGATTGGGGGCAGCATTCGCGTTTCGGATGAAATTGCGCGCGATCAAGTCAACCAGCTTATTCAAAGTATTAGCTCGCAGGTGTCGGCCAGTTACGGCGTTGAGTGTGAAGTCAATATTTTCCCGCGTTACCACGTGACGATAAATCATGCCGAGCCTGCCGCGGCTATGCGCAGCGCCTGGGCGCAGCTTTACGGCACCGACGCTCTCGACAGTTTAAGCCGCGTGCCCATTATGGCCTCGGAAGATTTCAGCTATTACCTGCGCGAGATACCCGGTGCCTTCGCTTTGATTGGGGCTGATGATGGTAATGCTCATCACCACCCCTGTCACAGTCCTTACTACGATTTTAATGACCGACTGCTAGAGCCTGTAACCCGACTTTACAGTCAACTAGTAGGCGCTCCACTGCCCGATTAACGACAGCAAAATACAGCTAACGCTACCCGCGTGACTAAGGAGAAAGTTATGAGTATTTTCGAACAGCGTGAATCAGAAATTCGTGGTTACTGCCGCGTTTATCCGGTGATTTTCGATACCGCGAGTAACGCCAGGCAAACGGACAGCGATGGCAAAGAATACATTGATTTTTTTGCTGGTGCTGGTGTGCTTAATTTCGGGCACAACAATGAGCGAATGAAAAAAGCGGTGATTGATTACATTCAAAACGACGGTGTGACTCATCATTTGGATATGCACAGTACAGCCAAAGAAAAGTTTATGCAGGCGTTTACCCGCGTGGTGTTAGAGCCGCGCAATATGCCGCACAAAATGCAATTTATGGGGCCCACCGGAACCAATGCCGTTGAGGCTGCGTTAAAAATTGCACGCCGCGCAACCGGGCGCACTGAAATTGTTGCGTTTACTCACGGTTTTCACGGTATGACCTTGGGTGCACTTGCCTGCACGGCGAACCAAGCGTTTCGTGGCGCGGCGGGCGTACCGCTTAATCATGTGTCGCACTTTGCTTTTGGCGCTGACAAACACACCAGCGATAATCCATTGAGTGATGGCAAAACCGTGATTGATGAGCTGCGCGCACTTTATAAAGACGGCTCCAGTGGAATTTTACCTCCGGCGGCTTTTTTGGTCGAAACCATTCAAGCAGAGGGCGGCGTGAATGTGGCCGATAAGCAGTGGCTGCAAGATCTACAGGCACTGGCGAAAGAAGTGGGTGCGTTATTGATCGTAGACGATATTCAAGTGGGGTGTGGTCGTACGGGTTCATTCTTCAGTTTTGACGATTGCGATATAGATCCAGACGTTATTTGCCTGGCAAAAGGCATCGGCGGCTGGGGCACACCCTTGGCGTTAAATTTGGTGAAGCCCGAGGTGGATAAACATTGGAAGCCTGGTGAGCACACGGGCACGTTTCGCGGCCAAGGTTTGAGTTTTGTGGCGGGTACCGAAGCGATCAGTTATTTCGAAGACGAGAATTTTTTGCAAGAGGTGGTGAGCAAAGGCGAGAAAATGCTCTCGATGATTGCGCCTTTGGAAAAAACCTTTGCGGATGTTCAGGTTCGAGGCAAGGGCATGATTTACGGGCTTGATGTCGGTTCGGGTGAGCGTGCTAAAGAAATTGTCAGCGCTTGCTTTGCCGATGGCTTGTTGGTGTCTGCCTGTGGCTCTGGTGGCCGAGTGGTGAAGTTAATACCGCCGCTAACCATACCCGATAGCGACTTAGAGGAAGGGTTGAAAACCCTGATTCACCATACGCAAAAAGTGATGGAGGCCGCCTAATGATTCAACGCGATGATATGACGTTTCCCTTTGAGGAATACGAGCGCCGTTTGGGCGAGCTACGCACCCGCATTGCTGAGCGCCATCTGGACGCCGTGGTGATTACCGACCCTGAAAACATTATGTATCTAACGGATTATCAAACCACTGGTTATTCGTTTTTTCAGGCATTGGTGGTGCCGCTGGAACAAGAGCCTTTTATGATTACGCGGGCCATGGAAGAGTCCAATATTTTTGCCCGCACCTGGGTGGAGCGCACGCGTCCGTATCCGGACACCGGTGGCGCCATTCAAATGCTGGTTGACGCATTGCGCGAGTTTGGTCTTTCTAATAAGCGTATCGGTTACGAGCGTAATAGCTATTTCTTTCCTGCCTATCAGCAAGACTTTATTCACACAACCTTAACCGAAGGTAAGCTGCTGGATTGTTTCGGTATTGTAGAGGAAGGACGCATACAAAAATCTCCGCTTGAGATCGACATTATGCGCAAAGCCGCTGTGGCTACTGAAAAAGGGATGCAAGCTGGCATTGAGGCATGCATGGCGGGCGCTACCGAAAATGAAATTGGCGCGGCCATCAGTGCCGGTATGTTTCGCGCCGGCGGTGAGCCACCAGCGGTCATGCCTTACGTGACCTCAGGGCCGCGCACCATGATTGGCCATGCGACCTGGGAAGGACGTACCGTGCAGCCTGGCGAACATGTGTTTCTTGAGGTGGGCGGTTGTTATCGGCGCTACCATACTGCCATGATGCGCACGGTGGTGCTCGGTGATTTAACGGACTCCATGTACAAAGCGCAGGAAAAAATGAAGCAGGCATTGAGTGTAGTGCACGATTATTTTCAACCGGGTATGACGGTTTCCGATGCCGATAATTTAATCCGTAATATTATTTCTGATAACGATGTGGGCGCGCGTTTAATTACCCGCTCTGGCTATGCTATTGGTATCGCATTTCCGCCCAGTTGGGACGAAGGCTATATGGTCAGTCTCAAGCAGGGTGAGTCCACGGTATTAAAAGAGGGCATGACTTTTCATATTATTCCCTGGATGTGGGGTGTGGATGGCGATAAAACCTGTGGCATTTCTGACACCATTCATATTACCTCCGAGGGATGTGAATCTTTCTTTACCATGGACAGAGATTTTACCGTGAAAGCTGATCAAGGCGCGGGTATCGCCAAGCTGGATGAACATCGGGGCAAGGCGGCCAAAGCAGAAAAAAAAGCCAAGCAGGCTCAGGCTGAAGACGTTGAAAGTCAATCCTAGGAGGCATTATGTTAACGGCAAATAATCCTTATACCGGAGAAAAAATTGCAGAGTATCCATCGCTCAGCGAGCAGGAAATGTCGCAACGTATTGCCGATGCAAAAGCGGCGTTTCCCGCGTGGCGTGATACGGGCTTTGCTGGCCGGGCTAAAGTGCTTAATGCGGTGGCTGCTGAACTGCGCAAGCGCAAGGATCATCTGGCAACACTCATGGCGCAAGAGATGGGCAAGCCGATCAAAGAAGGTGGGCCAGAGGTTGAGAAGGCCGCTTGGTGCGCTGAGTTTTATGCGCAAAATGCCGAGCGCTTTTTGCAAAGTGATGTTATTGAGTCGGACGCATCCCGCAGTTACGTTCGCTATCAGCCGCTTGGTGCGTTATTAGGCATTCTGCCGTGGAATGCGCCGCTATGGTTGGCTTTTCGGTATTTAGCCCCGGCGTTGATGGTGGGTAACACCTGTGTCATGAAGCATGACCCGAATGTGCCTGCTTGTGCTCAAGCCATTGCCGAGGCTTTCGCCGCTGCCGGCGCGCCGGAAAATATTATGGTGAACTTGCCCATCGCTACTGACTTAGCCGAGGCTGCTATTCGGCACCCCGATATCTCTGCGGTTTCTTTTACCGGCTCGGCGAATGCTGGCGCAAAAGTGGCTTCTGTCGCGGGCAGTGAAATTAAGCACTGCGTGTTAGAACTGGGTGGGTCCGACCCGTGTATCGTGCTGGCCGATGCGGATTTGGCCGCCGCGGCTGACACGGCGGTTTTATCGCGGATCATCAATGCCGGGCAGTCCTGTATTGCGGCAAAACGCATATTGGTGGAAAAGTCCATTTACAGCGAGTTCACTGTGATGGTGGAAGAGCGGTTGGCGAAGCTGACCATGGGCGATCCGCAGCTGACCGATACTGACATTGGCCCAATTGCCCGCGAAGACTTACGGCAAAACCTGCATCGCCAGGTAAGCGATTCCATAGCCAAAGGCGCCAGCTGCCTGTTGGGCGGAGAGCTGCCGGCGGGCGAAGGGTATTTTTATCCCCCCACACTGCTTGCTGATGTGCACCCGGAAATGCCTGCGTTTTGCGAGGAAACCTTTGGCCCGGTGATGGCATTGACATCTGTAGCCGATATTGACGAAGCGCTGGCGCTTGCCAATCAAACCGAGTACGGCTTGGGGGCTGCTATCTGGACGGCTCAGGTCGATAAGGCCGAAAAGTGGGCAGAGCAAATCGACACTGGGCAGGTGGCCATAAACGGTATTGTCAAAACAGACCCCCGGCTGCCGAGCGGTGGGGTCAAACGCTCAGGTTTTGGCCGGGAACTCGGCCCCCACGGTATTCGCGAATTCGTCAACGCTAAACAGGTTTGGGTTAAATAAACGGTAAACCATTAGCGGGGTGGGTAATGGGTTGTTTTGTCGCCCGCTATCGCGCCCCGTAAGCTATACTCCAGTCTCGGTGTAACGGGTTACATTTTAATAAAAAGCTGCTAAGCTTGCCCCGTTTTGATAACAACGCTCATAACAACGAATGCGTTATTTTCGCTTAGAAACACTGGTGCCCTATGAATTTACTGCAGCGTCTTTCCCTTTCTGCTCTGTCTTTGTTCTGTGCTCAAGCCCTCGCCTTTGACGAATTTATAACCCGTGACGGTCACCGCTTAATGGAGGGGGATCAGGAATTTCGCTTTGCCGGAATTCACGCCCCCGAGCTGCACCGAATTGAGGATGACGCGCGTGGGGTTTGCGAGGCCGACCCGCGAGGTTGGGGGCAGTATTTTCGCTGGCCCACGGCCGATGAGCAGGAAAACTGGATTAAAGCGCTGGTGAAAAGTGGCCACAAAGCGATGCGTGTGTATGTGCTGTCGGTAGAGACTCCCTACGATGAAGCCTGCGGCCGAGAGACTCACATTCTTGCGCCCGCAGATAAGGGCGGTATGCCCCGCTTAAATGAAGCCGCCATGGTGCACTATGACCGTATGATCGCGCTGTCGGAAAAACACGGCCTGCGTTTGATTTTACCGTTTATCGACCACTGGAAATGGTGGGGTGGCCGTGAACAGCTGGCGGCATTTTACGATGAAACCGCTGACGATTTTTACGATACCAACAGTAAAACCTTCGCCGCTTATCACCATGTTATTCGCCAGGTGATTAACCGTACCAACACCATTACCGGCCGCAAGTACCGCGACGAAAAAGCGATTTTGGCCTGGGAGACGGGTAACGAGCTGAAAGAATCTACCGAGCCTTTCGTGCGCAAGACGGCTGCGTTAATTAAAGCACTGGATGACAATCATTTGGTGGTTGATGGCACCTACTTAAAGATCAATCAGTTCTCACTGACCGATCCGAACGTAGACATTATTTCCAACCATTTCTACACCACCAACAACAATAATTCACCCGAGCAGGTGCATAAAGACCTGCAGGAAATCAACGCACAGAAGGTGTATTTGATCGGTGAGTTTGGTTTGCGTGATGCCGAGGGATTAAACAGCATTATGCAGGCGGCTGTGCATGCCGAGTACAAAGGAGCACGTGCTGCGGGTGCCTTTATTTGGGGGTTCCGCGGGCATCGCCACAACGGTGGTTTCTACTGGCACAAAGAGTATACCGGCCATTACAGCTATCACCTGCCCGGTTTTCCAGAGGGCGAGCCCAATGAAGAGCAAGCGGTGGTGGACTTGGTGCGCAAAGCCCAGGCACAAATGGCGGGCCTGGAGGCGGTGCCTGCGTTACCCGCCCCGGAGGCGCCTATACTGCGCGCTATTGTCGATCCGCGTGAGCGCATTAACTTTATGGGCGCGCCACTGGGTCGCTTCTACCGTGTAGAGCGCGCCATTTCTCAAGATGGTCCTTGGCAGGTCGTGGCCGATAACGTTTCAGATGGTGTGCAGGAGTATCGCCCGCAGCAGCAGGCCATATTTAAAGACACCTCTGACCTTACGCCAGGGCAGATGTATTTTTATCGGGTGATTGCTCGCAATGAAAGCGGGGAGTCTGCGCCCTCTAATGTTCGCCAAGTGGTTTTGCCTTAATTCTGGCACATCGATAGACTAGACCGCCTGAATAAATACTCGGGCGGTTGTATGGATGACCTAGGCATAAAAAAGATTTTCATCGGTGTGCTGGTGCTGGCGGCGCTACTTTCTGGTTGTTCCAGTACGCCTTCCTACGGTAACTTGCCTGAAACGCTGAGTGTGCGGATTCTGCCTAACGCCAGCAAACAGTTTATCTACCGTGTTGGCCTCACCCCAGAAATGGATCGCAAGGCGAATATTCGTCGTGGGCCCAGCCGTCCCCCAGGTGAGCGTGATTACGAAAAGCTCAAAGCGCGGGCAGGCTTTGTGGTTGCAGCCACCGGTTATTGTCGTGACGGATTTCTGAAGCTGGACTATCGCCTCAGTAATTATGTGCAGTGGCTTCGTGGTGAATGCCGCGATGGCGCCTCGGCAGAAGATATGCAAGCCTTTGGTGATAAGACCAGCTTGCCCTTAAATAACCTGCCAGAAGAATAACCGCCAGCTTACAAGTTCATTCAGAATGCCGTGTTGTTGCGCTCAGGACCGATCGTGGCATTGCGCTATAATGCCGTTCATTTCGCCGGAGTGCTTTTCATGTCATTAGCCAGTCTTTACCTAAAACCACAGATGGATCGCCGTCTAAAACGTGGCCATCTTTGGATTTACAGCAATGAAGTGGATGTAAAACGCACCCCGCTCAAGGTGCTTGAGTCCGGCACCCAGGTTCAGGTGTACAGTGCCAAAGAGCAATTGCTGGGTGTGGCGCAGGTGAATCCAGCTAATTTGATTTGCGCCCGACTTATCAGTCGCGACGCCCAGCCGCTGGCTTATGATCTGCTTTACCATCGTTTAGCGCTTGCGCTGCAGTTGCGCCAAGCGGCTTTTGCCGAGCCTTACTATCGGCTGGTGTTTGGTGACAGCGATTGGCTGCCAGGCTTGGTGGTGGACAGGTTTGGTGACTATCTGGTGGTGCAGATCGCCAGCGCCGGAATGGAACAATTAAAAGAGCCTTTAGTGCAGGCGTTGGTCGACTTACTGAGTCCGCGTGGGGTGTTGCTTGCCAACGATCACAGTGCTCGTGAGCTTGAAGGGTTGGCACGCTATACCGAGGTTGTCCACGGTGAGGTGCCCGCCGAGGTAGAGCTGATAGAAAACGGCGCGCGATTTTTGGCACCCGTACAAACCGGGCAGAAAACCGGTTGGTTTTACGATCACCGTATGGGGCGTGCGTTGTTAAATAACTGGGCGCAGGGGCAACGCGTTCTGGATGTGTTTTCCTACATCGGCGGCTGGGGCATTGAAGCCGCTGTTGCGGGGGCCCGCGACGTTGTCTGTGTTGATGCATCGCAAAGCGCGACCGATCAGGTAATGCGTAATGCCGCACTGAATAACGTCGAGGACAAAGTCAGTGTGCAAACCGGTAAGGCGATTGATGTCTTAAAGCAACTGATCGCGAACGGTGAAAAATTCGATGTCGTCGTATTGGACCCACCCGCGTTTATCAAAAAACGCAAAGACCAAAAAGCGGGCGAGGCGGCCTACCGGCACATCAATGAGCTGGGCTTAAAGCTGCTCAACGACGGCGGTTTATTGGTGTCTGCTTCTTGCTCAATGCATTTAGCGGAAGACACGTTAATGGACATTGTACGCGGCAGCGCTCGCAAATTAGGGCGTGATGCACGAGTGATTGCGCGCCAGGGGCAGGGCGCAGATCACCCTGTTCACCCGGCTATTGCCGAGACGTGTTACCTAAAGGCGGTGTTTGCCCGGGTTTTTGCGTAGTACCTCCAGCGAAGCCTCGGTATCTAAGGGCGCGCCAGACTTAATGTTGGCCAGTTGCAGCTCAATACTGTCATAGAGCGTTTTATCGCTCGTACTAAGTTCGGCTTCAGCTTGCAGCGTAGCCTCTAGATAGCGGTTTAGACCGATCAGCGTGGCGGTTGTGTTCTGGCATTGCTGCTTGGCGAATGCGCAGTCCTGCGGTGCGGCATCTTCCAGCCTTGCCGCAATAGCCTCTCTCCATAGCATGAGTTGTCCTAACGGAGGCAAAGTGAAATAGGCACGGCTGATGTTTGAGCTTGTGTCTATCCAGTTGGTCTTTACGGCTTTGATATGGTCACATAAAAGTGTCGAGGTTAGCTTGAGTAAGTTCCGTCTACGGTTGTGCGGTCTTTGTTGAGCGCTTAGAGAGTCGGTACCTTGCAGCTCAGCTACAAAATCGGTGGCTTGGCGTTCGCCCTTTTCACCGAATAATAAAAACTCCACAACATACATGCCGAGCAGGGCTTCGCTGTCATCGGTCAGCTGATGTTGCTCAAGCAGGGTTGTGCGATTGATCGGTGTGGAGAAATCGTGCACCAGGCCGCTGTAGGGATAGCCGACGATGGCGTCAATAAATCCCGGGGCGATGGGCTGGCTTTCAGTGAGTTGCAACAGGGCGTCTAACTCTGCGAATAAGTCTGGGCTGACTATTGCGAAGGCCGTTGCCGCAGAGTTTTTCTGCATGCCTTCTTGGAGCTTGAGCCATGTATCTTGTGCGTCCATCAGAGTCTGCGCGCTAGGGCTTTGCAAAAGTGTGCTGACAGCTTGTTGCTGGCTTATGCAAAGTTGCTGATTACTGTGCCAGTTCTCGGCCGCCGTTTGCCAAAGCTTATTACCAAGCTCAGTGGCGGCTGTGCTCGTGTGTTCAGCGCCCGATGCTTTGATGGCAGCGGCATCAGGGGGTGCTGGGGGTGCTTCCTGTCTGTTACAACCCGCACAAACTGCGATGAGTGCAAGAAGAAAAAATACGCGCACAGGCGGTTAACTCCGTAAATCCAGCACGGGCCACTGATTTTCTGAGGCAATGTTGAGCAATGGCTCGTCGGGGTTAACCGCGACCGGGAAGCTGACTTGCTTCAGTAATGGCAGGTCGTTGATTGAGTCGCTATAAAAGTAGCTGCCTTGTAAAGTGTGGTCAGAGTTCTTAAGCCATTGGTTTAAGTTGGTGACTTTGCCATCTGCAAAACAGGGTGTACCTACATAACCGCCGGTATACGAGCCATTATGTATCTCGGGGTCGGTCGCAAGAATCTCATCCACCCCAAGTAACTCGGCGATGGGGCGAGTAATAAAGCCATTCGTGGCAGTAATAATAAGAAGATAGTCGCCGCGCTCACGGTGTTTTTGAAGCAGCTCGGTGGCTGCGGGCAGCAGAATGGGCTTAATGGCCTTTTCAAGATAGCGTTGATGGATCGCCCGCCACTCGGCCAGGGTGCGGCTAGGCAGAGGCGAGAGCGCGAACCGAAGGTAAGCGTCAATATCAAGTTGAGCGGCCTTGTAGTCTTCGTAAAATTTATCGTTTTGGTGGCGGTATTCGGTTTCGTCTACCAGTCTTTCTGATATAAGAAACTCTCCCCATAAGTGGTCGCTGTCGCCGGCAATAAGGGTGTTGTCCAGGTCGAAAATGGCCAGTGCCACGGCTGCCTCCGCAAAAAAGTGTGTAGCATAGCGCCGGCCCGGTAAGCTCGCCAGTCTTATGCTCGACATTTGCTATAGTGTTTTGCACTTCGCAGATATTAATAAAAGAGCGAATTGCTGAGCCCGTAGGTTTTGTGGAACAATGCGGAGGGTTTTCTCTGTGTCCCCACACCGAGGCTAAGTACAGAATATATAACGGGAATTCAACGTGATAGATGCCGATGGCTTTCGCCCCAATGTGGGAATTATGCTCAGTAATGATCAGGGCCAATTACTATGGGCCCGGCGCGTAGGTGGTCAGGATGCCTGGCAATTTCCCCAGGGAGGGATCAATCCCCAAGAAACCGCAGAGCAAGCCTTGTACCGCGAACTGGGAGAAGAAGTTGGGTTAACCGAGGATGATGTGGATATCTTGGGTTGTACCCGCGGCTGGTTGAGATACCGATTACCTCAACGCCTGATCCGTCAGCATTCACAGCCTGTGTGTATAGGGCAGAAGCAAAAATGGTTTTTATTACGCCTAAAGTCTGATGAAAATAAAGTGTGCCTGGAGAACGGCGGGCGCGCAGAGTTCGATGACTGGCGCTGGGTAAGCTACTGGTACCCTTTGGGTAAGGTAGTGGCGTTCAAGCGTGATGTTTATCGCCGGGCGCTGAAAGAGTTGGCAGCGACACACTGCCAGTTGGAGCGCACCGCTGCGCGTTAGCCGGTGGTGCGATAAGGGTTGAAAACGGTTAATGGCCTCTATGCTTAATTCTTTGCGCAGTATTGTTCAGGAAGTGAATTCCGCCCGTGATCTGCACAAGGCGTTGGCCATTATTGTCACTCGGGTTAAGCAGGCCATGCACACGCAGGTGTGCTCGGTGTATTTACGCGATTCTGCCGGTGATTATGTGCTGATGGCCACCGAAGGTCTTCAGCAGGCGGCGGTAGGGCAGGTAAGGCTGGCCCGTGGCGAGGGGTTGGTGGGGCGAGTGGTATCGCGTGAAGAGCCCGTCAACCTTGAAGATGCTGAATCGCACCCGTCTTATCAATATTTTCCTGAAACCGGTGAAGAGCGCTACAGTTCTTTTCTCGGTGTGCCAATCATCCACCATCGGCAGGTGCTTGGGGTGTTAGTGGTGCAGCAAGTTGAGCGACGGCGCTTTGATGAAGGCGATGAAGCCTTCCTCGTCACTATGTCGGCTCAGTTGGCCGGTGTGATTGCTCACGCCGAGGCTACCGGCACCATGGTTGCTATTGGTAACACTGCTGCGCAAGCGAAGTTCTCCGGTGTCTCGGGCGCCCCGGGCATTGCTATCGGTGAAGCGGTCGTCGTAGCACCTCTTGCGGATTTAAAGTCTGTACCCTATCGCTCCTGCGATGATGTCGATGCCGAAATAGAGTTTTTCCAGCGTTGCCTGATGGCGGTGCGTGAAGACATCAAGGGTCTGGGGCGGCAACTCGAAGAGCGGTTGAACCGAGAAGAGCGGGCGTTATTTGATGCCTACCTTGCCATGTTGGACGATGCCTCTTTGGGTGGCGAAGTCATTGCAAAAATTCGAGAGGGTACCTGCGCTCCCTATGCCTGGAGTGAGGTGATTCTAGAGCATGAGAATACGTTCGCCAGTATGAGCGATGCGTATCTTCGTGAGCGCGCCACCGATGTGCGCGACTTGGGGCGCCGCGTGCTGGCGTATTTGCAGGAGTCGAATCAACAGTGTCAAGTTTACCCCGACCAAACAATTCTTATTGGCGATGATTTAACTGCTTCTATGCTTGGGGAGGTGCCTGAGCATAAGCTGGCGGGTTTGATTTCGGTACAAGGCTCAAGTAACTCTCACGTTGCCATCTTGGCCAGGGCAATGGGTATCCCTACGGTGATGGGGGCCGTGGACTTGCCCTACACACGTATGGATGGCCGCCCAGTCATTGTCGATGGCTATAAAGGGACTGTTTATAGTGATCCTGGGCCGCAGTTAACCAAGCATTACAGTGCTATTGCCCGTGAAGAGGAAGAGTTGGTCAAGGGGCTTGAAGCCCTGAAGGACCTACCCTGTGAAACGCTCGATAAGTACCGTTTGCCGCTATGGGTGAATACGGGCCTGATGACTGATGTGGTTCGCTCATTAGAGCGCGGTGCTGAGGGGGTGGGTTTATACCGTACCGAAGTGCCCTTCTTACTGCGCGATCGATTTCCTTCCGAGGAAGAGCAACGCATTATCTACCGCGAGCAGCTGGAAGCTTTTGCTCCGCACACTGTCACTATGCGTACACTCGATATTGGTGGTGATAAGGCCTTACCTTACTTTCCCATCGAAGAGGCTAACCCGTTTTTGGGTTGGCGTGGTATTCGGGTGACCCTGGATCATCCCGAGATATTTCTCGCGCAAATTCGCGCCATGATTAAGGCCAGCAGTGGTCTGGATAATTTGCGGATTCTACTTCCAATGATCAGCGGCGTGCAGGAATTAGAAGAAGCAAAAACGCTTATCTACCGCGCGTATCATGAGCTATTGGAAGAGGATTATGATGTTAAGCTGCCGCCGCTGGGGGTGATGATCGAAGTGCCGGCTGCTGTTTACCAGGCCCGAGAGCTCGCCGCTCGGGTGGATTTTCTGTCGGTAGGCAGTAACGACCTGACTCAATATTTATTGGCGGTTGACCGTAATAACGCCAGGGTTGCTGATTTGTACCAGGCCTTCCACCCCGCCGTGTTACGCGCTTTGCAGCAGGTGGTACAGGATGGCCATTCGCAAGGGGTCAGTGTGGGGATATGCGGGGAGCTCGCTGGGGATCCCGGTGCTGCAATTATTCTTTTGGCGATGGGCTATGACGTTCTGTCCATGAATGCAACGAACTTGCCCAAGGTGAAGTCGGTCATTCGTGCGCTTAATCTTCCGCAGGCCGAAGCCTTGCTTGATGACGTGATGGGGCTGTCTGATGCGGCGGATGTTCGGGCAAGAATCGATCAAACCCTGCAGGAGGCTGGAGTGACTCGAGTGGTGCGGCCTCTTTCCGACACCGAGTAGCGGCGCGGTTTTACCTTGAACGTGCCGGTGTTATGATTGCCCGCACTTTTTTACTGGCGCTCGCTTTATGTTGACCCACCCAGATTTTGACCCCGTTGCGTTATCTTTAGGTCCGTTACAGGTGCACTGGTACGGCATTATGTACTTGTTTGCTTTTGCCTCTGCTTGGTTTATTGCCATGCGGCGGTCTAAGCGAGAGGACTCGCCGGTGACCAAGGCCCAAGTTGAAAACTTGATTACTTACGGTGCGTTCGGCGTAGTATTGGGGGGCCGCGTGGGCTACGTGGTGTTTTACAATTTCGAAGCCTGGATGCGCGACCCGATGCTGCTGTTTCGTATCTGGGAGGGCGGTATGTCTTTCCATGGAGGGTTGATCGGCGTATTACTTGCCATGTTGTTTTATGCTCACAGGATCCACATCCCTTACTTCCGTTTAACCGATTTCGTAGCGCCGATAGTGCCTTTGGGGTTGGCGTTTGGGCGTCTCGGCAATTTTATCGGTCAGGAGCTGTGGGGGCGTCCTACCGAGGGGCCTTGGGCCATGGTTTTCCCGAAAGACCCGGACCTGCTGCCACGCCACCCTTCGCAGCTATACCAGTTTGCGATGGAGGGGGTGTTGCTATTCAGTCTCGTTTACTGGTTCTCACGCAAACCGCGTCCGACCGGCGCCGTTAGCGGTGTGTTTTTGATCGGTTACGCCTGTTTCAGAATTATTGCTGAGTTTGCCCGCGAGCCAGATCAGCACATTCAATTTGATTTATACGGTTGGGTAACTCGGGGACAGCTGCTGTCGCTGCCGATGTTATTGCTGGGCGTTGCCATGGTTATCTACGCTTACGCGCTGCCTAAGCTTGCCCCTCAAAGTGACTCCCCGGAGCAGAAAAAAATATGAAGCAGTATTTGGATCTAATGCGTGATGTGGTGGATAACGGCACAGACCGTGGCGATCGCACCGGTACCGGCACTCGCTCGGTTTTTGGTCGCCAGTTGCGCTTTGATTTGCAACAGGGATTTCCGCTGGTCACCACTAAAAAGGTCCACTTAAAAAGTGTGATTGTTGAGTTGCTGTGGTTTTTGCAAGGGCGAACGGACGTTCAATGGTTGCAAGAGCGCGGTTGCCGAATCTGGAACGAGTGGGCGACACAAGACGGTGATCTAGGGCCTGTGTATGGTAAACAGTGGCGTAGCTGGGCTTGCCCAGACGGCTCGACGGTCGATCAAATCAGTCAGGTGATTGAACAAATAAAAACCAAGCCCAGCTCCCGGCGCTTAATCGTCAGTGCCTGGAACCCCTCAGACTTGCCGGATGAATCGGTTAGCCCGCAAGAGAATGTGAAGGCTGGGCGCATGGCTTTAGCGGCCTGCCATACCTTATTTCAATTCTACGTGGCGGACGGCAAGCTTTCTTGCCAGTTGTATCAACGCAGTGCGGATTTGTTTTTGGGGGTGCCTTTTAATATTGCCAGTTACGCGCTGCTCACTCATATGATTGCGCAGCAGTGTGATCTTGATGTGGGTGATTTTGTGCACACCTTTGGTGATTGCCACCTTTATCATGATCATTTAACCGACGATATTGTGTTTGAGCAATTGGCTCGCGAGCCGAGAGCTTTGCCCCAATTGCAAATTGCCCGTAGGCCTGCATCGATTTTTGATTATGAGCTAGAAGATTTTCATTTCGATGGCTATGACCCTCATGCGCGGATTACGGCACCCATATCCGTTTGATCGGGGGGGTAACGAAGCTGAGGGGGTGGTTGTTAATCACGCTGTTAGGTGGTGGCCAGATCATCAGGAGTATCCGACGCTCGAATTTTAATAGCGTGTTTACAATACTTTAGGTGCGCCATTTAGGGTAAGCCCAGTATCATGAAGTGCAAGCTGAGTTTGATGGTCGCCCTGTGTAGGCACATATTAAAGTAAGTTGGGGCTACCAAGGGTGTCCTTTCAAAGTGTGCTTCTGGTGCTCACGGTAAATATTCCGTACTGAACACGCAAACCGCATCCAGGCTCTGGGTGTGGCCGAGGGTGAATAGGGCTATCGCTCGCCGCTTGTTACAGAAAACAGGAATTTATATAACAAAGGTGGGCAAGTGACAGAGGGTGCTCGTTCACGGCCGTCTTGATCTGTCGACATAGGAATGGCGGGATGTATCCCGGCAGCCAGATGAGGTGGGTACTCCGCTATCTCATCGGTTTTCGATACTGGAGTAGTTTACTGACGCTGAATCTTAATAATCTTATTGTATAAGTTTGGCGTAAGTTATCGCTTGGTGCTGGTTGAAAAACAACCAGGTGTTACCGGTTCTGATGGTTTTCACGGTTAAGTGTTACCCGTTTGCTACCCAAATACACAGGCATTCAGGCATTTGGATAAAGCATTGAATGTAGAGGAACCCTCTTATTACAATGCTGCGTTCTTGGCTGCCTCGAAAGAGGTTCAGTGGATATGCGTCTGTGGCAGCAGTCTGTCGCACAAATCTGATTGAAAGCACCCGAGTTGGGGGAAATATGAAAAAGCAGCGAATGAAAGCCGTGGCTCTGTCCACAGTGCTTTCTGCCGGAGCGCTCATGGGCAGCGCGGTGATGGCAGATGAAACCCTGGATCAAATTCTCCAGGTAAGCCAGGCCAAAACAACCTTGGCTCAGGATTCCCAGAAACGTATAGATCGCTTGTCTCAGGAGACTGATGATCTGCTGGTTCAGTTCAAGCAGGTGAATAAGCAGATTGAAGATATCCGTCTGTATAACAGCCAGTTGGAAAAGCAAATTGCCAATCAGCTTGCTGTAATTAAGGATCTAGACGAATCCATCGAAAACGTCACTGTAATTGAGCGTCGTATTCAGCCTCTCGTGCTGCGTATGCTGGATGCTCTGGAACAGTTCGTAGAGCTGGACAAGCCTTTCAAGTTAGAAGAGCGTTTGGATCGTATCGCCATGTTGCGTAACAACCAAGAGCGCGCTGATATCTCCGTTGCCGAGAAGTTCCGTCAAGTTCTCGAAGCCTACAAAATCGAGAGCGAATACGGCCGTTTCATTGAAGCGTACCGCGACACTCTGAACATCGGTGGCCAGGATCGTGAAGTGAACATCCTGCGTGTTGGTCGCGTTTCGTTGATGTATCAAACAACCGATACCGAACAGTCTGGTGCTTGGGATTCTACTCAAGGTGCGTGGGTTGAGCTGGATGATTCCTACCGTAACCAGATTCTGAAAGGCCTGCGTATTGCACGTAACCAGGCGTCGAAAGACATTATGTTTGTACCTGTCCAAGCACCGGAGGCAGCGCAATGAAAATGAAGTTTGCCAAAAGCTGCCTGGTAGCCGTAGCTGCCGGCCTGTTAAGCACAAGTGTAGCCGTGGCGCAGGAAGACAAGGCTGCCAGCCTTGACGAGCTGTTGAACATGGTTAAAGAGTCACGCATTCAGGAATCTGCCGAGCACAAGCAGCGCGAGCAACAGTTCCAGCGTGAAAAGAACAATCAAGCATCATTGCTGAAACAAGCGCAAAACACGCTTGCTTCTGAAGAAGCTCGCTCAGAGCGCCTTGAGCAAACCTACGCCGATCAAGAGCTTGAAGTTGAAGCGAAACGCAAGCAGTTCAACGAGCGCTTGGGTTCATTGCGTGAGCTGTTTGGTCACCTGACCTCTACCGCTGGCGATCTGCGCTCAACTCTGAGCACTTCTTTGATCTCTGCTCAGTACCCTAATCGCGGTGAGTTCCTGACTGGCCTGATCGATAAAATGAACAGCAACACTCGTTTGCCTTCGATCGAAGAAATCGAGCGTCTGTGGTACGAGCAACAGCGTCAGATGGTTGAAAGCGGTAAAGTTGTTAAGTTCAACGGCACTGTTATCAAGCCAAACGGCGACAAAGTTGACCAAGAAGTGGTTCGTATCGGTTCTTACAACCTGGTATCAGAAGGTAAGTACCTGAACTACATCGCTGATGGTTACAAAATGGAAGAGCTGACCCGTCAGCCTGAAGCTTTCTTGGGTGCTGCTCAAGAGTTGCAGAACGCTTCTGGCGGTCTGGTAGGTGTTGGTCTTGACCCCACAGGTCCTACCGGCGGTTCGCTGCTGAACGCTTTGATCGACAGCCCTACCTGGGGTGAGCGCTGGCATCAAGGTGGGGGTGTAGGTTACGCCATTACTATTGTCGGTATTATCGGTCTGATTATCGGTCTGTGGCGCATCATTTACCTGACTCTGGTTAACGCCAAGGTAAGCAGCCAGTTGAAGTCTAAGAAAGCCAACACCAACAACCCACTGGGTCGTGTGTTGAAAGTGGCCGAAGACAACCCGCATGTGGACGGTGAAACTCTGGAGCTGAAGCTGGAAGAAGCCGTGCTGAAAGAGCGCCCTGCCATTGAGAGCGGTCTGGCTATTCTGAAGATTATCGCGGCGGTTGCGCCTCTGATGGGTCTGTTGGGTACCGTTGTGGGTATGATTCTGACCTTCCAGGCAATCACCATCTTCGGTGCTGGTGATCCCAAAAACATGGCCAGTGGTATTTCCTCTGCCTTGATTACTACTGTACTGGGTCTGGTAGTTGCCATTCCTACCGTACTGCTGCACACCATTGTAAATGGCCGTGCCAAGCGCGTAATCCACGTTCTTGAAGAACAATCGGCCGGCATTATTGCCGAGAACGCCGAGCGTAAGTAGGAGATAAAGCATGCTGGCATTAATGGAAGCAATCGCAGCCATTAAAGCCTTTTTGGATCAGGGCGGTACCGTATTGTTATGGATCGCCGCCCTTACCTTTGTCATGTGGACCCTGATTTTCGAGCGGGTGTGGTATTTCAAAGGCGGTCTGAAGGGCGATGTACAAGAGGCCTTAGACGCTTGGGAGGCGCGCTCTGAGCGCAAATCCTGGAATGCTCACCAGATTCGTTACGCACTGATTTCGCGCGTCGAGCAGAAGGTTAATACCAATATGGACATGATCGCCACCATGGTGAGCCTGTGTCCTCTGCTCGGTCTGCTCGGTACCGTTACCGGTATGATTGAAGTGTTTAACGTTCTCGCTATGACCGGCGGCGGCGATGCCAAGCAAATGGCTGGCGGTGTCTCAAAAGCAACTATCCCGACTATGGCGGGTATGGTTGCGGCACTGTCTGGTGTATTTGCCAATACGTATCTGACCCGTACTGCCGAGCGTGAGAATCAGCTGTTTGCCGACCATTTGACAATGGATCATTAAGGCTGGCACGTCGTATTAACCCAGTTATAAGAGATATGCCATGAGCAGTAGAAACCAATCTGAAGATGAACAGACCGGTGCCATCGATCTGACTCCCATGCTCGATGTGGTATTCATCATGTTGATCTTCTTCATTGTAACTGCCACGTTCATTAAAGAGACCGGGGTGGAAGTGACTCGGCCGGAAGCAACCACTGCTGACGAAAAGAAAAACGCCAGTATTTTGATTGCGATCACCGACTCCGATGAAATCTGGATTGATAAAAACCAGGTGGATCCCCGTGGGGTGCGGGCGCAAATTGAGCGTCTGCTTGCTGAAAATCCAAACGGCAGTGTTGTTATTCAAGCGGACTCCGAAGCCAGTGTGAAATTACTGGCAGAAGTGGCCGATACCGCTCGACAATTGAGTGTGAGTAACGTTGCTGTTTCAACAGTGAAGAACTAAGCCGCTATGAAACTTGCAAGAGTATTAATTGCTGTCGTGCTGGCGGTGGTTATCACCTTTGGTCTGCTGTATCTGATGCAGTTTTTGATCAACTCCGATCTCCAGGCTGAAGATCAGCCTGAGACTACCCGCATTG
This sequence comes from Gilvimarinus chinensis DSM 19667, assembly GCF_000377745.1. Lineage (GTDB taxonomy): Bacteria > Pseudomonadota > Gammaproteobacteria > Pseudomonadales > Cellvibrionaceae > Gilvimarinus > Gilvimarinus chinensis. The sequence goes on along the minus strand of NZ_KB898709.1, from coordinate 152,110 downwards.
AAGATATTCACATGCCGGAAATGGAGATTGAAACCCGCTACGAAACAGCAAAGCCTGATAAGCCTGAAACGCCACAAGAGCCACCACCGGACATTCCGGAGCCTGACTTTGAAGCGCCGGATGTAAACCCGGAAGGTATGAACATGCAGGCACCCGATCTGGGGTCTGATATTCAAATCAGTACTTCTGGCCTGGGTGGTGATGGTGAGTATCTGCCCATTGTGAAGGTGGCGCCGCAGTACCCACGTCGCGCAGCTCAGCGCGGTGTCGAGGGGTTTGTGACCGTAGAATTTACAGTGACCACCACGGGTGCAACCCGCGACGTAGTTGTGATTGAGGCGATTACCAAAGATGGCGACGAAACCTCCATCTTTAACCGCGCCGCGATTCGAGCTGCGGAGAAGTTTAAATACAAGCCGCGCGTCGTTGACGGAAACCCGATTGAGGTTCCCGGTGTACGCAACCGCTTCGTGTTTGAACTGGCACAGTAATAGGTGATGAAAATGAAGACGTTAAAATCAGTAATTTCAGCCACCTTGCAAAAGTCTGTTGGTGTTGCGGTACTTGCTGCCGCACCCGTCTTGACCATGGTATCGGTTGATGCGATGGCCGTAGATGGCATTGCGCCGGCTAATGCCGCGTATCTGAAACCTGCCGAGCAGCGTCCAGATCCGCGTCGTTTACCCGGTTTGCCTCAAGACTTTATTAAAGACTATTCGGAAATCACCTCGACCATGGAGCCTTCTGAAGAGCAAGTCGCTGATGGTGCGAAAGCCGACCCGGCTAAAGCTTTTCAGATGGCAAAAGAAATGGAGCGTGAAGCAGGCGATTTGAACCCATACGCTAAGGCTATGCTTTATCAGGTATTGGGTCAGCTTTACTACGAGCGTGAAGACATGCCTAACACCATTAAGTATTTTGAAATGGTGGTTGCGCAGAGTCCGAATTTGCCTGTTGGTACCGAAGCGCAGTTCTACTACTTCCTGGGACAGCTTTACGCTCAAGAAGAGAACGAAAAAAAAGCGGTTGAGTATTTAGAGCGCTGGTCAAAAATGGTGACCATGATCTCTGCGACTCAGTATTCGACTTTGGCGCAGATTTACTACGGTGCCGAGCAGCATGAAAAAGCTTTGGCTAATATGCTGCAAGCGATCGAAATGTACGAAGCCGAAGGTAAAATGCCGCGTGAAGAATGGCTGAGCTTTTTGCGTGCACTTTACTTCTACAAAGAAGACTTTAACTCTACTTTAGCGGTGGTTCAGGAGTTAGTTCGCATCTACCCTAAAATGAGCTATTGGTCGCAAATGGCGAGCTTGTACTACGAGTTGGGGCAGCTGGAAAACTATTATCGCACCATGGATTCCATGTATGTGATGGGTGGTTTGAAAAAAGAAAACGAGCTGAAAAGTCTTGCGGGTCACTTTATTGAAAATGACGCCCCCTATAAGGCGGCGAAAATTCTCGATAAGGGTATCAACACAGATAAAATTGTTGATCCTACGGCTACCAACCTGGAGCTGTTAGCGAACTCTTGGCGTCTGTCGCAAGAAACCGATAAAGCGCTGGTTGAAATGAAACGCGCCGCGGCTAAAGCCGAAGATGGCGATCTTTATTTCAATTTATCCCGCTTATTGTTTGCGCGAGATGACTTCGAGGCCTCTGTTTCTGCCGCACGCAATGCGCTGAAAAAGGGTGGTTTGAGTCGCCCTGATTCGGTCCATCTGACTATTGGTCAGGCGGAATTGGCGCAGGGTAATTTTGATGAGGCGATTGAGGCCTTTACCAAAGCTTCTCGTGACAAGCGCAGCCAAAAATTTGCCAGCCAGTGGATTAATTACGCTGAAGGTGAAAAGAAACGCCAGGAAGCTTTAAAAAGTGATGGCTAACGCTTTTTAAGATCGGTAAGACAAAAAACGGCGGGTACTTCACCCGCCGTTTTTTTGTCTGGCAATAGGTGTTTCTTAGGGCAGATTGCCTGAGCAAAAAAATACCCGCTATCAGCGGGTATTTAGTGCATTCACATTATGAAATGCGTTAGTCCAGTTGAGATAAATCTCTTACGGCACCCTTATCCGCACTGGTGGCAAGTTTTGCATAAGCTTTGAGTGAGGCGCTGACTTTACGCGGACGTTGCTCCAAAGGCTTCCAGGGGGCTTCCCGTGCTTCCATTTGCTCGCGTCGATCGTGCAGTTCGCGCATGGAAAGCTTCACATCAATGCTGCGCTGGGGAATATCGATTCGGATGATGTCACCGGTCTCTATCAGCCCTATGGCTCCGCCAGCCGCCGCCTCAGGGGAGCAATGCCCGATTGATAGTCCAGAAGTGCCTCCGGAGAAACGGCCATCGGTCAGAAGGGCGCACTGTTTGCCCATGCCCTTGGATTTGAGATAGCTGGTCGGGTAGAGCATTTCCTGCATGCCTGGCCCACCACGCGGGCCCTCGTAGCGAATAATGACCACGTCACCCGGTTTTACCTTACCTTCAAGAATGTGTTCTACCGCTTTTTCTTGGCTTTCCACCACGTGTGCAGGGCCTTCGAAAACTAAAATGGAGTCATCGACACCAGCCGTTTTAACCACGCAGCCATCTTCAGCAATATTGCCGTAGAGTACGGCCAGGCCACCCTCTCTTGAAAAAGCGTTTTCCAGATTACGAATGCAGCCTTCTTTGCGGTCACCATCTAGGCTTGGCCAGCGAGCGCTCTGGCTGAAAGCTACTTGAGTGGGAATGCCACCTGGCCCTGCTTTGAAAAACTCAACAACCTCGGGAGATGGGTCCCGCATAATATCCCATTCATTTAAGGCGTCTTTTAGTGTATCGCCGTAAACCGTAGGCACGCTGGTATCAAGTACGCCGGCACGGTCCAGTTCGCCCAAAATACCCATAATGCCGCCGGCACGATGTACATCTTCGATATGGTACTTTTGAGTGTTGGGTGCAACTTTGCAAAGCTGTGGGACTTCGCGGGAAATTCGGTCAATGTCCGACATGCCGAAATCAAGCTCAGCTTCCTGTGCGGCGGCAAGCAAGTGCAAAATGGTGTTAGTAGAGCCGCCCATGGCGATATCGAGAGCCATTGCGTTACTGAACGCGGCGCGGTTGCCAATGGCGCGCGGTAGCAAGTGCTCTTCGTCGCCCTCGTAGTAACGTTTTGCTAATTCAACGATTTTGTGGCCAGCTCGTTTGAAGAGCTTTTCTCGATCCGCGTGCGTTGCCACGATGGTGCCATTTCCCGGTAGGGCTAGCCCCAGTGCCTCAGTGAGGCAGTTCATCGAGTTGGCGGTAAACATGCCCGAACAGCTACCACAGGTTGGGCAGGCGCTGCGCTCTACTTCCGTCAGAGTTTCATCATCGACACTGTCATCAGCTGCCATGACCATGGCGTCGATAAGGTCCAGGCCATGATCGAGCAGCTTGGTTTTACCGGCTTCCATGGGCCCGCCAGACACGAATATCACGGGTACGTTAAGGCGCATGGCGGCCATCAACATTCCGGGGGTGATCTTGTCGCAATTAGAGATGCACACCAAGGCGTCTGCACAGTGGGCATTGACCATATACTCTACGGAATCAGCGATAATGTCTCGTGAGGGCAAAGAGTAGAGCATGCCATCGTGGCCCATGGCGATGCCGTCATCTACCGCGATGGTGTTGAATTCTTTGGCGACACCGCCGGCTTTTTCTACCTCGCGGGCAACCAGTTGCCCCATGTCTTTCAGGTGTACATGCCCTGGCACAAACTGGGTAAAAGAGTTGGCAATGGCGATAATGGGTTTTTGAAAATCATCATCTTTCATGCCGGTGGCGCGCCATAGGGCGCGAGCGCCGGCCATGTTGCGGCCGGCGGTAGTGGTTCTGGAGCGATAAGTAGGCATAACATCCCCGGTTGTATGGGTGATCTTGTAAGGCGCCCGAAGGCTTTCTGTAACCGTGCAGGATAACAGATTTTGGCGTATCAACAGAGTCCGCGATACGGCAGAGGCTCAGTGGATCTGTTTGAAAAAGACTTTTGATCCCCGTTGATAGTTGTAGAAAGATTGACGCTCTTGGGGGAGCTGATCAATTTTTCCTGGCACAAAACCGTGTTCTAAAAACCAGTGAGCAGTCTGGGTGGTCAGGACAAACAGCGTGTGAGTGCCGTTACGTCGGGCGCGCTGTTCAAGTTGCTCAAGCAGCTGGCTCGCGCGTCCGCCTTTACGGTACTCTGGATGTGTGGCGACGCAGGCAAGCTCGGCAACTTCACCGTAAGGATAAAGAGCTGCACAGGCGATGATTGTGCCGTCTTTTTCCATTACGTTGAATTTGTCGATTTCGGTTTCCAGCAGCTCGCGAGAGCGCCTGACTAAAATGCCTTGCTCTTCAAGAGGTGAAATTAACTCCAGAATACCCCCCACATCGTCAATGGTGGCGGTTCGCAACTGCTCGTATTGGCCTGAATAAATCATGGTGCCTTGGCCGTCGCGGGTGAAAAGCTCCCCCAGGAGAGCGCCGTCAGTTGTGAAGTTCACCAGTTGAGCCCGTTGTACACCCTGCAGGCAGCTCAGGTAGGCGCTTTCAAGGGCCTGACGGGTCATATCGCTAAGCTCGCCAGCGTTTGCCGCAAGGTAGTCTTTGCACTGGCTCAGCGGGAGTTGGCGAATCAGTGTGCTGTCAGCCTCGTAAACACCATCACCGTCGCAAAAAGCGAGTAATTTATCGGCTTTTAAGGCGCTGGCTACCTGAGTGGCCACATCGCTGTAGCTCAGGTTAAAGACTTCTCCTGTGGCGGAGTAACCTAGCGGTGATAGCAGGGCGATTGCTCCGGCATCCAGTGAACGGGTGAGTTGAGCCACATTAATACGGCGCACCTTACCGGTGTGTTGCAGGTCTATTCCATCCAGTACGCCGAGGGGCATGGCAGAAATGAAGTTACCGCTGACGACTTCAATACGTGAGCCGTGCATGGGCGAGTTAGGCAGCCCTGTGGACAGGGCTGCCTCCATGGTAATACGCGCGCCGCCAATGGCTTGCAGCACCGCACTTAAACTGTCGGCATCGGTAATGCGAAGGTGTTTATGAAAGTCACTGCTGCGGTTTTCTGTCGACAGACGCGCATCAATTTGTGGCCTGGCGCCGTGAATCAGTACCAGGCGCACCCCAAGGCTTGAGAGCAGAGCCAAGTCGTGAATGATGTTGCTAAAGTTAGGGTGGGTTAAGGCTTCACCTGGCAGCATAACCACGAAGGTTCGTCCGCGGTGCGCGTTAATGTAAGGCGATGAGTGGCGGAACCACTTTACATAATCTTGGTGCTGTTGCTCGCTCATGCGCTAGGCATCTCTCTCAGGCAAAAGTGTTCAATCATTCTGCGAATGGTATTGACCGCGGGTTCGATTTGACTCAGTTCAATATATTCGTTGCTCTGATGGGCTTGGTCAATGGAGCCAGGGCCCATTACCACAGTTTGCAGTCCCATCTCACGGAAAAAAGGGGCCTCGGTGGCGAATGCTACGCTGGTTGGGCTTTGGCCAGTCAGGTGCTCGCAGGTGCGAATCAGCTCTGAGTTCTCGTTCTGGTAAAACGGATCGACCCCTTCAAACAAGGTTGAAAATACAATGTCCAGTTGGCGCTGCTCTGCGATGGGCGTTAAGCGCGCGGTAATGCCAGCTCGTAGTTCATCATTATGCATGCCGGGGATAGAGCGCAAATCAAAGTGCAGTTCACATTCGCCACAAATTCGGTTGGCACCGTCGCCGCCGTGAATGCAGCCCAGGTTTAACGTGGGCAGTGCAACCGCAAACCCCGGGTTGTGGTAGCGCTGCTGCAGCTCGTGGCGATACTGGATAAGTTCACCGATTACCTCGTGCATGGCTTCCAGTGCGCTATTGCCTAAGGCTGGATTGGATGAATGCCCGGCTGCGCCTTTCACCCGCACCGACTCCATCAAAATACCTTTGTGCATGTGGATAGGGCGCATGCCTGTGGGCTCTCCGACGACCGCATAGCGGGCCTTTAGGCCACCGGCTTCTGCCAGCGCTCTCGCGCCACTCATGCTGCTTTCTTCATCGGCCGTAGCGAGAAGCATAACCGGCTGTTTCAGCTTGCGGGCATCCAGACCTTTTACCGCCTCCAGTACTGCCGGAAAAAAACCTTTCATGTCCGTAGCTCCCAGGCCGTAGAGGCGCCCCTCTTTTTCGGTTAACTCCAAGGGGTTGCTTTGCCATAAGTGCTCGTCATAGGGCACAGTGTCGCTATGGCCGGCAAAGACTAAGCCGCCATCGCCTTTGCCTAACGTGGCCAGAAGGTTGAATTTACCCGGGTGGTTGGGGATGGGCATGACCTCGCAGCTGAAGCCCAAGCTTTCCAGCCAATTGGCCAGGTGCTCAATAACGCGCTGATTGCTCATGTCCCATGAAGGAACAGCACAGCTTACCGACGGCTCGGCAACTAACTGTTTAAGAAAGCTTCTATAGCGGGGTAGATCGAGTGACATTGGGCGTCTCCGGGTTGGGAAGCGCCAGTGTAATACAGTGGTGGTGGGGCACAAGAGGTCGCGCTTTTACCTTGAATAATTCTTAGGGTAAAAGCGCGATGGCCGATCAGCCAAAAATGCCCTTGAAGAAAAAGAAGAACAAAATGGCCAGGCCGGCACCTGCAGGAAGGGTGACGACCCAAGACATGAAAATAGAACCGACAACACCCAAATTGAGGGCGCCGATACCACGAGCAAGACCAACGCCCAGTACGGCACCGACCAGCGTGTGTGTGGTCGAGATAGGCAGGCCTGTGCCGGAAGCGAGCACCACGGTGGCCGCCGCGGCAAGTTCAGCGGCAAAGCCGCGGCTTGGGGTCAGCTCGGTGATTTTCTTACCAATGGTCGCCATCACTTTAAAGCCGTAGGTGGCCAAGCCGATCACAATACCGACACCGCCGATCAGTAAGACCCAGCTGGGCATGACAGATTTAGCCGCTATGCCTCCTGTGTTAATAACATTGATAACCGCCGCCATGGGGCCAACCGCATTTGCGACATCGTTTGAACCATGAGCAAACGCCATTGCGCAGGCAGTGAACACCATCAAAATGGCGAACAGTTTTTCAACGTTGGCAAAGCGATTACCGCCGGAGGGTGTTTCTTCGGGTTGAATACGGCGCAGCAAAAAGATGCCTACCACACACACAATGCCACCGATAACCGCGGCAATGAGGGCGCTCTCTAAGAAGTTTAGCGAGAATCCTGAATCCTTGAAGACGTGTTTGAGCCCTTTTAGCAGGGTCACCATGGCGATCAAAAAGCCTACCGCAAACATGTAAAAGGGGATGTAACGACGGGCGTTGGCAAACGGGTCTTCGGTGTTAAGGATAAGCCGCTGCACCGAGCGGAAAATAAAAAACGCTATGGTACCCGCAAGCATGGGAGATACCACCCAACTGGCGACAATGGATGCCACTTTGCCCCAGGCCACGGCATCCACCGAAATACCCACGGCGGCAAAGCCGACGATGGCACCGACGATGGAGTGGGTAGTCGACACAGGCCAACCTAGGATACTGGCAATCAGTAGCCAGGTGCCGGCTGCGAGCAGCGCCGAAAGCATCCCGTAAACAAGGAGTTCGGGAGAGCCCGCCATTATGGCTGGGTCGACGATGCCTTTACGTATAGTGGATGTTACCGCGCCACCGGCAAGGTAGGCGCCTAAAAATTCAAATATCATGGCGATAATGATCGCCTGCTTGATGGTCAATGCCTTGGAGCCTACTGATGTGCCCATGGCGTTGGCGACGTCATTAGCGCCGACCCCCCAGGCCATAAATAGGCCAAAAACACAGGCAAGTATCAGTAAAATCTGGCCGTATTCAGCGATCACGGTCATGGAAGTTCCCCAATGTCTCTGTAGTTCTTGAGTGTGTTAAGCGGCCGTCTTCAGCGCGCCAGTAATAGTTGTAAGCGACTGCCTACGGCTTGCGCCCTGTCTGCCAAGTCGCCAATCCAATCGATAATCTGGTATAGAAACATTACGTCCACGGGCGGAAGCTCTGCTTCCAGAGCGAAAAGTGTGGAGCGAATTTCCACCTGCTGTTGGTCATTGGTGCGTTCGTATTCGTCAAGCTTCTCGATCATGTTCTCAACTAGGCTTACTTCACGACCACTGAAACCAGCTTCCAGTAACTCATCCAGCTCGTTAATGGCAGACAGTGCTTGCTCTGCAGTTTTCTGGGCGGAGCTAACAAATTCCTGAAAGGGCTCTTTGAGAGTGCTGGGAATAGCCATTTGGCGCCCCAGCATAATGCCGGTGATGTCCTGAGCTTTGTTGGCGATACGGTCTTGGGTTGCCAGTAGCTCCAGCAGGTCTGTACGCGGGACGGGTAGAAACAGACTTTTGGGTAAATGCAGGCGCAGCTGCTTTTTCATGTCATCGGCTTTGGTTTCAAGCTCGGAGATGTCGTGTTGAATCTGTTTGGCCTTATCCCAGTCGCCGGCGATTGCGGCGGCAAAAAAGTCGGGTAATTTGCTTGAGGCCTCCACCACAGCACTCATGTGTTCCTGCATGGGTTTAATAGGGGAGTGCCCGAACATATTGGAAAACGGGTTGCTGAAAGCCATAATCTTGAGTCCTCTCTCGAATTCAGCGCGCAGTATAAAAACATTGCCGGCTCAGGTCACGTTGAGCGGGTGACTCATTTGCTGTCGGCAGGCTACAATCGACCCACGAGTCAAATGATAGGGAGTGTGCTATGCCCCAGCAGGTGCCGTCAGGTACGGTTTTGGATTTGCGTTTTATCATTAATGAGTTGCTTGTGGATGGACGCATCAGCCAGGCTGACGCCAATATATTGCTGGGGGCAAATCGCAGTCGAGCACAAATAGCCATGCATCCGATGGCGTATGTTGCCAGCCAGAATGTTGATGATGCTGCCCGCCCCGGCAAACTCTTGGACGGCGAAGCACTTACCCACTGGATGGCGGGGCGCGCCGGCTTGGATGTAGTGCACATTGATCCGCTCAAAATTGATGTCTCAAAAGTTACCTCTGTGGTGTCTTATGGTTTTGCTAAGCGCCACAGCATTCTCTGTGTCGAGGTTACCTCCGACGAAATCGTTATCGCCTGTGCCCAGCCTTTTCTGACCGGGTGGGAGCCTCAGGTTGAGCATGTCGCTCGCAAGCATGTGCGCCGAGTGTTTGCGAACCCGGCTGATGTCTTCCGTTATCAAATCGAGTTTTACACCCTGGCCCGGTCGGTGTCTGGTGCCAGTGGTGGGCCTGGAGCCAGTGGCGCCACTAACTTTGAGCAGCTGGTGGAGCTTAAATCCCTCGGTGATGCTGATGCAGACGACAAGCACGTCGTTAATATTGTCGATTGGTTGTTACAGTATGCTTACGGTCAGCGTGCCAGTGATATTCATATAGAACCCAGACGCGAAGTCGGCAAGGTGAGATTTCGAATTGATGGGGTGTTGCACGATGTCTACGAGTTCCCTGCCTCGGTGGCTATGGCGGTGGTAAGCCGCTTTAAAGTGTTGGGGCGGATGAACATCGCCGAGAAACGCAAGCCTCAGGATGGCCGTATTAAAACCCGTCGTGCGGATGACACGGAAGTAGAGCTTCGCCTATCTACCTTGCCAACCGCCTTTGGTGAAAAGCTGGTGATGCGCATCTTCGACCCAGAAGTGCTGCTGCGCAGCTTTCACGATTTAGGCCTGGTAGGGGATGACTTTAAGCGCTGGGATGGCATGCTGTCGCGCCCCAATGGCATTGTGCTGGTGACGGGCCCCACCGGCTCGGGCAAAACTACTACGCTCTATTCATCGCTGCGCAAGCTCGCGACCAGCGAGGTGAATGTCAGCACCATCGAAGACCCGATTGAAATGGTGGAAGAGAGCTTTAACCAAACTCAGGTGCACCACAAAATCGAGCTGGACTTTGCCGCAGGTATCCGCACGCTTATGCGGCAAGACCCGGATATTATTATGGTGGGCGAAATGCGCGATTTAGAAACCGCGCAAATGGCTGTGCAAGCTGCGCTCACGGGGCATCTGGTGTTATCTACGCTGCATACGAATGACGCACCGGCCACTGTTGCCCGCCTACTGGATTTGGGTATTCCGTCTTATTTAATCAATGCCACCTTGCTGGGGGTAATGGCGCAGCGTTTGGTGCGCACACTGTGCCCGCATTGCAAAGAGGAAGGAGCCATTAAGCGAGATGAGTGGGATTCTTTGGTGGCACCCTGGAAGGTTAATATGCCTGAGAAAGTCTACCGCCCCGTCGGTTGTCTTGAGTGCCGAAACACCGGTTATCTGGGACGGCAGGGCATTTACGAGATTCTCACTTTGAGCGATTCGGTGAAAGATTTAATCACCAGCCATTGCAATTTACAGGCGCTGCGTAAGCAGGCCATGCGCGAGGGTATGCGAACTCTGCGCTTATCCGGCGCGCAAAAAATAGCCGCTGGCCTCACCACCATGGAAGAAGTGCTGCGGGTGGCTCCACCTCCTGAGCGCGCCGATCACTGAGAGTAACTATTTGTATGAGTCAACACCGCCCCCTGCCCGACCCCTTGGCTGCAGTTGCATTGCGTTATCGCGAGCAATTGGCTGAAACCTGTGACCTGCAATCACTGATCAAAAAAGCGCCGGAGTCATTTTCCCGGCAGTTAGACTTCGCCTTAGCGGGCAGTGAATTTATTGCCCAAACTTGCGCCCGTAATCCACAACACCTGCAATCGTTGGTGGAGTCCGGGGAGTTGTTTGCTTCTCAGTCGCAGGAGCAACTGACCTCGCTCTCAGAAACTCTAGATTCTGCTGAAGATGAGGCCGAGCTTGATCGGCGCGTCAGGCTGGCGCGCAATCGTGCGATGGTACGTATTATCTGGCGCGATCTGAATCGCATGGCGTCCATGACCGAAATAACGGCTGAGTTGTCGGCTTTTGCGGACACCGTTATCCAAGCGTGTCTGGACTGGCATTATCGAGCCCTTGTGCAACGCTTTGGCGAACCGGTGGGGCGTGACTCGGGCCAGGTACAGTCCATGATTGTATTGGGCATGGGCAAGCTTGGGGCCTGCGAGCTGAATGTCTCATCCGATATCGATTTGATTTTCGCGTATCCGGAGTCGGGCGAAACCAATGGCGAGCGTAAAACCCTGAGCAACCAGGAGTTTTTTGTTCGCTTGGGGCAAAAGCTGATTAAAACGCTGGATGCGCAAACCGCAGATGGTTTTGTGTTTCGCGTTGACATGCGCTTGCGCCCCCATGGCCAGAGCGGCGCTTTGGTGCAAAACTTTGATGCGATGGAAGGTTATTACCAGTCTCAGGGGCGGGACTGGGAGCGCTATGCCATGATCAAGGCGCGCCCCGTAGCCTGGAGTGCTGGTGGTCAGGCCGCCGCAGACGAATTAATGCAAACACTGGCGCCTTTTACGTATCGGCAGTATGTGGATTTCAGTGTGATTGAGTCTTTGCGGGACATGAAAGGCTTAATTAACCGCCAGGTGCAGCGCAAAGGCATGGACCTTGATGTGAAGCTCGGGGAGGGTGGTATCCGCGAAGTCGAATTCGTGGTGCAACTGTTTCAGCTGATTCGGGGCGGTAAAGAAAAAGCGCTGCGTGAGCGTCAGGTGTGTAAATTGTTGCCGCTGTTAGAGAAAGAAAAGTACCTACCCAGCGGCAGCGGCGAGGCCTTGTTGCAGGCCTATATTTTCTTGCGCAATACAGAGCACGCTATTCAGGGCTATCAAGACCGGCAAACCCAGTCATTACCGATGGACGAAGAGGGCCAGCGGCGTCTGGCCTTTATGCTGGGTTTTGACAGCTGGGCAGAGTTTTACGAGGTGCTATCGGCTCACCGCACTCTCGTCAATGAAGAGTTTCAAGCAGTGATTGCCGACCCGGATGCTGAGGCTGGTGTCGACGATGCTGAGTTGGCGAACTGGCTCGGCCTTTGGGATGGAACCTTAGCCGGGGCAGAGGCTTCGGCCTTTTTGGCGGAGCAGGGCTTTGCCGACCCCGACACCGTCATGCAGTGGCAGGAAGAGTTAAAAACGTCCCGCCAGGTGTTGGCAATGCAGGCATCCAGCCGTACTCGCCTGGATGCGTTTGTGCCGCGGCTGCTGGCGTGTGTGGCAAGCCAGGAAGAGATTGACCGGGGCGCGGCCTTAAAAAGAATCCTGCCTTTTGTCCAGGCTGTAGCGCGACGCAGTGCTTACCTGGTGTTGCTGGTTGAAAACCCAACCGCTTTGAACCAGTTAGTGCAGTTAAGTGCAGTCAGCCCCTGGATTGCCGATCAACTGGCGCAGCATCCCATTTTGCTGGATGAGCTGCTCACGCCAGAAAGTCTTTACTCTCCGCCGGATAAAGATGCGCTGCGAGATGAGTTGCGCAGAGAGTTGCTCCGTTTGGGCTGGGATGATTTAGAAGGCCACATGGAGTCTTTGCGCTACTTTCGCAGCGCCCATGCTCTGCGAGTGGCGGCCAGCGAAGTGACAGGGGCTTTGCCGCTGATGAAAGTCAGCGATTATCTGACCTACATTGCCGAGGTGATCTTAGAGCATGTGCTTGCGCTTGCCTGGGAGCAAATGGTGTCTCGCCACGGTTTTCCTGCGCAAGAGGGCGGTGGTGAGGCTCGCGAGCCGGAGTTATGCATCCTCGGGTACGGTAAGCTTGGCGGTATTGAGCTGGGGCACGGCTCGGATTTGGACTTGGTGTTTGTGCACAACACGTGGGCCAGTGGCGCTACGGGCGGCGAAAAGTCGGTAGATAACCTGACTTTTTATACCCGTCTGGGGCAGCGCATTATTCATATCCTCAATACTCAGACGGTTTCCGGGCAGCTCTATGAGGTGGATATGCGTCTGCGTCCATCGGGTAATTCGGGCATGCTGGTTGCCTCCATTGGTGCCTTTGAAAAGTATCAGGAAAACGAGGCCTGGACGTGGGAGCATCAAGCTCTGGTGCGGGCCCGCCCGGTGGCGGGCAGCGAAAGCCTTGCCGCAGAGTTTGAGGCCGTGCGCGGCCGGGTATTACAGCGTGATCGCAACTTGGCAAAGTTGCGCGGCGATGTCATAGACATGCGGGAAAAAATGCGCTCTCACCTGGGCACCGCCGCTGGCCGTGAAGAATTTCACCTCAAGCAGGATGGCGGAGGTATCGTCGATATTGAATTTATGGTTCAATACGCGGTTTTGGCGTGGGCCCACAAAGCGCCCGCCCTGACCCGGTATACGGACAATATACGAATTTTGGAAACCCTGGCGCAGGAGGCCTTGCTGCCTGAAGCCGGGGTATTGCAATTGATCGATGCCTACAAAGCTTATCGATCCACCGGACACCGCCTGGCGCTACAGCACCAGCAGGCGGTTTTGCAAGGCACAGATGTGTTTGCCGCCGAGCGCAAACAGGTAACCGATATGTGGCGGCAATTGTTGCTCGATCCGGAAGCCTCTTAAAAGCTGGCCGTCAAACCGATAATCCCATACTACATTGAGACTTTATTTAGGAGTTGGCTATGTCATTTGCCGATCGCGACGGCGTAATATGGCTTGATGGCGAACTGGTGCCTTGGCGCGATGCGCGAGTGCACGTTTTGACCCACACACTGCATTACGGCATGGGCGTTTTTGAGGGTGTACGCGCCTATGAAACCGCAGAAGATGGCACCAGCATCTTCCGCCTGCAAGAGCACACCGACCGCTTATACCGCTCTGCGCACATTATGCGTATGAAATTGCCGTTTGAAAAAGACGTGCTCAACGAAGCGCAAAAGCTGGTGGTTCGTGAAAACAATCTCCACGAGAGTTATCTGCGCCCTATGGCGTTTTATGGCTCGGAAGGTATGGGATTGCGCGCCGATAACCTGCGCGTCCATGTAATGGTGGCGGCCTGGAACTGGCCCTCTTACATGTCGCCCGAGGCCCGTGATTTGGGTATTAAGGTGCGTACCTCAAGCTATACTCGCCATCACGTGAATATCTCCATGTGTAAAGCCAAGGCCAATGGTCATTACATCAACTCGCTGTTGGCGTTGCAAGAAGCCCTGGACAGCGGTTGTGAAGAAGCTTTGCTGCTGGATAACGAAGGCTATGTCGCCGAAGGCAGTGGCGAAAACGTGTTTGTGATTCGCGACGGCATTATCTATACCCCCGAGCTGACCTCGTGCCTGGACGGCATCACTCGCAACACCATTTTTACTCTGGCAGCTGAGTGCGGCTATACCGTAAAAGAAAAGCGCATTACCCGCGATGAAGTCTATGTAGCAGATGAGGTGTTCTTTACTGGCACCGCCGCCGAGGTATTGCCTATCCGTGAGCTGGATGGTCGTGCTATCGGAGAAGGTAAGCGCGGTCCTATTACCACTGAATTACAAAGCTTGTACTTCGATGCGGTAAAAGGCCGGCTACCTCAGCACAAAGCGTGGTTGGCGCCGGTTAAAGGGTAATTCGTGGCCGCGAGCGAACGGATATTAATTGTTGGCCCGTCCTGGGTTGGCGATATGGTGATGGCGCAGTCGCTGTTCAAAGTGCTGCGCCAGCAATATCCAGGTGCGACGATTGATGTGCTGGCTCCCGCCTGGAGTCGCCCTATTACCGAGCGGATGCCAGAGGTCTCGGCCAGCATTGATATGCCCGTTGGGCATGGCAAAATCATGCTTAAAGCGCGTTGGCAGCTGGCCCGGGCGCTTGCCAGGCAACATTATAGCCGCGCCTATGTTCTTCCTAATTCCCTTAAATCCGCACTCATACCCGCATTCGCTGGTATTCCGGTAAGAGTAGGTTGGCGCGGTGAGATGCGCTATGGCTTGCTCAACGATATTCGTAAGCTCGACGCGGCTCGCTATCCACTTATGGTGCAGCGTTTTACGGCTTTGGCGTTTGCGCCGGGAGCTTCATTGCCTGAGCCGCCAAAACCGAAGCTGGTGGCAGAGCAAAATAATGCAGAGGTGCTCTGCGATAAATACCACGTGAATCTCAGTCGGCCGGTTTTGGCTTTGTGCCCGGGTGCTGAGTTCGGCCCTGCGAAGCAGTGGCCAGCGGCTCATTACGCGGAAGTTGCTCAAGCGTTTATTGCCAATGGCTGGCAGGTATGGCTATTTGGCTCTGAAAAAGATCGGTCGGTTGCGGCAGAAATAATCTCCCTGTTACCCGAGAACACTTATGCTACTGCTTTGGCTGGCCAAACCACATTGGCTGACGCGATGGATTTAATGTCGTTATCCAAGGCCGCCGTGAGCAACGATTCCGGTCTTATGCACATTGCCGCTGCGTTAGGTTTGCCTCTGGTGGGCGTTTACGGATCAACCTCCCCGCGCTTTACTCCACCCTTGGGAGAAAAGGTGGCGACGGTGTCCTTGGCGTTAGACTGTCAGCCTTGCTTTTCGCGTGAGTGCCCGCTTGAGCATAAAAAATGTTTACAGGATTTGTCGCCATCTCAGGTTATTGTTGCGTTGCAGTCATTGTTGGCTTCAGGACCAGTTGCCGACATTGATCATAACCGCGGCGCTAGCCAGTAAAATGGCTTGGCGTGAAAGATACTGTACGTTTGCTGGTCACCCGTTAGGTTTGGATAACACCTTATGACAGCTGCTGGATTTTACGCGGAGAATAGCCGCTTTCGCTGGTTTTTATCTCTGTGTATCGCGTTAAGTAGTGCCCTGTGTTTTGTGCTACCCAGTGGTTATTCCTATGGGCCTGCGCTGGTTTTTTTATTGGGCTTTCCTTGGTTGCTGGTGAAACGCCCGGCACTTAACCTGAATCGCTTCGATGGCATTATGATCGCAGCGCTGCTGAGCTGTTTTGCGCTAAATGTGCTGGTTAATGTGATTCACGGAGCCTCATCTCGATATTACGAAGAGCCCAGTCGTTATCTGTTAGCGGCCGGGGCGTTATTGGCTATTCTTGGCTTTAAGCCAAGGGTTAAGTTCTGGTGGCTCGGTTTAATCGTCGGCGCTTCTTCTGCCGGGTGTTACGCGCTATTCCAGGTGTGGTTTAACGATAGCGAGCGAGCTTTTGGCTTAATGAACCCGATTCAATTCGGCAACTTGGCAATTCTAACCAGTGGTTTGTGTCTGGCTGGATTGGGGTGGGCAAAAAGGCAAACCCATGGTCGACGCTGGATTGTTGCTTTATCTGTGGCTGCGGCTTTGGGAATGCTGGCCTCAATGTTGTCGGGTGCTCGCGGCGGTTGGTTGGCGCTGCCCGCTATCGTGCTCATTTTGTTTTTTAATTTACGGCGTCATCTTCCCCGTCGGGTTTTGTATCTGAGTGCTATCGGGGCGCTATTGTTTTTGACGGTACTTTACGTAATTCCACAAACCGGTATTCAAGAGCGCGTTAATCGAGGGGCCATTGAGACGGCTCAATATTTAAGTGGAAAAAGTGTGGGGCGCTCGGTGGGGCTGCGTTTAGAAATGTGGCGTTCCGCGTCCAGTTTAATCGACGAAAAGCCTGTGGCGGGCTGGGGTGAGGAAGGTTACATCAAGCCCATGGCAGAGCGGATAGAAGACCTGGAGGTTCGGGTGGAAGTCAGTGAGTTCTCTCATGTTCATAACGATCTGCTGGATGTGACTGTAAAGCGAGGAGTGCTAGGGTTGCTGGCGCTTATGGTTATTTACCTTGTTCCATTAGTGCTTTTTTGTCGTGAAGCTGTGCGAACGAAAAGTACTCAGGTTGAGGCCAAGGCGTTTGCCATGTCGGGAATAATATTGGTTGTGTCGGTCGCTTTGTTCGGATTAACCCAGGCGTTTTTGCGGCATAACAGCGGCGTTACTTTGTACGCATTTTTTCTGGTGGCATTGTGGGGTTATATGCGCTGCGCCCAGCGTCGGGAGGTTTCTGATGCCTGTCGATAGTGCCAATCAGGTTATACGCCTTTCCGCCGTACTCATCGTTAAAAACGAAGCCAAAAAACTGGAGGCGTGTCTGCAATCTCTGGACTTTGTCGACGAGATTGTCGTGCTGGATTCCGGAAGTACCGACGATACGCTGGCGATGGCTAAACGCTTTGGTGCTCGTGTGGAAATCAATACCGATTGGCAGGGGTTTGGCGTGCAAAGGCAGCGTGCTCAAGCTTTTGCTCGGGGGCGATGGGTGTTGTGCATCGATGCAGACGAGCGCGTTAGTGATGAATTAAAGCAAGAGATGCTACAGGTTATAGATGGCGATGACTGTATTTACGAAATTAATCGCCTGAGCTGGTGCTTTGGTCGTTACATGCGGCACACCGATATGTACCCCGATTGGATACCACGCCTTTACCCCAGATTGCTCGCCGGCTTTGATGACACTCGTGTGCACGAGCGATTGCGAAATTCAAATCGTCTGCCGGTAAAACGTCTACAGGGTGATTTATTGCATTACGTTTATGATAGTGTTCGGCATCTGGTTACAAAGTCCGCCCTTTATGCAGAACACTGGGCGATTGCAAAGCAAGAGAGCGGTAAAACAGGGTCACTGTGGTCCGCTTGCTTGCATGGCCTATCCTGTTTTTTACGTATGTATGTTCTTAAGCGTGGTTTTCTTGATGGCGGTCAGGGTTTACTTGTTGCGTTAGTGATGTCTCACGCGACGTTTGTGAAATACGCCGATCTTTGGGTGCGCACGCGCACCTCTTCGTAAATTAATTATTTGGTACGAGCCTATGAGTGACACAAAAAGCTCACCCAACGCATCATCTGATTCAGCATCCTTAACGGTTTATTTTCGCCTGCTCAGCTATGTTAAACCTCATTGGCTGAGCTTTTTAATCAGTGTTGTCGGCTTTATCGTTTACTCCGCTTCGCAGCCGGCGATGGCTCAGTATATGGAGTATTTGCTGAATTTTATCGAGACTGAGGAGCGAGGCCCTTTGTGGCTGCCATCGTTGATTATTATTGGCATTATTGCGATTCGCGGTTTTGGTGGTTTTTTGGGTAACTTTTTTATTGCCAAAGTTTCTTACCGTATTGTCGATACCTTGCGGGTGCAATTGTTCAGCCACATGGTGTATTTGCCTGGCGAATATTTTGAGCGCAATGATTCGGGGCAGTTGATGTCGCTGGTGACGTTTAATGTTAATAATGTCACCACCGCTTCTACTGAAGCGTTGAAAACCATGATTCGTGAGGGCACCACCGTCATCGCACTGCTCGGTTACCTGTTTTATAAGGACTGGGTATTAACTCTGCTGATGATGGGGGTGGTGCCGTTAATTGCGGCGCTGGTCGGTTACGTGGGTAAACGCCTGCGTCGGCTCAGTACCAAAGTCCAGCACAGTATGGGCGACATAACTCAAGTAACCTCTGAGATGATTAATGGTTACCGTGTGATGCGCAGCTTCGGTGGCGAGGACTATGAAACGCAGCGTTTCCGCGAAGCCAGCTGGCGTAACTATTTGCAAAACCTAAAAATTGTTTTGACCTCCACATTAAATACCCCCTTGATTCAAATTATTGTGGCCTTGGCCATGGGCGGTTTATTGTGGGTGGCATTGGGCCAAATGCAAATTAAAGATTCGGGTGCCTTTGTTGCCTACTTTTTAGCCGTTGGTATGGTGCTAAAGCCGATGCGCCAGCTCAGTGAAATGGTGCCAGTCATCCAAAAAGGTGTGGCAGCCGCAGACAGCATTTTTCAGGTGCTGGACGAAAAAACCGAAGAGGATAGTGGCCTTTTCAAACCCACGCGCGTGCGCGGTAAAGTGTCTGTGCGTGACCTGCACTTTGCTTATCAAGGCAGTGAGCGAGAAGCGTTAAAAGGTATTAATCTTGAGGTTGAACCGGGTACGGTGGTCGCCTTGGTCGGTAAATCAGGCAGTGGTAAATCAACACTCGTGAACCTATTGGCGCGCTTTTACAGCGGCTTTAAAGGGGATATTTGCGTAGACGATACTGATGTTCGCGAATATCAACTGCAAAATTTGCGCAGCCAAATTTCTTTGGTGACTCAGCAAGTAGTGTTATTCAACGATTCCGTTGCTGCCAATATCGCTTACGGTGCGCTTGATAAAACCAGCCTTGAGGATATCAAGCGCGCAGCGCAGCTGGCTTACGCGGATGAGTTTATCGACGAGTTGCCTGAAGGATATAACACCTTTATTGGTGAAGGTGGCGCCAAACTTTCTGGTGGCCAGCGACAACGGCTGGCGATCGCCCGGGCCATCTTAAAAGACGCACCCATTTTAATTTTGGATGAGGCCACTTCGGCGCTGGATAACGAGTCTGAGCGTTATATTCAACAGGCCTTGGATACGGTTTCTCGCGGGCGCACGACCTTTGTTGTTGCGCACCGTTTGTCAACGATTGAAAAAGCGGATTTGATCGTCGTGATGGAAGATGGCGGTATTGTCGAGCAAGGTAACCATGCCGAGCTTATGACGAAGCAGGGGCACTACGCCCGCTTACACAGTGCGACCCAATCGGATTCGCTGACACTTTAAGGTTTATTACTATGCATCTCTCTACCCCCAGATACGATAGTGCGCGGGTTTTGGTGATCGGCGATGTTATGTTGGATCGCTATTGGCACGGAGGCACATCGCGCATCTCTCCTGAAGCACCGGTACCGGTGGTGAAGGTTTCGCAAACGGACGATCGCGCAGGCGGTGCAGGCAACGTTGCTCTTAATCTTGCGGCTCTGGGGGCGTCGGCCTCGTTGATTAGCGTCGTGGGGCAGGATGAAGCCGCTGATGTACTGGCTGGTCAGCTTCGTGCTGCCGGAGTTTCAACTCAGTTTCAAGTTTCTTCGGCTAAGCCGACAATCACTAAGTTGCGGGTAATGAGCCGTCATCAGCAGTTGTTGCGGATGGATTTTGAGGAGCTGTTTACTCAGGCCGATTGCAGCGAGCATCAGAAAAAGTTACAGCAACAAATAGGCGACGTGAATGTCGTGGTGTTGTCGGATTACGCGAAAGGCTCACTTGGGGATTGTCAGGCTTTAATTGCAACTGCTCGCAAAGCCAATGTGCCCGTACTGGTAGACCCCAAGGGTACAGATTTCACCCGTTACGCTGGGGCCACGTTGCTAACGCCTAACTTGCATGAGTTTGAAGCCGTGGTTGGCGCCTGCAATAGCGAGCAGGAATTGGTTGATAAAGCGAACCAATTAATGACGACGTTAAACCTGGAAGCGTTATTGGTCACCCGTGGCGAGCAGGGGATGACACTGTTGCGTAAAGCGCAGCCCGAACTGCATCTGCCTGCTCGCGCCCGTGAAGTGTTTGATGTGACGGGCGCCGGTGACACCGTGATTGCGGTGCTGTCCGCTTCTATTGCTGCAGGTTATAGCCTGCCGGAGTCGGTGGGCATGGCTAACCTTGCCGCAGGCATGGTCGTGGGGAAACTAGGGACGGCAACCATCAGTGGCCCTGAGCTGCGTCTGGCTGTACAGGCCGAGCAAGGTGTAGAGCGCGGTGTTGTCTCTCAAGAGCAGCTGCAAACTGCGCTGCAGGAAGCGCGCAGCAAAGGTGAAAAGATCGTATTTACCAACGGCTGCTTCGATATTATTCACGCAGGCCATGTTGGCTATTTGCAATCGGCTCGTGAGCTGGGGGATAGGTTAATCGTGGCGGTGAATAGCGATGAATCGGTGTCCCGACTTAAAGGACCATCGCGGCCCATTAACCCCGTCGACAGGCGCATGGCGGTATTGGCCGGACTCGAGGCGGTGGACTGGGTGGTGAGCTTTGCCGATGATACACCAGAGAATTTGCTGCGAGCGCTACAGCCCGAAGTGCTGGTAAAAGGTGGTGATTACACCGAAGAGCAGGTGGTCGGTGCGCCCATCGTTCGAGCTTATGGTGGTGATGTGAAGGTTCTGCAGTTTCTTGATGATTGTTCAACAACGGGTATTGTGGAAAAAATTCTTGCCCAATCTGATTAGTTCTCTAGGTTGCGGTTTTTATATCCCATGCACACTTTTGAGTCGAATAAAGTGTGTCCGCTGATTTATTCAATGGCTAGATAAATTTCTGTACTTAGTGTCACCCATTTACATTGCTCAAAAGGACTGAGTAGCTCTTTATGCCTAAGAAAATTGCTTTAATTTTGAGTGACCGTCTCGGCGATTCGCTGATCGGTATGGTGGCGGCTAATAATTTAGTGGCCCAAGGTAACAATGTGGTGGTTTTCAATACCTATATTCACTCGTTAAAAGCTTATTTCGAGCAGTTTCAGGTACAACCTTCTCCCACTGAAAACTTGCAGAAAGATCAGGTGTTTTGGAATCAGTTCGATCGAGTTGTCGTGATGTTCGATAGGCCTTTCGTTGCTTTGCTCAGAAAGGCTCAAGTGCCTGTCGAGGTTATGAGTGATGCAAAACTCTTTAAGGCTAAGCGCTCTATGGTAAGTATTCAGGCCGAGTATTGCGCAAATTTCTGGGGTGTCAAGAACCCTACGCAGCGCAACGGTATGGTGGTGCCGACTTCTAAGGCTGATAACTCAAAAGTGGTTGCCATACACCCTACCTCAGCTGATTCCTTTAAAGAGTGGCCTAAGCAGAAATTTATTGCACTGGCGAATCGGCTAAAAGATAGCGGATTTAAACCAATATTTATTTTGGCTCCATTTGAAGTTCGGGATTGGGTGGGTTTACCTGAAGACATGATAGTAAGTAAACCTGACTTGGCTGAAGTGGCTGAGTTCTTAACGAGTTGTGACTATTTTATCGGTTCAGATTCGGGAATCGGCCACTTGGCCTCAAGCATCGGCTTGCCTACTGTCTCATTGTGTATTCGCGCCGGCACGGCACGTATGTGGGCTCCGGCTTGGGAAAAAAATGAGGCAGTGCTGGCTCCGGCCTGGTTATTCTGCCGCCCGCTGAAAGATAAGTTTTGGAAACAGGCGCTTACTGTTTCCCGAGTGTTAAAAGCATTTAACCGGATCACCCACGGCAGCTAGTTTTTTTTGCGTATAGATGCTGGATGATAAACCCGATAATAAGCAAAAAACGCCAGAATAAAACACAGTGGCACGCCCAGCTCTAGTACTTCCTCGGTGATGGTGGTGAGTACTTCTTGGTGCTCGGAAAAAGCAATGTTGAGAGTGGCAAGCTTTCTCGCAATGCCGTCCAGCAAACGTGCCAATACCAACATGCCGCAGCCAAATCCGGTTATCAGCGATACGGCTTCAAAACGCCATACGCTAAACCACAGCGGCTTGGTGTAGCGTCGAACCATGATTATAAGCAGCCATAAAACCCCGATGATGACGGCTAACGAAATGCCTTTTTCCAGCCATGAAACATCGGCGGAGCGAAAGGTTTGGCTTTTAAATATACCGAAGGTAGAGAGGCGTTTATCCAGATCCAGCTCGCGCATGCCCAGCAAAGTGAGTGCGAGTATCAGCGGGTAATGGTGCTTTATAACATGCCGGCCACCCACAACGGCCATTAATGCCGCGCAGAGGAAATACCCGAGCGCAGAGGAAAAATCTATAAGGCCGCCTTCTTGAGCCGCTGCTTGCGCGGCTTCATCACCTGCACCGATATAGTAGATGATAATAGCCACTAAAGCTGCCAGCAGAAGAGCGAGGCGAACCAGGTAGCGAATGGGTTGGGCGGGAACGTCCGGCATGCAGATTACGCTTAGAAAAATGAATGTAGCGCCGCATTATAGCGGATCGACGGCGTAAAAAGCGAAGTAACCGCTACTTAAGCCGGATTACCGAGGTGTGAGGGTCGCGACTGAGTCCTGCTTTCTCCAGTGCGTCTGTGTACTGCTGCCAATAGCTTTGCTGGTTGTCTGTAAAATCTTTAAGCTGCTGCCAAGTGTATATGCCCGAGTCGTGGCCATCGCTGAACGTGAGCCGTATGGCATAGTTGCCTACCGGCTCTATGCTCGTGATAGCAACGTTGTTCTTGCCATGCTGAAGGATGGCCTGCCCCGGGCCGTGGCCTTTCACTTCGGCGCTGGGGGAGTACACCCGCAAAAACTCTGCGCTCAAGCGGTGGGAGTCTGCACCGAACTGGATTTCCAGTTCGGCGGTGTCCCGGTGCAGTTTGATTTTGCGGGGTGCCTGCATAACGGGTTTTACAAAATATACCGGCTCAGATCTTCGTTTTGTGCCAGTTCGCCTAAATGTTTTTCCACATAGTCGGCATCGATCACAAAACGGCTGTCGGCACTGCCCGCATCAAAGGATATGTCTTCAAGCAAGCGTTCAAGTAGTGTATGTAAACGGCGTGCGCCAATGTTCTCGGTGCGCTCGTTAACCTCAAACGCTGTCTCGGCAATGCGACGAATTCCCTCTTTGGTAAATTCAATATCTACCCCTTCGGTTTGTAGCAGGGCGTGATGTTGCTCAGTAAGAGAAGCTGAAGGTTCGGTGAGAATTCGCTCAAAATCATCGGGTGTCAAAGCGCTGAGCTCCACGCGAATCGGTAGCCGGCCCTGCAGTTCGGGTATCAAGTCTGAAGGCTTGGATAAATGAAACGCCCCCGAGGAGATAAAGAGAATGTGGTCGGTTTTGACCATGCCGTGTTTCGTGCTTACCGTGCAGCCTTCAATTAACGGCAGTAAATCGCGTTGCACGCCTTCACGGGACACGTCGGCACCGCCACTTTCACCGCGTTTTGCGACTTTGTCGATTTCATCCAGAAATACGATGCCGTTTTGTTCGACTGATTCAATGGCCAGGCTCTTAATGTCGTCATGATTTACAAGCTTGGCGGCTTCTTCTTCCTGAAGTGTTTTCAGCGCCTGTTTAACGGTCATTTTACTGGTCTGGGTTTTGCCGTTGGACATGGACGAAAACATGTTTTGCAGCTGGCTGGTCATTTCTTCCATGCCAGGGGGTGCCATTATTTCAACGCCTACTGGTGTGGCGGACACATCCACTTCGATTTCTTTATCGTCCAGGTCTCCCTCGCGAAGCTTTTTGCGAAAAACCTGACGCGTATTCGCGCCTGATTCGCTATCGGTTTCGCCGCGGGCTTTGGGCAACAAGGCATTTAACACGCGTTCTTCGGCGGCTTCGGCTGCGCGTACTTCAACACGCTTCATGGCCTGTTCACGCTGCATTTTAATGGCGCTTTCTACCAGGTCGCGAATAATGGATTCCACATCACGACCCACATAGCCAACTTCGGTAAATTTAGTGGCTTCCACCTTAATAAAAGGTGCCTTGGCAAGCTTGGCCAGGCGGCGGGCGATTTCGGTTTTGCCCACCCCGGTTGGGCCGATCATTAAAATGTTTTTTGGGGTGATTTCACCGCGCAAGTCGGAATTCACTTGCATGCGACGCCAGCGGTTGCGTAACGCGATAGCGACGGCACGCTTGGCATCGTGTTGGCCGACGATAAAACGGTCGAGTTCGTGCACGATTTCTCGTGGGGTCATGCTGGACATAAAGTTACTCGCAATCAGTAATCCAGAGATTCAATGGTCTGGTTGTGGTTGGTATAAATGCAAACGTCGCCTGCGATGGACAGCCCTTTCTCGACGATAGTTTTTGCATCCAGCTCGGTGTTATCTAACAGGGCGCGGGCCGCCGATTGGGCGAATGCGCCACCGGAGCCAATCGCTATCAGATCGTCTTCTGGCTGAATGACATCGCCATTGCCGGTAATGATCAGCGAGGCTTCTTTGTCCGCTACCGCAAGTAGAGCTTCCAAGCGGCGCAGCGAGCGTTCGGTGCGCCAGTCTTTGGCAAGCTCGACTGCCGCGCGGGTAAGCTGGCCACCGTAGGCTTCGAGCTTGGCTTCAAAGCGCTCAAAAAGGGTGAAGGCATCGGCAGTGCCGCCGGCGAAACCCGCTAAAACCTGATCTTTATACAGGCGTCTTACCTTACGGGCGTTGCCTTTCATAATGGTGTTGCCCAGTGAGACCTGGCCGTCGCCACCAATGACAACAGTATTGCCACGGCGCACGGAGAGAATGGTGGTACCTCGGTACTGTTCCACTGTGTATCCTTTGCTGTCGGTAATTGGATAGGGTGCTAGGAGAGTAGCGCCACGAGTAACTTCACGGTGGGGGCAAGTTTTCAGAATTCAAGCGGAAATGGGTGGTCGCGTTAGGGGGCAATGGCTATGCCCCCTCCAAATTGGATTAACCGCCTGGCTTGCGTTTCAGTACAAGCGCGTTATAGCGGTTGGACACTAGCGTTGAACGGGCTTTGGCTAAGCGCGATTGATTGTCAAACGGCCCTACCACCACTCGGTGCCAGAGTTCACCATTGCGAATAGTGACATCCTCAGTGCGCGCATCAAGATTCAGTAAAATTAATTGCGCTCGCAGCTTGTCGGCATCCTCCGCTTTGCGAAATGAGCCTACTTGCAATAAGTACTCTACCGCGGGCTCTTGTTTGACGGTTTGTCCTGTTTCTACCGGTTCGGTGGCGGGAACAATCACTTCACTTTCTTGCAGCAGTTTATAGAAGTCAAACCGTGGCTTGGGAAGGTCGGGCTTTTCTTTTTCGGTTTCGGGTTCAGGTTGAGATACCTTGGCCTGAGGGACAGGTGCCGGGGCGGCGGGGGATGCCTGTTGGCTGGGCGATAACCCGGCCAAGTAAACCAAAAACATAATAAAAGCACCCAGCATTGAGCCGATAAAAAGCCATACCCACCAGGGAACCTGGGGCTTGGGTGCGGCTTTTTTCGCCGCAGGGCGCTTTTTCTTGGCGTAATCTCGGGTCATGGTGGGCGCTCTTGCAAAAGCGGGTATTTTACGGGCAGTCGGATCCAGGCTGCAATTGTTACTCAGCCCATATCTTGAGGATCAACGTCGATTGACCAGCGCAGATGACGAGGCGGTTTGAGGTTAGCGATGTAGTGTGTCAGGTGCTGAAGATGCGAGTTGAGTGCTCCGCGACTGTTTGATTTTAACTGAATCAAGTAGCGGAAGCGTTTACCGCGTTTCTCCATCAGCGCGGGCATGGGGCCGAGTACCTGCAGTGCTGGGTTAGCCGGTAGGCTATCGCTGTACATTCGCAATTGTTGCAGAAAATGCTGAGCCTGCTCTGCACTGGGGGCGTCTGCTCGAAGCATGGCTAAATGGCCGAAAGGAGGCATTTGGGTGATCTCCCGCTCGGTCATTATTGCGGTCGCAAAATGCTGGTAATTTTGTTCGACTAATAAACCGAGCAGTGGGTGGTCCGGGTTGCGCGTCTGCAAAATGACTTCGCCGGGCTTTTCGGCGCGCCCCGCTCGGCCTGCGACCTGAGTAATGAGCTGCCCCATACGCTCTGGGCCACGAAAGTCGGCGCTCAATAAACCGCTATCTACATCCAAAATAAGCGCTAAGGTGACGTCGGGAAAATGATGGCCTTTGGCGATCATTTGTGTTCCGACAAGCACGCAGGGAGCGCCTTTTTTGATGCTGGCTAGCTTGCTTTCAAGTGAGTTTTTATGGCGGGTGGAGTCGCGGTCTATTCGGATAATGTCGGTGCCGGGCAGCTCATGGGATAAAAACGCTTCACTGCGTTCGGTTCCTGCGCCTATCGCAATTAACCTGTGACTGTTACAGCTTGGGCAGCGCGACTGTACTGAGCACTGGTAGTCACAGTGGTGGCAGTGCAGATGTCTGGGTTGTTGATGTAACGTAAGGCGTGCATCGCAGTTGGGGCAAAGCACTTGAGTACCGCAGTCGTGACACTGCAAGGTAGGGGCGTATCCGCGACGATTTATAAATACCAGTACTTGGTTGCCTGCACTGAGATGTTGGCGGATGGCTTGGAGGCTTATATCCGTAATATTCCGGTCCGGAGGGCACAGGGAGCTGTCGACGATTTGTATTGCCGGGGCGGCTTGCTGATTGGCTCGCTGGCGCAATAATAAATGAACAAAACGGTTGGTTTGGGCGTTGTGTAGCGATTCAAGTGCCGGTGTGGCGCTGCCGAGTATGACCGGGATGTTTAGGTTCTTAGCCCGAAGACATGCCAAATCCCGGGCCGAATAGCGAAACCCGTCCTGCTGCTTAAAAGAGATGTCGTGTTCTTCATCTACGATGATCAAACCCGGATGGCGTAATGGTGTGAATATCGCCGAGCGGGTCCCGATGATGATACGGGCTCTGCCATCAGACGCTTTCACCCATGCGTTGAGTCGCTCACGGTCTGTTAAGCCAGAGTGCAGGGTGACGATTTCCTGCTGAAAACGGCGTTCAAAACGGCGAATTGTTTGCGGGGTTAATCCAATCTCAGGCACTAGCACTAACGTTTGGGAGAGAGGATTAAGTTCAAAAGAGCGCGCGATGGCTTGCAGGTAAACCTCAGTTTTGCCACTACCGGTAATTCCATCAAGCAAATAGGTGTTGTAGCTCCCCAATTGAATACGATCAAGCGCTTGTTGTTGCTCAGTGTTTAGGGGGAGTGGTGGTTGAATTGGGCGTAAACGTTCAGGGCTTGAGCTGGGTTCAATAAGGTTGCGTTCGGTCAGGCGTTTAAGAGTGTCACGGGTAAAGCCAAGAGATTTGAGTTCTTCCCACTTGCAGGAGCCCTGCTTCCTTAGGTGGAGGACGAGTTCCGCTTGGCGAGGCGCCTTGGGTAACGGTGCGTCGGGCAGTCCCTGCCCCTCCGCAGTCAGCTGCCAGTAGCACTCGTTAGAATCCTGCTGATACCTGGGAGGTTCTCCCTGGCGTAAAAGGCTGGGTAAAGCCGCTTGCATGGCTTCGCCTAATGGGCAGTGATAGTAATTCGCAGCCCAGCGAAGCAGCTGGATCACATCCTCAGGTATAACTGGCGAAGAATCTAAAAGCTCCTTCGCAGGTTTAATGTCTGCGTCGTCAATTTTGCCGCTGGCTGTCTTAGACATAACAATGCCGATCAGCTCACGCCCTGCAAAAGGGACTCGAATACGGGCCCCGACGCTGGCATCAGAAGTGGCGATAGGTAAGTGGTAGTCGAAGAGCTGCCGCAAGGGTACTGGCAAGGCGACTTGTACACTGTTGGAGTAGGGCATCTGAGGCTGACACTAACGCTTAAGTGGCTAATAATCTTACGTTAATTGGGGCTAGAACTCATCGGTTAAAGTTGGCGGGGCCGTTGCGGCTAAAAAATGCACATTCCCCTTGATTTGGGGTGTGGCTGTGGTAGTATCGCGGCCCCGAAATTGCGATAACCCGCGATACCGTGCCAGGCAAAGAGGCTTTGACCTTGTGTTCAGGTGGCGGTATACACAACATAGGCTAAGATCATGCAAGCTGATATCCATCCAAATTATACCGACGTGACTGCGAGCTGCAGCTGCGGAAATCAAATCAAAACTCGTTCTACTCTGGGCGAAGACTTCCACATTGACGTCTGCTCTGAGTGCCACCCGTTCTTTACTGGTAAGCAGAAAGTTGTTGATACCGGTGGTCGTATTGATCGCTTTAACAAGCGTTTTGGCGGTCGTATCGGCGGCGCTAAAAAGTAAGACAGAGTGCGT
This sequence comes from Gilvimarinus chinensis DSM 19667, assembly GCF_000377745.1. Taxonomy (GTDB): domain Bacteria; phylum Pseudomonadota; class Gammaproteobacteria; order Pseudomonadales; family Cellvibrionaceae; genus Gilvimarinus; species Gilvimarinus chinensis. The sequence continues at coordinate 123,808 of NZ_KB898709.1, read as the reverse complement.
TGAGGGGATCTCTCTCAGGCCAACAAAAAAGCCCGTCTTTATGACGGGCTTTTTTGTTGGCAATTATTGTTTTCTCTTACTTAAAAAAGTTCTTCAGGAATCATTTGCGAGCTTTTGTCTTCTGCTCTGGTTCCAGAGCCTTGCAGTGGTGGAATATTGTCCTCACGGAATATTTCGAATATTGCGTCTGGGTCATTCGGGCCAGCACGTTTGCCGGTTTCCGGGTCTATACGCACTGTAACAATACCGCTGGGTCTTTTGCTGGGCTTCTCGGGTTTGTCTGCCAAGGCTGCGCGCATATAGTCAATCCAGATGGGTAGCGCTGCGGAGCCGCCGTATTCGTTGTTGCCGAGCGGCGTGTTGTTATCGAAGCCGAGCCAGGTCACTGTGACAATGTCGGGGCTGTAGCCCGCAAACCAGGCATCACGTGGGCCGTTTGTGGTGCCTGTTTTTCCTGCAATATCACCTCGCTCCAGTACTCGTGCCCGTTTCCCTGTGCCCCGAGCAATGACATCACGGAGCATAGAGTCGGCAATAAAAGCGGTTTGCGCATCCAGAATACGTGGTGCTTTCATGGGGGCTGGGGTAGGAGTTGTTGGGGCTGAGTTTGTGGCAAGCAACTCTTCTAAGGTGTTGGCCTCAGTATTGGTTTTATCCATTTCAGTATCGCATTCACGGCATACAGTAGCCGGGTTTGCCTTAAAAGGAAGCTCTCCGTCTACCGTTTCAATGCGCTCTATAAGGTAGGGGGCGACTTTATAGCCACCGTTAGCAAAGACAGCGTAACCTTCAGCTAATTTGAGGGGGGTTACGTCGTGGCTGCCCAAAGCTAATGAGAGATCGTAAGGCATTGCATCTGCGTCAAAGCCATACCTGGCTAAGCTCTCATGCGCCGTTTTCATGCCCAGCGTGCGTAAAATTCGGATTGAAACCAAGTTTCGTGATCGATAGAGGGCGGTTCGCATTCTCATGGGGCCTAGGAACTTCCCGCCATCGTTCTCAGGTCTCCATGTGCCTTCAAGGCTCGCATCTTCAATGACGATGGGCGCGTCGTTAATGATTGTGGCGGGCGTAAAACCGTTTTCTAGAGCGGTGGTGTAAATAAAAGGTTTAAAAGATGAGCCTGGCTGTCGAGTCGCTTGTGTGACTCTGTTGAAGTGGCTTTGGTTGAAGTCGAAGCCTCCAACCATGGAAACAATAGCGCCATTCTCAGGGGAGAGAGAAATAAGAGCTGCTTCTGCTGCGGGTAATTGGCTCAGCTGCCATCCTGCGGCGGATTGGCGCAGGCGAATTAAATCGCCAGCAGAGAGCACGTCGGCTGCTGTGGACGGCTTTTTGCCCCGGTAGTTCTCGTTAAGATAAGGCCGTGCATCGGACAGCCCCTGCTCCCAGCTTAATGTCACAGTGCTGCCGTCGCGCAGTAATACCTCGGCCGACTGCTCTTCTACTTGGGTCACCACGGCGGGTTCAAGGCCGCCGTAAGCAGGGATATTTTTCACTTGCTCGAGCCATGCAGTTGGGTCGGTGTTGGCAAAGCTCTGCTCAGGGCCGCGATAGCCATGGCGCTGATCGTAAGTAACAACACCCTGAGTCACCGCTTTTTGGGCGACTTCTTGTAAGTGAGCGTTTACTGTGGTGTAGATGTTGTAGCCGTCCGTGTAGGCGCTTTGGCCAAAACGATCAATGGCCTCTTGGCGAGCCATTTCTGCAACATAGGGGGCGTATAGTTCTGGTGTAAGTCCATGGTAGCGGGCGGTAATTGGCTCAGCTGTTGTGCTGCGCCAAGTGTTCTGGTCAATGTGGCCTAGCTCGTACATCCGTCCGAGAATCCAGTTTCGACGAATTAAAGCACGCGAAGGGTTTGCCAAAGGGTTGTAAGCGGACGGCGCTTTGGGTAAGCCGGCAATCATGGCCCACTGAGCTAAGTTTAAATCGCCAATATCTTTGCCATAGTAGACATTAGCCGCCGCTTGTATGCCGTATGCTCTATTTCCAAAATAGATTTTGTTGTTGTAAAGCTCGAGGATTTCGGCTTTGCTGAGTTCTCTCTCTATTTGCAGGGCGAGCAAGATTTCGTTGAATTTACGGGCAAAAGTCTGGTTAAAGGTCAGGAAGAAGTTCCTTGCGACCTGCATGGTGATCGTGCTGCCGCCCGACTGGATTTGCCCTGTTTGCAATAATTGTGACGCTGCTCGCAAAAGTCCTTTAATAGAGACGCCGTTATGGCCGTAGAATTGTGCATCCTCTGCGGAAAGTAGAGCTTTTATGTATAAGGGCGGGATTTCGTTATAGCTGATAGGGGTTCGTCGCTGCTCACCAAACTCGCCTATCAGCTTATTATCGCTAGAGTAAATGCGCAGGGGCGTTTGCAGTTTTACTTGCCTTAGTGTCTGAACTTCGGGCAATTTGGGGTCGAGATATAGGTATAGGCCGGCAAATGTGATGGCTGTCACGCCGCATCCGGCTGCGATTAACCATAAAAGCACTTTGATAAAAGAATATTTTTTAAGCATTTTTTCTATGGGAATTAGAGGGTTAGCAACACTTGCCGTAAGAGGTGTGCATTATACGGGGTTTTTATCGGTTTACATACGTGTGTACTTGTTGCAGGCTTAAGTTAAAGTGCTATAACATAAACGACAGCTAAGTTACGGATATAGATAGAAAAATGGGCATTTTCGGATTCTTGGATAAAAAGACCAAGCCGGTGCTGGGGGTCGATATAAGCTCTACTTCAGTCAAGCTTCTGGAGTTGAGCCGTAATGGGGATCGCTACCGTGTAGAAACTTATGCGGTGAGACCTCTACCTCCCAACTCTGTGGTCGAAAAAAACATAAATGACCCGGGCGCAGTGGCGGAAGTTATTCGCACTCTGGTGAAACAGTCAAAAACCAAGTTGAGGCAGGCGGCTGTATCGGTAGCGGGGTCTGCGGTCATCACCAAGGTTATTGAGCAGCCCGTAGGCTTAAGTGATGACGACCTGGAAAATCGTATTTACTTAGAAGCCGACCAGTACATTCCTTTTGACACAGACGAAGTGTCCATTGACTTCGAGGTGGTTGGAGAGTCTCCAAACGATCCTGAGATGGTCGAGGTGTTGCTGGCCGCGTGTCGGACCGAGAACGTGGATTCTCGGGTAGAGGCACTTCAGGGGGCTGGCCTAGAAGAAAAAGTGGTCGACGTTGAAGCGTATGCCATGGAGCGAGCTTTTGAGTTGGTGCTAGAGCAGCTCGAAGATCAGGACAATCAAGTGGTGGCGGTGCTTGATGTGGGTGCAACAATGACCACATTAAGTGTCTTGGTCGATGGCCGTACTATCTATACGCGTGAACAGCTGTTTGGGGGGCGCCAGCTCACCGAAGAAATACAGCGGCGCTATGGATTATCGATGGAGGAAGCCGGGCTTGCGAAAAAGCAAGGTGGTTTGCCTGATGATTATCACTCAGAAGTGCTTGAGCCATTCAAAGAAGCGGTGGTGCAGCAAATCACCCGCTCACTTCAATTTTTCTTTTCCTCCAGTGAATACAATGATGTTGACTATATCGTTTTGGCTGGCGGTGTAGCTTCCATGCAGGGGCTTGCTGAATTAATCGAGGAGAAGCTAGGTACACAGACATTGGTGGCAAATCCTTTTGCAAATATGTCGGTTGCATCCAGGGTGAATGCGGCGGCTCTTGCCAATGATGCCCCATCGCTGATGGTGGCAACAGGGCTGGCGATGAGGAGCTTTGACTAATGGCTAATATAAACCTTCTCCCTTGGCGGGTTACTTACCGCGAAGAAAAGAAAAAAGAGTTCATCGCCATAATGTTTGGCGTCTTTTTGGTGGCCTGTGTATTGGCTTTTTTCTGGATCTCTCAGGCGAATGGGCGAGTGGAGCACCAGAATCAGCGGAATCAAATGCTGCAAAGTGAAATCGCTGAGCTGGATAAAAAAGTTGCAGAGATCAAAGATTTGCAAAAAAAGCGTGAAGAGCTTTTGGAGCTAATGGAGTTGATTCGCAGTTTGGAAGGCACTCGTTCGGTGATTGTTCACCACTTCGATGAGTTGGTTCGAGCTATTCCGGACGGTGTGTACTTAACTTCATTAGAGAGAGTTGGAGAAACCGTAAGCATGGAGGGCTTGGCGGAATCCAATAATCGAGTGTCTAGTTTTATGAGGAATCTGGATTCCTCGCCTTGGTACGACTCCCCTAACTTGTCTTCCGTGGAGGTGGCTCCAGGAGCCGGAGGGCAGGCGAATGCTTTTTCGATGACCGTTAAAACGGTAGTCGCAAAAGCGGCTGATGTAGAGTCAGACAATGAGGGGGCAGAGTAATGGCTTTTAAAGATACCATTGCGGCGGTTCGTGAATTCGACTACGAAGACCCAAATAAACTGGGTGTTTGGCCGCTGCCAACTAAAATTCTTGTGTGTTTGTTTATCGTGGCTGCGGTATTGGCGGCTACTTATTATTTTAAAGTTAAATCGATCAATGAACTGCTAGTGCGTGAGCAGGCCGAAGAGCGCACCCTGCGTCAAACCTTTGAAACTCGAAGTGCTCAGGCGGCAAACCTGGCGGCATATCGGGCGCAAATGGAAGAGATGCAGCGCTCCTTTGAATCATTACTGGCACGCTTACCTTCCGACAACGAGGTGCCTGGGCTGCTGGATGACATCGATGCGCGCAGCGTAGAAAGCGGGTTGAGTGATTTGAGCTTGGAGCTTCAAGACCCGCGGGACGCTGAATATTATGTGGAGCTTCCTATTAATATCACCGTGAAAGGTGGGTATCACGATTTCGGGGGGTTTGTGAGCGGTGTGGCGGGTATGCCACGGATCGTGACTTTACATGATTTCTCCATTAAGCAGTCCAAAGAGGGCGGAGATTTGCTGATGGAGATTGGGGCCAAAACCTACCATTATCAAGGAGGTGGGGATGATGAATAATAAGACCCCACTATTGCTAGCTGCTTTATTGCTGAGCGGCTGTGGCGCTGGCGGTGACTTGGGTGATCTGCGTGATTACATCGAAGAGACCAAGCGACGTCCCGGCAAGCAAATTGAGCCGCTTCCGGTGTTTAGGCCTTTGCCTCCTTTTAGTTATTCGGCCATGACGCTGCGCAGCCCTTTCGAGCGTCCTGTTGAAGAGCTGGCAAGCGTTAAGGGCGGTAAATCTGTTGAGCCAGATTTAAGCAGGCCTAAAGAGTATTTAGAGAACTTTAGTATCACAAATATGCTGATGGTCGGCACGGTTGAGCAGAACGGTTCCCTGTGGGCGTTGATAGATACCGGGCCAGGCAGTCAGAGAAGTGTCGAGCCAGTGACGGTAGGCAATTACATGGGCCGAAATCACGGCAAAATTATATCGGCATCACCGACTCAAATTGAGGTGATGGAAATCGTATCCGATGGCGACGATGGCTGGGTTGAGCGTCCTCGTATTATTAAATTACAAGAAAAGGAATAGGCGGTCATGCGTGCTTTGTTCTTTATGGGGTGGAAAATGAGAAAAACACTCGTGTTGCTAGTAGTCTCCCTGCTGTCGTGTCATGTAGGGGCGACAAGCCTAGACGATATCCGGTTCGCAGAACTGCCTAATCAGCGCTTTGAAGTGCGTCTTACGTTTAGTGAGGCCCCTCCCGAGCCGCAGGGTTATACGATTGAATCACCGGCGCGCATTGTGCTGGACTTTCCTGACGTCGTGAGTGAGCTGAAAGAGCGGCGCTACCCCTTGGCGTTTGATAACGGCAAAAGCGCGATGGTGCTGACATCCGGTGATCGCACTCGACTGATTTTGAATCTTGAGAACTTATCAACCTATAAGTCGAGTGTTGATGGTAATGCGTATGTCGTTGAGGTAGGCGCTAACGATCCAGGCGTTATTACACAAAACACCACCAGTCAGACAGCCAAAGCAGTCAGTGCTACACCATCTGCAAGCTCCGCCGCCAAGTCAATTCAGGCTATTGACTTCCGTCGTGGTGAAAGCGGTGAAGGGCGCATTATTGTCGACCTGTCGAACAGCAGTATCCGGGCTGATATGCGTGATACTGCCGAAGGTGTGCGGGTGCGTTTCAGTAACACTCAATTACCTGCTGAGCTGCGTCGCCGTTTGGATGTGATTGATTTCGCAACGCCCGTTAGCATTGTTTCTGCCGATAGCGATGACGGTGATGTGGTGCTGAATATTAAGGCACAAGGGGAGTTTGATTACCTGGCCTATCAAACTAACAATCGCTATATCGTCAGCGTTAAGCCCCTGACGGCGGCCGAGAAAGCGCAGAAAGAACGCGAATTTGAATATACAGGCGCGCGCTTGTCATTCAATTTCCAAGATATTGAAGTTCGCGCTGTGCTACAGATTATTGCCGACTTCACGGAGCTGAACTTAGTGGCCTCAGATACAGTCCAGGGCCGTATTACCCTGCGCCTGGATAATGTGCCGTGGGATCAAGCGTTGGACATGGTGCTTAAAACCAAAGGCTTGGATAAGCGTCAGGTGGGTAATGTGTTGATGGTGGCTCCTGCTGCAGAAATTGCAGAGCGGGAGCGTCAAGAGCTTTCAACTAAGCGCCAACTTGAAGAGCTGGCACCGCTGCGCACCGAATACATTCGTATCAGCTATGCTAACGCGCAAGAAGTTTTCGAGATTGCCATGGGTGGTGAAAGTGGTAATCGCAGCAATAATAGCCAGGGTGCGAACTACACTCTGCTGTCTGAGCGCGGACATGCAGTAGTGGATAGCCGTACCAACTCAATTATTGTGACAGATACCGTCGACCGTGTAGAAGCGTTCAAAACGTTGTTGCAAGAAATTGATGTGCCTATCAAACAGGTAATGATTGAGGCGCGTTTGGTTATTGCCAATAAAGATTTCCGCGAGGAATTGGGAGTGCGCTGGGGTGGTGTTGGTGCCAGCCTGGGTGATGATGCCCTGTTTGAAGTGGGTGGGTCAGTTGATGGTTTAGACTCGGACCCTGGCAGCCCGTTTGATTTTATCTACGGCGGCGGCACCATGGATTTGAACGAAAACATGATGGTCGATATGGGTATTCAAAACCCAGTAGGCAGCATCGCTTTTGGCTTGTTAACCGACAACACCTTCCTTGATCTTGAATTGTCGGCCATGGAGTACAATGGGTACGCAGAAATCGTGTCTCAGCCGAAGGTTATTACTGGTGATAAGCAGCAGGCTAAAATTTCAACGGGTAGTGAAATCCCCTATCAAGAGGCTTCTGCTAGTGGTGCGACCGCAGCTTCATTCAAAGAGGTAGTGCTGGAGCTGGACGTTACGCCACAGATTACCCCAGACAACAACATCATCATGGATCTGGCGATCAAAAAAGACCTTTTAGCTGAAATTAACCAAGAGTTTGGCGTTCCTATTATTGATATAACCAGGGTTAATACCAAAGTTTTGGTCAGCGATGGGCAAACCATTGTGTTGGGTGGTATTTTTGAAATGCAGCAGCTTAACGGTGTGGATAAAGTGCCTTTCCTTGGGGATATTCCATACCTTGGTCGTCTATTTCGACGCGATATCGTGAATAGTGAAAAAAGTGAGTTGTTAGTCTTCATTACTCCTCGCATTATGGCTAATGAGCTGACTGAATAAAGAATGATTAAGCAACATGTTTTTCTTGTCGGCCCCATGGGGGTCGGCAAGTCTACCATCGGCCGTTTGCTGGCTTCAGAGTTACAACTTCCTTTTGTCGATACAGATCGCTTGATTGAATCCAGAACCGGGGCTGATATTCCCTGGATTTTTGATATGGAAGGCGAAGAGGGATTCCGAGACAGGGAGACGGCAGTTCTGATGGAGCTGTGCGAGGGCGAGGTTTCAGTGATCGCCACTGGAGGAGGAATTGTTACTCGAGAGCAAAATTGCCAGCTTATGCAGGAGCATGGCTGCGTTTGTTACTTAAATGCTTCTGTGGAACAACTTGTAGAGCGAACCTCTCGTGACCGTAAGCGCCCTTTGCTACAGGTAGAAAACCCTAGGCAAAAAATTGTGGAAATATTGACTCAGCGTGAGCCTATTTACCGTTCTATTGCGCGAGTTGTTATTAATACCGATCGATTTAGCCCTAAAGCGGCTGTGCAGGAAATTGTCGATGCTCTCCTGTAGTGGGTATTTCGCCGCCTGCTAACGCTTTGCCCCGTAGGTGCCTGTGGTAAACTCGCCTCAGTGTGTAACAACGGTGCAAGAAATGATGAACAGTTTACAGGTAGAGCTCGAAGAGCGTAGTTATCCTATCTATATTGGCGAGGGGCTGCTCTGCTCTGAGCATTTAAAACCACATATTCATGGTCGACAAGTTTGTATTGTTACCAATGACACTATCGCCCCCCTTTACTTGCAGGGTTTGTTGGATGCTTTGCCCGGCGAAGATTTTCGAGTCGAGACTGTAGTCCTCCCTGATGGCGAGAAGCATAAAAACCTAGAAACTTTAAATTTGATTTTTGATGGCCTGCTGCAGGCGCGCTTTAATCGGCAGTGCACTCTTATAGCCCTTGGTGGTGGTGTGGTCGGAGATATGGCTGGATTTGCGGCTGCTTGTTATCAGAGGGGGGTCAACTTCATTCAGGTTCCGACAACGTTATTATCCATGGTTGATTCGTCGGTGGGCGGCAAGACAGGCGTTAATCATGCCTTGGGAAAAAACATGATTGGAGCCTTTTATCAGCCTCAAGCTGTGCTGGCCGATGTGTCTGTATTGCGAAGCTTGCCAGAGCGGGAGTTGGCAGCAGGTGTGGCTGAAGTCATCAAATATGGATTGATTTGCGATGCCAGCTTCTTTCTATGGTTAGAAGAAAATATCGATAAAGTCATGGCTAAAGAGGCTGAAGCGCTAGCCTACTGCGTCGTCCGCTCCTGTGAAAGCAAGGCTAAAGTGGTGGCTCAAGATGAGCGTGAGGGTGGAATACGCGCGATTTTAAATTTAGGGCACACTTTTGGCCATGCTATCGAAACCGCGCAAGGTTATGGCAATTGGCTCCATGGGGAGGCCGTGGCCGCTGGGATGATGATGGCTGTGGACTTGTCGCACCGAATGGGGAATGTTCCAGTAAGTTTGGTGGAGCGTACACGCAATCTTTTGCAGGCAGCTAATTTACCCACCCAGTCTCCAAGTGGTATGACGAATGAGGAGTTCCTTGAGTTGATGGCTGTCGATAAGAAAGCGATGGACGGGGGATTGCGTTTAGTTTTGCTTGAAGAGTTGGGGCGGGCGATAGTAACGGCAGATTTTGATGCGCAGTTGCTTGAGCAGACGCTTACCCACTCACGCAGCACATAAATCACTACGGGGGCCTGGATGAGTGAACCGAGCTATTTTGCCATACTGGGATTGGATGCTGATCCCTTCATAGAGGCGCCTGCGGCCGAGTTGTGGGAAGGGCTCGATGCTCTTTCAGTAGAAGTGCTGCACACAGTCGAATTTGTTGCTCCGTTAGTGGTGATTACTGGTGAGGAGGGTTCGGGTAAAACCTCTTTGGCTTATGAGTTGTACAATCGTCTTGCCCTATCACGGGAGACTGTCTTTTTTGCTGCCCGAGAGTCTGAAGGCGGTGCTTTACTCAGAAAAATAGCCGATTTTTTAAATCTGCCACTCCACTCAGATGCCAGTGCTGGAGAGCTTCTGGTGCAAATTCGTTCTGCTTTGGCAGAAGGCCAATTGTATGTAGTGGTTGATGATGCGGACTTTCTGGGTGACGAGACGCTGGCACCTTTAATGAGTTTGCTGCAGTCGGCGCAAGAGTTACCACCTATTCGCTTAGTGCTACTAGGGCGTAAGGACATTACTCCAAAGCTTGATGGCTATGGAATGCCGGATGTGTCTGTTCAGGATTATGAATTGCCACAGGTTGGGCTGGATGAGTCGGTTTCTTTGTTGCAAAGGCGTATGGAGGACGCTGGTTACGAGGGCGAGCCGCTCTATAATCGTTCCTTGGTGGAACCCTGGTGGAGATCTTCTGCGGGTAATTTGAATAGCTTACTGGGGCAGGCGAAATTTTGGCTTCAAGATTATGCTCTGGCCGACGAAGAAAATGTTCCGGCGGCAGAGAGCGCGAGCCAATCTGTGCCTAAGCTCCCTGTTATACATATCTTTGCGGTAGCCGGCTTGGTTACGGCTTTGGGTATGGTGTATCTATATAGCGGTAGCTCCGATGAGGAGGCAGCAGAAAAAAATAAGTCGCTAAAAATTCCGTCTTCGGTGGAAGTGGGATCCGCCTCCTCGAAAACAGCTGCGTGGGCCGAGGCGTCTTCTGGGTTTGCAGGTGAACAGGCTGCTTTTCCGGCAGAAGCTAAAAGTATTTCTGAAGCAGAGGCTGTTGACCCTGATGTTCAGGTCAATAAGGGATTAGAGGCGGATTTGATTGAGGCCGGTTCCTCCTCAATATTGTCGACATCGACATCGACATCGACATCGACATCGACATCGACATCGACATCGTCATCGTCAGTGCCGAAGAGCGTTCGGCCTGCCCATACTTCGTTTACCGAGGATGAGCTCGAAATACTTGCTTGGCCTGAGGGTTCCTACACATTACAAGTGTTGGGTGTAAGTACTCTTTCGTCAGCGCAAAAGTACCGAAACTCCCAAGCTAATGTTGATCAATTGCGAATCTATAGCTCTGTCCGGTCGGGTAAACCGTGGTATGTGGTGTTGGCGGGGCGTTATCCATCAAGAGCTGCGGCGCAGGAGGCCGTTAGGGGGTTGCCTGTTGTTCAGCGTGAGGCTAAGCCTTGGGTGCGTGGTGTGAGGGATGTTCACAAAGAGCTGCAGAAATAATCACTCTGACAAGGAAGGTTGAAAGAAGTAGAAGAGTAAAAAAGCCCGGTCGATTTGACCGGGCTTTTTGGTTGTGGCTAATTATTCGGATTCAGGAATCTCAGAAAACACTCTCACACCATTGGAGCCGTATTTAATACTCCCGTCTCCCGGGGTTGGCACTTCTATTTCAACAAACACTGCACCGCTGGCGGCTTCAGAGTCGTCGGCTGAGATAAATAGCGTGATGTAGCTGTATTCCGAAGAGGCGCTTACTTCGCCGTTAGGGAATACTTCTGCTTCGACACCGTTTGCTAGATCGGCATTCACGGAAATCTCTGTGCCGCCAGGTATCCCGTTACCATTACAGTCTGCCAGCATGAGTTTGAAGCTTTTGGTTTCGCCTGGCTCAAAGGTAACGGTTTCAGTGGGTTCTCCGGGTAAGCGTCCGTCATTGGTATAGAGGGGGGCGTCGCAAGACATAACCAGTAAGTGTTCAGCTCTTACCAATACGGCGTCGCGTGTGCACGCACCGGCAGCGGCATCTTCTTCGCGACACAATACGCCATTGTACAGGCCGTCACCTGGTTCGTAGCTGTTGCTGTCGCCGGCGTTGACGGTCGCTATTTCTTCGCCGGCGTTATAACGCCCGTCAAAGTTGCGATCAACATATGGCGAGCCGAGGTCGTCACAGCCAAAGGCTTCTGAGGTAGAGCCGGAATCAGCATGAGAAGCTGAGCCGGATACCGGCTCTGAGCGCCGGCAGTTTCTGATGCGTGCAGCAGTGTCGCCTTCGGGGCTATCAGCGGTATAAAAAACGTCTACCTCGGGGTCGTACATGCCGTTATTGTTAGCATCGATAAAAGACTCATTACCGATGGTGGTGGCAAGAATCTTTACCCGGCCGTTACGGCAGTGGCTTGCGCCATTATTGCACTGTAAATATGGTGTGTGATCGTGGTTGTTAGGCTCTTCAATTATCGAAAAGCTTTGATCGGCTTCGGGTTTGGGGCTTTGGCTTTGCCAGGTAACGCTGCATGACCCACTAACGCCTTCGTCCTCTTCTGTGCTGGTGCCGGTCAGGCAGCTCGAGCCAATTGCACCACCCACAGTAGTAAAATAAATAGGAGTGCCATCGGGCACGGGGTTATTAAAAGCGTCCGCCGCGTTTACGGTGATTTGAGAGGTGACGTTATTGTATCGCCATGCGATTGGATGGTTGTCACTACCGGCAATGGACATACTGTTTTGGTCGGGCAGGCCGGTGGATACAACCAGTTGAGACGATTGCGTGGAAATCCCGCCTTCAGTGGTGGCGGTTACTCTAACCGCCCCAGGGACTGAGCCAGATTGAACAGTGGTGTAAACCAGGCCGTCTACGTCCGATACGCCGGTGTCGTTGACCAAAGAGAGGCCGCCACTGGAGCTGTTGAGTTTAAAGTCAACGTGTATGCCCTTGACTGGTGCGCCTGTGCTACCACGTACCTTAAAGGTTAGTGTTGAGGTTTCATTGCCCCCGGTGCCTTTTAGGCCGATTGCTGTAGGGGATGCTTCTACAAAGGTCAGGCTTTGTACGGTATCTGCGGCAATTTCTATAGCCCCATTTGCGCTGATGACGGAACCGCCATAAGTGGTGGTGGCTGAGATGGGGTCGGTGCCGACACATCCGTTTGCTGTATATCGAATCGTGGCTTGACCATTGGTGGTTTGAACAATGTCAGTTGGGCAGTCCGATTCGCAAATCTCCCCGGACTGCGGGCTTAACAAAGATTCTCCGGCTGCAATACAGGGAGAGCTGAAAGTGACAGCTACTGAGTCGGTAATAAGTGCTCCATTATTAACAACGTTTACAGTAAGTAAGGTGTTGCCGCCTGCGGATAGCACTGCATCGCCAATTCCTACGCCAATGACACCGGGCTGAAAATCTGCGCCAGAGCCAGAGCCTATCTCGGCTAAATCGTTGGCGGCGCTGCTGCTACTGCCCGTGCCTCCACCGCCATTATTAATGTTGTCTAGAGTAGTGCCGCTACTGCCGCCACCGCAGGCCGTAAGACCGGCACATAGAGCAATAAGCCCTGCAAGTTTTGACGCATGAGACCCGAGTGTGATTATCCGCATATCTATGGTCCTGAATTTATCGGAATTGTCATTGTTATTTGCCTTGCGGCCGCTAGCGAAAGCTTCCCCCAAGGGCCTTGGATGTGCAGGCAAATGTCGCATTTCTGTATAGAAACTGCGCGCTTGCTGCCTAAATTAGCGTAAATCGTTAGCGGGATAAAGGTCTTAAGTGGTGAAAATGAGGAATAGTGGCACATTTTTACAATTTCTTTTAATTTCAGGCTCTTGTTGTGTGTTTTGATTGTAATTTCTCATACGTTTAAACGTCCCCGCGGGCTCGCTTACTCGTGATGTGTGTTGCTTTTTTATTCCATGACGCCTAGTCTGTGAGCTTCCGTGATTCAGCTTGATTTCGCTTGTTAGCCCGCTACCACTAAGGCCCAAAGGCTCGCTTTTGCTTGCCTAAAGAGGCGCTAGCGGGTAATATTCTGCGCCCATTTGTACAGCCCCTCTTGTTTAGGGGCTTTTTTGTCTGGCGCATGGTGCAGCGAAGTTAACCTGCCTTTGTGAGAGTAAATCAGGTAATTATTGAGAGACAGCGTATGACCACTGGTCTGTACAGTTTGGACGAGTTTAAAGATAACTGCGGCTTCGGTTTGATTGCCCATCTTAAGGGAAAAACCAGCCACCGTTTACTCGAAACTGCTATTGAATCCCTGACCTGCATGACCCACCGCGGTGGTATTGCCGCCGATGGTAAAACGGGCGATGGCTGCGGTCTGTTACTGCAAAAGCCAGACAGTTTTCTACGCGCTGTCGCTAAAGAAGCAGGCTGCGATCCGTTAGGTGAATCCTACGGTGTTGGCGCGGTTATGCTGAGTCGTAGCGTGGAGAAGGCAGATCATGCGCGATCTGTGCTGGAAGAGGCGTTACGAACCGAAGGCTTACAGCCAGCGGGGTGGCGTGAGGTACCGGTCGATTCCAGTTGTTTGGGACCTATCGCGCTTGAATCCTTGCCGCTGTTTAATCACGTGTTTGTCAATGCGCCTGAGGACCTTAGTAAAGAAGTATTCAGCGCTAAATTGATGATGGCGCGTCGTCGCTCAGAACTTGCACTGAAAGATGATCCATCCTTTTATATAGCAAGCTTGAGCACCAGCATCCTGTCCTATAAGGGGCTGATGATGCCAGTGGATTTGCCCAAGTTTTTTGCTGATTTGGCCGATGAGCGTTTAGAAACGGCCATCTGTGTTTTCCATCAGCGCTTCTCCACTAATACCATGCCCCAGTGGCCGCTGGCTCAACCGTTTCGTATGTTGGCCCATAACGGTGAAATTAACACCGTTATGGGTAACCGTAACTGGTCAGTGGCTCGAACTGATAAATTCTCTACACCTCTGCTACCGGATATCGCAGAGGTGGCGCCACTGGTAAATCGCACCGGTTCAGACTCTTCCAGCCTCGACAACATGCTTGAAGTGCTGCTGATTGGTGGTATGGAGCTGCATCGCGCTGTGCGCATGCTTGTTCCACCCGCTTGGCAGAACGTTGAGCACATGGATTCAGATCTGCGCGCATTTTACGAATACAACTCTATGCATGTGGAGCCCTGGGATGGCCCGGCAGGTCTGGTGATTACCGACGGTCGTTATGCCGTGTGTACATTGGATCGTAACGGTTTGCGCCCCTCGCGCTGGGTTATCACAAAAGATGATTTGATTACCGTTGCTTCGGAAGTAGGTGTTTACGCATATAAGCCCGAAGACGTTGTAGCCAAAGGCCGTTTGGGGCCGGGCCAGATTCTTTCGGTGGATACCGAAACCGGTAAGCTCTATCACACTGAGGATATCGACGCGCAGCTCAAGGCTGGCAAGCCGTATAAGCAGTGGTTAAAAGACAACGCTGTACGTATTGAGTCCACTCTTGAGACCGATGTGGCTGAAAACGGCTTATCTGCTGCCGAGATGAAAGCCTACATGAAGCAGTATCAGGTTACCTTTGAGGAGCGTGATCAGGTGTTGCGCCCACTGGCCGAAGGTGGTCAAGAGGCGGTAGGTTCTATGGGGGATGACACTCCCATGGCGGTACTGTCTGGTAAAGAGCGATCGCTGTACGACTATTTCCGTCAGCAGTTTGCGCAGGTGACCAACCCGCCCATCGACCCCCTGCGTGAAGCGATTGTTATGTCGCTGGAGACCTGTGTTGGGCGTGAATTATCTGTTTACGACGAAACTGAAGCGCACGCTAACCGCGTTATATTGAGCTCCCCCGTTTTGTCGCCCGCAAAGTTCCGCGCGCTCAAAAACCTTGGTCGTGAAGATTACAGGGCGGAAGTGTTTTCTCTGGCGTACGATCCAGACACCGTCGGCCTTAAGCAGGCCATTATAGATCTTCGCGAGCGCGTAGCCGAGGCCGTGCGTGGTGGTGCCGTACAGGTTATTTTGAGTGATATGGGGCTGCAAAAAGGCCAGCTGCCAGTGCATGCTCTCTTGGCAACGGGTGCGGTTCACCATTATCTGACTCAAAAAGGTCTGCGCTGTGACGCCAACATTATTGTCGAGACAGGAACGGCGCGTGACTCTCACCAGGTAGCAACACTTATCGGTTATGGCGCCACGGCCGTATACCCGTACTTAAGCTACTATGTGATGAATGACTTGCTGAATAAAGGCGAGTTGCTGACAGATGTCGATCAAGCCTATAAAAACTATCGTAAAGGTCTGGATAAAGGCCTGCTGAAAATCCTCTCAAAAATGGGGATTTCAACCATTACTTCTTACCGCGGTGCTCAGCTATTTGAAGCTGTGGGGCTGGCAGAAGATGTTGTGGATATGTGTTTTACCGGCACCACGTCACGCATTAAAGGTGCGCGTTTTGAAGATTTGGAAGCCGATCAAAAATCACTGGCAAAAACCGCTTGGGTGGATCGTAAGCCCATTGTTCAAGGTGGCCTCTTAAAGTACGTTCATGGTCAGGAATACCATGCGTTTAACCCGGACGTTGTTAAGGCGTTGCAGGATGCGGTGCAAACCGGTGATTGGAAGCTGTGGCAAAAGTATTCTGATTTGGTCAATACTCGCCCGGTTGCCACTCTGCGTGATCTGATAAAGGTTCGCGGCGGTGTCGGCGAACCGATTTCGGTGGATGAAGTCGAGCCCGTTGAAAGTATTATCAAGCGCTTTGATTCTGCCGGTATGTCGCTGGGCGCTTTGTCGCCCGAGGCCCACGAAGCACTGGCCGAAGCGATGAATACCTTGGGTGGCCGCTCTAATAGCGGTGAAGGTGGTGAAGACCCCGCGCGCTTTAATACCCCTAAAGTGTCAAAGATTAAGCAAATCGCTTCGGGCCGCTTTGGTGTGACGCCGCACTACTTGGTTAACGCCGAAGTACTGCAAATTAAAGTGGCGCAAGGCGCTAAACCCGGCGAGGGTGGTCAGCTTCCCGGAGGCAAAGTAAATCAATTGATCGCACGGCTGCGCTACTCGGTGCCCGGTGTCACATTGATTTCTCCACCGCCGCATCACGATATTTATTCTATTGAAGATTTGGCCCAGCTGATTTACGACTTGAAGCAGGTCAATCCTGACGCGCTGGTGTCGGTGAAGTTGGTATCTCGCCCCGGTGTCGGCACCATTGCCGCTGGTGTAGCGAAAGCCTACGCTGATTTGATTACGATCTCCGGTTATGACGGTGGTACGGCGGCGAGCCCGCTTACGTCAATTCGCTACGCCGGATCACCTTGGGAATTAGGCCTGTCCGAAACCCACCAAACCCTGCGGGCAAATGATTTGCGCGATAAAGTTCGTGTGCAAACCGACGGTGGTTTAAAAACCGGCCTGGATGTGATTAAAGCCGCGATGCTGGGCGCTGAAAGCTTCGGCTTTGGGACCGCACCTATGGTTGCTCTGGGCTGTAAGTATCTGCGTATTTGCCACCTCAACAACTGCGCAACCGGTGTCGCTACGCAAAACGATAAACTGCGTCGAGATCACTATATCGGCACCGTAGAAATGGCGAAAAACTTCTTCTTATTTGTTGCGGAAGAAGCTCGTCTGTTAATGGCTGATCTGGGTGTGCGCTCGTTGGCGGAGTTAGTCGGCCGGGTGGACTTACTCGAGTTGACCGAAGGCTCTACCGAAAAACAAAAGCAATTGGATTTAAGTCCGGTTGTGCATACCGATGATTTCCTGGCGACCAAACCGCAGATGTGTTCGGTTGACCGTAACTACCCCTTCGACAAAGGGGAGTTGGCTGAAGCCATGGTGCGCGAAGTATTACCGACCATCGAGGCAAAAACCGGTGGTGAGTTCAGTTTCCATCTAACCAATTGCGATCGTTCTATCGGTGCGCGCTTAAGCGGTGAAATTGCTAAGCGATATGGTAATCAGGGCATGGCCGATGCTCCGATTAAACTGAACCTTACCGGTATCGCTGGTCAGAGTTTTGGCGTATGGAACGCAGGCGGTCTGGAAATGCACTTGGAAGGTGATGCCAACGACTACGTCGGTAAAGGCATGGCTGGCGGTAAGATTGTGATTCGTCCGCCCAAGGGTTCGGAGTTTGCCTCTAACCGCACCAGTATTATCGGCAATACCTGTTTGTACGGTGCCACAGGCGGTAAATTATTTGCCGCAGGTACCGCGGGTGAGCGCTGTGGTGTGCGTAACTCCGGTGCACATGTTGTAGTCGAAGGCGCTGGTGACCACTGCTGTGAGTACATGACTGGCGGCGTAGTGACTGTTCTGGGAGATACAGGGGTTAACTTCGGTGCCGGGATGACCGGCGGCTTTGCCTACGTACTCGATGAGAACAATACGTTTGTGGATCGCTATAACCACGAGCTGGTGGAAATTCATCGCGTGGATACCGAGTCATTAGAGGCGCACCGCAACCATTTACGCAGTGTAATTGAAGAGTTTACTGGCGAAACCGAAAGTGCCTGGGGCGAACAGTTGCTGGCAAATTTCGATGACTATGTAGGCAAATTCTGGTTGGTCAAACCCAAGGCAGCGAGCATGAAAGGCTTGCTAGAGAGCTTGAAAAACCGCGGTGAATAACCCCTTGGGTTTAACAGATTAGAGGCGTTGATTATGGCCGAACGTTTACACAACAATTTCCAGTTTCTTGAGGTGGGTCGTCAAGACCCGCAGAAAAAAGACATTGAAACTCGCAAACATAAGTTTGTCGAGATTTATGAGCCCTATAGCAAAGAGGAGGTATCCGATCAGGCACATCGTTGTCTTGAGTGTGGTAACCCCTATTGTGAATGGAAGTGTCCGGTACACAACTTTATTCCTAACTGGCTCAAGCTGATTTCAGAAGGCAATATTTTCGAGGCCGCGGAGCTGAGCCATCAGACCAATACCTTGCCCGAGGTGTGTGGTCGCGTATGTCCGCAGGATCGTCTGTGTGAAGGCGCTTGTACCTTGAACGATGGCTTTGGTGCCGTAACCATTGGTAATGCCGAAAAATACATTACCGATACCGCGTTCGCCATGGGTTGGCGTCCTGATATGTCACAGGTGCAATGGACGGATAAAAAGGTTGCGGTAATTGGCGCGGGGCCCGCAGGCCTTGGTTGTGCCGATGTGCTGGTGCGCAACGGCGTCAAACCAGTGGTCTTTGATCGCTACCCTGAAATTGGCGGTTTGCTGACCTTTGGTATTCCAGAATTCAAACTGGAAAAAACGGTTCTGAGTCGCCGCCGTGAAATCTTTACCGAGATGGGCATTGAGTTCCGCCTCAATACCGAAGTGGGTAAAGATATCACCATGGCTGAGCTGTTAGAGCAGTACGATGCCGTGTTTATGGGAATGGGTACCTACAATTATATGAAGGGCGGCTTCCCGGGTGAAGATTTACCTGGTGTTCACGATGCGCTTCCGTTTTTGATCTCAAACGTCAATCGCAATCTGGGTTTTGAAAAAGCTCCAGAAGAGTTTATCAGCGTAAAAGGTAAACGAGTGGTTGTGTTAGGCGGTGGTGATACCGCGATGGACTGTAATCGTACATCCATTCGTCAGGGGGCAGAGTCAGTGGCTTGTGCCTATCGGCGCGACGAAGAAAATATGCCTGGCTCCAAGCGTGAGGTTGCAAACGCTCGTGAGGAGGGCGTTGAGTTTTTGTTTAACCGTCAGCCTGTGGCCATTGTCGGTGAAGACAAAGTGGAAGGCGTTAAGGTGGTTACTACGCAGCTTGGTGAGCCTGATGAAAACGGCCGCCGTCGCCCCGAGCCTATTCCAGGCAGTGAAGAAATTTTGCCGGCCGATGTGGTTCTTATTGCATTCGGTTTCCGCCCCAACCCCCCTGAGTGGTTGGCTGACCACAGTGTTGAAACCAATAACTGGGGTGGCGTAGTCGCGCCGGAAGAGCAGGAGTATATGTTCCAGACTTCTAACCCTAAAGTGTTTGCCGGTGGTGATATGGTCCGCGGTTCCGACTTGGTGGTTACAGCCATCTGGGAGGGGCGTCAGGCAGCTGAGGGTATACTGGATTACCTCGACGTGTAATGTAAAAAGCCGGTCAGATGACCGGCTTTTTTATGGGCGATAAACTCCGCCCGTTTGATACTTAAGTTTAAAGAAATAACTATGACCGAATTAAAAAATGATCGTTTTTTGCGGGCGTTAATGCGTGAGCCGGTAGATGTGACCCCCGTTTGGATGATGCGCCAGGCTGGGCGCTATTTGCCGGAGTATCGCGCAAGCCGTGAGCGCGCGGGTAACTTTATGGGGCTGTGTGGCAACCCCGAGGCGGCTTGCGAAGTAACGCTGCAGCCATTGGAGCGCTACCCTTTAGACGCTGCCATTTTGTTTTCAGATATTCTGACCATTCCCGATGCTATGGGGTTAGGCCTGTACTTCGAAACTGGCGAGGGGCCTAAGTTTAAAAAGACCGTGCGCACCGAAGCCGATGTCAATTCACTCAAGGTTATCGACCCCAAAAGCGACTTGCCCTACGTGATTGACGCCGTTTCTCTGATTCGCCGCGAACTGAATGGTCGTGTCCCGTTGATTGGTTTTTCTGGTAGCCCCTGGACTTTGGCAACTTATATGATCGAGGGCGGCTCCAGCCGTGATTTTCGCCGCGCCAAGCAAATGCTCTATAACTCACCAGAGGTGATGCACCGGTTGCTCGATACCCTGGCTCAGTCGGTTACCGTGTATTTGAATGCACAAATTGAGGCCGGTGCCCAAGCGGTACAAATTTTCGATACCTGGGGCGGTGCTCTGTCGCATCAGGCTTATGACGAATTTTCGCTAAAGTACATGCGACAGATAGTCTCAGGGTTAATCCGTGAGCGCGAAGGGCGTAAGGTGCCAGTGATTTTGTTTACCAAAGGCGGTGGGCAGTGGCTGGAGGCAATGGCCGCTACTGGTGCAGATGCCTTGGGCTTGGATTGGACCACAGATATTGGTGCGGCACGAAAAAGAGTGGGGGATTCCGTCGCTTTGCAGGGCAATATGGACCCGACCATACTTTACGCTTCACCAGAGCGAATTCGAGAAGAAGTGGGGCGTATTCTTAGCTCGTATGGTTCAGGCTCAGGCCATATTTTTAATTTGGGGCACGGCATTACGCCCGAAGTCGATCCGGAACATGCAGGTGCTTTTATCCGAGCGGTTCACGATTTGTCGACCGCTTACCACACGTAAAGTGCAGCAGATCTGATGCTACTGGCTCGTTATTTAGTAATTGATTAAACTGTCCTAATCTTGATTGAGGCAATGAACCGGAAGGATTGGGGTGCGCTGCTCATTTACGGAGACGAGATGTGGGCATTAAACAAGTCAAACTAAATGTTAACGAGCTGACTATTGGTATGTTTGTTTCCGGGTTGGACCGACCTTGGACGCAGACCCCATTTCCTTTGCAGGGCTTCTATATTCGTGAAATGGACGAATTGCGTAAGCTTAAAAGCCTGTGTAATCACGTTTATATTGATGTTGTAAAAGGCCGAGCGCCGGTAGCGGTAAACTTGAAAAGCATGGTCGCTGATTCAGGAGACGCTAAAAAAACTAAAAGCAAGCGCCGGTCGGAAGAAGTTCCGGTTTCTATCCCCGTAAAGCCAATCACGGTTAAACGGGATCACTATGTTGATGTTAAGCCTCTTAAAAAAGAGGTTCGACAGGCACGTCAGTTACATCAGAAAGTGTACACCGCTGTGGGGCAGGTTTTACAGCAGTTGGATACAGAGCGTTATCAAGGGATTCCTGTCACCGAAACTCGTAAGCTGGCGAGCGATATGGTTGACAGTGTGGTGCGAAATCCTGATGCCTTTACGTGGCTGTCACGTGTTCAGGAGGCTGATGAGTACACCTACAGTCATGCTTTGCGTGCTGCAGTATGGGGTATTTTATTTGGTCGCCATATTGGCTTGGCTAAGCGTGACCTGGATATCCTTGCTATGGGCGTATTGCTAAAAGACGTGGGTAAAACCAAGCTGCCTAACGAATTGATCAGTAAAACGGATTTAACTGAAACAGAGCAAAACGAGTACGAAAAGTTTGTAGAGTATGGAGTGCAAATCCTGCGCGAGACCGAAGGCGTCGAGCCCAGGGTAATTAGTGTTGTCAGAACGCATTGTGAACGGCTTAATGGTAGTGGGTTCCCTCAGCATTTAGTGGGCGATAAAATTCCTTTGCTTGGCAAGATTGCGGGCATTGTGACATTTTACGATATGGTGGTAACACCTCGTACTGCGACGGTTCCCATTGCTCCATCGCGTGCGGTGGCAAAACTGTACGAATTGCGTAATACACTCTTCCAGGAGGATTTGGTCGTAGAGTTTATTCGTGCTATTGGCTTATATCCAACAGGAACTATGGTGGAGCTGAGTACAGGAGAGGTTGGCATCGTTGTAGAGCAAAACTTCGAACGTCGGCTTAAGCCAAAAGTTATGGTGGTGGTGGATGCGCTAAAAAATGTGCTCGACACCCCATACTTATTGGATTTGGCTGAAGACGATAAACGTAAGCAGGCACAGATTGATGCCGGTAAGCGAACGGTAGAAGATGCTCAAAAAATTGAGATCGCTCGAGATTTAGAGCCAGGCAGTTACGATGTGGATATATTAAAAGTTCGTGATGATTATCTAATGTCTATTGAGCGAAAGGGATTGTTAAGTCTGTTAGATAGATTTAAGAGTTAATTGCCAGTGTTTTAAGCTGGAACAGCAGAGCGCGTTACACTCTGTGCCCCAGTGCTTCCCCCATACGTGTGGCTGCGCCTGCATGAAAGTTATTGGACCAATGCACTTTATCCCGCCCGAACAGTACAATGGCAGTAGAGCCTAGTTTAAATCGGCCCATTTCTTCCCCTTTGTTTAAGTGTATTCCTTCGGGGGCATTTTTACCGTAATAAGTGGTGCTTACCCGGCGGCCGATGGGAGCTTGCTCTCCTGCCCAAACGGTTTCAATGCCCGCCACGATCACGGCCCCCACTAAGACAACAGCCATAGGGCCTACTTCCGTGTCAAAAATACAGACAACTCGCTCATTGCGAGCAAACAAGCGTGGTACGTGTTGCGCGGTGACTTCATTGACAGAAAATAACTGACCAGGAACAGAAATCATTTGCCTTAGTGTGCCGGTTAGAGGCATGTGAACACGGTGATAGTCCTTGGGGGATAGGTAAACTGTGGCGAAGTCTCCTTCGCTGAATTCGTTCGCCAGCTTTTCGTCACCGCCAAGTAGCTCCTGCACCGAATACAGTTGGCCTTTAGCTTGGAAAATTCGGCCATCATTGATCTTGCCAAGCTGGCTTATCGTGCCGTCTGCCGGGCAGACAATAGAGTTGTTGGCACTGTCGATCGGCCGGGCTCCAGGTTTCAGTGCTCGTGTAAAAAAGTCGTTGAAAGATTGATAATCTTTCAGGTCGGTGCGCTCTGCTTCACTCATGTCGACGCCGTAACGTTTGGCAAACCAGCTAATGAATGCGTGTTTGATGGTCGGGTTGGTGCAGTTGGCGATCCGCCCAACTATGCGCGACAAAGCATGTTGAGGGATAAGGTGCTGGCTGGTAATAAACAGAGAGTCTTTAATGGTCATAGTGGGCGAAAGCTCCGTAAATCGAGTGTCGCTATGCTACCAGAGTTTACTATCACACTGAGCTTTGGATAAAAAAACACTGTTAAAATGGCGTTTTTCTTGTGCTAAGGGGGCTTTGTGCTTGGGTATCAAATCATACCTGTCACTCACTATCAGCAAAACTGCAGTTTAATTTGGTGTCAGGAGACCGGTAAAGCCGCGTTTGTTGATCCGGGAGGTGAGCCTGAAAAATTATTGTTGGCGCTGGAGCAGTCTGGCGCGACACTGGAGAAAATACTGCTTACCCACGGACACATGGATCATGTTGGGGCTGCCAGGGTAATCGCTGAACGTTGTGGGGTTCCTATTCTTGGACCACATAAAGCCGATCAATTCTGGCTGGATAACCTACCCCAGCAGGCACAGATGATGGGCTTTGAGCCTGTGGGCGAAGTACAGTCAGATCAATGGTTGAACGATGGCGATACTATTTCGCTCGGAAACTGTACTTTAGTGGTGCTGCATTGCCCGGGGCACACACCTGGGCATATTGTTCTGGTGGATAAGCAAGCTCGGCTTGCCTTCGTAGGCGACGTATTGTTCAAAGGCTCGGTGGGCAGAACCGACTTTCCTCAGGGGAATCATGCCCACCTGGTAGACTCGATCGTGACCAAACTATGGCCTTTGGGGGGTGACATTCAATTTGTTCCCGGTCATGGCCCAATGTCGGATTTTGCACAAGAACGGGCCAATAATCCTTTTGTGGCAGACAAAAACTTTGGCTAGTCATCGTCACAGTGTTGAAATTCGGTATTCATCCCGGCGTCGAACCATTGGCATCGAGGTGCGCGATGCGCAAGTCATTGTGCGTGCACCCAAAGGGTTCCCTGAACGCCACCTGCGCGCAATGGTGGCTGCCAAGTCGGGCTGGATTGAAGATAAGGTGTCTCGCCAGCAGGCAAGGTTACAACGTCGGCCTACTTATCAATATCAAGATCAAGAGCGTTTTCCTTACCTTGGCGGTTGGTTGGTAGTAAAGGTGACACAAGGGGCGCGGCAGAGCAGTTGGCGCGAAGCCGATCAGCTGGTGTTGCAACTGGGAACACGCAGCCAGCAGAGCGTGAAGCGACAGATTTATACGGCATTAACGGCTTGGTACCGGGCCCAGGCACTTGAAATTTTAGAGGCTAAAACCAAGCGCCTATGCGCTAGCGCGGGATTGTCTGTGGGGCGGGTAAACGTGCGCGCCACCCGGTCAAAATGGGGGCATTGCACACGATCGGGGGATATCCAATATAACTGGCAAATTCTGCTGGCTCCCGAGCCTGTGGTAGATTATCTTGTGGCCCACGAAGTGAGTCATCTGGTGCACCAAAATCACAGCAGCGCATTCTGGCAGCAGGTGCGGCGATTGTGTCCGGGTTTTGAACCCCATCGTCAGTGGTTACGTCAGCATGGCCACACATTAATTTTACCTTTCGAGTAAGCCGCTAGAGGACCTACCAATGGAGCCTGTCACCGATAGTTTTGAACAGAACCTGGACCGTTTTGTGGTTGAGGGCATAGATACCGGTTGTGTTTGGGGGTTAGAAGGGCCAGACGGCTGGGCGTTATGTGACTCTGAGCGTTACGATAATACCGATGTTATGCCGCTCTGGTCTGCTCGCGAGCTGGCAGCTACGCACTGCGTGGCTGAGTGGGCCATTTATAAACCGGTTGCGATTGCCCTGGACGAGCTACTTGAAGATTGGTTGCCCGGAATGCATGACGATGTGCTATTGGTGGGGGTGAACTGGGACAGCGAGCTGGAGGGAGAAGAGTGGGAGCCTCTTGATCTGTTGGCCGAGTTTGAGGCCGAGCTGGGCTAGCCCCGCTCGGGTCAGCCTACTTGTTGGGCGAGTTCATCTACACCGAATAAGTAGTCATGCAAAATATCGATTTGGTTGTCGCACACATAGCGTTCCAGCTGCTCTAATTGGGCGAAAGCCGGAGTGATGACACCCTCTGCATCGCCGTTGTAATCGGCGCGTACCATAATCAGCATTTTTCCGGGGGGCGCGTCGTTTAGGGGCGGGAGTAAAACCTGTAAAACCTTAAATTTAAAATCCAGGCAGAAACGCATTAAAGTGGGGTAGATGGACTCCTGTCGGTTGGTAAAGCTAATTTCCCTGCTGCCAAGAAATTCTCGGCTAAAATTTTGCTGGTCAGGCATACATCTCTCTCTGGCCCGCTGATTGGTATTTTCCATCGATTAGAGCACAGTGGCGCATCATCTGGCGTGAAGCGTGTCACAAAGATTATGAGCTGCAGAGATCCTTATAACTTTTAACTCTAGGGGCGGCTTTATTGAATCACAGCCCTTGGGTATATGGCTGTGCTTGGGTATTCTCCGGTTACGTCTTTTCGAGGTATGGAAATGAAGAATGTCTCTCCTGTATTCCCGTTACTGATAGCAATTGCTTTTACTTTAGCTGGGTGTGCGACCTTGTCGCCAGGTTTTACTGAACCAGAGGTAAAAGTTATGGGGCTTAAACTACTGCCTGCTCAACAGGGTGAAATTGCCCCGCGTTTGGGGGTTCAGCTGTCCATCAGTAACCCTAACAATGTCGATTTGTCTGTCAAAGGTATGTCCTATAGCATAGACCTAGACGGGTTCAGTCTGCTCTCGGGGGTTCGTGCGGATATTCCTACGTTTAAGGCCTACAGTGAAACCCCGCTAGAGCTGTCACTTTCGGCTGATGTGGTTCAAATGGTGAGGCTGGTACGGGCGCTGACAGAAAAGCCAACCAATAAACCTTTAGAATATGAATTCAATGCCAAGTTGGATACTGGGCGTATGAGGCCCGCTATTCGAATTAGTGAAAAAGGCAGCGTTACACTCGATTCGCTCTAAATGACGGACAATGCTCACGCTGTGTCCGTCCAATCGCAACAGAAATGATTACACAAGATTTATCTTGGGCGCTAACGCCTAACTAGTAGGAATAAGCATGTCAGAACACACGACCTTCTCTGAGGCTGAAGAATTTATCTCACTGAAAGAGTATGCTGAAAAGGCATACCTAGATTATTCAATGTACGTCATTCTCGATCGCGCCTTGCCGCACGTGGGTGACGGATTAAAGCCCGTGCAGCGCCGAATTGTCTACGCCATGAGCGAGCTGGGTTTAAAGTCTACGGCAAAGTATAAAAAGTCGGCACGTACGGTAGGTGATGTGATCGGTAAGTTTCACCCGCACGGAGACTCCGCCGCCTATGAGGCCATGGTGATTATGGCCCAGCCATTTTCCTACCGGTATCCGTTGGTAGACGGCCAGGGCAACTGGGGGTCGCCGGACGATCCCAAATCTTTTGCCGCTATGCGTTATACCGAATCTAAGCTGGCCCGCTACGCCGAGGTGCTGCTGGAGGAATTAGGGCAGGGAACGGTTGACTGGCAGCCTAATTTCGATGGCACCATCGACGAGCCCGAGGTATTTCCGGCCCGCGTGCCCAACGTGCTTTTAAATGGCACTACCGGTATCGCAGTAGGTATGGCGACGGATATTCCACCTCACAATTTGCGTGAAGTGGTTGGTGCCTGTATTCACTTGCTGGATAACCCTAAAGCGGATGTCGACGAGTTGTGCGAGTTTGTGCAGGGCCCCGACATGCCCACAGATGCAGAAATTATCACGCCGCGCAAAGACATCATCGAATTGTACAAAACCGGTCGTGGCAGTTTGAAAATGCGCGCTTTATGGTCACGCGAAAAAGAAACCGGCGATTTGGTGGTGACGGCTCTGCCGCATCAGGTTAGCGGCGCTAAAATTCTCGAGCAAATTGCCGCGCAAATGCAAAATAAAAAGCTGCCAATGGTGGCTGATTTACGCGATGAGTCTGACCATGAAAATCCGACCCGCCTGGTGATTACCCCACGGTCTAATCGAGTGGACCACGAGCAGCTTATGCAGCATTTGTTCGCCACCACGGATTTAGAAAAATCCTATCGTATCAACATGAATATGATTGGTATTGATGGGCGCCCAGCGGTAAAAAGCCTGCAAAAAATCCTTGCCGAATGGTTAAGCTTTCGCACCGTCACTACTCGCCGTCGCTTACAGCATCGCTTAGCCAAAGTCGAAGAGCGGTTGCTGCGTTTGGCCGCGTTGATGATTGTTTATCTGAACGTGGATGAAGTGATCCGCATTATCCGCGAAGAAGATCATCCAAAACCGATATTAATGGAGCGTTTCAACCTGGTTGAAATGCAGGCCGAATACATCCTTGAAACTAAGTTGCGTCAGTTGGCGCGACTTGAGGAAATGAAAATACAAGAAGAGCAGGAAAAGCTCGAAAAAGAAAAAGATGATTTAAACAAAACCCTCGCCTCAGCAGCCCGCTTGAAAACCTTAATTCGCAAAGAACTAAAGCAGGCGGCGGAAGAATACGGCGATGAACGTCGCTCGCCCATCGTTGAGCGCGAAGAGGCTCAGGCCTTTAGCGAAGCGGAGCTGATCAGTGTAGATCCTGTAACCGTGGTACTATCGGAAAAAGGCTGGATTCGCGCGGCCAAAGGCCACGAGGTAGACCCCAGTTCGCTTAATTATAAAGCAGGCGATTCGTTCAAATTAGCCGTGCCGGGAAAATCCAATCAGTCGGTTATCTTGCTGGATTCAACGGGTCGTAGCTACGCCCTGGCTGCGCATACCTTACCCTCTGCCAGAGGTCAGGGTGAGCCGGTCAGTGGGCGTTTGAACCCACCCAATGGCGCCACGTTTGAAGGCTTATTAATGGGAGGTGACAGCGACTCCGTATTGCTTGCCAGCGATGCAGGCTATGGTTTTATTGCCTCGCTGAGTGATCTGCACAGTAAAAATAAAGCAGGTAAAAACGCTCTGACCTTACCTAAAGGAGCGCGAGTGTTACCGCCAGCGCTGGTTCCTAACCAAGACAACGCGTTTGTCGCTGCGGTCAGTAACGAGGGGCGTTTATTGGTGTTTCCATTAAGCGAATTGCCAAGACTTGCGCGAGGCAAGGGTAATAAAATTATTAATATTTCCGCTGCCAGGGTGCAGTCGAGAGAGGAGTTTGCCGTTGCGATTGTAGCGCTTGATGCTGGGCAGTCATTAACCGTTTTTTCGGGAAAACGTCACTTAACCCTAAAGCCTACTGATTTAGAACATTATCAAGGGGAGCGCGGACGTAGAGGCAATAAACTGCCTCGCGGCTTCCAAAAAGTGGATCGCTTATCGGTAGACAAAAAATAATGGAGTAACTGGTGGAAAATAAGCGTGAACATCTCCGAACCCCAATGGTGTGTCAAATAAAAATTTGCCACGAACAGCTGGGTGAAATGGTGGTAAGAACCCGTGACATTTCAGACGGAGGTGTGTTCGTGGTGCTAGAGCCTGAGCAAATCCCCCCAATCGGCTCAATTGTCACCGGGCAGGTGCAAGGATTGATGGATGACGCACCAATTTTAGAGATGGAAGTGGTTCGGGTTGAGGAGCATGGCGTTGGGCTACGGTTTATCTCGGCCTGACCGGTTAATGTCGCGTTGCCGGTTTTTCTTTTTTCTGTGCCTTTGTGGACTGGGCTCGCTGGTTCAAGCACAGGTTTATACTTGGACCGACGAGAACGGCAAGGTTCACTATTCCGATCAGCGCCGGGTTTCCCACGCCGAAGCCAAAGTTATAGACGTGGGTGGTATGCCGCCCGCTCCCTTTATGGATCATCAAATACCAGCCAGCTATAGCGGTGAGGTTTTTCCGCTGGTGTTGGACCGCTTTTACTACGCAGATGCCGTAAGCGATGAAAGCAAAGCGCTGATCACTTACTACTTTGGTGGCGATTGTGTGTCGCCTACCAGTGAAAACTTTAATCAACTGCGTGTTCGTTACCCTAAAGTTTTGCGCGACGATGCAAATTTGCAGGCTGCGACCTATCGCCAATTGCGTAAATCGTCTTACGGCTTGCTCTATCGCGCAGGTCATTATTCAATGCCCGTTGTGGATAGCGCGGAAATTCGTGTGTTAAACGCTGAGATTATCGACTTAAAAATCAACGCCTGTCGCACTAATCTGCACGCCGGGGCCACGTTGGGCGACCTTGAGTCTGCCGCTGTGGGTAGTTTTGATGTGCTGAATGCGTGGATAAAAGTGAAGTGGCAACTGGCTGACTCGCCGAACAGCGAGGCATTACACTCTTGGGTTACTCAGGGAGTGGCTGCCACCCGACTCGACAGGGACCTTAGTCTGTTTGGTGCGGTAGAAGACGCTTATCTTGTCGCACTGGATCAATTGCAAAACAATGAAAGCTGGCGTGAGGCGATTCTCAACCCGGAAGAGATACAGCACTTAATAAAAAATGACGCGGCTCCTGAACCGTCAACTGTCGAGGGTCTGTATCAGAAAAAGGCGCAGTTGGCGCAGGCGTTCGTGGAGATCTCGCCTTTACGGACAATGATTGCTGAATACTTTCAGGTAAGAGGTGTCATGCCGTTATCCATAAGCGCCCTTGGTGTGCGCAGGCAAACGATGAAAAGTGCGGTGGTCGACAATGTCGCCATTGCGAATCCTGGGACACTGCGCGCCGATTTGGCCGGTGCTAATGAAGGGGTTTTTATCGAGTTGGTTCCCGAACTGGAACACGGTTATACCGGGATTAAGTGGCGTTGTTTAAGTAATGCTGGCCAGGCTCTTTTACCCGACGCGTGCGAGGTGTATTAATGCTGTTTCGATTTGTTTGTTTGCTCATGCTTGCCGTTGTTAGCTCAATCGCCCAGGCAGCCGTAATTTTACAATACCACCATATAAGTAATGATACGCCCGCCGCGACGTCAACATCACCTGAGTTATTTGCCGAGCATATACAGTTTCTGGCTGATAATGACTTTACTGTTCTGCCCTTGCCAGAGCTTATTAAACAATTGAAAAATGATGAAGCAGAGAATCAATACAGTGCGGCGATCACTTTTGATGACGGCTATGATTCTGTCTATCGCACGGCCTTTCCTTTGTTAAAAGAGCGTGGTTACTCGTTTGCCATTTTTGTTAATTCCTCCCTGGTGGGGGCACCGGGCTACGCTACCTGGAGTGAACTGAAGGAAATGCAGGCTGCTGGAGCGATCATTGCCAATCATACTGCGACCCATCCACATATGGTGCGCCGCAAAGAGGGCGAGTCTGAGAAACAGTGGCGCGAGCGGATGCGCACCGAAATAGTAACCTCTGAAGCGGCTATAAAAGCGCATCTAAAAAACATGCAGCCCTACCTTGCTTACCCTTACGGCGAATACAGTGCGGCGCTTTTATCGCTGGTAAAGGAGCTAAATTATGTGGGCTTTGCGCAACACTCAGGGGCGGTTGGGGCTTCAAGTGATTTTCTGGCGTTGCCCCGATTTCCTATGGGCAGTTCCTATGGGCGAATGGAGACCTTTCCCGATAAAGTAAACTCTATGCCATTCCCACTGGAGCGTGTGCATTTAAACGATGGCCGCGGGCAGGCGCTCGACCAGCCTATTGTTAACGCTGATACAAAGCCCCAATTGACTCTTGAGTTGCAAAGTGAAGCGGTTGCGGCGACAGTACAGTGTTATTGGGCGGGTAAACCTATGAAGGTCGTGCGCGAGGGGAACCGTGTTTTAGTGCAAAGTGAAGAGGGCTTAACGCCGGGTCGCTCGCGCTATAACTGTACTGCACCAGCCTCTGATGGCAAGCGATTTTATTGGTTCTCTCAGCCCTGGTTTATTACAGATAAAAATGGTCGGTGGCAGCATACTGATTAAGGGGGTTCTGGAGGTTCATCTATGAAGACACTAGAGCAAGTGCTGCACTTCTGGTTTTCAGAATTGCAGCCTACCGATTGGTTTAAAAAAAGTGAGCAACTGGATCGAAGGATTCGTCAGCAATTTTTGTCTTTACACCAGTCTTTGGCGAAAGAGGCTGGCCCTCAAGGCGATGAAACGCCTAAGTCTTTATTGGCCAAAGTCATTGTCTTGGATCAATTTAGCCGCAACATGTTTCGCGATACCGCGCAGGCCTTTGCTTACGATCAGCAGGCGCTTGCGCTCGCTCAATACGCCGTCAATAACCGTTGGGATGACTCGCTAACTCAGGATGAGCGCAGCTTCCTGTATATGCCTTATATGCACAGCGAAGATAGAGTGATTCACCAGCAGGCCATGGAGTTGTTTACCCGCTTGGGGAACGCCAACAACCTAAAGTTTGAACGCAAACACAAAGAAATTATCGACCGATTTGGCCGCTACCCTCATCGCAACCAAGTGCTAGGCCGTGAAAGCACGGCGGAAGAGGAGGCTTTTTTACAGCAGCCAAGGTCGTCTTTTTAGCCGTCTGTCAGCTCGGCCGTTGGTGCGTCCAGCTTGGCGAACTGGTTGTAGCGAATCAGCTCACCCAACTCTTGTACATAAACCGCGCCGCGACTTGAGTAGCCATTCAAGCCTTTGATCAAATTAAGTCCGCTGATGTCGCTGTCCGAATTGCGCGCGCGTGCGCGGATATTGCGCAGTTCACGGTAGGTTTTGTGAGTGTTGATGTTGTGATAGTAGGCGTTGATGGCATCTTCAATGCCGGGAAATTTTTGCACTTCGTGCCTCGCGCCTGCGCTGCGCCTGCCCGGCACGATGCCGCAACCTTTGGTGTAGCACCACTGGCCGAACAAGTTGTTACCTTCACGGGCAAAGCGTGAAGTGCCCCAGCCGGATTCCTTTGCCGCCTGTGCAACAACCATTGACGGTGGGATGATATCGATTCTTTTCAGCAGCAGTGTGCAGGTTTCCAGCTCAGTCAGACCATCAGTGCGGATATCGTAGCGGCGCGATAAACGCTCAAGTCGCTCTTGCTCGACTCGGGTAAGTTCAAGGTGTTGGTTTAGCTTTTCGGTTAACGCCAGAATTTCCTGGCGAAGTGCCAGCAGCGCTTGATTTTTCTCAGCGATAAGCGGCTCCAGCAAGCTTACAAAGGTATCTTTACGTTGTGGAATGTCGCTGATGGCTTTTAAGTCTGGTAGCTGAGTTTTGCCTCGCAACAAGGCAACGCCCGCGGGTTGGTAAGTGTGCTGGCTGAGGTAAATTGCCAGACCCAAGGTGCCGAGGCTGTACAGTGTCAGCGCTGCCGCCAGGGCGTAGAATTTTTTTTGCAACGTCATGAAATCTCTCAGGCCTTATTATAAATCGAGCTCTTTACGAAGTGCGTCCAGGCGCTTTTTGTTTTCTGTTTTTGATAACGGAACCTCGACCGATTCCGGTAGCGCTGGCGTGTCTGGTGGCGTTAAAGTTTCGCCGTTCATAACCCGTTCGCAGTAGCGTTTGTAATGTTGCTCAAAAACAGGAAATGCTTGCCGTTCACTGGAGCTGGCTAAAAAGTACCAGTCGGCGGCCTTGCCTGCATAGTAAACCGCAGGATGGCTCCAGTGAAAGGCGGCCTTGGGCGATGGCGCTTGGCAGGCTTCCACATAAGCGGCGTGGGGGTCTTTTAAACCGTGTTTTTTCGGGTCGCCCTGACAGGCGTTGATCATCTTATTCAGCGTTGGTAAAAACTCGCTGGTTTCGATCACTTCACGGGCGCCGCGGCGAATGGTATCGGGTTCAAACCGCAGCAGCGATTCCAGCCACAGTTTTTTTATCTGCCCAAGCACAGCCGCGTCGCTGTAGGCTTTGTAATATTGATTGTGGTAGTTAATGCGAAACAGTGCAAAAACCTCATTGAGTGCGTCAATGTGGGCGTCGCTGACCTGGCGGCGAGGCTCTTGTTGCTCAGCTTGCCCAGCTGCGGTCGGTGAGGTCTTCGACAAGGCTTCTATCTCGCGTTGCACTTGATCCAGCAACTGGTTGCTGTCTGACATGTTGATTACCCTGTGATGGTGCTTGGCTGAGTGCGTGTTGACGCGCCCAGTGAAATTTTACATGCTGCAGAAATTTTGTGTTCCAGGAACTGTACACCCGGTTACTTTCTCGCCAAAACAGCACGAACTCGGGGATCTGCTGCCGGGCGAATTCTAAATCAATATTGGCCAGCGCCAGCACATCAAATACGTCCCGTCCCGGTTGCCAGTTATCAGGCAGACGTTTGGGTTCGGTATCATGTTCAAGCGCACTGGTGAACTTGGCCCACTGGCGTTTTACGTGCTGGATGAATCGGGTATTCCAGGTGCGGCCTATATCGCCGCGTTCACGCCAGTAGAGCACAAATTCTGGAATGGCGTCTTCGACAAACGCTTGGTTGATTCCGGCGTGGCGTACCAGCAGCACCATAGCATCGCGTGATGGTCGCCAGTCGGCGCTCATGGGCATGTCTTGCTCGCGCTGGAACATACCTGCTTCGTGCTCCCGCCAGCGCCTTACCACCTGTTTTAAGAATTTTGCCCCCCAGCTGTGATGAGCTTCCCCGCGTTCGCGCCAGTAGGTGACGAACTCTGGCACCTGTTGGCGAATAAAGTAGTCCGGGATGTTGTATTGAGCCAGCTGGGTTTTGAGTTCGGCGTCGGGTTGCCACTGGGGACTGATTTGGTTGCTCTGACGCGCTGCAGTGGAGGTCGTTGGTATAGTTTTAGTGGGTGCTGCTTGATCAGCACCTTGTATTACCCCTGGGTTAAAACGCCAGGTGAGCAAACCGCTTTGGGTGTAGGGGGCACTGGTGATTTGAATCAGGCCCTTCTCCTGCAAATTTTTGGCAATTCGCTGGATGTCTTCAGCGGGCCAAAACGGCAGCCGCTCGCCCATCTGGCGTTGGCCCAATTGACAGCTGTGTTCTGCCTCGGCTAACACGCTCAGCAGCAAAGCTTCTTCAAGGCCAATAGTGGCGGCCAGTGAGGGCGAGACAATCAGCGGTTTTTCGGGTAGCAACGAGGTGGTCATGGGCTCACTTTAGCATTGAACGGGTGGGCGATTGTAGGTCTCTGTGGCCGCCGTGTCAGTGCTTTTGTTGCTATGCTCCCTGATCTAACGATTCTCAAGTCTGTTGTAGTCCAATAATCCTGCTGTGTTGGGCTGTTGCTGACGATAAGCGTTCAGAATTTGATCGCTGATATCCCAGAAATTGGGGTCCGCGCGGCTGATACCATATTGCGCTTTCAGTTTGCGGTAATCGGCTTCACTGCCGAGCTGGGCGATTGCTTCTGCAAACGATTCAAGTTGCTGTTTATCAACTAACCAGAAGGTATTGGGGTATGCGCCTAAAACCCCGGCGGTTATCACTAAGCGATCCTCATCTGGTCGGCGCCGATCCTGTTCTGACAGCAGCGAGGCAACGTTACTGTGGGCACTGGTGCGCAGTACGCTGAATACACCGTGCTCTGGTACCAGAATTACGCTGGCCTCAGGCATAAGGCTGGCCGCTGTGCTCTTGATGCTTTGCAGTTGGGTAAGTTGCTCCTCAAGCTCTGCTGGCCAGGACAGGGCGTCAATAAATGTACTGTTCTCTTGGCTCGGCTGTAAAAAATCCCTCAGAGCGTTGAGTAGCTCTGTTTTGGGCGTGTCGGTGTGGTAGTCAATCAGTCCCACTTCCGGTAAGCGATCCAAGTAGCGTGTAAGGTAAGTGTTGATGTCCTTTTCGGCACCGCGATACCAGCTTTTGATAATGGGCTCTTGAGTTTCTTTGGGTAGCAGGGCGACGAAGTTCATTTCGCCTTCAATGCGCAGAAAATCCATGTATAAACGGCTGAGCAGCTGGTGCGACGCATTGCCGTATACGTCAAAACCTGCCACCAGCAAATAGTGAATGCGCTCCAGCAGTGGGTAGTCAATCAGCCAGCTGGTTTTGGGTTCGGGGCCAATCATGCCACGTACCACTGAGGCACTGTCGTTATGCCTGAATATGGTGAGCGATGAGTTATCGTTTTGCTGTTCACCATCCCAAATTAAGTCAAGGTTAATGGTCTCGTAGTTTTGTATGCGTTTTTGAACATAGGTGGCTTTTGCTCGCAGGAAGCTTTCCTGTAGGTGGGCATACTCAAGCCAGTGTGACAGCGGCCGGAAAGTGTTACCCGCTTCGGCGGGTAAGCGAAGGTGGTTCGCGTTGTTTTGAAAAAAGGCGTTGTCGGCGACCGGGTCTATCGTATCGGGGCTGACAAAAAATACCCAAAAGTGATCTTCAATTACGTTTAACGCCACCTGTCCTCGACATACTGGGCCTTTAATAAAGTTCATGATGGTGAACTCGGCTTCATCCAGTAAAAAACGGTAGCGAGCGTCTATTGGCAACTGCGCGAAGCTGGCGAAAGGGTTGGCGGCGATTTCAGGTTTGTAGCCGGGGAGGGCGTTTACCTCGTAATCTTGCTGATAAAACCACGCTTGCCAGTTATCCATACGCGCTTGGTTTAGGGTATAGGGCATATAGGTTTTTGCCAGGCGAGTGCTGGGGTCGTGCCATAAGCGATAATACACCCGTTCGGTTTTGGGATCGTCAAATGGACGGCGAGTGGTGATACGCTTAATGGGTTCGCCCGGTGGTGTACTCGAACGCACGAGTTTAAAGGTGGTGTCGCTGGCTGATTCAAAGTGCAAGCTGGCGAGAAATAGGTGCTCGTAGAGATAGCGATTGATCAGCTGCGCTTTAAGTGATGGGCCATTAAAAAACGTTTCCCAGCGGTCTATTTCTGTCAGCAGCTTAGTTGGCACCGCAGGCTGTGCGCCAAAATCACCGCCTTGTCGCAGCCAGCTCAGTAGCGTGTTGTATTCCTCGTTTGCCAGGCCCGGTAGGCCGTAGGGCATACCCCACAAGGGCTTTTCTTGGGCAAAATCATCAAATTCTTCGATAGTAGGGCAGTATTGGTCGCGGTCGGTTGAAAAGTCGAAGGAATCGGGTAGCACCGCTTGGCTGGGCAGAGGGTGGGCTTGCTTTAGTTTCAGTATGCGTCCTAATACGCTGGCTTCAAGATTTGCTTGGGGAGTGTTCTCCCGCTCGTTTAGCACAGGGTAGAAGTCTTTTTCTCGCCATTCGCTGGTTGACTGGGCATCGATAAACAAGCGAGTAAGTTCGCCGCCGAGTAGGCGGGCACCATTGTATACCTTGTCTTTACTGGCACCGCGTAAGATGCCCATATCGGCATCCATTTTTAACTGGCAAGGTGCATCGTAACAGCCGTGACACACTGTGCAGCGTGTTTCGATAATCGGTTTTACGGTTTCTTGATAGTGACTTGCATCGTCCCCGGCGTTTAGCTCTCGGGGGCTGGGTTTGCCGAAGGCGGTGTCTAGTGAGGATGCCCCGATAACGGTACAGCCAGTCAGAATTAATAATAGCAGGGCAATGGTGCGTTTTTTCATTTCGAGGATCCTCCAA
Organism: Gilvimarinus chinensis DSM 19667; assembly: GCF_000377745.1. Taxonomy (GTDB): domain Bacteria; phylum Pseudomonadota; class Gammaproteobacteria; order Pseudomonadales; family Cellvibrionaceae; genus Gilvimarinus; species Gilvimarinus chinensis. The sequence goes on along the minus strand of NZ_KB898709.1, from coordinate 87,683 downwards.
GCGCCGTAGCATACCACAGGGGTTTTGCTATAAAGTGAAAGCATTTCCTATCAACGAGGCCGCGTATGGTTACTTCCTCTGATAACAAGCTCGCCGACCCTAAATCTCACCTGACTGTGCGCAATGCCACTTTGGGCGATGTGGATGCCATTGTGGATTTGTCGGATCGTGTCTATACCCCAGTGGGTATGGAAGCCTATGTACGTTCGGCTATTGTTGGTCAGATCAATACCTTCCCGCAGGGCCAGTTTGTGGTCATGGTGGGCGATGTGCTGGTGGGTTATTGTGCGACTTTTCGTATCTCGGGGAAGGTGGCCCTGAAGCCTCATAACTGGGTGGAGATTACCGGTAACGGCTATGCCTCGCGTCACGATATTAACGGCGAGTGGCTGTACGGTATGGAAGTGTGTATCGACGATGCCTATCGCGGTTACCGAATCGGGCAGCGGCTGTACAACGAGCGCAAAAAGCTGTGTGAATCCTTAAGCTTAAAAGGTGTGGTGTTTGCCGGCAGAATGCCCAATCTGGCGCGCCGAATCAAAAAATTTAAAACCGTTGAAAATTACGTGGATCAGGTGATTCACAAAAAAGCCAAAGATCCCGTGTTGTCTTTTCAGTTGCGCAACGGTTTTGAAATCATCGGCATTCTTAAAGACTATCTGGATGAAGACAAACAGTCTTTAGGCTATGCCGCCCACATGAAGTGGGAAAATCCCAAGGTTATTAAAAAAGACGACAAGCCGCGCAAAACCTATGGTGTGCGCACGCCTGAAGTGGTGCGTGTAGCGACCGTGCAGTACATGCAGCGCAAAATCAACTCGTTTAGCGAGTTTTTAAAGTACATTGAATATTTTGTGGATGTGGTGGCGGATTACAAAAGTGACTTTGTGGTCTTTCCCGAGCTGGTGACGTTGCAGTTGCTCTCTATTGAGGATCAGGAGCTGACGCCCTATGAGTCCATCGAGGCGCTCACCAAATACACGCCGCGTTTAAAAGAGGCGTTCCGCAATATGGCGTTGCAATATAACGTCAATATTATCGCCGGGTCTCACCCTACGCGAATGGCGAATGGGCGTATTGAAAACATCGCTTATATTTTTCTGCGCGATGGCCGTATGTTTGAACAGCCCAAAATTCACCCTACCCCCAACGAGGTTTACTGGTGGGACATTGAAGGCGGCAGCAGTTTGCAAGCTATCGATACCGACTGTGGCCCTATTGGGGTATTGATTTGTTACGATTCAGAGTTTCCTGAGCTGGCCCGGCATCTGGCCGATCAGGGCATCCACTTTTTGTTTGTCCCCTTCTGTACGGATGAGCGCCAAAGTTATTTACGGGTGCGTTACTCGTGCCAGGCGCGTGCGGTGGAAAACCAGTTTTACGTTATTATGTCGGGCAACGTGGGCAACTTGCCTAACGTTGCCAATATGGATATTCAGTACGCGCAAAGCTGTATTCTCACACCCTGCGATTTTGCGTTTGCCCGCGACGGTATTGCCGCCGATACCGATCCAAATGTGGAAACGGTTGCCTTTGCCGACTTACGCCCCGAATCTTTGATCATGGCGCGCAACAGTGGGACTGTGCAGAACTTAAAAGACCGACGCCACGATTTGTACCGTATGGTATGGAAGGGTGACAGAGTCTTACCGATAAAAAACGATTGAGCCAATAGATGATCTCACGCCCCGACTTTGCCGGGGAAACATAACAGTGGAGACATCCAATGAAAATAATATTTGCCTGTTTGAGTGGCGTACTGTTTGCGCTTGCCTCTTTTGTTGCTAGTGCACACGAGGGGCATCACCATGCGCCTGAGCCTGTCATTATTGGTTATGTGTTCAGCCCGGAAGAACCGCTCGACCCCGACACTATTGCCGCCGAAAAACTCACTCACATTAACTACGCTTTTTCAAACATTAACGATGGCAGGATTGTGAACGGTTTTGATTTTGACGATCAGAACTACCGGGTATTGCAAACGTTAAAGCAGCGTAACCCCAATTTAAAAATACTCTCTTCGGTGGGCGGGTGGACCTGGTCCGGCGGTTTTTCGGATATGGCTCTAACGCAGCAGTCGCGCCAGATCTTTATTGAAAGCGCGGTAGAGTTTGTACGCCGCCATCAATTAGACGGTATTGATATTGACTGGGAATATCCGGGTCTGGCCGGCGCGGGCAATACTCATAGACCAGAAGATGGCCGCAACTTCACGCTGGTATTACGGGGGCTACGTACGGCGTTTGATACCTTGGAAAAAGAACTGAAGCGCCTCTTACTGATTACCATAGTCAGCGGCGGTTTTCCGGACTATTTGGCGAAAAGTGATATCGGCAATTGGCAGAAGTATCTGGATTACATCAACATCATGGCTTACGACTACAATTTTCCGCGCAAGGGCGGTGTCACCGGCCATCATACCGCGCTTTACTCATACCCAGAGGATTCCTCTGGCCAATCGGCCGATGCAGCGGTTAAAAATCACATGGCGGCCGGGGTTCCTGCGAACAAATTAGTGGTGGGCGTGGCATTCTATGGTCGCACCTGGGTGAATGTCACGCCGCAAAGTTTCGGTTTACAACAACCAGCGGATGCCGGCGAAGCAAGCTTTGGCAGCGCCCGATACGGTAATCTTCGGCCTAATGTGATTGAACAGGCAGGCTACCAACGTCACTGGGATGAAGCGGCTCAGGCGCCCTGGTTGTGGAATGAAAAAGAACGTGTTTTTGTGAGTTACGATGACCCGCAGTCAATCGCGGCAAAAGTGAAATATATTCGCCAGCAAAAGCTCGGCGGCGTTATGTTTTGGCAATACACCTCGGACTATGAAAATGAGCTGCTCAATACGCTTAATAGCGCTTTTGGTCGGCTCGATGCTGAGTAACCGCACGGTTTATTAACCATTCTTGTCACTCCAAGACCGAGAACACGCGTTAGCATGGCGGTGTTCCGGTTTTGGAGGGTCTTATTATGTCTACCGCGTATTCCATACTCGATTTAGCTCATGCCAAAGTGGATGCCAGCTACCAAGACGCTTACGAACGAGTTGTACAGGCGGCGCAAACTGCCGAGCAGCTGGGGTATAAGCGTTTCTGGCTTGCCGAGCACCACAGTATGGACGGCATCGGTAGTTCGGCCACCAGTGTGTTGATTGGCCATATTGCCGGTGCAACACAAACTATAAGGGTGGGGGCTGGCGGTATTATGCTGCCTAATCACGCCCCGATTATTATTGCTGAGCACTTTGGCACGCTCGAAGCGCTTTACCCCGGGCGGATTGATTTGGGGGTGGGGCGTGCGCCCGGCAGTGATGGCGCCACTATGCGTGCACTGCGCCGCGACTTTAACAGTGGCGTAGATGACTTTCCTGAACAGCTGGCCGAGCTGCAATACTTTTTAGGTGATAAACAACCGGGGCAGAAAGTGTTTGCCGCCCCCGGTATGAATTCTGATATTCCCATTTGGTTGCTGGGCTCTAGCCTTTACAGCGCACAGTTGGCGGCCAAACGTGGTTTACCCTTTGCTTTTGCCTCACACTTTGCGCCGCGTTTAATGATGGAGGCCTTGCATCTGTACCGCACAGGTTTTCAGCCCTCGCAGGTTTTAGATAAACCTTACGCGGCCATCGGTGTGCCGGTTTGCGCTGCCAAAACCGATGCCGAGGCGCGTTATCTGCATACGACGGGGCAGCAAAGCATACTCGCATTGCTCCGTGGTGAGCACCTGCGTCTGCGCCCTCCCGTTGAGGATATGAGCAGCCTTTGGACCCCGCAGGAGCAGATGCACATTAATGACTTTCACGGTATTGCTGCTGTCGGAGGCCCCGAGACTATTAAGGATCACTTAACGGCACTTAAAGCAGAAACTGGCGCGGACGAGTTTATTTTCGCCAGCAGCTTTTACGAACAAAGCGACCGGCTGCGTTCGTTGAAAATTGTTGCCGAGGCGATGGCGGGAATTTGAAAAAGATTCTGAACGGTTAACGGGGAATGGGAATGAACCCGCCCCCGTTACATCAATTTTCTGCTGCTCTTGTGCCCAAATCGATACTGCTAGAGCGTAAATGCAAATCTCTTTGCGGAAAGGGAATTTCTACCCCCGCTTCGCGCAGCGCATCGTCAATCGCCCATAAATAGTCGGACGTCACCTGGCTGGGGCGTTTGACGGCATCGGGCGCAACCCACACGCCGAGTGAAAAGTTTAAGCTGCTGTCGCCAAAGCCTGTCATCCACACGAGCGGTTTGTGTTTTTCATCGTTAAGGGTGTAGCTGACGTTGTTTACCGCGTTGAGCACGGCGTCTTTGACTTTTTGTTTATCCGAACCGTAGGCCACGCCAAAAGGAATGCGAAAGCGGCGTACATTTTCTTCGAGCGTCCAGTTAATAACCCGGCCGCTGATAAACTCAGAGCTGGGTATCAAAATGTCAATATTATCATTGGTGCGAATCAGGGTGGAGCGCAGGCGAATGGCTTTGACTTCGCCCATTAAGCCCGAGTCCAGCTCCAGAAAATCGCCGACCTTGATAGACTTTTCCAGCAAAATAATAATGCCGGAAACAAAGTTATTAACAATGGACTGCAAGCCAAGGCCAATACCAATACCCAGCGCACCGCCAACGATCACCAGTTTATCGAGCTGAAAGCCCAGTACCGATAACGCGCCAATAAAACCGAGCACGATCAAGAAGTAGTAAACGATTTTATTAATGGTATAAATTTGGTGGCTGACCGTTGGGTGGCGGTAGAGTGCCAAGCGGTTAATGGCGCGGCTGATTAAACCGGCAAGGACAAAGGTGGCGGCAATGACCAATACCGATGCGCACAATGCGCCTGTGGTCAGGGTGTATTCACCGACTTTAACTAAGGTAATGTCCAGCCAGTCGAGCAAGGGTTACACCTCCACCGGGGTATCGGGGTGGTTACCCCATTCCGACCAGGAGCCGTGATAGCCTTTGATGTCGAACCCCAGTGATTTACCCACAAGGTACGTAAAGCCTGAGCGGTGGTGGCTTTGACAGTGGGTGACTATGGGTTTATCGCCGGTTAGGCCTTTTGCGGCTAAATACTCGCGCGCGTCTTTGCGAATGCGCAAGCCGCGGTCGCGGTCCATAAGCTCTGTCCATTCAACGTTAATAGCGCCCGGAATGTGGCCAGCCTTTTGCGCGAGAATTTTCTCGCCGCGATACTCCTGAGGGCCGCGCGCGTCCCAGATTTGCAAACGCTGATTTTCCAGCCCTTGCAAAATATCTGGAATTTCCACCAGATGTTCGGGGTCAATTTCCACTTCCACCTCGTGGGTGTTGGGGTCTTCAATTTCTTGCGTAACCGGTAGGTCCTCCCCCAGCCAGGCGTGCAGCCCGCCGTTCAGGTAGCTGTAGTGCTTGTGGCCGATGGTATCCAGTGTCCAGATAAATCGACCCGCCCAGCCGCCACCTTCATCGTCGTACACCACCACATGGGTATCCGGTGTTAGTCCCAGGTAAGTAAACAAGCGATTCAGTTGTTCAACTGGCGCGATACGGCCGGGTGCTGGGGGGCGATTGCACAGCAGCATTTGCGGCGGCACGTGAGCCGCCCCTGGGATGTGCCCACGGCGATAATTCTCTTCACTGGAAAGGTCCACAATCAGCGGGGCCTTGGGGCTTTGCAGCAGCGGTAACAGTTCGGCGGGTTCAATGATCAGGGGCAATTGGGACATACAGCAATCCTTAAGGTTTAACATCCAAGACGCTTAGCAGCGGTATCAGGCTCGGCCGGGGTGCAAATCTGCCAGAATATGGCGGTAGCTGGCAAGCCTTCCGGGGCTGATATTGCCGTCTTCCAAGGCTTGTAAAATAGCACAGCCGGGCTCAACGGTATGTGAGCAATCGCGGAATTTACAGGCGCCAATAAACGGGCGAAATTCTTTAAAGCCGGCCAGCACATCTTCGGCCTCGATATGCCAGAGGCCGAACTCGCGAATTCCGGGGGAATCGATCAAGTCACCACCGCTGGGTATATGGTAAAGCTGCGCGCTGGTGGTGGTGTGGGTGCCCGTTTGCTTTTCGCTCAGCTCGCCCACCCGAGAGTTAACATCAGGCAGCAGCGCGTTTACCAGGGACGATTTACCCACGCCGGATTGACCCACAAACACACTGATAAAGTGCGCCAGGTATTCACGCAGAGGCGCAAGCCCCGCATCCTCTTTGGCCGAGGCGCGAATCACCTGATAACCAAGCCCTTCATAGAGGGCGTAAATGGCCTCTACCTTGGCCCGTTGTTGGTCGTCAATTAAGTCGACTTTATTAACCACCAGTGCGGGCTCAATGCCAATGGCCTCGGCGGCAACCAAATAGCGGTCAATCAAGTTAAAGTGGGGCTCGGGGTAGGGGGCTATCACTATGACAATACGGTCAATATTGGCCGCCACGGTTTTCATGGCACCGTAGGGGTCGGGGCGCATCAGTGCCGTGTCTCGCTCGCTTCTGGCTACCACCACGCCATAGGGGTTGCCATCGCGCCAGGCAACTTTGTCACCGGTCACCAGGCCGCCAAGGTTGCTGCGAAAGTGGCAGCGTTTGGCCACACCTGTTGCTGTATCTTCCACCATGACCTGAGTGCCATAGTGGGTCACAATCAGGCCAGATTGCTCTGGCCCCAGATTGCTCTCGCCCAGCTTGTCGTCGGCTTTCTGGTCGCGCTTGGCGGCGCGCTCTTCGCGCTCTTTCTGAATTTTTTCTATGCGCCACGCCTGGCGGCGCGTTAGCTTGCGTTTGCTCAAGGGCAGGCCCCGGTTTGCGATGGTAAGATAGATTCCTAATACGTATTGTAAAGGAAAAGTATCCCATGAGCCCTACTCTGAACGACGATAATTTGATCTGGATTGATCTGGAAATGACCGGGCTGGACCCGGATAATGATGTAATCATTGAAATCGCCACCATCGTCACCGATGCGCACCTGAATATTCTCGCTGAAGGCCCGGTGATGGCCATCAATCAGCCCGACGCCGTTCTCGACGCCATGGACGAGTGGAACACTAACCAGCACGGCAAATCGGGTTTAACTCAGCGCGTAAAAGACTCAACTGTTACCCTCGCCCAAGCCGAGGCCGACACCATCGCTTTTTTAAAGCAATGGGTGCCGGCAGGTAAATCTCCTATTTGCGGTAATTCCATCTGCCAAGACCGCCGCTTTCTTGCTCGTGGTATGCCTGCGCTTGAGCGCTATTTTCACTACCGCAATCTGGATGTAAGCACCTTGAAAGAGCTCGCCCGTCGCTGGAAGCCCGAAGCCCTGGAAGGGTTTAAAAAATCCGGTGCCCACCTGGCGCTGGCCGATATTAAAGACTCGATTGCTGAGTTGGTGCATTATCGGAGTTGTTTTATTCGTATGGATTAAAAATTGGTAGAAATAAGAAAAGGCAATGCATAAGTGGTGTTATTGAGCAGGTTATGTATTAGATGCTCAGTGCTACTATTTGAACAACATGTGCGGTTTTATTAAAGAGAAAGATATTGTCAAAGCGAATACACATTCACATAGGCACCCATAAAACGGGTACAACCATTCTCCAGCAAAGCCTGTTGGATAACAAAGAGAATCTTCGACCGCAGGGGTTTTATTACCCGGACTCTGGCGTATTTCTTTACGGTCATCATTACCTGGCTTTTCAAAAATCAGGTCTAAATACAATAGGTCATCCAGTTGACAATAATGTATGGGAGAAGCTACGAGATGAGTTGCATCGTGTTTCTGAAGAGGATGTTATTCTTTCCAGTGAAGAGTTCTCCTCTATTCAAGGCAGAGATCAAATTTATTCCTTAGGGCGTGAGCTGAAAGGTTACAGTGTTGAGGTTTATGTATATCTGCGGCGACAGGATGAATATCTGCAATCGGTTTACAACCAGCAAACAAAAGATTGGGCCTCTCCCCAATGCTTAGATTCGCAAAGCTTTATCGATGCACATCTGGCGAATAATGTTTTTCTTAACTATACGTCATGGTTAAAGTTATGGGCGGAGGTTTTTGGCAAAGATAAGGTCCATGTGTTTAGCTATGATGATGCTTGTCTGGCAAAAGAAGGTGTTGTTGGTCACTTTTCCCATGAGTTGGGGTTGGAGCAGTTGGTTTCGCCGGTGCACCCGAATGTTAATCAGTCTGTGAGTGCAAAAGCGTTAGAGCTTATTCGTCTCTCAAAAGTAATGAAGTTTCCTGATGGTAAGCGAGAACAATTGTTTAACTTGGCTTTAAGGGCGTTTCCGAATTTTGATGGGGGCGCCTTTTCCTCCTCGCAACGGGAAAAGATCATCGATCAATATAGGGCGGTAAACGATGGCTTATGCGCAGAATATGGAATCTCCTTTCGCGAAGTGGATGTAGAGTTGTGCCGCTGCGGCAGTCCATTAGAGTTGTCGGACATGATGATTATTTTAGATGAATGTTTAATGAAAAGTTAAAGTCGAGATCATTTTTAGCGTTATTGGTCCGTACGATTATATTGAGTTTGAGAGTATGCTAAAAAATCCTTTTGCACAGCTCGGTTATTTAAAAGTTGATAGTTCAATGGCCGCTCCAAGCAATGCCTGTGTTATCTGGTTGCACGGCTTGGGCGCCAGTTGTAATGACTTTGCCAATTTATTGCCGGAGCTGACGCTTAACCCCGGGGCGCGTATTCGATTTATTTTTCCACAGGCTCCCACTATGCCAGTAACCGTTAACAATGGTTATGAAATGCCCGCGTGGTACGATCTTCTGAGTATGGATGTGGATCGGAAATTCAATGCTGAACACCTGATGCAGGCAAGTGAGGCCATCGGAAAAATAATTGATGAGCAAGTCGCCGCCGGAATCGACAGCGAGCGTATTTTAATCGCGGGCTTTTCTCAGGGTGGCGCTGTGGCCTACGACGTGGTTCTTAACAGCCATAAACCCCTGGCGGGTTTGATGGCGTTATCCACCTATTTCGCAACCGGTAATAACTGCGCTTTCACTGAAGCCAATAAAACAACGCCCATTTCTATTCAGCACGGTACGCAAGATGGTGTGGTGTTACCACAGTTGGCTGATCGGGCGGAATCTGTTCTGCGCGAGCAGGGCTATCGTTTTGAATCGCACCGTTACCCCATGGCCCACGAAGTATGTCGCGAGCAAATCGCCGATATCAGTCAGTTTATTAATCGCTGTTTGCCGCTGGTGGATTAATAGGCGTTCGCGTTCGTTACTGTTTGGCGCTCTGGCGGGCGCGCACATTGTCCAGAATGATTTTAAGCTCGGCTTCGGCCCATTGCGTGGCTTCGGCTTCGCTGGCAAAGCCGTCCTGAACCTTGCTGGTAACGGTTTTACGTGCGCTGGCGCGACGGGTTATTTCGGCGCGCCAATTGCCGCCGTTATCTGTTACCTGAACGTTGAATTTTTTGTTTTTACTCATGAAGAGTCCTGTGACGAGTAGTGTGCATTAAAAGTGAAAAGTAACTCAGGAAAGGTTTTTGGAAGCGAAGCCTTTGGGGTTGCCGGCATTATCCACGGCTTACATGGATAAGCAACGCTTTTTTCTGTGAGGGAACCGGAAGGTGGTTGGGGGCAGTCTACTATTGGTCGCTTTTTGATGCGTCGGTAGGCAATTTCAGAACGAAAAACGGGGAGCAAACTGCTCCCCGTTTTTTTATCAGCGAGGCTCAGCGTTAGCCATCACTTACACATCGTAAGTGGTAGACGCTGTATTACCGCCACGGCCGGTCCAGTTGGTGTGGAAAAACTCACCGCGTGGTTTGTCTAAGCGCTCGTAGGTGTGCGCGCCAAAATAATCGCGCTGCGCCTGCAGCAGGTTGGCGGGCAAACGCTCGGTGCGGTAGCCATCAAAGTAGTTAAGTGCAGCGGTCAGGCAGGGCACTGGCACACCGTTGGTGATGGCGGTGGCCGCCACGTTACGCCAGCCTTGTTGCGCGCTGGTAACAACGCCTTTGAAGTAGTCGTCCAGCAGCAAGTTGTTCAGCTCTGGGTTTTTGTCGAAGGCTGCTTTAATGTCGCCCAAGAAGGCCGAGCGGATAATACAGCCACCACGCCACATCAAGGCGATGCCGCCGTAGTTCAGGTTCCAGCCAAATTCTTTTGCCGCTTCGCGCATCAGGGTGTAGCCCTGAGCGTAAGAAACGATTTTGGCGGCCAGTACGGCTTGGCGCAGGTCTTCAATAAAGGCTTCTTTATCGCCGGTGAAGTTTTTCGCCGGGCCGCTCAGTACTTTAGACGCTTCAACGCGCTCGTCTTTCAGTGCAGAAATGCAGCGTGCGAATACCGATTCGGCGATCAGCGTGAGGGGGACACCAAAGTCCAGGGCGACAACGCCGGTCCATTTGCCGGTGCCTTTTTGTCCGGCAGTGTCGAGAATTTTCTCAACCAGTGGCTCGCCGTCTTCGTCTTTAAACGCCATGATGTCGCGGCTGATTTCTACCAGGTAGGAATCCAGTTCGGTTTTGTTCCAGGCGGCGAAGACTTCGTGAATTTCGTCGGCGCTCATGCCCAGCAGTTCTTTCATGATCTGGTAGGCTTCACACAACAGCTGCATGTCGCCGTATTCGATACCGTTGTGCACCATTTTCACGAAGTGGCCAGCGCCGTTTTCACCCACCCAGTCGCAGCAAGGGGTACCGCCTTCAACTTTGGCAGCGATGCCTTGGAAAATCGGTTTAACCGCTTCCCAGGCTTCGGGAGCGCCGCCGGGCATGATAGATGGGCCAGTTAATGCGCCTTCTTCACCACCGGATACGCCGGCACCGATAAAGTGAATGCCTTTTTCGCGCAGGTACTCTACGCGGCGGTTGGTGTCGGGGAAGTGGGTGTTGCCACCGTCAATGATAATGTCGCCTTGGTCCAGATGCGGGATCAGTTGCTCGATAAAAGCATCGACAGGCGCACCGGCTTTAACCATCAGCATAATTTTGCGAGGTTTTTCCAGTGAGTTCACCAGCTCTTCAATCGATTCGGCGCCGCGAATGTTTTTACCCTTCGCGCGGCCCTCAATAAAGTTGGTGACCTTGTCCACAGAACGGTTATACGCCGTTACTGTGAAGCCTTTGCTTTCCATGTTGAGGATAAGGTTCTCACCCATAACGGCGAGACCGACCAAACCGATATCAGACAGTGTTTTCATAGCAAACCGTACTTTTTGTCAGTGATTTGAGAGGAAGCTGTTTTTGGAGCTCGTGTAACCGATAATCACCGCGTCATTCTTTCTGGGCATTGGCGGTGTCCGGCTTCAGCGGGCGGGCATTGTACCCGAAACTGGGCTGTTTTGCGCGTGATAGGGTGATTTTTATTCTCAATTGGACCGATAGTGCTGCTTGTGAGCGTTAGCTTCTGACGGTGACGGTATGGCTTTGGTCGGTGCTGGGAAACCTTAGGCCGAGTTTTTGATTTTACGTTTACGCCGGCGCCCCGGCTGGGATTGTTTTTCCAATGCCCAAAGAATATGTTCGTCCACCAATTCACCATGGTGGCCCAGGCGTTGTTGTAAGGCGTCGATTATGTCCGGGCGGGTGGGGGCGTTGCCAAGGCCAACGGCTAAGTTACGCAACCAGCGCTCGTAACCAATGCGACGAATAGCCGAGCCTTCGGTGTTTTTTAAAAACTCTGCCTCGCTCCACTTGAAGAGGGTGAGCAGTTCGGAGCTCTCCAGCCCGTGGCGGGGTAAAAAGTCGGTCTCGCAGGTGGGTTTAGCGAACTTATTCCAAGGGCAGATGGCCTGGCAGTCGTCGCAGCCAAACACCCGGTTGCCCATGGGCTCGCGAAACTCCTCGGGGATGGCACCTTTTAACTCTATGGTCAGGTAAGAAATGCAGCGCCGCGCGTCCAGAGTGTAGGGTTCGGGGAAGGCGTCTGTGGGGCAGACTTTTAAGCAGGCCGTGCACTCGCCACAGCGGTTGGGCTGATCGCTTGTATCTACAGGCAGGGGCAGATAGGTGAACAGCTCACCCAGAAAAAACCAGCTGCCCGCGGTATCGTTGAGAATCAGTGTGTGTTTGCCGGTCCAGCCCAAACCCGCTTTATCGGCCAGCGGGCGCTCCATCACCGGCGCACTGTCAACGAATGGGCGCATTTGCTGTTGCTCGCTGGGCTTCAGTTCATCCGGTAGGGCGGCCTCAATTTTTTTTGCCAGTTGCGCCAGGCGCTTGCGGATCAGTTTGTGGTAGTCACGCCCGAGGGCGTAGCGCGAGATATAAGCTTTTTCCGGATTTTTAAGAATTTTGATTTGCTCGGTATCACCCGGTAAATAATCCATGCGCACAGAGATAACCCGCAACGTGCCCGGTAACAGCTCGGCGGGGCGCGATCGTTTGTTGCCGTGTTCGTCCAGCCATTGCATGTCTCCTTGGTAGCCTTTGGCCAGCCAGTCGTGCAGTTTTGCCTCTTGCGCGGATAACTCGGTATCGGTAATTCCCACCTGCTGGAAGCCCAGCTCGCGACCCCAGTGCTTAATGTCGCGAGCCAGTTGGTGAAAATCAAAGTTGCTCAAGCGTAACTCCGGTTGGGTGTGGTGGAATAAAGTCCTTATAATACGGCCCATTCTAACCCAGAGAGACACCGGAAGCTTTTATGACCGCCACTCGCTTGTACACCGCCGCACAGGTTCGCGCCCTCGATAACGCGTTTATCGCCACTGGGGTTCCAGCCACGCAGCTGATGAAACGCGCCGGGCGCGCCGCTTTTGAAGCGATACTGGCCCGTTGGCCCGAGCCTGAAGAGTTGACCATTTACTGTGGCAGCGGCAACAACGCCGGCGACGGCTTTGTGGTGGCGGCCCTGGCGGCGGCTAAGCGAATTCCGGTGAATGTGGTGTTGGTTGGCGATGTTGAAAAGCTCAGCGATGCTGCGCGCGCCGCTTACGAATACGCTCGCCAAGAAGGTGTGATTATGATGCCGCCGGGCCCGGCGCCCAGTACCGGCGTTGTTGTTGATGCCCTGCTGGGAACGGGCATCCGCGGAGATGTGCGCCCCGAGTATAGGCAGGCCATTGAGCAAATTAACGCCAGGGGCTTGCCCGTTGTGGCGCTGGATATTCCCTCTGGCGTCAGTGCCGATACCGGCTCTGAGTGCGGTGTGGCAATAAAAGCGCAGCTGACCATCAGCTTTATCGGCTTGAAGCGCGGTTTGCTCACCGGCCGTGGTCCGGCGTTAACTGGCGAGCTGGTGTTTGATGACCTGGGTGCTCCCGAGGCTATTTATAAAGAGGTGGAAGCATCGCTTTTGGCACCAGAGTACAGCGATCTGCGAGCGCTTTTGCCGGAACGCGAAGCGGATGCGCACAAAGGCAGCTTTGGTCACGTGATGGTAATTGGTGGCGATACCGGTCGCGGTGGCGCTGCGCTAATGGCCGCTGAGGCCGCCGCTCGCAGTGGCGCAGGGTTGGTCAGTTTAGCTACCCGGCCGGAACATGTCCCAGCGGCGTTGGCGCGCCGCCCTGAGGTGATGACTTGCGGCGTGATATCGGGGCAGGAACTTGAGCCTTGGTTAGCGCGCCCGAGTGTGTTGGTGGTGGGGCCGGGCTTGGGGGATTCGCCCTGGTCCGAGCAAATGCTGCAGCAGGCGCTGGCAACCGATCTGCCGCTGGTGCTAGACGCCGATGCGTTGAATTTGATTGCCGCGGGTAAGCTCTGGCCCGAGGGTAAAACTCGCGCCAACTGGATTTTAACGCCCCATCCGGGTGAAGCAGCGCGCCTGTTAAACACGGACACCGCAGCAGTGCAGGCAGATCGTTTTGCCGCGGCCGACTCTATTCAGCAGCGGTTTGGCGGAGCGGTCGTGTTAAAAGGAGCTGGGTCTTTGGTCGCAGCCGATGATGTGCCCTTGCAGTTAATCAGCGCTGGCAACCCCGGCATGGCCAGTGGTGGCATGGGCGATGTGCTCAGTGGTGTGCTCGGTGCTCTGATCGCGCAGGGCATGAGCGTGGCGAATGCGGCGGCACTGGGGGCCAGCTTACACGCCCACAGCGCCGACCTCGCCGCCGAGGAGCGCGGTCAAATCAGTCTGCTGGCAACCGATTTGCTCGATTACTTGGGGGCTTTGCTGGGTGATTGAGTGGACCACATTTTTAGCGGATGAGGTCGCCACTGTACGCGCAGGTAACGCGGTGGGTGCTGCCATGGCAAAAACGGACGGCCTGCTAACCGTGCATTTGCAGGGGGATCTGGGCGCGGGCAAAACCACTTTGACCCGTGGCGTTTTACAGCACTTTGGGCATTCAGGTGCGGTTAAAAGTCCAACGTATACCTTAGTTGAGGTTTATGAGCTGTCCGAGCGCACTGTGTATCACTTTGATCTCTATCGCTTAGGTGATCCGGAAGAGTTGGAGTACATGGGTATCCGGGATTATTTCAGCGGCAACAGCATCAGCCTGATCGAGTGGCCCAGTCGTGGGGAGGGTGTGCTGCCCACCCCGGATGTGGTTGCGACCCTTAAGGTGCAAGATGGTGGGCGAGTTGTTAAGCTAGAGGCCAGCTCTGATCTCGGTGCAGCGTTGGTTGAGCGGCTAACGGCGCAAACTCAACAGTAGCTGAGTCTTAAGTAGTCGAGCTTTTCGTCAGTGATTGAAACGCCCCGCGTTTTGTATTGACAATAACACAGTGATTTAACGATCTCTCAACGTAATGGTCCCCGTCCGAATATGGCCCCAGTCAGATTAAAAGCCCGTGTTGCGCTTATGCTGCTTGGCGCTGTTTTGTTAGTGAGTCAGGCCCATGCAGCTACCGACGTTGAGGGTGTACGCCTGTGGCGTGCGCCGGATCATACGCGCCTGGTGTTCGATTTATCCGCACCGGTTACCCACGATCTGTTTACCCTCGATGGTCCGGAAAGGGTTGTGATTGATGTCAGCAATGCACAGTTTAAAGCGGATATTGCCAAGTTAAATCTAAGTGAAACACCTATTAAGTCCATTCGTTACGCCCCTCGCAATGGTTCTGATTTACGCGTGGTGTTGGATTTGTCCGTCCGGGTAAAGCCCGATAGTTTTTTTCTGCAGCGCCAAGCCGGTGCGGGTGACCGTCTGGTGGTGGACTTAAAAGATGTAGTGCCCAGCAATGAAGGGCCGCCGCCGGTTACGGTGCCGGATGTAGAAACCAGCAAGCGCGATATTATTGTTGCGATAGATGCCGGTCACGGCGGCGAAGACCCGGGCGCCCTCGGCCCCAATGGTTTGCGCGAAAAAGACGTGGTGCTGTCCATTGCCAAAGCGATTGTCGATAAACTCAACGCCGAGCCCGGTTATACCGCAAAGTTGATTCGCACAGGTGATTACTACGTACCCTTGCGTGAGCGGCGCAATATTGCGCGGCGTATGCAGGCTGACTTGTTTATGTCGATTCACGCCGATGCCTTTACCAAACCCTCGGCCCGCGGCGCTTCCGTATTTGCGTTGTCGCGCTCTGGCGCCACCAGTGAAATGGCGCGCTTTTTGGCACAGCGTGAAAACGAGTCGGACTTAATCGGCGGGGTTGGCAGCGTAAGCCTGGAAGATAAAGACGAAGTCTTGGCGGGAGTGCTGGTGGACTTATCCATGACCGCCACCTTGGGGGCAAGCCTGCAAGTGGGCGACTATGTGCTTAAGTCCATGGGACAGATGGCGCATTTGCATAAGCGCCACGTTGAGCAGGCTGGTTTTGCGGTATTAAAGTCGCCGGATGTGCCCTCCATCTTGGTCGAAACCGGGTTTATTTCCAACCCCACCGAGGCCAAAAACCTTGGCAGCCGCAATTACCGGGTAAAGCTTGCCAGCCAGTTAGTGTCCGGAGTGAAACAATATTTTTACCAGTATCCGCCAGCGGGTAGTTATATCGCCTGGCAAAAACAAAACGGCGGTGGTGAAACTCAATACACCATCGGCAGCGGCGATACCTTGAGCGAGATTGCCAAGCGCTTTAACATCAGTGTCAGTCGCTTGCAGCAGCATAACGGCTTGGACAATCATGTCATTAAGGTCGGTCAGGTGCTGCGAATTCCAACCTCCTAAAGAAGTTTTCATGTCAAAAATCAAGCTGTTAAGCCCCCGTCTTGCCAACCAGATTGCGGCTGGTGAGGTGGTTGAACGTCCATCCTCGGTTATTAAAGAATTGCTGGAAAACAGTCTGGACGCCGGTGCGACACGCCTGGATGTCGAAGTAGAAGACGGCGGCGTGAAATTGATGCGAGTGCGCGACAATGGTTCGGGTATTGACCGGGAAGATTTGGCGCTGGCGTTATCGCGTCATGCCACCAGTAAAATTACCGATTTGGATGATTTAGAAGCGGTTGCGACCTTGGGGTTTCGCGGCGAAGCGCTGGCCAGTATCAGTTCGGTGGCTCGTTTAGCACTGACGAGCGCCACCGATGAAAACGGTGCAGGCTGGCAGGTAACCGCAGCCGGCCGAGATATGGAAACCGAGCTGGCGCCCGCGCCGCACCCTCAGGGTGCAACGGTTGAAGTGCGAGATTTGTTTTTTAATACCCCGGCGCGGCGCAAATTCTTACGCACCGAAAAAACCGAGTTCAATCATCTTGAAGATGTTGTTAAGCGCTTGGCTTTGTCACGTTACGATGTCTCGTTCAGCTTGCGCCACAATGGTCGGGCGATTCACAGCTGGCGCGGTGGCGCCAGTCAGGCCGAGCGCGAACGGCGTGTATCCCAAGTCTGTGGTCCGGCGTTTATGGATAACGCAGTGCATCTGGATATCGAGCGCGCGGGTTTGCGTTTGTGGGGGTGGGTAGCCCTGCCGACCTTTTCCCGCTCCCAGGCAGATTTGCAACATTTTTACGTCAATGGTCGCGCTATTCGCGACAAGCTGGTGAGTCACGCGGTGCGCCAGGCGTATCAAGATGTGCTGTACCACGGGCGTCATCCGGCGTTTGTCTTGTACCTGGAGGTTGACCCGGCGACAGTGGACGTTAATGTGCACCCCACCAAGCACGAAGTGCGCTTTCGCGATGGTCGCACCGTACACAATTTTATCTTCAGCTCGTTGCATCACGCCCTGGCAGAGGTGTCGCCCGGTGAGCGTTTGGAGCGTCAAACTCAGATGGCCAGGCCGCACAACGACGCGCCGGGGCAAATGTCACAGCAGGCTCCCATGCCTTTGGCGGGGGCAGCACGCCCCGCAGGCGATTGGCGACAAAACTATTTTCCGGCGGCCATGCAGGCTGCCGATGGTGAGACTACCAATAATGCCGTGGCGGAAGCCCCCACACCCGGCTATCGTCCGGCGGCAGCAAACCCGCAGCCGGTGATGGCTGATTTGTCTTCCGCCGAAGGGGAAATCCCGCCTTTAGGGTTTGCGATCGCGCAGCTAAAAGGCATTTATATTCTGGCGGAAAATGCACAGGGCCTGATTATTGTCGATATGCATGCGGCGCACGAGCGTATTACCTACGAGCGCATGAAAACCGCTTTTGCCGGTGGCAGTATTCAGGCGCAGCCGCTGCTGGTGCCGGTGACATTGGCCGTCAGTGAAAAAGAAGCGGCCTGCGCCGAAGAGCATCCGGATACCTTCGCTACGTTAGGGTTTGAATTGCAGCGCGCGGGACCGGAGTCGTTATTGATTCGTCAAATTCCTTCTATTTTGCACGGCGCTAAAGTGGATCAGCTGGTGCGCGATGTGTTGTCGGACATCATCGAACACGGCAGCAGTGAACGCTTAGCCCATCACGTGAATGAAATTCTATCGACAATGGCTTGCCACGGTTCTGTGCGCGCAAATCGCAAATTGACCATCGCGGAAATGAATGCTTTGCTGCGTGATATGGAGGCCACAGAACGCAGTGGCCAGTGTAACCATGGCCGCCCAACCTGGACCTTGCAATCGTTGGATGAGCTGGACAAGCTCTTTATGCGTGGACAGTGACATGACTTGCTCGAAGGCGAATAAAAAGCCGCCGGTTTTTTTCCTGATGGGGCCTACCGCCTCCGGCAAGACCAATCTCGCTCTGGAATTACACGAACAATTGCCGGTGGATTTAATCAGTGTGGATTCCACGTTGGTTTATCGCGGTATGGATATAGGTACCGCCAAACCGAGCGCGGCCGAACTGGCTCGGGCACCGCACCGCCTACTGGATATTCGTGACCCGGCAGAGCCCTATTCTGCCGCCGATTTTGTGACCGATGCTGAGCGGGAAATTGCCCGCAGTCACGCGGCGGGACGAACCCCGCTATTGGTGGGCGGCACTATGCTTTATTTTAAGGCGCTGCTAGACGGTTTGGCACCCATGCCTGCGGCCAACGCCGAGGTGCGCGAACGCATTGAGCGCGATGCCCGCGAACACGGCTGGCCCTATGTGCATCAGCAGCTGCAAAAGGTGGATCCCGAGTGCGCTGCCGAGATTCACCCCAATCACTCGCAGCGGTTGTCGCGGGCTTTGGAAGTCTATTTAAGCTCGGGGGAAACCATGACTGAGCTGCGTCGCCGCCAACAGCGCGAGCAGGGCCCGGCCTTTATCGAGCGCTTTAACGTGACTCAGCTCGCAATTGCGCCTCGTGATCGAAAAGTTCTGCACCATCGTATAGAACAGAGATTTCACTCAATGGTCGAACTGGGCCTGGTTGAAGAGGTGACTGCTCTATACCAGCGCGGGGATCTCAGTGAGGATCTTCCTGCCGTTCGCGCGGTTGGTTATCGTCAAATCTGGGATTACCTGGCCGGCCGGATCGATCTGGATGAGGCAGTAGAGCGCGGCATCATCGCTACGCGGCAGTTGGCTAAGCGGCAATTTACCTGGTTGAGAGGTTGGCAGGACTTAAATTGGGTTTTTACCGAAAATGAGGCCGGTATAGCGTTAAAAACAGAAGAAATTGTACGATATAGCTTGAATTACCTGCCATAGGGGGCCATATAATACAACTGTGAAATACCTAGTCAGTTTTTCATGCTTGTCATCGCCCCCTTTCGGGCCGAAATGCTTCCGGTTTTAGAAAGACTTAGGCGTACTTTTATTATCAAAAGGAGAAAAAAGATGTCAAAAGGGCATAGCTTACAAGACCCTTACTTGAATGTGCTGCGTAAAGAGCGTGTTCCGGTATCCATTTACTTGGTAAATGGTATTAAGCTGCAGGGCCAGGTCGAGTCTTTCGACCAGTTTGTGGTGCTGCTGAAAAACACTGTTAGTCAAATGGTTTATAAACACGCCATTTCTACTGTGGTTCCTTCGCGCGCTGTTCGCGTGCCACTGCTGAACCCTGCTGCTGAGGGCGAAGACGGTGGTGATGCTCAGGGCGAGTAATTCCACGAGGTAAGTCATTGTTTTTTGATCGACCCGATTCAGGTGAGCTGGCCGTGCTGGTTCATCTGGACCTTTCCAGTGGGCAAGAGCCCGAAGATCCCCGAGAATTTGAAGAACTCGTTTTGTCTGCCGGTGGCGACCCGGTGGCGTTTGTAGGTGGTCATCGCGATGCGCCTCACGCTAAATACTTTGTCGGCACGGGTAAGCTGCAGGAATTGCAGGCCTTGGTGGAAGAGCACCGGGCAGAACTTGTTATTTTTAATCACAACCTTAGCCCCTCCCAGGAGCGCAATCTGGAAAAGGCGCTCGAATGCCGGGTACTTGATCGCACCGGTCTGATTCTGGATATTTTCGCCCAGCGCGCGCGGACCTTTGAAGGTAAGTTGCAGGTAGAGTTGGCGCAGCTACGCCACATGTCTACCCGACTGGTGCGCGGATGGACCCACTTGGAGCGGCAAAAAGGTGGTATCGGTTTACGTGGGCCGGGTGAAACTCAGCTTGAAACCGACCGCCGGTTGCTGCGCGGGCGTATTTCCAATATTGAAAAACGCCTGTCTAAAGTGCGCACCCAGCGTGAGCAGGGCAGGCGGTCGCGGCAGCGCGCATCCATACCTACAGTGTCGCTGGTGGGCTACACCAATGCCGGCAAATCCACCCTGTTCAATCAGATTACCGGTGAAGATGTGTATGCTGAAGATCAGCTGTTCGCCACTCTTGACCCCACTATGCGTCGGGTGGAGCTGGACGATATCGGTGCCGTTATTCTGGCTGACACTGTAGGTTTTATCAGCCATCTACCGCACAAGTTGGTCGAAGCGTTCCGTGCCACCCTGGAAGAGGCGGCGAACGCCAACCTGCTCTTACACGTGATAGACGCCGCAGCCGACGAGCGCCTGCACTACATCGAGCAGGTGGACGAAGTTCTGGATGAAATTGGCGCGGGTGAGCTGCCTCAGTTGCGCGTATTCAATAAGATCGATTTGCTGAATATGGAGCCAAGGATTGACCGCGACGACGATGGCACGCCTGTAGCGGTATGGTTGTCGGCTCAGACGGGTGCCGGTGTTGAATTACTTTACCAAGCGGTGACGGAGCTGGTGGGTGAGGAGATGGTAGAAGGCGATCTGATACTGTCCCCGACCGATGGTCGATTGCGTGCCCGTCTGTTTGAACAGCACGCCATCAATGAAGAGACTTACCGCGAAGACGGCTGTAGCACGGCCACTGTGCGTATTCCACACAGTGATTTGATGCGTATTCTCAGTGGTTTGGGGCTACGCTTTGATCAGCTCAAGTGGGAAGGTGAGGCGCCAGTGGATCATCACGCAGCGGGCAACTTTTAGGTCTGAGTTTGGTGTAAAGCACTCGCAGCCAGTGCTAGAATTGCGCCAGCAAATTAACAGGCGAGCGCCGCCCGGCGCTCGCTCTACGTATAAATACAACGGAGTTAACCTATGGCCTGGAATGAACCGGGAGGCGGGGGTAAGGACCCCTGGGGCAATCGCAATAACGATGGCCCACCAGATTTAGACGAAGCCCTGAAAAAACTGCAGGAGAAACTCGGCGGCATTTTTGGCGGTAAATCTGGCGGCGGCGATGGCAGTGGCAACAGTGGCAAGGGTTTTGGCTCGTTACTGATTGGCGCTGGCGTTATTGCTGCGCTGTTGTATGCGTTCAGTGGTGTTTACCAGGTGGACGAAAAAGAGCGCGCCGTGGTGTTACAGCTGGGTGCCTTTAAAGAGATCAAGCAGCCGGGGCTGCGCTGGAATGCGCCGCTGATTACCGAAGTGTTTGTGGAAAACGTCACCGAGGAGCGTCAGTACCCTAGCCGCGGCTTAATGCTGACCGAAGACGAGAGCATCGTAGAACTGCCCATTACCGTGCAGTACAACGTTAACGATGTAAAAGCTTATGTATTGAATGTGCGTGACCCTGAAATCAGCCTGCGTCACGCCGCCGACTCTGCTTTGCGCCACGTGGTAGGTTCTACCGAATTAGAGCAGGTGCTGTCTGAAGGGCGCGGTAAGATTGCCGATGAAGTAGAAGTGCGTCTGCAGCAGTATCTGGACAGCTACGGTACCGGCATTTTGGTTCGCGATGTGAATATTCAGGAAGGTCGTCCACCGGAAGAGGTGCGCGCGGCGTTTGATGACGTGATCAAAGCGAAAGAGGATGAAGAGCGCCTGAAAAACGAAGCCCAAGCTTACGCCAATGCGGTAGTGCCGGCGGCCCGTGGTCGCGCTCAGCGTATGCTGGAAGAAGCCGAAGCTTATAAAGCTGAAGTCACTAGTCGTGCGGAAGGTGAGACCGAGCGCTTCTTGAATTTGCTGGCTGAGTACGAAAAGGCCCCTGAGGTGACCCGCGAGCGCTTGTACATTGAAGCGCTGGAAGAGGTGATGGGCTCTGCCTCTAAAGTGCTGGTAGATGTAGAGGGCGGCAATAACATGATGTATTTGCCTTTGGATAAGTTGATGTCAGCCTCTGAGAGCCAAAACCGCAGTGCAACCCTGACTCAAGATCAGCTGCGTCAGATTAGTGATTATGTGGCTCGCCAGCTGGGCCGCACCAACAACACCAGTAATTACCGGGAGGGTCGCTAATGTCTAACAAATCCTTTTTTGGGGTGGCGGTGCTGGCTCTGGTGGTTCTGGTTGCGGCTAACAGTCTTTATATTGTGTCCGAGTACGAGCGTGCCGTTGTCTTGCGCTTTGGTCGCCTGATTAACCCTGATGTAGCACCGGGCTTGCATGTAAAGATTCCATTTGCAGACAAATTGCGCAAATTCGACGGTCGTATTATGACCACCGATGCGCGCCCCGAGAGTTTTTACACCATCGAAAACAAGCGTTTGATCGTAGATTCCTACGCAAAATGGCGCATCGAAAATGTCGATGAGTACTACAAAGCTACCGGTGGTGATGAGGCGGTAGCCGCCAGTCGTTTGGCGAGCCGGGTGGCTGATGAGCTGCGTAACCAAATCGGTAGCCGCACCTTGCATGAAGTGGTGTCTGGCAAGCGAGATGAGTTAATGCACGAGCTGACCGTTAGCTTAAATCAGTCGGCCAATGAGTTGCTGGGTATTGATGTGCTTGATATCCGTGTTAAGCGTATTGACTTGCCTGACGATGTGAGCGAGTCGGTGTTCGACCGTATGTCCGCTGATCGTGAAAAAGAAGCGCGTGAGTACCGCTCTAAAGGTGCCGAGCAGGCGGAAGTGATCCGCGCCGATGCTGATCGTCAGGTGGCTGTGCTAGAGGCCAACGCTTATCGCGATGCTGAAAAAGTGCGCGGTGAAGGCGACGCCACCGCTGCTGCGACCTTTGCCGAGGCCTACAACCAGAACCGTGATTTTTACGCGTTTGTTCGTTCTTTAACGGCGTACAAGAAATCATTCGCCAACAAGGAAGACCTGATGGTGGTAGACCCTGAAAGCGATTTCTTCCGCTTCTTGAAGAACATAGACGGGCAAAAATAGGCGATTTTTCGCTCAACATTTGCCGTCCAAAGGTGGTAGAATCCCCCAGCCGGGCATAGGCCCGGCTTTTTTATGTCAGGCCAATGTGTTTCTTGGCTGCCGTTTCAAATGAGTACCAACAGAGTCTGCTATGACTTATGCCGACCGCTGGCTGTTGCCCGATGGAATTGAAGAAATTCTTCCCACCGAGGCCCGGCCCATCGAATTATTACGCCGCAAGTTGCTAGAGCTATACCGCAGCTGGGGCTATGAAATGGTGATTCCGCCTCTGCTGGAATACACCGACTCTCTTCTCATAGGTCTGGGTCGCGATGTTGACTTACTGACCTTTAAAGTGACCGATCAACTGACCGGCCGCACCCTTGGCATACGCGCCGATATTACGCCGCAAACCGCGCGTATGGATGCTCATAGCTATAAGCGCGAAGGGCCTAGCCGCCTCTGTTACACAGGGCATGTGGTGCATACCAAACCCAAAAACCCCCTCGCTACTCGCACCCCTATTCAGGCGGGGCTTGAGCTGTATGGTGATGCCAGTACGGCCGCGGATAGCGAAGTTGTATCGCTGCTGCTCGAATCACTGCGCGCTGCGGGTTTACCCAAATTGCATATCGATTTGGGGCATGTGGGTGTTTACCGCGCGCTGATGGCTAAGGTGGATGTGCCGGCACCGCAAAAAGAAGTCTTTTTTGCCATGTTACAGCGTAAAGCTGTGGCAGAAATGCAGGCATGGGTTGCTGCAAACATCACCGACAAAACCATCGCTAAAGTCTTATTGGCTCTGCCGCGCTTGGCCGGTAGCCGCAACATTCTTACCGAGGCCCGTGCCTTGTTTGCCGCTGTCGCCAGTGATGCGGTGAATGCGGTGGACGAACTGGCCGCGGTGGCCGATGTGGTTGCCGCACGCTATCCCGAGGCTGAGCTGTATTTTGATTTGGGAGAGCTGCGCGGTTATCACTATCTGACCGGTATGGTATTCGCGGCCTTTGCGCCCGGCTATGGCAACCCTATTGCCAGCGGTGGTCGATACGATCACATCGGCGAAGTGTTTGGCCGTCGTCGACCCGCTACGGGTTTTGCGGTGGACATCACCGCTCTTTCAAAGCTGGGTTTGCTGAACGCCGAGCCCTCGGCCTTAATTGGTTACAGTGATGATGGCACAGCTGCGCAGTGGCAGGCGGTGTCTGAGTTGCGTGAACAGGGTAAGCGTGTGGTAGCCGCCAGCAGCCGTGAAGAAATGCAGGCGTTAGAATGCGACCACACTTTGGTTAAAAACGGCGACGCTTACGTACTGGCGCCGCTGTAAGATTTTTCATTCATTTTTATTGCAAAGAGAGTAAGGCCAACCATGGGCAAGAATGTTGTGGTATTGGGCACCCAGTGGGGTGACGAAGGTAAAGGTAAAATCGTCGACCTGCTGACCGATCAGGTATCGCTGGTGTCGCGCTTTCAGGGCGGACACAATGCCGGGCACACCCTGGTAATCGATGGCAAAAAAACCGTGCTGCACTTGATTCCCTCAGGTGTGTTGCGTGAGGGCGTTACCTGCCTGATTGGCAATGGTGTAGTACTGTCACCAGAGGCTTTGTTTACTGAACTGGCTGAACTGGAAGACAGCGGTGTGCCGGTTCGTGAGCGTTTGCGCTTGTCGCCCGCCTGCCCGCTGATTCTGCCTTATCACGTGGCGCTGGATCAGGCTCGTGAGCTGAAGCGCGGCGCAGCAAAAATTGGCACCACTGGTCGCGGTATTGGCCCTGCCTACGAAGACAAAGTGGCCCGTCGCGGCTTGCGTTTGGGCGATTTGCTGGACATGAACAGCTTTGCCGGCAAGCTAAAAGATGTGATGGAGTATCACAACTTTGCGCTGACCGAATACTACAAAACCGACCCTGTTAGCTACGAGCAAGTGCTGGAGCAAGTAAAAGCCTGGGCGGTAGAGCTCAAGCCCATGATTGCTGATGTGACAGAAATTCTTCACACCGCACGTGAGCAGGGGCAGAGCATTTTATTTGAAGGTGCGCAGGGTTCGCTGCTGGATATCGACCACGGTACTTACCCTTATGTGACCAGCTCAAACACCACCGCTGGCGGTACTGCTACTGGTTCGGGTTTCGGTCCTTTGTATCTGGACTATGTGCTGGGCATCACCAAAGCGTACACCACCCGCGTGGGCTCGGGCCCATTCCCTACCGAGCTTGACTGCGAAGTGGGTCAGCATTTGGGTGAAAAGGGCCATGAGTTTGGTGCTACCACCGGACGTCAGCGTCGCTGCGGTTGGTTCGATGCGGTGGCTGTGCGTCACGCTAACCGTATTAACTCTGTTTCTGGTATGTGCCTGACCAAGCTGGATGTTTTAGACGGTCTGAAAACTGTGAAAATTTGCATCGGCTACCAGGATCAAGACGGTAATGCCATGCCGATTCCTTTTGATGCCGATGGTTGGGATCGTGTACAACCTATCTACGAAGAGATGCCCGGTTGGAGTGAATCCACTTTCGGTGTTCACTCTATAGACGAATTACCGCAAAACGCTATTAACTATATTAAGCGATTAGAAGAAATTCTTGGCACACCTGTGGATATTATTTCCACCGGCCCTGATCGTGTAGAGACTATCGTGTTGCGCCATCCGTTTGCTGAATAAAAATTGTTGGATGCTCTAGGTAAAAACGCCACTTTTAAGTGGCGTTTTTTTTGGTTCAGACTTTTATCTGATTCGTGTTGGCGCTGAATGTATGGGAGTGATTTAGTTATAAGCGAAGATGGCTTTGCTAAATACGGGTTGCGGCTAAAACTATGGCGCGGCAGGTGTTCTTGCTACACTGATGAGTGTTACCAATGTTAAATGGACCTTACTCATGTCGCTAACCGCTTTGCGTGTCACGTTATGGGGTTTTACCCGTCTGTTGAGTTTGTCACTTCTGTATTCTGCGTTGTGGGGCTGTGCATCCGCGCCAGACCGCTTCCACGTGCAAAAGCAATTCAGTAAACCGACACCGAAGGTCGGGCCCTTGGTCACTGCGGAAAAGGCATTACGATTACAGGGTGGAGGGCAGGCAGGGGAAACGGGGGTACATTTATTAAGTGAGGGAACACAAGCCTTTGCTTCACGTTTGGCGCTAATTGCTAATGCGGTAGATACGCTGGATGTACAGTATTACCTGTTCCATCGAGACGATACCGGCACTATATTAGCTTGGGCTTTATGGCGGGCAGCAGAGCGTGGTGTACGGGTGCGTCTGTTATTGGACGACATGGAAAAACGTCCGCACGATTTTCCGTTAACGTATTTGGACGCACACCCTAATATCGATGTGCGTATGTATAACCCGTTTTTCTGGCGTGGGGGCAGGGCGTGGCAGATGGCTACTGACTTTGGCCGTTTAAATCATCGTATGCACAATAAATCACTCACAGCGGATAACATCGCCACTATTGTTGGTGGGCGTAATGTGGGGGATGAGTATTTTGCGGCAAACCAGGATGTTAATTTTGGTGATATGGATGCGTTGCTCTTTGGTCCGGCCGTAGGTGAGGTGTCTCGACAGTTTGATGAATACTGGAACAGTGATCTGGTTTATCCCCTGGAGCTTTTGAACACGAAAGCTAACCGTAGCTCGGATGAATTGCGTGCAGGTGACTCGGTAGATGTTGCGTTTTCTCATTTAGAGAGCAGCATTTACAGCGATGCTTTGGTTGCAACGAAAATTGACGAAAAAATTAAAAACGGCACCTTGCCTATGGCTTGGGCATCGGTACAAGTGTGGTCTGATACGCCGAACTTAACCGCAATGAAAGCAAAAGATACAGGCGATGGCTTGGTGATCAATCGCCTGCTGAATATGTTTGATACTGCCGATAGCGAGCTGTATTTAATTTCTCCTTATTTTGTTCCCCGTGATAAAGGTGCTGAGCTTCTGACTCGCAAAGCAGAAGAGGGAGTGAGCGTAACGGTTATTACAAACGCATTGGCCGCAACCGATGTGGTGGCGGTGCACAGCGGTTATGCTAAAAAGCGCGATGATTTATTGCAGGCCGGTGTTAATGTTTATGAGGTAAAAGCGCGCCCCAACGTGGACCCGAAAGCGTGGAGTATCTCGTCGTCCTCCAGCTTGCATGCTAAAACCTTCGTTATTGATAAACGCTGGGTGTTTGTCGGCTCATTTAACCTTGATCCACGTTCTGCCTGGCTGAACTCGGAAATGGGCGTCTTGATCGATTCCCCAGAGTTGGCTCAGAGGGTGTTGCAGGGCGTGGATTCACTGCTGCAGAATATTGCTTATCAGGTGACATGGCAGGACGACGACATCGTTTGGCGGGACACTTATAGCGGCGAAACTTACGATTCCGAACCCGACGCCAGCTGGTGGCGTCGGGCGATGGCGAGCGTGTTAAAGCTTATGCCGGTTGAGTCCCAGCTGTAACTTGTACAGATTTGCTTACGGCGCTTGGCGGCGCCATTGGTACTCGTCTTTGCAAAAAGTATATACCCCGGCAGACGTGTCACCGGCTTTATCTTGCAGTGTTATGTCCATCACCCGGCAGTGATTATGCTCGTTTTTAAGCGTAGTTCGTGGAGTGATGCTGGCGCTGTTGCCGCCTCTGGCCCATTCGGCGGTTTCACCGTCGCGGTTGTTTTCAATGGTATCGACGAAAATGGCTTTAAGCTGGTTCCAATCGTCCTTGCTGAATTCGGTGGCGGCGGTTTCCGACACTACCCACTTGCCGTTGCTTTGCTTGCAGGCGTCAAAATGAAAAAAGTCGCGCCGCTGCTCTTCGTTGCGTAAATCAAAAATGGCCTTGCGACATTCCTGCCCGTTGTTTTTATAGCTGTATTTGATTTTTACCCGGCCGTAGCGCGCTGAGGTTTGCGACTGCCAGTTAATGGTTCGCAGGTCCGGTGCCTCATTCAGGGCCTGGGCGATGCTTTGTTTAAACTCGGTGACTTCGGCAGACGTCATTTCGCTGGCGACACTGCGACCCATAAACTGCAAGTTAGCGGCCTGGCTTAGTGGGCTGATGAGCAGCGCGGTGAGCAGTAATCCACGGGCGGTATGGTTTAACATCTGATCTCCTATCGCATATTCGCGCAAATTGGGTTGATTGCATCCGTGACGGGATATGGCCGTATAATACCTTATCTAACAGGTTTTGCCGCAGGCCGCTGCGGCGTCATGGAGGTTTTACTTGTCTTTAGTGCTCAGTGTATTGCAGCAATTGCTAATCTGGGGGCACTTGCTGCTGGTCATTACGTTTTCTGTTCGTGTGATCATGAAACGCCTGCCGGTGGGCGTATCCTTGGCGTGGCTGCTGGTGCTTGTACTGCTGCCCTACGTGGGCGTGGGGCTTTACCTTCTGTTCGGCGAGCGCTTTCTGGGTGTTAAACGTTCACAGCGCAGCGTGCGCTTGCGTCAGGCCTACTTACACACCCGACAACAAAATGAAGCGGTGATTGACTGGGGGGATTACCACCCCGCCAGCCGAGCCTTATCGCGCCTGGAATACCGCACCTCAGGTATACCGCCAGTAGGCGGCAACCAGCTGACATTTCTGGGCGAAACGAACGTCATTATTGATGCGCTGGAGAAAGACATTCTCAGTGCACAGTCGTTTTGCCATCTAGAGTTTTATATTTGTCAGGCGGGTGGCCTTGTTAACCGCATTATTGAAGCGCTGGAAACCGTGGCGGCAAAAGGCGTTGAATGTCGTTTGATGCTGGACGCTGTGGGCAGCTCGCCTTTTTTCTCCACCAAAGAATGCCAGCGTTTAAAGGACGTAGGTGTGATTATGGTTAAGGCGTGCCCCATCAACATGACGCCCTGGCAGCTTGCCCGCTATGACCTGCGTAACCACCGTAAAACGGTCGTTGTTGATAACCGTGTTGCTTACATGGGCAGTTTTAACTTGGTTGATCCTGCTTACTTTAAGGTGGATTCTGGCGTCGGTCAGTGGGTGGATATGATGGCGCGTATCGAAGGCCCGGCTGTGACGGTTTTTGATTCCGTATTTCGCTGGTACTGGAATATAGAAACCGGTGAAGACTTACCGCTGCTGCAAGAAAAATTGGCCGCCGACCCAACTCCGGCACTGGTGCAATTGGCTCCATCGGGCCCGGATGCGGCGAAAGAAAGTATTCTTAGTGCGCTGTTGCAGGCTATTTACTCGGCAGAACAGTCCGTCGATATCGTCACGCCGTATTTTGTGCCTGGCGAAGCGCTTGAGCAGGCGCTTCGTATTGCAGCCAGACGCGGCGTTACCGTTCGCTTGGTGGTGCCCGAAAAGGTGGATTCATTCCTGGTGCGACACGCCAGTCATTCTTACTTTGATGGTTTGTTGACATCGGGCGTGGAGATTTACACTTATCGTGCGGGGCTGTTACATACTAAAGCCATTGTAGTGGACCAACGCTTAGCCTTTTTTGGCACGGTGAACATGGATTTGCGCTCACTGTGGCTTAACTTCGAAATGACCATGATTATCTACCACCAGGAAACAGCCTGCGAATTATCGCGCCTGCTGGATGCCTATCGCGCTGATGCCGATAGAGTGAGCGCCGAGTCCTGGCGTCAGCGCAGTGTTGTATCGCGTTTTTTTGAAAATATTACCCACCTGTTCAGTCCGTTGATCTAGCACAAAACCGGATACGGGCGCGAAGGCTCGTCCGTATCCGGTGTTAGCTTAAGAAAGAGCGTTGCTTAAAGAACTATTGCCGTTTACTAACGGGTATATTTTATTGATTGTGTCCGAGGTTTTCAGACAGTGGATGCAGGCGTCCGCGACATCTTCGCGGGTAATAACCTGGGCTTCTTTATCGGTGGGCATGACGGTACTGACGCCGCCGGTGGCGGGCTCATTCAGTAATCGGCCTGGGCGTAAAATGGTGTAGCTTAAACCGCTGGCGAGCAAGTAATCGTCCGCCATTTTTTTGCATACCGAATAGTGTTTAATGGCCGATGGACCATTGTCCGGGTCTTCGGCGCCGCGCGAGCTGACCATCACAAACTGTTTTACTTCAAATTGCCGCGCGGCATCCACTGTTTTTATCGCGCCCCACATATCCACCAGAATGGTTTTATCTGCGCCGGTTTTAGCGCCCGAGCCTGCGGTAAAAATGACTTTGTCGCAGCCCGCTAAGGCCTGGCTAAAATCTTCCTCTAGGTCGGCAAGGCGAATGTCGACGCCCAAGGCTTCCAGCTCGGAATCGGGCTTTCTGAGCATGGCGACAACTGGCTGTCCTGCGGCGTGCATTTTCTTGATAATCATACGACCGATTTGTCCGGCCGCACCGATTACTAGCGTAGTCATAATCGCTCCTAAGGGCTGTGTTAAAGTAACGAAGTTTAACAACTGTAACGCATTGATGAGGTAAATATGTCGAAGACTGTAGTGATCACCGGAGCCAACCGAGGTATAGGTTTATCGTTTACCAAGCTGTATTTACAGCGCGGCTACACTGTGTATGCCGCCTGTCGCAGCGCCTCCCCTGAGCTGGAAGGCTCGGGTGCCCGCATTATGGACGGTGTCGATGTAGGAACGGACGAAGGCTTGAAAACGCTGGTCAAAGCTCTTGAAGGCGTCACCATTGATCTACTGATCAACAACGCTGGCATTTTGCGCGATGAGCGTTTGGGGCAGCTGGATATTAAAACCATACGCGATCAGTTCGAAGTGAATGCCCTGGCACCGCTGCGAGTCACTGAAGCCTTGATGGCGCAACTGAGTAGCGACGCTAAAATTGCGTTAATTACCAGTCGCATGGGGTCTATTGCTGATAACACCAGTGGCGGGCGCTATGGTTACCGTATGTCTAAGGCCGCGTTAAACGCTGCGGGTATGTCCTTGGCGTGTGACCTGAAAGAGCGCGGCATTGCCGTGGCGATTCTGCATCCGGGGCTGGTGGGTACTGAAATGATCGGTGGCCATGGTGACTTAACACCAGACGAAGCCGGCGAGCGTTTGGTAGCACGTATAGATGAGCTTAACTTGGGTAATACCGGCACTTTCTGGCATTCCAACGGCCAGCAGTTGCCTTGGTAACGCCTGTGGGTTTGGGCGATGTGAATTATCGCATCGCCTTTTGTATCGCAAATCGCCCTGCGTTAGATCATTACCCGCAGCTGAACAACCTTGCGCCACTCGCGCCCGGCGAGCTTGAGCACATTGTTGCCAACTCCAGTAATCACTGGCGCAAGCTCTTCAGTGTGTACGCAAAGTTTATCTATCAGTTAGGTCCGGAGCCCGGCTGGCCCGAGCGCTGGCAGGATTACCGCGATCACTATTTGCTGCAAGCTGACAGTAAAACGGCGCTGCTGTTTAGTTCACCTCCACCTCAAGCGGACAATGCGCGAATTCACATTGTGGCCGGTAAAACCTATGCCGCTGAACTTAACGTGCCAGGCCTCGAATGGCAGGACGCCTATTTTGCGGTAAATAAGTCTCAGCGTTTGATTGTCTCGCCTTATTTAGATTATCGGCAGTTAAGCAATGAGCGTATTGGCCGACTGGTGCAAATAGTTAAGGCTTGTCGGCACTAGGCTAATTGGGGCTGTATTTATAGAATAACAGTGCGTTAACGTGTGCGAAATTTTACACGCATTGTGACTTTTTAAGTCAAGCGTCCGTCGTCTCGCGCTGTTTAATTTCCCGCAGCAGCGCTTGCAGCGTCGAGCTGCGAAATTCCCGCCGATACAATACACCAACCACTATCGCCACTGCCGAAATAAACAGCCAGGTGTTAAAAAACCAGGGCAATACCGCGAGTGAAAAATAGTAAGCACGCAGACCGTAGTTATAGCTGTGGCCGGCTTGGTCAATAATTTTTGCGGTGCTGATGGCGTAGCGACGTCGGTCTTCTTCATCGATTGGTGCGTCGTGAGCTGGGGCCGCGCCAAATAGAATGGCGCAGAAACCATACTGACGCATGGCCCAGGTGAGAGTGAAAAACGCGTACACATAAATAAGCAGCAGCAAAATTACTTTGAGTTGCAGCTGCCGGGCAGACATAGACTCGTTGGCAAACGGCAAGGCGCTGATGGTGAGGTACACCTTATCAATGGAGGCCATGATGGTGATCAAACCGGCAATAATTAGAATGGCGGTGGAGGCTAAAAACGAAACGTTACGCTCTAAGCTGGCAATGAGTGCGGTATCGGCAATGCGGTTTTGCCGCCCGAGCATTTCTATCATCCAGCTTTTGCGGTAGATGTGCAGAACAGAGGCCAGGCAATGGTCGGTGCGGGCCCGGTGGCGGGCAAAGCGGGCGTAACCAATCCAGGCTGCAAACAGCCAAATGGCTGCGCCTATATTAATCCAATCGTAAGCAGTCACCGGCACTTGTATCTCCTTGATCGATATTGGCATCTTACCTGATGGTTGTGGCGAGAAAAATCCTGTGACAAAACTTTTCAGGTTTATTTGGGCGTTTTGTGTTGCCCGGGAAAGTAGAGATAGAAAAAAGGCGCTCGGTTGCCCGAGCGCCAAACAGGAGAGCATGGGTTATAAAACCCTAACTCCACGACAGTGAGGAGGGGCACAAGGTGCCCCGAACAGAACTTAGAAAGTGGCTCTTACGCCCATGGTGTAACGAGCTTCGTACTCGTACTGCCAGGCGAACTGGTCTTCGTACTCCAGGTAGTAAGTCTCTTTCTCTTCAGTGATGTTAGACGCGTTCAAGAACACGCTGACATAGTCGTTAATATCGTAGCTAACAGACGCATCCACATAAGCGGTAGGTTCTTGCCACAAGGTACCTTCGCCCCAGGTTTGGTTAAAGCCAACCACGCGCTCACTGCGGTAGTTGTAGGCGATACGCGCTTGCAGAGGTCCGTTTTCATACCAACCGACCAGGTTGACCACGTCTTCTGAGTTGTCCTGGAAGGGTAACTCTTGTCCGTCCATACCTTGGTTGCCTGACTCGCTGGGCGAGTAGGTGTAGTTGGCGTCGATACCAAAACCACTCAGCATGGGCACATCCAGGAAGTCGTCAAAGGCCAGTTTTGCGGCCAGCTCAACACCCTTCAATACACCGCCGTCACCCTGAACGCTGGTGGAAATGGGCACGCTGCGACGAACAACGCCATCCTGATCAGGCAGTTCCATTTGCAGGGTGCCGCTTTCGATAAAGCTCTCGACATCAATGTAGAACCAGCCCACAGACAAGCTGCTGGCGCCGCCCATGTAGTATTCGAGCGAGATGTCGTAGTTTGTCGCTTCCCATGGATCCAGCTCGGGGTTACCGTCGGCGTTACCACCGCTGACGATAAACTGGTTGTAGGTGTCGCTGTCCGGGTTGCTGTCGATAACGTAGTTAGGTGACAAGCCCGCGCCCCACTGCGCCAAGTCCAGAGGTGCCATGGTTTGAGCGTAAGACGCGCGCAAAATCAAATCGTCGCTCAGGTCAAAGCGCAGGTTCAACGAGGGCAGCAGGTAGTCCAGCGAGCGCTCGGTGGTGATGTCCCCTGCATCTACGGCTGCTGCGCCATAGGCTTGTGCCGCACCCACTTGGTTTTGCAGAACGGTCAGGTCGGAATCAATGGCGCGCAAGCCGAAGTTACCGCTCATGATGCCGGTTTCAAAGTTAGCTTTGGCGTAGTAGCTCAACTCTTCCAGTTCAACTTCATAAGAGCGGCCGGGGAAGATAGAGCGATAGGTGCCGGGGTAAAGTGCTTCGTGGTAAGCCTCTACGTCCACCATGGCGCGAGGGTCCACGCCCCAGAGAGTGGGAATGCCCGAAACGCTGCCAAAGTCGCTCACTTGAATAGGGTTCAGGTCGGCCAATGGGGTGGGAACGCCGGCGGTGTAGAAGTTTTCACCGTCGCCAGCTACGCAAGCGCCATCAACGCCGCCGCCATTTAGCACCACATCGGTTGCTTTCCATTTTACGTCGCAGCCATTCACCGGAGACAGCAAATCAAACTCAAAGTTGTCTACGCTGCGCTCACTCAGGCGTACGCCAAATTCGATTGAGGTCAGGAAGTTACCGTCGAAGCGATATTCACCGTCAAAGCGCGCAACGTCCAGCTCGCCTTCGCGAGAGAAGTTGTTTTCGCTGGCAAATGCGCCCAAGGCATAGCTGTTTACATCGCCTAAGTAGTCGGCAATGGTGCGGGCGTCGCCCATTGATTCGCCGTTGATGCTGAGGTTGGCGTTGTTATCAAAGCCGCTCCAGCTTGGATTGTCGCCGCTGTAATCAATGCTCAGCTGTGGATAGCCCAGGTAACCGCCGGGGTTGGTTTGCAATTGGCCATCGGCGCAATCGCCTTGAACGCCTGCGGTGCCATCGGGGTAGTACTGACACTCAACACCCCACTGGCTGCCATTGGCCAAGTCGACGTCGGTGTAGCTGTTCAGGCGTTCTTGTTCGGCTTCGCCGTGAATCAAGCGCAAAGCGCCTGTGAAGTCGCCACCGTTGTCGTAGTTTAACTCCAGGTTGTAGTTCTGCGACTCGGCGGTTTGCGCCTGCACCGATGAGTAAGACTTAATGCGGCGGCCCGAGGTGGTGTATTCCTGCACGGTGTTGACGTTGCCGTGGTCGGTAGACTGAGTCGCGTCGTACCAGCTCCAGCTCTGCCATTTATCAGAGTTTGCAATACCCACTTGGAAATCGTTGTCTTCAAGGTCGGTGACCAGCGCTTCGGCAACCAGCTCAAAGCCTGCACCCAGGTCAACCTGAACCGCCAGATTGGCACCGGTGCGTTCGCGCTCGGTTTCGCGGTTGTAGGCGGTGTGGCCCACGTAAGCCCAGTAGCGATCATCCAGATCTCCATCATTGTTAATGTCGACACCGCCGTCGGTGTAGCGATCGGCAAATTGAGCGTTGTCAGGGCTTACCCAGCCGTAATCGGTCTCGTTGGTAAAGCCGGTCCAGCCGCCATCGCCCATGACGCCAGAGTAATAGTTAGCCAGGGTGGCTTCCTGATGGCTGATAGCCGCCATAACGCCTACGCGATCGCTGTTCCAGTTTAGCAGCAGGTTGGCAGATGGATCGGTTTCTTCGGTTTCCGTGCCGTAGGTGCCGTTGATGGCGCCGGAAACGGTGAAGCCTTCATCGAAATCAAACGGGCGATAGGTGTGTAAATCAACAATGCCGGTAATGCCTCCAGCGTTCATGCTGGCGGTTTGCGATTTGGCAACCTCTGCACCAGAGAACAACTGCGATGGAATGTCGCTGTAGTTAGGCTGCACGGTAGTCAGAGAGTTGGCGCCCAGGTAAGACTCACCGTTCAGGGTGGTCAATACTTGTGGCAAGCCGCGAATGTTCAGGGCAGTGCCTTCACCGGCAGAGCGGCGAATTTGTACACCGCTGATGCGCTGCAGAGAGTCGGTAATCGTCACATCGGGCAGCTTACCGATATCTTCGGCGGAAATCGCATCCACAACCGAGTCGGCATCGCGTTTGATGTTTACCGAGTTTTCCTGAGCAGCGCGCACACCGGTTACGACAACTTCTTCAAGTTGTGGCGTGTCCAGCTGGGCCAGTGCGGGAAGGGCAGTGCCGCCCACCGCAATGGCAGATACGCAGGCTGCAAGACGTTTTTTGCTAAGTACATGGCTAACTTTCATCGATCAGGGTCTCCATTTTTATAGGCATGGCAGTCATTGCTGTTCGAGTATTGTTGTGCAATAAAGGCCAGTTTAGTAACCGGTTACAGATGTCACAGATAAAACCATGCCTCTACTCGAATAGAAATGAGCAGGATTATTGGCTTTTTATTGGATTTATTGTGATTTTGGCGAGCGTGATCTCAGTGTTTACTGGATCTGATGCGGCCGAGCTGTAAACGGTTACGGGAGGGTAGGGCAGAATGAACAAGCGTTCAAGTAAAAAAGTGCAAGCTCGCACCAACGCTGGGCGCTGACTTGTGAAAAAACTCTGTTTTGGTGCGCAATGGCTGAAAATTTAGGCGCAAGATACGGGATGACGCCCTGTGTTCACGCGGGCAGAATAGCGGTATGACGATTTTACCCCAACAGACGTTATCTGCCTCGGTGCCCGTGAGTGAACACGATTTAGGTTGGAGAGCTGTGTGTGAGCGCGACCAGAGTTTTGATGGGCAGTTTGTTTATGGCGTTACCACTACCCGCATTTATTGCCGTCCATCTTGCCCGGCGCGTCGGCCTTTGATCAAAAACATTCGCTTTTTCACCGAGGGCTCAGAGGCTCGTGCGGCAGGCTTTCGGCCCTGCCGCCGTTGTGAGCCGGATTGTGTAAAGTCGACTGATGGTGCACTGGCGCGAGCGGTACGGATTTGCGGACGGCTGAAAGATGAAGAGTCCATGCCAACGCTTACGCAATTGGCCAATGCCGAGGGCATCAGTCCGGCTTACTTGCAGCGTCAGTTTCGCCGTGTGGTTGGCGTGAGCCCGGCAGAGTATGCCCGCCAATTGCGCGCCGACAGGTTACGAGATCAACTGGCCAAAGGCTCTAGCATTACCGAGGCGATTTTCAATGCGGGCTACGGGGCCGGCAGTCGATTTTACGCTGAGGCTTACGCCTTGCTGGGTATGACGCCTCGCCAGTATCAAGCGCAAGGAGAAACCATGAAAATATATTTTGCCCTGGCGGAGTCTTCCCTTGGTCAGGTGTTGGTAGCGCAGACGGCTAAGGGGGTTTGTGCCATCTTACTGGGTGACGACCCTGAAGAGTTGCTGCAGGATTTACAGCGTCGGTTTACTCGCGCCGAGCTTATCGGTGGGGATGCCGGTTTTGAGCAGACCGTCGCTCAGATCATTGGTCTGATCGAGTCGCCGAATAAGCGTCACAAGCTGCCACTGGATATGCAGGGCACGGCCTTTCAGCGCAAGGTTTGGCAGGCGTTAGGGCGAACCGTGCCCGGGCAAACGCTCACTTACAGCGAGCTGGCGAAAGCCATTAATCAGCCCGGTGCAGCTCGCGCCGTCGCCAGTGCCTGCGCGGCGAACCCACTGGCGGTAGCGGTTCCCTGCCATAGGGTGGTGCGCAGCGATGGCGGTTTATCGGGCTATCGCTGGGGAGTAGAGCGCAAACGCGAGCTATTGCAAAGAGAATCTAATGCAGCTGACTCAGCCAGGCGCTAAACACCGCACGAGCTTTTTGCGGTAAGGCGTTGGCCTGCTGTGCTTGCTTGCGAATATCGCGGGGGTCTATACCGGCCGCAGTGATCTCGCAATGATGGCCGACCAGCCAGCGCTCAATGTCAGTGGGGCTTGCTTCTAAGTGAAATTGCAGCGCGAGAATATTTTTGCCCAAGCTAAACGCCTGGGTGGCGCACATGTCCGTGCTGGCCAAGTGCTGCGCGCCCTCGGGTATGGCAAAGGCATCGCCGTGCCAGTGCAGCACCGGGCTATTGGCCAATAGCGCCAGCGGCGAGGCTTCGCCCGAAGTGGTTAATGTTAACGGTGCAAAACCAATTTCTTTACGCCCGGTAGCCGATACCTGCGCCCCCAACGCTTTGGCGATCAACTGCGCGCCCAGGCAAATGCCCAGCAGAGGCTTTCCGTTAGCGATGCGCTCTTTAAGCAGTGCTAATTCTTGGTGAACAAACGGATAGAGCTCGCCGTCATCAACCGCAATGGGGCCGCCCAATACGATCAATAGATCTGCGTTGTGCGCCTCTATGGCTTTCAGATCGGTGGTGCAGGCGTTGATATACGTTAGCTCATAACCACACTCTGCCAGCACGGGTTCAAGCGTGCCCAGCTTTTCAAAGTCGATGTGGTAAAGGGCGAGGGCGGTTTTCATTGCAGCTCCTTTAGCAGTGTACGTAAAAAGTGTGTCAGGTTACGCAGCTGGCTGCGTTCGCATACGTGCACGTCGAACAGTTCGGCGCGTTCGCAGTGTATGTCTTTAATAGGGTGAAAGCTGACGATTAAGCCGCGGGCGCTGGGGCCGCCCAGGTGCTTGAGCATGGCGCCGAGTTTATAGATCACTTTTTTGCCGTTGCCCTGTTCGAAGCGGCTGGTTTTACACTCAATGGCCAGCAGGCGATTGTCGTAAAGGGCGAGCACGTCCAGCTCGTTGCGCACTGGACGCTGGCGTCGGCTTTCCAGCCAATTGAGCTGGACGCTGCGCGCCAGGTCTTGCAGCTTCGGAAATTCGCTGCGCAGTTTTAAGAGTTCGCTGAACACCAGCTCTTCCATCCAGCCGCCGTTGGCAAAAAAGCGTGTTGCTTCGCTGTTGAAGCTCAACTGATTGCCGTGCAGTTGCACTAACTGGTGCTGTAACAGGTCGTCCAGTAACTGATTGAAGGGTGTATTGCCGCGCAAGTGGTTTTCGTCCACCTGCGTACTTAAGTCGGATTCGGCTCTGGCTGCGTAATAGTTGAGAATGCCCATGGCTTTGCTGTAGCTGTCGGCGTTATTGAGCCAGCGCTCGGCAATGGTGCGCTGCGCTTTGGCGATGCCATCGCGGCAGTAGTGGGTGACGTGCAATCCGTGGCTTTGCAAAAAAGCGGGCAGCTTGATTTTGTCTTCCAGGTCGAAGCCCATGCGGGCGTCGGGGTTGCACAGCCAGTGCAGGTGGTCGTTATACACATAAAAGGCGGGCAAATTGCGATAGAAGAAAACCTCGTGCGCAATGATGCTGATGGGGCCGTTGCCGCCGGTGTTGTTCAGTAGCAGGGTTTGGCCCTGTGCGAGCCTTGCCTCTACCAGTTGTTCCAGAGTGTGTCGCAGCTGATCAATATTCCACGGTTCCGCTATCGTCACCGGCGTGCAGTGAATGCCCATAGGTTGGCACACCTGCATCAACCATTGCTGGTGGTCTGCCAGGTGGGGGATCGGAGGTGTGAGCAGCACAATTTCGTCCGGCTTGAGACGCGAATCGGTCAGCGGCATCAGATTGCCGTTGGGGCGGTCGGAGACGATAAGAAACTGCGTGGTGTGATTGTCCATAGGGCCTTAGTCCTTAAGCGTGGGCGTCAGTCTAACCTGTCTTGGCGATTGAGTAAGCCGTTGGTTGCTCTTGTGCATCATGGGCACTGGTATTTCGTTTCTTTACGGCCGCCTTTCTTTACCTTGTTTCTGATAATAAGTATCATTTAGCAGGTCAAGTCTTATGAATGGAAATATTTATGAAGGTTTTATTGCGAAACTGTCACAAAGCGTTGCTTGCGGCTTCTTTATGTTTGGCTGCGATGCAGATTTCCGCCAACGGCGACATTGGCGAGCACGTTAATCACCTGCAGGACAATTTGGGTAAATACGAGAAAGAGGTCAACTGGATTAACGGCCGTATCGATAACATGGTTGATACTTACGAAGCGAAGGGGGCTAAAGCCGCAGAATCTGATCAGGTGGTGGATATTTGGGAAGCTGTGTTGTTTCACTCCGCTATCGAGGTGAACTACGTGCCCATTTACGCCAGCATTTGGCAGGGGTTGTACGGTGTAAAAGAAGCAATCGATGCCGAAAAGCCTGTGGCCGAAGTGCGTGCCGAGCAGGCTAAACTTGAGCAATCATTGTGGCAAGCGCTGGGTGCGGTTAAACTGGCGGCCCTGTATCAGCAGCGTGGCTTGCTGGATAAGGTAAAAACCACCGAGTCTGCGCCGACAACGCCCAGCGCAACCCTCGAAGAGGTAAAGCATCGCCTGGATCGCGTGGTAGCCAAATATGCCGAACAGCTTCCCGAAGAGGCCACCAGCATTGTTCACGATACCTATCTGAACCTGTTTGAGGGCGTTGAAGGGGCGCTGATCGAACAGGACGCGGCGCTGGTTGAAAGTCTGGAAAAAGACTTCAATGTGACTCTGCCTAAAGCAATTTCTGCTGGTGGTAGTGTAGATCAGGTGCGTGGTGTAGTAACTGATATGCAAACCAAGCTCGATAACGCCAAAGATTTGCTGGAACAAGCCGAATCCGAACGTAAGGACGTTTTCTAAGTGCAACGCAGAAGTTTTCTACAGGCCCTGGCGGGTGTCGGTATTGCCGGCAGCCTGCCGTTGTCGGTCTCGCGAGCGCTGGCCGCAACGGCCGGTGCCTTATCGGTTGAAGATTTGCCGCCGTTAAAAGGCGAGCTAACGCTTTATCTGGGGCGGGGCGAGGGTGGCCTGTATGAAAACGTGTTACAGGCGATTCAAAAACGCAATCCTGACTTTACACTGAATATCCGCCGTGGCGTCACGGCGGCTTTGGCGAACACCATTGTGGCTGAGGCCAAAGCAGGTGTTCGACGAGCGGATGTTTTCTGGGCCGTCGATTCTGGAGCCATTGGTCTGGTCAACGATGAAGGGCTTGCCCGGCCCTTGCCTGCGGATCTCACAGGCCAGTTAAAAGAAGGGTTTCGTTACGACAACTGGTCCCCTGTGACGGGCCGTATTCGCACATTGCCTTTTAATACCGATAAGCTGACGGCGGATAAAATCCCCAGTAGCGTGACGGCATTGCCGGATAGCGGTTTGTCCATTGGTTGGGCACCGGCCTATGCGTCTTTTCAATCGTTTATCACCGCTATGCGTTTACTGGAGGGCGAGAAAGCCACCGGCGAATGGCTGAAAGCGATGAACAAGCGCGGTAAAAATTACGCCGGTGAATTGGGCGTGGTAATGGCCGTTGAGCGCGGTGAAGTGGATGTGGGGTTTGCGAACCACTACTACACCTTGCGCTTAAAAGCCGGCAAGCCTGATGCAAAAGTTGGCCTGGCATTTACCAACAACGATGCCGGTTGTCTGGTGAACGCCTCTGGCATTTTGACCTTGAGTGATGGCGAGCTGCCAATTAACTTTATTCGTTATTTACTGACGCGCGAGGTGCAGTCTTACCTTGCCAGCGAAGCCTATGAGATTCCGCTTGTAAGTGGCGTGGATACGCCAGAGGGATTGCCGGCCCTTAACACGATTTCACCGCCACAAATGGATTTAACCCGTCTCGCCGATTTGCGTCCAACGTTGGACTTGATGCGCCGCGTCGGAGTGCTATGACCCGATTGCCCGGCTCTTACCCCTTGGCGCTGCTAATAGCGCTGTTTGCGCTGGTGCCAGTGGGGGTGCTTGTATCTCTTGCCAGCGACACTGCGCAACTGTTTGATACTCATAACCTTAAGGTGTTGATTAACACTCTGGCGCTTATGGGGCTTACCGTATTGGGCTCGGTGTTAATTGGAGTGCCTCTGGCGTTGTTGACGGCATATGTGCATCTGCCCTGGCGTAAGTTCTGGCTTATTTTGTTTGCCGCACCCCTGGCCATGCCCAGCTACATTGGCGCGTTTACACTCTACGCGGCATTCGGTCCGGGCGGTGAAATCAATAACCTGACGGGCTTGCCAACCCCCGCCTTTTACGGTTTGCCGGGCGCTGCATTGGTGATGACTCTCTATACCTACCCGTTTGTACTTCTGACCACGCGTGCCTCGTTATTGAGCTTGGATGCCAGTCTTGTGAATGCGGCTCGCACCCTAGGTATGTCTTTGGGCATGAGCTTGTGGAGAGTGGTGTTACCCCGAGTGGTGAATGGCATTGCTGCAGGTGCTTTATTAGCGGCGCTGTATACCCTGTCGGATTTTGGCACTCCGGCTATCATGCGGCTGGATACATTCACTCGTGTTATCTACGTTGAATACAACGCGTTTGGCCTGAGCCAGGCAGCGATGCTGTCATTACAGTTGCTCGCCATTGTTGGGCTGGTGTTGTTTTTAGAGTCCCACGTTAAAGCCACGCGCGAGCGCCCAGGCAGGCGTTTGGTGCTTTGGCCCTCTCGCTGGCAAGTGAATACTCTGCTGGCGGTGGCGATGCCGGTGCCTTTACTCTCTATAGTGCTACCTCTTGGTATATTTGCCCTGTGGCTGGTCCGTGAAGGCACCGGCGGCTTTGAATTTAGCTATGCCTGGAATTCTACATACGCCTCATTGTTAGCGGCGGTAGTGGCGGTGATTTTGGCTGTGCCGGTGGCTCATGCCGCCGTTAGCGGTAAGGCGGGGCGCTTGATGGAGCGAGTGACCTATTTCGGTTTCGGTGTGCCTGGCATCGTAATGGGGACTGCGCTGGTGTATGTTGGCCTTAAGCTGCCCTTTCTGTATCAAACCCTGGGTTTGTTGGTGCTTGCTTACGTACTGCGGTTCCTGCCGCTGGCGGTAGGCTCTGTGCGCTCGTCTGCAGAAAGTCTTGATCCGAGTTTGGTTAAGGCGGCGAGACTGCTAGGGGCTAGTCCAAAAGAAGCATTTACACGTATAACTTTACCACTTACGGTGCGCGGTATGATTGCCGGTGCCGCGCTGGTATTTTTGGAGGCCATGCGCGAACTGCCCGCAACCTTGCTGTTGGGGCCGACTGGCTTTGAAACCTTGGCCACTTATTTGTGGCGGGTGTACGAAGCTGGGTACTTTGGTCGCGCTGCTGTACCCGGTTTGCTGCTGGTGTTGATGTCCGGACTCGGTTTGGCGCTGATGCTTACGGGAGAGCGCCGGGGCGATTTTGATGTGACAGAGGATTCAAAACGCTAATGTTAAGCGTGCAAAACCTAACCGTTAATTACGGCTCTACTCGTGTAGTGGACCAATTAAACCTGGCTTTGGCCGACGATGAGATTCTGATGTTGGTGGGGCCTACCGGCTGTGGTAAAACCACGATTTTACAGGCTCTGGCTGGGTTAATTCCCATAGCTGATGGTGAAATTACGTTAGGTGCCTGGAGCGCGACGGCGAAAAATCCGGTGCCGCCTGAAAAACGAAACGTCGGCATGGTGTTTCAGGATTTTGCGCTGTTTCCTCATTTAAGTGTGCAACAAAATGTGTGCTTTCGATTAAAAGATACCGCATTGGCGGATCACTGGATTGACTTGTTAGGGTTAGGTGCACTGCGCAATGCCAAACCCAGTACATTGTCCGGTGGGCAAAAACAGCGGGTGGCCCTGGCGCGGACTCTGGCTCACGAACCTGTGTTTATTTTATTGGATGAACCTTTGTCCAATTTGGATGCCGCATTGAAAGACAGCTTGCGTTGGGAAATTCGCAGTGCGTTAAAAGAAGCGGGCGTTCCTGCCATTTGGGTAACACACGATCAGGAAGAGGCTCTGTCGGTGGGTGATCGAGTCGGTGTGTTAAACGGTGGCAAGCTTGAGCAGTTAGATACCCCGGAAACGTGTTTTTGTGAGCCTGCCAGTCGGTTTGTGGCGCGTTTTTTGGGTGAAGCGAGTTTTGTGCCGGGACGGTTAGAGCAAAACCGCGTGATTACTGACATCGGTGAAGCACC
The DNA here is from genome assembly GCF_000377745.1 of Gilvimarinus chinensis DSM 19667. Classification (GTDB taxonomy): domain Bacteria; phylum Pseudomonadota; class Gammaproteobacteria; order Pseudomonadales; family Cellvibrionaceae; genus Gilvimarinus; species Gilvimarinus chinensis. The sequence continues at coordinate 44,828 of NZ_KB898709.1, read as the reverse complement.
TGGAACTCCGGTGAAGGGGGCTAGTGGTGAGGTGGATCTATTACTGCGGCCAGATGATATCGACTTAATTCCTTTACCCTCTGGTGGCAATGGTCAGATTCGGTGGGCACGGTACGAAGGTGGTGCCAGACTTTTCGCAATTGACCTGGATAACGGTGCTGAGGTCAAAGTTCGGGTCAGTCACGAAGTGCGCGCGGATATTGGCAGCAGGGTTCAGCTGGCAATCACTACCACTCATCCGCTCGCGGTTTTTAATCGAGAGTAGAAAAGTTCATTTACTTTCATAGCTTGATCACTTTGAAGGAGTTACCTATGAGAACTGTAACCAAATTAGTCGCCGCCGGTGTTTTTGTGTTTTTCGGGGCAACCGCTCAAGCCGAGGAATGTTCAGTCACCATCGACAGCACTGATCAGATGCGCTTTGATACCGATGCTATGACGATCCCCTCGTCTTGCGAAGAATTTACGGTGAACCTGACGCACTCCGGTAACATGGCAAAAAATGTGATGGGCCACAATTGGGTGCTGTCAAAAACATCCGATTTACAAGGCGTTGCGATGGACGGCATGAGCGCGGGCCTGGACAACAATTACATCAAGCCCGGTGATGAGCGTGTTATCGCTCATACCGATGTGATAGGTGGTGGTGAAAGCACTTCGGTGACTTTTGATCCTTCAGTGCTTGAGGTGGGCGGTGATTACAGCTTTTTTTGTTCTTTCGCCGGTCACTATGCGTTGATGAAAGGCACGGTAACTGTCGAATAATTACCGCTCCTCGGGTGGTTTAACCGCCGTCACCTCTATCACGCTCGACTGGCCTGGCTTTACCGGCCAGTCGATACTTTGCCCCGGGCTTAGGCCCAAAAGCGCACTGCCTGCCGGACTGAACACCGATAAAGCCTGAGAGTTACCCCCAGCGTGTTGTGGATACACCAACTGGTAGGTGTAGTGCTTCGATGTTTTTTGCACTATAAATGTCACGACTGAATTGACCGTGACAACATCGCTGGGCAGTTTGCCCGCTTTTACTCGCTTGGCTCGTTCGAGCTCATCTAGCAGTAACTCTGCGACAGGATCACCGTCGCGCGCATCAATCATGCGGCACAAGGTATCGTACACATCTTGAGACACCACGATTTTTGGTTTTTTAACGGCCATACGTACTCCAATAAAAAAATCCCAGCCAAGATATTTGCCGGGGTAGCAACGAAAATCACAAAATGAAAAGTAATAGAACTACGGGACGCCCGACGGCGGCCCGGTCAGGCGGGGAAGATGGGAGCAAGTCTCCACATTAAAAAACGGTTAATCAGATTGATAAGCATGGCTAAATCCAAGATACAGAAAGAATAAATTAGCGTATTGGGGAATAAAGTCAATCGAAGATTTTAAGCCCGCTTTCAACTCGCTGAGCCGTGGCGGTCACGGATGTCAAAGCGTGAGCCTTGGGGCGATAAAATCCAAAAATGATTGAATGCGGGATGAAACCGCACTGTTGCGGTAATACACAGCGTTCACTTGTTCGCGTGGGTTGGGGCTTTGCACTGCCCGTGGGTACACCTTGATCAAGTCACCCGATGCGATGTCTGCGGCAACCATAAAATTGGACAGTAAAGCGATGCCCTGGTCTGCTAGGCAAAGGCGCCGGATAGTTTCACCACTGTTGGCAGATATGGCGAAGGACAGCTCTTGTGCTTGAGTTAAAGGCCACTGATTTAAGTGCGAGGCATCACTGAAGCCGATTAAGCGGTGCTGCGCTAACGTGCTTATTGGCCCGCGAACTGGGTGCGTGGCAAGGTAGCCAGGGCTGGCGACCAAATGTAGCTTACTGCGCCCGAGAAGCCGAGCATGAAGGTTTGAATCCGTGAGCTTACCGATACGAATGGCGAGATCAGTTTTGCGCTCCAACAGATCAATCACATTGTCATGAGAGGTAATGTCTAGATGAATTTTGGGGTAGGTCGAGCAAAACTCGCCGATCAGCGGTGTCAATTGATGCAAGACAAACGGGCTTGCGGCGTCTACCCGCAAACGCCCCGATGGCGCGCGCTGCAACAGGCGTAAGGCCTCTTCGCCCTTCTCCAGGGTATTGAGCCCCTCACGGGCATGATCAAGCAAAATGGCGCCTTCCTCGGTAAGCTCCAACCGGCGAGTGGTGCGGTTTAACAAGGTGGCATCCAGACGCATTTCTAAACGCTGTATTGCGCGGGAAATTTTCGCGACCTGCACGTCTAAAAGATCCGCAGCGGCAGATAAGCTGCCGCTGTCTATCACGGCGATAAAAGCTTCCAGGTCTTCGGTTTTGGAGTGCACGGTCACAAGCAATATTCTCAATAGTCACAAAAGTCTTTTGCTATTAACACTGTTTTTCGCATATTTAGCAATAGGCACAATGCGTTCCTCATATCGGCTTACGGCGATTTGCCACCCATTTGAAGGAAACCCTTATGCCTGTTGCGTTACTGGCGCTTACCTTAAGTGCTTTTGCTATTGGTACCACTGAATTTGTGATTGTCGGCCTGGTGCCGACCATTGCTGCAGATTTGAACGTTACGCTGCCAAGCGCCGGTTTGCTGGTTAGCCTATACGCCTTTGGTGTGGCTATTGGCGCTCCGGTGCTTACCGCGGTTACTGGGCGCTGGCCGCGCAAGAAACTTTTGCTGAGCTTAATGGCTTTATTTGTACTTGGAAATCTGCTCGCCTGGCAGGCTCCGGGGTACGACAGTTTGATTCTTGCACGGGTTCTGACCGGCCTGGCTCACGGGGTGTTCTTTTCCATAGGCTCGACCATTGCGACCAGTCTGGTGCGCAAAGACAAAGAAGCAAGCGCCATTGCAATTATGTTTACCGGCTTAACGGTGGCGCTGGTAACAGGCGTGCCTTTGGGTACCTGGATTGGCCAAAACTTTGGTTGGCGCACCACATTTTTGGTGGTTTCAGCCCTTGGCCTGGTGGCGTTAATTGGCAGTGCCTGGCTGGTGCCCGCAAATTTAAAGCAATCCGCCCCAGCAAAAGTGCGTGAGCAAATCAGCGTGCTGATGCACCCAAGACTGTTATTAGTCTATGCGATGACTGTTTTGGGTTACGGCGGCACTTTTACCGCGTTCACCTTTTTGGCACCTATGCTTGAGCAGGTGACAGGCGTGGCACCTGAGGCAATTGCTGTTGTGATGCTGGTTTATGGAATCTCTGTGGCGGTGGGCAATATCTACGGTGGCAAGCTGGCTGATCAGTTGGGTCCTGTGGGCGCTTTAACGGTTGTGTTTGTGGGGCTTGCGGCTATTTTATTCGCGTTTACTTTCACCATGAGTAATACCTGGCTTGCGATTGGTACCGTGCTGGTGTGGGGCGCGTTTGCGTTTGGTAACGTGCCCGGGTTGCAGGTATACGTAGTAAAGCTCGCCGAAAAGTACACGCCCAACGCCGTTGATGTGGCGTCAGGATTGAATATTGCCGCGTTTAACATAGGCATTGCATTGGGGGCCATACTGGGAGGCGTGATCGTTGAGTCCATGAGTTTGCGCGACACTGCCTGGATCGGCGCGATTATTACCTTAGGTGCACTGGCACTCACCCGTGTGTCAGGCCGTTTGGATCGACGGGCTGAGTTCGATGAACTGCGTGGTTCAACTTGTGCGCGTAGTTATTAACTTTTGTAAAAGTCCGCTTGAAGATTGTTTTTTCGTCCTCAGCTTTTAAATACCTAATTTTTAAAGAGAGCATGACTATGATCAATCGCAGTATTCCGCAGTTGGGTATGGGTACTTATCGCCTGCAAGGTGAGGTGGCCTATAAAAGTGTACAGATGGCGCTGGATGTCGGTTTTCGTCACATCGATACGGCGCAAATTTATGGCAATGAAGAGGATGTGGGCAGAGCTATCGCTGAAAGTTCGGTGGCCCGCAATGACGTATTCATAACCACCAAAGTTTGGAATGACAAACTAAGCCAAAAGGAGTTTTTACCCAGTGTTAAGCAGAGCTTGGAAAAGCTGAAAACCGATTATGTGGATTTAGTACTGATTCACTGGCCGTCACCGCAAGGTGGGGAGCCAATGCAAGAGTATCTGGGTGAGCTGCTGAAAGCGCAGCAAGAAGGCTTGGCTAAGCAAATTGGGGTGTCAAATTTTACGATTGCGCAAACACAGCAAGCGCTGGATATCTTACCTGCCGGCGCGCTCGCAACCAATCAAATTGAGGTGCATCCCTATCTGACCAATGATGCGCTGCGAGATTATTGCCATATTAACCAGGTTCAAGTAACAGGTTATATGCCATTTGCAGTGGGTAAAGTTTTGCAGGACAAAACCATTATCAGCATTGCCGAAAAATATCGCGCGACACCGGCGCAAATTGTATTGGCTTGGTCGTTGTCCCAAGACATGGTCACCATTCCCTCCTCCACCAAGCGCGGTAATTTGGAGGCCAACTTTAGCGCGCAGGAGATTCAGTTGGAGACTGACGATGTCGCCGCCATCAGTGCACTAAACTGCGGCGATCGCCAGGCAAATCCAGATTTCTCACCTGAATGGAATCAATAAGTCATGACTGAAGCTTTGACTTCTGCCTGGACCTTTCAAGGGAAAGGGGTGCCGTTATTGTTGCAGCAAAAAGCCGTTCCTCAGCCACTGGCGGGACAGGTTCTCGTAAAAAATACGGCGATAGGTATTAACCCGGTGGATTGGAAATTTATTCAGAACGATCCGCGCTCCTGGCCCGTCGGACATGTTCCCGGCGTGGATGGGGCGGGTGAGATTATCGCAGTCGGGGAAGGGGTTAGCGCCTCTTTAATTGGCAGGCGTGTGGCCTATCACCAAAGTCTTGGCGAGCAGGGAAGCTTTGCACAAACGATCTTATTAAACGCCGAACGGTTTATGGTGATTCCCGATGGCTTACCAGATGAGAGCGCTGCCGCTTTACCTTGCCCTATGCTCACGGCTTGGCAAACCTACACTAAGGTACCGGCGGCAGCTGGCGAAAAAGTGCTGGTTACCGGCATGGGGGCGGTTAATAAAATACTCGTGCAGCTCTTGGTTCAGTCCGGGTTTGAAGTTCATGCGCTATCTGGCAGCTTATCGGAAGACGATGCGCGTCATTTAGGTATTCATACCCTCCATAGGCATGCTCCGGAAGATGGTGATTACTATGCTCTTTTCGATGCCTCAGGGTCCGAGCATGCCGCCAGCCTTGTGCCATTGCTGCAAGCTAATGGTCATGTGGTCAGTATACTGGGGCGCATTGCTACGCCAGTGGATCCAGCGTTCACGCGCACCATTTCCTACCATGAGATAGCGCTTGGCGCTTTACACGACTATGGCAACTCGCGGCAGTGGCAAAAGTTGATGCGCGCCGGGGAAACGTTAATGCAAGATATCGTCAACGGCAGTCTTATACTCGAGCCTGCTAACACTTTCTCTTTTAACGAACTGCCCAATGCTCTGGCCTCCAATGAACACGACAAGAAAAAGGCCGTGGTTAGGGTGGCCGAACACTAACATGAGAGCAAGTGTCACTTGTTATGTGTAGTGTTTACTGGGTTAGGGCTTAACGAGGATTGCTTCTTTTTCTCGTTAGTGCAGAAGTGATTTGGTCGTTTAAGCTTTCGCTCGTAGAGTCGCTTAGTAATAATGTGGTGGTGGATTGGTTTGCTAAGCGTTGAAAGCGGTCTTTGCACGGCAAAGACCGCTTTGGTCGTCGTTACCTTATCGCGTGAGTCGCTCAGCGAACATAACGATTAATCATGTTTTCGTACAGCTCCTGTTGGCCACTGGTCTGATTAGGCTCTCCCATACTGTTACCGATGTCCGCCAGTTGCTCTAATGTTAGTTTGCCCTTTTCAAAATCGGCGCCTTTACCTTTATCGAACGAGGCGTAACGCTCGGCCCGCATTTTTTCCAGCGGAGACTTTTGGATCAGATCATCTGCAATCAGCAGTGAGCGGGCGAACACGTCCATGCCGCCGATGTGTCCGTGGAAGGTGTCGTTCATGTCGGTGGAGTTGCGACGACGTTTCGCATCGAAGTTTACACCGCCGCCCTGGAAGCCGCCGTGGCGCAGCAGCACCAGCATCATCTCAACGGTTTCGTTAATGTTGTAGGGGAACTGATCTGTGTCCCACGAGTTTTGATAATCTCCGCGGTTTGCATCGATGGAGCCCAGCATGCCGGCGTTGGCGGCGACTTGCATTTCGTGGTCCATGGTGTGTTGCGCCAGCGTGGCGTGGTTGGTTTCAATGTTCAGCTTGAAGTCTTTATCGAGGCCGTGATGACGTAAGAAGCCTATAACGGTTTCGCTGTCGAAATCGTACTGGTGTTTGGTAGGCTCCATTGGTTTGGGCTCAATCAGAAAGTTACCTGTAAAACCATTGGCGCGTCCGTAATCACGGGCGATCGTCAGAAAACGAGCTAGGTGCTCCTGTTCGCGCTTTACATCGGTATTCAGAAGGCTCATGTAACCTTCTCTGCCGCCCCAGAATACGTAGTTTTCACCGCCGAGTTCGATGGTGGCATCCATAGCGTCTTTAAGTTGTGCTCCAGCGTAGGCCACCACGTTAAAGTCTGGGTTGGTGGAGGCACCGTTCATAAAGCGTGGGTTGCTGAACAGGTTCGAGGTACCCCACAACAATCTAACGCCAGACTCTTTTTGTTTCTCTTTGGCCCAGCCTACCCATTTGGCTAAACGTGCGCTGGTCTCGCTGCGGGAGTTGCCTTCCTCAATCACATCTACATCGTGGAAGCAGTAGTAGGGAGTGCCTAATTTTGTGAAAAATTCAAAAGCTGCGTCCAGCTTCATGCGTGCGCGGGTGTCGGCATCTTTGCCTTCGTTCCATGGGAAGATGAAGGGCCCAGGGCCGAAAGGATCGTGACCGGCGCCGCAGAAGGTGTGCCAGTAGGAGACTGCAAACTTGAAGTGTTCCTTCATGGTTTTTCCGGCGACGACTTTGTTTTCGTCGTACCATTTAAAGGCGAGTGGATTATCGGACTCGGCACCTTCGTACTCGATTTTTTCGACTCCGGGGAAATACTCTTTATCACCTAATGTAATGCTCATAAAAAACCTTTTGGCTCTGTGGTTAATAGATTGGACCTTGCCCTAGGGCGGCCCGTGTTTTAGTGGGTTAGTGGTTTTGTGTTAAACGCTGCTCGACCGCCGTGCGCCATTGCGCGTACAGATCTTGATATTGGTTTTGTAGTTGGGTTTGCGGCTCGAGTATGGCTTTGCACCTTAGGGTGCGGAACACGTCGTCACGGCTGGTGTAGAAATCGCAGCCCCAGGCTGCGGCGCGGGCGACGCCGTCGGCGCTGTCGGTCTGGTACAACTCCAGTGGTGCGCCGATCAGGTTGACGAACGCGCTAGTGAAAATCGGGCTCAAAAACATATTGCTGTGGCCGGCGCGAACGATCCGGGTTTCGGCGCCCAAACCTTTGATTAAGTCAAAGCCCAGATTCATTGCATAGGCCACACCTTCTTGCGTGGCGCGGGCAATATGGTTAACCCCGTGGCGGTTCAAGTCCAGACCGTCCAATTGTGCAGACAATAATTTGTTACGCATGATGCGCTCGGCGCCGTTACCAAACGGGTATACGTTTAATCCATCACTGCCCGGCGCTACGGACTCACTCAGTTCATTTAATGCGGGGTAAGAAATATCGCCACCTGTGCTCAACACACCGCGCAGCCAGCTGTTCATTCGCCCTGCACCGTTAATACACGCGAGTAGGCCACGGTGTGCCTCGGCATTGCCTTTGTTCACGTGTAAAAAAGTATTGATGCGCTGATCTGGGTCGGCGATGTTTTTGTCGGTCACGGCGTAAACGACCCCAGAGGTGCCAGCGGTAGTGGCGACGTCACCGGGCTCCAGTACATTAAGACTTATTGCGTTGGCAACTTGATCGCCTGCGCGGAAGGCCAGCTTGGCACCGGCATTGATGCCGAGCTCGCGGGCGGCGATTTCATTCACCTCACCCTGTATGCCTAGGTTAGGGACTTGTCTGGCCAGTAAAGCGGGGTCAATGTGCCAATGTTCTAGTAATGAATCCGCTACCTGATTTTCCGAAAAATCCCAAAACACCCCTTCGGATAAACCGGAGGCGGTGGTGGTGCATTCGCCAGTCAGCTTATAGGCAATATAATCACCGGGAAGCAGAATCTTGTCGATACGGCTGTAGAGCTCGGGCTCGTTCTCCTGGACCCAGCGCAGCTTGGCCGCGGTGAAGTTGCCGGGGGCGTTCAGCAAGTGCGCCATGCACCAGTCCTTGCCCAGTTCGGAAAAGGCCTGTTCGCCGGTGGCCACCGCGCGGCTGTCGCACCAGATGATGGACGGACGCAGCACTTTGCCGTCTTTGTCCACGGCAACCAAGCCGTGCATTTGGTAGGAAATCCCGATGGCGCCGATGTTATCTCTGGCTTCCGGCTTTATTTGCCAAAGCTGCTCGCAACCTTTTTTAACGGCGCTCCACCAGTTTTCCGGTGCTTGCTCGGCCCAGCCGGATTGAGGGGCATTGATGGTCATTTCTTGCGGAGGGTAGGTAGCGTTGGCCACCCGCTCGCCGCTGTCGCCATCAATGACGGACAATTTAACCGAGGAGCTGCCGATATCTAAACCAAGAAAGTACATAGTGCGTCTCGTTGTATTCGTTTGTTATTAGGGGCCAGTATTGGTCGGGGCGGCGATGGAGCCGCAGACAATCGGGCGATACGTAACGCTGTAAAACAATATGTGACGATTCCAGATGCGTCGTAATTCGATGGAGGTCTTGTGGAAACAGCCTCAAACCCTTCATCCTGCCTGATCCAGGCTAATGGTCTATTCGACGGAACCCTCTTTGCTACAACTGCCTGGGTTAAGCGGTAAAAGAAATGCTTTGGTTTCAGAGGGACCGTGGGATGTTGGGGTCTCTCCGACCGAGTTTTTAACCTTGTACAGCGATCAGTTGTTAACGTTAACTGTAACGTATATCATATTGATGAGCAAGTTGAAGCTTGGGCAGAGCACGCAATTCAACAATAACGATAAACATACGGGGCAATAAACGACTTCAAGGTACCGTAATGCACCAATTTTACGAATGGCTCAACCAATCTCAGTTCAATGCCTATGATCTGATCTTAATCATGTTGATGTTTCAGTGTCTGATGTTTGGGCTATTGATGCTGCTTCGGCCTCCGCGGCCGCTCAGTCAGCGATTATTGTCCGCCTTTCTGATCTCGCTCGCGGTAGGGCAGCTGGTTTTTCTTTTAACTTATAACCCCGCACTGTTTAGAGTCCTGCATCCTATCTGGGGCGATAGTGGCTTTGCGCTTTGGGCGTTGATTTACAGTGTGCATGGGCCGTTGTTGTTCCACTATACGCGCGCGCTAACCTCAGAGTCTTACCCGTGGCGTTGGTCGTGTTTGTGGCCTTTTGCACCGGGGCTGGTCGTTGTAGTTTCTGAGCCTTTGGGTTGGCATTCGATGCTTGAGGTAATGTTTTGGCGAGAACTTGTTCTGGTGTGTGTGCTGGGGTTTGCTGTTTCTGTTGGTTTTGCCGTCGCTGCGCTTATTCATATCAAACGGTACTCTGAGCGTTTAAAAGATCGTTTCTGCACGGTCGAGCTGATGGAATACGGGTGGCTCAAGCTTATGGTGTGGGGGTTTCTGTTGGTCTGGGCGTTAGAAATTCTGCCGCCGTTTTTCTACCCTTGGGCTCCCTGGCCGTTGATGGAAACAGTGGTTCATTTACCCGGCGTGCTGGAATTGGGATTAATCTATTTTATTGTTTTTGCGGGGCTCTTTTACGCGCCTGCCACCCGTCAGATTCCCGCGCCGCCCGAGAAGGAAATGACCGCTAGTGATGAGCCTTCTTCGGCGGAGGATCAAACTGTGCAGGGCTATATAACCATGCGTATGGAAGAAGATAAGCTGTATTGCCGCCCCCGCTTAAACATCGAGCGCTTGGCGGAAGAGTTGTCTCTGTCTCCGCGTCAGCTTTCTCAAGTTATTAACCGCGAGTTTGGGAAAAATTTTTTTGAGTTTATCAATGGGTATCGACTGGAAGAGGTGAAGCAGCGTTTGACCAGTGATGAGTGGTCCCAAGCGTCGGTGCAAGAAATTTACGAATCTGTCGGTTTTCGTTCACGCTCATCGTTTTTTACGTTGTTTCGTAAACATGTGGGTATGACACCCAGTCAATATCGAGACGCGAACTCTTCACTTCAGTCCAGCACGGAAAATGGCGCCTAATTATCTTTACTGCGGGGTTAATTCTTTTGCTTGTAAATTCGTACGATTATTTAGATTAATAAAAAAGTGAAGCACATTGCTTAAATGTGTAACTGTTACCGTTCGCTTTTAAGGTAACAGTCGGCTGCCAAACCCCGAGGATACAAAAGAAATTATGTTACCTCTGTGTGGGGCGAACTAAATTATAATCACTAAAAACTGGTAAAAAATTTTTGTTTTTTCTGCAGTACGTTTTCCACGCCACTATTGCCTAAGCTAGAACTTGCTCCTGCTTTTGGTTTGCGTTTTTATGCCTTGAATCTGGTTTTTTGCCGACCGGACATTCATTAACGACAATAGACAATAAGGTAGGGTAAGCCATGAGTAGCTATTGGAAAGAGTTTCGCCGCCATAGCCTTACACTGGGGGTTGCAACACTTGCAGCCTCACAGGCATACGCGGTCAGTGGTACCTTGGTTCCAGATGATGGGGTCATGCTATCAGTAGGGCAGGATATCGAAAGCATTGGTGAGTATGTTTCATCGGTAAGCACGCAGCCCGCAGGTGTCACTAATTATGTGGGGATTGCAAACCTGGACGGTTTGACTAATAACGCTGATGCCGGTGCAGGACGTAACAATGTGGCCGAACTGGCCGCCACTTATCCCGATCGGGCGCTGGTGGTGGGCGTCTCTATGAACGGCGTGATTGATCAGGTTGCAGCCGGTAATTACAACGCGAATATCGATACGCTGTTAAATACTTTGGGTGGCTACAACCGCCCCGTGTACTTGCGGTGGGCTTATGAAGTTGATGGGCCTTGGAATAACCACAGTCCCTCTGCGGTAAAGTCTACTTTTGCTTATGTGCATAATCGTATTGAGCAGTTAGGCTATGACGACCGTATCGCCTTGGTTTGGCAAACCGCCACCTACTGTCCAGTGCCTATTAACCCCGATGAGTGGTACCCCGGCGATGATGTAGTCGACTGGGTGGGTATCTCGTATTTTGCGCCACAGGATTGTAACTGGGCTGAAGTGCGCAAAGTGGCAGACTTTGCCGTTGCTCACAATAAGCCACTGTTTATTAATGAATCCACTCCGCAGCGTTATAAAACCGGCGCGTTAACCTATTCAACCGACGCGGCTTTTGGCAGTAATCCGGTCAACAAAACCGCCGATCAAGTGTGGAATGAGTGGTATCAGCCGTACTTTGATTTTATTGCGGAGTACTCAAGCGGCAGTAAAGATGTTCTGCGTGCGATTACCTATATCAATGCTAACTGGGATGCGCAGCCGCGCTGGAATCCTAATGATGGTATTTACGGGCCTGAAGGTTACTGGGGCGATAGCCGGGTTCAGGCCAACAGCACTATTTTAAACCGTTGGCAAAACGCTACTGGTGGCACCGATTTTATTCGCGCTGGGGCTAACCTGTTCAGTGAACTTAATTTTGGTGATCAGGGCTCCGTTAATCCGCAAAGCCCTAGCGTCAACTTACTGGCTCAAAATTCAGAAGTACTGGTCGGTGAGAGTTTTACGGTTGACGTCAGTGCCAGCGACGCCGATGGTTCGGTAACCAGCATCAGTTTGTATGTTACCGCGCCCAACAGCAGCGAAGTGCTGGTCGGAACCTCGCAAGGTGACGCGGATACCTTCACCGTCAATACGTCAGTGTCAGGTAGTTACGTTTTGCGCGCAGTGGCCACCGATAACGATGGCCGCACTGACGAAACAATAATCTATAAAAATGTCGTGGCTGACGGCGGTGGGGATCCCGATCCAGCACCGAATGCCGAGTTTGGAATTCGCTATATCGACGACTCCACCTTGCAAGTATTTCATCAGGACAATCCGGACTGGGAAGGCAATTTCGCTTATCTGTGTTTAGACGCTTACTGTTTGTCTGCGACCCGTACCGACGGCTTGTTTACCCGTAACTTTAATGGCTCCTTGGGTCAAAGCTATACCATTGAATTTAAAGTTCAGGATAACGAAAGCGGTCAGTATACCGTGCAGGATCAGGCGACTTTTACTAAAGATAGCAGTGCCCCAGTAGATGAGCCCAATTTTGCACCAACGGTTTCGGCCAGCACAAATTCAGGAGTTGTTACCGAGGGTGGTGTGATTTCAGTGGCAGTGAACGCTAACGACAGTGATGGCAGCGTAGAATCTGTAACCTTGTTCATGACTGCCCCCGGCGGTAGCGAAACATGGGTAGATCAGGTTTCTGGCAATATTCACACCTTCGACGTTGCTGTTAATACGGCAGGCAACTATCAGTTCCGGGCCGTGGCCGTGGACGATCAAGGCGCTACAGCAGAGACCACTACCAGTAAAACCGTGGTGCAAGATAACAGCAGCAGTGGCGACCCCACCAGCCTGACACTGGAGGCCGAAACCGCCACCGTGTTTGGCGGCGCGCAGCTTTACCCGGATACAGCGGCCAGCGGTGGCGAGGGTGTGGCTTACATCAGCAGCAATGGCGCAGGCTTTCGCATTGATAGCGCTCCGCAGGCCGATACTGTCAGTATCACATACGCCTCCGAAGTATCAGGGCGTATCACGTTGCGAGTAAACGGCAGCGATACGGCTGTGCCCTTTGCTAGCACCGGCTCTTGGGTCGGTAGCTACAACACCGTTGATGTAGACGTTCAGGTGCCTCAAGGTGCCAGTGTCGAGGTGCGCTATCAAAATGGCGACGCGGCTATGAATGTTGATTTACTGGACTTTACTCTTCAAGGTGGCAGTACAGACCCTGTCGAGAATCAGGCACCCTCGGTAACCTTAAGCCAACCGGCCGCTGCGACCCTAGGAGACACAATTAACCTTACGGCAAATGCTTCAGACAGCGACGGCAGTGTTGTCAGCGTTGCCTTATACGCGACCGCCCCGGGTATGTCTGAGACCTTGGTGAGCACAAAAAACAGTGCACCCTACGGTTTTAGCATTACCGCCGATCAAGTGGGTACTTGGCAATTTCGTGTCGAAGCCACGGATAACGACGGCGCTGTGGCGTCTGATACCGTGCAAGTTCAGGTGAGCGATCAACCAGCCCCGCAAGGCACGGTGGGTATCAGCTCACCCGCCAATGGTGCGAGCTTTACCGAGGGTGAGAGCGTTACGCTGGGCTTTGCGGTAAACAACTGGCCGCTGGCGCAAAACGACGGCCATGTTCATTACTTTGTTAATGGTGAAGATCAGGGGCCGCTATACAGCAGCGCCGACGTAGTTATCGATGGCTTGGCTGTGGGCACCCATACCCTCGCGGTTGAACTGGCCGAAGCCGATCACACCCTGACCGGCGTGCGCGATGAGGTGAGTGTACAAGTGGCGGCCGCTGATGATGGCAATCCCGGAGATGACGGCGGCAACGGCAATGAGCCGTTTGGCGTTAGCGGCAGCACCCTGTGGTTTGCCACGCAGTCAGGTTGGCCCGACTCCGGCACTTACTATTTGTGTCGTGATCTGGAAGCCGACTGTTACACCGCGAGCCAAAACGGCGATCGTTACGAGCACACCTTCGCAAATTTGCCTGGCGGTAGCTTTACCGCACAGTTAAAGGTGCCTGGCATGGGCGCTGATCAATTCCCTCGTTATGACTACACTACCAATGGCGCCGACGGCGGCAATGATGGCGGTAACGACGGCGGCAACGGTGATCCGGGTGATAATATCGATCCAGACTCACCCTTTGCCCACCTCGACTGGACGAGCAATTCACTCACCGACGGTGAAGTGGGACCTCCACCGCGGGCAAATCCTGTGTATGCGCTGGCCACACCTGAAAATGGGCATGCACCTACCAGCCACGGTTTTGCCTTTGACGTGGACGGTAACCAGCTAACATGGCGCTGGGGGCCTTATATTGTGAAGGGCGCCGGTGATTCTGGGCTTGAGATGCACTGCTCGGACGATGGCGACTTAACCTTTAAGAAAGTAGCGGTAAGCGGTGGTACAGCGACTATCCCCTGTAGTGGTGATTACAATTACTTTTTCCGCTACTTGCACCCGAACGCACTAAACAATAACCCGGCTACGCAGTGGATTTGGACAGGTTTGTTTACCACCGAAGGTGCGCGGGTTAACCCCCATAACTACGAGCCGTTTGTGGATGGCTCCTCCAACTGGATGCGTTTCCGTCACCCGATCACCCAAGACGGTACCACCGCAGCCGTACTGGATGCGCACCACAACAATGATCGTCTGCGTAACCTTGACCGGTACACCATCTGGGCCGAAGACAGCCCCGGTGATGTGCACTTAGGTTTTGGTATCAACGGCAGCATCTTGCGTAATGAATCTATGCGCAACACCGCCGGTGGGCCAAACGGCCAGCAGTTTTTTGCCCTGACTCAAAACCCCGGTTTTGACTCGGCTTACAGCTACGGTCAGGTGATCAGTTTTGAGGTAACCGCTATTGCCGGTAACACAGGTGCACAAACCTACAACGACTTCTCCCACTATGTAGTGGGTTGTGGTTGGTGTGGTAAGTACGGTGATCCGCGCTTAAACCCAGCCGGTAAAGCGGGTACCAGTCAAGTGTTCTCTGACTCGGGTGCTTACATCGATTTAGAGCACAACGCGATTTTCACCCAGCCTATGGTTACCTTGCACAAAGAAGACATGGTGGATGATTTTATTCTGGGGCACCACTTGTTCCACGGTGTAGATCCTAACAAGCTAGGCTCCAGTGAGTTTAACGATCCGGATGTACAAATTGGTCAGGATACCTGTGGTAATTGTCACTTCCGTGATGGTCGTGGTACAGAGCCTGTTAACGTACCGGGTAAGGGCATGCGCTTGCCGCCACCGGTGTACGGGGTGAAGCTGCTGGAAGCGATTGAAGGTCGTGAAGCCGGTTTTAACTGGGAGGGGGCAGAGCCTACCGTGGCCGATCAGGTTAAATCGGCGCTGGTTGTCGACCATGGTGTAGACCCGGTTGAAATGCCACCCCGCTTACTGGAACTGTTAACCACCTATGTTGAGGTGTTAACTGTGCCTGCGCGTGACCCTGGCACTTACAGTGACCCAGCGGTGAGTCAAGGCGAAGTGGCGTTCACAGAAATTGGTTGTGCCAGCTGCCATACTCCGGTGCAAAAAACCCGCTCCGATGCACCTACGCATTTACGCAACCTGACTATTCGCCCTTATACCGACATGAAAACGTGGGATTTGGGCGAGGGCGATTTCCGTACAGCGCCGCTGTGGGGCATTGGTCAGAATATTCACTTGTTAGAGCGCAACGGGCACGAGATGCTGTATATGCACGATGGTGCCTCAGACAGTGTTGCCGACGCTATCAGACGTCACGGAGGTGATGCTCAGTCGGTTACCGATGCCTACAATGCCCTCAGCGATTCTGAGAAAACGGCGATTCAGGAATTTGTGAAAACGCTTTAATCGATCAATTATTAAATGTTGCAAGGGCTACTTATAGCCGTTGTTGCATGAATAAACCGGTTCTGTGTCCTTATCTGGTCTTTCAGGCCTAGGGAGGGGCGCAGGCCGTTTTGGTGTTTCTATAGGGATTAATAATGAATACTAAAAAATACACCGGTAGCCGTTAAAGAACTCGTTTGACGTAGGAAGGTGTTTGTGGACTTGATGCCGACAAACAGCAAGAATTTTACAGCAAGAAAGTGAGTCTATCAGGCGACGAGCTTAACTCGCTTCTGAATGTTCCGTTTATCATCCATTGAAAAGCTTGTGCTGGTGTTCGTTTTTACTGAAGTGAACGCGCATTTCTCAGTTCGTTTTTTCCATATAACAACCATTCGAGTTCTACTTTTGTTGGGTTTCGACTACTCCACTTTAAGTCGCCAGATGGAATGATTAGTCTCGCTTATCTAATTAAGAGTTTCGTTGATTAGAAATATCAGGCTGGGATATCCAAGCCTGAATTAAGCCCTACGGAATTGTTTTAGGTCCATAGGGCAAAGTCAGTAGGTGGGAAATATTAATAATAACCACGCTGCTAATTCTATCCAAAGTCCAATACGTGCCTATTCCGCAGTGGTTAGCACGGTCTATCTCTATCAAGGAGAGAAGAATGCAATACGTTAATCGATTACTTGTTGCCCCTATGGCTGGTGCAGTTTTACTGCTACTAAGTCATATGGTGTTTGCTCAGTCTTGCCCTGCAAGCCATCCGTTTCAGTGCGGCGGGGCCTGTTTTGTGGATGCCGCACAAGCACAGGCAGGTGGTTGTAGCGAGGCATCTGCCTCAAATTCAAGTGACAGTGAACAGTCATCGAGCAATTCAACTAGCAATACCAATACTACAGATAACAGTAACGAGCTTACTTGTGCCAGCGATGAAAACCCATCTCATGTAGTATCTGGTCGACGCCAACAATTTACCCAGCCGTGGTGTGATACCGTTTGCGTTACTTACGTGGGTAATGGCACGGGTTGTCTGAATGCCGAGGGGATTTTTGTCAGCAATGCCAGTATTTGTAGTGACCCGGCGAATGCGCGCGAAGCGATTCTTGATATTGAGTATAACTTAGGCATTGAAGTTGATGACCAGTTTCAAGCAATGTCTGGATATCAGGGGGCCCCACCGTCTATTAACCCCAGCATGACCGTGGCGGATGCTGAAATTTACTTTAGCGCTTTGATTGGCGAGCAAAAAGGTAAAGAGCTGGTGAGTCTGCTCAATACCAATGGGGATGATATTGTCACCCGCAACGAAGCCAGCCAAGCAAAAGGCTCTGATCCGCGACAATTACTGAATACCGGCTTTGGGTGTGGGTTGTCTACCGATGACATCATGGCTTACGTAGGACTCTATGTTGGTGATGGAGCCATCGATAAATACGCCGGCGATTTAGATGATTCGGTTAAGGCCGCTATGCTTGAATTCACCCGCAGTTGGCAGCCGGGTGTGAATGCACAGGCCTGTGAATATCGCGGTGGCTGTAATGGTAATAATCCGAATAGTTCAAGCGCTAGTAGTGTGTCATCTGCCAGCTCAAGCTCGGTTTCCAGCACAAGTAATTCAAGTGTAAGCTCTGACAGTAGCTCGAGTGTATCCAGTGCTTTGTCGAATCCTAACTGTCCGGCTTCACACCCCCTGTGGTCTCAAAGCTGTTCACAGTGTTTCGTTGATGCTTCTCAAGCGGCGTCAGCAGGTTGTTCCCTTTAAAAGTGAAGTTTCTGCGGCAAGGAGTACCTTGTCGCAGATGTCGGGGTTGTAGACCATGGAACTTAAAAGTTATATGGCTGTAGTTGCCATGATAATAGTGTTAGGGCTGTCGTGGCCAGTGCTTAATACTTTGATGCAGATAGAGCTACCTAAGTCGAAAGGTCCGTCTAAATCCTTTGAATCCTCAATTTCAAACTCGCTAACTGAACTGGCAGGGCTAAGTGTCAGCTCGGCTGATAACGTTCAAAAAAATTCGGCGCCCGGTGAAAGAGAAGAAAAGCCAGAGAGTATTTCGTCTTCAATATCTGCAGAGGAGTTTGTGGAGAGTAAACGTAAAAAAATTTGGCAGGATCAGTACGGAAACTTTCGCTCAGAGGTCTATCTACAAGAGAAGTCCCAATGGCAGAGAATTATTGCAGACGGACCCATCTACTATCCCAATAAATGGCAGTTGTTAGAATCTTTTCAAGGGTGCTCGGCTGCTGGATACTATGTCGATGGCCAAACTAATGTCGCGCTGATCGATGTTCATGGCAGCCAGACTAAGGTCTTTTACTATATTTGCTCGGTCGATGAAGTGACGGGAGAATACCTGTTTCTTCCGGTGAATCTGGTTGGTCATTTGGCAGAAAGTGTTGCAGCCGAGGAGGGCAGTCAGGTTGCAAAATAAATTAAAAGATAATGGTTTTTTGTTTTTTACGGTTTTTTATTTTTGTGTGTTCCATCAGCCTGCCAGTGCGATTACACAAGAGGATGCTTATCAGAGGTTCTTTCATTCTGGAGGCGTAACCGGTCATTTTAGGCTCTGTCCAAAAAGTGCGTTTGATACCATAGTGCCTTTAACTCAAACGCCGGATAATGGAGCTGTTACTGATATGACGATATCCGGTATTGAGCGCTACATTAATGAACACGATATTCAATCGATTGATGAATTGTTGCCCAGGCTTCCGGTGCACTACCAAACCAATTTTTCCTTAGTCGAGCATACTCGCGCGACGGGCCAATCAAACTTAAATCACCCCAGAATTATTCTTTTCGGCTCTGATGGGTTGTTAATGATGAATATAGGTACCAAGCCGGATGATCCCACCTACCATAAACTGGACATGGCTCAGTTGCATACGACAACGGGCGACTGGGAATTTTCAGTGCTGGATTTTACCCCAGACGAGCCGGTTCTGACCCGAAACCCCAAAAGCTGCCAAGAGTGCCATGGGCATAAAAATGCCAGGCCGGTGTGGGGTACTAATTTAGATTGGCCGGGTGTTTTTGGAGACAATATTGCCGAGGGCCAGCAGGGTGAGGCACTTGATGATCGTCACGCGCGGGTTATGAATGCCGTTATGGCGGGCAAGGGGGCTTCTGACCGATTCACTTTTCTGGTCTGGCGCGATGAGGTTTTAAAACGCGGAGGAAAGCGGAAGATTGCGCATCACGATTTTGGCCCAGAGCTTCTGCTTTCCAATATTGCGATGGGCAGTGCGACGGCCCGAGGGGCATTTACTCGGTTGCAGCGTCACCCTAAATATGAAGTAGCGAAATACGGGCTGATACTGGCGTACTATTTGAAAAAAGGTAATGCATACCTCTCTCCAGCAGAGAAAAGGGGGGCCACCACTTTCGCTAATAACTTGGGCGCCAGTGCGTTTAGTTTAGATGCTTTGTTAGAGGGGCTGGGGTTGGACCCGCGCGAAGCCTTCTCGCTTGCAACCTTGCACAGTCATGAACCTCCGGTAACCGACTGGAGTCTAGGCAGCGGCGATCTCTACGATCTTCTCATGTTGCAAATACTCAATGACCTGCGCAATCATGATCCTAATGTGAGCCAAGTGTTGGATGAGCGCAAGTCCGAGGCAGGTGTTCTTGATTGCCCTACGACGGTGAGCACGATAGCTGATGTGGTCGACTTTAAGATGGTACATCTATTTTATCTTACAGGTTATCAACGCTATCAAGTGAACCGCGTATTTTATCCTCTGGATCTTGAGGATATATACGATCGAGTGTTTTTGCCTGTGTCGACATCCTTGATCAAATTGACTAAACGCGCCCTATAAACATCGATTTATCGAAGACAATCAGGGCTCACTGTTGTGAGCCCTATGGATTTAGACGTGGGCCAAGCTTAGTCCCCTATAAATGCTTTCGCTCGTAAATATCGGTCGCTGAGCGGCAATAGCGGGTAAAGATGGGTTCCTGCTGTCAAATCAACAAAAGGGCCAGGCTTAAGCTGCTTAGTTTGGCGGCTGTCTCCTGAGAACCCTGCGGATACGGTAGGGTCGATGGTCAACGCCAGATCAATCATTTGCGTGTTGATTGGTGTTGCCGTGAGAGTCTCTGTGCCCGGCGGCAGCGTGAGTTGTAGGCTCAGGTCTGTCGCATTTTCCTGAACTGACCACTCAGCCTTACCGGGTAACGTCATCGCGTGTTTTTCTTGTGGTAACGCATCAGCGCCACTCAAGTAGGCGTTGTTAGAGTAATGAAAATTGGTGGCTTCAATTTCCGGATCCAATCCATTGCCAATAAACAGGTTGTTCAGCCAGTAGCTGTCGGCTAGTGTGGGGCGCCCCTGCCAGTCTTGATTGCCCCACGTGTGTTTCACATCCAAAAATAGATTGTGAAGCATGACGTCACCGCGTGAAGAATAGGCCGAAACCTGTCCCCCGACGATGACGTTGTTAGCGAAAACGTTAGGATATCCGTCCCAGTTGGCTTCAAACAGAATCGATGAGGCCTCTGCACCGATAATTACGTTACTTTCGATACGCCAGTCTTTGTTTTTAAAGTCGTTCCAGATGCCGTGAGCTGCTCCGCGTTCTGGGTCCAATGTATGTACATTGCGGATCAGGTTGTTTTTGATCACCAGATTCGATGTGTTGTGATGTTTTATTCCGGCGGTCTCCCAGCCCCCGAACTCTTCGCGGTAGTTTATGTCTTCGATATGATTACCCGCTATCAGCGAATGTTTATTCCAGGCTTCACCGGCAATGCCGCCCTGGCCACACCGAAGTAATACATTATCAATGACTTGATGATAACCGCTGCCATCTTTGTCTGCAGCGCCGTTAGGGTTGCCAATAGATATGCACACCCCTTTGCTGTAAAGCACAGTATTATTTTTGATCACCCAGTGGTTGCCGCCATTAGGGCCGATGGCCCCGGGCTGGAAAACCGTAGGCGGTGCCCAATGAGTGGCGATATTTTCAACGGAAAACCCCTCAACGGTAATATGACTTAGGCCCGGCTTACTCGGGAAAAAACCGAAAGGGCGACTGGTAACTTCTATCGACACCTGCTTCGGGTCCAAGTCACCAAAGTTGGCCCATAAAATGGTGTTGCCGTGGTCTTCACTCACGTACCAGCTCATGGGGTGGTCAGTTAGCTCTCCCAGTGTCTTGCGCTCGGTCAGTCCTTGGCCGTCTGCGATAATGTCACCAAGGTGAGTCCAGCGGCCGTACTTTAGCCAGCCCCAGCCGTCACCTTCTTCATCAGCGCTGACGTATTCAGGGTGACGCGTTAATTGATCGAAGGGATTGAACTCACCGAAAAATTCGGGGCTGAGAGAAACTCGGTAAAACCCGTTTGCCTGTTTCTGCCAGCCAGTTACGCGCTCGGACCCGAGGATGCGAACTTGCGCATTATCGGCCGCTTTAAAATGAATCGGGCCTTGCTCGGCGTTGCCGCCGCGTGGCGGGTTAACCCATTCGCGATAGATTCCTGTGTGAACTATGACGGTATCGCCTGGCTGCGCTTTTTGCGCGGCAGCATTAATAGAAAGGAGAGGGTCGTCAACAGCACCGCTGGCATCGATCTCACCATCAGGCGAGACGTGATAAACGCGGGACTCTGTCTTAACGCTGGTTTGACAGCCCCCCAGGAAGGCGAGTAACGCGAGTAATAGATAGATACGAGAGCTAATGGGTGGTTTTGTCACAATTGGTCCTGCCTTAGTGTTATCGGATGGGGCGAAATTGCAGAAGGTGAAATGAATGCCATAGTATGCCACTTGTTGCTGGACAGCGTGTCACGCGGCAGTGATGAAGGCCGCTTTTATCGGTTCGTTTTTATGGCCGAAGGTGTTCGAGTTTTGCTGAACTGAGTCAGGATTATGCAAATCGCCTATTGATGAGGGCTTGCAAACGCTCATCTGAACTTGTGGGAGAAAGTCGAACTCGACGCGAGCGCATTAAATTCAGTCGTCAGGATGGATGCTCTAGAAAAAACGGATTTCAAAAGGCTTGGAGTAGCAAGGCGCGACACTAATTCTGTACTCGTGTGCTGCCTTGCCACGATAGCAAATGGTAATGTGGCGTTGTTTGTGGTACTAAAGGGCGCCGGGGTACACCGGACTAATCTGATCACGGTTAACGGCAAGTCGTCTGCTGCCGATTCGCTGGAAACTTGTTTACTGAGTATTTGATGAGTAAAAAACAACGCGCGGGTAAATCGACACGGGTCACTATGAAAGATGTCGCCGAAAGAGCTGGCGTGTCTTTAATGACGGTTTCACGGGTTCTTAATAAAGATCGGGTGGCGGCCGCCACTTATGACAAGGTAATGGCAGCGGTAGAGGCGTTAAACTATCGCTTGGATGCGTCAGCTCGCAGCTTATCTGGGGCGCAGTCTTATCTGATCGGTTTTTTTTACGATAACTCTCTCGGTAGCTACATCAGCCAGTATCTGATTGGCGTTCTTAAGCGCTGCAATGAGCTGGGGTATCACCTCGTCATTGAGCCTTGCTCTTACGGGGACAATGATGTGGAGGCTGTGGTTGACGAGCTAACCAAACGTTACAAGCTGGATGGCATGATCATCCCTCCGCCGTTGTGTGAATATGTCCCCTTGTTAGATGCGCTGGATAAAGCCGGTGTGCGTTACGTGCGTGTGGGGCCGGGTTTAGAGTTGGAGCGATCCTCCTACGTTTCTATCGACGACTACCGGGCCACCTTTGAAATGACCGAGCATTTGATTGCGCAAGGGCATTCATCAATCGGATTCATAAAGGGGGATACCCACCAAGGAATCGCCGTTAGCCGTTACAAAGGGTTTCAGGATGCCATGAGCAAGCATGGCTTGAGCGTTGATGAGGCGCTTGTCGCAGAGGGGGACTTCTCTTTTAACAGTGGGATGAAGGCCTGCGCGAAAATATTGGATGCCGGTAAACCTGTGACGGCAATTTTTGCCAGTAATGATGATATGGCCAGCGCGGTCATTGCAACGGCACACCGTCGCAGTCTTTGGGTTCCTGAGGACTTGGCCGTTGCAGGTTTTGACGATACGAACATTGCCACCTCGATTTTTCCTCAGCTCACAACCGTGCGTCAGCCGATTGAAGAGCTGTCCTCTGAGTCTGTTAACTTGTTAATTGAAGTGGTTAAGGCCGATAGCGTATTGGGGATAAAGCTGCAAAAACGGGAAGTATTGGCCCACGCTCTTGTGCAGCGGGGTTCAACGGCTGCTGAGTAAGCTCATTGGGTTTTCAGTGCTACGAAACAGCTAAAGACCGCTAAGCATTAGGGGGGGAATGTAATTGTTAAAAATTCTATTGACGCGCTCTGAGAGCCTTTGTTAACGTTAACGGTAACGCGCATTTCAGTGCGCTTACTGGATATGGAGGCGAGGCCATTTCCAGTTCATTGTTAAGCCTATAACTGGAGTAAAAAAATAATGAGCCAACTCACTGTAAAACAACGTCTTTTATCCTCGACCATTGCCTTGGTGATGGGCGGGGGCGCTACTGGAGCCATGGCGCAAAATGGTCAAGCTAATGCTGGGTTATTAGAAGAGGTAGTGGTTACCGGTATTCGCGCCTCTTTGGATAGGGCGATGGATGTGAAGCGCGACTCTCAGGGTGTGGTTGATGCCATTTCCGCTGAGGATATTGGTGATTTCCCCGACACTAACTTGGCTGAGTCGCTACAGCGGGTGACCGGTGTGTCTATTGATCGGCAGAACAACGAAGGTTCTCGTGTGACCGTTCGTGGTTTTGGGCCCGATTACAACATGATCACCCTCAATGGTCGTCAAATGCCCACGGCTAACCTCGGGGAAACGGGTACGAATAACTCCCGCTCTTTTGACTTTTCTCAGCTGGCTGCGGAAAGCGTCAGTGGTGTTGAGATTTATAAAACCGGCAAGGCGAACTTAACCACCGGTGGCATAGGTTCGACCATTAATATTAAAACGACTCGTCCGCTGGAAAACGCCGGATTGAACGCGAGCTTTGGGGTTAAAGCCGTTGCCGACAGCACCAATCGTATAGGTGACGATGTAACCCCTGAGATCTCCGGTATTTACAGCAACACCTTTGCTGACGATACCTTCGGTGTTGCGGTGTCAGCGAGCTACCAAAAGCGCGATTCAGCGCAGTTATCTGGCACTGTTTCCTCCGGCTGGAACAGCTTGCGGGTCGGTGAGGGCGATGCGCTGATCGATGCCTACCCGGTAGCCGCTGGCGATTTAATGTCTACCCCGCAAAATTATATGTACCGTGTGGATGATTATTCGCGCGAGCGCACCAACGCCCAGGCAACCTTGCAATGGCAGCCTGTGGATAGCATTACGGCCACTGCTGATTACACCTACACAGAGCAGTCCGTAGATCGTGAGCGTCAAGAGCTTTCAGCCTGGTTTGGTGGTGGCTTCAGTTCTCAAGGTGAGAGCGAGTTATACAGCGAAAGCAGTGTCGTTACTCCCTCATATTTGGTGGCTCCAGACTGTTGCGACGTTGGTTTTGGTGTTGGCAGCTGGGGCACCGACAGCCAGATGGATTCTTTGGGCTTAAATGTAGAGTGGCAAGCGACCGACAACCTCACCCTGGCATTAGACGCGCACTCGTCGGAGGCCGAAGCCAAGCCTCAGGATTATCGTGGCAGTGACAATGTGGCGACCGCTGCTGCATTTACCCGAACCAGAACGACCGTCGATTTCAGCCAAGACTTACCGTTAATGACAGTCGAAATGGACGATGGTGCTCTTACGGCAAGCGATATTATTGCTACGGGTACCAGTCACCGTAACTCATACCAGAAAACGGAAATCGATCAGGTTAAGTTAGACGGTAGCTACGAGTTCGATGAGTCTGTGGTTAAGAGTTTGGATTTTGGCTTGGCGGCGACCAAAATAGAAAACCGCACAGCGTTTAGCCTCAATCAGGGGGGTAACTGGGGTGGTGTGGGTTACACCAATATCGGCGGCGACTGGAACTCAGCTGCAGGTGATGGCGACAATAACTTTGATGATTCCGCGTTTGAATTTAAAAGCTTGGCGGGGGAGTTTGATGATTTGTCTGCTGGCGGGGTTTATGGTCAATTTGTTGATGTAAATTACGATCAGTTTGCCGGTGATATTGCGCGCTTTTACGAGCAGTACCCCGATGGTCAGGGCGCTGGTGGTAATGCTTTTACTTTCTGTGATCCGGGGACTCTTTGCATTAACCCTGAATACGCGGTTGATAACCGCATGGAAGAAGAGCAGTCTTCCGCTTACGTTCAAGTCAACCTGGGCTGGGATAGTGCCGGTATGCCGACTGACCTGGCACTGGGTTTGCGCTACGAAGAAACTGACGTAACGTCTAACTCTTTGTTGCCGAATTATTTTAACGGTCAGTGGCGCACGCCGAACGAATTGCTATTACAGGCCGATGGTGGAATTTTCCGTGAGGGAACGGGCTCTTACGATAATTTACTGCCCAATATTGATTTCTCCATCCAGCCTACAGAAGACGTCGTTGTGCGTGCCTCGTTTAGTCAGACAATTGCGCGCCCTAACTATGGCGATTTACAGGGCACGGCTATTCCGGATAGCCCTCAGGCGCGTACTTATGGTAACAGCACCGCAGGCTCGGGGAACCCGGATCTGGATCCGTTTGAATCCACTAACTTTGATTTCTCCGCCGAATGGTATTACGGCGAAGGCAGCTATGTTTCTCTGGGTTATTACCAAAAAGACGTAGAAAATTTTATCGGCACAAGCATTGAAAACGAAGTGCTGTTCCCCTCAGTGGTAAACCCCGCAACCGGTCCTCGTTACGAAGAGGCGGCTGCTCAAGCGTCAGTTGATAACTTTGGTCAGGATGTTCGCGACTATTATGTGGCGCAAGGTTGGATTGACGGAACCAGCGGTGAGCTGCTGGGAGATCGCAGTAGTTACGACCCATTGATGTACACCATACGTGTACCGGTCAATGAAAAAGAAGCGTCTATCGATGGCTTTGAGTTTGCGCTGCAGCACATGTTTGGCGAGTCAGGTTTTGGGGGTATTGTTAACTTCACTACTGTGGATGGCGATATTGGCTATAACAATGACGTTATCGATGAAAACCAGTTTGCCCTATTGGGCTTGAGCGATTCGGCTAACGTGGTTGCTTTCTATGATAACTATGGTCTCCAGGCTCGTATTGCTTACAACTGGCGCGACGATTTCTTAAGCGGAACCGCTCAGGGTAATGGTCAGCAAGAACCGGTGTATACCGAAGCCTATGGTCAGGTAGATATTTCTGTTAATTATGACCTGACGGATAATTTGTCTATCTTCTTGGAAGGATTGAATATCACCGAAGAAGATGTTCGTGTACATGGGCGCACTGACAACATGCTGGTATTTTATGGTGAGCAAGGTGCTCGGTATGCATTGGGTGCACGCTATTCTTTCTAGTCGTGACACTTAACCAAACTTGTTGTTAGTGATATTTAGCCGCTATCGTATAAGCGATAGCGGCTCTTTTTGTTGAGTCAAAATAATAACAGAGGTTGGATATGAGCCAGAGAGTCGAATCGTTAACCATTGTTGGAGGTGGCACCGCAGGCTGGATGGCCGCCGCAGCGTTAAGCAAGGTTTTTAAGAGATTAAAAATTACTCTCGTGGAATCGGATTCCATCGGTACCGTGGGTGTCGGTGAGGCGACCATACCGACACTGCAATTCTTTAATCAGCTGCTGGGAATTAATGAGCGCGATTTTATTCGAGAGACTCAAGCCACGTTTAAGCTCGGAATTCAATTTGAGGGCTGGCGTTCACCGGAGCATAAGTACATCCACGGTTTTGGTGAAACCGGTAAAAACTATTGGGCCGCGGGCTTCCATAATTTTTGGCGACGCGGTGACGAGCTGGGGCTCGCTGAATCGTTTGGAAGATATTGTCGTGAAGTCCAGGCTGCCCAAGCGGATAGATTTGCAATAGGCCCTGACAGTGGCTTGAACTACGCTTACCACCTGGATGCTACTCGATATGGTCAGTATTTACGGAAAATGGCTGAGCGTAACGGAACCATACGGGAAGAGGGCAAAGTCACACGTGTGAATCAGTGCAAAGATAGCGGCAATATTCTGTCGGTTACCTTGGATAACGGCAAGAGTGTTGACGGTGATTTGTTTATAGATTGCACGGGTTTTGCAGCGTTGCTGATTGAGCAGACATTGCAGACAGGTTATGAAGATTGGAGCCATTGGTTACCCTGCGACAGGGCGATTGCTCTGCAAACTGAGTTAACCGGAGACCCTAAGCCCTATACTCGCGCAGTCGCGCACAAGGCTGGCTGGCGATGGGAGATTCCTCTTCAGCATCGTCGAGGTAACGGGATTGTGTACTCCAGTGATTATTTGCCAGACGATGAAGCGCTAAATTTATTAAATCACTCCGTCCAAGGAGGGCTGACATCAGAGCCCAATAAAATTCGATTTGTGACAGGAAAGCGGAAGCTTCAGTGGAATAAAAACTGTATTGCTTTGGGGCTTGCTGGCGGGTTTTTGGAGCCTTTGGAGTCCACCAGTATTCACCTTATTCAGCAGAATATTTTAAAGCTCATTAAGTTGTTTCCAGATAGTATTGATTGCGCATTGGACCGCGATGAATTTAACCGAAGGGCGGATTCCGAATATCGTCAGGTGTTGGATTTTATCGTTTTACATTATCGTTTGACCGAGCGAAGTGATTCGCCATTCTGGCAACATTGTCGCACCATGAGCGTGCCTGACTCTCTGGCACATCGTATGGAGCAATTTCAGCAAACGGGGCGATTCTTTCTGGAAGATGGCGAGCTGTTTGTCGATTCTTGGTTTCAGGTGATGATCGGGCAGGGGCTCATTCCAAAAACCTATCACGCCGTTGTGGATGAAATGCCAGAGAGTGAGCTGGCCGCACTGCTAAAGCAGTTATCTCAAGGCGTGCAGTCGCATATTGCCAAGTTACCCAGTCACGCGGAGTTTTTAAAACGCTATCTTTCAGCGTAAAGGTCGCATCAGGGTTTGGTGGGGTCGACTTGGCAAGGCGCGCCTATACGCTTAATGTTAGGTGCATGCCCTCGAATCATTGAGTGTTGCAGCATTAAAACAAGTTTGCTTTGCCGCTGGTGCTTTTCTTAGTGAGTAGTCAGGGGTTGGCTTTAAAAAGCTTGCCTCTTTGAGTTGCCTTCGTTGTTTTTTAGTTTTTCGATGCGTAAGCAGCGGCTCTTTATTCTGCGTAAATTTGATCGATTTACGAGAGCCTTCACCGCTTGAGTTAATTATTTATTGACCTCAGTAAGGCACTTTTGTTAACGTTAACGATAACGAAATTTGAATGGTTCTAGAGTGCCTGAAACCGGTGGTGATACTTGGTATAGCGTCGTAAGTGCCCCGTTAGGAAATGAGTGGTTGACGGATTGGACTCTAAGTAGTTTACGCAATCTTCTAGCTGAGCTCTCCAAAGCTAGACTTAGTAAGAGGTAACCCTCCTCCCTAAGTGCCTTGGGCTGCCTGCGGGCAGCTATTTTTTGCTGAGGCGTTAGTTTGTGGCCGGTAGGGGTGAATTTAAAAAACGATACAGCATAAAAAATTGAAAGCATTGTGAAATTGCACGACCCCTCAAGTTGAAGTGGTAATGACTGAGTGGGCCGTAATTGCGTTTTGTACGCGCACGCAGCTCGGTGAGTGTAACGCTCACTGTGCACCGATAGACCTTACCATCAGTAATAGGCAGAAGTTACGCCATGAAGAATCAAAATATTCGTAACCCCATTTTACCGGGTTTTAACCCTGACCCTTCTATTGTTCGAGTTGGCGATGATTTTTATATTGCCACGTCTACTTTCGAGTGGTATCCCGGTGTGCAAATTCACCATTCTCGCGACTTGAAAAACTGGCGTTTGGTGAGTCGTCCACTTAACCGCCCTGCGTTATTGGATATGACGGGTGAACCCGATTCTTGCGGTGTTTGGGCTCCGTGCCTCAGTTGGGCAGACGGACGCTTTTGGCTTATTTACACTGATGTAAAACGCTTTGATGGTAATTTTAAAGATACTCACAATTACCTCACTACTTGCGAGCGTATTGATGGTGACTGGACCGATCCGGTGTACCTCAACAGCAGTGGTTTTGACCCTTCGCTGTTTCACGATGAGGATGGCCGCAAATGGCTTGTGAATATGGTGTGGGATCATCGGCCCGAGCGAACATTTTTCGGTGGAATTTTACTGCAGGAGTACGATGTGTCATCGCAACGGCTTATCGGCACCGCGAAAAATATTTTTGCAGGTTCGACGTTAGGGTTTACGGAAGGACCCCATATATACAAACGCGATGGATATTACTATCTACTGACGGCTGAAGGCGGTACAGGCTACGATCATGCAATGACCTTAGCCCGTTCGCGTTCTTTAACCGGCCCTTACGAGCTGGACCCCAATGGTCACTTTATTACCGCCAAAGATAACCCCGAGCTTGCCATACAAAGATGCGGCCATGGCGCGGTAGTGGATACGCCTAACGGGAGTGAACACTATGCGGTTCACTTGTGTTCGCGGCCGTTATCGCCTGAGGATCGCTTCAGTCCATTAGGACGAGAATCGGCGATACAGCGAGTGCGCTGGGATGATCAAGGCTGGCTGCGCCTCGACAATGAGTCGAACTTGCCGGAAACCTCGGTTCAGGCACCGAACCTGCCAGAACACCCGTGGCCAGCGGAAGCGACCGATTTTGATTTTACAAACAGCGAATTGCCTCAAGCGTTCCAGTGGTTGCGAACTCCGCGCCATGAACGTTTGTTTAGTTTGACGGAGCGGGCGGGGTGTTTGCGGCTGTTTGGGCGAGAATCTTTGGGAAGTCATTTTGAATCGTCATTAGTAGCCTTACGCCAAGACAGCTTAAGCTGCGAAGCGGGCGCTGTGGTGGAATTTAATCCAGAAAACTTTCAGCAAATGGCTGGCCTGGTGTGTTATTACAATTCGCAGAAGTTTCATTATTTATACATCTCTCACGATGAGGCGCTTGGCAAGCAGTTGGCGATCATGTCCTGCGATGCAAAATTGGGGCTGGAAGCGAGTTTCCCGATGGCACCGATTGCGTTAGAGTCAAACAAAAAAATACACTTAAAAGCCGTCATCAGACGGGCCGAGCTGACCTTCAGCTATCGATACGACGATAGTGAATGGTGTGAGTTGCCTGTTACGTTAGATTACCGGCATTTGTCTTGCGAGGCGGGTAAAGGCGAGGGCGCAAGTTTTACCGGTACCTTTATTGGTATGGCGTGTCAGGATTTAACCGGCACCGCGCGGGCCGCTGATTTTCATCATTTTTATTACCAACGAGACGAATAACATTAATAGGCCGCACGAGCACGATCAGTGAGTGCGGCTTAATTGCGCTGTTGATACCTGACTTAACAATAACGAATACCTATGGTTCTGGGGGTTTTATGAACTACGAAGCGTTAGCCCAACAATTCTGGCGCGATGGTTATCTGGTACTGGAAGATTTTTTTGAGTCTGAATTGATGGATCAATACCAGGAACTCATTGTTGGTCATTTTGGCTCGAGCCCGGCATTTCTTCATACGGAAGAGTTCCTGAATAAGTCTGCGACGGAAGTCATTCCCTGGTTTCCCCAGCAAGAGGGGCAGAATGCCTTCGATGTGGCGGAGAATGATCCCCGCCTTACGGCGCTGACCCAAGCGATTTTAGGCGAGGGGTGGTATTCGCTGTACTGCATGACCATGTTTTCCCGCAAGGGAACCAAAGGTCAGGCTTGGCATCAGGACTGTGATCCGCAGGAAAGCGCCGCCCGCTTCAATGTTAATCGGCTAATTTACACAGATGATATCAGTGAAGAGATCGGTGGCCAGACACTGGTTGTCCCCGGCTCTCATCGGCGGGGCACGATCACTGTGGGTGACGTGAACGAAGAGTTCGCAGATCAAATAGTGCTGACGCCTAAAAAAGGGACCTTAGTGATGCTTCATGGCCATACCTGGCATCGGGTACGCCCCGTTGTCGGGGGCTATCGGGTGTCCACTAATTACCGCTGCTGTCCTCAAGGTACGCCGGAAAATATCACCGATGTGTGTGTTTATCGCAACATGCGTTATCAGTTCGAGACCAGTTCGGTAGTGGAAGATCGGCTGGCAGGGGGTGATGTATGAGTCAACCGACCACGGCAGTGCCGACAGCACCAGTGAGCGGCACAGCTCAGACATTTCGCCTGGCGGTTGTGGTCGCTTTAGGCGGGTTTCTTTTCGGCTTCGATGCCTCTGTTATTTCTGGAGCCATTAACGCCATTGCGGCGGACTTTGCTTTATCCGATTGGGAGATGGGCCTGGTGGTCGCTTCGCCCACTTTAGGTGGCATTATCGCGGGTGGCTCCGCCGGGCCGTTAAGTGACCGGTTTGGACGCAAGCCGATACTGTTAGTGATCGCCATGCTTTACGCCGTGTCAGCCGCTTTCTCTGCGTTGGCCCCTGATTTTCTTACCATCACGTTGGCCCGTTTTATCGGTGGGTTGGGGTTTGGTTCGTTAACCCTGGCGCCGATTTATATAGCTGAGATATCTCACCCATCTCAGCGTGGGCGCATGGTGTCAATCAATCAACTGAATATTGTAGTGGGTTTTTCGGCCGCCTATTTTGTCAACTATGCCCTGTTGCAAGCAGCGGCCTCTGGTGCTGATTGGGTGGGTTCGATTGGTTTGGATTCGAACACCTGGCGCTGGATGCTTGGTATTGAGCTACTGCCCGCCGGTATTTACGTATTAATGTTGTTGCGCATACCCGAAAGCCCTCGTTGGTTGGTTTTAAATTATCAACCTGAGCGCGCGCAACGCGTGATACACAAACTGATGCCCGGCGTGGATGCAGAGCAAGAAGTGCGTGAAATTCGCGCGAGCCACTCCAGCGCTATGGAACCTTTCCTAAAGCGGCTGTCGGGGTTAATGAAACCGAGTGTACGTCTCGCGCTGGTGGTGGGGCTTGTGATTGGGGTTGCACAGCAGATTACCGGGGTCAACGCGATATATTTTTATGCGCCGACCATTTTTGAGCAAAGTGGTGTGGGTACCAATGCCGCCTTTGCTCAGGCTATTTGGGTGGGCGTAACCAATGTGGTGTTCACCTTGGTGGCGATGTTTTGCATAGATCGCTATGGCAGGCGACCGCTGTTGCTTGTGGGGTTGCTGGGGGTCGTCATCAGCATGACCGTGTGCGCCTATGGGTTTAAGCAGGCCACTTATGTGATAGACGATGCTCAGGCCGTTGAAATTGAAAGCACAGAGTTAAAAAGCCGTTTGCAGCCATTAGAGGGGGTGGTGTACGAGAGCGATGTAGCGTTTAAGCGGGCTTTGCGAGAGCATCTCAGCGAAAGTGAATTACGTGAACAACAAGGGCAAATTATTAAAGCGGCTATCAATATGCAGCCGACGTTAATCCTGATCGGTATTCTTGGGTTTGTGGCCTCTTTTGCGGTGTCGTTAGGGCCGGTGATGTGGGTCTTGCTGTCGGAGATTTTCCCCAATCATTTACGTGGCATTGGTATGGCCTTTATCGGAGTGATTAACAGTGGCGTCAGCTTTTTGGTGCAATTTGTGTTTCCGTGGCAGCTGTCTAATTGGGGATCCGCCATTACTTTCTTGAACTACGGTGTTTTTGCCATTATTGGGTTGGTGTTGGTGTATTGGTTGCTGCCGGAAACCAAAGGTAAAACCCTAGAACAATTAGAAGCAGAATTTACCAGGAGAGAAACGTCATGAGCCAAACTATTCGCTGGGGGCTTTTAAGTGCGGGCAACATTGCGGGGCAATTTGCCGAGGACTTTAGCGCGGTGGAAAATGCGGTAATCCATGCTGTGGCTGCCCGCAATGGTGACACCGCTCGCGCCTTCGCCCGCAAGTACGGTATAGAGAAGGCCTACGCAGGTTATGAACCGCTGCTGGCGGATTCAGAAATCGATGTGATTTACATCGGGACTCCCCACAATTTGCACTTTGAGCACGCCAAGTCCGCGTTAGAGCATGGCAAAGCGGTATTGTGTGAAAAGCCGATGACGGTAACCCCCGAAGAATGCGAAGAGCTACAGCGTGTCGCCGAGCGTACAGGTGGCTACCTGATGGAAGCGATGTGGACGTACTTTCTGCCGCCGGTGCAAACGGCTTTGCGTTGGGTAAAAGAGGGTCGCATTGGACGCATTTGCCAGATTAAAGCGGATTTTGGGTACCCTCAGCTTCCTTTCGATTCTAAAAAGCGGGTGTACGGTGCGAACTTGGCAGGCGGTTGTCTGTTGGAAATGGGGGTATATCCCGTAGCTTTGGCGTGGCTATTTATGAAGCAAGACCCGACGGAACTCCAGGTGATGGCCCGTCATGCGCCTAACGGGATCGAAGACGATCTGGCCATCTTATTTAATTATCCAGAATCCGTTGCGAGCTTGGGTACGTCCTTCCGCTGTAAGCTGCAAAACTGGGCTTACATTATTGGTGAACAAGGCTATATCGCTATCCCTGATTTTTGGCGCGCACGCGAAGCGTCTCTGTATGTGTTGGATGATCGAGTCGATCACTTTGTAGATAAGCGTGCTACCGAGGGTTTTCATTACGAAGCTCAGGCCGTCACCAACGACCTGCTTGCGGGCAGGGCAAGTTCATCCGTGGTAACGGCGCGCGATAGTTATGCTATTCAGCGTCATATGGCCATGATTAAAGAGGTTGCCGTTGGACGTGGCTAAGGCGTTTTCCTTTATGTTCCTTCCTAGTCAGTCTTGCTTCTATATGGCAAGTGCCGGACTGGTTCGTTTCATTTAGTCTGGCACTTTTGCTGGTTTTAACCGGTGGTCGTGAAGACTTCTTGCGCTCTCGATTAACCAAGAGCGCTCGTGTTTGCATGGATATATAAACTCCCTTCGACGAGCTTTGGGTGATTCTCATCATGTATTCCTGTGAGAGCTCTATCGCTAATTTTTTGCTTCTACTTTCTACGATGAATCAGAAAAGGTTGCCTCTTTGTACTTGTCAGTCGTTAGTGATTACAAGCTGCTTTGGCTGACCAGCTAAAGGCTTGCAGAGTTTTCATCGTGGTGCCAGCCCTAAACGGTAAATGTAATGTCAGGTGGTATCGCTCGATTTGATCCAGCCCTGAGGTAGGAATTCTTTGGTGCATGAAGCCTTTGGCGAGTTATCTGCAGTAAAAGAATTTGTTTCAAGTAGCTGATTCAGTGGCAGGGTAAAAAGGGAAGGTTTTCACTAAGGTCAATTTAAAACGATAGTCTAATGAGCGCGCGCCCAGCATATGGTCTGGCGAGCATTTGCAAAGTGCTGCTTTGTGCTCCCACTGCGACGGCTTGGATACTTTAAGTTGAAGCGGGTTCTGGCTGGTTTTGCAGGGCATACAAAAAAGCCCCGAGCAAATGATCGAGGCTTTTGATATCTGGTGCCCAGGACGATGTGCATGGATGCACAAGTGTCGCGCTAGGTAGGATGCCGGGAGCGACGAAGGACGAAGGTCCTCGACGTTGTGTAACGGGATGTCCAGCCAATAAAAAAGGCTGAACCCAGAGGATTCAGCCTTTCTTTGAATATGGTGCCCAGGAGAGGACTTGAACCTCCACGGCCGTGAGGCCACTAGCACCTGAAGCTAGCGTGTCTACCAATTTCACCACCTGGGCATCCAGCTTTTGGCGTGTGCCTAAAGCTGAGGTGGCGCACTATACGGTTGCGCCTAAAGCTTGTCAACGCTTTCACGAAGAAAAATTTAAAATTATCACCTCGGCGGGCAAGTTGATGATTTTGTAGGCATTTGTGGTGTTGGGTGTGCTTTGCGCGGTGGTTTGGCACTGTTTGAGAAACGGCGCGCAAGATCAAAGCTGGTTCTTTGCTGACGCTTATATAAAGGTAGTGCTAAGGTATGGCCCCCACTCAATAGCTGTAGCAGGTATTCCCTTGTTTGATCAATACGATGCAATTATTTTCGATATGGATGGCACCTTGGTGGATAGTGGTCAGTTGCATGAAGTGGGCTGGACGGAAACTCTAAACCACTACGGCTTGCCCATTGATCGCCCGCTAATGCGTTCTCTGGCGGGCGTTCCTACCATAGGAACCATCGAGATAGTGTTGGAGAAGTATGGCTTGCAGGCTCCGGCCAGTCTTGAGGAGATGAACGACTACAAAGAGGCTGTCGTGGCCAAGGTGGCGAAGCAGTACGTCAAGCCTACGGCACTTTTGGCGGTGGCGGAGCAATACGCGGGCAAAAAGCCGATGAGTGTAGGCACGGGTGCTTATACGGAGGAGGCGAGGGGCATTATCACGCATTGTGGGATTGCCCATTTGCTGGATCATATCGTCGGTGCTGATCTTGTCGCTAATCCCAAGCCCGCACCGGATACTTTTTTACGTTGCGCTGAGCTGATGGGCGTAGCGCCGGAAAAATGCGTGGTGTTTGAAGACGCAAAGCTTGGACTTGAGGCGGCGGCGCGGGCCGGTATGACAGGCGTTGATGTGCTGGAAGTGCTGGGTATTGAAAACGATTATTTTCTTTAGTTTCTATGGTTAAGGTAGAAGACTGTTTTTTTCCGCAATTTGCTGCCAAAGCGCCGAGACTATCGGGCTTTTAAGCCGTTTTTCCAGTACACAAATGCCCGTTTCAAACGGCCCTAAGTCAGGCTGATGTTTGATGCGTTGCACCTTGTCTTTTAATGGACTGTTTTCCAATACAATTAACGGTACCAGTCCTACCCCAAAACCCAGGCTCACCATACTGACAATGGCTTCGTTACCTTTAACTTCCGCGTAGATGTTCGGGGTCAGATCCTGTGTTTTGCACCATGTATTAAAACGCTCGCGGGCTAACCCTTCTTCGGAAACAATCACCGGTTGTTGGTACCAGGTTTGACTCACCGTTTGTTGCTGGGGCGCGATAAACACCAGTGGCGACTCGGCGATGGGCTTAAAGTCCAGCCCGGCGGGTAGGCGGTCGGGGCGTGCGGCAATGGCGATATCTTCAAATCCTGCCGTGACTCGTTCAATGGCCTGGGCTGGGTCGCCTGTGTGCAACTTTATATGGATGCCCGGATGGTGGCGGCGAAACTCGGTGAGAATGTCGTATAAAAAGCTGTAGCTGGCGGTTACCGAGCAGTAAATGCTGATTTGACCACGCAACTGTTGGCTGCCCGCCAATAGGGATTCCTGGAAGGTTTCCCATTGCTGTAATGTTTCGCGCGCAAACTGCAAAAACTGTTGACCCTGCTCGGTCAGTGCCACAGAGCGGTTGTCGCGCAGCACCAGTTCGGTGCCCAGCTCTTCTTCTAATTGTTTTAGGTTACGGCTAATAGTAGAAGGGCTCACATGGCAGGCACTGGCGGCCCGGCCAAAGTGCCCGGCTGAAGCCAGAGCGGTAAACAGCTTGAGCTTGTGAATATCCATAGTGCGTTTCAGTTTTTGCAATATTAAGTTGCGAATATATCATTTTACGTAACGCCATGTATTCACTACACTGCACGGGATTTTTCTATTCATCCTCTTTTATAGGAGTCTGCTATGCAGGTTTATTACGATAAAGATTGCGATCTTTCTATTATTCAGGGCAAAAAAGTTGCCATCATCGGTTACGGTTCTCAGGGCCACGCCCACGCCTGCAACCTGAACGATTCGGGTGTAGATGTAACCGTTGGTCTGCGCAAAGGCTCATCTTCTGTAGCGAAAGCTGAAGCGCACGGCCTTAAGGTAGCGGAAGTTGCCGAAGCGGTTGCCGGTGCTGAAGTGGTTATGATTCTGACTCCAGACGAGTTTCAAGCTCAGCTTTATAAAGAAGAGATTGAGCCAAACCTGAAAGAGGGCGCTACTCTGGCATTCGCCCACGGTTTTGCTATTCACTACAACCAAATCGTACCGCGTAAAGATCTGGATGTAATTATGGTTGCGCCTAAGGCACCAGGCCACACCGTACGTTCTGAATTTGCCAAAGGCGGCGGTATTCCTGACCTGATCGCGATCTTCCAAGATGCCTCTGGCAAAGCCAAAGACGTTGCGTTGTCTTACGCGAGCGGTGTGGGCGGCGGTCGTACCGGTATCATTGAGACTACCTTTAAAGACGAAACCGAAACTGACTTGTTCGGTGAGCAGGCGGTTCTGTGTGGCGGTGCGGTAGAGCTGGTTAAAGCCGGTTTCGAAACTCTGACCGAAGCGGGTTACGCTCCTGAGATGGCTTACTTTGAGTGCTTGCACGAGCTGAAGCTGATTGTTGACCTGATGTACGAAGGCGGCATCGCCAACATGAACTACTCCATCTCAAACAACGCCGAGTATGGTGAGTATGTGACTGGCCCCGAGGTGATTAACGACGAATCTCGCGCGGCTATGCGTAACGCGCTTAAGCGTATCCAAAGCGGCGAGTACGCCAAAATGTTCATCGCAGAAGGTGCGCACAACTATCCTTCTATGACTGCTGCGCGTCGTAACAACGCGGCTCACCCAATCGAGCAGGTTGGTGAGAAGCTGCGCGGCATGATGCCCTGGATTCAGGCGAACAAGATTGTCGATAAGTCGAAGAACTAAGTTTCGGTCTGGTCGAATTGGGGGTTGCCCCGCCACAAACCCCTGCCTTGCGCAGGGGTTTGTCGTTTTTATGATAGGCTAGGGGCCTAGTTAATCGCACGCTCTAAGGTATTTATGTATGAGTGAAGACATCGACAAGTCGCAGCCTGAAGATGAAGAAAGTCTGCTGCCGTTTGATGAGCATGTAGAAGAGGTACAAGAGGACGGTAAGCGAGTTCGCCACCGTGGCGTATACCTGCTGCCTAACCTTTTCACAACGGCGGCCTTGTTCAGTGGTTTTTACGCGATTATCTCAGCCATGAACGGGCGCTTTGAGGCAGCGGCAATCGCCATTTTTGTGGCAATGGTGCTTGATGGTATGGACGGCCGGGTGGCGCGCCTCACTAACACTTCGAGTGCTTTTGGTGAGCAGTACGACAGCTTGTCCGACATGGTCTCGTTTGGCTTGGCACCGGCCTTGGTGGTGTTTAACTGGGCGCTGGTCGATTTAGGTAAGCTGGGCTGGGCCTCGGCGTTTGCCTTTGCCGCCTGCGCGGCGTTGCGGCTGGCCAGGTTTAATACCCAGATAGGGACGGTGGACAAAGGTGTATTTGTAGGTTTGGCGAGCCCTTCTGCGGCAGCGCTGCTGGCCGCTATGGTTTGGACCGGGCACGATACCAATGTCGAGCTTCCGTTAGCTATTTTGGCAATGGTGATAACGGTGCTGGCGGCCTTGCTGATGGTGTCGAACGTTCGCTACACAAGCTTTAAAAATATCGATTTTCGTGGGCGAGTGCCGTTTGTCGCCATGCTGATAGTGGTACTTATTTTTGTGGTTATCACCATTGATCCGGCGCGTGTGCTTTTAGTCATGGCGGTATTGTATGCGGCATCTGGCCCTGTGCAGTGGGGGTGGAAGCGTAAGAATATTTTCGCAAGTCGCAAAAAAGGGCCAGATCAGCAAGCATCCAGCGATAAAGAGTAAGCTGTTATTACTCGTGGGTGCTCAGGTGTGTGTAGAGAATATGAGCGCCCACAACAATAAGAATAATCCCTCCGCCTATTTCGGCTTTTTTACCCACAAATGCACCAGCGGCGTGGCCCAGCATAATGCCAATGGTGACCATCGTGAATGTGGCAAAACCGATGGCGGCAGCGGCCGCTAAAATGTTTACCTCAACAAAAGCGAGGCCGACGCCCACGGCCATGGCATCAATGCTGGTTGCAAGAGCGGTAATCACAAGCGTCCAATAGCGTGTTTTGGCTGGCTCTGGCTTATCGTTGTTTTCGGGGGGATTAAAACCTTCGATGATCATGTGTATTCCCAGCCCGCCGAGAAGAGTAAATGCGATCCAATGATCCCACGCAGCCATCCACTGTACGGCAGCTTTTCCAAGTAGCCACCCGACAAGTGGAGTACACCCTTCTATAATTCCGAATAGTAAACCCGTTTTAATCGCCAACCCTATTTGGGGTTTCGGCATTTGTGCCCCTTTTGCTATTGCAGCGGCAAAGGCGTCGGTGGACATGGCGAGTGCAACAAACAGCAGGGCGGTAAGGGACATAAGAAAAATACACGCAGTGTTAAAGCCTTAATGGTAACAAGGCTTGCCGTATGCGGGCCATTCAGCGTGATCTCGTTTCAAATTTGGCGTTATACTGGTGGAACTTTGTTCTATTTGAGTGTCTTCCGACCATGTTTGGTTTATTTTTAAAAACTTTGTATTTAGGTCTTGCGCGGTTTGGATTGGTGCGTATAATGCGCGCCTCTTCCCCAGGGGAGAGCGGGAATTGGCAGAGGTTTTGGCGATTTCCGGGCGGTAAAAACTTAGTTGAAGTTAAGGTTGAAATTAAGTGTTTACAAGCCGGATCGGATGCGTATAATGCGCCTCCCCAGCAGCGAGCTCCAGGGTTCGCGGTTGGTAAAAAGGTTGGCCTTTAAGGTGTTCTTTTGAGTGCTCTTTTAAAGGTTTAACCGGCGGCAAAAACTTTTTCAAAAAGTGCTTGCCAAGCGAAAAGTTCAGCGTATAATGCGCGCCTCTTTCGCTGAGAAAGACGGGAGTTGAGGTTAGGTTTTTCAGTTTCCGGTTTGTTAAAAACTTAATGAAATTAAGGGTTTACAAACAAAAGTTGATGTGTATAATGCGCATCCCCGCTAAAGCGCTAAGCGCTCTTAACGGGAAAGGTTAAAAGGCTTTTTAAAGCGCTTTTAACCCGGCAAAAAACTTTGAAAAAAGTGCTTGCCAAAACGAATTTGATGCGTATAATTCGCATCCCACGGTTCGAGGCGCAGCCCTCACCGAGTTCTTTAAAAGCTAGATCAAGCAATGCGTGTGGGCACTTGCGAAGTCGATGTGGCAACACAATATATCGAATGCAAGTGACTCGTACAATTCATTAAATGACTTCGGTCATTGAAGAAATACGTTCAACTGTATTTGAGCAAAGTTTTAGATCTTTGTTGTACCTTCTTCGGAAGGGTAAAGATCACTTGAAAGATTAAACTGAAGAGTTTGATCATGGCTCAGATTGAACGCTGGCGGCAGGCCTTACACATGCAAGTCGAGCGCGAACGTTCCTTCGGGAACAAGTAGAGCGGCGGACGGGTGAGTAACGCGTGGGAATCTGCCCAGTAGTGGGGGACAACAGCCGGAAACGGCTGCTAATACCGCATACGCCCTACGGGGGAAAGCAGGGGATCTTCGGACCTTGCG
>NZ_KB898709.1:0-2500 GCF_000377745.1 Gilvimarinus chinensis DSM 19667 | reverse complement strand
ATCTATCCATGGGCAGGTTGAAGGTTAGGTAACACTGACTGGAGGACCGAACCCACTAACGTTGAAAAGTTAGGGGATGACTTGTGGATCGGAGTGAAAGGCTAATCAAGCCGGGAGATAGCTGGTTCTCCCCGAAAACTATTTAGGTAGTGCGTCATGTCTCACCCACGGGGGTAGAGCACTGTTTGGGCTAGGGGGTCATCCCGACTTACCAACCCCATGCAAACTCCGAATACCGTGGAGTGCAATCATGGCAGACAGACGGCGGGTGCTAACGTCCGTCGTCGAGAGGGCAACAACCCAGACCGCCAGCTAAGGTCCCAAATGTTAGTTAAGTGGGAAACGATGTGGGAAGGCTCAGACAGCTAGGAGGTTGGCTTAGAAGCAGCCATCCTTTAAAGAAAGCGTAATAGCTCACTAGTCG
Organism: Gilvimarinus chinensis DSM 19667; assembly: GCF_000377745.1. GTDB lineage: Bacteria > Pseudomonadota > Gammaproteobacteria > Pseudomonadales > Cellvibrionaceae > Gilvimarinus > Gilvimarinus chinensis. The sequence goes on along the minus strand of NZ_KB898709.1, from coordinate 2,076 downwards.
AGTCGGCCTGCGCGGAAGATGTAACGGGGCTAAAACTAGCAACCGAAGCTGCGGATGCACTTTGTGCATGGTAGGGGAGCGTTCTGTAAGCCGTTGAAGGTGTGTTGAGAAGCATGCTGGAGGTATCAGAAGTGCGAATGCTGACATGAGTAACGATAAAGGGGGTGAAAAGCCCCCTCGCCGGAAGATCAAGGTTTCCTATTCAACGTTAATCGGAATAGGGTTAGTCGGCCCCTAAGGCGAGGCAGAAATGCGTAGTCGATGGGAAACAGGTTAACATTCCTGTACTTGTTATTACTGCGATGGAGGGACGGAGTAGGCTAGGCCATCACGGCGTTGGTTGTCCGTGTTTAAGGTTGTAGGCTGAGAGCTTAGGTAAATCCGGGCTCTTAAGGCTGAGAACTGATGACGAGTCTCATTTTTGAGACGAAGTGGTTGATGCCATGCTTCCAGGAAAAGCTTCTAAGCTTCAGGTAATAACGAACCGTACTGTAAACCGACACAGGTGATCAGGTAGAGAATACCAAGGCGCTTGAGAGAACTTGGGTGAAGGAACTAGGCAAAATGGTACCGTAACTTCGGGAGAAGGTACGCCGGCCTTGGTGATGGGACTTGCTCCCTAAGCTGAGACCGGTCGAAGTGACCAGGTGGCTGCGACTGTTTATTAAAAACATAGTACTCTGCAAACACGTAAGTGGACGTATAGGGTATGACGCCTGCCCGGTGCCGGAAGGTTAATTGATGGGGTTAGCTTCGGCGAAGCTCTTGATCGAAGCCCCGGTAAACGGCGGCCGTAACTATAACGGTCCTAAGGTAGCGAAATTCCTTGTCGGGTAAGTTCCGACCTGCACGAATGGCGTAACGATGGCCACGCTGTCTCCACCCAAGACTCAGTGAAATTGAAATCGCTGTTAAGATGCAGTGTTCCCGCGGCTAGACGGAAAGACCCCGTGAACCTTTACTATAGCTTTGCACTGAACTCTGAACCTATTTGTGTAGGATAGGTGGGAGGCTTTGAAACCATGACGCTAGTTGTGGTGGAGCCAACCTTGAAATACCACCCTGGTATGTTTGGGGTTCTAACGCAGGTCCATTATCTGGATCGCGGACAGTGTATGGTGGGTAGTTTGACTGGGGCGGTCTCCTCCCAAAGAGTAACGGAGGAGCACGAAGGTTGGCTAATCCTGGTCGGAAATCAGGAGGTTAGTGTAATGGCACAAGCCAGCTTGACTGCGAGTCTGACACGACGAGCAGGTACGAAAGTAGGTCATAGTGATCCGGTGGTTCTGTATGGAAGGGCCATCGCTCAACGGATAAAAGGTACTCCGGGGATAACAGGCTGATACCGCCCAAGAGTTCACATCGACGGCGGTGTTTGGCACCTCGATGTCGGCTCATCACATCCTGGGGCTGAAGCCGGTCCCAAGGGTATGGCTGTTCGCCATTTAAAGTGGTACGCGAGCTGGGTTTAGAACGTCGTGAGACAGTTCGGTCCCTATCTGCCGTGGGCGTTGGAAAGTTGAGAAGAGTTGCTCCTAGTACGAGAGGACCGGAGTGAACGAACCTCTGGTGTTCCGGTTGTTATGCCAATAGCATTGCCGGGTAGCTACGTTCGGACGGGATAACCGCTGAAAGCATCTAAGCGGGAAGCCTCCTTCAAGATTAGCTTTCCCTGGGATCTTGAATCCCCTAAAGGGCCGTAGAAGACTACTACGTTGATAGGCTGGGTGTGGAAGCGTTGTGAGGCGTTGAGCTAACCAGTACTAATTGCCCGTGAGGCTTGACCATATAACAGAATCGACTGATTGATAACATGATCAATCGACGGACTTAGTGTGATACACAGTGTCCTCAGTAAAACGAAAAACAACTTTGTTCATCGCCCTATTTGGTTGTGTGATTAGGCACTACGAACGTAGATAAGACCGAAAACAAACCATACCTGTTTGCTTGACGATCATAGCGAGTTGGAACCACCTGATTCCATCCCGAACTCAGCAGTGAAACGACTCAGCGCCGATGGTAGTGTGGGGCTTCCCCATGTGAGAGTAGGTCATCGTCAAGCTTCTAATATAA
>NZ_KB898708.1 GCF_000377745.1 Gilvimarinus chinensis DSM 19667 | reverse complement strand
CTGGGTTCGACACCAATGGCTCTACCTGGCGACGGTCATGGACCTCTATTCACGTCGTATTATTGGCTGGAGCCTGGATACGAGTATGACAGAGCAGCTGATCACGCAGGCGATGCAAATGGCCATCGATGCTCGTGAGGCAGCCCCCGGCTTGATTGTTCACTCAGATCGGGGCACGCAGTATCGCTCAAACAGCTACGTTAGCTTTCTCGAGAGACACGGCATCACTCGGAGCATGAGCAGAAAGGGAAATTGCTGGGACAATGCCGTCATGGAATCTTTCTATGCTCGACTCAAAGTTGAGCTGATCTACGCCAAGTGCTATCAGTCGATTGACGAAGCGAGATCGGGTATATTTGGTTACATTGAAATTTTTTACAATCGCAAAAGAAGGCATTCTGCAAACGACGGGGTAAGCCCTGTTGAGTTTGAAGAGAAGGCAGCTATCGCTGCATAGGTACGGTGTCTATTTTTTGTGGGGAACACCATTGAAAAAAATGGATCGTAGAAACTTAACAATTATTGCTCTCGTAGTATCCGCAATAGCCGTTGGAGCTGTAGAGGTACATCTCAATAGTATTGGCGAATTTCTCACAGAGAGAACCCAAACAGTTTGGGGCTTTGCTTTCATAATGCTGAGCATAATGTGGGCTAACGAAGACGCCAAAAACCAACGTTATTCCAAGCCTTTCAGCTTTGGTTTGCTTATGTACATCTTCTGGCCTGTCGCCTTTCCATACTATTTACTGACAACCCGGAGAATTAAAGGTCTTATCTATATCCTTGGCTTTTTGGCTATCTGGTCAGGCCCTTGGCTCGCAGGTCTAATCTCTTATGTTTACATCTATGAGTAAATCAATTAACAAGTGTGTCATGCTCACCCTTCGGGGCTGGGACGGCTTACGCGCTACTCCAGCCGCCCTATACACAGGCGTTAGTTGTCCAAGTTACCCATCAGAAAGTGAAATGACTAAATACGTGTTTTTACATCTAAGGTACTTCATCTACGGGGCTTTTGGCTTCATGGCGCTAGGCTATCTTATGGAAATGTCTACTGTAGGAAATGATGGCGTATCTTCAAAGTTAATTGGTTTCCTTGGTTTGGCGGGAGGTATTTCCTTTCTGGCATCTAGCATTTCGTGTCACATTCTATTTGTATTTATCAAGGATTTGATCTATGGAAATACTTGAATGGCTACTAGCTGTGATATTCGTCGGGAGCTTATTCTATCCGATAGGTTATTGTTTCTATCGTAAAGTGCCAAATAAGCTATTTTATTTATCTTCGGTGGTTGGCGTTTCATTTGTCGTTCATTCGCTACTAGCTATTGCTGTGCTACCTATAGCACTGATAATGATTAAAATAGTACCGCAGCTGGTAGAGAACGGTGTAATGGCCAATGTTTCGCCTTTGTTGCAGCTAGTTGATGTGGTTCATAACCACTATTTTCTGGTTCTCACTCCAGTAGTGTGTATCGCATTGCCTCGCCTAATTAGAAGGCGCTATGCAATATTCACTTAAAAAGGCTGAGTTGAGACCTTACCGTTCACATTTAAAAAATCATGTACAAACTCTTCAACTATCAGCCTTCGGGCAATTGCTACAAGTTAAGGCTGCTGTTAAGCCAGCTCGGTATCGAGTATGAATCCGTCGAGGTTGATATTTTAGAGGGTGAGTCGAGAACCGACGATTTTTTAAATATTAACCCGAATGGCCGTGTTCCTGTGTTACAGGTCGAAGATGAACACCTTCCTGAGTCAAACGCGGCATTGTGGTATTTGGCGGAGGAGTCTAAGTTTATTCCGCAAGATCGTTTGGGGCGAGCGCAGGTGTTGCAGTGGATGTTCTTCGAGCAATACAGTCACGAGCCTTATATTGCGTCGGTTAGATTCTGGGTTTCTTTGCTCAAAGATAGACCCAATAGATTGAGTGAGATACAGCAGCGTATGCCATTGGGGTATGCAGCTTTAAGTGTTATGGAAATCCATTTAGCGGCAAATGATTTCTTTGTGGGTGGAGCTTATAGCATCGCAGATATTGCCCTTTACGCGTATACCCATGTTGCGGAAGAGGGTGGGTACGATCTGTCACCGTATCCGAAAATTCGCCGGTGGTTCGATCGGGTAGAGTCTCAAGCGGGTTATATACCTATGCTTGCTAGTCGGCAGGACGGTTGAGTGTTTTTGTGTTCTGTCTGCCCAGAAGAAACGCTGTGAGAGTAACTTGCCACTTTGGCGATAAGGGGTTATAAAAATCTCTGGCTCATTTAGCGCAACCATTTGAAATTGCTAATAATACTAATTACCCAAAGTACGCCATGAATAAAAAACAGTTTAAGCAACTATTTCGAGTTGTGCTGCTTGTTGGCACTGTTGTCTCTTTATTTTTTGTACCTTGGATTTTGGTAAAGGCTTGGATTTTACCTTTGCCTGATACCGTTCAAGCGCAGGTGGATGAGGCAATTGGGTACGGGTTTGATGGGATGATTGTGTACGTGGATCAGGCGGGTAAGCCGCCTGCGTTCTATGCCGCTGGCTGGAAAGATCGGCAGCGAGAGATACCCGCTGACCCGCAGGCGCTGTTTAAAATTGCCAGTATTAACAAGCTATATATCGCGGCATCTATTGCCAAGCTGGCTCATTCCGAGCGGTTGTCGTTGGATGATACGGTAGCGAACTATTTCCCGGAGCTTATCGGCAGGCTTGATTACGCCGATGAAATCACGGTGCAGATGATGGCGCAGCACCGCAGCGGTATTGCGAATTTTACGAACAACCCAGCGTTCTGGGAAAACGAACAGGAAAACGGCAAAAATGCTATTGAGTTTGCCCTCGCCATGCCCAGCAGTTTTGAGCCTGACCGTGGGTATGAATACTCCAATACCAATTATTTACTGCTGAGCCTGATCATCGACAAGGTGGTGGGTTATAGCCACACCCAGTATATCCGCGAGGAGATTTTGACCCCACTCAATCTCACCAACACCTTCTTTTCGCTGGACGAAGTCGATTTGGATGATGTGATGAGCGGCTATTACGTGGGCGTTGACGAGGACTTTAAAAGTAACGAATACGGCATGTTAGCGACCGCTGAGGATGTGGGCGTGTTCTTGCGAGCGTTAAACGATGGTTCGGTATTTAAAGAAGGTGAGCAAGAAATTTATTCATCCATTTACGTTTATGAGCACGGTGGCCTGGTGCCGGGTTATCAAAGCCTGGCGGAATACCATAAAGACATAGACACGGTCGTTGTTCAGTTTCTTAACACAACCGATTTTAACGGCTACCAATGGAACCTGTCCGAGATTTTTATAAATAGAATAGTGAAGATACTGAAAAACCAGGGTGATTCTTAACGCTGATTGGCAGGTGAGCTTAATCGGGGGGGGGCTTTAGTTTCGGAGCTTAGGTGCAATACGCGTGCAGATGGACTGAGAGCAGAATTTTTAAACGCCCGTCACAGCCTATAATGGCTGTGACGGATGTGAGGCGGTATTAACCGTGCGCTGGTTTTCTTTTACGCGGCTTAGCCTTACCTTTATCCCCGCCTTTACGCATAGGCCCGCGGTCTTCACTGAGTGATAACTGCTGGCCGCGCACGTGCAGCGAGGCGATTTTTTTTGTTTGCGCCGGTGCTAAATCTTCGGGCAAGTCCAGGGTGGCAAAGCTGTCGAACAGTTTGATCTGGCCGATGCTACGGCCTTTTAAGCCGGCTTCGTTGGCAATAGCGCCAACGATATCACCTGGGCGTGCACCGTGGTTGCGGCCCACTTCAATGCGGTAACGCTTCATGCCTTCTTCCGGGCCACGATTGTTGTTGCGACGCGGACGCTCGCCACGCTCGCCGCGATCACGGCTGCGCTCGCGCTCGGGTTTGATTTCGGCAAACTTAACTTGCAGCGGGCGATTCTTTTGTAGCAGGTACGCCAGTGCGGTGGCAATGGCTTCGGGCTCCAGATCGTGTTCGCGGCTGTATTTGGCCAGCAGCTCGTCAAAAAAGCTCAGGTTTTCTTCGCCGTTCACCACATCGGTGATTTGCTGTAAAAACTGATCAATACGCGCGGCACTGACGGTGTCGCCGCTGGGCAGTTTCATGGCTTCAATACGCTGGCCGGTGGCTTTTTCAATTGAGTACAGCAGGCGTTTTTCGCGCGGGGCAACGAACAAAATGGCCTTGCCCGAGCGACCGGCGCGGCCGGTACGGCCAATGCGGTGGACGTAGGCTTCGCTATCGTAAGGGATGTCGTAGTTAATCACGTGGCTGACGCGCTCAACGTCAATGCCGCGGGCGGCTACGTCGGTGGCGATCAGAATATCCAGCGATTTGTTTTTTAAGCGCTCGATGGTGCGCTCGCGCAGTGCCTGATTCATGTCGCCGTTAATGGCGGCGGCGCTGTAGCCACGGGCTTCGAGCTTTTCAGCAAGCTCGACGGTGGCGGTTTTGGTGCGCACAAACATGATAATGCCGTCGAAAGGTTCGACTTCCAGAATGCGGGTTAGGGCATCCAGTTTGTTGGTGCCGCTGACCATCCAGTAGGCCTGCTCGATGTTGCTGCCAGTGGTGCTTTCGCGGGCCACTTTAATCTCTTCGGGCGAGCGCAGGTAGGTGTTGGCTACACGGCGGATTTCTTTGGGCATGGTGGCCGAAAACAGCGCGGTTTGGCGGTTCTCGGGGGTGTGCTCCATAATCCAGGTGACATCGTCAATAAAGCCCATGCGCAGCATTTCGTCGGCTTCGTCCAGCACCATGGCTTTAAGGTTGGACAAGTCCAAACTGCCGCGGCGCAAGTGGTCCATAACCCGGCCGGGGGTGCCTACCACAACCTGAGCGCCGCGCTTTAACTGACGCAGCTGGCCGCGCATATCCTGGCCGCCGTAAATGGGCAGTACGTGAAAGTTGTTCAGCTCGCTGGCGTAGCTTTGAAAGGCCTCGGCGACCTGAATGGCCAGCTCGCGGGTAGGGGCCAGCACCAGCACTTGGGTGTTGGCGCTTTTGGTGTCGATGCTCGACAACAATGGCAGGGCAAAAGCGGCCGTTTTACCGGTACCGGTTTGTGCCAGGCCGACAATATCTTTACCGTCCAGCAGCGCGGGAATGGCGCGTGCCTGAATCGGTGAGGGGGTTTCGTAGCCAATTTTAGAAATGGCGTTAAGGACGGGCTGAGACAGGTTCAGCTCGGAAAAAGCAATGTTTTCTGATGACATGAATACATCCAATAATGGCGCGGGGCGCCGATTGCAAAATGGCGTAATGCGTACGCCGCGAGTCGGAGATTGACTCAAACAGACAGGTCAGGGCGCTAATGCGCCGGTAACAATCACAGGTTTACCACAGTGCCCGCAGGCCGCTGCTTTCAGGTATTTAGCAGGCTTTTATTAGTCTGCTACTTCAGGCGGGAAATACATAACCGCTTGAGGCATACGCTGGAGTAAATCTCCATCAGTATTTGCCTCGTAGCACGGTGCGCAAATGGCGCGGGCTTAGGGCTCTTGTGAGGCTTTCACTGAGGGCGCGGAGTATAGGGGATTGTTCAAGCTTTGGCCAGCGCTTTCGTGCTAATCTTGCACAAAATTGATGGGCGGGTGTATGAGCAGGGATTCACAGCAAAAACATTTATCCACTACGGCGTTGGCAAAGGCCATTGGTAAAGACGGTAAAGAGCTGTTTATTTTGTTGGCCAACAGCGGTTGGATTATCAAGGTAGACGGCCACTGGCAGCTCACTGAAAAAGGGCGTTTTGAAGGCGGTACCTACGCTAACCACCCCAAGTATGGGGAGTACATTGTCTGGCCTGAAAGTTTGAAAAGCCACCCGGTGATGGGGCTGCTGCCCGAGGCGCCGTTGAGCGCGCGCAATCTGTCGTTAAAGCTGGGTATGCCGGCGCGGTTAATCAACGTATTGCTGGCCGAACGCGGCTGGATTGAAAAGCACGTGCACGGTTGGCTGGCGACCGAGGCGGGTAAGGCGCTGGGGGCGCAACAGCACATCAGCGACAGCACCGCCATTCCTTTTGTCACCTGGCCCGAAACCTTGTTGGATAACCCTGCCTTGCAGCAAGCTGTGGCGGCTTTAAAGCCCGATGCGGCGCATTGCTTAGACGGCCACGCGCCTGCCGAGGGCGGCTTAAACCAGATTAACAATTGGCTGTATGTGACCGGGTTAACCCATGCGCGGCGCTACGGCTTGGCGCTGACGGTGGGGCAGTATCGCGGGCAGTCGGTAACGGTGGATTTTTACCTGCCACAGCAGCGGGTGGCCATTGTATATTGGCCTGCTGAAGCCGCTCCGGGTAAGTTGGCCGCCACGCTGGAGCTGCGCGAAAAACTCAAAGCCGCCCATTGCCCGGTGATTGAACTGGAGCAGTCGCAACTGGATAATCTGGATGAAATTCTAGCGCGCGAGTTAATGAAACTTAGCGTCGCCGTTTATTAAAGTAGAGGTTTTTATGGCAAGTGTATTCAGCAAAATCATCGCCGGTGAATTGCCGGGCCATTTTGTGTACGAGGACGATATCGCGGTGGCTATTATGACCATTGCGCCGTTAAAAGATGGCCACGTGCTGGTCATTCCCCGTGAAGAAATTGACCACTGGTACGATTTACCCGCCGACACCTTGGCGCACTTAACGGTGATTAGCCAGAAGGTGGCCAAGGCGTTGCAAAAGGCTTTTCCCGCTACCCGCGTTGGCATGATGATCGCGGGGTTAGAAGTGCCGCACACGCACCTGCATCTGGTACCGATGGATGAAATGAACGAACTGGATTTTGCCAATGCCAAACCCGCCGATGCCAAGGTGTTGGCGGCGCAGGCCGAAAAAATTAAGGCGGAGTTGGAGTAACGCAAAGGGCGCCTGATGTTGGTGCGTTAGCAGTGACCATCAGGCATCCGATTTAGTCGGTTAATAAGGCTTATATTCCCGTACCTCGCCATAGGGCAGTGCAGGCAGTGATTCGGCAATTAAGTCCAGCGCTTCGACGTACACTTTTTTAACGTCCGGTTTTAACCCCACACGCATGCGGCGCGACAGCATGGTCACCGGAAACAAACACTCTTCTACGCTCATGGCGCACAAAGCGCGTGAGCGACCTAACTTGTCTTCGTACACTTTCCAGGTCAGTTCTTGTTCGTCTTTAAGCATGACATCGCCCAACACCACGCCCAGCGCCTGTTGGGTGATGGTGTCGTCTTTGGCTACCAGTTCGCGGTCGATAATACGCTGCAGGGTGCTTAAATCGGATTTGTCGCCGCGAACTTGGCTGCCTAAATTCTCGCGCGCCAACCGATCAATGCGGGCGCGCTGTTGCGACAGAAAGCTCTCATCGGTCCAGCTTAAATCGTCGATGATGACCGCATCCGGGTTGTCATTTTGTTGCGCGTAAGAGGCGCTGCTGGCGAGTAAGGTGATGGCTATCAGCCATTTAATTGATGCTTTCATGGGGTACCTCTTTGTTCGCTTGTGCGGCGCTATTGGCGTGCGCCTGGTCGTGATCGTCTATCAGAGTCACAGGCTCGGGGTGAAGTTCACTTAACGGCGCTGATAACCCCGATGCCATAACAATTTGTACATGGTCGCGGCGCAAACCACGTGGTTCGGCCACACCGCAAGCGTGGGCGATAAGGCCAACACCGTAAGTCATATTGCGCTGGTAGTGGGCCACACGCTCGGCTTTATCGGTGGGCACCAGGCCGCGCTGCAGTTTCGGGTCGTGGGTGGTGACCCCTGTGGGGCAGGTGTTTTTGTGGCATTGCATGGCCTGAATGCAGCCCAGGGCGAACATAAACCCCCGCGCACTGACGGTAAAGTCGGCACCACAGGCCAGCGCCCAGGCCACCTTAGAAGGGGTGACCAGTTTTCCCGAGGCAATGACTTTAATTCGATCTTTCAGACCGTGCTGTCGGAGTAAATCGCACACCCAGGGCAGGCTTTCTTTCAGTGGCAGGCCCACATAATCCATCAGTGGTTGCGGCGCGGCGCCGGTGCCGCCGTCGCAGCTGTCGATGGTGATAAAATCTGGCGCTCGATCAATGCCGCGCTGCTTTATTGCGGCGATTAAATCTTTCAGCCACTGCTGGCTGCCGATAACCGCTTTAAAACCTACGGGTTTGCCAGTGACTTCGCGCACATGCTCAATCATGTCCAGCAAATCGTCCACCGAGCGAATATCCGGATGACCGTTGGGGCTGATGGAGGCATGGCCTTCGGGAATGCCGCGAATAGCGGATATTTCGGCCGAAACTTTCTCGGCGGGTAGAATACCGCCTTTGCCCGGTTTGGCCCCTTGGCTAAGCTTGATCTCAATCATTTTGACCTGCTCGTGCTCGCCCAAATGCTTTAAGCGTTCATCGCTCAAGTGGCCTTCATGATTGCGTACGCCATACTTTGCGGTGCCTATTTGAAACACCACATCGCCGCCGCCTTCCAGGTGATAGGGCGACAGGCCACCTTCGCCGGTGTTAAACCAGCATCCGGCTTTTGCCGCACCTGCCGACAGGGCTTGTACAGCGGGTTTAGATAGCGCGCCGAAGCTCATGCCGCTGATGTTAAAAATGGAGCTGGTGGTGTAGGGCTTGCGACAGTAAGGGCCCACCATAACCTCCGAGGGCAGGGCGGCGTCTTTTTCCAGGGTGGGAAAGGCAGAGTTTAAAAACATCACCTCGCCGGTTTTGCTTAAGTCGCGGGTCGAGCCAAAAGCGACGTTGGCGTCCACATTTTTGGCTGAGCGGTATACCCAGGCGCGCTCGGCGCGGTTAAAGGGCAACTCTTCTCGGTCCATGGCAAAAAAGTACTGGCGAAAAAACTCTCCCAAGTGCTCAAACAGATAACGAAACCGGCCAATAACCGGGTAGTTGCGCCGAATGGTGTGCGTGCTTTGATTGACATCAACCACATACATAATGGCCGCAGCGATGACGGTCAGGACAATGACACCAGTAAATAAGATGGCAATTATGCCCAGTAAATTCAGGGCGAGAGAGCTATCATTCATAAGAGCTTGTTTTCACGGTTATGTTTTATGGCTTGGTGCGCGTTATGATAGGCGTTTTTCAGCATTGGCGCATTGCCTGGGGGGAATGAATATGGGTTTTTTCGCGCGTTTACTTCTGATTTTACTGGTCATTGCGGTGTCGGCGCAGGGCGCGGCACTCTACTGGGGCTACCAGCAGCATTTACAGCTAACCGCCCGGGTGGCCGAGCTGGAAACTCAGTCGGCCGCTTTACAGACGCGGGCCGAAGCGCTGGGCAACACCATCAAAAAGATGGAACAGGATTCGGTGGGAGCCATGGTTAAAAAAGCCAATCAAGTGATTGTTCAGGGCTGGGATGCGATTGTGAACTCCGTTGAAGCGGAGATGGATCGCGCCCGCGAGGCGCTGGAACATTTGGATGAAGAGCCAGCTACTGCTGAACAAGCTGCGCCGCAAACACAGCCTGCTCCTTAAACACTAATTTTCGGCAAAGGAAGACTGACATGAAAGCGTTAAAAATTATTCTGATTATTTTGCTGGTGCTGTTTTTGTTAATCGGCGGCGGTATTTATTATTTGCTTAAAAACCTCGACACCATAGTCGCGGGTGCGATTGAGCGCATTGGCACCGAGGTATTGCAAACCGAAGTCAGCCTGGATTCTACGCACTTTGAGTTAAAACAGGGGCGCGGTGAGCTGCACGGGTTGTCCATTGCCAACCTGGACGGTTTTAATGAGCCTTACCTGTTTCAATTAAATGAGGTTGCTCTGCAGGTTGAGCCCACCACCTTGCGTGACCCGGTGATCGTGATCGACGAAATTTTAATCGATGGTGCACAGTTAACGGTGGAAGACAAAGGTATCGCGCAAACCAATATTCAAGAGTTGATGCAGCGCTTAAACCAAGGCGGTTCGCAACAGGAAACCGCATCGGAATCCTCCGGCCCCGCGCCGCGCTTTATGGTGGAAAAGCTGAGCTTTACCGATATTTCTATGGACCTAATTTCGCCTCAGTACGATAACCAGAGTGTCACTCTTAAAGATTTTAGTCGCACTAACCTGGGCGACCGTGAAACCGGCTTAACCGGGCCGCAGCTGGCTAAAGCCATTGTTCAGCCATTGATCGATAAAGCGCGCGACCGCGCCGAGGCTGAATTAAAGTCCCGTGCTCAAGATGCCGCGCAAAAAGCGATTGAAGAGAATTTGTCAGACGAAGATAAAGAAAAAGCGAAGCAGTTGCGTGGGTTGTTGGGGCAGTAAAGTATAGGGGCTGCTGAACGCAGCGGGCTTTTTATTTGCCCGAGTCGCCGGGCGGGCGAGTTACTTTTCTTTTTTGTGGGAAAAAGAAATCTAACGAAAAGAAAAGCCCACCCCGGTTCGCGGCCCTCGGCAACTGCTCCTGCGTTGCTCTACTACACTACATCCATGTAGCTATGCGGGTTCCCTCACTCCAATCGATTTCCATTCGGCTCGCTCGCAGGGGCCTCGGGTGTGCCAAAGTCAGGCTTGGGCAGATTTCTCGTTGCCTTTCTCGGCTACGGGCTTAATTCAGTTAAATCTGTTTGCGGCAATCATATTGTGAGGTATTAGGGGGTGAAAATCAGAACTGACAAGGAGACGTTAAAGACAGCCGCTATTCTTGTACTTTTGTCTTTGTTGGCTTTATCGATCGTTCGTGAGGTGTTTGTTAGCCGATTTTTATTAGATATGACGGCGGAAAGCATGGAAAATCTTACCGAGGGGAGCCGTATGGAGCGGCAGGTTGATTTCTCCACGAGTCTAACTTTCATCGATCATTTAGAGAGTAATAATACGCGAGAGGTTCTTTATAGTCTCTACGAATCGGCCCTGGGTGATTTGATGTGTGTGGACGAAGCGGCAACCCAATGTCTGCCTGAAGTAACCCGTGAACAGTTCAAGTCAAAATACGAAATGTTTATGGCGCGCGAGTGTGAAAATAACTTTTACTCGGCCTGCCTGTCTTACGGTGATTTCCTCTCTCAGCGTGATGATTTTGACCTTGCTAGCAAAGCTTATGTGAAAGCCGCGAACAATGGTAACGAGGCAGCCGCTTCGCGCTTGTATTACTTGTACAGCAATCAACATTGGGACGGCCACTCTGATGAAAAATCCGAATATTGGCTGGGTCGGTTGACTGCAGGGCAACCAAATTGATCTTGGGTGGGGAAAGGGTTTGCGCAGTAGCGGCTATATCTTTATCCGTAGTTTTTGCCCGCTTTTGTTGTATCGGGTATGACTTATAAATTCAATCTAAAATGCCCCTCAATTTCTTGAATCAAACTTTTGGGCACGGCATGTTCGGTGGCGAGTTTTTTCCATTCGCTTACGCTGTCGTAGGTTTGCTCTAACGTTTGGTCGATTTTCTTGCGGGTGAATAGGGGGCTTATTTGACTCAGGCTGTACAAGTCGTCGCGGGTAAAATGGTCGCGTTTGCCGTTCAAACTCATCCAGTGGCTGTTAACCCAGCGGCTGCCGGGTTTGTAGCTGTAGGCGATGTCGTAGGCAGGTGCCAGGCGCCAGGTGTTGTTTTGCAGGGTAAAGGCGAAGTTTTTGGCGTGGTCGTCGTGGTTGCGCGCGACAACATTAAACACCAAACGCTTTAGCAGTTGTTCGGCGTCTTCCGCAGGCAGTTTCAGCTGCCGTGCCACTTCAAATAATTCGGCGTAAGAGAACGAGCCGGGCACTTTGTAGTTAACGTGGGCCAGCCCGTTCAGGGTTTGTACGTGTATTTTCTGGTTGCCTGTGCGGTCAAAACGCTGGGTAATAAAGTGGCGGCGCTCGCCTTCGTTAATTAAATGGCAGGGCATCATATTAATGCCGCAGCTTGTCGCCATTAAGTAGTACACATACTCCATGGCGCCAAAACCCATGGGATCGCCAAAGGTTTCTCGGTCGGCGTTGTGTTCGCTGACGCCGTCAAATTTCATGATGTAGTGGTCAAATCCTTCCGGTACTCGTGCCTGCCCCGAACGTACCTGAGTAAAATCTTTATTAAATGCGAGCACCGCTTTGGGTCTTGCGCCGCCAGCGCTCATGCCCACAGATAGCAGCGCCAGCATGGCTTCGCGTTCATCGCTGCCATCGCTTTGCAGCGATACCTTAAACTCCTCACGTTGGTCGAGAATTTCCTGAGCAATGGCCACCAGCGATTCCACCTCAACCGGGGTGGAGGCGTTGAGGCTTTTTAAGCGGGTGGCGGGGTGGTACTCCAGCGCGCCCATGCCTCGGCGGCCCGTGTATTGCAATCTTTGCAGCGGAGTAATGTCGGCGGTTTGTTTACCCTGGCTTGCTACCCAGGCGTTCAGTACGGCGTTGCCAAAGTCGTCGGGCAGCGAGTCGGCAATCATTCCCGGCAGGCCTTTAAAGGTGTGAAAGTCCAGCTCGGGAAAGGTGTAAATGCGCTGGGCCAGCGGCATTTTCAGGGGCGATAGCTCGATGCCGGTGTTAATAAAGCCCTTGGTGTATTCAAACGCGCCAAGACCGGTATCGGTGTCAAAGCTTACCGCGCCGACATCGTGTTCACCGTAGGTGACCGCCACCACTTCCATTACCATGTGCTTGGCTCCTGATGTTCGTCTTTACGGCTGCCAGAGGCACGTTTGCGCTTTTTGCCCTGCAGTTTTGCCAGCTGCACCGGCGAGACGGGCGGGGGCGGCAAGAAGCTATCGAGCTGCGCGGCCAACCCCAGGGCGTGCATAATAGCCACAAATACCTCCAGCGTGGCCTGGCCTTTTTCGGCGTTGAGCACCGCTTTGCGGCTTACACCCGCTCGTTCGGCGGTCTCAACCTGGGTTAAGTCCAAGTTGAGACGAGCCTGCTTTAAGCGTTCGCCCAGTTCGTCGGCGGTTATGTTTTTTCTTTTCATAATGTCCTTAAATCGGGATTTAATGGCATTTTTTGAAGTTAATGTGCAAAAAATAGCACTTTTGTGCATGTTTGTATAGGTTCTTATTTTAGTACTTTGTCAGAGTTTTTCGTGTTAGTGTTCATTAAGTTGGATCTTATACTCCTTGGATAAGGTTTTCCTATTTTAGTTATACCACGGCAATTACCACTAAACAGACGCCAAATGGATTAAGCTCGCCGAGCTGCTGATGTCGGGTATTTGTAGCCACCGAAAGTTGAGCCGCTAGTGTCATTGATAAGAGTTTTACTGTTTTAAGGCTTAAGTATGAGTGTAGAAAGTGCGCTGTCGTTTTTTCTGGCGGTGTTAGTGTTTGGGGTAACGCCGGGGCCTGGTGTGTTTGCGATTATGGCTCGGGCGCTGGTGTCGGGGGCTGGTTCTTGCGGGTTTCTCGCGTTGGGTATGGTCATCAGCGACATTCTTTATCTGGTAGCTGCTTGTGTGGGGCTGGCTGCCATGGCGACCCATTGGAGTGAGTTGTTTACGGTAATTCGTTTTATGGGCGCTGCTTATCTTATTTACCTGGGCTGGAAGATGTGGAAGGCGCCAGCGCAGCTAAGGGCTGCCAATAAACAGGCTGATCCTGCGGATGGGGCGATGAGCTTTTTGCAGGGGTTTCTTATTTCAGCCTCGAACCCAAAGGTTATCCTTTTCTACATTGCATTTTTACCCACGTTTATGGACTTAAGTGTATTAAGTGGGCGCGATATTGCACTGGCCTCGGTGCTGACCTTCGTGGCGCTAATGGCTGGGTTACTGAGCATTGCTGTGTTCGCTGCAAAAGCGAGGCGACTTTTTACCTCCGCCTCAGCGGTGCAGCGGTTAAACCAAGGCGCTGGTTCAATTATGATGGCCGCAGGTGCTTATCTGGCATGGCGTCACTAATACACTTTGGCTAGCTATAAAGCGCTCGAGAGTCAAAAACATCTGGAGTTGTGTAGGCGGTACAAAATGAATCATGGACGAGAGAGTTTTTGCTAAGACAGCGGCATCAACAGGTTTATTTAAATGCAGTGCTGTTTAGCTGATTGTGTATTGCAGGCGGAACCCTTGGTCTGTAGCAACTGACAAAAAATACTTTCGGAGTTGGCAACCTAAGCGTTATCGTTTCGATGGTTGCTCTTTCAGTCTACAGGAAGTCTGCGATTTAGAGTCTGCTCAAGCTTTAAAAGCCATTCTTGTGATTGCATACAAAACAATGTGATACTGATTTAAACCCACAAAGTTGATGTTTTTTATGTCTAGCCCCAGCCAAGCCTTAGCCACCGTAATTGATAGCTGCCAACCCAAAGCAATGGTTGCCTTGGGTGAACTCGGTAAACAGTTAGCGCAGCGTTGGGCAGAGCATCAGCCGTGCGATGTGAGTGTTCTGACGCCGGAGGCTGCGGCCAAAGCTTTGTCACTTTCTAAAATTCAGGATTTGGCGCTGGTAACGGATGCGTTGGAACAGTTGGATTTTCAGCAGGGCCAAACATTAATTGGTTTATTGCGTAACTATGGCACGCGGCAAATAGCGGTGCTGGTGAGTGATGACAGTGGTTGGACTGATCGAGATTTTATTGGCTTAGGATTTAAACGGCAGGAAAAGTTTGCAAGTGAAACCGATTCGCAGGCTTTTACGCTTTATACGTATAACATTAACAATTACAACCATAAGCGCACCTGGAATAATCCGCAGCACTGGGCCAACCCGCACATGTGGAATAAAGCCTGGTGGTGAGCGTGTGATTAAGAAATAGGCGCAGCTTCACTTAGGTTTGGGATGAGAAACGACACACAGATAATAATTAAGGATAGTAATGTCTTATAAATGCCTTCGCTGTCAAAAATCGTTTACTGCGCGGCAAGCCCTTTGTGAGGATTGGCGTGACCCTGAAAAATCGGTAGGTTGCCCACATTGCGGACTTTTTCAAAAACAAGATTTACGGCCAAATCTGCAACAGTCTATTTTGATAGGGGTTATGTCGGGGGGCATTGCTACCCCAGCGGTATTTTTGATAGGCCGTGGTTTTTCAAGCGCTGACACTCTTCTGTTGTTTTACGGCGTGGTTATTCTCATCAGTTGTGCAGCCGCTTTAATGTTGAGTGTACGGAATTGAAGAGAATTTGACCTGGGCAGAGTATCGCTGCGCAATAATTTCTTTAACTCAGTGGAGAAAAAGGCCGTTGGCTTAGCGCTAACGGCCTGATGTTGAGGTTAACGGTTACTGCATTACTCCTCTAACAACGCTTGACCCGCATGAGTTAAAAACAAATACATGCTTCCCATGGGGATAACATACTCATTTTGCCCCCAAAAGAATGGCCAGTTGCTTTTGTTTTCAGGCAAATCGGGCGGCAATACCAGCACGCCTGGAACCACTCCACCGGGAATAAACGAAAAGTCGGCGCGGTTGCTGCCATAAGCGGCTGTTTGCGACTCGGCGCCTATGCCCGAGGCAAAGGAGTAGTTCGAATCCGGATGGGTGCCGTAAATGTAGTTAAGGCTGCGGAACACTAAGTCTTTTTCGACGATGTCCGGAAAGGCTTTGTGAAGCCAGTAGTTGGTGATGCCAAAACCCATTACGCTGCTGTTGCCGGCCCAGCCGCCGCGAGTAATGGGTACACCGTAGGGGTTGTCTTTTTCAATGTCGCTGATACCGCTCCGGTATTGGCGCGCCAGAGTTTCCAACTCGGCGGCGTAGGCGTCGTCCATATAGGGCAGGGCAGACACTAGCATGGCAACATTTTCACCGCGAAAGTTTTCTTTAACCTGAGGCAGCAGTTCGCGCACTGCGTCGGCGTATTGTTGTTTCTGGGTGGCCAATAACAATTCCACTGCGGCTTTTAGGTGCTCTTCTTCCAGTTTGCCACCGGTGGTGTTGCCAAAGCGAAAGGTGTTGGGCTCACGGTTTGCTTCGTACTGCCAGACTTTTTTCGCCGTTGTCAGGCTCTCTGCGGCAAGTTCGGCGTTGATCGGGCCAAGCACTCGGCTTGCGGCGGCCAGAGCCGCGGCGGAGCCATAGTTTAGAGCGCTGGTGTTACTGGTAAAGGCCCAGCGATCATCAAAGCGGCCGCTGTGGGTGCCGTTTTCGGGCATTACGTCTTCAGCGGCGGTGGGGTCGACAGTCGAGGGTTCGTACATGGCGCCCACGCTGCGTTCTTCGGCGTGGGGGTCCATGCCTGCATCGTAGATCATGTTGTCGGTTTTAGTAGAGCCGTCGCCTAGGTGTGGGTACTGGTATAAGCGCCCGGCAACGATGCCGGGAATAGCATGGCCGATGGCGCGATGCTGGGCAATTAGCGCCAGAGTGCCGTGTTCAATTTGCTGCAACACGTCTTGTTTGCCATCGGGGCGGTTGATTTGGGTGAATTTTTTCGCCTGATCGACCGTGGTGTTATCGCGCTCAATACCAAACTCTTCGACGGCATGCACCAGGCCCTGCACCGTGTGGTATTGCGACTGGGTGCGAATGTCGTAATCACCGGCATCGTACCAGCCGCCGTAATTGAGCCCGTCGATATGCTCAAAAGGTTTAAAGTCGGTGTCGAGGTTTTCGTCGTGGGCGTAGAGGTCAAAGTGCTCGTAATTGGGGGGCGCTTGCAGGGCGTCGTCCATGTGCGAACGGCCGTGCCATACTCGGTAGGCTTCGCGCACGAGCATGTGATCCATTTGTACCGGAAAGAAAAAATCCAACGTCGGTTGCCAAACTTTGGTCAGTACGTCTTGGCTGATGGGAAAGCTGTTACCGATTTGTGTGCCGTAACGCAGCTGATACAAGCCGGGTTCGTTTACTTCGGAAAAATCAAACGTAAAATATTGGTAGCGCAGGTAGTTGCCCCAGGGTTGGGGTTTAGCGCTGAGCACCACTTGAGTGCTGCCGTCGGCATTGATTTTTAATAGCTCTACGCGGTTCTCTGGTGTGTCATTTGGGTCAAGCTCAATCACTGCTTGCTTGGGTTGAGCAGGGTGGTAACCCACCTGCGAATACCCTACAACGGGTTTGCGCACCCAGTTGGGGATGGCGCTAATTTCTATGTTCCACTCCACGACTTTTCCGCTGCTGCCTGCGGGTATCATATCGCGTACTACATACCAGCCGTTTTGCGCCTTGGTGCGACCATCGAACAGCATCAATTCGCCATCGCCTAAGGTTTCGCGAATTGTTACACGGCGCTCGTTATCTTCGGGCGCCAGTACCAGGGTTTTACCTCGGGCGAA
The DNA here is from genome assembly GCF_000377745.1 of Gilvimarinus chinensis DSM 19667. Taxonomy (GTDB): domain Bacteria; phylum Pseudomonadota; class Gammaproteobacteria; order Pseudomonadales; family Cellvibrionaceae; genus Gilvimarinus; species Gilvimarinus chinensis. The sequence continues at coordinate 435,720 of NZ_KB898708.1, read as the reverse complement.
AGGGGTGGGCTCGGTAAGGCCATCCGCATTCATTCGCATACCGTGGGCGGTAGAAGCTGAGCGGGGAAATTGTCCGGGCGTACCATCGGCCAAATAGGTTTTATCCCAGTATTCGGCGGGCACAAACTCCATATTAAAACCGGCTTTGCCTTCAAGCTCGGCGGGTAGCGGTTGGTCTAAATGCACGCTAACGCTAATGCCAGACTCATTGGTCTTGGCTTCGACGGTGTAACTGAAGTCCAGCTCGGGGTAGGCGAGCTTGGTGGTGATCGTGCCTGTTTCAGGGTTTACATCGCGCGACACAAACTGGCCCATACCGTCCCACTGCTCGGGGGTGTGCAGCAGGCGAACATCGCCATTGGTCGCGGTGCGCTCGCCGTGCTGAATAATTTCTATACCCGCTGTTTTCGCATCAAAAAACAAGCCACCAGGTTTACTGGAAAAGGCAAAAACATCCACGGCGGCTGAGTCGAAGTATTCTTTCTCGTTGAGTGTGAGGGCCGCCTGCGCATTTGATTGAGGTTGCGTCGCGCAAGCGCTGAGCAGCGCTGCCCCGGCAATGGCTGCCGCCAGGGGGCGCCAGTTAAAACGTGTGTGGCTGTACATGAAAGTCTCCTTGTTTTTATCGTTACCAAGCTGCGCGATACAATCTCGCTTCACTTTTATTGAGCTATTACAGGTTTATTGATTCTTATGTTCAATGTGACTATTACAGATAAAGATAACGTAAAACAAAATGAATTGCGATAGACGGGTATTGGGGAATAAAAACGGCCTGAAGCCTTTTGGGCCGGGCGCTCCGGCGAGGTTCTTACGTCAAATAAGGGGGTTTTTAGGAGGGATAAGGTTTGTAAATATTTGCCGTGATCGGCCGATTATGTCGTTGATCTCAGCTGGACAGAAACACAAATGGCAGATTGGCCCCGGCAATGCCCGAGCCTGCCATTGCCCAGGAAATGGCGACTAAAACAGCGACAATAAAAAAGTAGAGTGCGGCGCAGACCGTCATGCCATAGGTGTTCATGGGCACTTGGCGTTGGTACTCCTTACTGCCACTGGCAAGGAGATCCACCGCACCTAAAATGCCAAAAAACACCAGCAGGGTAAAACCGAAGGCAGCTGCACCTGCCACCAGCACGGCGCTTAGCGCCAGCATGATGATATGCCCCAGTTTGCCCGGCTTGCTGTAGGCGATGGCTTTAATAGCCTGGCCTCCGTCAAGAGGCACAATGGGCAGCAGATTAAAAATATTTAACAACAGGCTAACGGCCGCAAAAATAGCCAGGGTTTGATAGCCCGTTAGCAGCCATGCCAGCCAACCTGCCACAGCGCCCGCACTGCCTATAACCGGGCCTGCCATAGAAATTTTATAATCCTGCCAGCGGGTTTTTGCTTGCTCGCTGACGGCCGCACCGCCTAAAAAGGGGATTAAATAAATGCCTTTTACTTTTAAGCCGCACTGGCGCATAGCCATCACATGGCCGAATTCATGAATAAAAAGCGCGGCAATAATGCAGATAGCCACTTCTAAATTAAACAGCCACGCCCATCCCGCTAAGGCGGTGCCGGCCAGTGCGGCCTTTAACGCTCCGGCGCTTTTGATTAATTTAAAAAATAAACCGAACAGTGCAATGCCGTGATTTTTGGCTGCATGAGTGGTCTTGTTCTTGGTGTTGGTGCTTATGTGGCCAGACTCGGCGATTGCAGCGGCTTTGCTTAGGCTGCCGACAATAGGCTGTTGCCCTTCGGCAAGGGTTTGCTGCTCGGAAAAAATTCGGTAAACGCAGTGCTTAGCGGTATTGTCGAGAGAGTATTCCAGCGTGACCGTGCCCTGGCCGGGCAAGTTAAACGCGTGCACGCCATGCCATTCATGGCGAATATTCAGTGACACGACCTTGCCGTCCAGGCGCAACTCATCCAGAGATGCCTGTTGCCGCCTAAGTTGCAGTCTGTGGCCTGTCAGCTCAAGGTCGAGTAGCTCGGTCATGAGGTGGGGTAAAGCGGGGCAAGGCCGTCGCTTTTGCCATCGCGCTTGTGCACGCGCAGTTTCTGCAGCTGCGGCAACAGCGTGCCGGGCTCAAAATTGTGTTGTTGTGAGCTGTAGATAGCTTTGTCCAATTGCTGTAGTTGCTGGCGGATGGTTTCGTCGTTCGCCAAACGGCTCAATTCGTCCAAACCTTTGACCGGAGTGTGCCAATGTACGCTGGCCCACTGCAATAAATTTTGCCGCAGCTCGCTCCAGTTTTCATCGGCAGCGCTGCGTTTAATCTGTTTCCATAATGTTTTGTCGCTGACGGTGTGAGCAGTGCTACGGCTTGCTTTTGGCGTTCGGCTTTTGGGCGCAAAAAAGTAGAGCGCGGCAAAAATAATTAACAGCACGGCGGTAATGCCCTGGCTGATCAGCAGCCATAAAGGGGCGCGCTCAATGACTGTGACTTTGCCTGCTCCGCCGGTTGTATCTGGTTCGTTTGCCACATTGACGGGCTTGCCCGGTGTGGAAGGCAGGGTGGCATTCACTTCAAGCGCTGGCAGGCTTGCGGTTTCAAATTCACCGGTTTGGGTATTAAACCAGCGCAGCTCGACGGGCGGTAAACTTGCCCGCCCCGCGGCATTAGGCACCAGTGCAAGGGTTTCGGTGCGGGTGCTTGTTACGCCGTTACTGCTGCGGTTTTCGTCGGTTTGAGCTTTGTCTTTGTAACTGCTGTAGCCCTCAATGTCGCCAAACTCGATGGGTGGCAGTTGGGTAGGCAGCAGACCATCGGCTTCGATGGTAACGCGCCGCGTAACGGGTTCGCCTGCCACCAGGGCGTCGGGGTCGTGGCTGAAGTGTTGGGTGAGCTTAATGTCTTTTGCCGGTAGCCAGGCACCTGTGCCATTGGCGGCGGGAATGGGCTTAACGTCAATCTCTATGGCCTGACTGCGACCGCGGCGCACTGGGCCCGAGCTAAAGCTCATGAGTGAGCGGCCGCCGCTTCGCAGCTGCGCGGCGTATTGCAAGGGGGGAATGCGTAACGTACCGCTTTTTTGCGGGTAGAAAGCGAAGACCACTTCGTAGACTAAATGCTGTACGCCATTGATGGTGGAAACATATTCGTCTTCGCTGACGGCTTCAACCAGCGCGTTGTCCAACTCAAAGCTGCCCAGTTCGCGCCCGCTCCAGTTGTACTTTGAGTACAGCTTGGCGCTGACAAGCACTTGCTCTTGCACGTAAACCGAATTTTTATTCGCGGTGACTTCTAAAAAGGTTTCGGCGTTGGCATCGGCGGGCGATTCGGGCGCGTTGGTCACATGGATGGTGACGGGTTCGGAGCTGACTCCGGCCACTTGTAAGCTTGGAATGACAATTTGACCACGGCTTTTGGGTACCAGTGCCAGTTGCCAGATAATGGACGATTCACTGCGACCATTCACGCTCACAGATTGCACTCGCTGACTGATATCGAGAATGTCAAAATCCTTTCGCAGCACGGCAAAGTCGGGTTCATCGCGAGTGTTGCCGTTTTTTAACGTGACGTTAAGAGTGAGTTGATCGGTAATCGCTAAACTCGTGCGCCCCGGTTCAACCGTCAAGCTCGCCGCCCAAACGGGGCTTGTGAGTAAGAAAATAAACAGGGCGAAAAAAAATCGGCGTGCCATAGGTGTTTGCTTGCTCATTGGTTTCACCAGCGCTGCTCCGTGTTGCCCATATCGTTAAGCTGTTTAAGCTTAGATTCCAGGCGTTTTTGCTGATACTCGTACTGAAATTTATTGCGCAACAGGCCCGAGGGGTCATCGGGTATCTGACGCAGCCACTGCTCTTGGGCTTGTTGCTCTTCCAGTTCTTCGGGCGTTAACTCTTTGGGCGTGGCCTCGGTTTGTGCTTGTTCATCGCCTTCGTCCGCTCTGGCAGTGCTGGAGCTTTGCCCCTGGCTTGAGGATTGCGCATTGCCATTTTGCGATTCATTTTCCTGATTTTCGCCACTGCTGGTGCTGGAAGACTGGCCCTGTTGGTCCTGCTGATTTTGCGCATCGCTTGAACTGTTTTGTCCGCTTTGAGCTTGCGAGTCGTTCGCTGTCGATGAGCTTTGCTGTGGCTCGCCTTGTTCTTCACCCGGTTGCCCGGACGAGCTACTTTGCTGCGATTGATTTTGCTGATCTTGCTCTTGTTCGCTGTTTTCCTGGCCGTCGCCGTCTTGGTTTTGTTGTTCTTGTTGCTGCTGTTGTATTTGCTCAACAATTTCCTTGTTGGCTTTGGCGTCGGTAAGATTCGGGTCGCGTTTTAACGCTTCGTCGTAAGCTTTAATGGCTTCGTCTAGCTGGTTGGCGCGGGCGAGGGCGTTGCCACGGTTGTAGTGCCCTTGCGCGGTATCCACCTGGCTAAAACTCTCTGCCGCAGCGGCATAGTCACCCGCGCGATACTGCGCTGTGCCGCGCCAGGCCGGATTGGCAAATTGCTCGGCTGCCGCTTCTGGCTGATTTTGCTCCAGGGCGCGTGCGCCGCGCTGGTCTGGGGTAAGCAAAATATCCGGCAGGTTTTGCGCCTGCACAGGCTGTGGCAGCAAACCGCTAAAAGGCACGATCAGCAGCGCGATAATCACGCCGCGACGAAAAGCGTAAAGCGCTATTGGCAGCAGCAACAGTACGAGCCAGGGGCCTCGATCCAGCCAAATGTCCATGCTGGAATCGGTTTGCTGATGATCCGCCGACAACAGCGATACGTTTTGCGATAAATATTCAACATCGCGGGTATCGAAGGTGCTGGTGATGTAACGGCCGCCGCTTTGCTGCGCGAGGCGTTGTAAATCGCCACTGCCCAGCTCTGTTGTCACGATATTATTTTGCCCATCGCGTAAAAAACCGCCCTGGCCCGAGCGAATGGGCACCGGCTCGTCGCTGCCAATGCCCATAATTGAAAGGCTAAACGACGAGTCAGCCATCAAATCAGCCACGGTTTTTTGAGCGCTTGCCGCAACGCCATCGGTGAGCAAAAGAATACGGCCGCGATCAAACCCTGCGTCTTGCAACAGAGCGATGGCGCGCTCAATGCCAGCTTCGGTGCGGCTGCCCGGCACTGGCATCATGCCCGGCGATAAAACCGGCAACAGCGACTGAATCGTTTCGGTATCTTCGGTTAACGGGGTAACCACGTGGGCATCGTCCGCATAAACCACCAATGCCGTTTCACCTTGATCGCGTCGCTTGAGCAGGTCGGAAATTTTTAACCGTGCCCGCACCAAACGGCTGGGTTTTACATCGTCGCCGATCATCGAAGGGGATAAATCGAGCAGCAATACCAGGGCATCGGACTGCCGATGCACTTGGCTGGGCGCGCGCTCCCAGGTTGGGCCGGCAAGGGCGAGGGCGGCAATAAGCCAGCTTAACGCGATGGCCAGCAAATAGAATCGCGATTGCTGTTTGTGCTTGCCATCGGACAGCGCAGCCAGAAGCTCGGGCGCAATGAGAGATTGCCAGCCGCCCAGCTTCGTGCGCGAAAACCATAACAACAGCGCAACAACGGCCAGAGGTATTAGCGTGGCCAGAGCCCAGGGGCGAATAAAGTGAAAGTCAGCGAATGTCACGACAGACCTCCGGTGGTGCGTGCATGCCTCAGGTGGATGCGGGTGCAGGCCATTAATGCCGAGAGCAGCAGCGCGAATGCGAGAGGCCAATAAAACAATCTGTTCATGGGGCGCACGGTGCGTTCATCCAGCTCAATGGGCTCTAAGGCGTCCAGTTGTTCGTGTACGGCTACTAACTCTTCGGTGGACTCGGCGCGGAAAAACTCACCGCCGGTCAGCTCAGCAATTTGTTGCAGTGTGCGCACATCCAAATCGGCCGAGGCGCTGCGGCTGAAAAAGCCCCCGGTAGAGTGGTTTGAACCAAAGCCAATGGTGTACACCTTTACGCCCATATCCGCAGCGATGCGCGCGGCCTCTAAAGGTTCGGTGTTGCCGGCGGTATTGGCGCCATCGCTCAGTAAAATAATGCGGCGACTGCCTTCGGGGCGCTCGCGCAGGCGTTTGATGGCAAGGCCCAGGGCATCGCCAATGGCCGTGGCACCACCGGCAAAACCAATTTGCGCTTCTTGCAATAGCTGGTTAACCGTTTGCGTGTCGTAGGTTAATGGCGCCTGCACGTAGGCTTGATCGCCAAATAAAATTAACCCCAGGCGATCACCCTTGCGCTGTTGTACAAAATCGCCCACCACCGCTTTTACCGCTACCAGACGATTGATGGGTTCACCGTTTTGAAATTGCATGGCGACAATGCCGGGCGGCAGCATATCGCGTATTTCCATACTTCTAGAAATATCCACCGCCATCATCATATCGCGCCCGCTGTAAGGCTGCGATTGTGCCTCGCCTATCCAGCGCGGGTCGGCGGCGGCAACCACCAGTAAGCACCAGATTACCCACAGCGTTAGGTTTTTACCCACGCGCTTGCGTTTTATTTGGCCACTGCCAGCTAGGGCTGCCGCGCTGTTATAAAACGGGACTTTAATGGCCGGGGCGGAGTCGGCTTTAGGTTTAACCCAGCGCATCAACAAAGGCGCGGGCAGTAGCAGTAAAAGCCAGAGTAAGCCAAACTCAAACATGCTTGGCCTCCGGTGTGAATTTGCGCTTGCGACGGTGTTGTTTCAGCCACTGCGTGGCGTAATGGCGCAAGGTGTTTTGGTCAAACTGCGGGTTTGCTTTATAGGCGGCATCGGCCAGCGGTTGAGCGGTATCGACGTTAAGCTTGGGCGCGCTTTTTTGTAAAAACGCCAGCCAGTGTTCGCCGTGTAAGGTAGCGCAGGTACCTTCGCCGTAGGCTGTGATGGCGGTGCGCTTAAGCAGTGTGTTGAGTTTCAGCGCAAAGGTTTGGTTGTCATCGTCGCGGGGCAAGTTGTTCAGTTCGGCCAGCGCGTCGCGGCGGTATTGCTGAGCCTGATATTTGCGGATAAGCACCATCACAATCACGACAAGCAGAGTTATTGTCAGCGCGATAATGACCCACCACAGAGGCGCCAGGGGCCACCAGCCGATGGCATCCGGGGTGTGAATATCGTTCAGTTGCGCCAACGGATCGGACGGATTCATGTGCGCCTCCGGCTGCCGTAGCGCTGGCGTAACAGTTCGCTGTAATTGCCGGCGGTTGAAGCGGAGATAATTTCCAGCCCCAGGCGTTTAGCGCGATCTTCCAGTGCTTGTTGGTGGGCAAGCGCCTGTTGCGCATAGGCTTTTTGGAACTGGCGATCATGGGCGGGCAGCTGGGTTTTTGCTTTGCCGTCGGTAATATTCAGCGCTGCCGCGGCGCGCAGCTGATGCTCTAGTGGGTCGGTAATTTGAATCAGCGTAATGTCCAGATGGCGGGCCAAATGGAACAGCTGCTTTTCCGCGTCGTCGTTTAGATCGTGACAATCACTCAGTACAAACAAGGCCGCGCCGGGTGATGCAATGCGCCGAGTGTCTTTTAACATTTGTGTCAAGTCCAGCTTTTGCTGAGAGGCTTGGGGCGCGGTGAGCTCATGGTTAAACGCGTGCAGTAGTTGCAGCGTTTGCAGCACTGTGTGTTTGCTGCGCTTGGGGCGGATATCGCGAAAGTGATTGTCGCCGAAAATGACCGAGCCTATACGGTCGCCACTGTTCAGCGCCGCCCAGCTCAGCTGTGCGCCGATATGACAGGCAAGGGTGCTTTTAAAACAGTTCACACTGCCAAAAAACATGGGTGCGCGTTGGTCGCACAAAATATAAACAGGTCGCTCGCGTTCTTCGCTGTACAGCTTGGTGTGAGGCACTTGAGTGCGGGCGGTAACGCGCCAGTCTATCGAGCGAATATCATCGCCGGCCTGATAGAGGCGTACCTCTTCAAAATCCACCCCTCGGCCGCGAAAACGGGTGCGAAACCGGCCGCTTTGTACGCTCTGTACGGTTTTGCGGGCGAACAGGTTAAGTTCGCGGGCAGTAAAGCGCTCGCGCAGCAGAGCTTGCAAGTCACAGTAGGGGCCGCGGGCCAGGTTTTCTGACGCTGGTTGGTTCATCAGGCAATAGGCACGGTTTTTAACAGTAAATCGATGACTTGGTCGCGGGTGGTGCCATCGGCTTCGGCTTCAAAGCTCAGGATAATCCGGTGGCGCAAGCAGTCGTGCAGTATCGCCGCCACATCGTCGGGGCTGACGAAATCTTTACCGGCCAGCCACGCGTGGGCGCGAGCGCAGCGCTCAAGTGCAATGGTGCCGCGAGGGCTGGCGCCGTACTCCAGCAGGCCCGCCAGCTGCTCGTTGTATTGGGCGGGGCGGCGTGTGGCGTTGATCAACTGCACAATATATTCCTCAACCGCCTCGCTCATGTGCAGCTTGAGCACTTGCTGGCGCGCTTGCATCAGTGCGTCTTGCGTTAAGGGCGTGGGGGCAGCTTTCGCTTCGTGGCTGGCCTCGGCGCGCACCAGCGAGAGAATTTTACGCTCGGCTTCAACACTTGGGTAATCCACGTTCACATGCAGTAAGAAACGGTCGAGCTGGGCTTCGGGCAAGGGGTAGGTGCCTTCCTGCTCGATGGGGTTCTGCGTTGCCATCACCATAAACAGCGGCGGTAACGGGTAGGTTTTGTTGCCCACGCTGACCTGGCGCTCGGCCATGGCTTCAAGCAGCGCCGACTGCACCTTGGCCGGGGCGCGGTTAATTTCATCCGCCAGCACTAAGTTGTGGAATATGGGGCCGGCCTGAAACTCAAACACTCCCTGCTCGGGGCGGTAGATGTCGGTGCCGGTCACATCGGCTGGTAATAAGTCAGGGGTAAACTGGATGCGGTTGTAATCGCCTTCAATGGCGTCGGCCAGGGTTTTGATGGCTTTTGTTTTGGCAAGCCCCGGTGCCCCTTCAACCAGTAAGTGGCCATCGGCCAGTAGCGCAATGAGTAATCGCTGAACCAGATGCTCTTGACCGATGATCTGGCTGCTGAGCCAGTCCGTAAGCGTTGCAAGCTGCTGTTGCATGACAAATACCCTTTTTACTAATGCTGGTGTTTTATTGGCGCAGTATGACACTGGCATGTGGTGGCAGTTCCGCAAATTTCAACTCTGTGGCGACTATACTGCTGGATAAACTTTCGGGTGATAGGATGAAGAGAATGTATCGCCACGATTTCGCACTATTGCAAAATTCGGCGCTGGTTAAAAGTTAGGCAGTTGTTGTGAGTGATAGGCTTGATTGTTTGTGGAGAGGAACGAATAGCCACGGGCAGATCAAACTCAATTTGCGCAAATAAGGAGAGTGTTTATGGGGCAGGCAGAATCTTCGCCAGAAACCATCGAGGCATTAGCGGATGCGGTTAGCAAGCGCGCGGCGCCGAGTGAGCGCAGCGCTTGTGCAGATTTTGTCCGGTTGTTTTTTCATCATTATCGCCCTGAGGACATGGCCCTCGACTCCTTCGATAGTCGCGTAAGCTGCCTTCGCTATTTGTGGGGCATGGTGGCATCTGGCAGCGAACACGCCGCTGTTGAAGTGTTCAACCCTGACGCAGAGCAACACGGTTGGAGCAGCCCTTACACGGTAGTGGCAATTCGCCAGACCGATATGCCGTTTTTGGTGGACTCGGTGCGAATTGAACTTGCCAGTCGCAGCATTCCTATTTACAGCATTAAAAGCACGCCTTATTGCTCGGATTCAAGCGAGAATAGCATTGAAAAAATTACGGCCGCTGTCTCGCAAGACGCGCCTGCGAGTGCGTTGATTTATCTTGAGGTTGGCGCAATCGGTGCCGCAAGTTTGTTACAAGAGCTGCGTGAAGCTTTCATTGAAATACTGGGGTTGGTTGCCCAAGTTGTCGAGAGCTTTAAGCCATTAAAGCAGCAAATGCTGGCTACAGCTGATGCACTAGAGGTGGTGAGCGATCAAGCCCATGTGCAAGAGCTGAAGCCCACGCAAGAATTTCTGCGTTGGCTGGCCAAAGATCACTTTACGTTTTTGGCCTACACCGAATTTGACTTGACCGAGAGAGACGGCAGGCAGGTCTTGGTGGAAAATCGTGAGTCTCGCTTAGGGCTGTTTGATAACGCCAGCAAGGTGAAGTACAAAGCCCTAGACGAGGCCCACCCAGGCGTGGCGAGATTTTATTTGTCGCCCGCGGCCATTGCCTTTTCCAAGTCGCCCCAACGCTCGCGTGTTCATCGTAACGCCTACCCAGATTATGTGGTGATTAAGCGCTACAACAGCGAGGGTGAGGTGTGTGGTGAAGCTCGCTTTTTAGGTTTGTACACCTCCAGCGTTTACAACATTTCGCCAAGACGTATCCCTTTATTAGACAACAAAATTGCTCACATTTATGAGCGTATGGGGTTGAATGAATGGAGTCACGAAGGCAAGGCACTGGAACAAATTGTGGAGACATTTCCCCGCGATGAGCTGTTTCAAGCCAGTGCGGCCGAGCTCTACGACACTCTGCAAGGCGTGTTGTCCATCAGCGAGCGCTATCAGGTGCGCTTATTTACCCGCCGCGACCGCTTTGGCAAGTTTGTGACCTGTTTGCTGTATGTACCGAGAGAGCTTTTTTCAACCCGCTTGCGCCAACGTATTCAGGACTATATTGGTGAGCGCGTAGGCGCGTGCGATCAGGAATTTAATACTTTTTTCTCCGAATCGGTATTGGCCCGCGTGCATTTGGTGTTTCGAATTGCCAAAGGTGAAGGTCGCGAATTTGACGCGGCAGAGCTGGAGCAAAAAGTGGCCGAGTTGGCCCGCTCTTGGGGCGATAAACTGTTTGCCTGCTTGCGCGAAACGCATACCGAAGAGCGCTCCCGTGCCTTGGTGTCTCATTATCGCAATAGTTTTGGCCAGGGGTATCAAGAGTCTTACAGTGCGCGAGATGCGCGGCGAGATATAGAGTTGTTGGAAACCCTGGGTGATAACGAGCCGCAAGCGCTGGATATTTTTGCCGATGGCGACATGCTGCGGTGCAAGCTGTTTGTGCGCGATCAAGCCGTGGCGTTATCGGCGATTATTCCTGTGCTGGAAAACTTTGGTTTTTCGGTGCTTTCCGAGCACCCTTATAAAATTTTGGATAAATCAGGGCATTGCCTTTGGTTGCACGATTTTTATTTGCAACCACAAGGGCAAAACGCGCGTGACATTGCCGAGCGCGCAGACATTTTCAAACAGGCATTATGGGCGGTGCGCGAAGGCAAGGCCGCTAACGATAGCTTTAACAGGTTGGTCTTGGCCGCCGAACTCGATTGGCAACAAGTTAACTTGTTGCGTGTGTACGCCGCTTATATGCGCCAGACACAGTTCTATTACGATACCGAAACCATCGCTAAAGCATTGGTAAATCAAACGGAGTTAACGCGGGCGTTATGTGAGCTGTTTCGTCTCAAATTTGACCCCGCCGTGGCGCAAAGCGATACCGAGCAGGATGGCTTGTTAGAAGATATTGCAAGCCGCTTAGAACAGGTGCCCGATTTAGGTGAGGATCGCGTGATTCGCCAGTACCTGGCCTTAATCAAGGCCAGTGTGCGCTGTAATTATTATCAAAAGAATGTTCAGCAAGACACTGCACGAGACTTTCTGGCCATCAAATTCAGCGCGCGCGATATTCCTGATATTCCCGAACCTCGGCCGATGTTTGAAATTTTTGTGTTTTCTCCTCGGTTTGAAGGGGTGCATTTACGGGGCAGCAAAGTGGCCCGCGGCGGTTTGCGTTGGTCCGACAGACTGCAGGATTACCGCACCGAAGTGTTGGGCTTGGTGAAAGCTCAGCAAGTCAAAAACGCGGTCATTGTCCCCAGTGGTGCTAAAGGTGGGTTTGTGTGTAAGCAAGCCGATGGCATGGATCGCGATCAACGTCAGCAGGAGGGTATAGCCTGTTACCGACAGTTCATTACCGCGCTGTTGGACTTGAGCGACAACCTGCAAGACGGCGCTGTGATACCCCCGGATAATGTGGTCCGCCACGACGGAGACGACCCTTATTTAGTGGTCGCTGCGGATAAGGGCACGGCGAGCTTTTCTGATATCGCTAATGAGGTGGCGAGCAAAGCGGACTTTTGGCTTGGCGATGCCTTCGCCTCCGGCGGTAGCCACGGTTATGACCATAAAGCGATGGGGATTACTGCGAAAGGGGCCTGGGTTAGTGTGCAGCGCCACTTTAAAGAGCGTGGTGTCAACGTTCAGGAAGATGCATTTACCGTGGTTGGGATTGGCGATATGGCCGGCGATGTGTTCGGTAATGGCATGCTCCTGTCTGAGACGTTGCAACTGACGGCGGCTTTTAACCATCTGCATATCTTTATCGACCCGAACCCTGACGCTAAAGCCAGTTTTTCTGAGCGCAAACGCTTGTTCGAACTGCCCCGAAGTCAGTGGAGCGACTACGATAAAACTCTCATCAGCGAGGGCGGCGGTGTTTTTGAACGCTCAGCCAAGTCCATTGCCATAACCCCCGAAATGCAAAAACGCTTTGCCATCGAAGCCGATAAGTTAACCCCCAATGAACTCTTGCACGCATTGCTGCAAGCGCCAGTAGATTTGATTTGGAATGGGGGTATCGGCACCTACGTAAAAGCCGAGGCTGAATCCCATGGCGATGTGGGCGATAAGTCCAATGACAGTGTGCGTGTGAACGGCAAACAGTTACGCTGCAAAGTGTTTGGCGAAGGGGGCAATTTAGGCATGACCCAGGCGGGTCGTATCGAGTTTTGCCGTGCCGGTGGCGCTTGTAACACAGACTTTATCGATAATTCGGCCGGCGTAGACTGCTCGGATCACGAGGTCAATATTAAAATTGCGCTGTCAGAATTAACCAAAACGGGTGAGTTGAGTTTCGACAAGCGCAACCAATTGCTCGAAGCCATGACCGACGAAGTGGCGAGCGATGTGTTAAACAACAACTACCACCAGACACAGGCCATCAGTCTGGTTCAGCGAGATGCTTTATCTCGCACTTCAGAGCTGCGCCGATTTATCAATCAGCTGGAAGAGGTGGGCCGCTTAAACCGTACACTCGAACATCTACCGTCAGATGAAGCCCTGCTTGAAAGACAAGCCGCGGGCGAAGGGCTGACCCGGCCCGAGCTTGCGGTGCTGGTGTCTTACGCTAAGGTGGGTTTAAAAGAGGATTTGGCCGTTGCCGAGATTAGCGACGATCCCGTTATAGCGCCTTTGTGCCGACACTTTTTTCCAGAAAAACTTCAACGTGATTATCCTGAATTACTCGACAACCATCAGTTACGCCGCGAAATTATTGCTACCGCGCTTGCGAATGAAATTGTTGATTTTCAGGGGCCAACGTTTGTTCAGCGAATGCAAGATGCCGCAGGTGTCAGTGCCGTTAAGGTCGCACGCGCTTATGTGTTGGCTCGGGACAGTCTGAAGCTAACGGATTTATGGCGAAGTATTGAGGCTCTGGATTACACCGTAGAGGCTGAGATTCAGCTGGCCTTGATGAAGCAACTAATGCAGCGCATGCGTCACGCATGCCGATGGTTTTTACGCAATCGTCGGGGGGATTACGGCTTAGGTGAACAAATTGAACGTTTTGTTGAACCGTTGCAGGCCTATGCTCAGCAGCTTCCCTCTCTGTTGGGTGAGTCCGCTGTTACAAACCGAACGCAGCAGCTTGAAAAGTTTACACAACAGGGCGTGAGTGAAGCGCTTGCCGCCGCCGTTGTATCGCCTGGTTATCTCTACTCTGGCTTGGGTGTGGTTGAGGTGGCCGGTTCTTTGCAGGAACAGACGGCGCAGGGCGCTTCGCAAAAAAATACTTTGCATGAAGTGGCAGAGCTGTATTTGGCGCTGATTGAGAAGTTGCGTCTGGACGGTTTTGCTCGCCAGCTAACAGAAGCTAAGGTAGACAATTATTGGCAAGCCATGGCCCGTGAATCCTACATGGACGATTTGGAGTCGCAGGTCCGCAGTTTAACGGAGACACTGGCTGCACGCCTGGGCCAGAAAAGCATACCGACGCTGCTTGAAGAATGGGAAAAGCAACATACGTTGATGCTCACACGTTGGAACAATATGGTGACCCATGCGCATGCGAATACCTCTACCGATTACGCCATGTTTGCGGTCGCGCTGCGAGAGTTGCTGGACTTGGCACAGGTGACACGCCACGGCGCAGCAGAGGTGGATAATGCATGACCGTGTGTTCGCGAAGCGAGCTACGCTTGACTCTGTTGCCGCGCTTGGTAGTTTCAGCGTTTAAGGCCAGCAATATGAAAAATCAGCGATTTGAAATGTAGTGAGGTGCAGATGAGTTTTGCTCTGAATGATTCCAAGTTGTTCCGCGAGGCCTGTTACGGCAATGGTCAATGGATAAGCGACGGGAATGACGGACATATTGAGGTGGTCAACCCTGCCAATGGCGAAGTCATCGGTCGCGTCCCTTCGTTGGATGAGGGACAGGTGAGTGCGTCCATTGCGGCGGCGGCAGAGGGTTTCGAGGTTTGGAAAAATACCTCAATCGCCGACCGTTCGGCCTGCTTACGCCGATGGTTTGATTTGATGCATGAACACAAGGAAGATCTGGCTCGTATCATGACCTTGGAACAGGGCAAACCGATTACCGAGTCGCGCGGTGAAATTGATTACGCCGCATCTTATATTGAGTGGTTTGCCGAAGAGGCGAAGCGCGGTTACGGACAGGTGATTCCGGCGGTGAAGCCCGATCAGCGTATAGTGGTTCGGCCCGAGCCTGTGGGTGTTACCACGGCGATTACCCCTTGGAACTTCCCCGCGGCAATGATTACCCGTAAGGCGGCTGCGGCGCTAGCCGCTGGGTGCTCGATGCTGGTTAAGCCTTCTGGCAATACGCCGTTCAGTGCCTTGGCTCTGGCCGAGCTTGGCGAGCGTGCAGGCTTCCCCGCCGGTGTGTTCAATGTGTTAACGGGTTCTTCGGCGGTTGTAGGTGAAGTGTTCACTCGTTCTGGCACGGTTAAAAAGCTGAGTTTTACCGGCTCCACAGAAGTGGGCAGAAAGCTGATGGCTATGTGCGCCGATAACTTGCATAAGCTATCGCTTGAGCTTGGCGGCAATGCGCCTTTTGTGGTGTTTGACGATGCTGACCTGGATTTGGCGGTGAAGGGCGCGATTGCGGCAAAATTTCGCAATACTGGCCAAACCTGCATTTGTCCCAATCGTTTTTTGGTCCAGGCGGCGGTTCACGATGAATTTGTCGCTAAGCTCGCGGCTGCTTTAAAAGAGTTAAAAGTAGGTGACGGGTTTGACGAAGAGGTAAAACAAACGTCATTGATTAATGAAAAAGCGGTTGAGAAAGTTCAGCGACATTACGATGACGCTTTAGCCAAAGGTGGCAAATGCGTGCTGGGTGAGCGCCCGGGTAAATTGCCTCACAACCGAGTGGCTCCGATAGTGATTACCGGCCTCAGTCAGCAGATGCAGATCTGGCAGGAGGAAACCTTCGGCCCCATGGCGCCGGTGATGAAGTTCGATTCTGAACAAGACGGGATTGATGCGGCCAACGCCACACCGTTTGGGCTTGCCGCTTACTTTTACGCCAGCAACAGCGATCGGGTATGGCGGGTGAGCGAAGCCTTGCAAGCGGGTATGGTTGGCGCAAATGAAGGCGCTATTTCCAACGCCATGGCGCCCTTTGGCGGAATTGATCAATCCGGTTTTGGCCGTGAAGGCGGGCGTGAAGGTATGGCAGAATACCAGCAATTGAAATATGTGTGCTTCGGTGAGTCGGGGCCCGCTGCATGAGGAGTATCGATTGCCCCAAGTGGTTGTCAGCCTATCCATAAGCCCCGATCAGTTACAGCGCTGGTACGCCGGAAACGTTCGCGATGTGCTCGCTTACGCACGGGATGGGCGCAAGGTGCGTTTTCCGGTATCTGTCTTGCGGCCCCATGTTACTCATCAGGGAGTGCAGGGCCACTACGCCATCACCTTTGATGACAGCAACCGCTTTCAAAAGCTTGTCAAAGTTGGCTAATAGCGGGCTTTTTGAGTATCCTTGCGGCCCGTTAATCCAGCCATAGCCCGAGAGGATCCCATGTACTCAGCCATTCGCAAGCTGCTATTTCGCATGAACCCTGAAGTCTCCCACGAATTCAGTCTGGACGCTCTTGGCGCCTCTGAGCGTTTGGGCCTTGCCGGGTTCGTTGGCAAAAAAATTGACGATAATCCGGTAGAGGTTATGGGCCTGTGCTTTCCCAACCCAGTAGGCTTGGCGGCCGGATTGGATAAAAATGGCGATTACTTTAACGCCCTGGGTAAGCTGGGTTTTGGGTTTGTGGAAATCGGTACGGTCACGCCTTTACCTCAGCCCGGTAACCCTAAGCCCAGGCTGTTCCGTTTAACCGAGCAGGGCGCCATTATCAATCGCATGGGGTTCAACAACAAAGGTGTTGAGCACTTGGTTGCGCAGGTTAAAAACCGTCGTTATCAGGGCATTCTGGGGATTAATATTGGCAAAAATGCCAAAACCCCAGTGGAAAATGCGTTAAGCGATTACAAAATTTGTTTGCGTAAGGTTTACCCTTATGCCGATTACATCACCGTCAATGTGTCTTCTCCGAATACCCCCGGGTTACGTAGCTTGCAGTTTGGAGACAGCCTGAAAGAGCTGCTGGGCGGGATTAAGCGCGAGCAGCTGAAACTGGCCGATGCGCAGGAGCGCTATGTTCCTATTGCGGTGAAAATTGCTCCTGACATGGATGATGAAGCCATTGAGTCGGTCGCCAATACGTTGTTAGAGCTTGAGTTGGATGGCGTTATTGCCACTAACACCACCATTGGTCGTGAAGGCGTTGAGGCAAATCCGCTGCACGAAGAGGCGGGCGGTTTGAGTGGCAAACCCGTACGGGATAAAAGCACCCGTGTGATTGCCAAGCTTGCCGAAGTATTACAGGGGCGACTGCCCATTATCGGTGTAGGTGGTATTGATTGCGGTGATGCCGCGGTGGAAAAACTGCAGGCCGGTGCCAGCCTGGTGCAGGTTTATTCGGGCTTCATTTACGAAGGCCCTGAGCTGATTGAAGATTGTGCCAAGGCGATTGTTCGCTACCGTAAAAGTGACGGCGCAAAAACCGAGGGTTAACCTCTGTAAAAACTGGCATTGTGGCAAGTCTGGCGAAGCTCTGTTGTGAACTGAAGCTGTGGCGAGAGGTACTGATGTAAAGCCCGGAGCATAAAAAAGCCCGCTTGCGCGGGCTGGGTCTGCTGGTGGCAGACGTGCGGTGGTAAACTTAATAAATCATCAATGTGTTTTGCATAATGTCTTAAGGCATACCTCCATAGGAAAGATTGCTGAGTTTTTGCACTTGCGCCATGCGA
Organism: Gilvimarinus chinensis DSM 19667; assembly: GCF_000377745.1. GTDB lineage: Bacteria > Pseudomonadota > Gammaproteobacteria > Pseudomonadales > Cellvibrionaceae > Gilvimarinus > Gilvimarinus chinensis. The sequence continues at coordinate 418,472 of NZ_KB898708.1, read as the reverse complement.
TTGAAACCGTCCCATTGATCGGTGCGCGCTTCGCGCCAGCCACTCATCCATCGCTGTCGGGCCATGCCAGACTCATGGGGGCAAAGACTTCGGGATCTCCCGTCAATGCCGGCCTGGTAGCCTTTACCGAATGCTCGTTCAATATGATCACGTTTTTGGCGTTTCATGCTTAGCAATACCTCTGGTTAGTCTTTAAAATGACGGCGGGCCAGGTGTTGGGCGTTAATGCCGTCGGTAGTCGCTTGCGTAATGCCTCTTGCCTCCCTCGGTTAGGTTAGCGGTGCAGTGGCGACTTTTTTCGGGCCGAAAAAATACGCGGCGCGCTTAATTAGTTGAAAGCGACCGAGTGGCCCAAGAGGCCGACACTGTTGTTGGATTGCCCGCTTACAAGCCGGGAAAGTCCGGCGGTTTGAGAGTTTTCTGTAGCGGGACGTTCAGTACATCAAAATGCAGACGGCTTGTGAACGAATTTATTTTTATAGGCACCCGCTCTTATAGATCACAATCGTCTTAAAATTGTCATCTAGGTTTGTTAGGGCGCCAAGGCGCTTCGCGGGTTACAGCTTTACGGCTACACCGCGCGCAGCTATTGAGTACACAGGCCTTACGCCGTGTGTGAATGAACAGAGTGTTAATCATGACCAAAACACAATATTTCGCCACTTGTCCCAAAGGCCTTGAAAGCTTGCTTTTGGATGAACTGCAAGCTCTGGGGGGAGAAGATTGCCGGGCCACGGTGGCTGGTGTCTATTTCGGCGGCGAATTGACGGTGGCTTATCGCGCCTGTCTCTGGTCGCGTTTGGCAAATAAGGTGCTATTGCCACTGGCGTCGGGCAGTGTCCGCAACGCCGATGAACTTTATGATTTGGTGAAAGCGCTTCCCTGGCAGGAGCATTTAAGTGCGGAGGGCACGCTGCTGGTGGACTTTAGCGGCCAGGGCAGTGGAATACGTAATACCCAGTTTGGGGCGGTTAAGGTTAAAGACGCCATTGTTGACTGCCTGCGTGAACAGACCGGGGTGCGTCCGTCGGTCGCGAAGCTCAACCCGGATGTACGCATTAACGTGCGGCTAAACCGTGGGCGCGCCAATATCAGTTTGGATTTGTCCGGAGACAGTTTGCATCGGCGTGGTTATCGCCAGCAGCAAGGGGAGGCCCCTCTTAAAGAAAACCTGGCCGCGGCTATTTTAGTGCGCGCAGGCTGGTGCGCTGAAGCGGAAACCGCTCTGCTGGACCCAATGTGCGGCTCGGGCACTTTTCTGATTGAGGCGGCGCTGATGGCCGCCGATATTGCCCCCGGTCTCTATCGCAGCGAATTCGCGTTTGAGCGCTGGCGCCAGCATCAGCCTTTGCTGTGGGCCGAGCTTACGCAAGAAGCTCGTGAGCGGCGCTTGCAGGGGTTGGCTCGCGATGACTTACCGGAAATTCGCGGTTATGACGCTAATTTAAAAGTCATTCGCGCCGCCGAAGAAAACATCACCCGCGCCGGATTGGACGATTGGTTGCGCGTATCACGCAAAGAGCTGCGCGAATTTAAAAGGCCTACACACACAAGCTTACAAACAGGTTTGATCGTGTGTAACCCGCCCTATGGTGAACGCCTGGGTGAGGTCGAATCTATGAAAATTCTCTACGCCCATATGGGAGAGCGTTTTCGCGACGAATTTACCGGGTGGCGCGCAGCGGTGTTTACCGGCAACCCCGAGCTTGGTAAGCAAATGGGGCTGCGCGCTCATAAAAAATACAAATTATTTAACGGCACCATTCCCAGTGAACTGCTGTTATTTGATATTGCTAACGAACAGTTTGTGACGGCGCCGCCTAAAGAGCTTGAAGCCAGTGCTCCTGTCAGTCGCGACAGCTTAACCGAAGGGGCTCTGGGGCTGGTGAATCGGCTGCAGAAAAACCAGAAAAAATTAAAGAGTTTTTTAAAGCGCAGTGGCGCGACCTGCTATCGTCTTTACGATGCGGATATTCCCGAGTACGCCTGTGCTATTGATGTGTACCAGGGTAAAAGCGTTAGCGGGAGTGAGCCGAAGTTACAGGTGCATGTTCAAGAGTATCAGCCGCCGCGCTCTGTGGATGAAAACAAAGCAGCAGAGCGTTTTAGTGACATTCAAAAGGCCGTGCCTGTCGCTTTGAATGTGGCGCCGGCAAACGTGAGTTACAAACAGCGGCGGCGTAACAAAGGCACCACTCAATACGAGAAATTGGCAGAGCAAAGCGAAGGCGAGTTGCTGCAAATTGAAGAGGGGCAGGCGAGGCTTGTGGTGAACTTATGGCAGTATTTAGATACTGGCGTATTTCTAGATCACCGCCCGTTGCGCCTAAAGATTGCTCAGCAGGCTAAGGGTAAACGCTTCTTAAACCTGTTTTGTTATGCGGCCGCGGCAAGCGTTCAGGCGGCTGTCGCGGGCGCGCGTTTTACCTTAAGCGTAGATATGTCGCAAACCTATTTAAATTGGGCGCGCAAAAATCTGGCGCTTAACGGTTTGTCAGAATCTAAAAACCGCCTGGAGCAGGCTGACTGCCTGCAATGGTTGCAAAAGCCCCAGACGCAAAAGTTTGACCTGATTATGTTGGATCCGCCGAGCTTTTCCAATTCAAAACGCATGGCCGATGTGCTGGACGTCCAGCGCGACCACGTCTTTTTAATACAAAAGGCGATGTCGATGCTGGAAGACGATGGCGTGCTGTATTTTTCCAATAATTTGCGCAGCTTTAAACTGGATGAGCAAGCGCTGGCCGCATTTGATATCACCAATATTACTCGTGAGACCATCGCCGAAGATTTCGCTCGCAATCAGAAAGTTCATCACTGTTGGGAAGTGCGCCACAAAGGTTAAACAGAATGCTCAAGCGCTCGCTGAACATCTTGTGGCGTAATAACCCGGTGACCCGGATTGTTTATGCTCGCGCGGAAAAAGAAATTAAGCTGATTGCGCTGTCTTTGCTGTTGGTTTTGCTGTCTGCTTTGCCTTTGGTTATCAACAATGTTTTCGGCTTGGTACAGCCCACCCCAAAATTCTTAGTCTATTTGTTTGCGGGTGGGGCATTGCTGGCCCACGTGGGGTTTCTAGTGGGGCTCAGTGCGATGATCTGTAAAAACTATTTCCGCTAATGCGCTTAAAAAACCTTAACAGGTGCTAGTCTTCGCCTAAAAAACCCCCGGACTGATGCGCCCATAGCTGTGCGTATAAACCGCCTTTGGCAATCAGATCGCTGTGGCTTCCTTGTTCAACAATATGGCCTTTGTCCAGCACGATGAGTCGATCCAGTGCGGCGATGGTTGACAGCCTGTGAGCAATGGCAATCACGGTTTTGTTTTCCATCAGCGCGGTTAGGTTATGCTGGATTACGGATTCAACTTCTGAGTCCAAAGCCGAGGTGGCTTCATCCAGAATAAGAATGGGGGCGTCTTTCAGTAATACCCGGGCAATGGCGATGCGTTGACGTTGGCCACCGGATAATTTTACGCCTCGCTCGCCGACATGAGCATCGTAACCGGTGCGGCCCTGGGCGTCTTCAAGCCCCACAATAAAGTTGTGTGCTTGAGCTTTTTTGGCCGCAAGAATCATTTCCTCGTCGCTGGCATCCGGGCGTCCGTAAAGCAGGTTGTCTCGAATGGAGCGGTGCAGCAGAGAGGTATCCTGGGTCACCATGCCAATATGCTGACGCAGGCTGCGCTGAGTCACGTGATTAATATTTTGGCCATCAATACTCAAGATGCCATCTTGAACGTCGTAGAAGCGCAGCAGTAGATTCACCAGTGTGGATTTTCCCGCGCCCGAGCGTCCGACTAAGCCTATTTTCTCGCCGGGTTTAATGTGCAGGTTAAACGCCTCCATAACATTGGCGTTGTTACCATAATGAAAATTCACTTGATCAAAGCGAATTTCTCCGCTGTTTACCACAAGCTCTGTAGCTTGTGCGTCGTCGACAACACTTAGCGGTTTAGATAAAGTGTTAGCACCGTCTTGGGCCGTACCGATATTCTCAAACAGCGCAGAAATTTCCCACATAATCCATTGCGACATACCGTTGATGCGCAGCACCATAGCCAGAGCCGCGGCGATGGCGCCTGTGGTGATGGCGCCGTCGGCCCAAAGGCTAATACTGAGTGCGCCAAGAGAGAAAATTAATGCAGAATTTAGGGTCCACACGCAGGTGCTTAACACCGTCACCATACGCATTTGCGGGTGCACGGTTTGCAAGAATTGATTCATACCTTCTTTGGCGTAGCTGGACTCGCGCCCCGCGTGAGAAAACAGTTTGACGGTGTGAATGTTGGTGTAGGTATCGACAATACGTCCGGTCATTTCGGCGCGAGCATCGGCTTGTTTACTGGAGATACGTTTTAACCGCGGCAAGAAATACGTTAATAAACCGATGTAACCTACAAGCCACAGCACCATAGGGATAGCGAGACGGCCATCAAGGGCGGCCATAAGGAAAACCATACTGCCGAAGTACACACTGATGTACACCGCCACATCCAAAAGTTTCATGACGGTTTCGCGCACGGCGAGCGAGGTTTGCATAAGTCGTGTGGCTAAGCGGCCCGAAAATTCGTCTTGGAAAAAATGCACGCTCTGCTGAATTAAATAGCGGTGCGCCTTCCAGCGAATCGCCATGGGAAAATTGCCCAGCATGGTTTGATGAATCAGCGTGGCGTGGATAAAAATAATCACCGGCAGACCAATAAGTAATGTCACCCCAATAAGGGTGAGCGGTGTGCCATAGTCTCGCCACAGGTTTTCTGGGTTGGTGTTGTTCAGCCAATCCACTAGGCTACCCATAGCGCCAAACAGCGAGATCTCGATAATGGCAATCAGCGCTGACAGTATTGCCATCATTAACAAGTAGCGCTTGGCGCCACGAGTATAGTGCCAGCAAAACGCAAACAGGCCCTTGGGGGGCTGGCGTACTGGTTCGTCTGGAAAAGGTTTAAGTAATCGTTCGAAAAAAGAAAACAAAAGGGCACCTCTATTAATTGCTTGCGGTCTCTGGCTTTCGGGACTTCTCTCTAGCAAGGCGCACGATGCAGGCGGGCTGGTTGTCCCGCCGAAGCAGTGCAACGCAGCTGGAGGGGAGTCCTGAAAGCCCCTCCGGGCGCGGCCTGTGCGGCACCAAAGCGGCGTTTCTTTGCTTGAAAAGGCAACCAGCCTTTTCCTGCGCAAAGGGCCTTGCTTGTGGCGCCGCACAGGTTGCGCAGAGGCCACAATCAATTAATAGAGGTGCCCTAAGACTTTAACTTACCGTGCTGGGCGGATATGCTGTGGCCTGATTGTAACAGGCTGGCGGTAAACTTGTGTTAGTGTTGGCCGCTGAGTAGACAGAAACAGATGAAAAAGTGGTTGTTGGTTTATGGCGCCGGAACTTTAGGTGCCTTGGTTGCCTCTATTGGGTTGTGGTTGGCTGGTCGTTACGGTTTAACATCGGCTCTGGATGTACGTATCGCTCCTGGGTTGTCGGCTCATTGGCTATACCCGCGTTTAGTGTGGGGCGGGCTCTGGGGTTTTTTACTGTTGCTGCCGGTGTTCGGTAGCCGCTGGATTTTCAAGTCATTGGTATTGGCGCTGGTGCCGACGCTTGTGCAGTTGTTTGTTATTTATCCCTATACCACCGGTTATAGTGTGGCGGGCTTGGCGCTTGGTTTGTTAACGCCGTTGGTCATTTATTTTTATTATGCCGTGTGGGCGCTGGTGGCCTCTATCACTTTGCGCTTGGCATAAAACATCAGTTTTACCTTTAGGAGAAATATTATGCAAAAGTCATGGAAAAACCGTTTCGTCAGTCAGTGTCTCGCGCTGGTGGCTTTTATGGTAATGAGCACCTGGGTACAGGCGGATGATTCCAAAGAGCTGGATCGTTGGTTGGAAACCACTCAAGAATTTATACCCATGAAGGATGTCTTTGAAGCCATTGGTGAAAATTCAACCATTGCGAATCAATACAGTGAGGAAGAGTTTTTAGCGCTCAGCGTCGATAAGCAAGACGAAGTGCTGGACGATATGCTTAAAGAGCAGGGTGTTTACGACAAAATGTACAATGTCCTGAAAGCCAAAGACTGGGAAAGCGCCGGTGAATATGTGCGCGCCAGTGCTCGTTACGGTAAAGCCATCGCTTATCAGATGCGTGAAATGCTGACAGCGAGTATGCCCGAAGAGCAAAAAAAGATGATGCAGGAAATGTCGGGTGAAATTGAAGCAAACCCGGAGGATGTAAAACTGGTAAAAGACAACTGGGACAAAGTGACGGCGTTTATGTCAAAAAATATTCAGCAGGGTAATTTACCACCGGCGGCCCGGTGAGGGCTCCCGCATAACGCAAAAATCAAAAATGGGCCCATTGGCCCATTTTTTATCCTGCTAGTTGACCATTACGATAATCGTTAATGGCCTGATCTATTTCATCTGCGGTATTCATCACAAAGGGGCCGTACTGCGCAATTGGTTCGCCAATGGGCTTGCCGCCAACCACCAGAAAGCGTGTTTGGCTTTTTGCTTTCAGCTGCAGGCTATCCCCCTCGCTTAACAAGCCCGCCTGGCTGGAGGGAAGTTCGCGTTCATCTGCACCGACCAGCAGCTTACCCTCGTATGGATAGATAAACACATGGTGTTTTTCTGGCAGGCTCAGCTTAAGCGTTTCGCCTTCAGGCAGTTGAATATCCCAGTAAAGCGCCTGGGTTGACCTTCCACTGATTGCGCCGGTTGTGGTTTCAGCATTCTCATCGCTGAACTCTCCGGCGATCACTTTTACGCTGCCGCCGTTAGCCAATTGTTGTAGCGGAATGTCAGCCGCGGCTATGTCGCGATACGCAGCAGGCTGCATTTTTTCCGCAGCTGGAAGGTTAATCCACAGTTGAAACCCCCTCATGCGCCCTTCGAGTTGCTGCGGCATTTCTGAATGGATAATGCCGCGCCCGGCGGTCATCCATTGCACATCGCCCGCGCGTAAATCGCCCCGGTTACCCATATGATCTTCGTGCAGCATGTGCCCATCGAGCATATAGGTGACGGTTTCAAAACCGCGATGCGGATGCGATGGAAAGCCCGCCAGATAATCTGCGGCTTCGTCGGAGTTAAATTCATCCAGCATGAGGATGGGGTCCAGGCGCGCTGAGGGGGATTGCCCCAAACTGCGCTTGATCTTAACCCCGGCACCGTCGCTTGTGGCGAGGGCGGGAATGACCTGTCTTAGTTGTCGGCTCATGGTTGCCTCCTGACATTTCCTGACGTTATGGCTGGTAATTATCTGGTTAGCGGTAGATTACGCCGCTACCGTGCTTTCAATTTCGTTAACCGCTGTGTTAAGGGCATTGGTTTTGCCGTCTTCGCCCATGGCTAATCCTTCTGCGTAAATAAAGCGGGTATCCTGCAAGCCCAAGAACGCGAGGAAGGTCTTCATATAGCCGGTTTGCGAGTCCGCCTGAATACCTTGGTAAATGCCGCCGCGCGCTGCCAGTATGTATACCGGTATATTCGGCAGTAGGCCTTCCGGGCCATTTTCCGTGTAGCGGAACGTCACTCCAGAGCGGGCAATGTGATCAAAATAAGCCTTCAGCGTAGACGGAATGCCGAAGTTATACATGGGCAGTCCAATGGCAACGGCATCAGCCGCTTTGATTTCTTCAATCAACTGGTCGGAGTAATCGATAATTTTCTGCTCAGAAGCGCTGCGCTTGTCTGCCGAACTTAAAAAGGCGTTAAAACGTTCGCCATCTAAATGAGGCACTGGGTTGGCCGCCAAGTCGCGAACAATGACTTTGCCGTCTGGGTTTTGCGCCTTCCAGCGAGTGACAAACTCATTGCTGAGGTAGCTAGATTGACCGTTGTCGCCATTTAAGCTGGTTTTGATTTGTAACAGAGTCTTCATCTACATCTCCTTAACGTATTCGTCGTTGATGGGTTCATTTAAATATTTATTTGTTAGATGATAAATAGCTCTATTTGGGTTAAATTGATCGAATTGTTCGATTTAAGGCGAGGGGATATGAGTAAGGATATTAAGGTCACCTTGGATCAGTGGCGGGCGTTGATTGCGGTTATTGAGCAGGGGGGCTACGCCCGCGCGGCAGAAACCCTGTGCAAAAGCCAGTCGACGGTGTCTTATGCGATCAGCCAGCTGGAGCAGGCGCTCAATGTCGCGCTGTTTAAGATCGAAGGGCGTCGCGCGCATCCCACGGCGGCGGGTGAGAGCCTCTACCGCCGTGCAAAACATCTGTTGGCTGAAGCTGAGGCGCTGGAAAGCGCCGCCGAGAGAATGAGCCAGAAAATTGAACCGGTGGTGCGCCTCGCGGCCGATTTGCTGATTCCCGGGGACCAGGTGTTGGACAGTTTGGCGGACTTTGCGCGTGATTACCCAGCCACTCGAGTGGACGTGCTGGAGTCGGTATTGAGTGGCACTGAAGACGCTCTAGTACAAAAGCAGGTGGATTTGGCGATTACCGGGCGTATGCCAGCGGGTTTTATGGGGGATCATATAACGGACATATCTTTAATTGGTGTGGCTGCTGCCGGCCATCCTTTGCTGCAACTTGAACGGCCGATCACTCAAGAGGATTTACGCCATCACCGACAGCTGGTGGTGCGTGATTCGGGTATCCATCGTCGCTACAGTGCGGGCTGGCAAGAGGCCGAGCAGCGCTGGACCCTGGCCCACATTACCACATCGCTAACAGCGGTGCGCCAAGGCCTGGGGTATGCCTGGCTGCCTTGTGGGTACATCCAAAAAGATTTACAAAGCGGTGCGCTGAAGCGCTTGCCAATGGTGCAGGGTGGGGAGCGAAAAGTCGCGGTCTACCTCGTGTATGCGGAGCCGGATCTGGCCGGCCCAGCCACCAAGGCGCTTGCGGCGGCTTTACGCAAACGCCTGGCAAAGCATTAAAACGCTTTGCTAATGGCCAGGTGCAAAATGCCCAGTATCCATACTAAGGCAAGCGCTGCCCCTATCCATCGAGTGGATTTGCTGCTCGCTTTAATCGCGATGGTGCCACAAATTATATACGCGACCACCAAGAGCAGCTTAATGGTCAGCCAGTTTATGGGCCACAGAGGGTAACCAACGACTATTATCAACCCAATACCACTGGCCAGCAGACAGGTGTCGATAATATGGGGGGCAATTTTAAAAAATTTCGCACGTATAAAAGTGGCACCTGCCTCACGACAAGCAAAACGTAAAAAAAACAGTCCAATTGACAGTACAACGAACATTAAATGGGTATGCTTGAGGGCCATGTAGCTCATAGGTTTTACATTCTCAGGGGTAAATGATGTGGTCAGGTGATGGGGTTCTAGATTACAGATTTATTCTGGGGCTACAAGAGCGTTAAGGGCTTGATTAAATAGGTTGGGTCGTTTGCAAAATGCTTGAACCGGCACGGCTTACGTAATAGCAAGCATTAGTACTTAATTTTACCGTGTATGCCTTGGGTAAACAAAAGCACAACCTAATGTGTGAATGATAGGTTGTGCCTGAATGACAGCTTTGGCGGGGCCAGGCGTTAGTTCTTCTCAATTTCCCCGCGATCCAGGGCGCCAACGTCCAAAAAGGGTGATGCGTCGAGCTTGTCGGCATTCATCATCTCGGCTACCCGTTGTAGTGAAGCGATCATCATACTCTGCTCCCAGTTATCGAGATCTTTAAAGCGACGTACAAAGTCGTCTTGCAGGGCAGTAGGGGCGCTCTCTAGGATTTTACTGCCTTTGTGGGTCAGCTGGGGGTACACCTTGCGTTTGTCTTGCTGAGAGCGCACACGAGTAATCAGTTCTCGTTTCTCCAGGCGGTCCAAAACCGTAGTGACTGTGGCTTGAGACAAGCTCATGTCGCGGGCCAGTTCACTAATAGTCATATCCCCTTTGTTGTTCAAGATTTGCATTAATAACAGTTGCGGGCCGGTAACACTGGCTGTCTTGATCAGTTTTTTCGAGTGCAAATCGGTGGCGCGGATGACACGGCGCAAAGCCACCAATACTTCTTCTATTTTGTCCATTGCCGTTCTCTGGTTGGAAAGCGCGAAATTATAAGCAGCTTTTGCTTCGAGTCCTAATCTTTCTTGGTTGGTTGGCGATTTTGTCGCATAGGCCATAATAGTTACCTTTTGGGTTACTTATTGTCGGTTTCTCCGCTTCAGGGGTTACGGCGGGGAAATTGAATGTCGTCTGGACTCTTCAATTTGCTTAGTGTACTATAGATTAAAGTTTAGAGCACTAACTAATATTCAGCAGTAAGGTAAAGCTTATAAGCAACAAAGGCTTCAAAAGTTGCTGAATTGACAAGGTTTGGTCACAAATCGTCGTTAGTGTTTAAATTTATCTGCTTAGAGGAAAAAGTAAATTTCATGTCGAATTCTGTAGAGTTACGTCATCCCACCTCTGAAGATGGATATGCCGTCAATCAACTGGTGGCTGCCAACCCTCCGCTAGACCCCAATTCCATTTATTGCAATCTTTTGCAGTGCTCCCACTTTGCCGATACGGCAATAGCGGCCTTTAAAGACGGGAATATGGTGGGCTTTGTGTCTGGTTATGTGCCGCCTAATGCGCCGCATGTATTGTTTGTTTGGCAGATTGTGGTGGATAAGGCCGGGCGTGGTCTTGGTTTGGCGAAAAAACTGGTTAAAGAGCAGCTTGCGAGCCCAGCCTGTAAAGAGGTGACTCATATCCACACGACGATTACTCCGGATAACGACGCGTCCTGGGGGCTGTTTCGCTCTCTGGCGAAAGATCTAGGCGCTGAACTTAACAGCGGCGTGTATTTCGAGAAGGACAAGCATTTTGGTGGGGTGCACGATGATGAGCACCTGCTGGAAATTGGCCCTATTGCCCGTTAATGCCTTTAGGTCAACCAAAAACGAATTCACTGTTTATTATTAACTGAGGTCAGTATGAATATTTTTAACGAAATGGAATCGGAAGTTCAGTCTTATGCTCGCTCTTTCCCGGTGGTGTTTAACAAAGCAAAAGATTGTTACCTGTATGGCGAGGACGGCAAACAGTATATTGATTTTCTTTCAGGTGCTGGCTCGTTGAACTACGGCCATAATAATGATCACCTGAAGCAGGCTTTGATGGATTACATCGTCGAAGATGGTATTACTCACGGCCTGGATATGCACAGCGCGGCAAAAGCCCGCTTTCTAGAGGTGTTTCGCGATAAGATCCTTGCTCCACGTGATATGGAATATGTACTGCAATTTACCGGTCCCACGGGTACCAATGCAGTTGAAGCGGCATTGAAAATTGCCCGTAAAGTCACCGGTCGAACCAATATAATTTCATTCACCAACGGTTTCCACGGCTGTTCGCTGGGGGCGGTTTCGGCAACCGGTAACCAACACCACCGCGGCGGTGCCGGTGTTGCCTTGAGTGATGTCGATCGCATGCCCTTTTGTGGTTACTACGGTCGTGATGTTGATACCGTAAAAATGATGGATAAATTGTTGTCAGATCCATCCAGTGGCATCGACAAGCCTGCCGCGGTAATCGTAGAAGCGGTGCAAGGTGAAGGTGGTTTGAATGTGGCGACCACCGAGTGGCTGCAAGCGTTAGAGCGCCTGTGTAAGAAGCATGAGATTCTGCTGATTTTGGATGATATTCAGGCGGGCTGTGGCCGCACAGGTACCTTTTTTAGCTTTGAGCCTGCTGGCATTAAGCCCGATATTGTGACTTTGTCGAAATCACTGAGTGCTTATGGTTTGCCTTTTGCTGTGGTGATGATTAAACCGGACTTGGATATTTGGGAGCCGGGTGAGCACAATGGTACTTTCCGTGGTAATAATCACGCGTTTGTAACCGCTACGGCAGCCATTGAGCATTACTGGAGCGACGATGCTCTGGAAAAAGAAATCAAAGCCAAGTCTCAGTTAGTGACTCAGCGGTTTAAGAAGATTATTGAGGCTCATGGTGAAATTACATTGCGTCTGAAAGGCCGCGGCTTGATGCAAGGCATAGATTGTCGCACCGGTGAACTTGCCAGCAAGGTGTGCGAGCGCGCTTTTGAGCATGGCGTGGTCATTGAAACCTCGGGTAATCACAGCCAAATCGTCAAATGCTTCTGTCCGTTGACTATTACTGAAGAGGCCTTGAATGAAGGGCTGGACAGACTTGAGCAGAGTTTCGCGGAAGTCTTTGCCAAAGAAGCTTTGCAAAAGGTCTCGTAAGGCTGCTCCATAGAGTAAAAAGCTCTGGGCAGCAGGGCGACCTTGTGTCGCCATTTTCAAACTGAATACACAACCATCGAACACTGGAGAGTAGATATATGCTCGTTAGACGCCTGAAAGATGCCGAAAAAACCGACCGCAAGATTGTCTCAGAAGGCTGGGATAGTACCCGGTTGCTGCTTCGCAATGATAATATGGGGTTCTCCTTCCATATTACGACTATCTACCGCGGCGCCGAGTTACACCTCCATTACCAAAATCACCTGGAGTCTGTTTACTGCGTGAGCGGTTACGGTTCTATTGAAGATTTAGCGACAGGTGAAGTTCATAGCATTGAACCCGGAACTATTTATGCGTTGGATAAACACGATAAGCATATACTGCGAGCAGACGAAGAGATGAAAATGGCGTGTGTGTTTAATCCTCCGCTGCACGGCAAAGAGGTTCATAATGCCGAAGGTGCGTATGAACTGGATGCGGAAGAGGTTAAAGACTGAGTTGATAGGGGGTAACACTTCTATCAATTCAATTTAAGGCGAGGCTATGAATCATACAGTAGAAAAAATTGGCGGCACCTCCATGAGTCAGTACGAGGCGGTGCGTGATAATGTTATTTTAAAAGGCAATAACAGCAGCGATATTTACAATCGTGTTTTTGTTGTTTCGGCGTATGGCGGTATAACCGACTTGCTGCTGGAAAACAAGAAGAACGGCAAACCCGGTGTTTATGGTTTGTTTGCGAGTACCAGTGATGACGAAGATTGGCATCAAGCATTCAGCGACGTACGCCGCGAGATGTTTGCAATTAACGAATCATTGTTTGGTCAGACTGAGCTCGGCGAAAAAGCCAACGATTTTATCGCTCAGCGTTTAGAGGATGCTGAGCGTGTACTGAAGGATCTTGAGCGCTTGTGTCAACATGGCCATTTTGAGCTGCAGTCCCATTTGTTTACTGTACGAGAAATGCTCGCCAGTCTCGGTGAGGCTCATAGTGCATGGAATATGACCCATTTGCTTGAGCGCGATGGAATCAATGCTCGGTTTGTGGATTTATCTGGATGGCAGGCCGACCAGGCCGAAACTCTGGATGACATGATCAAAAAAGCGTTCGACGATGTTGATTATGCCAGCGAACTTGCTATTGCCACTGGCTATACCCATTGTGACAAGGGGTTAATGGCGACCTTTGATCGCGGTTACAGTGAAATGACTTTTAGTCGCATTGCGGTTTTAACCGGTGCGCGTGAGTCTATTATTCACAAAGAGTATCACCTAAGCAGTGCGGACCCGCGTTTGGTGGGCGCCGATAAAGTGGTTCCTATCGGTCGCACTAATTATGATGTGGCTGATCAGTTGGCAAACCTAGGTATGGAGGCAATTCATCCTCGCGCCGCAAAAGGCCTGCGCCAGGCGGATATACCGCTGCGAGTGATGAATACTTTTGAGCCAGAACACGCCGGCACCCTGATTACGGGAGATTATGTCAGCGATACGCCCAGGGTTGAGATTATTGCCGGTCGTCGCCGGGTGTACTCTATCGAGCTGTTTGATCAAGACATGATGGGCAGTATTGATGAGTATGACTCTAGTATTCTTAAAACCATTGCTCGTTATAAAGCGCATGTAGTGAGTAAAGATATTAATGCTAATACCATCACTCATTATGTAGGGGCCAACCTGAAAACGGTCAACCGTATTCGTCGCGTATTGGAAGAGTTGTATCCAGACGCGGAGATTAACACCCGCAAAGTCGCGGTGGTATCGGCCATAGGTAGCGACATGAAGGTGCCAGGTATGCTGGCCAAGACGGTATCGGCGCTTTCCGAGGTGAACATCAGTATTCTCGCCATGCATCAGTCAATTCGTCAAGTCGATATGCAATTTATTCTCGATGAAGACGATTATGATTTGGCCGTTCAAAGCCTGCATCGATGTCTAATTGAGGTGCACAACCACGGAGAGGCGATATGCGCTGCCTAAATTCGGTAGTGTTGATGCTAGCGCTGGCTTTTGCCAGCGCTTTTTCGTTGGCACAAGAAAATGCTGAGCAAACTACCTCTGAACCAGACAGGGTGCAGGTTTCTGACTCAGAAGCGCGGGCACGGGTAGAGGGGCTGCAAGAGCCATTATACAACCCGTTTGTAGAGCGTTATGTGTTGGATGAGCTGAAACAGTTGCGCAGTGAAATGGCCCAGCAGCGTGTCGAGCTGACAGAAAAAATTGTCGACAGGCAGGTAGAGTCTATTGATCGTGGTGTGAACTATGCGACTAACACCATTACTTACTTTTTCTACCTGATTGCAGGGGTTAGCTCAATTTTAGTTTTGGTGGGCTGGACCTCCGTGCGCGATATCAAAGAGCGTATGAACAAAATTGCCGACGAAGAGGTGGGTAAGCTGGTTAGCACTTATGAAAAGCGCCTTGAAGCCATTGAGAAACAGCTAACCCAAAAAACCCGTCATATTGATGCTAACCGCGAAGAAATTGAAAAAACTCAAGAGGTGCATGCGCTTTGGTTGCGGGCGGCGCAAGAGACCATGCCAGCCAATAAAATTGCGGTTTACGATCAGATTTTGGATGTGCGCCCACTGGACTGCGAAGCCTTAACCTATAAAGCTGACGAAGTTTTAGAGCTGGGAGAGGTGCAGTGGGCGATCAATTTGTGCCAGCAGGCGTTGGCCATAGATCCAGATAACGCACACGCGTTTTATCAGCTCGCCTGTGCCAAAACTATGCTGGGTAATTACGATCAGGCGATTCACTATTTAAGTGAAACTCTTGAGCGCTCAGAGAGCTATCGTGAAACCATGATGGATGATCCCGCGCTTGAGCCTTTGCATGAGCTGGCGGAATTCAAGCAGCTTCTCACTTCTAGCCCCGTTGAGTCCTAAGCCGAAGTTCAAGGGCCAGTTGAACTCTATATGCCATAGGTTTTGCAGGGTAGAATGGGTTTTTGCATAACTTATATCGGCACTTATGACTAAACAATTCTCGGTTGAAAGCGACTACCAGCCTGCGGGTGACCAACCTACTGCAATAGCGGGGCTGGTAGATGGTCTCGAATCTGGTTTGGCTCACCAAACCCTACTTGGGGTAACCGGCTCGGGCAAAACTTTTTCCATCGCCCACGTGGTGGCTCGTGCGCAGCGGCCCACCCTGGTGATGGCACATAATAAAACTCTGGCCGCACAGCTGTACGGTGAATTCAAAGAGTTTTTTCCTCACAATGCCGTTGAATATTTTGTTTCTTACTACGATTATTACCAGCCCGAGGCGTATGTACCCTCGTCAGACACGTTTATTGAAAAAGATGCCTCGGTAAACGAGCACATAGAGCAGATGCGTTTGTCGGCGACCAAAGCGTTAATGGAGCGCAAAGACGCTATTGTCATTGCAACCGTGTCGGCCATTTACGGCCTGGGTGACCCAGAATCTTACTTAAAAATGATTCTTCATTTGGTGCGCGGGGATCGCATTGATCAGCGAAAGATTCTGCGACGCTTGGCCGAGCTGCAATACACTCGTAACGATATGGATTTTCAGCGCGCAACCTATCGTGTGCGTGGTGATGTCATCGATATTTTCCCGGCGGATTCTGAGTTTGAAGCGGTACGGGTTGAATTGTTTGATGATGAAATAGAGCAGATTTCCATTTTTGACCCGCTGACCGGCGAGGTGCTGAACAAGGTGCCTCGTATGACGATTTACCCTAAATCTCACTATGTAACGCCCCGCGAGCGTATCGTGCAGGCCATTGAGGATATTAAAGTCGAGTTGGATGAACGGCTGAAACAGCTGCGCGACAACGACAAACTGGTTGAGGCTCAAAGGCTGGAGCAGCGCACCCGCTACGACCTGGAAATGATGCAAGAGCTTGGCTACTGTAACGGCATCGAAAATTATTCCCGCTATCTGTCTGGGCGAGACCCAGGCGAAGCGCCTCCTACGTTGTTTGATTACTTACCTGCAGAATCGTTGTTGGTCATCGACGAGTCCCATGTGACTGTGCCGCAGATTGGCGCCATGTATAAAGGTGATCGCTCCCGTAAAGAAACCCTGGTGGAATACGGATTTCGCTTACCGTCGGCGCTGGATAATCGCCCCATGCGCTTTGACGAATGGGAGGCGAGGGCGCCGCAGATGATTTTTGTTTCGGCCACTCCCGGACCCTATGAGAACGAGCACGCCGGTCAGGTAGTAGAGCAAGTGGTCCGCCCCACGGGTTTGGTGGACCCGGAGGTGGAAATTCGGCCCGCTACCACTCAGGTGGATGACGTGCTATCCGAGTTAAAGCGCAAGGTTGAGGCCGACGAGCGGGTATTAATTACGGTATTAACCAAGCGTATGGCTGAAGATTTAACGGAGTATTTGATCGAACAAGGGGTACGGGTACGCTACTTACACTCAGACATTGATACGGTCGAACGGGTCGAAATCATTCGTGATCTACGCCTGGGGGAATTTGACGTGTTGGTGGGCATCAACCTGTTGCGTGAAGGCCTCGATATGCCGGAGGTGTCTCTGGTGGCCATTTTTGATGCCGACAAAGAAGGCTTCTTACGCTCTGATCGCTCATTGATTCAAACCATTGGCCGCGCGGCGCGAAATGTGAACGGCAAAGCGATTCTCTACGCTGATCGAATAACAGGTTCCATGCAGCGTGCACTGGATGAAACTGAGCGCCGTCGTGAAAAACAAGTTCAACACAATCTTGAGCATGGCATTACCCCTCAGGGTATACGCAAAAACGTGGCGGACATTCTTGAGGGCGCGCAGGTGCCGGGCGCTGGCCTTAAGGGGCGGCGTAAAACCGATAAACGCGGTGCGGCAGAGTCGGTCGTTATTGCTGAAGGTGGTGATGTCTTTAAGCAGATCGAGCGCCTGGAAAATGAAATGATGAAGGCGGCAAAAGATCTTGAATTTGAGAAAGCAGCCGCGCTTCGGGATCAAATTCAAAGCTTAAAGCATCAAGCTGCGGGGTAGTGAAACGGTTTTTTTCGGTTGTTAAAACTGTTCCACAACCAAGCGAATGCCAATGTCTGTATGGTAGGTGTGCTGCGGTTGAAAGCGGCGGCTGTAGCTGTTTATGGCTTCAGCGTCATCATTCATTGAGCCGCCCCGTACCACACGGGCGGGGCAGTTTTCTTGCTGATAGGCCTGGCTGGAAGCGTCAGCGTTGTCATAAGTGTCGCGATAGCAGTCTTCAATCCATTCGGCAACATTCCCTGCGGTATCGTGCAAACCAAAGCCGTTGGCGGCAAAACTTCCCACCGGGGCGGATTCAGAGCGAAATAAACCAGTGTACTCACTGTCGCAATGGCGGCGGCAATTGGCTTTGCCACTGGCGTCTTCTGGGTTGTCACCCCACCAATAGGCGGTGTTTTTCCCCGCTTTAGCCGCGTATTCCCATTCGGCTTCGGTGGGCAGGCGGTAGGTTTTTCCCGTTTGGTTGCTGAGCCATTTGGCATACAGCTTAGCTTCTTCCCAGCTGATATTAATGACCGGGCGCTGTTCTCGGCCCCAGCGATTATCACCAGGTAAGGGCATAGACTGATGCTTTGCAAAACGCTCGTACTCTTCAAAAGTGACTTCGTACTTGCTCATGGCAATAGCATTTTCTAGCGTGACTGTATGACCCGGACTTGCTGCGGTTTCCGGCCCCCCCATATTAAAGCGCCCAGCAGGGATAACTGTCATTACTGGCCCTTTGCCGCCACTGGCCAGGCTGTCTTGAAATTCGCTGCCGGGTTCACGAGAGGGCGCTAAAGTAACCTCAAGGCGTACATCTTCATCTTTAATTTGCGTCCACTGTAAATATTTGCGGTATCCGGGGGCTGTGACCTCCACCTGATAACGACCGGAAGCAAGGGCAATGCCCTCGTGATACTTTTCGCGAATGTTCATTATGCGCACCCGTGCATTGGCGGGTTTAGTCTGAACGGCAAGAGCAAACAGCGTATCACTTTCGTTGGGTTCGGCAGGTATTGACGATTTAGCTGCATCAGAAGCTTGTGCAGAAACTGCGCTGCTGTCTGGCTCGATGGCAGTGACGGTTTGCGAAGCTGGTTCTGATTTATCTTTGTCGGCTGGTGCGGCGTTGTCGTCAGTTGTCGTCGTCAATGAAGTTTGTTCATCGGCTAGGTTTGGGGTTAGCGCGTTGTTGTGCTCCGCTGCCAAAAGCGGTTTATTTTTAAAGGGCTCTACGCTTATGGGGGGCTCACCCGACCCTGTTTCGTATTGACCGGTCGCACTTGAAGCCTGGCCGGCTGAGGTTGATTCTGATGTGCTTAACGGGCCATGAAGGGTGGTTGTTAACTCTGGCTTGGTGTTGCTTGAACCTTGCCAAATCAATAAAACAATGGCGATAACACAAACCGCACAAGCCGCGATTATTAGCTGTCTATTTAACAAAGGAATCTCTCGCCAGGCAACAAGCAAAGTGTTTGCCTGGGCTTGAGGGTGAACCTTGGTTTCAACCAGTGTGTTTTGTTGTGTTAAGCGATGGGTCGAAGTGTCGATTTGGTTGTCCTGGCGAAAGAAGCCGCGTTTTTTATTAAATCGCACAGCACTCACATAGGATATGCCCATGGCCACGCCGTTTTTCACACTGGCTCGGGTTCGCCGTGCCAGCAGGTTGAACAAGTTACCGAATTGACTAACCAGCCCACCCTGAGAGGACAAAAAGTCTTCGCCTTGTTCTCGCATTTGCAGTTGCAGCACATCAATGTCATGAACAAGCTCACGACCATTTTGATAACGTTTGGCGGGATCCTTATCCAAAAGTTTATCAAGTATTGGTTGGAAGCGAATGTAATGGGAGGGTAAAGCAGGCAGTGGGGCGGCCAAATGTTTTAGTGCGATCGCCACAGCCTCTTCGCCCTGATAAGGTACAGAGCCTGTGAGCATTTCATAAAAAACTATCCCAAGACTGTAAAGGTCAGACCGAGAGTCCACCGCTTTACCCCGCGTTTGCTCGGGGCTCATATAATGAGGGGTACCTACAACCGTACCGGCGTGGGTCGCTCGTGAATGTAATGATTGCGCTCGCGCCACGCCAAAGTCAGTGAGCACTGCAGACCCGTCATCACGGAAGAGAATGTTCTCCGGTTTAATATCTCTGTGAACATAGCCTTTTTCATGGGCGTGATCTAATGCGGCGCCGATTTCTTTTAAGATTTTCAGCGCTGAGGCACCCTCCATTCCCGCAAGCATTTTGTCGTGAATGGAGCCTCCGGGGAGGTAGTCCATTGCGATGTAGTTCAAATTATCATGCTTGCCAATGTCGTAAATCGAGACAATATGCGGGTGTGATAATTGACCGACGATATTGGCTTCACGCTGGAATCGTTCGCTAAAACTAGGATCGCCATTCAGGGCAGGGGACATCACTTTCAGTGCGACCACGCGGCCGACACTTTCTTGAATAGCCAAATACACGGTCGACATGCCACCGTGATTTATTTTGCGAATTATTCTATAGCCGGGTATTTGCATGTCGGTTTAGAAAGTCGTCCAGTAAAGCAAGGCAAAAAGCGCTAGCAGTGCCGCACTGTATATAGCCGCATCCAGGCGACGATTATGAGTAAATACCGGCACCCACTCCAGTGCCGAGAAAAAACCTGTTTTGGGTTGTTTCGGGGCGGCTATAATCTGGACAGTGACATTGTCGCGACCGCCAGCGTTCAAAGCCGCTTTAACCAGCTCACGAGTGGCCTGCTCGGGGGATCGACTGCGCTGTAAAATTGCGCTTATTTCGGTCTGGCTCAGCTCATCTGTTAATCCGTCGCTGCACAGAAGCAGCCATTGTTGTGCCTGCCAGTTGCGGCTCAGGGTGTCGACTTTAACCGTATCCATTTCCTGAGAGCCCAGGCACTGGGTAATAATATTTTTGTCTGGATGGGTTTCAGCATCGGCGGGGTTAATGGCACCACTTGCAAGCAGCATCTGCACATAGGAGTGGTCGGTCGTTAGTGCTTGCAAGCCATGCTCTGGAGAGTATTGATAGGCGCGGCTATCGCCCACCCAGGCAACCTCGAAGGTTTCACCGTGATGTTTCAGGGCGACCACGGTCGAGCCCATTCCCTCTGCGCCAATGCCGTTGTCGGCTGCGGTTAAAATGGCGCGATGCGCGCGTTGTATGGATTCGCTAAGAGGCAGACCTGAGTATTCTTTCAAGGTGTCGCGTACGATGGCACTGGCGACTTCACCGGCGTCGTGGCCACCCATGCCATCGGCGACCATCCATAACGCCTGGTCGGGCAAGCTTAAGAAGCAATCTTCATTATTGCTTCTTTTGCTGCCTGGGTTGGTCAACGAACTTGAATCCAGTTCTTGCATAGCTGACGGTTTCATCCCGGTTATGGCTTACATTGGTGTGTTAGCCATACTACTCCATCGGTTATTGTTGTTGGCGGGACCCAATAGGTATTTTTGTAATTGGGGCGCCGCCATTTTCTGTCTTTCCTTGAGTTAATACTTGCGCCAGTTTACAGGTTTTTTATCTCCAGCCCCATAGTTTCCGCGACCTGTTTTGCTGAGCCTGGAATCACCGCGGCAAGGCTCGCGCGCTCTGGCTGTAAGTAGGTTTTAGCCACTCGCTTGAGGTCTGCTTCGGTGACGTCTAGCACTCTGGCGCGAAAGGATTCTCGCTTTTCGCGGCTGCGGCCAAACAGCTCGGCATGGAAGGTTTGCTTTGCTTCACCGGCGGGAGAGGCGGGCTTGTCGATGCTGCTGATTACGCCGAGGATAGACTGTTCGATTTCATCGCTCTCAATGGGTTCGTTTATTGCCCATTGTATGGACTTATCAAAGTCGGCAAAGGTGTCCGCAAAGCGCGGGTCTCGGTATGAGAAAAATCGAAAAGCGCCGCTGTTGTTGTCTTGGCTGGCTCCACCACCGTAAGCGCCACCCTGTTCACGAATACGGGTATGTAAAAAACCATTGCGTAGCACGCCGGCGAGTACGGTGAGTGCTGGAGCGTCAGTATGATCCGAAGCAACCGTTGGATAGGCCTTGGCACAGAAGTTAACTTGCGTGTTGGTAACCCACGCTTGTTTGATCTGCTGGTTTACTGGAATAAACGTAAGCGGGTTGGTGTGATCGGATGGGGGCTGTTGCCATACGTCGGCTAATTGCTCTCGATTGGCGTCTAGTTGTTCGGGCTCGGTCACTAATAACAACTGGCGTGGTGCCCGCAGTAACTTTATATGTAAGCGCTGTAAATTCTCGGCTAGTTGCTCCCGTCCCTCTGCTGTGGAGTTATTGGTGTCCAAGGCGATGAGCCGTGAAATCGCTTCCAGACCGCCCAGTTCGTGAGACAGTTTGGCCGAAGGCGATAAGCCTGCCGCCGCAGCGGTCATGGCAAGACCGTGCCCATTTCCAGTGATTGATTGTTCGCGGCGGGCGCGAGCTTGGGCAATCAATTCACGCAAGCGATCGTGTTCATCAAACCGAGCCAGGGTGAAGGTGTCATTGATAAGCTGCGCACAGGCGTGTGAATTACGCGTCAACGCTTTTGCGGAAAGTGTTAGATAGGCAGAGGTCGCCTGTGGGTCGGTACCGTTACTGCGAATGGATACCCGAGCAGTGATAGCGCCCACCAGTTCTGCTTGTTTTTGTTGTACGGCTAAATAATCCAGATCACCGTGGCCGACTTCGGTAAGGCACATGCTGTAAATTGCCAGCAGTTGTTGTTCCTGCTCACTTAACTCGGGCAGCTGTACTACCAGCTGTTGATACACCAGCCCATTGGTACCTACACCATAGCAACGCAGCGGATAATTACCGAGCCTTTCCTGAGTGCCAGCGGTGTAAGGCATGGCGGCGGGAATATCTTGTAAGGTAACCTTGGGTAAAATTGAGTCATCGTCTTTTTGCGCCTGACGCTTTGCCAGTGCTTGGGCCTGAGCTACGATGGATTCAGATTGCTCTTGAGTCAATGCACTTTTAATGCTGGCTAAACGAGCTGTTTCTGCCTGTTGAATACGCTCGCCCATTTGGGTGTCAGGGCGCAGTGTTAAGGTCACTCTGTGGCTGTTATCTAAAAACAGCTTCTTTATAGTGCGTTGCACGAAATCGGGCTCCGCTACTTTTATACGCAGGCTGGCCAGTGCGCTGTCTAAATCCAGTTGCGCAATTGGGTCGCCACGGTGGGTGGCGGCGGTGAGAGCTGTCATAATCAGCTGCAAGCCATAGGGGAGGCCGTCGCCGCCCACTTCGCGCTGCGATAGCTCCAGTTGATGTAACGAGGATTCGAGTGCGGCTGCGGGCACTCCGTCGCGCGCCACTTGCTCCAGAGTACTAACAATTAAATGCTCGATTTCTAGGGTAGATTGGCTCGCGCAGCCTTCAAGACCGCAGACAAAACTCATTTCATATTGGCTGTCGTCCAACCCGCACAGCGGTGAGGGCGCCTGCCCAAGGTCGGTTTGTTCCAACGCCTTTTGCAGCGGCGATGCACTGTTGTCCAGCAAAACACTGGCTATTAGGTGGGCTTCGAGGGCGGCTTCCAAATCTGTGGCTTTGTTCAACAGCCAGCCGATGACAACGTGGGTTTTGTTGTCCTTGGTTTCTGACTCGTCGGCATCAAGAGGGTAAGCGTCTTCTACACGAATTGGGCTGTGCAGGCGTTTGAGTGGCGCCACCGCAATTTCGTGGTCGAGCGCTTCAACCCCGTTCAGCGCCTGGGTTTCGAAACGCGCCTGATGGGTTGCGGCATCGATATCGCCGTAAGTCATAAAAATCGCGTTACTGGGGTGATAATGGGTGCGATAAAAGGCTTGCAGCTGTTCGTAGGTTAAATCTGGAATATGTTCGGGATCACCGCCGCTGTTGTAGTGGTAGGTGTTGCTGGGAAATAAATGGCTGGAGAGCTTTTGCCACAGTTGCGCCGGAACAGAACTCATGGCGCCTTTCATTTCATTGAAAACAACACCTTTATAAACCAGCTCTGATTGCGGGTTGTCGGCTTCGGCGAATTCCAGTCGATGGCCTTCCTGGGCGAAGTCCAGTTTGTCGAGCGAGGCAAAAAATACGGCGTCCAGATACACATCCAGAAGATTGTCAAAGTCTTTACGGTTTTGGCTGGCAAACGGGTAGGCGGTCCAGTCGGAGCTGGTAAAGGCGTTCATAAAGGTATTCAGTGAGCGCCGGGTCATCATAAAAAACGGGTCGCGAACCGGGTATTTGGCACTGCCGCAGAGGGCCGTGTGTTCAAGGATATGAGCGACCCCGGTTGAGTCCTGAGGCACGGTGCGAAGCGCAACCAAAAAGACGTTTTCGCTGTTGTCCGATGCCAGGTGTATGTGCTGTGCGCCGGTTTGGTTGTGACGATAGAGCTCAACGCGAAGGTTCAGGGCGTCTAAGTGAGCGCTGCGCTCTAGGGTAAAAGCGGGGTGGGTATTGCTCATAGTTTACTCAGTTAATGGGTTTACTTCTGTTGGGGTCGAAACCGACCAGGGTGTCCATAAATTGATCAAAATGGTTCAGTAGTGGACGATAGGTGGCTTCACACGTTTCAAGCTGTTGCAAAGCGTAACAACTTGCTTCCAGTGTGGAAAGCTGCCAGTTATTTTTTGCTTTTCGGATACGATAATTGCCTGAGTACTCTTTGCTTAACGATAACCGCGGCAGCTTGGCAAGGGTGGGGTTCAAAAACAACATTTTATGGCTTTTACGCCAAGTGGCATCAATAATAATCAGAGTTTTCGGCTGGTCGGGGGGGGGCGTGTTTGCCGCTGGGCCACCATCGGTTGGTGGGTAAAGTAAAACGGCCTGCTGTAAATAGGCTTCGAGTTGTGCAGGATTAAATTGCTCGCCAATCAGCAGCTGTGAATGATTTAACGAACGGTGCAGTAGTTCGCCGGTATTCTTGGCGTGAGCCGTTTCATCCGGGTGCTGCAAAATCAGGGTAAAGGTACGGTTGTCCGTTGGTGTGATAAACGGACACAGGCAGCGTTGCTTGGGTCTGTCGCACAGAGGACACAGGATACGTTTACTGGGCACGACAAGCTGGCGACAGAGCAGGAACGGGCAGGGGTGAGTCGCTGCTTAGCAGCTTGAGCTTTTGTGGTCGGCTGAGCTTTTTTATTGCCGCTTCGCGTTTGCTGGCACTGGAGCGATCTTGATAAGGCTCCACTCGGCACAGCTTGCGCGGGGCACTGGTGCGAAAAAAACGGGCGCCCGCTTTGCCCTGGCAGTGTTCGCGCCAGCGTCGCTCTACGTCGGTGGTGATGCCGGTGTATAACTGGCCGTTGTCGCATTCGATAATATAGGTGTACCACATCCCGCTATAATAGCGCCGCACGCGCCAGACGGCGAGCATAATCCGGAGCTTGTATGCCAAAACAAACCACACAAGATGATCGAAACTTCGACGATTTGGCCGAGCGCTTTAATCGCAATATCTACGGAGGCCTGAAGGGTCAAATCCGGCTGGCAGTATTGCAGCGCGACTTTGCGGATTTTATGCCTATTGCACCTTATGTTCCTCTCACCCCAAACGGCCATTTGCGCATACTGGACGCTGGTGGCGGACAGGGCCATTTTTCGCTGCCTTTGGCCGCAGCAGGCCACAGTGTGATGTTGTGCGATATTTCAGCAAAAATGCTGGATAAGGCTCGTGACCGCGCTCACGATTTAGAGTGCCTGCAGCGCGTCGAATTTAAGCACCAAGCAGCGCAAACGCTAAAGGCGGATGAGCCGTTTGATGTGGTTATTTGTCATGCTTTGCTGGAATGGGTGGTGCAGCCTATGGAGTTGCTGGCCAGGCTGCTTACTAAAGTAAAGCCCGGTGGCTATATGTCGGTTATTTTCTACAACCAGCATTCGCTAGTGTATAAAAACCTGCTGCGAGCGAATTACAAAAAAATTCTAAATCAAGATTACAAGGCGTATCGGGGCAGCTTAACGCCCATCAATCCGCTGTTACCAGAACAGGTGAGAGAGTTTTGCCGCGAGAGCGGGTTTCAGCAGCTATGTTGCAGTGGCATCAGAGTGTTTCACGACTACATTTTAGACCCGCAGTTGCGCGCCGCGGACCCTGATGCCGTTATTCAACTCGAGCTGGCTCACTCTCGTCAATTACCCTATCGAGATATGGGGCGTTACATCCACCTGCTGCTAAAACGATCAGACCTGTAGGGACTTCAGCAAGACGTCCTTAGCCTGATTGATTCGACTGGCCAGGTAATCATTGCCCCCGCGATCCGGGTGCACCTTTTGCATTAGGCGTTTGTGGGCTGTAATGATTAATTCTTTATTCAGGCGTCCTGCCGCGAGCTCCTGTTCAAGCCCCAGAATTTCAGCGGCTTCCTGTGGCTGGATCACTCCACTGGTTTGTGTTTTTTTAGCGCGCAAAAAGGGTAATATCTGAGGCAGTAAGCTGAGTAAAGGTTTGGCCAGTGCTACCAGGGCACCTAGAGCTGCGCCCAGCCAGTGAATCCTGCCGGTGAGGGCTAAGAACACCAGTGCGATGATGAGCAGAACAGCTAAAAGCTGCATGATGGATTTACGTTTTTGTTGCGAAGGCTGCTTTTTTAACCAGGAATAGCCAAAGAAGATAAGCCCCAGCAGCAGTAAAACAGGTAATAATCTAAACATATCAGAAACGCGCGCGGGTTCGGTATAGAGTAAGTTACTTTAACAGATGGCCGTAGCTCTCGGTAGCGAGGTTTTAAGGTCGCTTAATCCCCGAGTGTCGGTTATCCTTGCGGCGAATCATGTTGACTGACCGCCAGGCTTGGAGAATTCTTATGTTGCAGTTTTTACGCTCAGCGGGGCAAACTCTGGCTGCAACGGCACTTGTGTCTTTAGTGGGCTGTGGCGGCGGTGGCTCGGATAGCTCCTCTGCATCGAGTGTGGCGCAAAGCTCTATTTCCAGTGATGTCCCCTCATCTTCTCAAGCTTCTGAGTCTAGTTTGAGCAGCTCACAATCGTCTAGCCCGTCCTCCTCGTCGGTGAGTTCAGAGGCTTCTCTCTCTTCCAGCTTGTCCAGCTCAAGCACCGCCAGCTCTGAAGCGACGGTCACATTGTCTGGCTCGCTCAGCTATGATTTTGTGCCTGTGTCCACCCAAGGCCTGGATTACAGCGCTACAGAGTCTCGCCCCATTCGGGGGGCGGTGGTGAATTTATTGTCGGCATCTGGGGAGGTGCTAGCCTCCGTTGAGTCGGATGATGCCGGTGATTACCATTTTGAGGTTACCGCCGCAGAGCAGGTGCAGTTAGAGGTTGAAGCTCGCTCAAGGCGAACCGGCGATCAACGGTGGCACTTACGAGTAGAGGATAACACCTCAGGTAATGCGCTCTATGCCATGCGTGGTCGCTTACTGAGTGTGGGGTATGCGGATTCGGTGCGGGATTTACATGCCCCCTCAGGATGGACGGGCTCGAGTTATGGCTCCGACCGCGTTGCTGCGCCCTTTGCAATTCTAGATACCGCGTGGGGGGTTCTGCAGCAGGTGCTTGCACTCGACCCTCAATTAGCGTTGCCGGTGTCTAGGTTTCGGTGGTCCATTCATAATAAGCCTAGCGTGGGTGAGGTTTCTAATGGCGATATAGGTACCAGTTATTACGATGGGGAAGCGTTGTATATTCTTGGGGCTGCCGATTTTGATACCGACGAATATGACCGTCATGTTATCGCCCATGAGTGGGCGCACTTTTTTGAAGATGCCGTCGGCGGGCGTTTAGATTCTATTGGTGGGCCCCACGGACAGGATGATAAGTTGGATCTGCGGGTGGCCTACTCTGAGGGCCTGGCGAATGCCGTTGCTGGCTTCACCTTATCAGATCCGATTTACTTAGACAGCCTCGGGGCCGGTCAGCGCCAAGCGGTAGGGTTTGATATTGCCCGTGGTGTGGTAGAGCAGGGGGGGTGGTTTAATGAATCCTCATTACAACAGGTATTTTATCAGTGGATGAGTGAGGTAGGACTGGCGCCGCTCTATTTCACCCTGGGGTCGACGGGATATGAAAACAGTGATGCTTTTGCCAGTGTATTCTCGTTTACTGCACAACTGGCTCAAGAAGCCCCCGATTCCTTGCCGCGTTTCACTGAGTTGGCGACTGGGCAAAATATCAATAGCCTGCACCGCTTTGCGCAAGGCGAGAGCAATAGCGGCAATACCCCAAATGCTTTGCCTGTGTATGAAGAATTGATTGTGGGGCAGACGCTTCGCGTGTGTAGCTCGCAAGAAAACGGTCTGGTCGGTGGGGGGTACGAGTCGAACTACAACAAACTCGGTTACAGCCGGTTTATTCGTTTTTCGCCAGAGCTTCCAGCGCTGTACGAAATTCAGGTTGAGGTTGCGAGTACTCCTGTTAATGAACCGGACCCAGATTTTGAATTGTATTGGCGAGGCTCTCTTGAAGGCGGTGGTTTTAGTTCGGAAATCGGCCGCGAGAAGCAAACTCTAGCGCTCAGTGCGCAAAAGAATTACATTTTGTCGGTTTATGATTACGCCTCTCACCCGAATATTGGTACGGCTTTTTACGAGCCTACCTGTATGGATGTCAGTATAAATGCCGTAGGAGCAGAGCCATGATAACGCGGATTCAACGCTGTGCCTTATCTCTTGCGCTGGTATTGGTTCTTTGCGCTTGCGGTGAACAAGATGTGGCAAATAAGAGTAGTGCCGCACAGGACGGTTCACACTCACACAGCGTGCACACGGCTGGCACAAGTCAGCAGGTGCGCGGAAAACCCTCTTTGAATGTGCAGTTGCTAACGCCTGAGTTTACGGTTGCCGGCAACGGTTTTGAGGAGGTTGAGCTACAGCTGGCGGTTCCCCGGTCAGAGGAGTCCTTAATCGTCAGTTTTGAACCTTCTCAAGCGGTTGATGTGTATGGCGAGCTGACTCAGCAGCTAGCGGTGGTTGATGGTTTGGTCCGAGTTCCGACTCAAGTGAGAGTGAAGCACTCAGGACGGCACCACTTAAATGTATTGGTAGAAATGCTCCCGTCATCTGGCTTGAGTAAACGCTCGTTTGCTATTTTGTTGGTTGCTGGCGACGAACCTGAAGCCTCTAACAGGCAGCTAAAAGTTGACAGTGCTCCACAAAAAGTGATTTTGCCTGCGCAAGAAACCGTCTATTAACCGTTACAGCCCTTTCATTAAAACAGAGGCCAATAGTGACTCAATTTACCTTGCTACCTGAGTGGTCGCCGCAGGCGGCTGTTATGTTGACTTGGCCGCACCCTGACACAGACTGGGTGGATATTTTAGAGCGAGTAGAGCGTGTTTATGTTGAGCTGTCGAATATCATAGTTCAGCGCAGCCACTTATTGATTGTCGCCCCCCAGATTATACACTCTCACATTCAACGACTTTTGATAGCAAAAGGCATATCGACCTCTCGCTACAAGCTGTTTGCTTGCGCAACCAATGATACCTGGGCGCGTGATCACGGGCCTTTAACCGTGAGTGATGGCAAGTCGACAAAGTTATTGAACTTTGTATTTAATGGCTGGGGTGGAAAATTCGAGGCAAGCCTGGATAACCAAATTAATACGTATTTAGACGGTGCTGACGTCTTCAGTTGTGCTATGCAGTCTATTGATTGGGTCTTAGAAGGCGGCGCTATCGAAATTGATAGTGTGGGGACTTTATTGGTTACCAGTGCCTGTTTGCTCAATCCAAATCGCAACCCAGGCGACGATAAAAAACGGGTCGAGCAACGGTTAACTGAATATTTAGGTGCCAGAAAAATTAATTGGCTGGAGAGTGGCTATCTCGCGGGTGATGATACTGACAGCCATATAGATACCTTAGCTCGACTTGGGCCGGACGGAGCTTTAGTGTATGTAGGGTGCGATGCGCCAGATGATGAGCATTACGACGAGCTGCATCAAATGGAGCAGCAGTTGCAAGCCTTGACGGACGCGAATGGCAAGCCTTATCGGTTACACCGGTTGCCTTGGCCGGCCCCGATATTTGATAGTGATGGGCATCGCTTACCGGCGACTTATGCAAACTTTTTAATCTTAAATGATTCGGTGCTTGTGCCAACTTATAGTGATGAGGCAGACACGGAGGCGCTTGCTGTGATTGGTCGAGCTTTTCCAGGCTATGAGATAATAGGTATCAATTGTCTCCCTTTGATTGAACAACATGGCAGTTTGCACTGCGTCACTATGCAAATACCTCACGGAGCTATCGAATTTTGAATCAATTGAACGTTGGAATTGTGCAGCAGAGCTGCTCTGCTGATTTAGAGGCAAACCTCGACAAGAGCGTAGCCGGTATACGTAAAGCCGCCGCCGAGGGCGCCAGCTTGGTCGTGCTACAGGAGTTGCATCGGGGGTTGTATTTTTGCCAGCAAGAGGATGTGGCCGAGTTTGATCAAGCCGAAACTATTCCCGGCCCAAGTACGAATCGCCTGGGTGAGCTGGCGCGTGAGCTGGGTATAGTGATCGTCGCCTCATTATTTGAAAAGCGTACTACCGGCTTGTATCACAATACCGCCGTCGTTATTGAGCAAGATGGTTCGATCGCTGGAAAGTACCGCAAGATGCATATTCCCGATGATCCGGGGTTTTACGAAAAGTTCTATTTCACTCCAGGGGATCTTGGTTTTACACCCATTGACACATCCGTAGGCAAGCTGGGTGTGCTGGTTTGCTGGGATCAGTGGTTTCCAGAGGCGGCACGTTTAATGGCAATGGCTGGTGCTGAACTTCTAATTTACCCAACCGCGATAGGCTGGTTTCCGGGTGATGACAGTGCAGAGAAACAGCGCCAGCAAGATGCTTGGGTGACCGTGCAGCGCTCTCATGCTGTGGCTAACGGGGTACCGGTGATTAGTGTTAATCGTGTTGGTCATGAGTCCGACCCTGCCGGAGGGGAGGGCATCGACTTCTGGGGGCACAGCTTTATTGCCGGCCCTCAGGGGGAGTTTTTAGCAAAACTTGGTGATGCTGAAGCCGTTTCTGTGGTCGCTGTGGATAAGCAGCGTTCCGAAGATGTCCGTCGAATTTGGCCTTTTTTGCGTGATAGACGGATTGATCACTACGGTGATTTGACTAAATTACTGCGGGATTGAAGTGGCTGATTCGGATTCATCTGAACGTTTTCAAAACAGCTGTAAAGCTGGCGATGACTGCCCCTGGGTTAATGAGGTGCAGGTTTTGCGTGAGCAGGTAAAGTTGTTATCGGAGCAGGCTCATACCGATGCCCTGACCGGGTTGTATAACTTCCGTTATTTCAACCAAGCACTTGGCTGTGAGATGGAGCGCGTTCAGCGTACAGGTCAGCCGTTATCATTAGTGCTTGCCGATGTGGATCATTTTAAGCGCTTTAATGATCGCTATGGCCATGAGCTGGGTAATACACTGCTGCAGCAAATATCGGTTTGTTTTGAGCAACAACTGCGCAAACTTGATATTGCTTGCCGCTACGGCGGTGAAGAGTTCGCTTTAATTTTACCCTCTACGGATTTATTTGAGGCTCAAGCTGTCACCCAGCGAATACGCAAAGAAGTTGCGAGCTTGAGGGTGATTCACAGCGAAGGCGAGGTGTACACCACGATGAGTTTTGGGATTGTTTGCTATCGGGCGAATCAGTCTCACTCGTTGAATGAGTTGGTTTCACTGGCCGACGCGCAACTTTATCAGGCCAAAGAAAGGGGGCGTAATCGGGTGTGCGTTGCGGCCGACCCTGTCCCCATAGATGCAGTAACCAATGAAGAGAAAGCGGCTTTGTTCGCCTCTATGCGAGATCCTATTAACGAATCAGATCCCCCTACCAGATAAGAGGAGTCGGTATGAGTTTTCCCAAAGTGGGTAATTTAGCCCCCGTGTTTACGTTGGAAAATCAGCGAGGCGAGAAAGTTGCCTTAAAAGACTTTCGTGGCACGAGTAATGTTGTGGTGTACTTTTATCCAAAAGCGATGACGCCTGGGTGTACAACTCAGGCTTGTGGTATCCGCGATACTAAAGAGGAGTTGGCTGCACTGGATACGGTTGTGTTGGCCATCAGTCCAGACCCCGTTGCACGGCTGGCCAAATTTGAAGACAAACATGAGCTGAACTTTAATTTGTTAAGTGACGAAGATCATAAAGTGGCTGAAAAATATGGGGCGTGGGGCCTGAAAAAGTTTATGGGGCGTGAATTTATGGGGGTATTACGAACATCCTTTTTTATCGACAAAGAAGGGCGTTTAAGACATATTTTCGACAAAGTTAAAACAAAGTCCCACGATCAGGATGTACTTGCTTACCTAAAAGAAAACTTCTGATTTGACATTAACAGTTTGCTCTAACCGGTTCTTCTTATAGAGTTTATTCCTGAAGTGGGGCCGGTTTGTGACCGGCTGCATAAAACCACAAAAAGGCCGCTACAAGTGTCAAAAATATCCGCCATCTGACTTATACTCTTCGCAGCCTAATCATTCGCTGATGAGATATATGCCATCGGCTTCTAAGGTTGGGCGCAGAGTGACAATAGTATTCTTAATAATGCGCCAAAGTTGATTGTTATTCTGGTGCGATAACTATATATTTTGCAGACGACAGAGACGTACATTTATGCTTTTAGCTAATGGCACAAGGAGCGCCCCATGATTCAATTGCAGCGGTTGAGCCCTCAAATTACCGATGCGGACGGCTTTACCCGATCAGGTATCCGTTCTTATCATGAGTATGTAGTCCTCGCTGAGTTGCCGAATGTCGAAGGCGTGTCTGCTAAGGTGCTAGAAGCCCTGCAGAAGCGTGTTGGTCATTCTCCCATGGCCATCGAGTATATAGCGGAAGACCTGGCCTTATCGAAGCGTACACTGCAGCGCCGTTTACAGCAGCAAGGTGCCAGTTTTGCTCAATTACGCGACAGTTTGCGTTTTCACTATGCAATAAAGTATTTGATTGACGACCACATGAGTGTTGATTCTGTATCGTCTGCCTTAGATTTCTCAGACCGAACAAGCTTTACCAACGCATTTAAGCGTTGGACCAACCTCTCTCCAAGCGTATTCCGTAAGTTGTTTCGCGATTACGCATAAAGGGTCTGCGTTACCTCAATCGCCTAAAAAACAGTCGCTTTTGCGGCTGTTTTTCATTTCAATTGCCGATCTTAAGCAAAAACGGTAGAGTTACGCCTTTTTTAGCCTGCGAGGTAATTCCATGAGTTTTTTCGTCCAGAGTGCTTGGGCCCAAGCTGAAGCCGCTCCACAGGGTGCCCCGATGTTTGTCAATCTGCTGATGTTTGGCGGCTTGTTTTTATTTATGTATTTGCTAATTATCCGTCCTCAGCGCAAGCGCCAAAAAGAGCATCAGAATTTAGTCTCTGCTTTGCAAAAGGGCGATGAGGTATTACTTACCAGCGGAATGCTCGGTAAGGTGATGAAGGTGGACGATAACTACATCGTTTTAGAAACGGGTAATAATATCGAGCTTAAATTCCAGAAAGTCGCTGTTCATGCCGTTTTGCCAAAAGGCACCATTAAGTCTATTTGAGTTTGGCTAAATAGGCTGGCTTTTCTTTATTCTGGCTCCACTTATAATGTGCGTAAACACAGGTGGAGCTCAGGATGAACCAACTTAAATTCCCTCCGCGCCTCTGTCTGGCGCAACTGCCAACACCTTTTAAACCCTTACCAATACCCACTTACTCGGGTGATCGACGCTTGTGGATTAAGCGCGATGACCTTACCGGCTCGCTACTGAGCGGCAATAAGGTTCGCAAGCTGGAATTTACCTTGGCAGAGGCGCTCTCCCAAGGCGCCGATACCCTGATTACATGCGGTGGTTTACAGTCCAATCATTGTCGGGCCACCGCGGTTCTTGCTGCTGAACACGGGCTGGGTTGCGAGTTAATTCTGCGAGGCGACCCGCCAGCTGTTAGCGATGGCAATATGCTTCTCGCTCAGCTCGCCGGCGCGAAATTGCACATTTATGGCGCAAGAGAATATCAGCATAAGCTGTCCAGCTTGCTAGTAGATCATAGCGAGCAACTGGTCCGAGAAGGGAGGCGCCCCTACATCATCCCTACGGGGGCCAGTGACGAAGTGGGATTGTGGGGGTACGTCAAAGCAGCTCAAGAGCTGGCGAATGATTTCCAGTCCGAGGGGCTCGAAAGCCCTTTGGTTGTCTGCGCTGCCGGCTCTGGTGGCACCTTGGCAGGTCTTGCTGCTGGTCTGGCTCATTATTGTCCACAGGCCCGTGTGTTGGGAGTCGCGGTGTGCGATAGCGCCGCTTATTTCCGTGCCCGTGTAAAAGAAGATATTGCCGGGGCTATGAAGCGCTACAGCGACAGTGGCCTTAGTGTGCCCGATAACTATTGGGTGAATGATCAGTATATAGGCCCTGGCTATGCACTTGGCTACCGGTCACTGTATGACTGTATCGCGCGCATTGCTGCCAATACCGGCGTTATTCTCGACCCGGTGTATACAGGTAAGGCGTTTTACGGCATGTTAGATTTGCTGGAGAAAAGTCAATTGAGACAGAGTGATATTGTTTTTGTGCATACCGGTGGAATATTCGGTGTTTTTCCTGAGCGCGAGGCAATGCAAATTAATAACCCTTGAATAGCGGACCAATCATGGAAGTTTTAGAGCAGTTTTTCTCGACCTTAAGCGGTTTTATTTGGGGTAAGTATTTCCTTTTGTGGCTGCTGCCGTTGGTGGGCGTTTTTCTGATGATTCGGCTGGCGGGGTTCCCTTTGCGGCGTATACCCGAGGCCTTTGCTCGTTTGTGGCGAGGCAGGCAAAGTAATGCCGAAGGGGAAGTTACACCGTTTAACGCTCTGATGACGGCTTTGTCGGCCACTATCGGTACGGGCAATATCGTCGGTGTTGCGACCGCTATTGGTTTAGGCGGTCCTGGTGCGCTCTTTTGGATGTGGTGTATGGCCCTTGTGGGTATGGCAACTAAGTACGCTGAGGCCGTATGCGCCGTGCATTTCAGAGAAAAAGATGCCTCGGGGCACAATATCGGTGGCCCCATGTATTACATCAAAAATGGTTTGGGTGCCCGCTGGCTTTGGCTGGGTGGCGCCTTTGCCTTTTTCGGTTGCATGGCTGGGTTCGGTATCGGCAACACTGTACAGGCGCACTCGGTGGCGGATGCCCTCTACGGTAGCTGGCAGGTTCCTAAGGCCGTCACCGCGGTGATGCTAATGGCCTTAGTTGCTGTGGTGCTGGTGGGTGGTGTTAAGCGTATTGGCGAGGTGGCCGGGCGGCTAGTGCCCACCATGGGCGTTGCTTACGTGTTGTGTGGCCTCGTTGTTATTGTTGTGAACATCAGCTCGGTTCCCGCGGCTTTCGCTTTGATTTTTGACAGCGCCTTTAATGGCACCGCTGCTGCTGGTGGTTTTGCGGGTGCCAGTGTGGCTATGGCTATTCAGTTCGGTGTGGCACGAGGCGTGTTTTCTAACGAAGCGGGGCTTGGCAGTGCGCCTATTGCTCATGCTGCTGCTAAAACAAATAATCCCGTAGAGCAGGGCATGGTCGCTATGTTGGGAACCTTCCTCGATACTATTGTTGTTTGCTCAATTACTGGGCTTGCGATTATTTGTACCGGCGTTTGGCAGGGGGAAGCTCTGGGCGCACAAATGTCTCAGGCCGCTTTTACAGCGGGCTTACCGGGCGGGTTCGGTGAAGTGGTAATTACGTTAGCGATTGCCCTGTTTGCTTTTACTACGTTATTAGGCTGGAGTTATTACGGCGAACGCTGTGCTCAATTCTTATTTGGTGCGCGAATTATCATGCCCTTTCGGGTTGTTTGGGTGTTGGCGATCTATGTCGGGGCTACTGCTGATTTGTCAGTGGTATGGATTGTGGCTGACGTACTCAATGGCTTGATGGCCGTGCCCAATTTAATCGCACTTATATTGCTGTCGGGGCTGGTGGTGAAATTAACCCGCGAATACCGCAAAAAGCATTAAAAACAGTTGGCTGGACGCGGAAGTCCAGCCAATTTATTAACCATTAGCGCGGGATGGGGTGGAAAGAGTTGGAGTAAATAAATGCTTCGCCCTTTCTCTTTGCCTAAGTGTTGCTGAACATAGCGCACCAGAGCACGGCTGGCTGGAGCAAGTTCAAATTCGCGGTAAAACTGTTGTACTAAATCAATAACTTCCCAGTGAGCGTCGCTCAGCTCAATCTGGTTTTGTTCAGCAAGGATTGTGGCTACAGTGGGTGACCAGTCCTGTAAGTTACACAGGTAACCGTCATTGTCTAATTCTGGCAGGGGTATTTCATTCATGATTCGTGTAGGGCGAGATTCTCAATTAACCTAATACCAGCTTTGAATGCACTGATGCTCGCAGCTTAAGCGCACAAAGTCTTTGTCGTCGATCAGTGTAATTCCCTCGAGTACCTGCAGCTCGCCGCGTGCCAGAGTGTCCTGTTTTAATGCGTACACCGACACACCCAGTTGTATTTTTGCGCGAATATCTTCGGCGCAGGGCGACTGAGACGTGCCGCCGTAAACGCCGTCCTCAATAAGAAGTAAAGCGTCTTCGTTGGTGCACAGAAGTAGACAGCTGTGCAGACAGTTGTCGGTAAAGGGGGATTTATTAACCGTATGCAGTGTGCTCATTAAAAGCTAAGGATGTGTTGTTGTGACGCAATGAGCGCCTGAGTCTGTTCATTGGTTAGCAATTGTACGTTATTTAAGCTAAGAGAGTCACGGCTTATGCCTCTCGATTGTAGCGAAGGCTCGTGGACGTAGACTTCTTCTACCCCAAAAATAGGTAGCGCACTGAGGTTTTTGGTGATGTCTTTCTGGTTGATGTGCGAAGGCTGTTGACCTTTAAGTAGTTGCCACACCCCGTCATCCATAAATAACAATTTAATGTCCTGTTCGTAGGCGGCGGCGGCTAGCACCGTGTCTAAGGCTTCACGCGCCAGGGCGTTGCCAGAAGGGGTATGACGGCTGATGCATAACATACTGGTCATTATTTAAGCCCCGAAAGTGATGGTTCGATCGGATGTGGCAGATGCCTCGATCAATTGCCCCAAACCGCTTAGGGTAAAGTCTTGCGAGAGATTAGCGGCACTTTTTTGGTAGCGTTGTTGTTCATCTGCATCTAAAACACCGCGCCTGAGCGCTGCCGCGATACACACGATAGCGTCTAACTGGTTCTCACGGATAAGCGACTGCCACTGCTCAGTCAGTTTGTATTCGTCCTGAGGGGGTGCGGATAAGGATGATCCCGTGTGCACACCGTCGCCATAAAAAAATATTCGTTTCAGGGTATGACCTTGTTCCAGTGCGGCGCGACAAAAGCGAAGTGCGGTAGAGTTTGCGGCGCTGGAGTAGGGCGCACCTAGAACGACAACGGTAAAAATCATTTGATAAGTCTGGATAGTAAAAAGCCCCTTGCGGGGCTTCTTGAGGGTGCTTTTAGTCTTCTGCTGCACCCAATAAGTGGAGCAGGCTGGTAAAAATATTAATGATAGCTAAGTACAGGCTGGTAGTTGCCAGAATGTAATTACGCTCTCCGCCATGGATGATGTTGCTGGTTTGAAACAGGATGATAGCGGACATCAACAAAATAATACCGGCAGAAAATACCAGATGAAGAGTTTCAAGGTGGTAGCCAAACAAAGAGGCGCCAACCAGAAGCAGCATAGCGCCCAGCATAATCATAACGCCCATCACCACAAAGCCTTGCAAAAAGCTGAAGTCTTTACGGCTAATCAGTGCGTAAGCAGAAAGGCCGAGGAAGGTAAAAGCGGTACCGCCTAAGGCTTGTAGAACTATCGTGCCGCCATTAGCGGTGGCAAGGTAGTAATTTAAAATCGGGCCCAAGCTTGCACCGATAAGGCCAGTAAAGGCAAATACCACTACCAGGCCAGTGGCAGAGTTGGCGGTACGGGGCAAGACAAACCAGATCAGCCCCATGGCTACGAGCGACATAACTATGCCCAGCGTGTGTGGCATATTCGCAGCCATAGCGATGCCGGCAGTTACAGCGCTGAATGCTAAAGTCACAGACAGTAATAAGTAAGTGTTGCGCAAAACGCTACTGACTTCAGCGGACTGCGCAATAGCAGAATCTACAGTGCGTATTTGTTCCATGAGATCTCTCCGGTTAAGGTTGACTGCGGCCAATCATACAAGGTTGATTAGGCAAAGCAAAGATATGCAGGTACTTATGTTGGGGCGTGTTTTGTGAGTTGCAAGTGTGAGCAATAGGGGGCTCAAACATAAAAAAAAGCGCCTTGCTCTGAGAGCAAGGCGCTTTTTAATATGGCGGAAGGGCAGGGATTTGAACCCTGGGTAGGCTATTAACCTACGCCGGTTTTCAAGACCGGTGCATTCAACCACTCTGCCACCCTTCCGAGGTGGGGCAAATTATACATAGGTTTTTTTCTGGAGCAAGCGCTGTTAAGAAAAAAAACACTATTTTTCCATAACTTATGGGTGGTCTGAAATAAAAAAAGCCGGGCGTTGCCCGGCTTTTATACGAACTGTCCGATTACTGAGCAGGTTCGCTTTGAGTGGCTTTCACTCGCGGGTCGTTGCTGGGTCTTTGCAGTGGCCGCGGGTTGTGGTTCACCCGTGCTGGCTGGCTGGTATCCAGGGCGCGAGGTAAGGGGCGGTCACGTGTCTCGGTCAGTATTCGTACTTTTTGCACAGGCTTGGGGGCGACCCGTGGGTCGTTTTGTGCCCGGCTAAATGTGCGCACAGCTTTTTGCGTGCCGTTTTTGCTGGCTATGGTCAATGTCTTTTCCTGAGACGCGGGTGCCTCCTCTTGGCTCGCGGGTGCAGCGCTATCATCTTTGGGTTCGGCAGCGTTTTCGTGCTGAACGTTTTCGATGGTCGGTTCAACATTCTCAACGGTGCTTTCAGATTGATCGGCAGCTACTTTTTCTGCTGCAGTCTCCTCATTTAGCTCTACGGCATCAGCTCGAACGGCTTGATTGGCTGGTTCCGCTTGCTCCGAAGCTTCGAGCGTGCCAGCTTCGTTCGTCTCCGTCGCTGTTGGGGTTTCCAGTGCTGCATCGGTACTGGGTGGCTCTTGTGGCGCAATTGAAGGCTGTTTTTCAGCTTTAGGGGCGGCCAAAGGCTGCTCATTTACTGAAGGCTCTTCTGATTTCCCGGAAGCCTCCTGGGCTGCGATTGGCTCTTGTTTTGCCGTTGGCGGCTGCTGCTCTTCGAGTTTGGGCTGTGCTTCACGCTGATGTGGAGCTTGTTCTGCATCAGAGCTCTCAGCGTTAACGTTTGCCGGTTGGGCCGAAGGAAGTTTGTCGTTTTTGACATCCTGCTTGCCGGTTTGGGTGCTCTTTTCTTGAGTGGCAGCTTCCTGCGCGTCGATAGCCTGATTTACCTGGGCGTGTAAGTCCTGGTTTGAGGTGCTGTCTTCGCGGCGACGACGGCGCTGGTTGCCGCGGCGGCGACCAGAGGGGCGCTTAGCTGGGCGTTGCTCGTCGTTATTGTCATGGCTTTGGCTGTCTTGAGGCTGCTTTTGTGACAGGCCCTGAGTGCCGTTGTCGCTGCCTTTGTTGTCGCCAAGATTGTTACGCTGTTCGTCGCGGTTGCGATTGCGATTTCGGTTGCGTCCACGACGATTGCGATTGGAGCGCGATTCGGTGCGCTGCTCGTTACTGTCGCTATCTTTCGTGTTGCGCTCTTTGTTATCGCCAGAATCCTTTTTGCTTTTTTTGCTCTTCTCGTCGCGATCATCCTGACGACGTTGACGGTTTTGTGGGCGACCGCGACGAGAACGCTGGTCACTGTTTCTGCGTTTGTTCTTGGGTTCTGGCTCTTTTTTCTCTTCGCCTTCAAAGAGTTCTTGCAGCCAGTTGATCAGGCGGGCAATTAAGCCTGGCTCGGCTTTGGCCACAGGAGCTGGCGCTTGTTCAGCTGGTGCGGTGGGCTGCACCAGTGGTTGCGGCAGTTTTACTGGCGCGGCTTCGGTAATTTGCTCGTGCTCGGTGTGCTCTTCTGAGGCGACAATCTTGTAACTGGTTTCCAGTGTGCCTTCGTCGTCATCGCGCAAACGCTGAACTTCAAAGTGCGGTGTGGTCATTTCATTGTTGGGCACGACCACGACGCGGGTTTTGTTGCGCTGCTCAATGCTGAAGATCGTTTTGCGTTTTTCATTCAGCAGATAAGTGGCGACGGAGGTGGGGGCAATAGCTCGAATTTCAGCGCTGCGCTCTTTCTGTGCCTCTTCCTCTACTAGGCGTAAGATAGAAAGTGCCAGTGAGCGGGTGCCGCGAATTGTGCCCTGACCATTACAGCGTGGGCAAACTTTAGAGTGCACTTCGCCTAAACTTGGGCGCAGGCGCTGACGGGACATTTCCAGCAGGCCGAAGCGCGAGATGCGACCGATTTGGACGCGGGCGCGATCCATGGCAAGGGCGTCGCGAATACGATTTTCCACTTCCCGTTGATTGCGGCTGGCCTGCATATCGATAAAATCGATTACGACCAGGCCGCCCATGTCTCGCAGGCGCAGCTGTCGTGCAATTTCGTCAGCGGCTTCCAGGTTGGTTTGCAGGGCGGTCTCTTCAATGTCGCCGCCTTTGGTGGCGCGTGAAGAGTTAATGTCGATAGAAACCAATGCCTCGGTTACGTCGATAACAATTGAGCCGCCAGAGGGCAGTTTCACTTCGCGCTGGAAGGCGGTTTCGATCTGGCTTTCGATCTGGTAGCGGTTAAACAGCGGAATGTCGTCTTCATACAGTTTAACTTTGCTGCCAAAATTCGGCATTACCTGGCGAATAAAGCCCGAGGCGAGGTCAAATGATTCTTTGTTGTCGACAATGACTTCACCGATGTCTTGGCGCAAGTAATCTCGAATTGCACGGATGATAACGTTGCTTTCTTGGAATAAGAATGTGGGTGCTTTGCAATTTTGTGCACCTTGGTCAATGGACTCCCAAAGCTGCAACAAATAATTCAAATCCCATTGCAGTTCTTCAGCGCTGCGGCCTACGCCCGCGGTGCGAATAATAATGCCCATGCCGTTGGGTATTTCAATTTGGCTCAAAGCATCGCGAAGTTCGGCGCGGTCTTCGCCTTCAATGCGCCGTGAAATGCCGCCAGCGCGAGGGTTGTTGGGCATCAATACCAGATAGCGACCTGCCAGACTGATGAATGTCGTCAGGGCAGCACCTTTGTTGCCGCGCTCTTCTTTATCGACTTGAACAATTACTTCGGTGCCTTCTTTGACGACGTCTTTGATCTTTACGCGGCCGTCGGAATCGCTGGAAGATTTGGCAAAGTATTCGCGGGAAATTTCTTTGAGGGGCAAAAAGCCGTGGCGCTCGGCACCATAATCAACAAAAGCGGCTTCTAAGCTGGGTTCTACCCGGGTGATACGGCCTTTGTAGATGTTGGCCTTTTTTTGCTCGCGGTTGCGGTTTTCAATATCGAGATCGTACAGCCATTGGCCGTCAACCAATGCTACGCGCAGCTCTTCTGGCTGGGTAGCGTTTATCAGCATTCTTTTCATGCGTTTCCTAGTCTTTCCTGTTGGGCGCAGCGGGGCCCTTGGCGACTAATCAACGCTGTGTGTCTTGCACAGCTCATTTTGGTCCTGTGCGTTAGTGAGCACAGTGACAGCTGACGGATTGTTATTGAACTTCGTCGTCGGTTTGTGCGCGTTGGGCGCAGGGTTCAGCAAACCGAAGTGTCAATATTGTTTTTAAATCCGTTTACCGATTTGGCCAGAACTGACTGGCGCTGTTAAATTGCTTGTCTGTGCAGGTAAGGCTAAGGCCTTCTTTCCTATGAGTGTGTCGGGAGCTTTAGGCTCTCTCATCGTTCAAGTTCTGCCAGATTTTAGCTGGTATATATACAAAACACATCGAGCGGATTAATCGCATTGCGCCTGCTGCGCAATGGTTTTGGTGTTCGCGCTGCCGTAAGCATGGCTTAGCTGAATAGCTTTGGGCGCGCGTCGCACCTCTCATCACTTCACTGGGGCCACCGCATCAATCGTTTACGTTGGGCGGCACCTCGGCTGGCAGCGGTATTTCCTCGCGACACGCCTGATACGCAATGTCCGGAAACCTGCCTGTCCCAGCAGGGCCGAATATAACAGTTAAGACAAAGCACGGCAATCGCATTTTGCTTTTGCAGTTTGTGCCTGCCGGAGAGGGAATGCTGCTAAAATCCGCGCCATGAATACTAAATCTATGTCTTTTAATCAGCTTGATGAGCGTTTCAGTCGAGTTCAGTACCTTACTGTCGACTCTGATCAGGCTGGTCAGCGAGTCGATAATTATCTGGTGGCACGCTTAAAGGGGGTGCCGCGCACCCATATCTATAAGTTGTTGCGCAAGGGAGAGGTGCGTGTCAATAAAGGAAGGGTGAAAGCTGATAGCCGCCTCGCCGATGGAGATGTGGTGCGCCTGCCACCGCTTAAAGTGGCTAAGCGCGAACCGCCTAAAAAGCTCAGTCAAGGGCTTGGCAGGTTGCTTGAAGGTTCAGTGTTGTTCGAGAACGAAGGTCTTTTGGTGGTGAATAAGCCCCCAGGGCTCGCTGTGCATGGAGGTAGTGGTGTGAGCCTTGGTTTGATAGAGGCGCTGCGGCAGTTGCACCCGGAAGCCCGCTACTTGGAGCTTGTGCATCGATTAGATAGAGATACTTCGGGCTGCATAATGGTGGCAAAAAAGCGCAGCTATTTACGGTTTTTACAGCAGTCTCTGCGTGAGAAGACTTTGGGCGCCGGCGGGATTACTAAGGTGTATCAGGCGCTGGTGCTTGGTTGTTGGCCAGCTAGGGCGACGCGGGTGAGTGCGCCTTTGTTAAAGCTTGAGGCCTCTGGTGGGCGTGAGCGAATTGTAAAAATTCATCCTGAAGGTAAGTCCAGTCTGACCCAATTTAAGGTTTTGCAGCGTTATGTGGGGTTTACCTTGGTGGAGGCGAGACCTATAACCGGCCGAACCCATCAGATTAGAGTGCATGCGCAGTCTAAGGGCTGCCCTCTGTTGGGCGACGAAAAATACGGTCGTGATGAGATCAATGAAAAAATGCGGGCAAACGGCTCTAAGCGGCTTTTTCTTCACGCGAGTGCCCTTCGTTTAAATTTGCCTGATGGTCAGGCGGTTGAGGTGAGTGCGCCCCTGCCTGATGATCTGCTAAGCGTGCTTAATAATCTGAGTCTAGAGGTGTAGGTTTGCTGTATATTTTTGATTGGGATGGAACTCTTAGTGATTCCACTGCAACGATAGTGACTGCTATGCAGCGAGCCGCTGAGGATATTGGTTGGCCTCGCCCCGACGATGATGCCGTCCGTAACATTATTGGTTTGGGTTTGCCTGAGGCGCTCAGTGTTATGTATCCAAGTGAAGAGCCTAAAAGCCTGGAGGCGATTCGAGACAGGTATCGTCATCATTATTTAGAGTTGGATCAGGCCAAGCCCGCCGAGTTTTACCCCAAGGTGAAAGAGTCATTGGATAGTTTGCGCTCAGATGGCCACATCTTGGCTGTGGCAACGGGCAAAAGTCGCCGGGGGCTTGATCGCATTTTAGGGGTGATGGGACTCGGTGGTTACTTTCATGCTACCCGTTGCGCTGATGAGACTGCATCTAAGCCAAACCCTTTGATGCTGCAAGAGTTGCTTGCGGAATTGGTGGTGCCCGCCAGCGAGGCGGTGATGGTGGGCGATACCGAATATGATATGGATATGGGGCGAAGAGCTGGGATGGCAAGGTTGGCGGTAAGTTATGGCGCCCACAAGCCTGAGCGTCTATACCCTTACGCGCCTGATCTATGTATGGATTGCTTTAGTGAAATACTTTCTTGGCGCAAGCGGGATTCTTAACTTGAAAGTACATCAATACCAGCTTCGTATAATAGGGCGGTGAGGCGTATTAAGGGTAGGCCAACCAGTGTGTTGGGGTCGTCTCCTTCCAAGCGTTCGAACAAGGCTATGCCCAAGGCTTCGGACTTGAAGCTGCCGGCGCAGTCAAAGGGTTGGTCTTGCTCCAGGTAATGCTCAATTTGTCCGTCCGTGAGTGTGCGAAAGTGCGCTTTGTAAGTTTCTACTGCGGTGTGGTGGTGCCCGGTGTTGGTGTTTAGCAGGCATAACCCGGTATAGAAAATAACGCTTTTACCGCTTGCTGCTTTTAGCTGAGAAAATGCATTTTCTTTGCTGCCTGGTTTTCCGCACAGCTTGCCATCTAGGCTAGCCACCTGGTCGCTACCAATAATAAGGCTGTTGGGGTGGGTACTTGCCAGGGCTTCTGCTTTTAGTTGGGCCAGGCGAAGGGCGAGAGCATCAGGCTTTTCGCCGGCTAGTGGGGTTTCGTCCACTTCAGGTGCTTGCCATTTAAAGGGGTGTCGGAGTTTTTCCAGCAGCTCTCGGCGGTAGCGTGAGCCAGAGGCTAGCACTAGTTTGGGTGTTTGGTTTTGCGGTGACTGTTGCATATTGGTCTCTATGTTTATCTTTATGTCTCTGATAAATGCCGGTTTGATTGGTCGGGTAAAAACGTTGGTTTTTACAGTTGGCTGCACTCAATTGCGTGAGGTTATCACTGTGCAGGGCTAAATTGGCCTAATACCTTGTGTTTAACGGGTAAAAAGACCAAATGTCTTTGACAGACCGCCACTGTATCCCTATTATTGCGCGCTTATGTCTCAAGCACCCATAAATCAGTCATTGCCAAGGCGCGGCGACCCGCGTAAATACGCTCAACAGGGTGTAGAGTTGGTGGGTTTTTTGGCTCTAGAGTCGCTACCGCGTCTGCAGGGTGCTGTGACGGGTGACAGTGCAAGTTTTGATGTGCTGTTATCATTCCGGATTGAT
The DNA here is from genome assembly GCF_000377745.1 of Gilvimarinus chinensis DSM 19667. Lineage (GTDB taxonomy): Bacteria > Pseudomonadota > Gammaproteobacteria > Pseudomonadales > Cellvibrionaceae > Gilvimarinus > Gilvimarinus chinensis. The sequence continues at coordinate 374,605 of NZ_KB898708.1, read as the reverse complement.
GAAGATGGTAAAAAGGTTCTCGAGGGGACGGTTAATGGTGAGGTCAATATGATCTGCCAGCGTTGTCTTGATACCGTTCTGGTGCCTTTGAGCTGTAATCTCAGGCTCGGTATTGTGTGGAGTGAGGATCAGGCTCGGGCCTTACCGCGCGATCTCGATCCTTGGATTGTAGGTGAGGGTGCAGCTGACTTTTACGAAATTGTAGAAGAAGAGTTGCTGTTAAGCCTGCCCGCGGTTGCTTATCACGATTATGCGTGTGTTCCTAGTGAGCACTTCAGTAGTGGAGCAGCCGAGGTCGAAGCAAGCAGCAAACCCAAGCAAAACCCGTTTCAAGTTCTGGAGCAACTTAAAGGAACGCCGAAAAAGTAGTTAAGTCTACCAGAGGCGCCCCTGCTTCAGTTTATTGTTATATAGGAGTTAATCATGGCCGTTCAACAAAACAAAAAGACACGTTCTAAGCGCGGTATGCGTCGTTCACACGATGCGCTGACCGGGCAAACCTTGTCTGTAGATCCCACCAGTGGTGAGAAGCACTTGCGTCACCATGTGACGGCTGACGGTTTTTACCGTGGCCGTAAGGTGATCGATAAAGCATCTGACGAGTAAGTTGTTTGGTAGGAAGACGATTTAGCATTGTCTACTCCAATACGGCTAGCACTTGATGCTATGAGCGGGGACTTCGGTCCCCGTATTACTATTCCCGCTGCGCAAAAATTCGCGCAGATTGCACCTCACGTGCATTTACAAGTGTACGGTGATCCGGTCGCTATTCGCGCTGCCGCCGATAACGCGCTGCCTGCCAATATCAGCATTCATACTGCACACAGTGTTATACCCATGGGAGCTGATCCTAGAAAAACCTTGCGGCAGGGGCAGGATTCTTCGATGTGGTTATCGCTGCAGGCGCTTGCGGATAAGCAGGTGCAAGCCTGTGTTAGTGCCGGGAATAGTGGGGCATTGATGTTGATAAGCAGACGTGTGGTCGGGGTGATACCTGGCGTTGAAGTCCCTGCCTTCAGTAAGGTCATGCCCGCTGAATCTGGTTTTACCCTCATGCTGGACTTGGGGGGCAATCTGCACTGTAGCTCTGAGCAGCTTGTTCAGTTTGCTCGTATGGGGCAGATTCAAGCTTGTGCTGCTGGTGTGCAGAGCCCAAGAGTTGCGCTGCTTAATATTGGCGCCGAGGCTGGTAAAGGTACTCGTACTATTCGTGATGCTGCTGCGATTATGGAGCGAGCGGCGGATATCAATTTCTTGGGTTACCTTGAAGCCGATGCAATTTTCAATGGTGAGGTAGAGGTCATTGTGTGCGATGGCTTTAGTGGTAATGTTGCCCTTAAAACCAGTGAGGGTGTTGCTCGCTTGCTGACTCGCCGTATTGAAAAAAGCTTCGCGTCAGGTCTCGGGCGCTTGGCTGGCCTGCTTTTATGGCCCATCCTCAGACGCTGGCGGATGGAGTTTAACCCCGATGCTTACAATGGCGCGGTGCTGGCTGGCCTGGATGGCGTAGTCGTGAAAAGCCACGGCGGGGCAGGCGTTGATGCCACAGTTAATGCGCTGCATTTGGCGCTCGAGCATGCTCAAACAGGGGTTCCTGAAAAAATTGCTAAAGCCGTGACATCGTTTTAAGTGGCACAGAAAATAGAGTTTCAACCATAAGAGTTAATGATTATGACCGCAGCAAATCTCGCATTTGTATTCCCCGGGCAAGGCTCGCAAAAAATAGGCATGTTGGCCGAGCTTGCGGCGCACTACCCCATAGTTGAGCAGACATTTGCCGATGCGTCGCAAGTGCTTGGCTATGATCTCTGGCAGCGTGTGCAAGAGGGGTCTCAGGACGAAATTAATTTGACTGAATGCACTCAGCCATTGCTGTTAACGGCAAGCGTCGCTTGTTGGCGGGTGTGGTGTGAGAAAGGTGGGGCTACGCCCTCTATGATGGCTGGGCACAGTCTTGGTGAGTGGTCTGCCCTGGTTTGTGCGGGCGTCGTAGCGTTTTCTGATGCGGTTGCGCTGGTACGTCAGCGTGGCAAATTGATGCAAGAGGCCGTGCCAGCGGGTGTGGGTGCTATGGCTGCCATTATCGGTTTGGATGACGCTGCGGTTAAAGCGGCTTGCGACGCGTCTGCGCAGGATGAGGTTGTTGCGCCTGTGAATTTTAATTCGCCTGGCCAGGTGGTGATTGCGGGGCATGCCGATGCCGTGGCACGTGCCGTCGACGCGTGCAAGGAGGCCGGCGCTAAGCGGGCCTTGCCGTTGCCGGTGAGCGCACCTTTTCACACCTCATTAATGCAGCCTGCTGCAGAGCGCCTTGCTGAACAGGTGCAGGCAACCCGATTTAGTGCGCCGCAGGTGCCAGTGGTTCATAACGTGAATGCGGCCTGCGAGTCTGATCCAGACAAAATTAAAGCCTTGATGATTGAGCAAATATACGCTCCTGTGTTGTGGGTGGATTGCGTTAAGACGATGCAGGCGGGCGGCGTTGAGCGATTGATAGAGTGCGGGCCGGGAAAAGTGCTGGCGGGCCTTGCCAAGCGTATTGATCGCGCATTGAACGCCACCTCGGTGGAAGCTCCAGAGGAATTTGAGGCGGCACTTGCCTCCTAGAAAATCACTAAAGGATGTTTTTTAACATGATGAATTTAGACGACAAAGTGGCTTTGGTTACCGGCGCAAGTCGCGGTATTGGCGCCGCAATTGCGCAGCAGCTCGGAGCGGCAGGTGCTGTAGTGATTGGTACCGCAACCAGTGAAAAGGGTGCGGCGGCCATTACTGAAAATATTCAGTCAGCCGGTCACAAAGGCTGCGGTATGGTGCTGAATGTCACTGAGCCGGAGTCGGTCGCAGCGCTGCTTAAGCGAGTCAATGATGAGTATGGCGTGCCGGTAATTTTGGTGAATAACGCCGGAATCACCAAGGATAATCTGTTGATGCGGATGTCTGATGAGGAGTGGTTCGACGTGATCAATACCAACCTGAGCGCGGTGTATCGCTTAAGTAAAGCGGTGTTGCGCGGTATGATGAAAGCTCGCTGGGGTCGCATTATCAATGTTGGTTCTGTGGTTGGCTCTATGGGTAATGCGGGGCAGGCTAATTACGCTGCTACCAAGGCTGGCGTGGCGGGGTTTGCTCGATCACTTGCCGCTGAAGTGGGTTCGCGCGGCATTACTGTGAATACTGTGGCGCCGGGCTTTATTGATACCGATATGACCAAAGTTTTGCCTGAAGAGCAAAAAGTAGACTTGCTAAATCGTATTCCACTTGGCAGGCTGGGCAAGCCTGAAGAGATTGCCGCTGTCGTGGGCTTTTTGGCGTGCGATGCTGGAGGTTATGTTTCCGGTGAAACAATTCAGGTTAATGGCGGCATGTATATGGGATAATTGCTTCTCCAAGCAATTGTTTTTAAAAAGAAAATTAGCATAGGGTAAAGTTTTTTTGTCCGATGCGTTACAACACGGCGAAATTCGATGTAAAATGCGCGTCGATTTCGCCGTAGATAATCTGGAACCGCCACTGTGGTTCGGGTGCGGTTTCGTCGATACTACCTACTAGGAGTTGAATTAGATCATGAGCAGCATTGAAGAACGCGTAAAAAAAATCGTTGCTGAGCAACTGGGCGTTAAAGAAGATGAAGTGAAAGCCGAGGCTTCTTTCGTTGAAGATTTGGGCGCGGACTCTCTGGATACTGTAGAGCTGGTGATGGCTCTGGAAGAAGAGTTTGAAACTGAGATTCCGGATGAAGAAGCCGAGAAGATCACCACTGTTCAGTTGGCTATCGATTATATCAATGCCAACCTGGCCTAATCTGCGAATTCTTTGAATCCAGATTTCAGCGAAAGCCGTATTATTGAAAAATAGTACGGCTTTTTCTTTTATATATCGCGTAAAGCGGTGTCGTTTAACAGGCGGGCGAGGTGTGTGAGCCTTGCTGCGGGAGATAAATAAGTGTCGCGTAAGAGAGTAGTTGTTACCGGATTGGGCATGGTCAGCCCGTTAGGCAATACGGTTGCGGATACCTGGGGTGGAATTCTCAATGGTAAGAGCGGTGTCGAACCAATTACCAGTTTTGATGCCTCTGCGTTTAGCACACAATTTTCTGCGTCTGTAAAAGACTTTTCGGTAGACGGTTATTTCGCGCAAAAAGACGCGCGTAAAATGGATCGGTTTATTCAGTTTGGTATGGTTGCCGGTATTCAAGCCATGCGGGACTCAGGTCTTGAAGTGACCGATGAAAACAGCGCCCGTATGGGTGTGTCCATCGGCTCTGGTATTGGTGGTATTGGCACCATTGAAGATGGCACCTTGGTTGTAGAGCACAAGGGGCCGCGCCGTATGTCGCCATTTTTTGTGCCTGGCGCGATTATCAATATGATTGCGGGCAACTTGTCCATTCACTATGGATTGCGTGGTCCCAATCTGGCTGTTACCACAGCCTGTACCACGGGCACGCACTGTATAGGTTTGGCGGCTCGTTCAATTATGTACGGCGAGACAGATGTTATGTTAGCTGGCGGTGCCGAAATGGCGACAACTCCCGTTGGATTGGGCGGTTTTGCTGCCGCGCGAGCGCTGTCTAGCCGAAATGATAACCCAAAGGCGGCAAGTCGCCCTTGGGACAAAGATCGCGACGGTTTTGTGCTGGGGGATGGTGCGGGTGTATTAGTGCTTGAAGAGTACGAGCACGCCAAAGCGCGTGGCGCCAATATTTATGCTGAGTTAGTAGGCTTTGGCATGAGCGGCGATGCCTATCACATGACCTCGCCACCCGCAGACGGTTCTGGTGCTGCATTATCGATGCAAAATGCCATTAAAGACGCGAATATTGCCCTTGAAGATATTAACTATATTAATGCGCATGGTACATCCACCCCTGCTGGGGATGTGGCGGAGTGCCGGGCGGTTAAGTCGGTAATGCAAAATGCGGTGGATCAGGTGGCGGTCAGCTCTACCAAGTCCATGATTGGGCACTTATTGGGAGCAGCTGGGGCCGTTGAAGCTATTTTTAGTGTGTTGGCTATTCGCGACCAGGTAGCTCCGCCCACAATTAATCTGGATAACCCAGATGAAGAGTGTGGCGATATTAATCTTGTGCCGCATACGGCCCAGGAAAAAGGCATACAGGCAGTGCTGTCAAACTCCTTTGGTTTTGGTGGCACCAATGGTTCACTGGTGTTTTCTCGCTTGAAATAAGCGGCATATTTTCTAAGAAGACGGGCCATGGCCGATAGCACAAAGCCTCAGGTGTGGATTGATGGCAGGCAGGCCGCGGGTCTGTCTCCCCTCGATCGTGGCCTGGCCTATGGCGATGGTTTATTTGAGACTATCGCCCTTTATGGAGGCCACGCGCCTCTACTTTCCCTGCATTTAAACCGGCTTAAACAGTCGGCCGCTGCCCTCAGTATTGATATTGCCGACGAGACTCTCATCAATGGCTTAGAACCAGTATTGGCGCTGCTGGATGCCAAGGCTTGTGGGCTTATAAAAATTATTTTAACCCGAGGTGATGGTGGCAGGGGTTATGACCCTTCTGGTGCCGATCAAAGCCGCCTTATTTGCTTCTATTTCCCGGATTTTATGCCGTTGTCAGACGATCAGTGTGTTAACGCTGTGCGCCTATGCAGACAGACACTAGGGCGTAATCCCACGCTGGCAGGGCATAAACATTTAAGCCGGTTAGAACAGGTTTTGGCTCGAGCGGAATGGCGTGATCCTGCTGTGGCCGAAGGATTGTTGTGCGACTCTGAGGGTGAGGTGATAGAAGCTACCGCAAGCAATATTTTTGTGTTCAATAACGGTGCTTGGGTAACGCCTGTGTTGGATAACTGTGGTGTAAGAGGGGTTATGAGGCAGCTGCTGAGTGACGATATTATTCCGGCATTAGGTCTCTCGGTCATTGAGCGGCGGTTACGTCTTGAAGACTTAAAAACTTCTGACGAACTGATTATTTGCAACAGCGTTAGAGGTGTTAGATCTGTCGGCGTGATTCTGGATGAAGGTGGTAAACCGTGGCACGAATATTCCGGATTTGCTCGTGCTGTTGAGTTACAGAAATCTGTGCGAACGCACTTTGAGAGGGCAATAAATTAATGGTTCAGCTTGCGGTTAATGTTGTTAAAAAGCTGTTATTGCTCGCGGTTTTAGCCGCCCTGGTTGCTGGCCTGGGGGCGTATCAGTATTTTAAAAAATGGCTCAACGAGCCGATGATTGTCGGTAATAATGGCTTGGTTTATGAGCTTCCTGCTGGTGGCAACCTTGGGCAGGTAGCTAATCAGCTAGCCGGGCTTGCGGTGTTAAAGCATCCGCAGGCATTGGTGCTGTATGCAAGACTTACGGGACAGGCTTCTGTAAGGGCGGGCGATTACCGCTTTGAGCCAGGTACAACGCCGGCCGAGCTGGTGACTTTACTGCATACGGGTAATGTTATTGAATACGCTGTGGCGATCATTGAGGGTTGGACCTACGCTGAGGCCGTAGAAGCGTTATCGCGAGCGCCACGGGTGACTTCTCTCTTGCACGAGAAGCCGCTTGAAGAGCAGTTAGCGCTGCTTGATTTGCCTATTGAGCATCCGGAAGGTTGGTTTTTTCCTGACACATACCATTACGATGGCGGCACTACCGATGTTGAGATTATGCGGCGCGCCTATGAAAAGATGTCTGCCACGCTGAACAGTTTATGGCAGGAGCGAGATTTAGCCCTTCCTTATAAAACGCCGTACGAGGCGCTCATTATGGCCTCGATTGTTGAGCGTGAAACCGGCGCTGCCTGGGAGCGGCAAAAAATTGCGGGGGTGTTTGTTCGCCGGTTGCAGCAAAACATGCGCTTGCAGACGGATCCAACCGTTATTTACGGCATGGGCGAGAGCTACCAAGGTAAAATCAGCAGTGCTGATTTACGTCGCAATACACCATATAACACTTATACAAATCACGGCTTAACGCCTACACCTATTGCATTGCCGGGGGAGGGGGCGCTTTATGCGAGCATGCACCCCGAAAGCGGCCAAGACCTGTACTTCGTCGCTAAAGGTGATGGAACCCACGTTTTTTCGGCCACTTTGGACGAACATAACAAAGCGGTGCGCGAGTATCAGCTGAAAAGGCGTGGCGATTATCGTTCCACTTTGCGGCCTTGATGCGGCATTTTCTACCCAGGATTTAAAGCCTCACTACACTTCTGTCGAGGGTGGTGCAGGTTAAGTTGAAGGTAGGAAATCTTCTGCGCAGGTTATACAATACCCTGTTTACTTTCGCCTAATTTATTCTCGTTTGGATTCTGAGCTTTATGAGCGACAACTCTTTAGCGGATGCGCCGGCAAGCGAAAAGCCAGCCCATTTTCTGCAAAATATTATTAAACGTGATCTTGCTGAGGGTAAGGTGGCGTCCATCAGTACCCGCTTTCCTCCTGAGCCGAATGGTTATTTACACATCGGTCACGCCAAATCCATCTGCTTGAATTTTGGTCTGGCTCGTGAATTTGGAGGTCAGTGCAATCTGCGATTCGATGACACAAATCCGGAAAAAGAAAGCGAAGAGTTTGTTGAGTCCATCAAGCGCGATGTGACCTGGCTGGGGTTTGAGTGGAGTGGCGATATTCGCTTTACCTCAGACTATTTTGATCGCTTGTATAACTGGGCGCTGGAATTGATTCGTGCTGGTAAGGCTTATGTCTGTGATCTGAGTGCTGAGCAAGCTCGGGAGTATCGTGGCACCTTAACCGAACCCGGTCGCAACAGCCCCAATCGTGATCGCAGTGTGGAAGAGAATCTGGCGCTGTTTGAGAAAATGAAACTGGGCGAGCTGGAAGAAGGTAGTTGCTCGTTGCGCGCAAAAATTGATATGAGCGCTCCCAATATAAACCTGCGTGATCCGGTTATTTATAGAATCAAAAAGGTACATCACCACCACACAGGCGATACATGGTGCGTTTACCCCTCATACGACTTTGCCCACGGGCAAAGCGATGCTCTTGAGGGTATTACCCATTCGATCTGTACTCTTGAGTTTGAAGATCACCGCCCTTTGTATGAGTGGTTTATCGAGAATTTATCCGTGCCTGCAACGCCAAAGCAGTATGAGTTTGCGCGGCTGAATTTAAATTATACGGTGACCAGTAAGCGTAAGTTGCGGCAGCTGGTGGACGAGGGGTTTGTTGACGGTTGGGATGATCCACGTATGCCGACTATTTCAGGCATGCGTCGCCGGGGCTATACACCGGCCTCTTTACGCAATTTTTGCGAACGGATCGGCGTGACCCGATCCGACAGTGTTGTTGACGTCAGCATGCTGGAATACTGTGTGCGGGACGATTTGGATAAAAATGCACCTCGTGCTATGTGTGTGCTGCGGCCGCTAAAACTGACCTTGACGAATTACCCTGCTGATAAGCAGGAAATTTTCACTGCGCCTGGACACCCTAATCGTGATGATTTGGCTGAGCGAGAGCTGCCGTTTTCCTCGACCCTATACATTGATGCGGATGATTTTCGGGAAGAGGCCAATAAAAAATACAAGCGCTTGGTTATTGGTAAGCGAGTGCGTTTGCGTAACGCTTATGTGATAGAAGCGGATGAATGCGTAAAAGACGACGATGGCAATATCGTCGAGGTAAAAGCTCGCATTATTGAAAATACCGTCGGGCTCGATCCGGAGGACGGCGTTAAACCTAAAGGCGTGATTCATTGGGTGTGCGGTACTAACCATTTGAAATGCGATGTACGTTTGTACGATCGCCTGTTCAGCGAAGCCAATCCTGGTGCGGGTGGTGAAGACTTTTTGAAAGCTATTAATCCAGACAGTCTTGAAGTGTTGACTGGTTGTATGGCCGAACCTTCTTTAGCAGGCGCCGAAGCCGAAAAAGCCTATCAGTTTGAGAGGGAAGGGTATTTCTGTTTGGATGCTGATTACAGTAAAGACGGTAAGCCAGTGTTTAATCGCACAATAGGTTTACGCGACAGCTGGGCTAAAATTTCTCAGCAAAACTAACCGGATACTCAATTTCTGCCAAGATTATGTCATTAAAAATTTACAGCACCTTAAGTCGACAAAAAGAGAGTTTTAAACCGTTGGAGGCCGGCAAAATCGGCCTTTATGTCTGTGGTATCACCGTGTATGACTTTTGTCATATCGGTCACGCGCGCGTGCTGGTTGCTTTTGATGTTATTACCCGCTACCTGCGCTCGCAGGGTTGGGATGTAAACTATGTCAGAAATATCACTGATATTGACGATAAAATTTTGCGTCGCGCGGAAGAAAATAACGAGCCCTATACAGATTTAACCCGCCGCTTTATTGACTTTATGCACGATGATGAAAAGGCTTTGGGTATATTGCCGCCCGATCAAGAGCCCCGTGCAACGGCTCATATCAGCGATATCGTGGCTTTGATTCAAACGCTGGAAGAGAAAGATTTTGCCTACAAAGCCGATAACGGTGATGTGTATTACCGCGTTTCTCGTTTTGAGGGTTATGGCAAGCTTACGAATAAAAAGTTGGATGAGCTGCTGGCCGGTGCTCGAGTCGAAGTGGGTAGCGCCAAAGAAGATCCGCGAGACTTTGCGTTGTGGAAGGCCGCAGAGACGGGGGAAGTGAGCTGGGACTCGCCTTGGGGGCCGGGTCGCCCCGGCTGGCATATCGAGTGTTCTGCCATGAGCAAGCATTGCTTGGGCAGCAATTTTGATATTCACGGTGGCGGTCCGGATTTACCCTTCCCGCACCATGAAAATGAAATCGCTCAAAGTGAGGCGGCAAATGGATGTCAGTACGCTAATTACTGGATGCATGCCGGGGCCGTGCGCTTGGATGGCGAGAAAATGTCCAAATCAGTGGGCAATTTTTTTACCATTCGTGACGTATTGGAAAAGTATCACCCAGAAGTGGTGCGTTACTTACTGATCAGCAGCCACTACCGCAGCCCTATTAATTATTCTGAAGATAATTTGGTGGAGGCAAAGGCCGGGTTGGATCGTTTTTACAGCGCATTGCGTGGTTACGAGGCTGTCTCTTTAGCGGAGAATGAGGTGTTGAGCGCCGATAAGTATTATCAGCGTTTTGTCGACTCCATGAACGATGATTTCAATACGCGGGAAGCCTTGGCGTCAATGTTTGACTTAGCGCGTGCCTTAAACGCTGAGAAAGATGTGGCCAAGGCAGAACAGATGGCCTCCATTCTTAAGGCTTTAGGTGGTATTTTGGGGCTGCTGCAATCTAAACCTGAGGAATTTTTACAGCAGGCTAGCGGAGATTCTATGTCGGCTGAACAGGTAGAGAAATTGATTGCCGAGCGCGCAGCGGCGAAAAGCGATCGTGATTTTTCTCGTGCCGATCAGATTCGTGATGAACTTGTTGCTGCGGGTATCATTTTGGAAGATTCTCCCTCGGGCACTCAATGGCGTCGTGAATGAGTATGAGAGGCCGTAAGGAAGTGGGTGTTGTTTTAAGGCTGTTCATTGCAGTTTGCGCTGCTATGTTCCTGCCGTTAATGGTGAGCAGCGCAGAGCCTGTGGTTTGGGTTGATGTTCGCACGGCCGAAGAGTTTGCCTCGGGCCACATGAGTGGCGCGGTGAATATCCCCCATGAAGATATTGCTTCTGGTGTTGCGGGGCTTGAGCTTAATAAAGATCAGCACATTGTTCTGTACTGTCGTAGCGGTCGGCGGGCTGCTTTGGCGCAGAAAACACTAGAAAGTTTAGGGTACAGCCGGGTCGAAAATGCTGTTGATCGGCAAGGTGCAGTTGCACTGCGCGAACAGCTTGAAGCTTCGGCTGAAGGCGATCAGTAATGTTTAAAAGTTTGGGACGTTACCGTCGCCTTGCGGCCACATGCTTTCTTTCCTGTTTGTGCTTTATTGGTCTCGCAATATATGGCTGGGGCGTAAGCTGGCGCGATGTTTTGAGTTATGCTTTTGCTGCCATTGTGCTGCTTGGCGCCACTATAGCCTTAGCTGCATTGGCTGGCTGGTTACTGCATAAAGTGCGTAAATGATAATTCGTAAACGTTAAGTGTTTATACTCGGAATGTTAGACTAGCGGCTGGGTATAGCTTTTGCTCGGTGCGCTTACTGAAGCTTCTCGTCCATTTTCACCTTAAACCACGTCACCATTTTGTCCGAAATTTCTTCGGTTTCGAACAAGTATTGCTCCAGTGAAAAGCTGATGTTGCCATCTGGGATACGTTCTAGGTACTCCATTGCCAAGCCATTAACGGTTTTGGGGCCATCGATTGGAAGAGACCATTCCAGTGCACGGTTGATATCACGGATGAACGTTCCACCGTGGATGCGATACCAGTCATCGGCTTGTGGAATGATGTCCTGTTCGTTGTCTTCTGCAATATTTGTGGTGAATTCTCCTACGATTTCTTCCAGAAGGTCTTCCATTGTTACTATACCTTGAACTTCTCCATACTCATTCACAACCATAGCAATTCGGCATTTCTGAGTTTGAAAGTTCATTAGCTGAGTGTGTAGTGGTGTTGATTCCGGCACGAAATAGGGTTCATCGGCGTAACTAACGATTAAATCGGAGGTGACGTCTGTGTCAGCACCATTTAAAAACCGTGCGACATTGCGCAGGTGTAACAGGCCTACAACGTTATTGAGGTCAGCGGTGTAAACCGGTAAGCGAGTGTATTCTGAGTTACGAATTTTATGCAGTAAGGTGTCGATATCGTCTTCTAAATCAAGGCCTTCCACTTCGTTGCGTGGAATCATAATGTCTTCGACGGTGGATTTTTCCAAATCCAGAATGTTCAGCAGCATGCCTTGGTGTTGGTCGGGGATAAGCTCACCCGCTTCATCAACCACTGTGCGCAGCTCATCAGGGTCGAGATGTTCGATGTGCGAGTGCTTCTTTTCCAGGCCGAATAGCTTCGTTACTGAATTAGAAATACCATTAACCAGTAATACCGCGGGATGCAGTACGTAAGATAAGGGTTTCAATAGTAGGCTGGCGAAAAAAGAGATGCGTTCGGGGTATAAAGTGGCTAGGGTTTTGGGGGCGACTTCAGCGAAAACAAGCATAAATAGGGTGAGTACTAAACCGCCAATGGCGGGGCCGGAATCTTCGCCCAGCAGCTTTACCCCGATCATGGCCGCGACAATAGCAGCGAAATTGTTAGCCAGGTTGTTACCAATCAGAATCAGGCCAATCAAGCGGTCTGGTCGGGCGAGCAACTGTTCAACACGCAGCGCCCCCTTGTCACCTTTCTTGCTCAGGTGTTTAAGGCGGTAACGGTTGATTGACATCATTGCCGTTTCTGAGCTGGAGAAGAAGGCCGAAATCACTAAAAGTGCGGCCAGAATGCTAAAAAGCAGTTCTAATGAGACTTCGTTCAAGGGTACATATTGCCTGTATTACATGCTGGCCGGCTATCTTGAAGCAGTTTGCATCATTGCGCAATACGCATAAGTGGCCATTTAGTTAAGGATAAACTCGAGCACTAGCTTGCTACCGAAATACGCCAACATCAACATGGCAAAACCACCGAGCGTCCATCGAATTGCGGTGTAGCCGCGCCAGCCCAACTTGTACCTTCCCCAAAGCAGTAAGCTGTAAATAAACCAGGCAGATATAGTGAATACGGTCTTATGCACAGCATGTTGAGCGAATATATCATCGAGAAATATAATTCCGGAGATAATAGAGGCGCTAAGTAAAAGTTGCCCTGCCCATAGGATTTCAAACAACAGGGATTCCATGGTTTGTAATGGGGGCATTAGCTGCAGCGGTGGTAGTGTACGCTTGTGTTTCAGACGGTAATTTTGAAAGGCTAGAAACAGTGCCTGTAAAGTGGCGATGGTAAGAACGCTATAAGCAAGTACAGAAAGCAGGACATGACTGGCTAGGCCTAGCGTTACGGGAAGTACAGTCTTTTGTCCTTTAAATAGAAGTGCTGAGGCGATTGCTATGGTGGTTAGGGGAAACAATAGTAAGAATAAATTTTGCACCGGCCGACGAAAAGCGCTGATAAAAACAATTGAATTAACACAGCAAAAGACGAGCGATAGAACGCCAAACAACTGTAATGTCAGTCCATCGGGCGTGATGATGAGTTTGTAAGACCCTACTATATGCAAAACCAAGGCAATCGGCGTAAGGATGAAAAAAAAGCCATTGCTTGGCATTTTTAACCGCCTAACGCTGTACATCAGGTGGCTCCAGGCGGCGAAATAGAAGCAAATTGCAAGTATGTTGATGGTGTAGGGCATTAGATAGATAATTCCACGACAATATCCATAAGTCACGAAGTGTCGCATAGGAAGTTCGTGATGAGAAGGCTGAAAATGAGAATTAGTCCTGCCCTGGGCTGAATAGTAATGCGCCGTCGTTAGACGGTATAATGCCACCATCAAACGGCTGTGGCCGTGTTCGTGAATGTAATTGGTCAAAAAGTGGCCTACTTGGGAAGCGATACTTATTTATGTTCGATAACTTACAAGACCGTCTTGCAGGTACGTTCAAGAAAATCACCGGTAAGGCGCGATTAACTGACGACAATATTCAAGCAACCTTACGAGAAGTGCGTAAAGCCTTGTTAGAGGCGGATGTGGCGTTACCTGTCGTTAAAGATTTTGTGGGTCGGGTGAGGTCCCGCGCTCTTGGCACTCAAGTGGGTAAAGCGCTGAATCCTGGGCAGCAATTTCTAAAAATTGTAGAGTCTGAATTGGTTGCTGTTATGGGGGAGGCCAACGAGTCCCTCAATCTGGCGGCCCGTCCACCCGCTGTTATCCTTATGGCAGGGTTGCAGGGGGCGGGTAAAACCACATCGGTGGCCAAGCTGGCCAAATTCCTAACTGAGCGCGAAAAGAAAAAGGTGCTGGTAGTGAGTGCGGACGTGTATCGTCCGGCGGCCATTGCGCAGCTGCAAACGCTGGCACAAGAAGTTGGCGTTGAATTCTTCCCCTCAAGTGAGAGCGATAAGCCGGATGCTATTGCCACGGCAGCTATTGACCATGCAAAGCGTCAATTTTTTGATGTATTAATCGTCGATACCGCAGGTCGGCTGCATATTGATGAGGCTCTGATGGATGAAATTCGCCTTTTGCATAAGGTGACGGATCCTGTTGAAACCCTTTTTGTTATTGATGCCATGATTGGCCAGGATGCGGTAAATACGGCGCAGGCATTTAACGATGCACTGCCGCTGACGGGCGTTATTCTTACCAAGGCCGATGGTGATGCTCGCGGTGGTGCAGCATTATCTGTTCGTCAGGTGACGGGCAAGCCTATTAAGTTTCTGGGCATGGGCGAGAAAGTCGATGCGCTGGAGCCTTTCCACCCTGACCGTATTGCTTCTCGGATTCTCGGTATGGGCGATGTTATGTCCCTTATCGAAGAAGCTGAGCGCAAAATTGATAAAGATAAGGCCGAAAAACTTGTTAAAAAGGTGCAAAAGGGCAAACGTTTCGACTTGGAGGATTTGCGCGATCAGCTGCAGCAAATGCAGGATATGGGGGGGTTGACCGGATTGATGGATAAGTTGCCCGGCATGGGCAATATGAGTCAGATGGTCCAGCAGGCTGACATGGGGAAGCAATTCAAGGTCATGGAGGCGCTTATTGGTTCTATGACACCGTGGGAGCGGCGTAACCCAGATAATCTTACAAGCTCGCGCAAGCGTCGTATTACTCAGGGGTCAGGCACTAATATTCAGGATTTGAATCGTTTGTTAAAGCAGCACAAGCAGATGGCAAAAATGATGAAAAAAATGAAAGGCGGTGGCATGTCGAAAATGATGCGCGGTCTAGGAGGTATGATGCCAGGGGGTGGTGGGGGACTGCCGCCAGGCATGGGGCGCTAAAGAGTCAATCAAGTAAAAACACCGGGCTATAGCCCGGTGTTTTTTTATGGGCGTGTATTTTAGTATAAAAATAGCTAAGATCATTGAATAAGCGAAACATGTCGAGCGTGAGGAAGGTAAATGATGGATAAGTGGAAAGGGTGGCTGGGGTTAATCGTTACGGCCGCAATGAGTGCTTGTACCCAGCAGGCACCTAAGCAATCTGATGCCGAGATTATGGGGGGCTTGATGCAGAGCTCATGGCGCATTGAGTCCATCCAGTCCGGTGGTGTAATTGACTACAGCCCTGCGCAGTTGACCTTTGCGGCCGAGGGTAAATTTTCAGGTAATGGTACATGTAACCGAATTTTCGGTGAGTATAGTGTTTCAGGTGAACGATTAGTGATAGCCGATAAGATCGGTGCAACTAGGAGAATGTGTCCACCGGCATTGATGAATCAAGAGCAAAGGTTGCTGCAGGTTTTACCGGGCGAGCATTCAGTTGAGCTCAAAGATGGAATTTTAACGCTACTAAACAGTGAGGGTGATGAGGTCATTCGAGCCGCAGCGGTATCGCTGTAATTCAAATCGAAAAAAAATCGCTACCACGTCAAATCAGTCACAAGACATTAAGGGACACGAGTGAATACTAGGCCAATTTACATACCCTTTGCAGGTCCAGCGCTACTAGAAGCACCGTTGCTGAACAAGGGTAGCGCTTTTAGTCACCAGGAACGCCAGCAATTCAATCTAGAAGGGCTGCTGCCTTATAACATTGAAACAATCGAAGAACAAAAAGCACGTGCCTATGAGCAGCTGTGCTCGTTTAGCACTGATATTGATAAACATATCTATCTGCGCAATATCCAAGATACCAATGAGACATTATATTTTCGATTGGTTACTGAACATTTACAGGAAGTTATGCCGCTCATCTATACCCCAACTGTGGGTAAGGCGTGTGAGCTTTTTTCGAAAATTTATCGGCGCAAACGAGGTTTGTTTGTATCTTATCCTGACCGCGACAGACTTGACGATATTTTGCAAAATGCGACTAAGCATAAT
Organism: Gilvimarinus chinensis DSM 19667; assembly: GCF_000377745.1. Classification (GTDB taxonomy): domain Bacteria; phylum Pseudomonadota; class Gammaproteobacteria; order Pseudomonadales; family Cellvibrionaceae; genus Gilvimarinus; species Gilvimarinus chinensis. The sequence goes on along the minus strand of NZ_KB898708.1, from coordinate 358,764 downwards.
GTAAAAGTAATAGTTGTTACTGATGGCGAGCGAATTTTAGGTCTTGGAGACCAGGGCATCGGAGGAATGGGGATCCCTATAGGAAAGCTTGCGTTATACACTGCCTGTGGTGGAATTAGCCCTGCTTATACTTTGCCCGTGGTGCTCGATGTGGGGTGTAATAATCGTAACTTGGTGAACGATCCAATGTACATGGGGTGGCGCCACGAACGAATCAGTGACTCAGAGTATTATGACTTTGTTGATCAGTTTATCCAGGCTGTAAAAGTGCGTTGGCCGAACGCTTTGTTGCAGTTCGAAGACTTTGCGCAGAATCACGCGACCCCATTACTGCACAAATATCGCAATGAGCTTTGTTGTTTTAACGACGACGTCCAGGGAACAGCTTCTGTGACCGTAGGGACGTTACTTGCCGCCTGTCATACAAAACAAGAGAAACTTTCGCAGCAGACTATTGTGTTTGCTGGGGCCGGCTCCGCCGGATGTGGGATTGCGGCGCAAATTGTCGATGAAATGTGCGAAGAAGGGCTCACGCGCGACCAAGCTTTAAAGCAAATATATCTGTTGAATCGTGATGGTTTACTTATAGATAGCTCTGAAGGATTGCTTGATTTTCAGCGCGAATTTTGTAAAGACGATGGCATTTTGCAGGAATGGCTGCTCGATAAACCGGGGCGAGTGGGGTTGGCGGATGTGGTTCGCAATGTACAGCCCACTGTTTTAGTTGGTGTCTCTGGACAGCCCGGCTTATTTAATAAAAACATTATCGAGTCTATGCAGGCGCACTGTGAGCGGCCAATTATTCTACCCCTGTCTAATCCCACTAGCCGGGTGGAAGGTTTGCCGGTGGATATCCTGCGCTGGACATCGGGTTTGGCAATCGTGGCAACAGGTAGCCCTTTTGAATCTGTGGATATTGGTGGTATTAAGTACGAAATTGCCCAATGCAATAACAGTTATATTTTTCCTGGTGTTGGCTTGGGAGTCATTTGCGCTAAAGCGGCAAAGGTAACCGATAAAATGATGTTGGCTGCAGCTCGTGCATTGGCCTCGATGTCGCCTTTAGCAAATACCGGAGCTGGGCCATTGTTGCCAGACTTGGCCAGCATCCGTGAGGTCAGTAAAACAATAGCGGTGGCCGTTTATAAGCAGGCGGTTGAAGATGGTGTTGCCGAGCCTGTACCCGAAGAGTTGATGATGGAGCGAGTTGAGAAAAACTTCTGGTATCCACGCTACCGTACCTATCGGCGTACATCGTTCTGAGGTATGAAAGTTGAGTGTTCCAGATTCTTCGGTATCTTTAGGTCTTCGCTTAAAAACAATACGCGAAGCCAATGGCCTCTCTCAAAGGGAATTGGCAAAGCGAGCGGGCGTCACCAACAGCAGTATTTCGATGATAGAGCAGGGGCAGGTGAGCCCAAGTGTGCAGTCGTTAGAAAGAGTTCTGTCTGGCTTGCCGATGTCACTTTCTTACTTCTTTTCATGTGGAATTGAAGAAGACAGTGAAAGTTTTTTTCATTCAGAGGCTATGCCTCGGCATGAAAAACCTTATGGTTATATGCAGCTGGTGGCAGAAAAAATGCCCCAAAGAAGAGTAACGCTCAAACGATTTGTTTTTGAGCCCGATACAGACACAGGGGATGCCCCTTTGACCAGTTTTTTTGATCAAGTAGGGTGTGTTTTTTCGGGAGCGATTGTGCTTTCGGCGGGCGTTCGAGTGCGTACCTTATCGGCAGGAGATTGCTTTTATCTGCGCGCTTATACGCCGTTTCGTGCACGTAATGAATCAGCTTCGGAGACTGCAATTATTATGGTTTCTTCGGCGGCTGGTGAGTAATCATTAATAATGGGCAGGTGGCAATATGTTTCAAGGTAAAGCGATTCGCCTAGAGCTTCAGGATACTTTCGCGCAACTTATTTTTGCTGCGCAGGGGCCAGTGAATATATTTAATCGGGAGGCTGTAAAAGAATTTACGCAGGCTCTGGACATTCTGGAGCATGAGACTATAGATGGGCTGTTAATCTCAAGTAGCCACAAGGACTTTATTCTGGGTGCTGATATTACCGAGTTTACGCCATTGTTTGAAACGGGAGCAGAGGCGATAAAAGAGTATTTGTCGGTTAATATCGATAATTTTCATAGGCTGCAGTCGCTCCCATTTCCCACTATTGCTCTGCTTAACGGGATGACGTTGGGTGGTGGTTTGGAATTGGCGCTGGCTTGTGATTTCAGGGTGGCTGACCGTACAGCTAAATTAGGTTTGCCAGAAGTAAAGCTTGGCATTATCCCGGGTTGGGGCGGCACAGTAAGGCTTCCACGGCTGGTGGGTGCTGATACAGCCATTGAATGGATATGCAGTGGCCGTCATTACAATTCAGAGGATGCTCTTACCTCCGGGGTGGTGGATGCGGTGGTCGCTTCGGAGAACCTTCAGAGTTCGGGGCGTCAGTTGATTGCCCAGGTTGTCGCTGGAGAGCGAGATTTTCAACAGCGACGTCGTGTAAAAACAGAACCCTTGTCACTCAACCCAATAGAGGCACAGCTGGTTTTTCAGTCCAGTATTGGCGTTGTAACGGCAAAATCAGGAAAACACTATCCGGCTCCAGTTGCGGCAGTTAAAGTTATGCAGCAAGCGGCTGGTATGAGTGGAGAAAATGCCCAGCAAGCGGAGTTAGATGCTTTTTTATCCGTTGCCATGAGCGAAACCGCTCGATCTCTCATTCAGGTTTTCGTGTCGGATCAAGCTGTAGGTAAGAAAGCCAAAACTTGGGCAGCGCTAGCCGAAAAACCGTGTTCACACGCAGCTGTGGTGGGTGCCGGAATTATGGGGGGAGGCATTGCCTATCAATCCGCTTTAAAAGGCGTTCCGGTAGTCATGAAAGACATTGAGCGCAAGGGGATTGAGTTGGGTTTGAATGAGGCGAATAAGCTCCTTCATAAGCAGATAGACCGAAATCGTTTAACCGCCCCCCAAGCCTTAGAGGTATTAAGCCGAATAGATCCGACACTTACTTACGCTGATTTTGCTGGCGTTGATATCGCCGTTGAAGCCGTGGTGGAGAACGAAAGGGTTAAGCAGTCGGTGCTCTATGAAATGGAACAGGCGTTACCGAGCAGCGCGGTGTTGGCCTCGAACACCTCAACGATTTCTATTACCCGGCTTGGTGAACAGTTGAAACGGCCGGAGCAGTTCTGTGGAATGCACTTTTTTAATCCGGTGCCGGCTATGCCGCTGGTTGAAGTTATTCGTGGCGAACATACCGGCGAGGAAACCATTGCCAGAGTCGTAAGTTATGCCCTTCAATTAGGGAAAAAGCCAGTGGTGGTGAACGACTGCCCAGGCTTTTTGGTTAACCGGGTTTTATTTCCTTATTTTGCCGGTTTTTCAATGTTGGTCAACGATGGTGTGGATTATCAACGCATCGATAAAGTTATGGAGTCGTTTGGCTGGCCGATGGGGCCTGCGTATCTGCTTGATGTGGTTGGGCTCGATACTGCAGTGCACGCCGAAGCCGTAATGGCGCAAGGTTACCCGGACCGAATGGCTCGGCATTACAAGTCCGCAATGGAAATGCTGGTAGAGAATAAATTTCTGGGGCAGAAGTCCGGCTCTGGCTTTTATGTTCACGGCAAGGATAAGCGGGGCAAGACTTCCAAGAAGTTGAATCAGCAAGCATTGGAAATACTTGGGATTAATAATCCTTCGCAAATTTCAGATGAAGATATTGTTTTGCGTATGATGATTCCCATGGTTAATGAGTTAGCGCGCTGTTTGGAGGAGAAAGTGGTTTCATCTGCGGCGGAAGCTGACATGGCTATGATTTATGGCACTGGTTTCCCGGCTCATCGTGGTGGAGTACTGCACTGGTTGGATCGGGTTGGCATTGACACGTTTGTTGATGACATGAGTGCCTACCAGCATTTGGGGGCACTCTACATGCCCGCTGACTTGCTGTTGAGTAAGGCCCGTCAAGGCTCAGGTATCTATTAAGGAGGTTTCCATGGCATTTGAAAAGAATGATCCGGTTATCGTCGATTTTGCTCGCAGCGCCATGGGACGGTCAAAAAATGGCTGCTTTCGCCATACCCGTGCTGACGATATCTCAGCCACCGTAATACGAGAGCTGCTTGAGAGAAGCCCTCAGTTGAACCCGGCGGATGTGGATGACTTGATTTGGGGTTGTGTTTTACAGCGCGAAGAGCAGGCATTTAATATTGCTCGCTACGCGCTGCTATTAGCGGGGATGCCGCACTCTGTTCCCGCGCAAACGGTTAATAGGTTATGTGGCTCTTCTATGGCGGCGTTACACATGGCCAGCGCTCAAATTCGGGCAGGCCTTGGCAGTGTGTATCTTGTTGGTGGCGTAGAGCATTTAGGCCATCTGCCAATGTACGAGGCCATCAAACCCAACCCTAGGCTCGGCTTGTCGGTAGCAAAGGCGGCAGGCAATATGGGGGTCACGGCTGAGTATTTAGCTCAGTTGCACGGTATAGAGCGCCATCAAATGGATGCGTTTTCGTTGCGCTCGCATCAGCTTGCAGCACAGGCTCGTCGAACAGGTTTGTTTGAACGAGAGATTGTACCGGTAGAAGGGCATGATGAGCTGGGCAATACAATTATGGTGACTGCAGATGAAACCATTCGTGAAGATACCACTGCCGAAGGGTTGGCGGCACTTAGGCCAGTTTTCGATCCCGTAAACGGCAAGGTAACCGCTGGCAGCTCCTCGCAGTTATCCGATGGGGCGTCTGCCATGTTGGTAATGTCTTACCAGCGCGCCTGTGATTTGGGTCTGCAGCCTATTGCGCGGATTTTGTCACAGGCAGTTGCGGGGGTGGACCCATCAATTATGGGGTATGGTCCTGTGCCTGCAACACAAAAGGCTTTGGCGTTAGCGGGGGTCACCATAGATGACATTGATTGCGTCGAATTAAACGAAGCGTTTGCGGCTCAAGCTTTACCGGTGTTAAAAGATCTGAATTTGCTGGATGTCATGGATGATAAAGTCAATTTGCATGGGGGCGCGATTGCGTTGGGACATCCTTTTGGCTGTTCTGGTACCCGTATAACTGGCTCACTACTGACGGTGATGGAATCTCGTCAGGGGACCTTGGGGCTTGCGACCATGTGTATTGGCTTGGGACAGGGCATATCCACGGTTATCGAACGCTGCTGATCTGGTAAACTGCCGCCTTTAATTGTCAGAGGTTGATGTCGCTTTGCGAATTCAGTTTACTAACGACCCCGAGGGGCAGGTCGAATTATTAAAACGAGATAATGTTGCTGGTTTGCGAACCATCAGTTTTCAGCATTACGAGTTTTACTCTTCGCGTCCATCGAATATCCGCTTGTTAGCAGTGCTAGGACACTGCAGCGGCAGACCTGTTGCGATTATCACGAAAGATGAGCCGCAGGCTAGGCAGTTGATCGAGGCTTTCGAGAGTCTTGATGAAGTAGAAAGTCTAGCTGAACGTCTCCACTCGCCAGTCTTATCGCTCGATACGCCAGTGCACCTAAAGCCTACACATATAGCCAAGCCGTGGGGGCAGGAGGTTTGGTTTACGGGGATGGAGGTACGTGGGGTATCTGGCGTCGGCTGTGTCCGATATTCCATTCCATTACCCTGGCTCTTATCGCTAATGCCGAACACTTTTAGCGCTGGCCAGCCCGAACAGCTCACCCTACTGAAAATACTTGATCCTTTGCCTGATGAGGTTTTCGGTGACCTCTATTTTGAAATGCATGAGCGTAAACAAGAGGTGTATGTGGTGACACACATCGATAAGCGTGCATGGCCAAAGGGGGTTGGGGGTATAAGGTTCGGGTTTAACCAAAAGTTGCGAGCGGAATACTCAAATGATGTTGAGTTTAAAGCAGCTTATTTATCCTCGGTAAAGCGCTATGAAAAAGTTCGGCGTGAAATCGATGCTTGCCTGGATATTGAAAAAAAAAGGGATGGCTTGGCAGTTAATGAGCCGGTCCAGCCACAGCAAACCAAATGCTGGATGAAAGGACTTTCCGTTAAGCTGGTAGAGCAGGAGGCGCGGTTGCGTGAGCAGATGAACGCGTTCAGCAACCTCATGCCCTTAAAAGTTGGAGATGTAGTGCAAGTACCCTGTATGACGCCTCATTCGCTTTTGCATGGTGTGCGTACAGTCGAGTTCCAAACTCCGGTTTACGAGCGCAAAATTTTGTCTTTCGCGCAAAAAGTACTAACGCAGGACAGTTGGGATACCGAGGAGGCGTTGCAGGCGGCTAAGCTTGACATCGATCCGTCAGTGCCAGCAGAAAAGGTTGAGTTGACCCGAGGGTTGACCAGTCAGTTAATCGTTAATTTTGATGATTTCAAGGTTTGGCGTATACGGGCGGAGCAGTCTGTTGATTATGCGCTGCCAAGTGTCGGGGTTTATCGATTACTGATGGCTGTGAGTGATGGTTTGACGTTGGCCGATCAAAAAATGGCGGCAGAGCAGGCTGCTTTAATCCCCGCAAATGCCGGATCACAGAGCCGTTTACGTATGCCTGCGGGAGCTGTGGCATTACTGGCAGAGCCAAATAACGCTAATTGTTAATAACATTTGTTGAACCTCTCGCCGGTCTATGGCAAAATTGCCACCCTTCTCGTAACCGGCAGCTCGATTTTTTGAAAAAACTTATAAAAATCAGAGTATTAGGGTTACTGATTTGATTTGCCAGCTAGGCAATGCGGTCGTGGTGAAATTGGTAGACACGCCAGATTTAGGTTCTGGTGCCGCAAGGTGTGAGAGTTCGAGTCTCTCCGACCGCACCATTTAATGTAGACGTGTCAGGCAGGGTCTGGCACCAAATGATGTCTAAGCATCGAAGTTATGCACGAGGATACTATGCAGGTTTCAATTGAAACGACTTCTGGTCTAGAGCGTCGCCTGACTATCGGCGTACCCGCTGATACCGTAGAAGGCGAAATTGAAAAGCGACTGAAAGAAGCCGCTAAAAACATTCGCATCAACGGTTTCCGCAAGGGTAAAGTGCCTTTGAAAATCGTCAAGCAGCGTTATGGTGCTGGTGTTCGTCAGGAAGTTGTGGGTGAAGTGATCAGCCGCTCTTTCTATGAGGCCGCGCAAAAAGAAGACGTTAAGCCTGCAGGTCAGCCAAGTATTCAGCCCAAGCAAATGAAAGAGGGCGAAGATCTGGAGTTTGTAGCAACTTTTGAGGTCTATCCTGAGGTTGAGCTTGGTGATGTAAGTGGCTTCAAAGTAACTCGCTACACCGCGGACATCACGGATGAAGACATCGACAAAATGATCGAAACATTGCGTAAGCATCAGGCGACCTGGGAAGAGGTTGATCGTGCTGCGGCCGATGGCGATCAGGTGAATATTGATTTCACTGGAACCAAAGATGGCGAAGAGTTCCAGGGTGGTAAGGCGCAGGGGCACAATTTAGTGCTTGGCTCAAAATCCATGATTCCTGGCTTCGAAGACGGAATCGTGGGCATGAAAGCCGGTGAAGAGAAAACCATCAAGGTTACCTTCCCCGAAGATTATCAAGCCGACGAGCTCAAGGGTGCTGAAGCTGAGTTTGCGATTAAAGTAAACTCTGTTTCTGAGCAACAATTGCCTGAGCTGAAAAAACCGTTCTTCCAAAAGTTTGGTCTGGAAAAAGGTGGAATTAAAACGTTCCAGAAAGAAGTCAAGACCAACATGGAGCGTGAGCTGAAAAACGCACTTAAGGCTAAGGTAAAGTCTCAAGTTATGGATCAGCTGCTAGAGTCTAACGAGGTTGAATTACCTAAAGCGCTGGTTGCCAACGAAATTCAGGTGCTGCGCAATCAGATGATGCAACGTTTTGGGCAGCAGCCTAAAGGCTTTGATGCAAAATCAATGCTTCCTGACACCATGTTTGAAGAAGATGCAAAGCGTCGTGTCGCTCTGGGGTTGATTGTGGGCGAGGTGGTTAAAAAGGCTAAAATCAAGCCGGAAGCCAAAGCGGTTCGTAAGATGGTAGAAGAGATAGCCAGTACTTACGAAGACCCTCAAGAGGTTGTGGATTACTACTATAGCCAGCGCGAGCTTCTCTCAGGTATTGAGTCGGCGGTTCTTGAGGATCAGGTTGTAGAGCACATTATAGAGCAGGCAGAGGTGAGTGAAGAGACTGCAAGCTACGATGAAATTATGCAGCCAAATGCCGAAAAATAACCCTTATTGAGTAAAAAAGCCGCGAAACGCCTGTTTCGCGGCCTCCCCCTCCAGCTTTTCTCTTTCTTTACTGGCAATGCGCCGTCTCACAGGTTAAGCTCCCTGCTATTGGGCTTGCTTAGCTGCAAGTCAGTGTTTGGAATGTTATACAGAAGGGTGTTTCATTGATGTCATATCAGCTAAACGACAGCCGATCTCAAGATATTACAGCCAGTGGCTTAGTGCCTATCGTGGTGGAGCAAACCGCTAGAGGGGAGCGCTCCTACGATATTTATTCCAGGCTATTAAAGGAGCGGGTGATTTTTCTGACCGGTCAGGTTGAAGATCACATGGCGAACCTGGTAGTGGCGCAGTTGCTGTTTTTAGAAGCGGAAAACCCGGATAAAGACATTCATCTCTATATTAATTCTCCTGGTGGGTCTGTAACCGCGGGCATGTCGATTTACGATACCATGCAGTTTATTAAACCCGATGTAAGCACTATGTGCATGGGACAAGCCTGCTCTATGGGGGCTTTCTTGTTGGCATCAGGTGCAGAAGGTAAGCGTTTTGCGCTGCCAAACTCTCGGGTAATGATCCATCAGCCTAGCGGTGGAGCGCAGGGCCAGGCTTCGGATATTAATATTCATGCTCAAGAAATCTTAAAAATTAGACGTCGTCTAAATGAGTTACTCGCTAAGCATACTGGACAAACTCTGGAGCAGGTAGAGCTGGATACTGAGCGAGATAAGTTTATGTCTGCTGATGAGTCAAAGGAATACGGTATTATTGACTCTGTTGTCGATAGCCGTATTCAGGCAAAATAAGTTTACTTAAGAGTAAATTCAGTGCTGTCTGTGGGCAATTAAAGCCACAGGCTTGAAAATTGGGGTTGAAGGGCGCATCTTTTAATCCGTGGCAGAGAAATTGGGAGTGGTTTAATGACCGATCACACCGGAGAAAACGGCGACAAAAACGGCAAGCTACTTTATTGTTCGTTTTGTGGTAAAAGCCAGCATGAGGTCCGTAAACTGATTGCGGGCCCCTCGGTGTTTATTTGCGATGAATGTGTGGATTTATGTAACGACATTATTCGTGAAGAGATCCAGGAGAGTGCTACGGAAGGGCAATCTGAAAAGTTGCCTAAGCCTAGTGAAATATCAGCAATTCTTGATCAGTATGTGATTGGTCAGCAGCGGGCTAAGAAAGTGCTGGCTGTGGCTGTGTACAATCACTATAAGCGACTAAGGGTTGGTGGCAAAGGTAAAGATAAAGACGCCGTAGAGCTGGGCAAAAGTAATATCTTGCTGGTTGGTCCCACTGGTAGTGGTAAAACGCTTCTGGCTGAAACCTTGGCGAGACTGCTGAATGTTCCCTTTACAATCGCTGATGCAACGACGCTTACTGAAGCCGGCTATGTGGGTGAGGACGTCGAAAACATCATCCAGAAACTGTTGCAAAAATGCGACTATGATGTGGAAAAGGCTCAGCAGGGAATTGTTTATATTGATGAAATCGATAAGATTTCACGTAAATCGGACAACCCTTCAATTACTCGTGATGTTTCCGGTGAGGGTGTGCAGCAGGCTTTGCTTAAATTGATTGAAGGTACTGTTGCCTCTGTTCCTCCTCAGGGTGGACGAAAGCACCCGCAGCAAGAATTTTTGCAGGTTGATACGGGAAATATCCTTTTCATCTGTGGCGGTGCTTTCGCAGGGCTGGATAAAGTTATTCGTGATCGCTCTGAGAGGGGTGGCATTGGTTTTGGCGCAGAAGTTAAAAGCAAGAACGATGACAAGAGCTTTGGTGACACTTTACACGAACTAGAGCCCGAAGATTTGGTTCGTTATGGGCTTATCCCTGAGTTTGTTGGTCGTCTACCCGTTATTGCAACACTGGATGAGCTTGACCGCGAAGCTTTAGTGGAAATTCTGGCAGAGCCAAAGAATGCTTTAACCAAGCAATACCAGCGATTATTCGATATGGAAGGTGTTGAGCTGGATTTCCGTCGGGATGCTTTGGAAGCAGTGGCACAGAAAGCTATGGACCGTAAAACGGGTGCCCGCGGGCTTCGCTCTATAATGGAGTCGGTGTTACTTGATACGATGTATCGAATTCCTTCTGAAGAGCATGTAAAAAAAGTTGTGGTGGATGAGACTGTGATTAAAGGCGAGTCTGATCCAATTTTGGTGTACGAAAATAGTGAGCCTGCTCAAAGTCAGGGGCGGACTGCATCAAAAGAAGAGTAAGTTGAGTGTGATACTTTAAGTAAAAAGGGTGCCTCTGGCACCCTTTTTGCGTTTTAGATGGGTGTAAAGGTTGTAATACACCCGGTCTGCCCCCAATGAATGGGCAGATCCTGAAGATATACGTTAAAGGGGGTCAGAAATGTATCAGAGCGAGCAAGGTGATATGAATACAGATTTACCCTTATTGCCATTACGTGATGTAGTGGTTTATCCGCACATGGTAATACCATTATTTGTAGGTCGTGATAAGTCTATAGAGGCGCTTGAGAGCGCCATGCGGGCCGACAAGCAAATTGTATTGGTTGCACAGAAAAATGCTTCGGATGATGACCCTGCTCCTGATGCCCTTTACAAGGTGGGAACCTTGGCGACTATTTTACAGTTGCTTAAATTGCCTGACGGCACCGTTAAGGTGCTTGTAGAGGGGGGGCAGCGTGTCACAATTGATAACGCCTTGGAGCAGGACGGCCATTATCGTGTGGCTGTAACCGCTCATGAGGAAGAGCGTTTGGACGCCGTAGAGGCTGAGACGTTGATCAAGACAGCCAAAGAGCACTTCGAGCAGTACGTCAGCTTGTCTCGTAAAGTGGCTTCAGAAGTAATGAGCTCTTTAAGTGGTATTGATGATCCTGGCCGGTTTGCTGACACCATTGCTGCCCACATGGCTTTGGAGCTGGAGCAAAAGCAAGCGGTTCTCGAGATTGTAGGCATCCGTGAGCGTATCGAAAGTCTGCTGGAGCTAATGGACGGCCAAATTGATCTGCTTCAGGTGGAAAAGAAGATTCGCGGACGCGTTAAGAAGCAAATGGAAAAAAGTCAGCGCGAATACTATTTGAATGAGCAGATGAAGGCCATTCAAAAAGAGCTTGGCGACATAGGGGAAGAGGCCAATGAAGTTGATGAGCTGGAGCAAAAAATAGCTGACAGTGGGATGCCTGAAGAGGCGAATGAAAAAACTCGAGCTGAACTTGCCAAGTTAAAAATGATGTCCCCCATGTCTGCCGAAGCTTCGGTTGTTCGTGCTTATATTGACTGGATGATCAAGGTTCCATGGAAAAAGCGCAGCAAAGTTCGCCATGATTTAGAGCGCGCCGAAGAAGTTCTTGAGCGCGACCATTACGGCCTGGAAGAGGTCAAGGAGCGAATTCTTGAATACTTGGCTGTGCAAAAACGTGTGAAGAAGATAAAGGGGCCCATTCTTTGTCTGGTGGGGCCTCCGGGGGTTGGTAAAACTTCATTAGGGGAGTCAATAGCTCGTGCTACTAATCGTAAGTTTGTTCGCATGGCGCTAGGGGGGGTCCGGGATGAGGCTGAGATTCGCGGCCATCGGCGTACCTATATAGGATCTTTGCCTGGTAAGTTAGTGCAAAAAATGGCTAAAGCCGGGGTGAGAAACCCGTTGTTTTTGTTGGATGAAATAGACAAGATGGGTATGGATAACCGTGGTGACCCTGCATCTGCGTTGCTTGAAGTCTTAGACCCTGAGCAAAATAGTCATTTCAATGATCACTATTTGGAAGTGGACTACGACTTGTCTGATGTGATGTTTGTTTGCACCTCGAATAGCATGAACATTCCTGGCCCTTTGCTAGATCGCATGGAGGTTATACGTATTCCGGGTTACACTGAAGACGAAAAGCTTAATATTGCTCGTAAATATTTGATTCCTAAGCAGCTTAAGGCTAATGGGCTGAAAGAAGGAGAAATGAGTATTGAGGATGATGCGGTAAGGGATGTCATCCGTTTCTATACTCGTGAGGCTGGCGTTCGTGGCCTGGATCGTGAGATTGCTAAGCTTGCTCGAAAGGTGGTTACTCGCCATGTTAAAGAGAAAAGTGGCGGGCAGGACAACGTTAGCTCGGCAGACCTTGAAGCTTTGCTGGGTGTGCGTAAGTTCGATTTCGGCCGAGCAGAAAGTGATGACCAGATTGGGCAAGTGACAGGTTTGGCTTGGACCCAAGTTGGCGGTGAGTTGTTAACCATTGAGTCATCTGCGGTGAAGGGCAAGGGGCGAATAGTAAAAACCGGCTCTCTTGGTGATGTCATGCAAGAGTCAATTCAGGCGGCCCAAACAGTTGTACGTTCTCGTGCCCAGGTTTTGGGAATTGCTCCTGATTACCATGAGAAAGTGGATGTGCATATACATGTCCCCGAGGGAGCTACACCTAAAGATGGGCCAAGTGCGGGTATTGCTATGTGTACGGCGCTTGTGTCGGTGCTTACGGGTATTCCCGTTAAAGCTCAAGTGGCTATGACCGGCGAAATCACTCTGCGTGGTGAAGTGCTGCGCATTGGCGGTCTTAAGGAGAAGCTATTGGCGGCTCATAGAGGGGGAATCAAAACAGTTTTGATTCCGGCTGATAATGAGCGTGACCTGAAAGAAATACCCGATAATATTAAAGCCGATTTGGATGTTCGGCCCGTCAAATGGATTGATGAGGTATTGCAGGTGGCGTTGCAGCATACCCCCAAGCCTCTGTCGGATGAAGAATATCAAGCACTGGAAAAGGCGGCTGAAAACAAGCCCGCAGAAGCAAGGATTAGCGCCCATTAACATGTTACTTTGTGTAACCAATATTGAGTTTCTGCGCAATTCTAAGCCCCGTTAGTCGGGGCTTTTTGTTTAAAACGCGACCAAATATAGGTTTGCTTACGCAATTACTAAGAGCAGCCTTGACCCACACTCTGCCACTTGGTATAAATCGCAATTCAATAGTGAGTGGTGCTGAGCCGCACTGGGTTAGCCTGATGTCGCCAAATCAAAAACACACTGCACAACTATAAACACGTGTTCTGGAAAATCTATTTAAGGGGTTAAACGTGAACAAAACTGAGCTGATCGAAGCCATCGCCGCATCTGCGGATATTTCCAAAGCTGCTGCTGGCCGTGCATTGGACGCCGTTGTCGACGGTATCACCGATTCATTGAAGAAGGGTGACCAAGTTGTGCTGGTAGGGTTTGGAACCTTTTCTGTTAAAGAGCGTGCTGCTCGTACAGGTCGTAACCCGCAAACTGGCGCAGAGATTCAAATCGCTGCTGCGAATGTTCCCAGTTTCAAAGCGGGTAAAGCTCTGAAAGACGCTGTAAATTAATCGGCTTCGATTAAGATAAACATCGATAAATAACCTTGTATTTATCGATGAAATAAGGCGCATCACAGATGCGCCTTTTTTATGTTTAATAAGTATTAGTGTCAACGTAGACACAATGGGTCTGGGAGCAGAACATGTTACAAACCATGCGGGACAACTCTAAGGGTGTTGTTGCGGGGATACTAGTCGGGCTGCTGGTAATTATTTTTGCGCTATCGGGGGCTGAAGCCCTGTTTAGCACCGCTAATAATACCCAAGTAGCCTTGACCGTAAATGGCCAAGAAATAACTGAAACAGAGGTGTTACGCGCTGTTGAGCAGCAAAAGGTGCAGCTTCGCAATCGTTTTGGTGATTCGGTCCCAGAAAGCTTTCTCTCGAATGAGAATTTGCGTCAACCGGCTATTGATCGTTTAATTGACAGAGCTGTAATGATACAGGCTGCAGAAAGCGCCAACATGGCTATCTCCCGTCAGCGCATTGATGATGTTATTGTTTCCATTCCCGCCTTCCAAAACAGTGCAGGCCAATTCGATCCTGAAGTATTTACAATGGCTTTGCGTCGCCTTGGTTATACCCCAGCCAATTATCGTACTGAGTTGTCTCGGGATCTGATTGTGAATCAGTTGGCAAATGGAATTACAAATTCTGGCTTTGCGACTGCTGCAGAGGTGGAATATCTGGCTGAACTAAATAATCAAACACGAGATTTTTCGTACGTAACCCTAACCGTTGAAAGTTTGTTAGATGAAGTAGAGGTGTCTGAGGCAGAGATTGCCGATTACTACAAACAGAATGCAGAGCCTTTCACAGAGCCAGAGAAGGTTATCGTCGAATATATTGATCTAAGTGTTGAGCGCTTGATGGCATCCGAAGAGCTTTCTGAGGCGGAAATCAAGTCGTACTTTGAGGAAAATATAGACAGCTTTACGCCGGTGGTAGAGCGTCATGTAGCTCACATTTTATTGGAAGAGGCGAGCGAGGCTGAGCTTGCGCAGGTGCAGGCAGCAATTGACAGTGGGCAAGATTTCGCAGAGCTGGCACAGCAGTACTCTGATGATATGGGCTCTAAAGATATGGGCGGAGATCTCGGTGTCACAACTGGAGATGCTTTTCCTGAAGAATTTGAAGAGGCCTTGGCGCAGTTGAATGTTGGAGAAGTTTCCGCGCCAGTTGAAACGGACGCAGGTACACACTTCATAAAGTTGGTGGATATGTCTGGTGGTGAAGCACCAGACTTTGATGCCGAGCGAGACAGTATTGCCGCGCAGATTAAGCGGGCGAGGGCTGAGGGGCGCTTTGTGGAGCTGCTGGATCGCCTTGAAGACTTGTCTTATAACGCCGAATCTTTGGCTGATGTGGCTGACTCCCTTGGGCTGGAGGCTCAGAGCACAGATGCCTTTTCTCGAAATGGCGGAAATGGGGTGGCAGCTTATGATGCTGTAGTCCGTGCAGCTTTTGGCGAAGAGGTTTTAGAGTTCGGAAATTCAAGTGAATTAATTGAATTAGCCTCGGATCGAGTTGTGGTGGTTAAACTGCTGGAGCGCGAAGCTAGTTTTGTGAAGCCGTTGGCTGAGGTGCAGAGCGATATCCGAGCTACTTTATCAGAGCAGAAAGCAGATGAGGCACTTCGCCAGCGAGGAGATGCTTTAGTCCGTCGTGTTGAGTCTGGAGAAGATTTGGCTGTGGTGGCTTCCAGCGAAGAGTTAGAGTTGGTGGAAGTAACTGAGGGGGCTCGTTCAGATACCTCCCAGCCTCGCAGTGTTATTGAGTTTGCTTTCTCTTTGCCGCGTCCAGTAAGTGGAAGTATTGTGGACGGCTCAGCGGGCAATGGGGAATATCATATTGTGCAGCTTAAAAAGGTGGCTGTGCCTGCCGTTGATATGCCTGAAGAACAGCAGCAAGCCATGCGACAAGGCGTTGCGGGCTTTTATGGTTCGGCTGACTTTGAATCTTTTAGCAATTATTTGCTTGAAACTGCCAATATAGTGGCTGAGTAACAATATTTAGATCGTTTAGCTTTACTTCATTTCAGCTTAAGAGCGACTAATATGTTTAATGGCGTGTCTCTTTGAGGCGCGCCATTTTATTGCACGGCTCGTGATGAAGTTCAGTTCTGGGTGCTTTGATTTCTGCCGCGATTTTTGCTGTGATAAAGTGCTTGATCGGCGCGCTTTATCCAGGTTTGTGTATTCTCAATACTCTCATTTAGCTCGCAAACTCCAAGGCTAATGGTTACCCGGATCTCATTCTGCGCCATAATTCGCTGATTTTCGACTCTATTGCGCAACCGTTCGGCAAATTCCAGCCCTCCATCACTATCTGTGGCGGTGAGGATGACACAAAACTCCTCTCCACCATAACGTCCGGCCACGTCGGTTTCCCTCATCTCTTCTTTTAAGCATTGACTTATGACACGTATTACATCGTCCCCGACGCTATGACCATGAGTGTCGTTGACTCTTTTAAAGTGATCGATATCGAACATGATCAATGTGCAGGGAATATGATAGCGATCAAAACGTTTAAACTCTTGCTCAAGGCAGCTCTCCCAGTAGCCTCGATTAAAAAGTTGGGTCAAATGGTCAATTCGGCTCAAATCTTCCAGACGATTATTGGTTTCAGTTTGGGTGATTTTGCTGATAGCGGTGTCAGTAACATCGTATAAAATCAAGCAAATATGCGAAACTTCTGCATGAGTGTTGAGTAAAGGGATAATAGTGCTGTTTTGGTACATAAATTCGGCGCTACCGGTAATGGGGCGGTAGTGCGGAAAGTGGAAAAGGTAAGGGCGCTGCTCCCAGGTGGTGAAGGCGGCGCTTTGCAGGACAAAAGCGGGTTCGGCCTTGCGGCAAAACCATTCTTGCGGCAGCTGAGGGAATACATCAAACAATGATTGGCCTAAGACGTGCTCAGGGGCCTTACCGCTGTGGTTCTGCATAAACTGGTTCCACAGGCAAACCTGATACTCCCGGTCTAAGACAACCAGGCCAACATCAATATTTTGCAGGATGTCCATTAGCCAATGGACATCTTTAAGAAAGTGATTTATGTCGTCTTGAGCCATCTCTTATTATTCAAGGAGGTAATTTAATTTTTCAAGTAAGCCGTCTATGCAATTCTCACTGATAACCAACAATAGGTCACAATTTACTTTATGGTCTTCGATCGAGTAATTGATCTCTATTACAAGAGCCTCAGACCAACCGGTTTCTCGTTCTTGCAGGCTACTGGCCAGGTCTGGGTTGCCATTGAGCAAGGTGGGAGGACCAAGGCTGAAATGGGTGTCGAGCTGTTTAGCCAGGCTATGTAAACAAGCGCCTCCCAGTACATTGGTGGTGTCCATGAGTAGCTCGTTTTTAATACCTTCGCTCTGCTGATAGCGAAGTAGTGTCGCCAGGTCATGATAATTGGTGCCGTTAAAGATCAATAGAGCTTCACCGGCGATTCCGCCACCGATAAACCCTTGGCACACCCCAGTCAGGCCGTGTGTGACCTCGGTATTTGACTGCTGTAGGCTTTGCAGCGCCATGGCGATATCATTGCGAGTTAGAATGCCCACGGTGGGAATGGAGAGCACGACAAATACGTCAAGCAGGCGCGCTAGTCGATCTGCCGATTGCCCCATGGCGACATTGGCAATTTCTTGTAGGCAGTCCCGCTGGTCTTCATTAAGAAGCTTGGTTGTCATTGCGCAACCTTGCGTTCGAGAAATGATAGGGTTAAAAAATGATCAGCTTTGGCTGGCTGTCACTTAATTTAGTCTAATAGTAGCACTATAACATCAGGTTGTCCGTGCCAGTCTCCATAAGGCCTTGCTTAATATTATAGTGCTCGCTTTGCTCAACTTAGTTGTACATAAGGGCACTAGTTTCCGTACAATTTGTCCAACTGCCTTCGTTATCGCGAGATGAGAATATGAACAGATTTAGATACGCCGTGTTCGCATTGGTATGGTTATTCGCCTCCGCGGCTTATGCGCAAGACGCAGCTGAGGTAAATGTGATCAAATCCCACGCCTTCGCGGAGCGTGGCGAGCCAAAATATTCGGCAGACTTTGAACATTTTGACTATGTAAACCCTGACGCCCCTAAAGGGGGGCAGTTAGTCTTGGCAACGGTCGGTACCTACGACAGTTTTAATCGATATGCCTCGCGAGGTGATAGTGAGGTCAATAGCGAAGCCTTCTATGATTCTTTGATGATCAGCAGTGACGATGAGATAGGTGTTTATTATCCGTTGATTGCTGAGAGCATTGAGTACCCCTCAGATTACACATGGGTCACCTTTTATCTTAACCCCAATGCTCGCCATCAAGATGGTAAAAAAATCACGGCTGAGGATGTCGTATTTACTTTTCATAAATTTATGGAAGAGGGGGTTCCTTTCGTAAAGCAGCGTTATGGCGATGTTAGTGACGTGAAGGCTATCGATGAGTTAACAGTTAAGTTCTCATTTAAGACCTCGAATAAAGAGCTGGTGCCTAGTATGGCTTCTCTGCCTATTCTTCCTAAACATTATTGGCAGTCTCGTGACTTTTCAGAGCCATTAAAGGAGCCTCCGCTGGGGAGTGGTGCTTACCGTGTCGCCGACTATAAGTTGGGGCAGTCGGCGACCTACGAACGGATAAAAGATTATTGGGCTAAAAATTTACCTAGCCGTAAAGGGCTTCTGAATTTTGATACGATTCGCTATGACTATTATCGGGATGATACAGTCAGCTTAGAGGCATTTAAGGCAGGAGAGTTTGACTTCAGGCGGGAGAATATTGCCAAGCAATGGGCTGAAGGCTATCAGGTGCCAGCTGTCACCCAGGGAAAAATTGTGAAGGAAGAGGTGGCTCACTCCATTCCTCAGCCGATGCAGGCATTTGTTTTTAATACACAATACAAGTTGTTTCAGGATCGTCGCGTGCGTCGCGCACTGAACTTAATGCTGGATTTTGAATGGTTGAACAAAAACCTTTTCTATTCATCGTATACGCGCAATGAAAGTTACTTTGAAAACACACCGTACAAAGCCGAAGGCTCGCCCAGTAAAGCTGAGCTGGCGGTGTTAGAGCCTTTTCGTGATCAATTGCCTGAGGAGGTGTTTGGTCCTGTGTGGCGGGCACAAAAAACCGATGGCTCGGGCCGCAACAGAGAGCAAATGCGACAAGCGTTGGCACTTTTGAAAGAGGCGGGCTGGAGCTTAAAAGATAAAAAGTTGGTGAATGAAAAAGGCGAAGCATTTGCGTTCGAAATACTGCTTTATAGCCCTTCGATGGAGAGGGTAACCTTACCTTTTATTCGCAATTTAGAGCGCATTGGTATTAGTGCAAGTATTCGTATGGTGGATTCAACTCAGTATTTGAATCGTCTGCGTTCAAGGGACTATCAAATGACGCCGCAAGGATATAGCGCTATGCCGTACCCTATGCCGGTAATGGAACTTGCCTGGCACTCTGACTACCTGGACTCAACCTATAATCAAGCCGGTGTCAGTAATCCTGTGATCGACGCCTTGATTGCCCAGATTCGAGATAGTCAAGAAGATGATGACAAGCTCATGGCTTTGGGGAAGGCTTTTGACCGTGTTGCTTTGTGGAATTTTTATGTTATCCCGCAGTGGCATTCAGGTGTCTTCCGAATTGCCTACTGGAATAAATTCTCACGCCCTGAGAAACGTCCTAGATATGCCATTGGGTTGGACTCCTGGTGGTACGATGAGCAAAAAGCAAAATCTTTGGCGAAGTGATTAGGATGGTGGTGTAAATTTGGCGGCATATGTACTTAGGCGGTTGCTGCTGGTAATACCGACATTGCTGGCAATCATTACGCTCAATTTTTTTATTGTCCAGGCTACACCGGGCGGTCCAGTGGATCAGGCTGTTGCCAAGATGCTAGGGATGGGTGATAGCTCAATTCAGCGTGTGACAGGCAGCAGCTCGGACCAACCCGACTCTGGCTTGAGTGCCGCTGGCGAGTCACCTGAGTCCCGCGGGGCACGTGGGCTGGATCCTGAGGTAATCGCTGAAATTGAAAAACAGTTTGGCTTCGATAAACCCATGTACGAACGCTATTTCACTATGCTGTGGGATTATGTTCGCTTTGATTTTGGCGATAGTTTATTCAAAGCCAGTTCGGTTACAGAGCTAATCATTGATCGCTTGCCTGTATCTGTATCGTTAGGATTGTGGAGCACGTTGATTATTTACCTTGTCTCCATTCCTTTGGGAATTAGGAAAGCGATAAAGCACCACAGTAGTTTCGATGTTTGGAGCAGTTGGATTATTGTGATTGGCAACGCTGTGCCGGGCTTCTTATTTGCCATATTGCTTATCATCGTGTTTGCCGGCGGGTCCTATTTTGACTGGTTTCCCTTGCGAGGCCTGGTGTCTGACAACTTCGATTCCCTTCGATGGTACGAAAAAATTGCCGATTATTTTTGGCACTTAACCTTGCCGATTATCGCTATGGTCATAGGTGGCTTTGCCACATTGACCATGCTGACCAAAAACTCTTTTTTAGATGAAATCAATAAGCAGTATGTCATTACGGCTCGGGCAAAAGGGGCGATGGAAAGCCGGGTTTTGTACAAGCATGTGTTTCGAAATGCGATGCTGATTATTATCGCTGGCTTTCCTGCCACCTTTATCAGCATGTTTTTTACTGGTTCGCTTTTAATTGAGGTGATTTTCTCGTTAGAGGGGCTGGGCTTGTTAGGTTTTGAGGCTACTTTGCAGCGCGATTATCCCGTCATGTTTGGCACGTTGTATATGTTTGGCTTACTCGGCCTGCTCATTGGTATTGTGAGTGACCTCGCTTACACCTGGGTTGATCCCAGAATTGATTTTGAGGGTCGCTAATGAAATTGAGTCCATTGAATCAGGAGCGTTGGCAGCGCTTTAAAAAGAACCGTCGTGGATTTTTTAGCCTTTGGCTATTCTTAGCTTTGTTCACTGTAACCTTGGGTGCGGAGTTGATTGCCAATAGCGCCCCTATCATTGTTAAGTATGATAATAACTTATACTTTCCTGTTATACAGGAGTATTCAGAGCTGACATTTGGCGGCGATTTTGATGTTGCCGCCGATTATCGTGACCCTTATATTGCTGAGTTAATTAATCAGTCTGGTTGGATGTTATGGCCTCCCATCAGATTTGATTACAAAACGATTAATTATGACTTGCCTTCTCCGGCCCCCAGTCCTCCATCTGCCGAGAATTGGCTGGGGACTGATGATCAGGGGAGGGATGTCCTTGCTCGTTTAATTTATGGGTTTCGGATATCCGTTGTTTTTGGTCTGATCCTGACCTTGTTAACCACGGTTATCGGCGTTGCGGCAGGTGCAATACAAGGGTTTTACGGTGGAAAGATAGACCTGATTGGGCAGCGCCTGTTAGAGGTTTGGTCTAGTATGCCGACCCTCTTTGTGCTCATTATTATTGCCAGTTTAGTGCCTCCCAGCTTTTGGATTTTGTTGTTGATTTTATTATTGTTTGGCTGGATGACTTTAGTGGGTGTGGTGCGCGCCGAATTTCTGCGCGCGAGAAACCTTGATTATGTGTTGGCCGCACAGTCTATGGGGGTTTCGGATGCAACACTGATGTTTCGTCATCTATTGCCCAATGCGATGGTCGCGACAGTGACGTTTATTCCTTTCTTGTTGGTTGGAGGTGTTACCAGCCTGACGGCGCTGGACTTTCTTGGTTTCGGATTACCACCGGGGTCTGCCTCGCTAGGCGAAATGGTAAGTCAGGGTAAGAACAATTTGCACGCTCCCTGGATTGGTATATCAGTGTTTATTGTTTTAGCTTTGTTGTTAACGTTACTGGTTTTTGTGGGTGAAGCAGTTCGAGATGCCGTCGACCCTAATAAAACGCGATGAAATTTATGAGTACTCCACCTCTGTTACAGATTAAGAATTTAACTGTCGCTTTTGCTCAAGATGGCACACAGCGTAAAGTGGTTGAGGGCGTCAACCTTGATCTGAGCTCAGGTGAAATAGTAGCGTTGGTTGGGGAAAGCGGGTCCGGAAAATCGGTCACCGCTCAATCAATTCTAAAGCTATTACCTGCCTATAGTGCACACTACCAAAGTGGTGAGATTCTTTTTGAGCAGATAGATTTGCTGCAGCTTAGCGAAGCTAAGCTGGGGGGGTACCGTGGTAATCGCATCAGTATGATCTTTCAAGAACCCATGACCTCTTTAAATCCGCTGCACAGTATTGAAAAGCAATTGGCTGAAGTTTTATTGCTGCATAAAGGGTTGTCGCGTGCAAAAGCTCGACCCCAGGTATTGCGGTGGCTTGAAAAAGTAGGCATTCGGGATGCGCAGCGAAGATTGTCGGCTTTACCCCATGAGTTAAGTGGCGGAGAAAGACAGCGCGTAATGATTGCCATGGCGCTCATTACAGAACCTGAGATATTAATTGCTGATGAGCCCACCACTGCACTTGATGTGACAGTGCAGGCGCAAATCCTGGCACTGCTGAAATCGCTTCAGCAAGAGCTGAATATGGCGGTATTGTTTATCACCCACGATCTTCATGTGGTTCGGGCATTGTCCGACCGAGTGGCCATTATGAGAGAGGGGAAGTTAATCGAAACTGGCGCGACGGCCGATATTTTTGCCAACCCCAAAGAGGGTTATACGCGAGAGCTGATTGCCTCTGACCCTGGGGGGGCACCCATTCCAGTGCCGGCCAGGTCGCCTGAAATACTCTCAGTGTCAAACTTGCGAACGTGGTTTCCTGTTTATAAGGGTGTGTTTAAAAGAGTCGCGGATCATGTAAAAGCCGTTGATGATATTTCATTTACCCTTCGTGAGGGCGAGACGGTAGGTGTGGTGGGAGAAAGTGGCTCGGGTAAAACAACACTGGGACGGTCTTTGTTGCGTTTAATCGAAAGCGATGGTGAAGTTGCTTACGGCACCCATAAGCGACTTTCATTACTTCAGTTAAGCGCCCGCGAGCTGAAACCTTTACGGCGGGAAATACAGGTTATTTTTCAAGATCCGTTCTCAAGCTTAAGTCCGCGGATGACAGTGGCTGATATTATTGCAGAGGGGCTGAAAGTCCATGAGCCAGGCTTAAATAAGGAAGCGATTGAGGTTCGAGTTATCGACGTTTTAACTCAAGTGCAGTTAGATGCGGCGGCTCGATTTCGGTATCCCAATGAGTTTTCAGGTGGACAACGACAGCGAATTGCTATTGCAAGGGCGTTGATTTTAAAGCCGCGATTAATTGTGCTAGATGAGCCAACGTCAGCGCTTGATAGAGCCGTTCAGAAAGAAGTGATTACGCTGCTTAAACGTTTGCAGCAAGAGCACAAAATGGCGTTTATATTTATTAGCCACGATTTGGATGTGGTAAAAGCCATGAGTCATACTATTTTAGTGATGAAGGCTGGCAAGGTGGTGGAGACCGGAAGTGCTGAGGCGCTCTTTAATCGTCCTCAGCATCCCTACACTAAAACGTTACTTCAGGCCGTTCGTACTGTGACGAGCGCTTAACGCCCATTTTTTACATCCACAAACAGTGTCAGCTTTTGACCTGGGTGTATGTAATTTTTAACTGCCACATTATTCCAACGGCTGATGTCCTGAATGCTTACATTAAATTTACGGGCGATGGTATCAAGTGAGTCTCCGCTGCGGACTTTGTAGGTTAGCTTGCGGGTAATACCATTACTGTCTCCGGATTTTGAGGTTTTACTCCAGACCACCAGAGTTTGCCCAGGCTTTAAGGTATCGCGGGAGGACATGCCATTCCATTTGGCAAGTGAACTGACGCTTACCTTATGTTGATTGGCGATACGCCAAAAACTGTCTCCTTTTTTAACCACATAGTTGACCTTGGTGCTGCCACTGCTGCCCTTTGATTTGCTTTGGCTGGAAGCGCGTCTTTGTGTGGCGCTAAAGGCGTAGTGCTCGCTTTGCTCTGAAGCGCTGGGGATGAGCAATGTATCTCCAGCGCGAATTCGTGAAGACTTTAAATTGTTCGCTGTGCGTAAGGCTTCTGGGTTGGTGTTAAAGCGCTTGGCGATTTTAATTAATGAGTCACCGCGCTTAATGCTGTATCTCTGCCAGCTGATACGCTCTGCGGTAGGGATAGCAGCCAGTGCATTGGCAAAGCCTTCCGCGTGAGCGCTTGGAATTAAAAGGCGGTGTGGCCCCTCCGGATCTGTCGCCCAGCGGTTATAGCCCGGGTTGAGTAGATAGAGTTCGTCCATGGAAATGTTGGCGAGTTCGGAGGCGCGGGCCAAATCCAGCTGTGAATCGATGTCCACGGCTACAAAATAGGGCGCGTTGGGAATCTCGGGAAGCTCAATATCGTACTCGGCAGGGTTGGCGATAATTTTCGAAAGAGCTAATAGCTGAGGCACATAGGCGCGTGTTTCACGGGGCAGGCTTAATGACCAAAAATCCGTTGGTTGGCCGGCTTTGGCGTTACGATTGATTGAGCGTTGCAGACGCCCTTGTCCGGTGTTGTAAGCGGCCAGGGCGTGAAGCCAATTGTCATCGAATAACTTATGCAATCGCTCAAGATAGGCTAACGCCGCGTCGGTAGAGTCGATAATATCCCGGCGTCCGTCATACCACCAGTTTTGTTTCAGGCCGTATTCTCGCCCAGTGCCGGACATAAATTGCCACATTCCTGAAGCCGTTGCGTAGGAGTAAGCGAAGGGATCAAAAGCACTTTCTACTACTGGCATCAGGGCGATCTCAAGGGGCAGGCCTTGAGCTTCTGTTTTTTCAACAATGTGGTACAGATAACGTTGGCCGCGTGTGAATACCCGTTCAATATATTCTGGGTGATTTGCGTACCAATCTACATATTGATCGAGCTGTTTCTGATCGTAGGGGCCCAGTGAAAAACCACTGCGGATACGATCCCACAAATCCTGATCCACTGTTGAGCTGGTTTTAGCAATGCTTACAGGCGGTTTATCGCTTTTGCTCTGTACGGCTGGAACAGGCTTCTCTGCCGTGGTATTTAAGGGGGGAGTGGTTGGGGTTAGGCCGCAAGAAGTGAGAAAAATACTTAGGGCAACGGCGATAGTTTTGGTCAATCTCATGCGGCTGGAGTCTTATGTTGTTTCATCATTCAAAGTTCACGGGATTCTAGGGTTTTCACTGCAGCTGGTCAATTTTTGCCAAAGTTGTCTTTCCAGTGCCGAATGGCGGCGAAAACTTCACTTTCTGAAGTGAGTCTGCGGCCTGAGTAATGCTCAGCGCTGGCAATTACCTCTACTTCGGTGGTTCGCAAAAATGGGTTCGTGGCAAGCTCAAGGGCTAAGGAGCTGGGAATCGTCGGTAGCCTTTGCGCTCGCTTTCTTTTCTCTTCTTCCTGACGCTTACGTAGCTCAAGATTGTTGGGCTCAACACTTAATGCAAACTGAATGCTATCGATCGTGTATTCGTGGGAGCAGCAAATCAGAGTATCTGGTGGGAGCTGGCAGAGCTGTTGCAATGAATTGACAAATTGCTCGGCACTCCCCTCGAACATACGGCCACACCCGGCTCCAAAAATATTATCGGCGCTAAACAGTCGCGGTGGTTCAGAGTTGGGTAAAAAGTAGGCGATGTGTTCTAAGGTGTGCCCGGGCGTATCAAGCACTTCGAGTGTAAGAGGACCCAGCGCCAAGGTGTCGCCGCCTTTAAGTGGATGGGTTATCTGAGGGATTTTAGGGCTCGAGGGGCCGTAAACCGGCACGTTGAAATCTGTAAGCAGGTCGTCGATACCGTCGGTGTGGTCCCAGTGATGATGAGTGACCACTATTCCCGCTAAGGTCAGCTCGTGTTGCTTTAGCTGTTGGCGTACAGGTTCTGCATCGCCTGGGTCGAAAATATAGGCATTAGCCGAGTTATCATCAGGTTGCAGCAACCAGAAGTAATTTGTCTGTAGGGCTGGAAAGGAAAAGAGTCGCACAAAGCCTCCTGTAGCCTCGGGGTTGATGGTATCGGAGATGTTGGTCGGCTATGGTAACATCGCTGACTAAACGACTTACGGGTGATACGGTTTGGCGGGCAAAATTTGCAAACCTCAGCAGGCGGTAGACGCTGCATCTCAGTGGTTTTCGAGTGCCACAGGCCAGGTGTTGCTAAGTCGTCAACAGGAGGCTATTGATCCTGTTCTCTCTTGTATGTTCGGGTATCATTTGTGTCAGATCAGCGTTTGCCGTGGTCTAAACCTAACCTCAGCCAGTCGTATTCCCCATAAATTTGCGATTAGCCCTATTGCCGATGGAAATAGTTGGGAGGGGGCTCGAGGCGATTTTAGTCTGTTGCCGTTAGCGTCAGAATCGGTGGATGTGGTCTTACTGCATCACTCTTTGGATTACAGCGCTACGCCCCAGCAATTGTTAGCGGAAGCCGCGCGGGCGACAATCCCTCGGGGGCATATTATTGTCTGTGGGTTTAACCCGTGGAGTCTGCAGGGAGTATGGCGTTTCTCTCGGCGTTTCAGCAGCAATAACCCTTTGTGGCATCACCATCATATCCGCTTAGGGCGTTTGTTAGACTGGTTTGCTGTGCTGGGCTTGAGCCTGGTCGAGGTGCGTTATGGCGGTTTTTGGCCGGGTGCCGCGACTGCAGACATGTTCGAGCGCAGCTGTGATCGCCTGAAGTTACCCTGGGGGAGTTACTATATGGCCTGTGTGCGTAAAGATGTACCGGGTGTTTTGGCCATCAAACCTGACTGGTCGACGATTGAAATCAGGGCTTTGGGGGCAGCTCAACGTAAAGCAAGCCGAGATGGCTGTTCAGTTAGAGGTTGGTAACCTTGCATTGAAAGCTCAAAGCCCTAAGAGAGAATGAAGCGAGTAATTATTAGTGAAGAACATTGAGATTTTTACAGATGGTGCCTGCCGGGGTAACCCGGGGCCTGGTGGCTGGGGGGCATTATTGCGATACAACGAAAAAGAAAAAGAGCTGTTTGGTGGAGAGGCTAATACAACCAATAACCGAATGGAGTTAATGGCGGCTATTCAGGGATTAAAGGCTCTGAATGAGGCCTGCAATGTCGTGTTAACAACTGACTCTCAGTACGTACGTAAAGGTATAACCGAATGGCTGTCCGGCTGGAAACGCAATGGGTGGCGTACCTCTGCTAAAAAGCCCGTGAAAAATGACGACCTTTGGCGTTTATTGGATGAGCAGTGCCAGCGTCATGAGGTAGATTGGCGCTGGGTAAAAGGGCACAGCGGTCACACGGAAAACGAGCGCGCTGACCAGCTAGCGAATCGTGGTATTGATTCTTTAAAGGGGTTATAGCATGAGTATAGATGTGAAGGGCCACCGTCAAATTGTTTTGGATACAGAGACTACAGGCCTGGACCCTGCATCGGGGCATAAGATTATTGAGATCGGTTGTGTCGAGGTGATCAACCGTAAGTTAACGGGAAATCATTACCATCAGTACATTAATCCGCAGCGAGAAGTGGATGCTGGGGCAATAGAAGTTCACGGTATTACCAATGAAATGCTGGCTGATAAGCCCGTGTTCTCTCAAATTCGTGATGAGTTTCTCGCCTTTATTGAGGGTGGGGAGCTTGTGATTCACAACGCCCCGTTCGATGTGGGCTTTATTGATCATGAGTTGCGTCAGCTCAATCCTGCGCATCAGACCATTGCACTTAGTAACTCTATTGTTGACTCTTTGGTCTTGGCGCGAGGTAAGCATCCAGGGCAAAAAAACAACCTGGATGCACTGTGCAAGCGTTATGGCGTCGATAACTCCCAGCGTGATTTGCATGGAGCGTTGCTTGATGCGGAAATTCTAGCTGATGTCTATCTGCTGATGACGGGGGGGCAAACCGCGCTCTCGCTGGGCAGTAGTGGTAATAGTGGCGATGAGGGCAGTGATGGGGCAGGAGAGATTCGTCGTTTAAGCCCTGAAAGGGCGCCTCTACCGGTACTACGAGCCACTGACCACGAGCTTGAGTGTCATCAAAAAAAGTTGGCGGATATTGATAAGGCCAGTGGTGGAAACTGCCTTTGGCGGTGAAATGCGACATCTTTAGCTATTGCCAAGTACTCGCTCTAGCGGTCTGTCATGTTTTAAGGTAGTTTCTACTATTTACGATTAACCTGTTGCTGCTAAACGTAAAAGTTTAATGTGATGAGCGTTTTTTGAGCGGCACCAAAGGTAACTTTAGGACGATAATAGTGAACCAGGATACCGCAGAGAATTTTAATGCTTCCTCTTTAAAGCTTGTACATGATGAACTCTTGGCAACAATAGAGTCGGCAGCCTCGCGTTTAGAACAATTTGTGGCTGACTTGGAAAATGGCGAGTTATTACAGCTGTGTATAGACGATATCAAGCAGATACGTGGAACACTCAGTTTGTTACAGCTGCGAGGCGTCGATTTACTGGCGCAAGAGCTTGTTGAGCATATTACGGATATCCCGCTGGGTGAGGACCCAAAAACGGTAGCAAAGCTGGATCGCCTCACCTCAGTCTTTTTTATTTTGCCGCGTTACCTTGAGTACTGCACCCAAGTAGGGCGCAGTATGGCTGTATTGCTCATTCCTTATATCAATGAGTTACGTCGGGTGCGTAAGGCACCCCCTGTGCCACAAAGTTACTATTACCCCGTTAATGTCACTGACCCGCAAAGAGAATCTAAGCCCGAATTAAACCTTCCGGAAGAGTTTCGTCAGGTCGTGCGCAGGCTTCGCCACATGTACCAAGTGGCGATGCTTAACGTATTACAAGGGCAGCAGGTTACTCCCTCCCTCGGCATGATGTCCCGGGCATTAGAACGCCTGGATAAAGTGTGTGGAAATCACCCCGTGGCCAATCTCTGGTGGGTTGGGGCTGAGTTTTTAACTCTTTTAAGCAAAAACCAGCTTGAGCTAACAAATGCTCGGAAAATGCTTTTTGGCGCTATTGACAGAGACATTAAAAGACTGCAGTTCGAAGGCGAAGCCGTTCTCAAGCGTGCTCCCAATGAACCTTTGTTGAAAGAGCTGATTTATCTGACGGTTTTAGCTCATCAAGATAGTGAGAGAAATCGTCGTATACGCAAAGCATTTGATGCTCCAGAGCTTGGGTACACGGAAAGTGGGCTTGCCAAAGAGCAGGAGCATTTAAAAGGGCCGAGCGCGACTACCGTTAGTTCCATGAGTGCCGTATTACAAGATGAGTTACGAACTACAAAAAATATTCTCGAAAGGGCCGCTCAGGGTGGTGTAGAGCTATTAATTGATAGCCCAGAGCTTGTGGATACCCTAAAGAGAGTGGCCGATACCTTGTCGGTCGTCGGTCTTGTGGCGCCCGCAAACTCTCTGAAAGAGGAAATTGCCCGAATCAGTAGCTGGCAAGATGGCAGCAACGAGGCCCAGGCGGATGAGCTACTGAAAGTAGCCGATACTCTGCTTTATATCGAGAGTACGGTGGCCGGTTTGTCAAAAATGAGCTTGTCAGAGGAAAAGCTTGCGCGGTTGAACGCCTTGTCCCGCGAAGAAGCGCTTTCTAACAGCCAGATTATGGAGGCTGAAACACTGGTCATTGAAGAGGCTGAGGCGGGCCTGGCATTAATTAAGCGCGGATTAAACTCTTACGCTGAATCTAATTATGATGTTGGCCATATTAAAAACGTCGCCTCCACATTAACCAGTGTTCGTGGTGGGATGTCCGTGCTTAATTTACCCCGAGCTGCCCAGGTTGTCGCTGCCTGTGAGCGATTTGTTAATGAAGCGCTACTAGGGGGAGAGGAACTCGCGGCCGTTCAGCATTTGCTGGAAACGTTTGCCGATGCAGTTATTAGCCTGGAGTACTATCTCGATTCAATCAAATCCGGTAAAGACGCCGATACCAGTGTTTTGCAAGTGGCAGAAGACAGTTTGGCGGCACTTGGCTATCCTGTCGATACTTGAGTGCCCGCTATGCAACCCAACTTCTCTAAGCTGTGGCTGGTGAAAAATGGCTCTATTGGTGTGGACAGTTCAGGAAACCCCATACACGAAGTAGAGAGCTTGAGAGAGGGTATATACTTACCGTTGACGGCCTCAGACTCTAACGACTATGCACTACTATTAAAAGACGACTTGGTAAATAGTGATGTTCAATGGGTGTCTTTACGCGAGTGTTTGTTTGAGTTTAACGAACAGCAAATTTTATCCGCAAGTCAAGCCGTACAGTTAAGTCATTGGTTTTACTCCCATCGTTTTTGCAGTTGCTGTGGTACAGCTTTAGGGTTGCCTCATGCAGAAGACCTGAAGCGCAAAGAGATGGTGTTGCGTTGCAATGCCTGCGACAGCAATTATTATCCACGAGTCTCACCTTGTATTATCGTTTTAATAAAGAAAGAAAAATCCTGCCTGTTGGCTAGGCATAAACGCTCTCATACCGCTGTTTACACGACACTGGCGGGATTTATAGAGGCCGGAGAGTCTGCCGAGCAGGCGGTTATACGTGAAGTTCGTGAAGAAGTGGGTATTGAAGTAAATAATCTCACTTTTCACAGCAGCCAAAGCTGGCCTTTTCCAGGGCAGTTAATGCTTGGCTTTTACGCTGACTACGCGGATGGTGAAATTAGCTTACAGGAAGAAGAGATTGTAGATGCTAACTGGTTTGAGTCAACAAATCTGCCGGAGATACCGCCTTCCGGTACTATTGCGCGGCGTTTGATTGATGGATTTTTAGAGCGTTGTAAGTCACAGGGGGAAGAATACAGTGGTGTATAGTGCGATAGCAGCGGTGGCTGCATTGCTTGCTCTGATGGTGGCCTATTCAGCCGCAAAACTGTTATGGAAAGACAGTTGGATACTTGGATGGCTGAGAGGCATGTTTGGCTTAGGCATGTTGGCCTTAGCGGTCGTTTTTGTGTTTATTGCCCTGGATATTTTCAGTTATCGGCAGATACAAACGGAGCAAACCGTTGCCACTCTAAGTTTTGATAAAAAAGCGGACCAGGTCTTTGAGGTGTTGGTGGTCGATGCGGAAGGTGTCGAACATCGTTACAAAATCAAAGGAGATCAATGGCAGTTAGACGCTCGGATTATTAAGTGGACGGGTGCGTTATCCAACGTTGGTATAAAGCCAGGGTATCGACTGGATCGCTTATCCGGCCGCTACTACTCGTTAGAAAAAGAGCGTGAGGAAGACCGGACTGTCTATGCATTCAATGAGAGCCCTGTAGGAGTTGATGTCTGGGCATGGCTGCGTGAGGCAAAAGAGCGTTTGCCGATCGTTGATGCGGTATACGGCAGTGCGACATATCTGCCGATGGCGGATGAGGCCGTATTTGAAATAAGCTTATCAGCGGCTGGGCTTGTGGCTCGCCCGGTAAACGATCAGGCGCGCTCAGCAGTGAGCGGCTGGCACTAAACCGATAAAAAGTTAGGAGAAATTGTTTGGAATTTATCAGTGAATATGGCTTGTTTTTGGCTAAAGCCATTACCGTTTTAGTGGTTGTTGCAGTGGTTTTAGCCTTAATTGCCAGTAATAAACAAAAGGGTAATAGCAATGAAGGTCATATTGAAGTAACAAAGCTTAACGAAAAGTTTGAACAATTTACCGATACTATCAAAGGTGAGGTGCTGGATTCAGCTGCGAGAAAGTTAGAGCTTAAGCTTAAAAAAAAGAACAGCAAAGCAGAAAAAAAGCGGCATAAAAAGCCGCCGGAAAAAGCTGATCATACCCTAAAGCGACGTAAACGCATTTATGTGCTTAATTTTGATGGCGATATTAAAGCATCGGCTGGAGATAGCCTGCGTGAGGAGATAACAGCGGTCCTTGGCGTGGCCGAGAGTAAGGACGAAGTGGTTGTACGGCTTGAAAGCGGCGGCGGCATGGTGCACAGCTACGGGTTGGCGGCTAGTCAACTTATGCGTTTTAAAGAGCGAGGTATTCCTTTAACGGTCAGTGTCGATAAGGTGGCTGCCAGTGGTGGCTATATGATGGCATGCGTAGCGGATAAAATCATTGCTGCACCTTTTGCAATTCTAGGTTCAATCGGGGTGGTGGCTCAACTTCCTAATTTTCATCGCTTACTCAAAAAGAACGATATCGACTTCGAAATGTTTACCGCCGGTGAGTACAAGCGAACGGTAACCATGTTTGGCGAGAATACGGACAAGGGGCGAGAGAAGTTCACCGACGATATTGAAAAAACCCACGTACTTTTTAAAGAGTTTGTTTCGGAGCATCGGCCCGTTGTTGCCATTGAACAAGTGGCTACCGGGGAAGTGTGGTACGGTCGCCGCGCGTTGGACATTCAGCTGATCGATGAAATTGTCACCAGTGACAGCTATCTTTACTCTCAGCACCCTGATGCAGATATATTCGAAGTTGAGTACGCACAAAAGAAAACATTGCCAGAAAAGTTAGGTCTTGCAGCCGAGGCCAGTTTTGATAAATTGACCTTGCGCTGGCTGTCACGGTTACAATCCACTCGCTGGTTTTAGGAGATATTATGTCTGATTTCAGCTCTGTTCGTGTGCATCGCAGTAAAAACGGCCAAGTTAGCTGCGTGCTTGAAAATGTTGCTGAATCTACCTTAGGTGATCGTGGCGTTTTGATCGATGTGTACTACTCAGGGCTAAACTTTAAAGACGCATTAAGTAGCGCTGCAAACCCTGGTGTGAGCCGCAACTTTCCTCACACGCCAGGCATCGATGCCGCGGGTATCGTTCGTGATGATCCCTCAGGAACGTTCAAGGCGGGGCAGAGGGTGTTGGTTAGCGGCTACGATTTTGGGATGAATACCCCCGGAGGTTTAACGCAGGTATGCCGCGCACCCGTGGAATGGGTGTGTGAGTGCCCTGAATCATTGAGTTTGGCTGACGCTATGATTTATGGCACTCCTGGGCTAACGGTTGCGCAAGGGTTAGATAAAATCAAACGGCTACAGCGAGCAGAGATAGACGGCGAAACGTTTGTGATCACAGGTGCATCAGGCGCCGTTGGCAACCTCGCCATTATTCTGGCGAGTTACTCAGGCTGCAAAGTCATTGCTTTAAGTGGCAAGGCGCAGTTATACCCCAGGTTGCGAGAGTTGGGTGCCAGTGAGTGTATGCCCAGTTCAGAGTGGTTAGAGCCACAGAAAAAAGCACTGCTAAAACCTTCTTGGCGCTTGGGGTTCGACACCTTAGGGGGTGACGCTTTAGTAAACCTGTTAAAAGCGACGGATCACGAAGGGGCTATTGTCAGCTGTGGATTAGCGCTGTCAGCCGACTTAACGGCTAATGTTTACCCCTTTATTCTGCGCGGTGTCTCGCTACTGGGCGTGGATTCCGCGGAGCAGCCACTAAGCTATAAACATAGACTTTGGCAGCAGCTGGCAGAGGTACCTTTAACCCAGAAGGTCAAAGATGCGATGGTGCGTGAAATTTCTCTTGCTCAAGTTCCTGATTATTTAAGTGCGATGTTAAAAGGTCAGGGGCAGGGCAGAGTCCTGGTTAAAACTCGTTAAGTCGCTAACGGCGATGGCTTGAACAGGAGTGGGGTGTATGTTTTCAGGACAAGATAAATCCAAAATGCCAACTGAAGAGCAGGCATTGCCGGGCAGGCCAGAACCCCTTCAGGTGGAAAATACTCACTGGGTATCAGGGGAAGTAATCAAGCCTCCTTTTCCAGAGCATACCGAGTGGTTTTTAGCCGGTTTGGGGTGCTTTTGGGGGGCGGAGCGCTGCTTCTGGCAAGAGCCGGGCGTATTTACGACTGCTGTCGGGTATGCCGCAGGCCATACACCCAACCCAACTTACGAAGAGGTGTGTAGTGGGTTGACGGGTCATAATGAAGTTGTTTTAGTGGTGTATAACCCTGCAGACACCTCATTCGACCGACTCCTGCAAGTATTTTGGCAGGCTCATGATCCTACTCAAGGTATGCGGCAAGGTAACGATCGGGGCACTCAATACCGCTCGGGGCTGTACTTGAGCAGTGAGGCTCAATTAAGCCGCGCCCAGGCAAGCCGAGACCTTTACCAGGCGGAACTTCGAGCCCGGGGGTATGGCGATATCACCACCGAGATTCAGCCTGCACCAGCGTTTTATTACGCTGAGACGTATCATCAGCAATATCTGGCTAAAAACCCTGGGGGTTATTGCGGTCTCGGTGGGACTGGAGTCACTTGTCCTGGGTTAAGCCTCTAAGACTTCAAGTAAGAACTTCATATAGACCGTGTAAATTTTAATCGGCTTTCCATCTTCCTCGACCATAAAAAATGGTGCCCGGTCCACGCCGTACTGTTTGGCAAGTTGCATGCCCGGGCTGTCAATGTCGTCTTCACGGGCTTCAACGATTTCGTCGATACGGGCCAAGTGGCCTGCTTGCTCTAGTTTATTTTGTACATCCAGACATTTTCGGCATGCAGAGCCGTCACGCAGTATTTTTTTTACCAGAGTTATTTTCATCGCCTGTACCGCTCATCGTTAGATGGGTGTTGCCGCTTAGCTGATATTACTGGCGTGGAGGCCGCACTCTTTTTTCGTCGCTTCTTCCCACCACCAGCGCCCTTCGCGTTCATGTTGGCCAGGGCCAATTGGTTTGGTGCAGGGCTCGCAGCCGATGGAAACAAAACCACGATCGTGCAGGGGGTTGTAAGGAACCTCGTAGGCCCGGATATAGGCCCAGACTTCCTCTGAACTCCAGTTGGCGAGAGGGTTAAATTTGGTCAGTGTCTCACCGGCGCGGGCAAATGCCAGGTCGTCCTGGATGACGGGGATGTCTGCGCGGGTGCCAGGGCTTTGATCTTTACGCTGGCCGGTAATCCAGGCATCAACCTCCAGCAACTTCTTGCGCAACGGGTTGATTTTACGAATGCCGCAGCATTCTTTATGGGTGTCCTCGTAAAAACTGAAAAGACCTTTTTTACTGACAAGCTGGCGTACTTCTTCGCCATCAGGAGATAGTATATCTATCTGGATTCCATAGTGCTTACGCACTTGCTCGATGAACTGATAGGTTTCGCTGTGCAGGCGCCCGGTGTCTAGGCAAAATACTGACACATCCGGGCGAATACGGCTGGCCATGTCTATGAGTGCAACATCTTCAGCTCCGCTGAATGAAATAGCTATATTTTGGTAGTTTTCCAGAGCGTAGCGCATTATCCGATGGGGACTTTGCTTGGCCAGTTCCTGCTCTATATCAACAGTGTTGATAACCTCGGTCATGGTTTGTGGTTCCTGAATCACGGTGGTTCTGGCTGATGCCAAGATCTAATTTTGCGCGAAGCATAGCAAAGCGAGGCGTGTCTGCCCAATACCTTGGGGGTATTATCTTATAACTGTCTATTATCCCGAGCTGAGGGTGCCCCTGGGTTATCTGGATTGCTTTTCGGCGCTTGGCAAGGTAGATTCGCCAACTTTTATACCGCTTAGGATAGGGGAGATAGCTGTGGAACTCGCTTGTTTAGACTTAGAAGGCGTATTAGTGCCTGAAATTTGGATTAAATTTGCCGAAAAGACCGGCATCGAAGCCTTAAAGGCAACGACCAGGGATATTCCTGACTACGATGTACTGATGCGTCAGCGGCTTAAAATTCTTGAAGAGAATAACCTGGGGTTGAATGAAATTCAGGAGGTGATTGCCACCCTTAAGCCCCTTGAGGGCGCAGTGGAGTTTGTTGACTGGCTGCGGGAGCGCTTTCAAGTGATTATTCTATCGGATACCTTTTACGAGTTCTCCCAGCCCTTGATGCGTCAGCTGGGCTTCCCCACGTTACTTTGTCACCGCCTTGAGACCGATGCCAGCGGGAGAGTTATTAATTACCACCTACGCCAGAAAGACCCAAAACGTCAGTCTGTTCTGGCCCTGAAGACCCTCTATTATCGTATTATCGCTGCCGGTGATTCTTATAACGATACCACCATGCTGGGTGAGGCTGATGCGGGCATCTTGTTTCATGCGCCTCAGAACGTAATAGACGAATTCCCTCAGTTTCCTGCCGCCCATACTTACGAAGAGCTAAAGAAGGAATTTATTAAGGCAAGCAATCGAGAGCTTTCACTGTAGTGTCAGGGGCGTTTTACGCCCCTGACTCTTTATTTGAAAGAAAGCGGGCATTGCTGTAAAAGCGAAACAATGCGTAATATAGTGGTCAAAAGTTGGGCAGACGGAGTTGGCCTTGAAGACCTTCCCCCGGGGTTTAAACCCTCAAATTTCCATTCGTACTATCACGGTGGTGCTGGTGGTGTTGACGATGGTGTTTACTGCCGTCGTGTCTATCTCTTTACAACACAACTTTTGCCGTCAAATGGCTCGGGATGCAGCTATAAAACGTTACCAGCGATCCGCTGACAGCATTGGTACTTATATTAAGTCCATTGAATCTCGAGGGGTTCAAATTGCTCGCGTCTTATCCAAATACCCATTGCTCGGCAATTCTGTTAGTGAGGGCAGCGCAACTCGTGAAGTGTTTGCAGAGTTGATGCTTAATAATCCCGTGTTTTACAGCGTGTATTTGGGGTTTGATAATGGCGATTTTTATGGGGTAATTAATTTACAGAGCAGCCACGGGGTTCGTCAGCGATTAAGCGCATTACCTGAAGATCGGTGGGTGGTAAATACGGTGTCAGAAACAGACTCTGGCCGAGTTAGGACGCTTTATTACTATGATGCAGCTTTTAGGCTTCGGCATGTTTATACGGAACCAAGTCGTTACGACTCCACGCAAAGGCCCTGGTACCGGCGAGCAAAAAAAGACGAGGTGGTTTCTTCTCCCCCCTATTTGTTTCAGTTTAATCAGTTAACCGGAAAATCTTTTTCAATTCGCCTGCCACAGAGTAAAGCAGTATTGTCTTTAGATGTAACCTTGCAGTCTTTCTCCGAAGATCTTCTTCATCACAAGGTCAGCGATAAGGAAAAGATTTACTTGTTCAACAGTTCCGGACTTTTGATTGCAAGTAATCAGATCCGGGGAGTTGGGGAGGCTGAATATGTTACTCAGCCCCTTGATTTGAACCATGCTCAGCGTAGCTATATTAAAGAGCTTGGCACTGTTCGTGTGTCAAATGATACTGATTGGCCTCCTTTGGATTTCGCAGTTTCTGGGAGCCCCAGAGGGTATATGGTTGACGTGATGAACATTCTGTCAACCAGTCTTGATTTGAAGTTTGAGCATATTAATGGGTATGCCTGGCCGGAGTTTCTCGCAAACTTTAAGGCAGCAGAGATTGATGTATTACAAGCTGTTCCTAACAGTAAAGACACCGTAAAGCATGGGCCGATTACCCAGCCGATATTAAGTCTGCCTTTCAGTGTGGCTGTCGCTCAAGGTAGCCCTCCCATCAATCATTTACAGGGTCTAGAAGGGAAGACGGTTGCTGTTGTCTCCGATTGGAGTTCAACTCAAAAACTGCAGCAGGTGGTGCCCGGTATTAAGGTGGTCGAGACTGAGACGCCCCTGGCATCCTTAATGGCAGTAGCCAATGGAATGGCGGATGCAACCATTGATTTTTCGGTTGTTTTGGCGTCAGCCGTTCAAGATTACTTTATTCATGATGTTTTTGTTGGAAAGCCTTTCTACCCGGACCCTGACGTTCTATATAGCACGCTTCATATCCAGGTTCGCCCAGAGTATAAAGACTTAATTCCATTGCTCAACTTAGCGCTGGAAAATATTGAACCTCAGGATTGGGAATTGTTAGAGCAAAAGTGGTTGGGCAAGCCCTTGGGGCGTGAATCGGATGTGGTTCCTTATTATGAGCTGTTAAAGGCCGCTCAAGACGAAAGTCTTCAAGGTCAGCTGCAAAAAGTGCCTATTAATGGTGTAAATAAGTTTATATACGTTGAAAACTTGTTTCCCCAGCGCGAAATGGGTGGTTATTTAGGTGTGTTACTACCAGAAGAACAAGTGTTGGGGGAGAGTCGTCAGCAACTGCGAACATCGCTTCTGTTTACTTCTTTTGCTTTGTTATTGTTGTTGCCTCTCGCGTGGTGGTGTTCTTCGCCATTGGTTAGGCCGATACAGGCGTTGAAAGAAAGTAGTGAGCGAATAAAAGCCCGTAAAGGTTATAAGCTTATACCTTCGGCCACCCCCATTAAAGAGCTTCAAGCATTGTCTAAAACGTTTAATTCAATGGCTGAATCTATTGATGCCCACGAGCAGCGACAGCAAGAGTTGTTGGATTCGTTTATTCAGATCATTGCTAATGCTATTGATGAAAAGTCACCATATACCGGTGAGCACTGTGAGCGAGTTCCAGAAATTGGGTTAATGCTCGCCAAAGCCGCACAAGACTCTAACAGCCCTCCTTTTTCTAAATTCAGCTTTAATGAAAATCAATGGAGGGAGTTTCGCATAGCGGCTTGGCTGCATGACTGTGGCAAAATAACCACACCGGAGCACATTGTTGATAAAGGGACTAAGCTGGAGAGCATCTACAATCGTATACACGAAATACGGATGAGGTTTGAAGTGCTTTGGCGAGATGCTCATATCGAGTACCTGGAGAAACTCCGCTTACACCCAGATTCTCATAATGAGCTGGCTCAGGCGTTGCAAAGAAAAAAACACAAGTTGCAACAAGATTTTGCTTATATTGCCTCGGTTAATCAGGGTAGGGAGACATCTGATGCTGATATGAGTGGGAAACTGACTGAATTGAGCCAGGTAACCTGGTTGCGTTATTTCGATAACCGCTTGGGGTTATCTCCGGTAGAGGAGAGGCGGCAGAGTATGGAGGAGCAACTGTTGCCGGTCATTGAGCCGTTGTTGGCGGATAAGCCTGAGCATATTATCCCGCGAGAACGGCTTCCAAGATATCCTCCTCACCTAGGGATTACCATGACGCCACCCGAGCAGCTGTACAATCGCGGTGAAATATATAACCTCAGTATTCGCTATGGGACGCTCACCGCAGAAGATCGTTTTAAAATCAACGAGCATGTAATTGCCACTATTAAAATGCTCGATGGTTTACCGTTTCCCCCTGAGCTGAAAAACGTGCCTCGCTATGCCTCTACGCATCATGAGTCGATGGACGGTGGTGGTTACCCGCGGGGGCTAAGTGCAAAAGATTTATCCATTCCTGAGCGTTTGCTGATGGTGGCAGATATTTTTGAAGCGCTCACAGCTCGTGACCGTCCTTATAAAAAAGCTAAAACTCTTAGCGAAGCGATTTCAATTCTGTCAAAAATGGTTGATAGGGGGCACGTCGATAAAGATGTATTTCATTTGTTGTTGGAAAGCGGCGTGTATTTACAGTACGCTCAACAGTTTCTGCCCGCGTCGCAAATCGATCGGGTAGATGTTGAACAATATCTTCGATAGTTGGTAAATCCTCAATTGAATACTCAATTTTCTCAAGTGTCCCGGGTGGGGCTGGTTGCGCTGGCGATGTTGGCGTTTGCTGGCAACTCATTGCTTTGTCGTTTGGCCTTAGCTTCCGGCGCTGTAGATGCCAATAGCTTTACCCTGATACGACTGTGCAGTGGCGCAGTGATGCTCTATCTGCTGGTGACTTTCAATAGCGCAGGCTCAAGCACCAAGATTCCTACATCGCAGCAGAGTTGGCGAGCGGCTATGGCGTTGTTTGTCTATGCGTTATTGTTTTCCTTGGCTTACGTCAACCTGGGCACTGCAGAGGGAGCCCTTATTCTGTTCGCGGCTGTGCAATTAACATTGCTGGGGTATGCCGTTTTCAGAGGGGGGCGATTATCCTACCGTGAATTAGCCGGTGCTGCGCTGGCGTTTAGTGGGCTTGTTGGTTTGTTGTTACCGGGTGCTTCTCGTCCCTCCTTTGGAGGCTTTGCGTTAATGGCTGGCGCTGGGCTTGCCTGGGCAGTGTTCACCTTGATAGGACGGGCAGGGCAAGCCCCACTTCAGTTGACCGCCCATAGCTTTTATCGCGCTGGTCTCATGTGTTTGGTTTTATTGCCTTTTGTATTGTTTGACCATCAATGGAGTGGATACGGAGTTTTATTGGCTGTGCTGTCCGGTGCAGGCGCTTCAGCTATTGGCTACGCGTTATGGTATTTGGTCTTGCCGAGCCTCAGCGTTACTCAGGCCGCAGCCGTGCAGCTCAGCGTCCCTGTATGGGCTGCGCTGGGGGGAATCGTGTGGCTTGATGAGGCGCTCAGCGTGCAGTTTATTGTGGCGAGTTTGATTATTTTGAGCGGCATTGCACTGACCTTGGTAAAGCGATAAAAAGTGCTCAAAATTTCTCTTTGGGGTCTGTTGACTTGGGTTGTTAGGGGTATATACTCAGATACGCTTGAAAGTATGTCCTATATTTATGCCCAACCTTAGTAACAGTAGTTTCTACAGTTCTGGTCTTTCAGTCATAAGTAATAGCAACACTTTTAGCACCAATCGCCTCATTAGGCTTACTCATTGATTGTAAAGGAATAGACTATGTCTACTGTAACTGGCACTGTTAAGTGGTTTAACGAAGCTAAAGGTTTTGGTTTTATTGAGCAGGAGTCTGGTCCAGACGTTTTCGCTCACTTCAGCGCGATTGTTGGCTCTGGTTTCAAAACCCTGGCCGAAGGTCAAAAAGTTGAATTTACTGTGACTCAAGGTCAAAAAGGCCCTCAGGCTGAGAACATCGTTGTTTTGTAAGTGTTGGGGTCAGTTATTCAGCCAAGCTGAATTGACGACAAAAAAGGCGAGGTTTCTACCTCGCCTTTTTTATGGCTGGAATATGATCGATAGATAATAATATGTCTTGTCTGCACATAGACGCGTGTCGATACTCCCTGTTCCCAGGTGGCTGAGTTGGAATGACACTACAGGTACTGAAACACGTCCTGCAGCTGTCCACTTTCTCGGGTTAGGCCCCGGTTTTTGCTTCTTTCATTTTTTGCATTCATGGCCAATTGAGTAAAATTAGGCCGCTCCGAGCCTAGTTATCACAATACTGTCATATTGCTATGAAATTCTGGGCTTGCGTTCAAGACAACGCTGAAGCTAATGAAATATGACCAGGAGAGACTAATGCAAGATTATTTAGAAGAGCTGTTGGATGTGACATTTGATGACATGGATGATGAAACCGGCGAGGACTACGCGGAAGTGTAGTTCCTTGCGTTATATAACCCACCCCTAAAATCTGAACTGAATCCCACAATTTTATCGACAGCCCCCCTCTATCAAGCAAGTTGCTGATTTATCGACGCCATATCCTTATACTTTTTGTTCGCTAATTACTCATAGAATCATTAAAAGCGCAAGGGGCGGCCATGTCCAGCCAGGATGTCACTGTTGAGGCAATTATTGTCTTTGACGAGGGTAAAATAGATCGGGAGCTTCAGTATCCCGAGTTTGAGGCCATTATGGATGGCTTTGTACCCATTCCCGAGTTCGCTGAGAAGCAAGTGCCAGCTGTATACCTGCGTATTAATTCAGCATTACGAATAACTGCATGTGTATTCTTTGTTGCTGACTTTGAGGCCGGTGGCATGATCGCCAAGCGGTGGAATGTTCCCTTGCAGGCTTTGGCCGATAACGCCGCACGAGGCCCGGATCTTGGTGCGGGGCCTATTGCG
Organism: Gilvimarinus chinensis DSM 19667; assembly: GCF_000377745.1. Classification (GTDB taxonomy): domain Bacteria; phylum Pseudomonadota; class Gammaproteobacteria; order Pseudomonadales; family Cellvibrionaceae; genus Gilvimarinus; species Gilvimarinus chinensis. The sequence continues at coordinate 317,844 of NZ_KB898708.1, read as the reverse complement.
CTGGCATGTTACAGTCAATGTCCTATTAGTTGGCAAAAGAGTAAGCTCTGGGACCCGATGATGGAGCCTGGGCGGAACAGTTTTGTATTAATGAAAAAAGCGGTGGCGGCTAACCGCTTGGGGTTGGTTTTTCCTAAGGCTGACAAACCTGTGGAGCCGGAGCATGGGCTTGTTGATCAGCAGCTACGCGAGACTCTTGAGCGAGAATACGCGCGTACAATGCGTACCCGGCTGGCCCACACCTTGCGGGAGCAGCGCCTGCGTATCAACACCTTGAAAAGCCGCATGGCCCTTAAACTGGATGGCCTTAAAAGAGAACATCAAGTCCGTCTTGATGGTTATCAGCAAAGAATTGATCAGGCTGAGGAGGCAGTAAAGCATCTTGATGGGCGAATTCATGAACTCGAGCACGAGCTGGCACTAAAGGATGGAAAGATAGAAGGTTTACGTGAGTATTATGAGCACAAGCTCAAGTCGCTACAACATGACGGTGGCGCTGAAATCGAAGCCTTAGAGGCCGGATTCGCGGAGCAGTTACAAGCCAAGCTTGAGCAATCTCAAGAGCATATGCAACAACTGCTGGATATGCGTGAAATGGAGCTTTTTTATCGCCAGCAACAGGAAGAAGCATTACGTGATGAGCTCGCCGCCTTACAGCGAGAACACGATTCGTTATTGAATCATGGTGCGGCGCAGTTACTCGCACCAATGAAGAAAGCGGGAGTCAGCTTTGTTGTATTTGCGCCAGGGTGTGGTCAATTGACGCTCAGCGCTGAAGAGGTGCCGGGTTATATGGCGGACCCACAATCGTTTGCAGCTCAGAAAAGTGGTTTGAGCTTGCAGTCTTACAGGCAGTGGCTGGATCACTATCATTCCCCTTACTGCACCGCCGTTAACATTGACGGGGAAGAGTGTGGCACAGGTGTAACAAGAGTCATGGCACCTGCCGATTTTCACGACGGGGAAAGTAACCGCTGTGATGTGCACCGGGAGTCTAACCCGACGATCATTGCAGGACAGAGTTAATGGGTAAGTACGAGCCAGAGACTGAGCTGCTGCAGCGTGCATTGCAGGTAAGCTATGACCCACTAGTCCTGCCTAACTGTGCAAAGGCCGGGGTCAAAGTAGTATTGCGTAGGGACGATTTAATCGACCCTTACTGCAGTGGCAATAAGTTTTATAAGCTCTTTTATAACCTTTTAAACGCCAAACAACTCGGGGCAAAGCGGTTGACCACTGCCGGTGGCGCTTGGTCCAACCATATTTATGCCGTGGCACTGGCTGCGCGTAAAATCGGGCTGCCTTGCCGAGGCCTTATTCGAGGCGAAAGGCCGAGAGTCTTGAGCCCAACGCTGCTTGATGCCAGCAGGGCGGGTATGCAACTGGAGTTTATCAGTCGAGCCAATTATCGTCAGAGCGCTGTATTTGGCCCTGCAGACTTACCGGAAGAAGATTACTTTATTCCAGAGGGGGGAGCTAATAGCGCAGGAGAGCGAGGTGCTGCCGTACTCGGTCAGGCCATCGCAGCCACTGTGCCTACGAGTAAAAACTCCTACGTCTGTATGGCGGTGGGTACAGGAGGCACGTTAAAAGGTGTCGTAAGCGCTTTACCCGCCTCGGTGACCGCCATCGGCATCAGTGTGTTGAAAGACAACTCAGGTTCAAGCGCTATAGGCTCGAGTATGTGTGAAGGGCGCTGGCGTTTGCTGTGGGGGTTTGCAGCAGGGGGGTACGCAAGGCGGCTACCCACTTATTTGCTTGAGTTTTGGAAAAGGTTTGAACTCTCTCACGCCATAGCATTAGACCCTGTGTATACCCTCAAAGCACTCTACGCGGTCGATAACTTGGCGGCTCGGGGTTACTGGCCTGCGGGCTCGCAAGTCGTGGTCATTCATTCAGGAGGCTTACAGGGGCGTCGAGGTTTCAGATCGCAAATTGATTGGCCAGAACCATCTTTTTCTCATTGTTTTTGAGTGCTTACCATGGAGCAAATGTTAAAACAGGCAGAGCAAAACGTGTTACTAGACCTGCAACAGACCAAGTCTTTTGTGCCGCTTAAAGATATGGGTAGCGAGCACCTGCAGGTGTTATTAAGCACTGCGAAGACTGAGTATTTATACCCTGGTCAGGTGCTGTTTAACCGCGGGTCGGTTGACGAATGTCACTTGTATTTACTCTATGGCGACCTCTTGCTCGAAGATAGTGAGGGGCGTGAAGCCTTGCTGAAAGGTCGCTCAGAAGTAATGCCACTGGCCCACCATCGACCACGCCGTTTTCAGGCAACAGCAGCTACTGATTGTGCCATTTTACGTTTGCGCAGTGATGAGCTGGATAAACTACTGACCTGGAGTCAGGTGGCTGATTATTTACACAGTGTGATCGCTCGGGACCGTGACATGGACGAAGATGTCCAGTGGATGATGCAGGTGCTGCGGTCAAATTTATTTTATAAAGTCCCCCCCCTGAATGTCGAAGAAATTTTCACCGAAATGCAGGCCCAGTCTGTACACGCCGATGAAGTAATTGTACGACAGGGTGAAATTGGGGATCGCTGCTATTTCATCAAAGAAGGGCGTGCCGAGGTAACCCGTCAGGGTGCCACAGGCATTGAGCAAGTGGCGGTGATTGAGCCGGGGCGCTGTTTTGGTGAAGACGCTTTAGTTAATGACGCACCGCGTAACGCCAACGTTCGAATGCTGACGGATGGTGTTTTAATGTGTTTACCCAAACAGGCTTTTTATCGTTTGTTGCGAAGCCCGCAAGTGCCCTCCACGACATTAGCGGTCATGCCGAACCGAGATCTCACTCGATCAAGTATTGTCGATGTCCGCTCTGACGAAGAGTATGCGCTGGGACATTTGCCTGGTGCGGTGAATATTCCACTGCACTTACTGGGCATTAAGTCGCGCTTAATGCGCCTGGGGGTAGATTATATTTGTTATTGTGATACTGGTCGACGCAGTGGGGCGGCCACACACTTGCTGCGTGAACAAGGTTTTAATGTGACCGTGTTGGCCGATTGCGACGAGCTATTTAACCGTGCGGATTTTGATCGCCATTTGGAAACTGAAAAAAATTACGTGTTAAAAGAGGGGCTGGCCGTACCTGGCCAATGATTGGGCACCACAAAAAAGCGCTCCTGTTCTCGCCACACGCCTTTGTCTAAACGCAATTTAGCCACCATTTTGGGTCTTCCCTGGCGGTTCAGCTGGGCGGTGAGGGCCTTTATTAGCTGCGAGCACCCCAGCGGGCGTACCGCGTGGTGGTGAACAATCGGTGCCAGCCAATGGTTACGCGGTACTATGCAGTAATTTGCCGTTAAGGTATTGGTCAGGCTGCCGACTAAACGGTTTAGGTGATACCAGTAGCCTTGCACCGCCTCGGGATTAACCCCTGGTGGCAGGGTCCATTCTGCGGCTCTTGGAGCGAACAAATACCCTTTTAATAAGAACTGTGTGCCGGTTACCGGTCTGGCGGCTGCTTTTAATGTGGTCAATCCTTCGGGGGTATTCGATAAGTTCAGTTGATGCATTCTTAAATGGTTGATTTTGTTCGCTAGATTATCGCTGGTGTTTGGCCCTAGCCAATGATCTGCACATTGCAGGTGATTACCCACCCCCAAGTAAAACTTCAGCGCAGCTTCGATATGCCACACATGGGCATCACGTTTTACGATAAAGTCGTAAGCACCCAAGGTTTTTCCATCACGATTAACTTGTAGATTATGGGCCAGAAGTGTCTCTTTCGTGCTGAGGTGTAACCAGTAAAAACGCCACAATGTTTCAAAATAAACGCCCAGCCGGGTACTGGTTACTTGGGCGATAAAATTCAGCAGGGGAGCAGGTTCGTGATCAAGCGCTAGAAGCCTTTGCTTGGTTTTGTCGTCTAACAGGGCCTGATAGCAAACGGAGGGGTGCTTTAAGCTTGTTATCATCGGTGGGCCAAAACACGCGTAGGCAAGATCACGCACCTCCCGGCAACGTAAATTTTGTAACAGTGTGCGTAAAGCTGCTTCGTTGTTTGAGGTCATTGGCGTATACGTGGTGGTTAGGCATAATAGCTGCCTATTAAATGTATAAGAGGGCAATCATGACACAATTTGCCAACGTCGGCCTGATAGGCAGGCTTGATAACGAGCGAGCCAAGTACAGTGTCGACAGGTTGATTGATTTTCTCACCTCGCGGCACTTAAATGTGGTCATCGAAGCGCGTAGCGCCGAGATTATCGACGCCGCCAAGCGCTACCCGAACATCACCATTGCGACTATGGATAAGCTGGGCACCGGCTGCGATCTGGCAATTGTGATTGGCGGTGATGGCAGTTTGCTGAGTGGGGCTCGGGATCTGGTGCAATACAATGTACCGCTACTTGGTGTTAACCGCGGTCGACTTGGGTTCTTAACGGATATTGTGCCTGAGGATATTGAACAAAAGGTAGCGGAAGTTCTGGCAGGAGAATTCAGCAGCGAAAGCCGGTTTTTGCTGGATATGAGTGTAGAGCGTAACGGTGAAATTATCTGCACGGGCGATGCGCTCAATGATGTTGTGCTGCACCCGGGCGAATTTATCCGAATGTTAGAGTTTGAGCTGTATGTGGACGATCACTTTGTTACCTCGCAGCGTTCAGATGGCATGATTGTCTCTACCCCCACTGGATCTACGGCCTACGCCCTGAGCGGTGGTGGCCCAATTATGCATCCGAAACTGGACGCATTGGTGTTAGTCCCCATGAATCCACACACCTTGAGCAGTCGCCCCATGGTGGTTGCCGGTGATAGTGTGGTACGAATCCTGGTTGGTGATGGCAACAGTGCGGTACCGCAGGTGACGTGCGATGGCCAAACCCATGACTCTGTGCGCGGTGGTGATCAAATCATCATTCGCAAGAAGCCCCAGCGGTTACAGCTTATCCACCCGTTAAATCATAATTTCTATGAACGCTGCCGCTCCAAGCTCGGTTGGGGAGGGCATCTGTTGGACAAATCATGACGCTACAGGTGCAGTATAACCTCGATCATGATGCCGCTCGGCTTGACGTAATTGGTGATATACACGGTTGTGCGCTCACACTAGAGCGGCTGCTTATAAAGCTTGGCTACAGTAAACGCCGCGGCGTATACAGTCATCCGAGCCGCAAAATCGTGTTTGTGGGGGATATTGTCGATCGGGGGCCACGAATCCGACAAGCACTTGCGTTAGTTCGGGAAATGGTTGAAGCGGGCACCGCTTATCTGATTCTCGGTAACCATGAGGTGCACGCTTATTGTTATTGCACTGCACACCCCTCTGCGCCGGGAAATTATTTACGTCCACACACCCCCCGCAATACCGCAATCGTGGCTGAAACACTGGAGCAATTTGCTAACTACAACGATGAGTGGTCCGATTATTTACGCTGGATGGCTCGGCTTCCTTTATATTTAGCCAATGAGCAGATGCGAGTGGTACATGCCTGCTGGGATGCTGCAATCATTGAGGGGCGGGGCAGTGATACTGTTTCACCCTCCCAGTGGGTGGCGATGGCTGACCCCGGAAGTGACGATGCTCAGGCAATCAAAAGACTGACCTCGGGAATCGACTTACCTTTGCCCAATAACACCAGCATGCTGTCCGCTGACGGCTATAGACGCACTCGTTTTCGCGCCCGGTTTTGGCCCCCTGTACCGGAACACTATAACGATTTGGCTTTTCAGCCAGATCCGCTGCCTCCAGAAATTGGCAGCTTGCCGCTTGATCCCAAGCTGCTAGAGCGCTTGGTGGTGTATGATAGCGCCGAGCCTCCACTGTTTTTAGGCCACTACTGGCTGAGCGGCACTCCTGAGCCTGTAGCCAGTAATATTGCCTGCCTGGATTATGGTGCGGTGCGCTTTGGCCGTTTGGCGGCGTATCGGCATGATGGTAAACAAACCGTAAACCCTGATAATTATGTATGGGTGTACGTTGACCCTTAGAATGCCACACTTAATGACCGCGATATTTGATTCTGGAGCCTGAGTGTCCTGGAGTAACGTTAAACAGTTTCCACTGCAGCAAAATTTAGCCCCCCTGACTTTAGCCCTGCGCGAGCGTGGTATTCCACACCGAATCGTCGAACTTTCGGGTAGGCAGGTGCTCCAGGTGCCAGAGGCGACCTTGGCGGAGCCGGTGGGGGACTTCGTCGAGGCCTGGCAAGATGGTCGGGTTACTGCGATCCCGCAAGAAAGTGCTAGTGTAAACACCCGTGATCAGTCCCGTGAAGCTTTGCGGCGAAGTGTGTACCGCTCGCCCGTCACGTTTGTGTTAATCCTGGCGAGCATCTTTGGTTTTGCGTGTATCGAATTTGCACCATTGCGATCCTGGGCGGCCCAGCTGACATTCGTGCCTGTTATGCCAGCCCCCCAGGGTTTGGTGCTGGGTACTTTGCAAGACACTTTGCAGCAAGCCGACTACTGGCGGCTACTGACGCCAGCCTTTTTGCACTTTTCGATCTTCCATATTGTCTTTAATGCCTTATGGACCTGGGAGTTAGGCCGACGCCTTGAGTGGAGCATGGGTTTGGGGCTCTACCTCGTATTTTTCGGGGTTACCGCCATAGCCAGCAATGTTGCACAGTATTTTTGGCCAGGCCCTGTCACGCTTTTCGGGGGCATGTCTGGTGTTATCTACGCAATGGTTGGTTACATAGGTGTGTGCCAATGGTTAAAGCCCGAGCCGGTGCTCGCGGTACCCAAGGGTATTTTGATTTTTATGCTCGCCTGGCTTGGTATTTGTATGCTGGGTGTGGTGGACTTTTTTATGGCGGGGGGCGTTGCCAACGGCGCCCACCTTGGCGGACTTTTAAGCGGTGTGCTATTCGCTTTGGGCAAGCTCGCAGTAGCTAAAAAATCTGAGATAAAGTGATGAGTGATTTTAAACAAGTGTTATCTAGCCTGACCCCTGAAATTTACACCAATATGAAGCGCGCCATAGAGCTGGGCAAATGGCCCGATGGCCGCGTATTAACTGCTGAGCAGCGTGAGTTGTGTATGCAGGCGGTCATCGCCTATGAACACGACAACCTGCCGGCCGAGCAGCACACTGGGTATATTCCGCCCAAACCCCACAGTCACTGCGGTGAAGCTGGAGACAATGACCCCAATACAGAAACGCCACTGAAGTGGCAGTGAGGTAGCTGGAATGACTATGCCTGAATCTTTGCATCAGCCAAACACCGTCTATTTAAAGGATTATCAACCTCCGACCTACACCATTGAAAAAACCTACCTGGATGTGGCGATTCATAAAGGTGAAACGTTTGTTGATTCTACCCTTAACTTGGTTTGCCGTGACAGTGATGCCCCTCGGGAGCTTGCTCTGGCTGGCGAACAGTTGGAGTTGGTATCCATCGCCGTAGATGGCGAGCCCCTAGATAAAGCCCAATACCGTCTGGAGGCGGGGGCTTTGGTGCTGCTAAACCCGAAGCTGAGCTTCCAGCTGCAAACGGTGGTTCGCATTGAGCCTGAAAAAAACTCCTCGTTAGAGGGGCTGTATCGTTCGCGTACCATTTACTGTACTCAATGTGAGGCCGAAGGTTTTCGCAAAATTACCTACTACCTGGATCGCCCCGATGTCATGAGCGATTTCACCACGCGCATCAGCGCTTCGAAAGCAGAGTGCCCCTTACTGCTTTCAAACGGCAACTTACTGGAGAGTGGCGACCTTGAGAATGGTCGTCATTTTGCGTTGTGGCATGATCCACACAAAAAGCCCTGTTATTTATTTGCCTTGGTGGCAGGGGATTTAAGTGTCGTTGAGGACTCTTTTGTCACCGCTAGTGGGCGTAATGTCGAGCTGAAAATCTTTGTTGAAGAAAAAGATTTGGATAAATGCGCCCACGCCATGAACTCACTCAAAAGCGCCATGCGCTGGGATGAGAAGGTGTACGGTCGTGAGTATGATCTCGACATCTTTATGATTGTCGCAGTTGACGATTTCAATATGGGCGCAATGGAAAACAAAGGTCTGAATATCTTCAATACCTCCTGCGTTCTGGCCAAGCCTGAAACCACAACGGACGCGGGCTTTCAGCGCGTGGAAGGTGTGGTTGCACACGAATACTTTCACAACTGGTCGGGTAATCGTGTCACTTGTCGCGATTGGTTTCAATTAAGCTTAAAAGAGGGCTTTACCGTTTATCGTGATGCCGAGTTCTCCGCCGATATGGGTTCACCAACGGTAAAACGAGTTGAAGATGTAACGCTTCTGCGAACACATCAATTCGCGGAAGATGCAGGGCCTATGGCCCATCCGATTCGGCCAGCCAGCTACATGGAAATATCCAATTTCTATACGCTAACCGTTTATGAAAAAGGTTGCGAAGTGGTGCGAATGCTGGCGAATTTATTAGGGCCAGAACTCTTTCGCAAGGGTACCGATTTGTATTTTGAGCGCCACGATGGACAGGCCGTTACTACGGAGGATTTTGTTCAGGCATTGGCAGACGCTTCTGACCGGGATTTCAGCCTCTTCCAGAATTGGTACAACCAGGCAGGTACGCCAGAGCTGACGGTGACAGATCATTACGACGAGAATAGCCGTCAGTACACACTTACCATAAAACAATTCACACCACCGACCCCCGAATGCACTGATAAGCAGCCATTTCATATCCCGGTTGCCATGGGATTGCTGGGTGAAGCGGGTGAGCTTGCCCTGAATCTTGAGGGAAATACACCAGAGGATCTACCTTCGGATAATACTCACATGGTGCTGGAGTTAACCGAGGCGGAACAGACGTTTGTCTTTACGAATGTCCCTGAAAGGCCCGTTCCATCGCTTCTGCGAGGGTTTTCCGCACCGGTCAAACTCAAGTACGAATACAGCCGGGATGATTTAGTCAAGCTCAGCTTGCACGACAGTGACGGTTTTAACCGTTATGAAGCCTGCCAGAAATTAGCTATGGCGGTGATCGATGACGCTCTGCACGCTTATACCTGTGACGAGTTAGAGCACTTTACTCCCGATGCGCGATTGTTACAGGTGTACCGCAGCTTGCTTCTTGAGTCAGAGCTGGATCAGGCCATGCTCGCGTATATGCTGATTCTGCCAAGTGAGGGCTATATTGCCGAGCAGCAAGACGTCATAGACCCCATTGCTATCCATGAAGCAAGGCGTGTGGTGGCGGCTGCGATTGCCAGTGCGCTGCGAAGTCAATTTCAGAGATTGGCTGAATCCTTTGATCCTGCACAGGAATACAAACCCGTGGCTCGGGACATCGCCGCGCGGCTTATACGCAATACCGCGCTGGATTACCTGATGATCAAGCCGAGCGAAAGCAACACCAATACGTGTTTAGCGCAGCTCAACCAGGCAAATAATATGACCGATGAACTGGCCGCGCTCACAGCTTTGGTGAATTGTGATGCTCCGGCCGTGAAAGCGCTGGCAGAAAAACAGCTGGAGGCGTTCTATCAAAAATGGCACCACGAGCCGTTGGTTATTAATAGCTGGCTGGCCTTGCAGGCACGTAATGCTAGGCCCGGAGGGTTAGAGCGGACCAAGGCATTGCTAGATCACCCGGCCTATGATGCCAGCAACCCAAATAAAATTCGCTCCGTGATTGGTGTATTCAGCAACGCTAACCCCGTTAACTTTCACGGCGGAACGGCTCAGGATTCAGCGGCCGGCTATAAATTTCTCGCTGACCAGGTCATTGCGTTGGATCGCAAAAACCCGCAAATTGCAGCTCGCTTGCTGACTCCGTTGACCCGTTGGCGTCGATATGCCGAGTCGCGGGGGCAGGCCATGTATCAAGAATTACTGCGTATTAACGAAACGGCGGGCTTATCCCCCGACTGCAGTGAAATTGTAACCAAGAGTCTTTAAGGGGCTGGCATGGCAAGTGGATTTGGTGACAAGCTGGTGATTGCTATATCTTCTCGGGCGCTGTTTAACCTTGATGACAGTCATCGGGTTTATACCGAGCGGGGGCTTGAGGCTTATGCACAGTATCAAATTGAGCATGAAGAAGAGCCCCTTGAGCCCGGCGATGCGTTTCCGATGGTAAAAAAGCTGCTAAGCCTCAATGACAGCGAACAGGGTGACCCTCGGGTGGAAATCATCCTCCTATCACGCAACAGTGCTGATACGGGGCTTCGTGTATTTAATTCCATCGAACACTACGGGCTTGCCATAACTCGCGCTGCATTCTGTGGCGGCCAGAGTCCGTATCGCTACGCCAGTGCGTTTGGTTGCCATTTGTTCTTGTCGACAGAAGCATCAGACGTGCGCGACGCCCTTGATCATGGCATAGCAGCCGCAACATTGGTTGCGCCCAAAACCCGCAATTACAATGACAATGAGTTACGGTTTGCGTTTGATGGGGACGCGGTGCTGTTTTCCGACGAAGCCGAACAAATTTTCAAGCGTCAGGGGCTGACAGCGTTTACCCAAAGCGAAAAGGCCGCCGCCAAAACCCCGCTTCCCGGTGGGCCGTTCAAACCATTTCTGGATGCTTTGCATAAGTTACAGGTCGAGTTTGGTGATGCAGAGAACTGCCCAATACGGACGGCTTTGGTGACGGCACGCTCGGCGCCCGCTCATGAAAGGGTGATTCTCACGCTCAGAGCCTGGAAAATACGTATCGACGAATCGCTTTTTTTAGGGGGGCTGCCTAAAGGTGCTTTTCTCAAAGCCTATGGTGCTGATGTGTTTTTTGATGATCAGGAAGCTCATATTGAGTCTGCCAGCGAACATGTGGCGAGCGGCCACGTACCCCATGGGGTGGCAAATTCACCAGAATTTAAACCTAAAGCAAAGAAAAATTAAGCAGAGTTTTATAAATTTGGTAGATATATGAAATTCAGCTATTCTTGCTCTGAATAATCAACTATATTTTTATAACACGAAATACAAGGGCCATTTGGAGGGCTTATGAAGCTGCAACAACTCCGGTATATATGGGAGGTGGCACACCACGATCTCAATGTATCCGCGACGGCGCAGAGCTTATACACATCACAGCCGGGCATCAGTAAACAGATTCGCCTCTTGGAAGATGAGCTGGGTGTAGAGATCTTTTCCCGTAGTGGTAAACACCTGACGCGGATAACGCCCGCAGGCGAAGCCATTCTGAAAACCGCTGGCGAAATTCTGCGCAAAGTCGAAAGCATTAAGCAAGTTGCCCAGGAGTTCAGTAACGAGCGCAAAGGCAGCTTGTCCATCGCGACCACCCACACCCAGGCACGGTACGCATTGCCCAGGGTAATAGAGGGTTTTATTGAGCAATACCCAGAGGTTTCGTTACACATGCATCAGGGTACACCGATGCAAATTTCCGAAATGGCGGCAGATGGCACGGTTGACTTTGCTATAGCCACCGAAGCGCTCGAACTCTTCAGCGACTTGGTGATGATGCCTTGCTACCGCTGGAACCGTTGTATTGTGGTGCCCAAAAATCACCCTCTGGCTAACCTGCACGAACTGAGTTTAGAAGAGGTTGCCAAGCATCCGATTGTCACTTATGTGTTTGGCTTTACCGGTCGCTCTAAGTTGGATGAGGCCTTTATTAGCAAAGGGTTAGCGCCCAAAGTTGTGTTTACCGCTGCCGATGCTGATGTGATCAAAACTTATGTTCGCCTGGGCTTAGGCATTGGTATCATTGCGCACATGGCTTTCGACGAAGAGGCAGATAGCGATCTGGTGGCACTGGACGCCAGCCATCTGTTTGAAACCAGTATTACTAAGATTGGTTTCCGTCGCGGTACCTTCCTGAGGGGGTTTATGTATGATTTTATACAGCAGTTTGCCCCTCATCTGACGCGTGATGTCATTGATCAGGCGTATGCCTGCCATTCAAAAGTAGAGCTTGAAGAACTCTTTTCGGATATTCCGCTACCGTCTTATTAAGTTGTCTGCCAACTGCGTAGCCTAACAGCCAGCCTTAGCGCTGGCTGTTTTCGTCTGCCTCCAGTGATCTATACTTTCCCTAGCATCGAACAATACAGTACGCAGTGGCTTGAACCGCCTGTAGTGCTGAAATTGTGACAATCGTGTATGGAGTGTAATGCTATGGCGTTGGAGAAAATCCCGGTTGGTGTCAGCCAATGTTTATTAGGCGAAACGGTACGTTACGATGGGGGGCACAAGCGATCGCGTTATTTGACTGATCAGCTCAATCAATACTTTGACTACCACCCGGTATGCCCTGAAGTTGCTATTGGCTTGGGTATCCCCCGTAAACCCATCCGTTTGGTTGCGACGGATACTGGCACCCGGGTACAGCAAAATGATGATCCATCGGTAGATCACACAGATGCTCTTGCCGATTATGGCGAAAAAATGGCCACCGAGCTGAGCCATTTATGTGGTTATATTTTTATGCAAAATTCACCCAGCTGTGGTGTTTTTGATATGAAGCGCTACGGGGATAACGGCTACCCGAAGGATAAGCACGGTAGAGGTTTGTACGCACAAAAATTGATGGAAAAACTACCTCTGTTACCGGTAGAAGAGGCCGGCAGATTGAACGATGCAGGCTTACGGGAAAATTTTATCACTCGGGTTTATGCCTATTTCGATTGGCGCACTCAGGTCGAGTCAGCCCCTACTGCGAAAAAGCTCATTAATTTTTACTCTCGTTATAAATACCAGGTGATGGCCCACCACCCACCCAGCTACAAAGCGATTGGTCGGTTACTGGCGGATTTAAAAAGCAGGTCGATAGCAGAATCATGCGACGACTTTATTCAAGAATTTATGTACGCCTTATCATTTCAAGCTACCCGTAAGGGCAATACCAATGCATTAATGCACTTGCGCGGCTATCTGAAAAACCAGTTAGATGCCGCTGAGAAAGCCGAGCTAAGTGATCTTATCGAAAATTATCGCCTTGGCTATGTGCCCCTAGTGGTGCCTATGACTCTGTTGAAGCACCATTTATTAAAGGTTGATGATGCCTACTTACAGAGTCAAAGCTTCTGGTCGCCTCACCCGGAAAAACTTGGTTTGCGCAATATTTGATGATCTGAAATTTTGCGATGCACGTAACTCCTCTCGGCTTCCGCTCAATGGATACTCGGCACATGAACGCGAAAAAAACTTTAATCGAACGACTAATGGATCATTATAAAACCTTTAATACAGAGTCTGTTAATGATATTGCGGCCCTATATCACGAGAACACCGTTTTTATTGATCCCGTCACCCAAATCGAAGGGCGAGAATCGTTACAAGCTTATTTTACGTCTATGGCAGAGGGATTAAAGACGTGTAGATTTGAGTTTGAACAAGTGATAACACAACAACAAGAGGGCGTTTATCACACCTGTTTGACTTGGGTAATGACATTTATTCACCCGAAACTGAACTCGGGGGCACCTGTTTCGGTACCGGGCGTTTCGTATCTACAGCACTCTGCTGATGCAATTTATAGGCATCGTGACTATTACGATCTAGGCGCAATGCTGTACGAGAAAATCCCCGTGCTGGGGACTTTGGTTAGCCATTTACGCAAACGGCTGGAGCACTGATGCAAACATTGGTGTGGTTTCGCAACGACTTACGGATTCATGACAATCCGGCACTGCACTATGCTTTACAAGACAGTGTTAATTACAAATCAAGTCGGGTTAGCGGTATTTACATTCTTTGCGGCGAATATGTTAAATCGCACCCTATGGGTAAGAGAAAACTGTGGTTTATCCGCGAAAGCCTGCGCGAGTTGCAGCAAACGCTCGCCCAATGTGGCATTGCCCTTGAATTTTTGTGGGTCGCCAAGGCGGCTGATATTCCCGCATCAATAATCGATTATTGCCAGCGCTTTAACTTCGAGCGCCTGACTTGCAACGCCGAATACCCGTTGGATGAACTCAACCGGGACAGAGCCACTAAGCACGCGTGCGAACAAGCTGATATCGAATTCAAGCGTTATCATGATCGATGCTTAGTACCGCCTGGCGCGCTTCACACTCAGCAGGGAGACACTTACAAGGTCTTTACCCCCTTCAGTAAAGCGTGGAAACGTCTGGTTTCTGAAACGAGTTTGCAAGTCTACCCAGCGCCGCAGGCACAGCCGAAAAATAGGCAAAAATTCAGTGCGAACCCCGAGGCACTGGAAAAGTGCTTTGCCAGCTTTGACCCTGACGATATGAGTGAATTCTGGCAGCCAGGAGAACAAGCGGCACTGGAGCGCTTGTCTGAGTTTTGCCGCGAGGATATTCACGATTATAACAAGCTGCGCGATTTCCCGGCAGTAGAAGGAACTTCCGGTTTGTCTCCGTACTTAGCAGTAGGCGCTTTAAGCCCCAAGCAGTGCCTTCTTGCAGCAAGCCTGGCAAGCGATGAGCACTGGAGCGCTGCTGAAGGAGTATCTGTGTGGGTCAATGAGCTTATCTGGCGAGAGTTTTACATGCACATCGCTGCGGCTTTTCCGCAGGTAAGCCGCTATAAACCCATGCAGGATTACACGGACAATGTGCAATGGCTGAATGATGAACAAACATACGCCGCTTGGTGCCGAGGTGAGACAGGTGTGCCTATAGTGGATGCAGCCATGGTGCAGCTGAACACAACGGGGTGGATGCACAATCGGCTGCGCATGATCACGGCGATGTTTTTAAGCAAAAACCTTGGTGTTGATTGGCGCCGGGGCGAACACTATTTTATGCAGCAACTTATTGACGCCGATTTCTGTGCGAACAACGGGGGCTGGCAATGGAGTGCTTCCACAGGCACCGATGCGGCGCCATACTTTCGTATTATGAACCCGATTACACAATCGGAGCGCTACGATCCAGGGGGCGAATTTATCCGCTCACAATTACCTCAATTTCACAACACAGATAAAAAATCTCTGCACACAGGGGAGGGCGTAACCTCCTATCCGAAGCCACTGGTAGATGTAAAGATCAGTCGTAAACAGGCTATTGAGCGATTTGCACAAGCCAAAGAAACCGAGACAACAGCATGAGCACACATACCCTCGCGGGTCGTAGAGTATTGGTAACAGGTGGCAGCAAAGGGCTTGGCCTTGCTTGCGTTAAACAGCTGTTAGAGCAGGGGTGTGATGTCTATGCTTTGGCCAGAGATACCTCCACCCTGGGTGAGCTAAAAAGGAACTACGGCGTACAGTTGCGTACGTTTGACTCAGACATCACCGATCTTTCCAGCGTAAATGCGGTCGCAAACCAACTGGAAGCTATCGACACCGTAATTTTAAACGCGGGCACCTGTGAATACCTGGCACCAGGGCAGGTCGATGCTGAGCTCACCAACAGAGTGTTTGAGGTGAATCTACAGGGCTCCATTAATGTTCTCAACGCCGTTATTGATGTTTTAGCTGCATCGGAAAATGCGCCTCATATCGTCGGTATATCCAGCCTGGTTACCGAGGTACCCTTATCGCGCGCCGAGGCCTATGGTGCATCCAAAGCGGCGCTTGATTATTACCTGAATAGCTTAAGAGTAGACCTTTATCACCGTGGAATCGATGTATCCATTGTGAAGCCGGGGTTTGTAAAAACGCCGCTCACCGCAAAAAATGACTTTCCCATGCCATTTATCATGGAGCCTGAACAGGCGGCCGAGCATGTGTTAAAAGCGGTAGCACAACGTCGGTATTTGTATAAGTTCCCCTGGCAACTGGCTCTGAGCCTTGGGGTTTTAAAATGTTTACCTACCGGATTTAGAGTAAAAATTATGCAAAAGATGGTGCGAACCTGATGACAGAGAACAAAAAGAGCATAGCGATCATCGGTTCCGGGGTTAGCGGATTAACCTGCGCTTATCTGCTTTGCCGCAATCACTCAGTTACCGTCTTCGAAAAAGAGCAAAGCATTGGCGGTCATACGGCAACAAAGCCGGTATCCACGCCCAGTGGTGATTATTGGATCGACACCGGATTTATTGTTTATAACGACCGTACTTACCCTAATTTTATCAAGCTGATGCAGCAGCTTAATGTTGCCGGACAAAAAACAGAGATGGGGTTTGGTGTCAGCTGTGAAAATAGTGGCTACGAATACGCTGGAACATCGGTTGGCGGGTTGTTTGCACAAAAGCGCAATGTGTTTAAGGTTTCGCATTGGCGAATGCTGGCCGATATTGTCCGCTTTAACCGCCGCTGCACCGAACTGTTTCAACGCGATAACATCGACCCAAGCTTTACTCTTGATGAGTTTGTAACAAAAGAAGGTTTTGGAAAGCGCTTCGTTAACTTTTATCTTTTGCCTATGGTGTCGGCAATCTGGTCGTCCGGTACCGAAACCGCCGCAAAAATGCCGCTGGATTTTTTTATCCGATTTTTTCATAACCACGGCTTGCTTACCGTCATGGATCAGCCTCAGTGGTACACCCTCGTGGGCGGGTCCCATTCGTACTTAAAGCCATTAACGGCACCTTTCGCAGACTCTATTATTACGGGCGCCTCCATAAAATCGGTGGTTCGCACCGATAGCGGTGTTGATATTCTGCACGCGGACGGAACCCTGAGTCAGTTTGACGAGGTGGTTTTCGCCTGTCATAGCGATCAGGCGCTGGCTTTGCTGGGTGATCCTACAGCGCAGGAAAAAAGCGTACTTGGTAGCATTCCTTACAAAGACAATGATGTGGTGTTGCATACCGATGCCTCTCTTTTGCCTGATAAAAAAAGCGCCTGGGCGAGCTGGAATTATCGCATCCCTAAGCCCGCGGATGATGCCTGCCTGCTGACCTACAACATGAACATTTTGCAGAACATTCGTTCGCCAGAAACCTTCTGTGTAACCGTTAACCCTGGTGAGCGCATTGACGAGGAGTATATTCATGGCCGGTATCGTTACGCTCATCCTGTTTTTACCAAAGAGAGCGTTGCCGCAAAAAGTCGCTGGGCGAATATTAACGCGCAGCATCATACCCATTTTTGCGGGGCTTATTGGCACAACGGTTTTCATGAGGATGGGGTTGTATCGGCGCTGCGTGTCGCGAGCTATTTTGGTGAGACTTTATGAGGCCCGAAAGCGCCATTTACAGTGGGTGGGTAAGGCACAGGCGCTTTACCCCGCGCAGGCATGAGTTTTCTTACCAACAGCATTTGTTTTTTATGGATTTAGACAAATTGCCCGAGCTTTTTTCGGTGGGGCGACTGTGGTCGTTAAACAAAACGAACCTCGGCAGCTTTCGCCGTGAAGATTACATGGCACCGACCGATCAAGGTTTGAAAGAGGTTGTGCTTAAAAAAGCATCACCTTTACTGCAGCGTGAGGGTGTTACGCAGGTTTTTTTACTGGCAAATCTTCGCTTATGGGGTTTTTGCTTCAATCCGGTCAGTCTTTACTATGTTTATCAAGACAGCGTTCTTAAAGGCATCGTTGCCGAAGTGAACAACACCCCTTGGAATGAGCGCCATACCTATGTGGTACCCATGGGGGATAACCAAAAAGCCAGGGATGTCAGGTTCCCCAAAACGTTTCACGTTTCCCCATTTAACCCTATGGATATGGATTATCACTGGTTCAGCAGCTGTCCAGGTGAAACGCTGAGTGTGCATATGGAAAACCATAAGGGTGGCGAGAAACATATGGACGCAACTCTCACTTTGGAGAAAAAAAACTGGAACGCTGCACATCTAAATAGAATGTTATGGCGTACCCCGTACAACAGTATAAAAGTACCTGCGGCGATTTATTGGCAGGCCCTTAAGTTGTGGTTAAAGCGGGTTCCGGTTTACGACCATTCAAGCCCAGATATGGGAGAGGAGAAACATTGTGACTGAATCGTCAACGCGCAAAGGGATCGCTGGATTTAGCGCCCATAGGTCGAAAACTTTCACCTACCGCGAGCAGGTAGCAAAGAAGCTGGTTCTGAAGACTTTACAGAAGCTGCACCATGGTTGCCTGAGAATTCACGAGCAAGACGAGTGTTACACCTTTGGTGAAGACCCCCGTAAGGCCAGTTTAGTCGCGGATATTCATGTTCATAACCCAGCGGCCTACGCCGATGTAGCCTTTGCAGGTTCTGTCGGCTCTGGCGAAGCGTATATGTCCGGTTATTGGTCCACTCCGAACTTGACCAATGTGGTCAGAGTTTTTGTCAGCAACATGGATGCGCTAGACGCAATGGATCAAGGTCAGTCAAGATTGAGCAAGTTGATTCTTAGGGTTTTTGCGTATTTTAAGCGCAACTCCAAAGAGGGAGCTAAGCGCAATATCAGCGCTCATTACGATCTGGGCAATGAATTCTTCTCGTTATTTTTAGACTCAAAGCTAATGTATTCGTCGGCCATTTTTGCCAACGACGCTCAAACCCTTGAAGAAGCTGCCGAATACAAGCTCAAAACCATCTGTGAAAAGCTTGAACTCAAGCCGACTGACCATTTGCTTGAGATTGGCACAGGGTGGGGCGGTATGGCCATTTATGCTGCGCAGCATTACGGTTGCCGTGTTACCACAACCACAATTTCGGCGGAACAATATGAGCACGCTAGGCAGCGTGTGCAAGAGCTCGGCCTGCAAAACAGAATTACGCTGCTGTTTGACGATTACCGAGATTTACAAGGCCAATACGATAAGCTGGTGTCGGTAGAAATGATCGAAGCTGTTGGTTACGAACACTACCCCACCTATTTCGAAGTTTGTTCGCGCCTTCTAAAAGACGACGGCCTGATGCTCTTGCAAGCAATTACCATCGCTGACCAACGTTACGAAATGGCCAAAAATTCGGTTGATTTTATTCAGCGTTACATCTTTCCCGGTGGAGGTTTGCCTTCAGTCAACAAAGTGCTTGAGCTCATGAGCGATGTTACCAAACTCAACTTGATGGGCTTTGAGGACATAGGTCAGGATTACGCCAAAACCTTAAAGTGTTGGCGAGAGAGGTTCCTGGCGCAACTTTCTCAGGTGAGAGAGCAGGGTTTTGACGAGCGTTTTATTCGATTATGGGAATATTATTTGTGCTACTGCGAAGGCGGGTTTATCGAGCGCAGTATAGGAACCGGCCAGTTCTTATTTGCAGGTCCTGCGTATCGCAATGGCTAAACCCGTTTACTTTTCAATTGCCAACGCCGTCGCTTTTCAGGCGGGGTGGTTTATTTGTTTGCTCGCCCCTGTGGCGTGGGCGCTGCTGTACACGGCGCTTTTTACGGTGGTTCATTTTCGAATTTTGAAACCAGAAGCCCGGTGCGCTGATGCACTGGCCGTCGCCGTCGCTATGGCTTTGGGCTTTATACACGACACGGCACTATTGCAGACGGGGGTGCTAAGCGACTCTGCAAGCGCGCAGCCCATTTGGTTAACCTGTTTATGGTTGATGCTGGGGCTCACTTTACGGCATTCGCTGTGGCCAATTTACTCTCGACCCTGGCTTGCCAGCCTGGTGGGGGCTGTGGCCGCCGGGCTTTCTTATACAGCAGGTATCGCCCTTAGCGATGTCAGTTGGGGCGAGTTTGGCCCTCGGGGTGCATTTGTTATCGCGGTCATTTGGCTTTTGGTTTTGCCTGCTCATAAAGCAATAACGGATTCATTTAATGTAATGCGCTATGCAAAGGGACGATAAACCATGCGAGTGTTCTCTATCGCGCTATTAATGGCGCTCAACGTGTTTAGCATCCACGCCTTCGGCGAGGTTGAGTCTTATGCTACGGGCAGGGCTTATTATTTAGACAAACGTGATCAACCTGCTTACCGAGAAGAATATTTTAACGACGGGGGTGGTCAGCAGCGAGTTCTGTACTTTTCACCAGGCGAGGTTCTCATCGGTCGAAAGCTACTTGATTATCACACAGGTAAAACCGCGCCCGACTTCACATTTGAAGATTTGCGATTTTCGCGGATACTGTCGGCAAAACATTCAGACGGGGGTATTAGGTTAACCAAAGAGATTGAAGGTAAACCTGAAAGCCAGACGATTAATGTACAGAAGAACCAAGTGATTGATGCGGGGTTTGTTGCCGCCATCGCCGAAAATAAAAACGAATTGGCACAGGGATTTGAATTTAACTTTGCTTTTGCTGACCGCTTAAAAAATATTTCGCTGCGTGCTCAAAGCGTAAACGTCGAGAGCACACCTTTTGCTCAAGGTGAGCCCTCTTATACATACGTTAAAATGGCTTTAAACAATCGATTTCTGGCAATGTTTCTCGATCCTATTTATTTGGCGTTTGACCAAAAAATGCGGCTTGCATTGTATGCCGGGCGGTCTAACTTAACCAATCAAAATAACGAAGCATTCGATGTGCTGATAAGGTATCAGTATCCTGATTAATGTATGAATGCTACTGCTCCGGAGTTTGGCCTTTAAGCTCGTAGGCAAACGCTATTATATAGGCCACAGCCAAATAAAGTTGTTCTGGTATCTCGTCCCCAAGCTCAAGAGTTACTAAAAAATCCACCAGTGAGGGGTTGTCACACAAGGGCACATCATGCTCCTGAGCCAGCTCAATGATTTGCTTGGCCAGCTCACCACTGCCTTTAGCGCTGATTACCGGACTGTTTTTTCCATCGTAATACAAGGCTACCGCTTTTTGCAGTTCGTGCAATTCTGCCGTGTCGCTCATGATCGTATGTCTACTAGGTTATAGGCTAAAGAGTTTCCATCTGACGCAGGGGCACCTTGAAGAAATTGTACACTGCTGATTTCCAAACCAGCGGCTGCAAGAGGCTTGACATAATCGGAAAAAGTCGCTTTTGCATTGCTGATGACGGTTTTATTCTCCCCCCAAAAAACAATGTCGAGCATTCGGTTTAGGTAACTGATTCGCGTATAAACAAGGCCCGCGTCGGGTGTTTCAAGAGTCAAATTAACGTGCCACAACTTGCCTTTTTTTCCTGCGGGGTTAGCGGTTTCAGCGTTTGCTTGCTCCTGAATGGCGATTTTGACGGGGTAAATCTGTTCATCAATTCGTATGGGGAGGTCAAAGTGAATATTAGTGCCGGCGGGGGTGTCTAGGGTACGGGCGCGGTTTGCTTCCGGCTGTAACTGTTGCTGGCGAATGCGCGCTAAACTGTTCAGTGTCAATTGGTGGGTTAGCAGCATCAGCTGGGTTCTAAGCACTCGGGCTTCTGCAGCCTCAGTGGGTATATTCTGAGGGTTTAGCAGTATTTGGTTAAGGTTCAGGTTCCCTGATTTATGAAGCGAAACGTCTGTAAATGCAGTGGCTCCGGCAGAGGGGGGCTTGTTTATCGAGGGCGTCGTCAGACCAGCCGTCGTTGGGGAGGGTGGTGCACTGGTTAATAGACGGGCAATGACCGTAGAGTCGGCAGTTTCTCGTGGCGTAAACGTTAACTGCGCCAATGGCGGGCTTGGCTCTGATCTGAGACTGGAAGGTGCGGGGAGTTGCGTTGCCACTTGCTTAGCCAGCTGTATTAGGTTCGCCTTGCGATCCAGCGCCAGAACCTGTTTCACGGCTTCTGGCCCGGTCGTGCTTGCCTTTGCCAGGTTTGTTTCGAATAAGCTGCCGCTATGCTGTATCGCAGCCTTTAACGTTGCGGGTTCAATGGGATTTGCTGGCGCCAGTGTCATGGGGGCGCTGGCAATTCGCTGTAACGCGCTGGCGAGTGATTTTACTTCTGGGGCGGGCGGTAGCTTCGTAAATAAACGGCTCAGTGCTTCGGCTAATGGTTCAAGCCTGGGGGCGGTCTGTCGAGGCAGCACTTCACGTAATGCTTGATTGAGTGTTTCAGGGCTAAGCTGAGCCCGTTGCGCGGCTGCTCCCGCTGCAGGTGATTCGCGCAAGGGCGCGACAGCAGCAGATTCAGGGCCGAAGGTTAACTGGCGAGCACTGTTCAAGGTAACTGTTAAAGCCTGCCCGGGCTGCAGCGCCTCGCGGGTTATAACCGCTAAGTTCTGCCCCTTGATCAGCAAGGTTGCCAAGCGTAATGCCGAAAGGGGCTCAGTAGTTTTAGAGGTCGGCGGGGGAATGCTGCCTGGGCGCTCACGATCAAGCCACAGTTGGTGCTCTGGCTTTATGTGTTTTACCGTAACCACTTGAGCGTTAGCGGGTTCTCCTGTCTTTAATCCAAGAGCTGCCAACATATGGCTGGTTTGGCGGTTCACCCCCGTATCTACAGCCGGGGCGCCCGTTTTCGCGCTGCTGGCGGTGTATAAGTGGGTGAAATCTATCGGCATATTCGACCTGTTGTGGTGCTGTTTACTTCATTTAACCCGGTTTTGGGTAAACTTTTAGCGCAGGTGGCTATATAATCGCCGCGCAACCCAATTTTGGCCAAAGGCTTACAGCTTTCGGCCGATGGCCATAAACATTGAGTGTCCTGATGTCGCAGTGGGAAGAACCCGCACCAAACGAACTTAGCATAAGTAACCTAACCTGTACGCGTGAGGACAGGGTGCTGTTTACGCAACTTGAGTATACCTGTTGTGCGGGTGCTGTGTTGCAAGTGCTGGGGTTTAATGGCGCGGGAAAAACCACTCTGCTGCACACCCTTGCCGGATTAATGCCGCCTGCGTCTGGGGTCATCCGCTGGCGGGGGGAGTCCATTGCAGGCAATCGTAGCTACACCCGCTCGTTGTTTTACCTGGGGCATCAAGCACCGGTAAAGCCGGCCTTAACCGTGGCGGAAAATATTCAGTGGCTGGCTCGACTGCGTGGCCAATCCCCCAGTGCTGAAGAGCTTTGCTCGGCGTTAGAGCAGGTGGACCTAGAGGCGTACCAAAACACCAGCTGTGGTCATTTGTCTGCTGGTCAAAAGCGTCGAGTCGCTTTGGCGCAACTTTACCTCAGCGCTGCCCCCCTGTGGATTCTGGATGAACCTTTCACCGCGATTGATAAAGAGGGCGTGGGGCGCTTGCAGCAGTTGTTGGCCACCCACGCGTCCCATGGCGGGATCAGTGTTTTAACTTCGCATCAGCCTTTACGCTTAGAGAATTTACACACGCTGGATCTAGCGGCTTTTCAGCCAGATGAGGCTTGCGCGTATGTCTGAGCAAAGCACTGTAACTACCAGCGCCTGGCGTACCATTGTCGCTCGTGACTTAAAGCTCATCTGGCGACAGCGAACAGACGTGGTTAACCCACTGGTTTTTTATCTTATTACTATTACGCTGCTGCCGTTGGGGGTTGACCCCTCGCGCCAGTTCTTAGGCAGCATTGCCCCCGGCATGCTTTGGATCATGGCGCTGCTGGCCACCTTACTGTCTTTGGATACCTTGTTTCGCAGTGATTACGAAGACGGTAGCCTGATTCAGTTCCAGCTCTCCGCAGAGCCGCTATTTCTCACTGTGCTGGGCAAGGTTACAGCCTACTGGCTTACCACCGGGCTACCCCTTTCTCTGATCTCGCCAGTGCTCGCCTCCATGCTCGCGTTGCCCGATGGGGGTTACATTGCGTTAATGCTATCACTACTATTGGGCACGGCGATTATGAGCCTTATTGGTGCTCTGGGGGCGGCTCTCACCGTTTGCCTGCGGGCAGGGGGGCTGGTTCTTACCCTAATCGTGATGCCCTTGTATTTGCCGGTGTTAATTATCGGCGCTAACTGTGTGGGCAGTGCGGTGGCGGGGTTCAGTTTTCTGCGCGAGCTGGCGCTGCTAGGTGCAGGCTTAGCAATAGCATTAATTGTCATGCCTGCGGCGATTGCCGGGGCATTAAAAATATCGGCAAATCAATAACAATATATCCACGAGGGCATAGGTTTTGGCTTGGCAATGGTTTCACAAATTAGGTTCACCACGCTGGTTTTATGAGAAAACCAGCCGCTGGCTAACATGGTTTGCCCCACTGAGTGTTGCGCTTTTACTCGTCGGTCTTACATGGGGGCTGGCCTTTGCTCCAGTGGATGCCAAACAGGGCAACAGCTACCGCATTATCTACATTCACATGCCGGCCGCGGTACTGTCTTTAGCCGGTTATTATCTGATGGCTATCGCTGGTGGAATTGGTCTCATTTGGAAAATGAAGCTGCCTTTTATGGTTATGCAGTCGGCCGCTTATGTCGGCGCTGCATTGACTGCGCTTACGCTTATCACTGGTTCACTTTGGGGGTATCCGACCTGGGGTACGTTCTGGGAGTGGGACGCTCGAAATATCTTTATGCTGATTTTGCTGTTTCTGTATCTAAGCATCATCATGCTTGGGCGGGTCTACCCCGTTCGGGAGGCGGCTGACAAAGCCTGTGCCATTCTCGCTCTTGTCGGTACCGTCAATGTGCCAATTATTTATAAGTCGGTAGACTGGTGGTACAGCTTGCACCAGCCCGCCAGTATTAAATTAACGGGCTCCAGTAGTATTCACCCGAGTATGCTGTACCCCTTATTGTTGTGTATCGTCGCTTATTACTGCTTTTATACTTTATCGCTGATTCTGTACACCCGCCAGGAAATTCTCGCGCGCGAGGCCCGCACTAAGTGGGTATCCGAATTGGTGAACACGCAAAGCTCTCACACAAAAGATTAGCCTTATGTTCGACTTTAAGTTTGCCTCTGTTGCAGAGTTCGCCGCTATGGATGGTCATGGTATTTACGTTTGGAGTTGTACTGCTATTGCTTTGTTGATGTTAACGGCGCTGCTCGTGCATCCACTTTGGTTGCTGCGCTTGCAGAAACGTAAAATTCAACAACAATTGGCGCTGCAACAGTATCAACAAAAACGCCACAAACGCCCAACCTCCAGCGAGTCGTAACCTATGCATCCAGTTCGCAAACAGCGTTTATTGATTGTTCTCGCACTGGTGGTGCTTTCTTCCATCGCCATTGGTTTGTTGGTTTTTGCCCTGCGAGAAAACATTAACTTATTTTACCCTCCGGCGAAATTCAGTACCGGTGAAGTTCCCCGCGATGTCCGTCTGCGTGCCGGTGGCTGCGTTCAGCCGGGTAGTGTCTCTCGTGATGAAAACTCCCTGCAGGTCACTTTTGACTTGGTAGATCCCTCTGGCCGCCTAACAGTGAGCTATGAAGGCATTTTGCCAGACCTGTTTGCTGAGGGTGAGGCGGCTGTGGTGAATGGAATATGGCGTGAAGATAATATATTTTACGCCGATCAGGTGCTGGCAAAACACGATGAAAACTATATGCCGCCAGAAGTAGCCGAAGCGATGAATAACGGCGAAAAACATCAGGCAACCTGCGATGAGGCGAAGTATGATTCCTGAGTTAGGTCATCTGGCGTTAATTTTTGCGCTGGTATTGAGTGCGGCCCTTTTTGTATTGCCTATGTGGGGGGCTTACCGTTTAAACCAAACCCTGATGTTGGCTGCAAGGTCGCTGGCGACAGGCCAGCTGGTAATGATTGGCGCGGCATTTGTGGTGCTGGGCTGGGCGTTTCTGCAGGATGATTTTTCAGTGGCTTATGTCGCCAACCACTCAAACTCCTTGATGCCGATAAAGTACAAATTAAGTGCTATTTGGGGTGGGCATGAAGGCTCATTACTGTTATGGATTTTAATCCTTTCCGGGTGGACGTTCGCCATTGCCGTGTTTAGTCGCTCACTGCCGCTGGACATGCAGGCGCGGGTGCTGGCGGTGATGGGCTTTGTCGCCACTGGCTTCTTAATGTTTATTCTTTTCACCTCCAACCCCTTTGACCGAATTTTGCCGCTTGCACCGCAAGACGGAGCCGACCTCAACCCCTTGCTGCAAGATCCAGGGCTGATATTTCATCCGCCGCTGTTGTATATGGGCTACGTGGGCTTCAGCAGTGTGTTTGCCTTTGCTATTGCAGCCCTGCTTACCGGTAAGCTCGACACCGCCTGGGCGCGATGGTCTCGCCCCTGGGCGACGGTGGCCTGGGCATTTCTAACGGTGGGTATTGCTTTGGGTAGCTGGTGGGCTTATTACGAATTGGGTTGGGGCGGCTGGTGGTTTTGGGATCCCGTCGAAAACGCATCGTTTATGCCCTGGCTTGTGGGGACAGCGCTTATTCATTCACTGGCTGTCACAGAAAAGCGGGGGCTGTTTAAAAGTTGGACCATTTTGCTGGCAATTTTTGCATTCTCGCTCAGCCTGCTTGGAACCTTCCTTGTCCGGTCGGGGGTGTTGACCTCGGTGCACGCGTTCGCGAATGACCCCGAGCGCGGTTTATTTATTTTGGTGTTTCTCGCTGTAGTGGCGGGTGGTTCACTGCTGTTATTTGCCCTGCGGGCGCCGGTCGTAAAAAGTGCGCCCGGCTTTAAATTGTTGTCACGCGAGACCTTGCTGCTTGCGAATAATATTTTGTTGGTTATTGCCATGATCACCGTGCTGTTTGGCACGTTGTTTCCGCTGGTTGCTGACGCCCTCAAGCTGGGCAAATATTCTGTGGGCGCCCCGTATTTTAATATGACCTTCCTGCCATTTATTACCATCATTTGTTTGCTGATGGGGGTTGCGCCGGAAAGCCGCTGGAAGCGCACTGATACCAAGAAAGTCGCCAGGGCTCTGGCTTTACCGGCTGTGGTTAGCCTGTTGCTCGCCATAGTGGTGCCGCTGGCCTTGGGAGACTTTACCTTGGTAATGATGTTTGCTGTTTTTGTCGGTTGCTGGGTAGGTTTTACAACGCTGTTCGACTTGTGGCGCAAAAGCGCCGCTAAAGAAGGGCGTGTAGCAGGGCTGAGAAAGCTGAGTTTAAGTTATTGGGGGATGGTTGTTGCTCACTTAGGTATAGCCGTTGCTGTTCTCGGCGTTTGCTTAAACAGTCATTACGCTAATATGCAAAAAGTCCGTATGAACTTGAATCAGCCTGTAACCGTGGCCGGCTACCAGTTCACCTTAGAAAAACTGGAGAAAGTTCGCGGCCCCAATTATTTAGCCGATCAAGCTGTAGTGGTAATGAGTAAAAACGATAAAGTCGTTCAGGTGTTAAAGCCACAAAAACGCCAGTATTTTGCCAGCGGCCAAATCATGACAGAGGTGGCGCTGGACTCTGGCTTTTTCCGCGATGTGTATATTGCCATGGGCGATAATATTAACGCTGAGAGCTGGGCAATGCGTATTCACTATATGCGGTTTGTGCGCTGGATTTGGTTGGGTGCATTGTTAATGGCAGGCGGTGGTTTGCTGGCTGTTATCGACAAGCGATATCGCAAACGCCAAGTAAAGAGCCAGCCAGGGGCAGTCACCAGAGTTCAGGAGGCCTAAGCGTGGGGCGTTTAAAGCTGTTTTTACCGCTGATTATCTTGCTGATTCTGTTACCACTTTTTTATGTGGGGCTTAGGCTTGATCCAAGCGCTATGCCTTCGGCTCTTATTGGCAACCCGGTGCCCGAGTTTAGGTTAAGCAAGGTCGCAAATGCCGATGAGTTTATAACCCAGGCTGACATCGGCAATCGACCAGTCTTATTAAATGTTTGGGCTACCTGGTGTTTTGCGTGCAAAGCAGAGCATCCTTATTTGAATAAGCTGGCAGAGCAGGGTGTCCGCATTATTGGCGTTAATTACAAAGACGAGCGAACTGCGGCGCAAAAATGGTTACGTGATTTGCATAACCCTTATCTGTTCAGTGTTTACGATGACGAAGGCCGCCTGGGGTTGGATTTAGGTGTAACCGGTGCGCCCGAAACGTATTTGGTGGATGGTGAAGGTATGATTCACTACCGTCATATCGGGGTGGTGAACGACAAAGTCTGGAATGAGGTGCTTGGGCCCAAGTATCGGGAGCTGGAAGGGCTATAGCCTTGTGAATGCTCAGCCTTTTCAAGTACTGTCAGCTGGCCCATGCGCCGAGTGTGGGCACGGCAAAGAGCGGTGCAGGTAAAGAGTCGGCGTGAGCGCTGCAAGGCTCTTATGGATATAAAAAGGCTCCACACTATGGGGCCTTTTTAATTTGTGGCGGATAGGGCGAGAAGCACTGGCGCCATCCTCGCCCTGCGCGAAATGCCATTTTATCGTCCGCGGCTTTCGGGCTTATCATCCCGTCGAGGCCCCACAGGGTGGAGCCTTTTTTAAATAGTGGCGGACCGGACGGGAAACACTCGAGCCCTCCTGGCCCTCGCCCCACGGGCAGCGCATGCGCGCTGTGCAAAACGGCTATCCTGCCGTTTTGTCGAACATCGCTTCGCGGGTTCATCGTCCCGTCCGTGATCGACATGGGTATTTTAAACGGGCATAAAAAAAGGCCCCACAGTGTGGAGCCTTTTTTAAATAGTGGCGGACCGGACGGGACTCGAACCCGCGACCTCCGGCGTGACAGGCCGGCATTCTAACCAGCTGAACTACCGGTCCGCAGTCTTGAATTGGTGGGTGGTACAGGGATCGAACCTGTGACCCTCGCCTTGTAAGGGCGATGCTCTCCCAGCTGAGCTAACCACCCCCTCCGTTCAAGAGCTGCGTATTCTAATGATAAACCGCCCAAGGTCAACCACTTTTTTTAAATTTTTATTTGTCCGTCGTCGATGACCAAAAAGCATACAAACGCAGAGTCCAAACTCGCACCAGATTGGCGCTACAGTTATACTCGCCACTCTGTGACAATTGAGGTCGATATGGTGCGTTTAGTTTTTGTTTTACTTTTATTTTTTGTAAAGGTGCAGGCAGAAGAAATCTACCAGTTTTCGAATCCCGTCGATCGCGCAAGATTCGAGCATTTCTCCAAAGAGCTGCGCTGCCCTCAATGTCAGAATCAGAACATTGCCGACTCTGAATCCATGCAGGCGGGAGACCTGCGACGCGAATTGTACGAGCAGATACAAGCCGGACGCAGCGATAAAGAAATTGTGGATGAAATGGTTCAGCGTTACGGCAACTATATTTTGTATCGACCTCCATTTGATTCTTCCACCGCGGTGTTGTGGATTTTTCCGGTCGCGCTTTTGCTGATTGGCGTTATTGTTGTTCTCCTGATGGTGCGTAAGCGCGCGAAAGCGGAGCACTCAGAAGAAGGGGAGTTAACGGCTTCCGAGCAGGCGCGTCTTGACGCGTTACTGGAAGCGCATACTCAAAGCGATCACGCTGAAACTAACCGCTCAGAGTCCATTCATTCCCGTGAGAAGTCTGTATGACCGTTTTTATCGTCGGCGCCATAGCGCTGTCTCTGGTTACCGTAACCTGTGTGCTTTGGCCTTTGTTTGCACGCAAGCAACGAAAGCAAGCGCATGGGCATCGTCTGGCAGAAAATGTCGCGCTCTACCGAGAGCATGAGCAAGAATTGGCTCAATCTCTCGCCGCGGGCGAAATTGATCAAGTGCAGTTTGACAAGCTTGTGCTCGAAGCGAAAAAAAACTTGTTGTCCGACCAGCCATCAAGCAGCGCGGGTTATCAACATGGGGGGCGCTGGCTTCTGCTGGCCGTTGCCAGTATTGCGGTTGTGGTTTCCGCGGTGCTCTATCTAGCGCGTGGCGCGAGTGGCGATGTGGCGTTTACGCATTTGCAGCGGCAAGTGCTAGAGGATAACTTCCTTGCCATGCAGGCGGGTGAAAGCCCAGACCCAACCGGTACACGGGAGTTAATTGACTTAGTGCAAAGCCGCCTTGAGCGTCACCCAGATAATACCCAGTATTGGTATTTGCTGGGTAATTATGCGAGTCAGCTCGGTGACTTCACGCTGGCTGAAAAGGGCTATCGCGAAGTGTATCAGCGGGTGCCTAACGAGCCGGGCAGTGCGTCCGAATTAGCGCAAGTGCTCTTCCTCGGGCAGGGCAACCGCATGAGCGAAGAGATCAGCTTTCTCACCAACAAAGCGCTGGAGGTGGATGCGGACGATACCACGGCCTTGGGCCTTGCTGGTATCCGCGCCTTTGAGCAACAAAATTTTGCCGCTGCTGCCCAGTATTGGCAGCGCGCCGCCGAATTAACACCACCGGGTGCGCCAGGCCGTCAGGCTCTGATGGCCGGGGTTGAACGAGCCCGTGCCGAAGCTCAGGGGGGCAAAGCAGAGCCGGCGCTCAAGAGCGACACCAATTCTTCGGCCCAAGGTGGCCAATGGAATATTCCCGTCGAGGTTTCCTTGGCGGATAACCTGCAGGTGCCTGCCGGGTCAACGCTGTTTGTGTTCGCGCGCGAGTATCAAGGCAGTCCTATGCCCCTGGCTGTCTATCGCGCGCCCGCGGGTAAGTTTCCGCAGGCGGTAACGCTTGATGAATCCATGGCTATGACCAGCGCCGAACGTTTACTGCAAGAGGGGCAAATTGAGCTTGTTGCCCGCTTGTCTCTGTCGGGCCAGGCTATGCCGCAATCGGGTGATCTGGAAGGTCGGGTGGGGCCTTTGGATATGGCTGATCTGCCGGCGGGAATACGCCTTATCATTGATACCCGACGCCCCTGAGTCTCTGGGGGTAGGGCGATGATTGGCCTGCTTTGTACAAAAGCTAAACAGGCGGCTTGGCTGCGCCCAGCTCGAAGGCAAAAAACTTGTCACAAACGCTGATAGGGCAGGTGTAATGCCCACGGCAAGTGTGTAGAATTCTTTGTTTTATCCGGATAATTGAACGGCCCATTGGCGTTTAAAGCATCGCGGGATCGATGCGCTGAACCGGAAAGGCATATAACGAGTGACAAGGACCTATGCGGTTAAAGTGTATTAAATTGGCGGGTTTTAAGTCGTTTGTCGACCCGACAACCGTCAACTTTCCCAGCAACCTATGCGCCGTGGTAGGCCCCAATGGTTGCGGCAAATCCAACATTATTGACGCCGTGCGCTGGGTGATGGGTGAATCCTCAGCCAAAAACCTGCGCGGCGAATCCATGACCGACGTTATTTTTAACGGCTCCGGTGGTCGCAAGCCCGTGGGCCAGGCCTCTATTGAACTGGTGTTTGATAATAGCGACGGCTCGCTGGTGGGTGAATACGCCGCCTTTACCGAAATCTCCATCAAGCGTCGCGTGAGCCGCGACGGGCAAAATGTCTACTTTCTGAACGGTGCCAAGTGCCGCCGCCGAGACATTACCGACATCTTTTTAGGTACCGGCCTTGGGCCTCGCAGCTACGCCATTATCGAGCAGGGTATGATCTCCCGCTTGATTGAAGCCAAGCCGGAAGAGCTGCGGGTTTATATTGAAGAAGCCGCCGGTATTTCCAAATACAAAGAACGCCGCCGCGATACCGAAAACCGCATGCGCCGCACCATGGAAAATTTGGAGCGCCTAACCGATATTCGCGATGAGCTAGAGCGCCAGCTGGCAAGGCTGGAACGTCAGGCCCAAGCCGCCGAAAAATACACCGAATTTAAAAAGCAAGAGCGCGTCTTAAAAGCTCAGGTGCAAGCACTGAAATATCGCAACCTGGACCAGCAGGCCAAAGGCAAACAGGATGCCATTCGCGACCTGGAATTGAAAATGGAGTCCTTTGTCACCGAGCAGGTCAACAAAGACACCCAGATTGAGAAGTACCGCACCCAGCACTCTGAACTCGGCGATAAATTTCACGAAGTGCAAGGGCGCTTTTACGCCATTGGCGCTGACATTGCCCGCATCGAGCAAAGCATCAAGCACGCCGAAGAGCGTAACCGCCAGTTGCAAACCGATCTGGAACGTACTGATCGTGAAGTGCGAGAGTCCCGTGAACGTCTTGAGCAAGATACCGAGCGCGAGCAGCAGTGGCAGGCGGAGCTGTTAGAAATAGAGCCCGAGCTTGAGCTGGTAGAGGCCGCGGAACAAAGTTCCGGCGACCTCTTGCACGAAGCCGAAGAGCTGATGCAAGCCTGGCAAAGTGACTGGGATACGTTTAACCAGCGCGCGGCAGAGCCGCGTCAGCGCGCCGAAGTACAGCAATCGCGCATCCAGCATTTAGAGCAGGTGCAAGCGCGTTTGTTAACCCGGGTTGAAAAGCTCAACGATGAAAAGAAAAGCCTGGGTGAAAACGCCGTTGAAGACGAAGACTTAGCCATCGCCCGCGAAGAGCTGGCCGAACTTGAAGTGGATATGGAAACCCGCCGCGAACGCAGCGAGGTCTTATCCGACGAGTTAGAGCAGGCGCGCAACACTGGCCGCGATATTGGCGATGAGCTAGACAGCGCCCGCGGTAAATTGCAGAGCATGCGCGGGCGTCACGCCTCGCTTGAGGCTTTGCAGCAAGCCGCGCTGGGTGAGAAAAACAAAGCCGTCACCCAGTGGTTAGAAACACAGTCGTTAACCGATGCACCTCGTTTAGCCGAGCAGGTCAGTGTAAAAGACGGCTGGGACAAAGCGCTGGAAACCGTGCTGGGCACTACCTTGCAAGCGGTGTGCGTCGACGGTGCCGATCAGGTAGCCGCGACGCTGGAAAATTTAAGCCAGGGCGAGCTGGTGCTGCTGGATGCCAGCGCCAAAGCCGCCCCGGCCACATCAGGTAAAGGCCCATTACTGGCCGATTACGTCAATGCCGATTGGGACGCTGCGGGTGTTTTGGCGGGTGTACATGTGGCTGAAGACCTCAGCGAAGCCCTGACACTGCGCGCCAAGCTGGCCGCTGGTGATACCGTCGTCACCCGCGATGGCATTTGGCTGAGTGCCCACTGGATTAAGGTAGCCCGCGATACCGATGCCAGCGCTGGTGTTATTGCCCGCCGCCAAGAGTTAGAAGCGCTCAGTGCCGAGATCGAAACCACCGAAGCGCAGGTTGACCAGCTCTCACAAAAACGCGAACAGAATCGCGAAGCCATTAAAGCGCAAGAGCAAGAGCGGGAAAACCTGCGCCGCGAACTCGACAGCCTAAACAGCCGCCACGGCGAGCTGCGCTCAAGCATCAGCGCTAAACAAGTGCAGATTGAACAGCTGGGCATGCGCAAATCTCGCCTGGAAGGTGAAATTCGCGAAGCCCGCGAGCAAATGGAGCAGGAGGCCGAGCAACTGGCCGAGGCTCGCGTTATTCTCAGCGACGCCATTGAGGCGATGGAAGCGGACACCGAAGAGCGCGAAAACCTGCTGGCCCGACGTGATGACATTCGCAGCAAGCTGGACGACGCCAGACAAAAAGCGCGTCACGACAAAGACAAGGCCCACGAGCTGCAAATGCGGGCCTCGTCGCTTAACACTCAAATAGACAGTATCAAGTTAAGCATCGCTCGACTGCAAGAGCAGAGCGAGAGCCTGACCGAACGCCGCGAACAGCTGGCCGAGTCCATGGCGGAAAACCGCGATCCGGCCGAAGAGAACAAGTTAGAACTGGAAGCACTGCTGGCAAAACGCGTCAACGTTGAAGAAGAGCTCAACGAATCTCGTCGCGCCCTTGAAGCGGTCGAACACGAGCTGCGCGAAGTTGAACAGTCGCGCAACCGTGCCGAGCAAGAAGTACAAGCGGTGCGCTCACACCTTGAGCAGGAGCGTTTGCAGGCACAAACCTTTGATGTGCAGCGCCGCACGTTGGCCGAACAGCTGGCCGAAGACAATTTTGACTTAGAAACTCTGCTGGCCAACACCCCGGAAGACGCCGAGATGGCGCCTCTTGAGGCTGAGCTTGAGCAACTGGCAAACCGAATTGCACGTTTGGGCGCCATTAACCTGGCCGCCATTGAAGAGTACAAGTCGGAGTCCGAGCGTAAAAATTACCTCGATGCGCAAAACGAAGACTTAATGGAAGCACTGGAAACACTGGAAAACGCCATTAAGAAAATCGACCGCGAAACCCGTACGCGATTTAAAGAAACATTTGATCAGGTTAACGGCGGTTTGCAGGAGTTGTTCCCCAAAGTCTTTGGCGGCGGTCACGCGTATTTGGAACTCACCGGCGAAGATATGCTCGATACCGGTATTGCGATTATGGCGCGTCCGCCCGGCAAACGTAACAGCACCATCCACTTGTTGTCCGGTGGCGAAAAAGCCCTGACCGCTATCGCCCTGGTGTTTTCAATTTTCCGTCTGAATCCGGCGCCATTCTGTATGCTGGACGAAGTAGACGCACCGCTGGACGATGCCAACGTGGGCCGCTATGCGCGCATGGTGGAAGAGATGTCCGCCCAGGTACAATTTATATACATTACCCACAACAAAATCGCCATGGAAATGGCGCATCAGTTAATGGGTGTAACCATGCACGAGCCGGGCGTATCGCGTCTGGTAACCGTAGACGTAGACGAGGCGGCCGAACTGGCCGCTGTGTAAGCAACGAATTTACAGGAATTGGAAGACTCACTATGCAAGAATGGTTAACGGTCATCGTAGTTCTGTTAATCGTCGCTATCCTCCTGGATGGCTGGCGCCGTATGCGCGCTTCAAAACGCGACAGCATAAAGGTTTCCAGACGGGCCAGGCAGTTTGAATCCGGCCCGGACTCAATTGATGAACCCTACACCAGCGAGCTTCCTAACGGTGGCGCGCGAGTCGTGGCTAAACGTGAAATTCTCGATACCCCCACACCAGCTCAACATCATGGCGACCGCGACAGCATCCCACAGCAGGTTACTTTAAACCTTGACGAGTCGGTACCCATGTTAATGGAGTCTGTCGACGAACAAACTGACATTGCCGCTGAGCCGCACGAGCGTGTCGAGCCAAGTTTCAGCGCCACTGACCCCGAAGAGCAGCACTCCCATCAGGCCGAGCCTGCTAACGAAGCCCGTCATGAGCCTTCATTTTCGGCCATCGATACAACCTCGGAAGACTCTGCGCCACCAGCATCCAGTGCCGAGATGGAGGTAGATGAGCGTCTATCCGCCAGCGACGAACCACAAACTGCGCCAGCCGCACCCGACGAAGTCATAATCATTAATGTCATGGCGCGGGAAGGGCAGGTCTTTGCCGGAGAGCGGTTGTTGGATGCGCTGTTGCAGGTCGGTATGCGCTACGGCGATATGAATATCTTTCACCGCCACGCCCGCGAAAGCGGCGAAGGCCCTGTGCTGTTCAGTCTTGCCAATATGGTAAAGCCCGGCACTTTTGATCTGGATAATATGGCCAGCTTTCAAACTCCGGGTGTCAGTCTGTTTTTAACCCTGCCGCTTAGGGTCGATAGCATTAAAGCGTTTGATATTATGCGCGACACCGCATGGGCCATTGCCGACGGTTTAGGCGGCGAGTTAAAAGACGAAAACCGCAGCGTGATGACCCGTCAAACCATGGAGCACTGCCGTCAGCGCATTGCCGAATACGAGCGTAAGCGCCTGTCACGCGCCGGCGCCTGATCCCTGTACCCGAACCATACGAGGCACCCAGTGTCGCAAGACTCTGTTTCCCCCAACGCGCGCAGCCGTATCAGCGAGCTGCGCCAGCAAATTGATGATCATAACTACCGCTATTACGCCCTTGATGAGCCCAGCATTCCCGATGCGGAATACGACCGCCTGTTAAACGAGCTGCGAAC
The DNA here is from genome assembly GCF_000377745.1 of Gilvimarinus chinensis DSM 19667. Classification (GTDB taxonomy): domain Bacteria; phylum Pseudomonadota; class Gammaproteobacteria; order Pseudomonadales; family Cellvibrionaceae; genus Gilvimarinus; species Gilvimarinus chinensis. Next base: position 282,777 of record NZ_KB898708.1, on the reverse strand, counting down.
GCTCGAGCAACAGCATCCCGAGCTGATTACCGCCGATTCTCCCACCCAGCGGGTGGGCACCGCGCCGCTGGACAGCTTTGTCAGCGTGCGTCATGAAATGCCCATGCTGTCGTTGGACAACGCCTTCAGCGATGAAGATTTAACAGCGTTTGATCAGCGCCTGAAGGACCGGCTGAAAATCACCGGCGATATCGAATACGCCTGCGAACCAAAACTGGATGGTATTGCCATCAGCATTCTTTATGAGCAAGGCAAGCTGGTGCGCGCCGCCACCCGGGGTGATGGCACCAATGGCGAGGACATTACCGACAATGTGCGCACCATTCGCTCGGTGCCGTTGCAGTTGCGCGGCAGCGATTACCCCGAACGATTAGAAGTGCGGGGCGAAATTTATATGCCCAGCGAAGGCTTTGCAGCGCTCAATAAACGCGCCGCCGAAGCCGGTGACAAGGTGTTTGTAAACCCCCGCAACGCCGCGGCAGGCAGCCTGCGCCAGCTGGATTCGCGCATTACCGCAACACGCCCGCTGGAGCTTTGCGCCTACAGCGTTGGGGTGCATCAGGGTATGGCATTACCCGCCCGGCATACCGACATCTTGCATTTGCTCAAACAGTGGGGCTTTAAAATCAATCGCGAGATGATTGCCGCACGCTCCATCGCTGAATGCATTGATTATCATCAGCAGCTGGGCGAGAAGCGTGCCTCGCTTGCCTACGACATCGATGGTGTGGTGTTTAAAGTAAACGACATTGCCACTCAAGAGCAGCTTGGTTTTGTCTCACGCGCACCGCGCTGGGCAATTGCGTTTAAATTTCCCGCCCAGGAAGAGATGACCGAACTGCAAGCGGTAGAATTTCAGGTAGGGCGCACCGGTACCATAACCCCCGTGGCGCGCTTGACACCGGTATTTGTTGGCGGCGTGACCGTGTCCAACGCGACCTTGCACAACCGCGATGAAATAGCCCGTCTGGATGCCCGAGTAGGGGACACGGTTATTGTGCGCCGCGCCGGTGACGTTATTCCGCAAATTGTCGGCGTGGTCGCCGAGCGCCGCCCGGCCAACGCGGCCCCCATTGAATTTCCCTCACGCTGCCCCATTTGCGATTCACCGGCCGTGCAAGTACCGGGTGAAGCCGCCATTCGCTGTGAAGGTGGTTTGATTTGTCCGGCGCAACGCAAAGAGGCCATTATTCACTTTGCCTCGCGCAAAGCCATGGATGTAGACGGCTTGGGGGATAAACTGGTTGAACAACTGGTGGATAAAGAGCTGATTAAAACCGTCGCCGATTTGTTCACCTTGACCGCCGAGCAAGTGGCCGAGCTTGAACGTATGGGGCCGAAATCCGCCGAAAACCTGATTGCTGCACTGGAAAAATCCAAGCAGGTCAGTTTTGAGCGTTTTATTTATGCTTTGGGCATTCGTGAGGTAGGCGAAGCTACTGCGCGCAATCTGGCGGATTATTTCGGTACATTGCAGGCGCTGAGCGAAGCCGATGAAGAAGCCTTGCAGCAAGTAGACGACATTGGCCCGGTGGTAGCCCGTTTTGTGCGCGACTTTTTTATTGAGCCCGATAATTTAGCTATCATCCAAAAGCTGCGCGAGCTGGGCGTGCACTGGCCAGAAAAAACACCACAAGCCGCGGACGACACCAACGACCAACCGCTGGCGGGGCAAACCTGTGTGTTAACCGGCACATTAGAAGCCATGACCCGCGATGAAGCCGGTGAAAAACTGCGCGCATTGGGCGCTAAAGTGGCGGGCAGCGTGTCCAAGAAAACCGCCTTCGTGGTGGCCGGTCCGGGCGCGGGCTCGAAGCTCGCTAAAGCCGAACAACTGGGCGTAGAGGTTCTGGACGAGGCCGGGTTGATGGCATTGTTACAGCAGCACGGAATTTCCTAAAGGTTTAGCAGGTTGAATACATGAGTACAATGGACCCTGAATCGATAGTTTACGGTTGCATCAAAGACAGCATTGTCGGTGCCGGGCAGGGCGATCGTATGCGCGTTAACCGCGACGCAATGCTGTCGCTGCCCAAGGCTGAGCAATGGCCGTTTCTGTGCCAGGAGATGTTCTCCATTCCCGAACCCCGCTTACTCAGCACTAATTACCAAACCGAAGTGATGCACTTTGGCGCCTCCTACAAGGCTGTTGAGTACGAATGGAATCAGTGGATTGAACAGTTTGAAGGCCTGCTCAGTAAAATGTATTGGGTTTCCGCCACAGTACACCTTGAAACCGAACTCTACGGTACCCACACCTTTAGCTGGGAAAGCAGCCGCAACTTTCACGTACCCGGCTCTGGCGATATGCTCGTGCAGTGCCAGTGGAGCCACGAAGATTATTTAAGAGCCTGATTTATGAACCAAGCCATTCGCTTTCGCCGTCGTCGTCGCAGTGCAGCCATCCGCGATTTAGTCCGAGAAACCCAACTGACCACCGACGATTTAATCCTGCCGATTTTTGTGCAAGAAGGCATCTCCGAGCCGGTGACCATCGAAAGCATGCCGGGCGTTGTGCGCTACCCCGAAGATCAACTGGCCCAGGCCGTGCAAAACGCCTGGCAGCTTGGTATTAAAGCGGTGCTGCTGTTTGGCGTGTCGGAAAACAAAGATGACACCGGCTCAGACACCTGGCGTGAAGACGGTTTGCTGGCGCGTATGATTCGCACCGCCAAAGCCGCCGCCCCCGATATGCTGGTGATTAGCGACAACTGCTTTTGCGAATACACCAGCCACGGCCATTGCGGCGTGGTCTGCGATCACGACGTGGATAACGACAAAACCCTGAAAAACCTGCAAAAACAGGTGGTCAATTGCGCCCGCGCCGGGGTCGACATGATTGCCCCCTCGGGCATGATGGACGGCATGATCGCCGCCATTCGCGACGCTTTAGACAGCAGCGGCTACAGCCATATACCGGTCATGTCCTATTCCACTAAATTCGCCTCGGCATTTTACGGCCCATTCCGCGATGCCGTGGACAGCACCTTCAAAGGCAGTCGCAACACCTACCAGATGGACCCGGCCAACGGCCGCGAAGCATTGGCAGAATCACTTGAAGACGAAGCCCAAGGCGCTGATTTACTGATGGTAAAACCGGGCACCGCGTATTTGGATGTTATTGCAGACATTCGCGCCAACTCGGCGTTACCGCTGGCGGTTTACCATGTGAGCGGTGAATACGCCATGATTAAAGCCGCCGCCAGCGCCGGTGTGATTGACGAACAAGCCATTGTGCTGGAGACCATGCTGGCCTTTAAACGGGCAGGGGCGGACTTAATCATTACCTATTACGCCACTGACCTTGCTCACTGGCTAACGCCCTCGCAGGCGGACTGATTTACAGCGGGTAAGCCGTAACGCCTATTCGTTACGGCCAGTACTAACAAAAGCCAACTCATACAAACGTTAACTTTATGAATAAATCACTGCTCATCGCTTTAGTAGCGACGGTTATCGGTGTGTGTACGCTGGGCGTGGGGCTGTATATACTCGCCACCACACCAGCGCCCGCCCCGGAAACCACTCAGGTTGCACCAACGGATGCCAGCAGCTCGTCGCCTCAGTCGGTTGCGCTGGTGCCTCAACTGAGAAACAGCGATGCCTCCTTAGTACCCGATACCCAGGCGGAGCCCGGCACTGAGCCCTGGTGCGACGCCATGATGGCGACGCCAGACGGCAATTGGTCGGATAGCGACGCACGGCTGTTCTCCAAACACTGCATTTATGAATAGAGGCTAGCCGTGAGCGGTCATTCTGATTTGTCCGAATTGCATTTCGACCCCAACAGCCTGCAGGCACGTTTTCATCGCCTGCGCAGCAACAAAGCGTTTGAGTTGTTTGTGGTGGCTATTATCGTGTTCTCGGCACTGGTTATCGGCGCCAAAACTTACGATATTCCACCCCTGCTGTCACAGGTCATTGTGGTTCTCGATTGGTTAATCACGCTGTTTTTTCTGTTTGAAATCACCATTCGCTTTATCGGTGAGCCGCGCAAACGCGACTTTTTTAAATCCGCCTGGAATATTTTCGATACCTTAATCGTTGTGATCAGCTTGGTGCCCATCGAAGACAGCGACATGGCGCTGGTAGGTCGCCTGATTCGCGTGTTCCGCGTGCTGCGGATGGTATCCATTATCCCCGAGCTGCGGATTTTGCTCAGCTCGCTCATCAAAGCCATGCCTCAGCTTGGCTACGTCGCGCTGTTAATGTTTATTATCTTTTATATCTACGGCGCAGTGGGCAGCTTTTTCTTTGCCCCTATCAATGACGTGTTGTGGGGCGATATTGCCGTCAGCATGCTGACATTGTTTCGAGTGATGACGTTTGAAGACTGGACCGACGTAATGTACGAAACCATGGAGCAATACCCGCTCAGTTGGATGTACTACGTCAGTTTTATCTTTTTAACCGCTTTTGCTTTTTTGAACATGATTATTGGCATTGTGGTGAACGTGATTGAATCTGAAAACCGCGCCCGCCAGATCGAAGAGGAGGGCGAACAGCCTGCGCGCTCCGAGCTTGAAGCTCAACTGATTCAACTGCAAAAATCGGTAGATGAACTGTTGGCGCTCAACAAAAAAAGCTAAATCATGCCCGGAAAGAGGCGTTTAAACTTTCGTTCAAGCGTCTCGGCCGAAATGGGTTTAGCCAGGTAATCACTGACACCGCGCTCAATGGCTTCACGAATTTGACTCGCTTGCGTGACAGAGGTGGTCATCACGAAAACAGAGTCTTTATACCGGTCAGAGGCCTGCATAGCGGCATGAACCTCTAAACCGCTTTTAATGGGCATGTTCCAGTCCGAAAGAATAAGGTGGTAAGGAAGGTGTTTCTCGTACATCGATTTAATCGCCGACTGGCCGTCATGGACAACATCAATACTGCTAAACCCCAAGCCTTCCAGCAGTGTGGCAAGCAGCTCGGTTAGGTCTTCGTCATCGTCCACAATTAATACTCTAACCTCAGCAGGGCTGGAGGGTGTGGCGCTGGTAGGCTCCGCGCCTGCGGTAGAGTCAAACTTACCCACAATTGCGGCAAGCTGTTGCTGAACGGATTCAACCTTTTGGCGGGACTCCCCCTCAGGCATATTCGTTAATTTTTTACTTAACCAGTCACAGCGCTGCTGTAAGGTTTGCAGAATGAGAGACTTTTCCTGGGGGCTGAACTGCATGGCATCCTTCCTCTGTGTTGCACATACTATAACGTAAGATACCCAAGTTTGTGCCCCAGTAACATAAAAGTGGCGCTTGATTTTCCTGTTTCAGTTGCTATTGTGACCCTCCTTTTTCAGGAGGTCCCAATGGCTGAATTGTCTGATGTACTAACCAAGGTAGACAAATTACTGGATCGGTTGGAGCAAGTCGTGCCGCCGCTTCCCCCCCAAACACAGTGGCACGCGGATGCGTTTTACTGGGTTGCCGATTCCCGTGGCGGTTATCTGGAGGCGGTAGAAGACCCCCACCATATTCCCCTGAACGCGCTGCAGAATGTCGATCGGCAAAAGCAGGCTATCTTGCGCAATACCGCTCAGTACGCGGCAGGCAAACCCGCCAACAATATCCTGTTAACGGGCTCACGGGGCACCGGAAAATCCACCCTTATCAAAGCCTGCTGGTTTGAGCATAAAAGCCACATCAAACTGGTGGAAATTGACAAGCCCGATTTAAAAGACCTGGGGCGTTTGCTGGGTATTTTGGCAAAGCGGCCTGAGCGTTTTATCGTATTTTGCGATGACCTGTCGTTTGAAGAGGGCGAGCATAACTACAAAGCACTTAAATCGGCTTTGGATGGCTCCATCCGCGCCCCCGGCGATAACGTGCTGTTCTATGCCACCAGCAACCGCCGACACCTGCTGCCCCATAAAATGAGCGATAACCTGGAAACCGAACAGGTAAACGGTGAAATTCGCCCCGGCGACAGCATGGAAGAAAAAACCTCGCTGTCGGAGCGTTTTGGCTTACTGCTAACGTTTTACCCCTTCCGTCAGGACGAATATTTTGCGGCCTGCCATTACTGGGTTGAGTTTTTCGGCGGACAGTGGACAGATGACGTGCAGGCAGCTGCGCTGCGCTGGAGCATGACCCGTGGGTCGCGAAGCGGGCGGGTGGCTTGGCAGTTTGCGAGGGATTATGTGGGTGGAGCGGGGTTGTAGGTTTCGCTTACGCGAGTCATTGAGCTGCCGCTCTTTTATCATCATCGGCCTTGAGCCGGTGTCTAGACAAATTGCGCCGCCGGAGGCGGTAACTCTTTGTTTGCCCGTTTCGCCGGGCGGGCGAGTCACTTTTCTTTGTTTGGGCAAAGAAAACTAACGAAAAGAAAGCCCACCCCGGCATTCAGCCCTTCGGGTGCCCTCGCTACGGCCGATTTTAGGGGGCCGCATCGACACGCCGTCCCTGGCGTGGCGATGCTTGCGTACGCGTCCATGCGTACTTACCGCCCTAAAATAGGCCTTCGCTCGGCTGGATGCAGGGGATTCTAAGAGCGGTGCTTCGTAGTTGGCTGAGATTTTCTATCTCACCTTTAAGGCGCGACTTTTTATACAGGTATATTTGACCTCTATCGCCTAAAGCGCACGCATCGCTCGTAGGGCTGGCTCGCTTTGCGGTTTTCAATAATTAAAAAAACGTTTATAGTCAAATGCTTAACCAACTGGGAAGGTTAGATAACAAGACCGCCGTGAGCGAGATAATACGCATGCACACTTTGCTTCTCCTTCCCAAGACCAAGAAATTGGTTAAATAGTTTATAAATCATAAGCCTGCGTACAATTCCTAATGCTGTTTCAAGGAATGATAACGCGCATGCGCGATATACAAATGTTAGAGAAGGGAATATGTCACAAGCAAAGAGCTCATTCGAGCATGGAATAAAAGACGCAGAAGAGCTCCTTGCTCATTTCGATGCGATCAACTGCAATCCACCCCCAGCGAATGCTGAGGTGCTAAAGCGAGCTGGTTTGGTCATGGCTTTGACAGCGTGGGAAACGTACGTTGAAGACCGTATCACCGAGGCTATGGATAAACGTCTCAGTGTCGTCTCCGGTAGTTACGTTGGGGAGTTTATACAGAAAAAACTTCGACAAGAGCTAAAGCAGTTCCATAACCCAGCCTCAGATAAGACCAAAAAAATATTTCAGGACTATCTTGGGTTAGACGTTACTTCAGCTTGGTCCTGGGCGAACGTGACCCCGGAAAAAGCTCGAAAGTCGCTGAATCAGTGGATTTCAAAGCGTGGGGATGCAGTTCATCGCTCAAAGCCAATCAATAACGGATCGCCGGCCGCTCATCTGATCAAGAAAGATGAATTGGAGAAGGTGATTCGATTCCTGAGGGATTTGGTTCGCGTAACGGATGAGTATCTTGACCAACATCTCTAACAATTCGCGCCAGTACGCGGCCGATGGTCGCCGGACGTCCCTGACGGGCCGCCGCTGCGCTCCGCGTTATACGGCATTGTGCGAATGTGCGTTTCGGATCGTACGTTCTTCTAATTATTTATGGAGAAAAAATTGAAGAAAATTGACCTTCACATGCACACAGTGCCTACGATTAGTGATGCTCACTTTGATTTTTCGTTAGAGAAATTAGATGAGTATGTTAAAACAGCCGAACTCGACGCTATAGCAATAACAAATCATGACGTGTTCGATTTGGCACAATTTAGAGAAATCGATAAAGCGCTTGACTGTGTTGTTTTTCCAGGTATTGAGATAAATCTAGCTAAAGGTCATATTCTTCTCATTTCTGAAAATGAACATTTAGATGAGTTTCAAATAAAAACTCAAGCCGTAACTGAAAAAATCAAGGTTATAGGTGACTTTATTAGCATAGATGAGTTGTTCCATATTTTTGGTGACCTCAATAAGTACTTGCTAATCCCCCATTATGAAAAAAAGCCATCCATATCGCGACAGACGATTGACCAAATGGACGAATTCATATCTGCTGGTGAAGTTGATAGCCCCAAAAAATTTATTCGTTTGGCTAAAGATGACACAGAATTAACACCAGTTATTTTTAGTGATGTAAGAATTCGTGAAGGTATGAGCAAGTTCCCCTCAAGACAAACATATATCGACTGTGGAGATATTTCCCTTAGTTCATTGAAATATAGCTTGCGTGATAGAAATAAAGTATCTCTATCTAGGTCAGAGGGGAATTCACTATTTCAGGTTTTTGACGATGGTCAGAAGCTATCCACCGGGCTTAATATTGTTCTAGGTGCACGATCTTCAGGGAAGACTGAAATGCTAACTCAGATAAGCAATGACTGCGAAAATGTAAAATATATTCCACAATTTTCACTTGTTCAAAGAGATGACGTTAACTATGAAAAAGAATTCAATGACGATGTCGCTCGGAAGAAGAGTATATTCGCTGATAAGCATCTGACTCCATTCAAGACTGTTCTCGATGATGTGTTAAATATTGATCTTAGAGTTAATCAACGAAAGGTTGACGATTATCTGGCAACACTTCTAAAGTCGGCAGAAGAGGCAGAGAAATATGACGCATTCTCTAAAGTGGCACTATTTAATGAAACGCAATTTGAAGTGGCCCAGGATAAGGGGCTTGGAGATCTTGTCGGTGCTGTTCGACAACTGATAGAGAACATCGAATATAGAGGGATCATTGACAAACATATTGATGTAAATAACTTGAAATCTTTGGCAATGGAGTTAATTGAGCTTCTTTGGTCAAAAGCGTATGAAAGAAAGAAGAGAAGTTTTGTAAATGACATCGTTAGAGATGTCAAAAGTAAGCTCCAACTAAGAACGTCAGCGACACAAGTTAAAGATGTCGACCTGTACAGGGTTATGATTGAGCACAGGAAGGTTTTAAAATTCAACCAAATTGCAAAGTTACTACAAACTGAGAAGGTAATATTTCAGGAGAATATTCAGGGATTTAAGGTGGTTTGCAAGCAGCGAGCATTTAATGGTGCCGGCGAAATTTTGCGTGTAAGTGGGCAAAAGGTTGGTTTCAGCGACGCCTATAAAGAATATGCTTTACCTTATAAGTATCTCATTGCATTAAAGGAAAATGGAGCTTGGACTCAATCCGAGTTTTATAAGTACTTTGCATGCATTGAATATGAAATACTCAACAGAGATGGATTCAAGGTGTCAGGTGGTGAAAGGTCTGAATTTCGTCTTTTGCAGGAAATAAAAGATGCACAAAACTTTGATTATCTATTGATAGATGAACCAGAGTCGTCGTTTGATAACCTTTTCCTGAAAGGCGAAGCTAATCAAATGCTGAAAGAAATATCTAAGACAATGCCGGTAGTCGTTGTCACCCATAATAGTACAGTTGGAGCTTCAATCAATGCAGATTATATGGTGTACACATCAAAAGAGATTGAAGATGATGAGATCGTATATAGAAGGTATTCAGGGTACCCATCTGACAAAGAACTTTGTTCAGTTGACGGAAAAACAATAAACAATTTCCAGGTTACCATGAACACACTGGAGGCTGGCGAAGAAGCTTATGTTGATAGAAGAGGCGGCTATGAAAGCATTAAAAATTGAAAATAGTCAGGGACACTTCCTGACAGAAGACGGTACGTATGAAACTATCGATAAAATAGATAAGACAATTCTTTTGAAGTTAGTTAATGCGGCTCTAGAGGAAGGCTTCCAAATCGATGAGTACAATGAAGATAACCTAAAGAACCAAGCTCATCAAATTATATATAAAAGTATCAGTGAAAAGCTTAACGATTTACACAATAGAAGAAATCAGTTTCGTGATGAGTCAGAGCGCCTGTATCTAGATGAATACGAAAAGTATAAATCTTGATGTCGGCGATGTTGAAACCAGATCCGTTTAAATGCCGTATAACAAGTTGCTGCACACGGAAAAATTACTCGCTACGCTCCCAATTTTACGGTGAGCAAAGCGTTAAGCCGGTTGTCATGAGAGACTTCGTAGGACAAATAACATGTGGCGCTCCGCCTATCATTGCAATTTTCGGAACTATTTACCTCGCACTGACGAACATGCAATCGGCTAACGGGTTCTGGTCGAAGCAAGTGCGAACTTTTGAAGCTTGGGACTATTTCGTTCTTGGCTCAATCGTTTTAGCTTTTCTTGCCTACGCGATTGTTGCGGTGATTGGTTCAAGCTTCGTTTGGTTACGGGCGGCATCAAAGATATTAGGCGCTGAAGAAGCCAGACGTATATACCACCGAACGTACCAAACGCCCAGGCATGGGTATGGGCGAAAGTGGAGCATTCGTTTTGTAGACTGGATTCTGAAAGATGCTTAACAAGGCGCAGTCTATCTATGGCTGCCGGACGTTCACAAGGTCCCGCCGTTAAGCATTTAATCATGAATAGACAGAAAACTCTGATCTACATAATTTCCACTGTAATATTCGGCGTGTTTGGATTGCTGGCTGTAGTTTTATCGTTCGCGACTTTGTTTTTAGAGGGCAGGGTGGTCGTTTTGGGGTGGGTTATGCTGGCGCTTTCATTTTTGATTCCAGCGCTAGGTGCATACTTTATAGTAAAAATATATGGATTAGTTTGGTGGTGTCCATCATTTGCAAGCTCGCTTCCAGGTTTGATCGGTTATATCTATTTTCTATGTAAGCCATACACAAACCCAAGTATATTACTGGTGCCGATTTTTCTACTACTAATCTTAACTATTCCTACCGGATGGGCTGCTCACATAAAAAGAAGTAAAAATTGATTATCAAGAATAGAGCCGAGGGTCAGGCATTTAATTTTACATGCAACGTTTTAAGTGATCGAAACTTGTAAGGCTTGACTCAAACAGCTGTGTATCAGCCACCAATTAAAGAAGACACTCGCTTGCTCCAATTTAATTCGACCCCACGGCTAGGGATAGTAAATTGAAATTTATTAAATTGTCTTTAATTTCACTGCCACTGGCGGCAGGCCTGTTTCTCGTTGGAAGTTCGCTTTGGAACGGGGTTAATAGCGCTAAAGCTAGTTCGTGGCACTTGATTCAGGCGAAAGTTCAGGGGGCATATGACAAAGGGTATTCTGTCGTGTCCGTTACTCGCCATTTAAGCAATAGTGGATCTGGAGGTCGGTTTAGCTACTCCTATGAGTTTGCGGGGAGGGAGTATAGTTCCTCTTTTGTGGGTTTTGGTTTTTCTGGCCCAACTCAAAGTTATAGAGTCGGAGAATATATAGAGATCTATGTTAACCCAAGAAATCACGCTCAGGCATCGTTAAAGGCCGGCATTCGGAGACCACATTTAATTTCCATGGTTTTTGGTTGCTTATTTATTTTTATTGCGTTTCGCTTAAATAAAGCGTTCCTATGTCCAGCATCAAAGAATCCTGGTGTCAGGGCTTAACTTTAATATCGTTTTTGTACAAGATAAAAAATAGAGGATGGATAAGGTGCCGGGGTGATAAATGGGTTCACTAATGCCATGGCCGAATAACGGTCTATTCGATAGTTTTTTTCCAAACAAAGAGAAGTGACAGCAAGCGCGAGTATTCGCGCATATTAAAAGCCCCGTTAGCAATATCTCTTTTTAGAAGATGGGAGTCGGGGCGGTCTGCACGATGCGAATAGCCGCACAGAGCCAGTAATCACCCCTCCAGCAACCCCTGATAAAGCTCCATATACCCTTCGCAGCTGTGTTGCCAGCTAAAGTCTTTGTGCATACCGTTTAGTTGTAACTTTCGCCATAGCTCGGGTTGTTGGTAGCAGGCGAGGGCGCGATTAATACATTCGGTTAAGGCTGTTGGGGTTGGTTTGCGGAATAAAAAGCCGGTTTCATCCACTTGCTCCAGGCTTAAGTTGCCGTTTGTGTAGGCTTCCAATTGCGATTTGCAAAAATTGACCACGGTATCGCGCAAGCCGCCGACATAATGACAAATGGGTACGGCGCCATAACGCTGGCTGTACATCTGGTTCAAACCGCAGGGTTCGAACAGTGATGGCATTAAAAACATATCGCAGCCGGCTTCAACCCAGTGGGATAGTTGCTCACTGTAACCTATGGTGACGGCGACGGCCTCGGGGTATTGGTCCTGCAGTTTTAGCAGGCCCTGTTCGAATTCCCGCTGCCCGGTGCCCACAGCAACCAGCTGGCATTCACCGGCGGCCAGCAGTGGCTGCATTACTTCCAGAATTAAGCTAACGCCTTTTTGTTCCACTAAGCGACCGACAAACCCGAACATGGGAATATTGGCGTTAACGGGCAAGTTTTTTTCAGCCTGCAGTGCACGTTTGTTTTCTACGCGACGTTTTAGGCTGCGCCGAGTGTATTTGCAGGGGAGGTGACTGTCGCTGCCCGGATTCCAGACTTGGCAATCAATGCCATTCACAATGCCTGACAAGTTTGCTTTTCGGTGAGTCAATAACCCTTCCAGCCCGTGGCCGAATTGCGGTGTCTGAATTTCTTCGGCGTAGCTGGGGCTGACCGTGGTAACGGCATCAGCAAAGACAATACCCGCCTTGAGGTAAGAAAAATTCCCCCAGAATTCAAGTTTTTCGTGATGCCACCAAGCATCTGGAAGTTTCAGGGCCGCGAAGGTGTCGTAGTTAAAAATACCCCCGTAGGCGAGGTTGTGAATGGTAAATACGGTGGCAGGTTTGTTCTTGTGGCGGCTTAATAACGCTGGAACCAAACCCGTTTGCCAGTCATTGCAGTGAGTGATGTCCGGTACAAAATCAACCGGCAATTCACCTGTGGATATTTTTTCAGCGACGCGGCTAAACAAATAAAACCGCCAGGCGTTATCGTGCCAGTCGACACCGTTGCTGTCGGTGTAGGGGCCACCGTCGCGAGCTGAAAACTCTGGTGCATCCACTAACCAGGTTGTCACCCGGCTGCCGGGCAGTCTTGTTTGCCATAATTTGAGCGGCACCCCGTCGCACTCAAATTCCAGCAGTAGTTTAACGCCTGACTCTTTTGCGTTTGCCATCACCGCGCCATAAGCTGGCAGAAGCAATCGCACTTGCGAGCCGCGCTTTTGCAGGGCACGGGGCAATGCGCCGCCCACATCACCCAGCCCGCCGGTTTTAATCAGAGGGTAGGCTTCGCTGCACACAAATAAAATTTTCACGCGTTGCTCCTTTTTTCGGCGCGGTCCATTAACTCAGGGTTAAAATAATTCCTGCCAAGGGTGGCAGTGTAAGTTCCAGGCTGACGGGCTGGTTCATCCAGGGTGTGTCGTCTGCCTTTAAACTGTCGCCGTTACCCAGGTTGCTGCCGCCGTAAAATGCCGAATCTGAATTAAATACCTCGCGATACTGGCCAAGGGCCGGCACGCCTACGCGGTATCCGCTGCGAGGTTCGGGGGTAAAGTTCAGTATAATTAGGTAGGTTTGCTCATCGGCTATGCGTAAAAAGCTGATAACCGATTGGGTATTGTCATGGCAGTCCACCCAGCTGAAGCCATCACCTTGATAGCTGCGCTGATATAACGCCGGTGAGTCCCGGTACAACCGGTTCAAATCGGCAACGGTTTTTTGTACCCCGGTGTGGGCATCAAACCCCAGCAGCGCCCAATCGAGCTGCCCCTTGTCTGCCCACTCGGCCCACTGGGCAAACTCAGAGCCCATAAACAACAGCTTGCTGCCGGGGTAGGTAAATTGATAGGTGTACAGCAACCGCAGGTTGGCAAATTTTTGCCAGTAATCACCGGGCATTTTATTAATCATGCTGCCTTTGCCGTGTACTACTTCATCGTGACTAAAAGGCAGTTGGAAGTTTTCGCTGTAGGCGTACATCATGCCAAAGGTTAGGCTGTTGTGATGGTACTGGCGGAAAATGGGGTCTTTGCTCATGTAATCCAGCGTGTCGTGCATCCACCCCATGTTCCACTTGAGGGAAAATCCTAAACCACCCAGATACACAGGCCCGGATACCTGCGGCCAGGCTGTGCTCTCTTCGGCGATCATCAAGGCGCCGGGGCACTGACCATGACACTGAACGTTCAGCTCACGAATAAATTCAACCGCCTCCAGGTTTTCGTTGCCGCCGTAGCGGTTGGGTATCCACTCGCCGTCTTCGCGGGAATAATCCAAATGCAGCATTGAGGCGACAGCGTCTACCCTCAGGCCATCGATGTGAAACTCTTTTAACCAGAAAAGGGCGCTGGCGATTAAAAAGTTTTTCACTTCGTTACGGCCGTAGTTAAAGATTAAGGTGCCCCAATCTTTGTGCTCACCCAAGCGCGGGTCTTCATGTTCGTAGAGCGCCGAGCCATCAAAGCGGGCGAGGGCGAATTCATCTTTAGGAAAGTGCGCCGGTACCCAGTCGAGAATAACACCAATGCCGTGCTTATGAAGGTGGTCTACAAAGTAGCGGAAATCGTCGGCGGAACCGTAGCGGCTGGTGGGGGCAAAGTAACCTGTGCACTGATACCCCCAGGAGTCATCTAATGGGTGCTCGGAAACGGGCAAAATTTCAATGTGGGTAAAGCCCAGTGGTTTAACGTAATCGCACAAACGATGAGCCAACTCGCGGTAACTTAAAAAACCACCGTCGTCGCTGCGCTGCCATGAACTTAAGTGCACTTCGTAAACCGAAAGGGGACTGTGCTGCCAGTCCCAGCGTGCGCGCTCTGTCATCCACTCGGCATCTTGCCATGGGTAGTGGCTATCGGCCTCTACTTTGGCGGCGGTCGCCGGGCGCATTTCAAAGGCCTGGGCGTAGGGGTCGGTTTTTACCACCACTTGGGCATTTTCGCGGCTGCGAATTTCAAACTTGTAAAGCTCACCTTCCTGTAAGTCGGGAATAAATAGCTCCCAAACACCTGAGCCACCGCGCGAACGCATGGGGTGCAGGCGACCATCCCAATGATTAAAGTTGCCTACCACACTGACACGTTCGGCGCCGGGTGCCCAGGTCGCAAATAACACGCCGCTAACGCCGTCCACCTCTTTTGGGTGAGCGCCAAGCACACGGTACAGCTCCCAGTGTCGGCCCTCGTTAAACAGGTGTAGGTCGTAGTCGGACAGTTGCGGTGCGAAGGTATAAGGGTAATAGCGTTCGTGGGTGTAGCCGTTGCCATTTTGCCAAACCAGTTTATGGTGACCGCTGTTAAGGCCCTGCAAGGGCGCGGTAAAAAAGCCGCTGGCGGCAACGGGGGTTAATGGTGTTTTACCCTCTGGGGTGAGCACTGAGGGTGGCGACTCCAGATCTGGAAGGTAAACCACTAGCTGGTCTTGCTGGTTGCCGAGAACGGCGAAAGGGTCGTGATGGGCTGCTGCACTGATTCGTTGCATTTCCGGGGTAAGGTGACTTCCTTTGGCGCGCGTCATAGCTGACTTATTCCTTTTGATCTGAGCTGAACACAAAACCGTAACACACATTGGTTATAGTAGCGTTAAATCGATGCCCGCTTTGGCGACACTCTACAGCGACTAAGGTTTTCCGCAAAATGCTTTTGCACTATTGGTGCCACTCCATTGTTCGGCCTGTTACGACATCAACTTGTAGCCTCTTGACCTTTCGCTCTGTGATGCTTTGCAGGGGTTAATGGCTTTAATGATAAGTTTTGGTTTTTACAAGCGTACGACTAAGTCAGGTTGCATGATGCAAGCAGTGGACAATTTTAGATTGCACAAGCGCTTTGTGGACAAGGTCGCAAAAGCGATTTCGCTAAAGGCTTGTGGCACCTATATTGCTGTTAAATGATTTCGTAACAATGGCTCGTTGGTTTGTTTTTCGTGTGAATTGGCAATCAGGAAAGGTAAACCACAAGGCTGTGATCAAAAAATATTGTTGCGCCCTTAGGTGTGGATATAGCTTCGGCTAAAGGTAGTACTACACTGAAACAACCTTGTGCTTCACGTGGCTGCAGGTTGTACTCAGCGCTGGGGATTTATGCGTTAACTACCGTTCTATTGAGAAGGAGCTTTACCCTATGACCAACCACAAATCGGGACGTTTTGTCAGTCGCTTGACGCGCGAGACATTGGCATTGGTACTGGCAGGCGGGCAGGGAACCCGGTTAAAAGATTTAACCCGTTGGCGCGCCAAACCCGCCGTTCATTTTGGCGGCAAATTTCGAATCATCGATTTTCCTCTTTCCAATTGTGTGAATTCCGGCATTCGCCGTATCAGCGTGCTTACCCAGTACAAGTCTCATTCTCTCAATCGACATATTCAACGGGGCTGGGGGTTTTTAGGGGGCGAGCTGGGCGAATTTGTGGAGTTAATTCCCGCCCAGCAACGTTTGGGTGACTCCTGGTATGCGGGTACCGCCGATGCGGTGCTGCAAAATCTAGACATCATTCGCCGCCACGAACCCAGCTACGTTCTGATTCTTGCCGGTGACCATGTGTACAAAATGGATTACGGCACCATGATCGGCGCCCACGTTGAAAGCGGAGCCGACATTACCGTGGGCTGCATTGAGGTGCCCTGTGCCGAGGCCAGCGCGTTTGGGGTAATGGCGGTGGACGAGGATTACCAGATCGTTAAATTTAAAGAAAAGCCCGCTCACCCCGAGTCAATTCCGGGCAAGCCCGGAATCGCATTGGCGTCTATGGGTATTTACGTGTTCTCGACGGACGTGCTGTTCAACGAACTGGAAAACGACAGCAGTGTCGAAGGCTCCAGCCATGACTTCGGTAAAGATATTATTCCTTCGTTGTTAAACAAACGAAAAGTGCAGGCCTTTCCGTTTAAAGACCCGGTCTCGGGCGGTGAGGCTTATTGGCGCGATGTCGGTACGGTCGATGCCCTTTGGCAGTCTAACCTTGAGCTGACCGGCATCACCCCCGAACTGGATTTATACGATGCTGAGTGGCCCATCTGGACGTACCAAGAGCATGTGCCACCGGCC
Source organism: Gilvimarinus chinensis DSM 19667 (assembly GCF_000377745.1). GTDB lineage: Bacteria > Pseudomonadota > Gammaproteobacteria > Pseudomonadales > Cellvibrionaceae > Gilvimarinus > Gilvimarinus chinensis. The sequence continues at coordinate 265,981 of NZ_KB898708.1, read as the reverse complement.
AAGTTTATTTTTGACGACAGCGGCCGACGCGGTATGGCAGTCGACTCAATGGTGGCCGGTGGCTGTATTGTCTCGGGCGCTACCGTGCGGCATTCGCTGTTGTTTCCACGGGTACGGGTGAACTCCTACAGTGAAATCACCGACTCCGTGCTTTTTCCCAGCGTTGAAATCGGCCGCAACTGTAAAATCAAAAAGGCCTTGATTGACCGCTCCTGCGTCATCCCGCCAGACACGGTTATCGGTTTTGATGAAGCGGCGGACCGCGAAAGGTTTTATGTGTCGCCAGGCGGTGTTGTGCTGGTGACCCCCGATATGCTCAACCAAGAGTAGAGGTTAATATCATGAGCACTGGCACAAAAATACCCGTTGTTTTTTTGTGGCACATGCACCAGCCGGACTATCGCGACTGTGTGTCCGGTCAGTATTATTTTCCCTGGACTTACCTGCACGCCATAAAAGACTACGTGGATATGGCGGCACACCTGGAGGCACACCCAGAGTGCAAAGCGGTATTTAACTTTGTGCCCATTCTTATTGAGCAGCTGGACGATTACGCCAGTCAGTTAAACGCCAACCTTGAACAGGGCGCAGCGATTAAAGACCCATTGCTGGCCCTGTTAAGCGAAGCCGAAAGGCCGAGCCCAGGCAGCCCCGAGTTTTTAGACTTGCTGGAAAAGTGTACCCGGGCGAACCGTGACAGAATCATCGATCGCTTTTCGCCTTTTCGCCAGTTAGTCCACATGCTGGATGCCTGGCGGCAAGACGATGATTTACCCTGTTATTTCAATCAACAGTTTTTAACCGACTTGGCCATGTGGTACCACTTGGGCTGGCTGGCAGAAACCGTGCGCCGTAAAGATTTACGCATTAGCGAACTGCAAGAGCAGGGCACAGGTTTTACCGCCGAGCACCGGCGCACGCTGTTAACGGTGATTGCGGAATTAATGACGGACCTGCTTCCTCGTTACCGACGTTTGGCCGAAAGTGGCCAGGCAGAAATTATTACCAGCCCCTACGCCCACCCCATTATTCCGCTGCTGCAAGACTTTAAAACCACCCGCGAGGCGATGCCCGATGCCCAGCTGCCGGCCGCGTCCTGCTACCCGGGTGGGCAGGCCCGTGCCCAGTGGCATTTACAAAAAGGGTTGGATGTTTTTGAAGCTCACTTTGGTTTTAAACCTAAAGGTTGTTGGGCCTCTGAGGGCGCGTTAAGCGACACCACCTTGGACGCGTTAGCCCAGGCCGGGTTTAACTGGACCGCCACCGGTGATTCGGTTATGCATCACAGCTTAAAACAGCAGCAAAACCACGCCGCCGCCTCTGACATTGAACAAAACCCGGACAAACGCCACCGCGAATTTACGGTGGCTGATAAAAAAGTCGGTGTGTTTTTTCGCGACGATGGCCTCTCGGATAAAATTGGTTTTGAATACGCCAACTGGCATGCCGACGATGCGGTAGGGGATTTTTTACATCACCTTGAAAATATTGCCGACAGCGCCAGCGATCCATCAAGCTGTGTGATCTCAATTATTATGGATGGAGAGAATGCCTGGGAGTACTTTCCAGAAAACGCCTATTACTTTCTGGATACCCTGTACGCCCGGCTTGCCGATCACCCACGCCTTTACACCACAACGTACAGCGACTGGTTAACCGCAAACCCCGCGCCGGTTAGTCTTGCAGGGTTGTGCGCAGGCAGTTGGGTATACGGTACTTTTTCTACGTGGATTGCCCACGTGGAAAAAAACAAAGCCTGGGATATTCTCTGCCAGGCAAAAACCGAATACGACGCGGTGGTTCAAGCGGGCACCTTGGATGAAAAAACCTTAGCGCTTGCTACGGCGCAACTTGCGCTGTGCGAGGGCAGCGATTGGTTCTGGTGGTTTGGTGATTACAACCCGTCCGACAGCGTTCGCGATTTTGACTATTTATTCCGCCAGCATATTGCCAGCCTGTACGAGTTGATTGGTAAAAAAGCCCCCGCGAAAGTGTTTCAGCCTATCAGTAAAGGCTCGGGCACACCCGCCAACGGCGGCGTAATGCGGCAAGGACATACGGACGGCCATTCGTGAAACCCGCCGATATTTTTAACCGCCGCACCGCCGGTTGTTTGCTGCATCCTACCTCGCTGCCCGCCACGCTGCAGGGTGGCTGCCGCTTGCCGTGCGGTAACCTTGGGCACCACGCGCATCACTTTATACATTTCTTACGCGATTCTGGTTTAAGTGTGTGGCAAATGCTGCCCACCGGCCCCACCCACGATGATCGCTCCCCTTATCAATCCTGGTCAGCCCATGCGGGTAACCCCGAGTTAGTTTGCCTGCAAACCTTAATCGACTGGGGCTGGATCAGTCAGGCGGTATTACAGCCGCAACTGGCCGAAAGTCGTGCGCTAACCTTCGAGCAGTTGGCGGAGCTTCGCGTGCTCGCCTGTGAAGCGTTTTACGCCTTTATCAAAACCCAAGACGGCGAAGCGCTGGAGCAAAACTTTAAGCGGTTTGTGGCCGAGCAACACCATTGGCTGGATGACTTTTCACTGTTTCTGGCTCTGCGCAAAGCGCACGGGGGTGCCTCTTGGTTGCAGTGGCGTGAACCTTTGCGGTTGCGCGATGCCAAGGCGCTGGCCGAGGCAAAAGCGCACTACCAGCGGGATATCGAACAAGCGCACTTTGAACAATTTGCGTTTTATTCCCAATGGCAGGCGCTGAAACAAACCGCAGTAGAGAAAAAAGTGCAGCTGTTTGGCGATATCCCTATTTTTGTCGCACTGGACAGCGCCGATGTGTGGGCCCACCCCGAACAATTTAAATTGGATGACAATGGCCAGCCGCTGACCGTCGCCGGGGTGCCGCCAGATTATTTTTCCGAAACCGGTCAACATTGGGGTAACCCCCATTACAACTGGTCGGTAATGCAGGCAGATAACTTTAGTTGGTGGCGCGAGCGCATTGCGGGCCAGCTGGCGCAGTTTGATTTAATTCGCATCGATCATTTTCGCGGCCTTGAGGCCTACTGGGAAATACCGGCCAGCGCGCAAGATGCCCGTGGCGGCAAATGGGTAGAGGCGCCGGGCAAGGCGCTGCTTGAAAGTTTGTTTGATCACTTTCACACACTGCCGATTGTGGCTGAAAACCTGGGGCTAATTACCGATAAGGTTGAATCGCTGCGCAAAGCGTTTGCCTTACCGGGTATGCTGGTACTGCAGTTTGGGTTTGACGGTAACGCCGAAAACATTAATGCGCCGCATCATTTTGAACCGGTAAACATCGTTTATACCGGCACTCACGATAACGACACCACAAAAGGCTGGTTAGAAAACCTCAGCGCTGCCGAGTGCGACGCGCTGGCCGATTACCTGGGTACCACAAAAGTCACGAGCTGGGGCTTAATCAAAACCGCGCTGTCCTCGGTGGCCCGTATGGCCATTATTCCGTTGCAAGACTTTTTACAGCTGGACAACCGCGCCCGCATGAACACACCGGGCACCACAGACAATAACTGGCATTGGCGTTTTGACTGGTCAGATTTGCCTGAAGATTTAGCCGCACGAATTCACCACGAAGTGTCTATTTATGACCGGCTAGGGCGGGACTTGCCGTTTTCCGACGCCGTTACACCCGAGGATTAACCTATGGAACACCGCGCAAGCCCCCGCACCAACACCGACTTGCTGGCCGAGTTAATTACCCCTGGTAAGAATCGCTCGGCCGGACGTTTAAAAAACATCAGCTTGTTGGGTGTTTTTATCGCCACGCCGCCCGACGATTTTCGCCTTTATCAATCGCTGCAGGTGGTGGTAAGGCTTAGTAATGCCACTTACACCTTGAAAGGCAATATTGTGCGTAAGCAAATGAATGGCATTGCCCTTGAGCTGGACGCTAACTCCGCGTCCTACCATCAATCTTCCGGCTTACTGCGGGCCATAAAGCAATTTAACAGCGTGGCTGATCAGCAAGTGGGCGATAAGCTAGTCAATCAATAGTGTATTAACCGCAGCCAAAAAAGCCGGGCAGGGCCCGGCTTTTTTACTTAAAAATTCATGTCTAACGACACGCGAACTGTACGCGGCTCAAGCGGATGGTAGTGAATATCTTCTACTGGCACAGTTTCAGTTGCTAACTGCGATTCGTAAAAGTAATCAATGTCGTGATCGTGACTGTTGAGCGCATTTAAAACATCCATGCTGAGTGTAAAGCGCTCAAAGTGATAACCCGCCTTAAGATTAATCACGGTAGAGGTATCCGACTCCACCTCGCCGGTTTCAACCAGTGGCCTGGGCCCAAAATAGCGCAATCGGGCACTGGCAAAAGCGCCACCGGTAAAGTCCGCGCTGATGCCTAATTGCAATACGTCTTTAACCGCGCCGGGAATGTCGCGCCCGGGTTGCTCGCGGGTAAATTGCGCGTTTGTATAGGCGTATTCGGCGTCCAGTGTCCAGCGTTCATTAAGACGGTAGTAGGCGGTCAGCTCAATACCGGTGCGCTCGGTTTCATCGCTGGGCTCAGTATTACCTGCATCGCCTACGAACAGTAACTCACTATCGAGCTTTAAATACCAAAGGGCGGCGGACACATTTACCTGTTTGTTAAAGTGGCCACGTACACCCCATTCACTGCCCAGCGAACGAACAAGCGGGTCTACACTGTCAACCGCGCTGCCGTCATTCGGATCTATACGAATGGTTGTGCCTCGCGCATCGTTAGAGTGGTATCCGGTTCCTGCTGACAAGTAGGTTTCCCAGTGCTCGCTTAGGGAGTAAATCGCGCTGGCTTTTAACGAGCTTATGCCGTCCGAAGCCTTGCCGCTGTTGTTGCTTAAATCGATGCCCGCGGTATTCAGACCTACTTTGTCGCTTACCTCAAACTCAAAATAATCGTAACGTGCTCCCAGCACGGTTTTAAACGACTTGTTCCAGGCAATGGTGTTATCCCAGTAAAGTGCGACACTGGCTTCGTCTACCGCATCGGCGCGTACGACACCATCACGCGAACGGTTGCGAGTGGTGTACAGGCCTACCTCGGCAATATTGTCCCAACGGGTCTGTACGCCAAAGTGATTCTCGATTTCTTTATCGTCCCAGTTGCCGTTCAAGGTGTAGCGAGCCTGGCCGCCGAACAGGCGACGATCATCCACCTGCTCAAATTGGTCACCCTGTTCAGGATCGTCGAGAAAGTAGGTGAAGTTAGACCATAAGTTCATGCGGTAATCGATAGCATAGGCTTCAAACAGCCACTGTTCATTTTCAAACCCCAGGTTCACACTGAAGCGAGAAGACTCACCGCCGGTGCTGGTGTCAATTGAACCCAGCTCATCAATCATGCCTTGCTGTACCGCTCGCGTGGGAATTTGATCGGCGCTGTTCCAGCTGTTGTGGTAAGCCATCAGGCCCCAGCGAAACTTACCATTGGCCAAGGCGTGGCTGGCTTTCAGTTGTGCGTTAAATTTTTCTAAATCTTCATCAACGTCTGTCCAGGGCCCTTGATAGCCGGTGTACTCCAATGCCCATAGAACATCATGAGCGCCGCTATGCACGCTGTCTGTGGCTAACAGGCGCTGGTATTGGTTTTCACCGCCCGTGATTCGCAAAAGGCCCTGATTGCGGGTATCCACACTCTTTATAGTTGCTGCGCCTGCGCCACTGAAATCACCAACCTCGGCGTAGTAGGGGCCTTTTTGATAATGCAGCGTGCCCACGGTTTCTGGAATAATAAAATTAAGATCGGTGTAACCCTGGCCATGGCCATGGGTGCGCATATTAACCGGCATGCCGTCGTAAGAGGTGGCAAAGTCGGTGCCATGGTCCAGATTAAAACCGCGTAGAAAATACTGGCTCGCTTTGCCTGTACCACTGTGCTGGGTCACCACCATGCCCGGTACCAGCTCAAGAATTTCTCCAACCCGTAACATGGCTCGCACTTCCATATCGGCTTGCGATACCACCCCCTGAGAGGCCGACACACTGCGGCCCAATAAATTACTGTGTTGACCGGATACGTTAATTTCTTCTACAACCGGATGGGCAAAAGCCCACGGGGCTGCAACCCATATACCTAACATACTTGCCTTGGCAGGCCAGTAGCGATTCATAGCTCATCCTTTTTTGTTGGCATTGTCGCGGTACGGCGCAACCTGTAATCTGGATTCAGGCATTCACACACTGCGCAGCATCGCGTTCATACGAGCGCGCTATTTTAAGTAGCGCCAGAAAAGCGCGCTTTAAAAGCCCTGCGCGAATTGCCACAGGCTTGTCAAAAAGCTATATAATTCATGGGGTTATTGGTCGTATTTAATCCTGTCTTAATGGCCCACTAAAACCGCTTTGCAATCGGTTTTAAGAGTTTTGATGAAAAATCGTTCACAAAGTAATGCCTTACCCCAGCTTGGCGAGTTAGAACTGTCGGTTCTGCGCTTGCTTTGGGATGCCCCTGTGCAGGAGGCAAAAACCATTTGGCAAAGGTTGCCCGAGGGCGAGCGTTTAAGCCTGAATACGGTGCAGTCCACGCTGGAACGCTTACACCGCAAACAATGGCTGACCCGTGAGAAAAGGGGTCGGGCTTACTTTTATCAGCCAGCGCTAGAGCGCGGTGAATTTTTGGGGAAGTTGTTGGGCGGGGTGATTACCAAGGTTCACACTGGGCAGTTATCTCCCATTCTCAGCGGATTTGTAGACTTCGCCGATACTATCAGTGAAGACTCGTTAACCGAGCTGGAACAGCTGATTGCGGCAAAACGAAAAAAGCGGCAGGAAGAATCATGAGCGCGCTTTTTGCTCCCCTTAGTCAGTGGCTGATGTTGTGGGTATTTACCCTGCTGCTATTACGCGCAGTCTATCCGCTGGTGCGGCGCTACCTTATGAGCTTGCATCCCGCTGACAGTGCCGTCGTACAATTAACGTTATACAGTGTGCCGGCTGTACTCAGTGCCGCTTTGGTATGGGCTGTAAATGGCGGGGCGGGCGGATTACTGCTGTCGCATTGCCACGGTACTATCTGTGACCCTCATCGGCCGGATATTCAGTACCCATTGGCGCTGCTGCTTTTAGGTGCGCTACTGTTGACGGGCTTGTTGGCAAGGGTGTTTTGGGTATGGCAGGGCAGTCGGCGTTATGCGTCGCAGCTGCTGCAATTGGCCAAACGCCGTGGTGAGTGGTGGGTGCTGCCCACGACGACACCCACGGTATTCACCCTGGGGTTCTGGCGGTGCAAACTGGTGGCAAGCCAGGGGTTACTGACGGCACTACCAAGCGCGGCGCTCGAGATCATCGCCGACCACGAGCGTGCCCATCGCCAGCGTGGCGATAACCTGCGCACGCTCATCGCAAGGGTGGCACTTTTGCCACTGCTGCCGCTTTGCCGTCCGTTGCTTGAGGATTTAGACCTCAACCACGAAAAAGCCTGTGACCTGGCCGCCTGCCATAACGCCGAGCCAACTCAGGTGGCGCAAACCATTATTGATGTGGCGCGTCTGCAACAAAAGGTTCAGGCTCCCAACAATGCCAGCTTTTTTGCCCATAGCCACACCCAGGCCCGGGTGAAAGCCTTGCTCTCATCGGTGCCTGCTAGGGGTAGGCGCATCGCACCCATCACTGCCGTTTGCCTGACTTCTCTGGCTGTTTTTAGCCTAAGCCTGGATCCGTTGCACCACTTGCTGGAATGGCTTTGGTAACAAGCTGTCGCTGAACCATAACTTCCGAGTGGTCGTAGTGCTGTTGTAAGCCTTGGCCACTACCGGCCACTCCTGTATATTTAGCCAGTCATTTTAGTCGTGAGAGTCCAGCCATGAGTTTCGACGCCATCAAAGTGCGCGGCGCGCGCCAAAACAACCTTAAAAACCTCGACCTGGATATCCCGCTGGGAGAAATGGTGGTGGTTACCGGGGTGAGCGGCTCGGGGAAGTCTACCCTCGCGTTTGACACCATCTACGCCGAGGGCCAGCGCCGCTATGTCGAGACCTTTTCGGCTTATGCGCGCCAGTTTCTTGACCGTATGGACAAGCCCGCGGTCGACAGCATTGACGGTATCCCGCCCGCCATCGCCATTGAGCAGAGCAACACCGTGCGCACATCTCGCTCTACCGTCGGTACCATGACTGAGCTGAACGACTATTTAAAGTTACTGTTTGCCCGGCTGGCCGATTTGTACTGTGCAGGCTGCGGTAAAAAGGTTGTCACCGACAGCCCACAGAGCATTGTCGAAAACTTGTACAAAAATTGGCCCGCCGAGCAACGCCTGATGGTGTGTTTGCCCATTACGGTGCCCGAAAATCTCAGTGACGATGACGTGCTACAGCTGTTGAATCAGCAGGGCTACGCCCGTGTTCATCAGCGTGAGGGCAGCCGGGTAGAGGTCGTGCAGGATCGTTTGCGCCTGACAGCCGAAAACCGCGGCCGGTTAACCGAAGCCCTGGAAGCCGCGCTGCACTACGGTAAAGGCCATGTGTTGGTATACCCGCTAAACGACGAACGCGAAGCGGGCGACCCCGCCAGGTTTTCCAGCCATCACCATTGCCCAAGTTGCGATATCAGCTACGGCAAACCCACACCCAGCCACTTTTCGTTTAACTCACCTATTGGTGCCTGCGACACCTGCCGGGGTTTTGGCCGGGTGATTGGGGTGGACTGGGGGCTTGTCATACCCGATGAAAGTAAAAGTCTGAAAGAGGGTGCCATTAAACCGATTCAAACCCCAAGCTACGCCGAGGTACAGCGCGACTTAATTAAGTTTGCCAAAAAACGCGGTATTGCCATCACCACGCCCTGGCGCGACTTATCCAGCGCTGACCGCCAATGGGTGCTGGAAGGCGAGGGCAGTTGGGACAAAGGCGTTTGGTACGGCGTGCGCGAATTTTTCGACTGGCTGGAATCCAAAGCCTACAAAATGCACATTCGCGTGCTGTTGTCTAAGTATCGCGCCTACACGCCTTGTAAAGCTTGCGGCGGGGCACGCCTAAAACCCGAGTCTTTATGGTGGCGCATCGGCAATAAGGCGCAAGCCGAACACGCGCTGGCCGGTCGCAGTCGCTTTAAGCCTGTGGGGACGACCCTTGCCGACAGCACCTTTAACCAGCTACCCGGCTTGAATATTGCGGATACACTGCGCCTGCCACTGACCAACGCGCTGGAATTCTTTAACCAGATTGCCGCGCACAGTGAACAAAAAAAATCGGCTCACGCGCAAGAAGAAAGTGCGTCGGCCATCGACGAGGCCACCGAATTACTGCTTAACGAGATTCGCTCGCGGCTGGGGTATTTGTGTGAAGTGGGGCTTGAATACCTAACACTGGATCGACAGTCGCGCACATTAAGCGGCGGTGAGGTACAGCGCATTAATTTAACCACCGCCCTGGGCACCTCGCTGGTCAACACCTTGTTTGTGCTGGATGAACCCAGTACGGGATTACACCCACGGGATATTGATCGGTTGGTTAATGTGTTACACCGCCTGCGCGATGCGGGTAACTCATTACTGGTGGTCGAGCACGATCCGCAAGTCATTCTGGCGGCTGACCGCATTATCGATATCGGCCCAAAGCCCGGTCGCGATGGCGGCAACATCGAATTTTTTGGCACACCCAAAGCGCTATTGAAAAACAAAACCAACACCACCGCGCGCTATTTAAACGGCAGTGAGCGTATTGAAGTCGCCACAACCACCCTCGGTGCGCACGGCGAAGGCGTTAGTGAAATTGCCGCCGAGTATTTACCGGCCTTGCAGCAACGTCAGGGTAAGCACATTTGCATTAGTGGCGCGCGGGAAAACAACCTTAAAAATACGACGGTGAACATTCCACTGGGACAACTGGTGTGTTTAACCGGCGTCAGTGGCTCGGGTAAATCCACCTTAATGCGACAGATTTTGCACCCGGCCTTGTTAAAGCACTTTGGCGAGCAAACCGAAGCGCCCGGCGATTTCGACTCCATTACAGGCCTTGAGTCTATCGATCAGGCGGTGATGGTGGATCAAAGCCCCATTGGCAAAACCACACGCTCCACCCCAGCCACCTATGTAGGTGCCTACGACGCGATTCGTAAATGCTTTGTCGCCACACCACAAGCCAAAGAGCGCAACTACAAACCGGGAATATTCAGTTTTAACTCTGGCAATGGCCGCTGCCCAACGTGTCAGGGCAACGGCTTTGAACACGTCGAAATGCAGTTTTTAAGCGACGTGTATTTGCGCTGCCCCGATTGCGATGGCAAACGCTTTCGCGACGAAATTTTAGAAATTAAATTGCTAAAAGATCAGCGTGCGGTATCCATTGCCGATGTCCTGGCCATGACCGTCAGCGAAGCGTTAGGCTTTTTCTCTGACCGGCCCGAAGTACTGAAAAGCCTGCAACCCTTGGCAGACGTCGGTTTGGAATACGTGCAGCTGGGGCAGGCGGTACCTACGCTAAGTGGTGGCGAAGCCCAGCGCCTGAAGCTGGCTGGGCATTTGGCCAACAGCAAAGGCAAAAACAGTGAACACATTCTGTTTATGTTTGATGAGCCCACCACCGGTTTGCACTTTGCCGATATTGCCACTTTAATGAAAGCTTTTCGCCAGCTGCAGGCTGCAGGTCATTCGTTGCTGGTTATCGAGCATAACCTGGATGTCATTCGCGCAGCCGACTGGGTTATCGACATTGGCCCCGAAGGTGGCGATGCCGGTGGCGAGTTAATGGCCGAGGGAACACCCGAACAGCTTATTGAAAAGGGCAAAGGCTACACCGCAAACGCTCTCGCCGATTACGTAAAAACCCTGACAAGCGGTGCCGATTTATCCGTGGCCAAGCGAAGCGCACGCGGCAAAAAACCAGCGAACGTTATCAGTGTTCACCACGCCCGCGAGCACAATTTAAAAAATATCGACGTCACTATTCCTCGCGATACCTTAACGGTTATTTCCGGCGTCAGTGGCAGTGGTAAAAGCACCCTGGCTTTTGATTTGATTTTTGGCGAAGGTCAACGCCGTTATTTGGAATCTTTAAACGCCTACGCGCGGCAGTTTGTGCAACCCGCAGCACGCCCGGATGTAGACGCTATTTACGGCATTCCCCCGGCCGTTGCCATTGAGCAGCGCACGAGCCGTGGCGGCCGTAAAAGCACTGTAGCGACCCTGACGGAAATTTATCACTACCTGCGCTTAATGTTCGTAAAACTAGGCGTTCAACATTGCCCTAGCTGTGACGTGCCCATACAGCCGCAAACGCTGGAGGCCATAGTCGCGCGCGTACAAAAAGATTACCGCGAACAAAGCATTACTTTGTTGGCCCCCATGGTGGTGGCCCGTAAAGGTATTTATCGTGAATTGGCACAATGGGCAGCAGAGAAAGGGTTTGCCCAACTGCGGGTAGACGGTCAATACCAACCCACCAGCGACTGGCCCACGCTGGATCGCTACAAAGAGCACGATATAGAACTACCGTTCGCCACTTTAACCGTAACCCCAAAAAATCACGAAGCATTAACTCAGGCACTGCAACAAACCCTAAGCCTGGGTAACGGCGTGGTTATGGTAGCCGCCGCGAGCAAGAGAAAAACCAAAGAGCGGTTGTTCTCTACCCAGCGTGCGTGCCCAAGCTGCGGTTGTGGCTTTCCTGAGTTAGATCCGCGCTTGTTTTCGTACAACTCAAAACATGGCTGGTGCAATGGGTGTTTTGGTACCGGAGTTAAACTCAAAGGCTTTGATGAAGAACAAACTGGCGAGGAGAACACCTGGCAAGCCGAAGAAGAGGGCACAGAACAAACCTGTCCAAAGTGTGACGGCCAGCGTTTAAACCCCACCGCATTGGCTGTGCGTTTTCGCGATCGCTCCATCGCCCAATTGGCAGCTTTACCCGTGGACGATGCCGAGCAGTGGTTTGGCAAACTGAAACTCAAAAGCGCCGAACAAGCCATTGCCCGCGACCTGTTAAGCGAAATGCAAAACCGTCTGCATTTTTTGCAGAAAGTTGGGCTGAACTACTTAACTCTTGATCGCGCCGCACCAACCCTAAGCGGTGGCGAAGCGCAGCGCATTCGCCTGGCGGCACAACTGGGTTCAAGCTTACAGGGTGTTTGCTATGTATTAGACGAACCCACCATTGGCCTGCACACACGGGATAACCGTAAGCTCTTGCAAACCCTGCGCGAATTACAACAACAGGGCAATACCGTATTGGTGGTAGAGCACGACGAAGACACCATGCGCGAAGCCGATCATATTATCGACATCGGCCCCCGTGCCGGGGTTAATGGCGGCACAGTGGTGGGCGAGGGTAGCGTGGCAAAGCTGATGAAAAACAAGCAGTCGCTTACCGGGCAAATGCTGGCCAACCCATTGCGTCACCCCATGCCAGAGCTGCGTAATCCTAAAATGCGCAGTTTGTGGGACAAAGAATCTCTCACTATTGAAGGCGCCAACCAAAACAACCTACGCGATGTCAGTGTGTCTGTGCCCTTGCATCAATTGGTGGCCATCACCGGTGTGAGCGGCAGTGGTAAAAGTACCCTGGTGCGGGGCGTGCTTTACCCCAATGTTAAAAACGCCATTGCCAATAAGCGCAAAAAAAACCAGCAATGGCAGGGGGCCGATAACCTTACGGGCTGGCAGGGTATCGACCGCATCCTGGAAGTGGATCAAACGCCCATCGGCAAAACCCCGCGTTCCTGCCCGGCTACCTATATTGGTATTTGGGACGCTATCCGCAAACTGTTTGCCGGTACTGTGGATGCACGCCTGCGCGGTTACACACCGGCTCGTTTTTCGTTTAACGCCGGGGACGGCCGCTGCGAGGCTTGCGGCGGGCAGGGCATGCAGAAAATCGAAATGAATTTTTTGCCCGATGTACGCGTGCCTTGCGATGTATGCCACGGCTGGCGCTTTAACGACGAAACCTTAAGCGTAGGCTACAAAGGCAAACACATCGGTGAAGTGCTGGCCATGAACATCGACGAAGCCGCCGAGTTCTTCAAACCCATCAGTAAAGTGCATCACGCTCTGTGCCTGCTGCAAGACGTGGGCTTAGGGTATTTAACCCTGGGCCAGCAAAGTCCCACCTTAAGCGGTGGCGAAGCCCAGCGCATTAAGCTCGTGGCCGAACTCGCCAAAGCCAAAATGACCCCCGAAGACGCCAAAGGCCGGGTTAATCAGCACAACCTGTACGTGCTGGACGAGCCCACCGTGGGGCTGCACATGGCCGACGTGGATAAACTGCTGCACGTATTGCACCGACTGGTAGACGCCGGTAATTCGGTTTTGGTGATCGAACACAACTTGGATGTAGTAGCCGAGGCAGATTGGATCATCGATATGGGGCCAGAAGGTGGCTCCGGGGGGGGTAAAGTTGTGGCACAGGGCGCCCCGGAAACCATCATTAAACGCAAGCGATCACTGACGGGGCAGTTTTTAAAAGAGGCTCTGACAGAATTGTAAACAACCCCTAAAAAGTGTAGTTTAGCTGGCTTGATCCTTTCGGGGCTGAATCACTCAGCCCCGAAAGGATCAAGCGCTCAGCGGTTACAGAGGCACCAAAAAAATAATGAACAAAGGGACTTACCGACGAAAACCTACCAGCAGCTTCTTCAAAATTTTTGCTCTTTGGGTAACACATTTTTCTTACGTCTTGTGCTACCACCCAAGATTACACTTTTTCCAAAAAGTATCAGCCGATGGGCAGTAAGAGGCTTGGTATAGGCGTTGGCGGCATAACAAAAAGCGCCGCGTAAAGGCGAAGTATTAAAACCATAAAAGGATGTAGTTATGCCGTACATAAAGTGTTTGATTTTAATTATTGTTGCGCACCTGCTAACTGGATGTATAACAAAACTATCCTATAGTGACGAGCCTGGCCGACCCATAGACAATCAATATTTAGGCGAATGGGGTGGGGACAATGGCGGATCAAATGGCGATTATTACCTGGACATAAGCAGAGTCAGCGATACCGTCTACGGCATTAAGTTTCAGCTTGATTCGTTGTTTGTTGAATCTTCGGTGACGATTACGATTGAAGGCAAGGCAAATGTTTATCGTTATAAAAATGTTAACTTCTTTCAGCTGACAGTAGAGGATACTGGTTTTATTGACAGCGACGAGTTCTACAAAGAAAACAGAAAAGAATACCCAGAAGAAATTGCCTTCCGAGAGGCCTTTGAGGGAAGCAACCTATTTTTTACCCTCGACACTAAAGACGGTAACGCGCTGTCCCTTCGGCTTCTGATAAACAGCGATAGTGAAGACTTAGACGAAAAATTCAAATACCTCTCAGAAACTGAGGCGAGACAGGCGCTAAAAGATCACATTCATCAAATTATTGACAATGAAAGTGCAAAATCACGCCCGCCTATTGAGCTAATGAGAAAGCCATCGTCCGAAACTTCGTGAATAAATAAGCCCTAGTATCAAGTTTGAATCGCGACAGTTCGACCTTATTGAGGTTTTAAGATACACCTATGGAAGTTAACACTGAGCTATTTAGACATGCAGTTCATTATTCCTTTCATTTTATCATTCCGGTGATCTTCGCGAGGTTGTTCTGGAAGGATCATTGGCCTAAAGCCGCCTTGATTATGCTGGCAACAATGGTGATTGATATCGACCATCTGCTGGCGGATCCTATTTTTGACCCTAATCGCTGCAGTATCGGGTTTCATCCGCTGCATACGCTATGGGCGGGTGGGGTGTATTGTTGCTTGTTAGCTATCCCTTCCTGGAAATGGCGAGCCATAGGTGTGGGATGCCTTTGGCACTTGGCAACGGACTTTACAGATTGCTGGATGGCCGGGTTGGGTTAAAACAATGAGCGCAGAAGCTTACGGCCTGGATATAAAAAGCCGGTTTACAGCGGCCTCAAAGTTGGTATAGGAAGAAACGTGGTCGATCATAAAAGCTTCAGGCCTTACAGACATTCAGGTGTCTAACGTGTATAACCGAGCCTTCAAACTGCGAACCGGTTTCCAATGTAAAACAAAGAATGTGACGACCATCAAATTCATCTGTGCGACATATTGCCACACCCAAATAAATCTAAATTCAGCCTGTTAGTGTTTGTGCCTTTGCAAAACAACGGGCTTACGGGTTATGGGGAATCACACTAAAAAAGCTTTGACAGCCGCTTTGTTTGCGCTAAGCACGACATGCTTTGCCAGCGAATCGACTTTACAAAAAACCAGCATTATTGAAGAGCTTTATGTGGTCGGTGAAGGCGAGGGCGCCTATCGAGCGGCAGATACATCCTCTTTTACTCTCAATGGTTTACCCCTGTCCGATACACCCATGTCGGTGCAATCGATACCTGTGGCCATTTTGAATGAACAAGCGGCCGACAGCCTGCAGGAAGCACTGCGAAACGTAAGTGGTGTGCAACCGGCCTTTACCATGGGTGGCGCCTATGAACGCTTTACGGTTCGCGGTTTTGCAAATAACGTGGCCAGCTATCGCAATGGTGTATTGCAGCCCATGTATCGTTTTTTTCGTGCTAATACCGAAAGCGTACAAGTACTAAAAGGCCCGGCGGCACTCGAACTGGGTATGAGTGATCCGGGAGGGGCAATTAATGTAATTACCCGTGCCCCTGCCGCCGAACCCGACATGCAATTAAGCCAAAGTGTCGGCTCTTTGGATGAAGTTTCATCCGTTCTGAACGCGACTGGCGCTTTGGGTAATAGCGGCATTGCAGCACGGCTGGATGCGTCCTGGCGCAGCTATGGTGGTTTTCGCGACGTTACAGACAGCACCGAATACCTGATTGCGCCGTCTTTCACGGTTGGTTTTTCCGAGCGAACCTCGTTAAGAGTCAATCTTGAAGTATCCAACGCTGAATATATTTACGACCAGGGTTTACACGCCTGGGGTGATGGCTTGATCGATCTGCCTCGTGAAACCAGCTATGCCCAAGGTGACGCCTATCAAAACTTTGATAGTAGCACTGCCGAGCTGGTGCTGGACCACGTCTTTAATAACGATTGGCGTATGCAGCTGGGGTTTTCCAGCTCTAGCTCCGAGACTTACTTTCGCTCCATCTATGCCACTGGCAATCCCAGCCCCGGCAACACCATTGTGCGCCGCTCTGCCTGGTTTGGCCCAGAGGCCGCTGACTATCAAAGTATGTGGGCAAGCGTTAATGGCCAGTTTACTACCGGCGCGGTACGCCATAACCTGACCTTTGGGGTGCAGGATTTTTCATACGATTTTGACGCTAAAGCGTCCATTACTTTTATTGAAGAAATCGACATACTTACCTACCAGGCAGGTGATTCGTACATCAATGTGGCTGAATTTGACAGCTTCCCCCAAGACGATGCCATTACCCAGCAAAACGATCGCACCACTGGTTTTTACCTGCAGGATCAAATGTACCTCACGGATCAACTGATTGTGCTTGCAGGGCTTAGGTATGATTCGGCCAGCCGCGAATTACATACGTCTTATTTTTCGCCGGTGGAACACTACCAGCGCGATGACGATAAAACCACTGGTCGTCTAGGTGTGATGTATAAGTTCGACAACGGCTTTTCACCGTACGTGAGTTACTCCACCTCTTTTGGTCCTGGTTTTAACTACTTGCCCAGCGCTCTTTACGATCCAGAGACCGCAAGTCAACTGGAGGTCGGGTTTAAAAGCGATTGGGTGAACGACAAAGTCTCGGTAACGGCAAGCCTGTTTGAATTAAGCAAAGAAAACATACCCACCGCAGACCCCGAAATCCCCAATCGCACTGTGGCCATTGGCGAAGCACAAAGCCATGGGCTTGAATTGGATATTGTTGGCGAGTTAAGTCCCGCATGGTCTCTACTGGCGAATCTGGCACTTACTGAGACTGAGATTACCCGAGATTACAAAGGTGCTGAGGGCAACAAGCTGCCTAACGCCCCTGATACTCAGGCGGGATTATGGCTTCGTTATAGCAGCCACCGCTTAGCACTAGGCGGTGGCCCGGTATACGTATCCGAGCGGTTCGGCACAACGGATAACAGTTACCAGGACGACAGCTATACGCGCTGGGATGCGTTTGTCAGTTACGGTTTTAATATGGGCGGTACCCCGGTAGAAACGCGGTTGACCCTAAACAATATTACCAATGAGCGTTACTACACCTTACGTTCACGTTGGTCTAATATGCCCAGCGAGCCATTCAACGCTGTGGCTTCTATTAACGTCGACTTTTAAGGCCTGCTGCGTTAATGAGCCACTACCTGCGTTTACTGCACCGCTATGTCGGTCTCGCCATCGCGCTGTTTTTGGTTATTGCAGCGCTGACAGGTAGCCTGCTGGCATTTATGCCAGAACTTGAACGCGCCAGCGCCCCCCATTTGTACGCGCCTAAAAACACCAAACCGCAGCTGAACATAGCCGAGTATGCTCATGCTGCTGTGCAGCTTGATGACCGGCTTGCGGTTAAAGGTGTGTCATTGGCCGAACGGGATAGGGTGATTGTGACGGTGGTCAGCAAAAGCGATACTTACCTACCGAACTTTACCGAAGTGATTCTGCATCCGGCGGATGGCCGTGTTCTGGGGACTCGGACCCCCGGTGTATTGGCCGAAGGTTGGCACAACCTGATGCCGTTTATTTACGAATTGCATTACACTTTGCTATTGGGTGACGCCGGCTGGTGGTTCTTGGGTATTGTTGCGCTTGTATGGACCATTGACTGCTTTACCGGTTTGATCATCACCTTTCCCCGCAGAGCAAAAAAAAGAAGCGTTTCGAAGGACTATTTTAAAACCTGGACAAAGGCCTGGAAAATCAAAACCGGCCGCTCGGCCGCGCGCTTTAATTTTGATTTACACCGGGCGCTCAGCTTATGGCTTTGGCTTGCGCTGTTAATTTTTGCCTGGAGTTCGGTGTACATGAATTTGTGGAACAGCGTGTATTTGCACACAACCCGCAGTGTGATGGAATTTCACCCGCCCTGGTTCCACCTGGCCGACCGCGAACCCGGCCCGAGGCTTGCACCGCTTGGCTGGCAGCAAGCAGAACAACACGCCAACGCAGCCATAGAAACACTTGCGCAACAACATTCACTGACTTTACAAGGTGCTAATGCACTGGATTACATACGAGGTTACAACGCCTACCGCTACCGGGTGCAATCCGATCGGGATTTAAGCCGCTTCCAGGTGCGTACCGAGGTATATATCGACGCGAGTACAGGTGCCCCTATTTTCAGTTACCTTCCCACAGGAGAATACGCAGGCAATACTGTCAGTACCTGGCTGCACACAATTCACAGAGCCAGTTTATGGGGTATGCCGTTTAAAATTTTTGTCGCTTTACTTGGTCTGTTAATTACGGTGGTGAGTGTAAGTGGCGTCCTTATTTGGTGCAAAAAAAGAAGCACACCCATTTCGTAAAGCTGATCAATCCATCAGAATACCATGCAACCACTGCAGAAATTGCGGGTAGGGCAGTGCGCCCGCCTGCTGAGCCACAACCTGACCACCGCGAAACACCATAAGCGTTGGAATGCTGCGAATCGAAAACTGCGCCGCTGTTTTTTGTGCTTGCTCGGTATTTACTTTCACGAACCGGGCAATGGGCTCAAGCTCACTGGCGGCTCGCGCGTAACCGGGGGCAAAGCTCTGGCAGGGGCCACACCATGGTGCCCAAAAATCCACCACCACCGGTAATTGTTCGTATTCCATCCAGCGTGCGAACTGGTTGTCATCAGCGGCTAACGGCTGGCCACTGAATACCTTCCCCCCGCACTTACCGCATTTGGGAATATCGCCCAAACGGCTTTCATCGATACGATTGGCAGTTAAACAACCGGCACATAGGGTGTGTACGCTGGCCATGGTGTGATCCTAAAACATTGACGGACTTGGATTATATCAGCTCGGTCGGCAGGCTTCAGTTGCTGACAAATCAAACCGCTATGCTTTAGAATAAACCGTATGAGAAGAATAAAGGTAACTCTCACAACCTGAAGGATTTGCGCTTTTGAGCAAACAGCCCCTGAAATTTTTAGACAAAGCTGCGGCTTACGGCAAGCAGCTGGATTACTCACGCCCGGCCAGTGGTCAGATATACGGCTTCATACGCGATGCGATTGTCAGTATGGAGCTTGAACCTGGGCAATTGATTTCAGAAACGGCTTTGGCGACCAAGTTTGGCGTAAGCCGCACCCCGGTGCGTGAAGCGTTAATTAAACTCTCCAATTTGGCGTTTGTTGAGGTATTACCACAGCGGGGCACTTATGTTTCTCGTCTGAGCATGGAAAAGATTCTCGAAGCGCGTTTTATTCGAGAGGCGCTAGAGGTATCGGTGGTAAGCCATTTGGCAGAAAATATTGATGCTCAGAGCATACGTGCGGCTGAAGCCGTTATTGCCGAGCAACAAATCGCCGCAGACGCTGACAATGCGCTTTTGTTTCGAGAGCTTGATGATAAGTTTCACCAGCTCTTGGCCAGTTACACCGGGTATACCCGCGTAGCGTCAATGATTGAAGAGGAAAAGGCGCACATGGACAGGGTGCGTACATTGAGCTTACACATTAGCGGCCAATATAAGCGTGTTATCAGTCAGCATAAAGCGATTCTCAAGGCTTTGAAATCAGGCTCTGTCGGCGACTCAGTAAGCGCCATGAGCCTACACCTGCGTGGCGTGTATAAAGTGCTGGAAACCCTGCCTAAAGAACACCCGGAATACTTTCAATAAAACCCCAAGCATAAAAAAGCCCCGTAAAACCGGGGCGAAGGTCTACATCATGCTAAGGGTTCAACAAATACTCATTAATTCCATTGACGGTCGTCGCGGTCCAGTCACTCTCTAATCAGTAGCGCCGCCAGGCGGCGCTAACCGCTTTAGAATGAGGCGCGCACACCCATGGTGTACGTAGCGCCAGGGTAATACACGTTATACGACTGTGAATCTTCCTCTACGCCATCGCCCACGAAGCGGGTCGACAGAGGTTCGTTGTTCACATTATAGGCATCGAACGTCAAGGTCAGATCGTTGTCCTGCATGACCGGCAGTCGATAGCTGGCCGACACATCCACTTGAGAACGATCGCGGGTTTCTACGTCTTGCCCCCAAGAGTTAAACGCTACGGCGCCTTCCTGATGGTAGAGAGTAACGCGCGCCTGGAACACATCATTTTCGTAGTAACCGGTCAGGTTGTAAGAGTCAGACACGCCGGTAATTTCGGCGCCCTCGGGTGAGTCGTCTTCGATTTTATTGGCACTGGCGTTAAAGCCTAAGCCTTCAACCAAAAAGTCCAAAGGCTGAACCCAAATCAGCTCGAAGCCTTTTAACGTGCTCGCCTCACGGCTGTTCACGCGGGTGATAACCTGTACGGTACAGTTTGGAGTACAAATGGATTCCGCCTCAAGCTGGGTGGGAGTTAACTCGTTTAAATCTACGCCGTACTGTCCGAGGTTATCCAGATTTTCCAAAATGGTATCTTGGTAAGTGAAACCCGTAATGTCTTTGGTGTAGTAGGTTAAACCCACGTAACCTAAATCGCTGAAATACCACTCACCGCCAATATCCAGGTTGGTGGATTCAAACGGCGCCAGGCCTGGGTTGCCCACCCGTACTACATCGATACCAGAGCCATCCCACTGAGCACCCGGAAACATGTCGCTGGGGTTCGCACGGGTTAAGCTGCGCGACGCACTGGTACGCAACTTGATGTCGTCGCTCAGGTCGTACACCGCACTAAACGAAGGCAGAATGCGATCGTAGCTTTCGCTGGTGGCGCCTGTTTGGTCTTCCACAAACTGATCGGTTTTAACCGCACGAACACCACTGTTGGTACGTAAAATACGACCGCCGATTTCAGCCTCGGTATTAAACTCTACGTACAGGGCGGTGACTTCTTCTTCAATATTGGTCAGGTTTTGCTGCTCTTCCTGCCACTGGTCAAAGCCAATAAGGTTTTTCATGGCGGACCAGTCGGTCGCACCAAAACTCTGCACGCCATTCCAGCCATCGATGTTAGAGCCAAAATTAACGGTGCGAATATAATTTTGAATATTGTTGGTCAGCTCGGCCGTCGCGCCAGAGCCTTCAAGGTACTCGGCCATGGTGACAGAGCCGTCTGCATTGCCGTCGTACTCTAAAGAGAAGACCGGCAAAAAGGTTTGCCGGGTAGACTCAACTTGATCGTGATGGATACCAAACTTAAAGCCGTTGCGATCGGCGTCTTCACCGTATTCAAAATCCACATGGAAGCCCGTAGTAGAAGTCTCGCGCTCGGTATGGCTGGCACGAATCCGATCTTCGCCATTGTGTGTGGTGTAGTTGGCGTAGTCGTTGGTGCTGCCGTAGCTGACATACGGAACAATGCCGTTATTGTCGTATTCAAGCGTGGTGTTAGCGCCAAACATCAAACCATAAGGGTTGTAACGAGAGAATTCCGAGTCGGTAAAGCTGGCCGATGCGGCCATAGAAAAGGAATCAGAAATTTGCCAGTCAACGCTCGGCATAATACTGGTAAACGTGGTTTCTTCGTCGTAATCCTGCGAACCGATCCAAGGTGAAGTACCGTAAAACGTACCGGAAACCACCTGGTTTTTACTGTCCAGCACTATGTCAGAAGGGATGGGCTGGTAGACATAGTTACGACGGTAAAAATGGGAGATTTCATCGCGGGTGTATTCGTTCGAGGTATCCGCACTTAAAATATCTAGAGCGGCGGTAATATCGTCGTTAGGGGTGTACTCCAACGACACCAGCGCAGAAATGCTGTCTTTTTTACCATTGGTCGATACCATTCGGCCAATGTAAGGCAGTTGCATACTATCGAAGGTGGATTGATTGGCACTGATGTCAATAACATCACCCACATTCACGCCGGGGTGGGCCGCGGCGTAATCTGCGGTGGCAATGTTTGAATAGCGCAGGCCATCGCCACTGCCGTCGTCACACGCGTTCGTTCCGGTTTCACCAAGACACGCGCCCTGTAATACATTACCAATTACTTCGTAACCTTCAACGCCGTGATCATTCGCCTGAGCCACAACGCTGGTTAAGACACCGAATGTGTCATTAGAAAAGCTGTAGGTGAGGGCGCCTTTCGGGCTTGTGGAACTGGTGGCTTCTTTGTACACGCCATCCAAACCCACATTGAAAGTATGGCCTTCACCCAGATCGGATGGGCGCAGAGTTTTCATGTTCACATAGCCGGAAACCCCGCCTTCAATTTGCTGTGCGGTCGCGGTTTTATTTACCGCCAAACTTCTAAACAGCTCTGGCGGGAAAATATCCAGACTCACCTGGCGACCATCACTGCCGTTCTGGTTCATGTCACCCATAGAGGCGACCGCCATAGAGTTACCGTTTAATACCACTTTGGTGAACGAGGGGCCTAAGCCGCGCACAGAAATCTGCTGGCCTTCACCGGTAACCTCACGGTTGATGTTTACCCCGGGAATACGGCTTAGGGATTCCGCCAGATTCTGGCTGGGCATCTTGCCAATATCGTCCGAGAAGACTTCGTCTGAAAACCCGACGGAATCGCGCTTTGCTTCGGTGGAATTCAGCAGGCTGCCACGATAGCCGGTGATCACCACCTCTTCAATGGCAACGTTTTCAGCGTCGGGGGAGCTTGATGTTTGAGCCACGGCGGTGGTCGAACTGGCGATTAAGAAACTAAGCAGGCCTAACTTGGAGCGCTTAAATTGCGGCTTGGCTGACATGGATCTGATCCTCTCTTAACAGTGCATTTATTTTTATATACCTGCCTGTGGCGCCTGGAGGCACCGCAACCAGAGGCGACACACTTGTATACAAGTTGTCGATAGGGTCGATACTAGACCCGCCAGAGGTATGTGTCAACCGGACTATAAGGGGTGTTTCACAGAGATTTGTTAAAAAGGGTAATACTGATATTCGGTGTCATTGCTTGGCGCAACCAATCGTACCGATGATTTCGGGGCAAATTCCGAGCTTTGTCTACAGTGGCAGTAAGCGAGTATCTTTTGCGGGTTTGAGCAGCGCTTTACACAGATAACGATACAAATCGCGATCCAGCATAGGCTCGCAAGCCATGCGTGACAGCTCTTGAATATCTGGGTCGCCAACACCTTCTTGGCTGGCAAGCAGGCACCAGTTATCCAGCAAAAAAGCTGTGTAGCGTTTATCGTTGTCATCGCCCGAACGAGTGAACTCAACCAGACACACGCGGCCGGCAAAGGGCCATGCACTGAGACCGATTTTCGCCAAGGCGTCCATTAGCCATACATTGTGCTGTACGACTGAAACCTCGCCGACACATAAACCCTCGCAACGCTTTAGCTGCCGCCCCATGCAAGGGCTTTGGGGGTCGGTGCCTGGAACCATGACGTGATCACAAAGCCCTGTGGCCTTTGCCGTTTCCTGCAAGGCGTTGCGGGCTTTTTTTTGTGCGGGAAAAAGACCGTACATTTTTAAGTGTCGTTGGGCTTCGGTAACGGGTGTTACCTTGGGGCGTAATAGTCCTTTGCTGTCTTCCAGTAATTGGATGGTGTAAAGCGTGCTTAAGCGACGTAGGCGTCGATTAAAAATGGGTTGTTGCTTTTTGATTTCTGCTGACTCAAGCAGCAGCGCACTTAGTTCTCCGGTGGTTTCGGTAGCGCGAATATCCCGTATTTGCTGGCACATTGTCATGGCTTTAGCGCTGGCTTTATCGCCACTGAAATGCGACATCACACGTTTGCGTATATTGACGCTTTTGCCCACGTACAAAAGGTTGTCGTTGTCGCCGTAAAAATAATAAACACCGGGGCCGTTTGGCAATTGTTCGATAATGCTAGGGTCTAAGCCCGGTGGTAAACTCGGGCGTTTGGTTTGCAGTTGCACCGCGGCCATAAAGTCGGCAGCGCTTTTGTCTTGCTGGGCTTGCTTTAAAAAATGATAGGTGGCTTTGGCATCTTCAAGCGCACGATGCCTGGCAGAGGTGGGTATGTTAAAGCGCTCAATAATGGCCTCTAAACCATGGCGTTTATACTCTGGGTAAAGGGCTCGCGACAGTTTTACGGTACACAATAGGTTCAATTGCATACTAAAACCCAAATCAGCGAAGGCGTTGCGAATAAACCCATAATCAAAACGCACATTATGGGCGACAAATATTTTTCCCTCTAAGCGCTGCCAGATTTGTTTGGCCACCTGCTCAAAGCGTGGTGCATCTGCCACCATATCATTATTAATGCCCGTTAAAGCCTGCACTGTACGGGGGATAGCCATGCCCGGATTGATCAACGTGCTCCATTCCTTAACGCCATCGTGGTCGAACTCAACTATGCCAATTTCTGTAATACGATCACGGGTGACATTCCCACCCGTGGTTTCAATATCCACAACGGCGATAGGACCGTCCAGGCCTGGAAAAAAGCATTGCTGTGTTGTTTCTGCCACGCGCACTCCCGTTTGGCTAAAACTTCATCATACGCGAAATTAACTGAACAAGATCAGGGAATTATGACAGGAATTTAGCAGGCATAAAAAAGGGGCCAGAAAGTCTGGCCCCAAAGTAAGTTCTACAAAGGAGAGCAGAACACGTAAAGCGATTACAAGCGTGCGCGCAAACCTACTGCAACGCGACGCTCTTGTACGCTCAGCGAGTAGAATGAATCTTCAAACTGCGAGTAGTTGCGATAATTCGTTTCTGTCAGGTTAGTGCCCTGCAGGTAAACCGTAAAATTATCGTTGATGTCGTAGTTCACAGAGGCATCCAGATAACCGGCGGGCTCACTCCAGTTGCCCAGGCTAATGGGTGCTTCGTTGGTGTTCAAACCCGCCTGACCCTGGAAGATATCGCTGCGCCAGTTGTAGGCAATACGCGAGCTGAGTTTATCGCCCTGATACCACAAGATTAGGTTGGCCTGATGCTCAGAGTTGGACTGCAATGGGAATGCGTTGCCCTCTAAATCTTCAGCGCCCGAATCATTGTCGGAATAGGTGTAGTTGGCCTCGATGCCCGTATTGGACAGCACCCCCGGCAGGAAGGTAAATGCCTGCTTATAGCCCAGCTCGATACCCTGCAAGTCGGATGCTGGCACGTTTTTAGTGGTCCAGATATTCGCGGTGCGACGTACCACACCATCCGAATCAGGGTAAGCACGGGCCTCTTGCAGAGTCTGGGTAGCACTTTCGACTTCAATTAAGAAAATGCTGGCACCGAGAATGCCGCCATCAGCAAAGTACCATTCGGTCGACAGGTTGTAGTTATTGGCGCGCCAAGGTTCTACATAAGGGTTACCCTGATCATTACCGCCGCCTGGGCTGGTAACGACGTTGTAGTTACCGTTTTCGTCAGATTGGTTTCCGTCTTCGGTGTAAACCTTATACTCCTGATACCACAGAGATTCGCCTTCACCGACGTTGGTCAGGTCATTACGAGACATCGTCTCGGCGTAACCTAAACGTACAATTACGTCTTCGCGAGGGAAGAAGTTGATGTTGAACGAAGGCAATACATCGGTAAATGAAGTTTCAGTGGTTTCGGTGCCGAGGGTTTTGTACATCACCTGCCAGCCCTGAGGTTGACCATAGGTCGCGGGGTAACCGCCGCCATAGTAAGTGCCGTCTTCAGGTACCGCTTGCTGGTTGTAGACGGCGTTTACAACTTCGCGTTGGGTTTCCACTACTTGAACCCCCAAGTTCCCGTCGAATGGAATACCAAATAAACCGTCTTCGTTAGCAAAGTTCAGCTGCACATAACCGGATGTTTCTTCCTCAACTACCGAGTAGGCGCGCGAAGGGTCGGTAAAGCGCTCAGAGCCTGGGTATACAAACTCCATAAAGCCGTCAAGGTCGTCCAAAACATGTGGGTCAAGCGCTGCTACGCCTTCGCCCCAACCACCGAAGGGGCCGAAATCGTTGTATGAAATCAGCATATCGCGCAGTTCATCAAACGGCTCGATACCCAACTGTGCATTGCCACCGAAGTCGTTCCAATCCGGGTACTGCTGCCACTTGTAGTCTCCGGGCAGAGGCTGATACCACAAGTCTTCAGGTACGTTAGGATCGGCCCAGGTCGAGTAATAACCTGTGGGGGTCATGTAGATGAAACGCTCGTTGTCCACATCGCGACGGCCGTAGCGTACGCCGAAATCAACCGAAGTGAAGCTGGTAAAGTCAAACTCGTACGAGCCGTCTGCCCGAGCCACGTCCAGAGTCGCTTCTTGCTCAACGCCATCGGCAAACGCTTGAAACAGGTTCAAGCGATCAATGCTAGACAGGTCATCTTCGAACTGAAAGGTAGGGTAGTCCTCGCGGTAGTCAACGGTTACCCAGAAGGGGTCAACCGGATCGTCCATGCCATCGCCGTCTTCATCCACCCAGTACCACTCGGGTGTTCCCTGCTGGAATGTGGCGTTTTCGTAGGTTTTTTCTGCTTCGCCGTGAATGTAACGCACGGAGCCGGTGAAGGGGCCGCCGTTATCAAACGCCAGCTCAATGTTGGCATTAACTGACTCTGTATGGTTTTGAATGCTCTGGGTTGTCGCCTGAAAGTCTGGTGCCTCGACCACGGCCACCTGAACAGAGTTGATATCTCGTGCTGGAGTATCGCTCTCGGCAGGCACTGTGGTTTCAAAACTGGTTTCAGTACCGGGGCGTAACACATCGTAGGCGTCTGAGTTGCTGCCGTTAAAGGAGGTTTTTACGCCGCGGTCATACTGATCCATTTTGGTGTAGAACACGTCAGTGGTCAGCTGCAGACTGTCTGAAATATCGAACTGAAAGGAGCCCGACATACCTTCGCGCTCGCGCTCCATCACAAAAGCACTAACACCATAGGCCCCTGGCACCAGATAACGATCGCTCAGGTTGCCATTACCATTCAAATCCAGAGGGTCGCCGCCCTGATTAACAAAGCCTAAGCGTAAATCTTCGCGGATCTGGTAGTTAGCTGAGTTAGAATCGGTTTGAAAGCCGCCCAAAGTAAAACCGAAGCGGTCGCCGTTGTAGCCAACAAAGGCGTTGAAATTGTAATTATCCTCATCGGTAATGGATCCCTGAGACACTTCGACACCGCCAGCAGCAGTCCAGCCCTGCTCGAGGTTGCGTGGACGGCGAGTTTTCAGGTCAATCACACCAGAAATACCGCCCATTGAAAGGGCTGCACTTTGCGATTTATAGACATCTACGCCGGAAATCATAGTCGACGGAATATCTGAATAATTTGCGCCAACGTTAGTTATTGACCAGGGGCTTAAGAACTGCTCACCGTTAAGGGTTGTTAACACCTGGGGCATACCACGAACATTCAGGCTGGTGCCTTCACCCGCAGTACGCTGAATTTGTACACCGGTTACACGTTGAAGTGAGTCGGCGATGGTGACATCTGGCAGCTTGCCAATGTCCTCAGCGACAATAGAATCGACAATAATCTGCGAGTCACGTTTGATATCGACAGCTGCTTTTTGCGAGCCGCGAATACCAATTACAACGATCTCTTCTAACTGATCAAGTGATTGCGTATCGCTACTTTGAGCAAATGCTGATGATGTGATTAAGCCTGTAGATAAGGCTGAAATTGACCAGGATAGTAATTTTTTATGCAGTTGCACTGGCATGTGGGCATCCTCATTGTTGTGATTATTCACTGTTTTTCGCGCCGTTGATTCTCTGTTGTTTGAGTATGAATCAAGGCAAATAGCTTATCTTTAAGAGTGCAGGGGAGTTTTACACTCGATACCATTTATGTAGTTCTAATAAGATCGGGCGAGCAGACCTTAACTATTTGTGTAAACGGTTACACGAAAGTTTACGTAAGTTTACATTAAGGTCAAATATTGATCTATTGGCGGTTGGAAAGGGGATAAAGCGGATAAACAACAGGGGGTTAGGTGGAAGTAGGGAGGCCTAGCCTCCCTGGGGGGCTTAAAGGCCCATTTCATTTTCGGCTTTGCGGATGGCTTCAGCATGTTCGGCCGTCATACCGTTTATCAAGTTCGCCTGGCCTGCATCCATGAGCCGAAAATCTTCAATCGCCTCATTGATTAAGTTTTGTCCATGCCTGTCTGGTGACCCGCCCTTGGTATTGTGTTTTGGGTGGGATTTTTTCGCTGAGTCACTGCCTGCTCTGGCAAGAATGGAGCGAGCTTTGTTGTATTGGTTGTCTTTAATTGTCATGGGAAGCCTTTGGTTTAAATGAATTTGAATGCTTAAAGTCGTGAGCTACAGGATTAGCCTTGCGCGTTTATTTGGTCTCGATAATGTTGCAGCTCAAGCGTCCGCGCTAATGAGGCTTGTTTTCTGTCTCGAGCGATTTGATCAATTTGGTTGGCGGCTTGATGTAAGTAATCTGTGAGTTCATCGCCGGTTAAATAGTGACCTGTTAGCGCGTTCAGTCTGCTCCAGCCTTCTGTAAAATTTTCTTCAAACTTAGATGAAACAACTTCAACGGCTTGCCATTGCGCAGATTGCGAGGCAAAAAAGTCATTGGTGGTGCGTATTACTCTGGCACTTACGCGGCTTCGATCTTTGGCTTTCTCAAGTGTGTTGGCCTGATTCTGGGCCTGCTCCATAATTTCGTGCATATAACTGGAAAAAGCATTAAAGAAGAAGGCGATTTCGATGATGATCTCTCGTGCTCGCTTTAAGGCTTTTAAGCTTAAGCCTAAAGACTGGATAGCGAGTTTTATCGTTTCTTCTTTTGTTCTTTTTCCGCTTAACAGCGCTTTGATTTTAACCAGTTCGGCAGCCTGGGTGCGTTTCTCAGCTTCATAGAGCTCGACTTTATCAAGCATTTTCATTTGTAATTCACGTAGACTGGTGGCTTGTTGCTCCTGTTTTTTTGCCATGTCCCCCATGCCTTTATCTAATGCTTTAAAAGCTTCTTTTGCGCCTTCCAGTGCAGCTTTTGCCGCTATAACCTTTTTATTTTTCTTCTTTATATCTTGCTCAACCTGATCAATCCGTTTCTCTATAGACTCTACCTCAGCCTCCTTTGCGTCCTCTTCAAGAGTATCGTTATCGGCAACTGCTTCTTTTTCATCTTCTAGCGCTTGTTTTTTTTCGACTAACTCTTTTATCTCTCGTTCTGCCGTTTCAACCTCCGACTTTTTATCGGCAATTTCTTTTTTTACCTCAATGGCTTTTGCTGCATCGTCATCATCCGTGCTGGCTGCTTCTGAATTCGTCAATTGTCTGGTGGTATTAATGGCAGACGCAGCCACTAATGAAGCACCCCCGGTAGCAGCACCGGTTAAGGCAGTGGTAATTGCAGGAATGGCGGCTGATATCATTTGGGCACCAACCTGTACAATGGACATGACAAACGCTCGCTCTTCGGCGGTCTCGGCTTGCGTTTTGTATTCATTAGCCATTTTTTCGTATTTTTTAATATCAGTTTTCAAGTCTTCGACAAGACTTTCCAGCTTTTGGCGCTCAGCTTCCTTTTCGGCGAGTTCTTGTTCTATTTCTGCTTTATTCTGTAATTCATCCGCTAGCGCTTTTTCGCTGTCATGAGTGGACTTTGTTGTATCTTCGATGATCTCTTCGTAAACATCGGCTATTTCATTGAGGTCTTGGGATATGCGCTCGGCCCGATTTTTGATGTCTTCGGCAAGATCCACTAAATCTTCGCCGACAAATTGGACTAGCAAATGCTTGTCTGTACTGTTTTTAACCTTGCTCCAGTCCTTGAAGGTGCCGCGAATATCCTTTTCAATGGTTGCAGCGCTGGTGACGGCGGCAGACATTTTCAATTCGCTTTGCTGCTGGGCCGATATAAGTCGAGTCATAAGCTTATCAAGCTGAGTTCTTATATTTTTTTTGGTTTGAGGGGTTGTGTTGTACGCTATGTATAAAAGATCAATGGCGTTATCCGTATCCAGCTTAGAGCGGGTTACATCATAGCTTCCTTCTATTTTTCGTACGTAATCTTTAACCAATGGGTGATCTGAGTTAGGTAAAGAGAAGTTCGGTTGAGCAATCAAACGGTCTAAACCTTCGTCGATTCTTTTTCGAACATCAAAGTTGACTGAGATTATGTTTTCTTGTGCTGTCATGACTGTGTCCTCTTTTTCGGGTTATGGGTTTACAAGCAGGCAAAGTTGCCGTCAGGCAGTTTCAGATGATTGTTCTTTAAGGTCTTTTGGGTTGCCAGCATGGATGAGCTCAGGGTTTCTGTCTCACGTCTAAGTTTGTTCTGGTAGTACCGGCGTTGGGACTCCGGGTCTAATGTGTCAAGTGTTTTCAGAGACTGCTTTAACGTCTGAAGGGATCGCCCGAATTCTTGCTTTTGAATACGAAGGTGCGCTAAAGTTTTTTTGGTTTCTTTAATCCCGGCTTCCACCTTTTTTATTTGAGCAGAGGTTTTTTGGGCATTTTTTTGGTAGGTAAGGCTCTTCTGGCTGGCCTCGTCATACTGCAGCTTCAGGTTGCTCATGATGCCTTCAAGTATTTTTTGTTTTTTCAGCATCACGTTAAGGTTGTGGTTTTGTTCGCGTATTATGTTAGTTAGCCCCATAATTTCGCTAGCCCAATCACATGTAAAGCCTAATATCCACAAATCTTTTTTGCATGAGGCAATTTGACTTTGAATGGATTTAACCCTTCGCAGTGATGCTTCAATACTCTTACGGCTAGTTGTTAGTTTATTCTTCAGATCGGCGCTCTGATCGGTAAGGTTGCTTAAAGTGTTCTGTGTCACGCTTATTTCTTGATTTAGTTGTTGCTCTTTGCGGCGTAAGTTTGCTGAATTTTCTTGTAACGATAGGCTTTGTGTTTGAAGTTTTTGGTCAGTTATCTCATAGCACTCTAAACGATGGTCAAGCTCACTTAGAGTGCTTTTCGCTTCCATTAATTGGTTCTGAATAGTGTCTTTTTCTTCGGGTGTTAATGGTTCTGCGTAACTTTCAGTGGCTGTAGCCGTTAATAGAGTGAGCGACATGATGAATATTTTTGAGAGTCGAATATTTTTCATGAAGCAGTAAAGCCCTTGGGTTATAGTGGTTGGTTTTTAAGTGTTTGGTCTGTTTTAAGATGAAGATGATATTCGGCTGTTTGTAAAAAAAGAATTACAGGAGATTACAAAACTTTTCTGTGTTTCGATTTTGAAAGCTGTGTGCGTATTCTGGTGGCGGTAAAAACTGAATGTTAAGTTCAAAAGGGTTGCAGCTATGATGAAGGTGGATAGTGGGGTAATAAAGGGACTGGAAATTTTCTTAGCCGTTATTGAGGCAAATGGTGTGTCCAACGCCCAAACTTTGCTCAACAAAGATACCTCGGTGATAAGTCGAAGTTTAAGTGCGCTTGAAACCCGCTTGGGTTTGGTGTTGTGCGAGCGAGGCCGACAAGGGTTTCGTCTTACCGATGAGGGGCGGCAGGTGGCAGAAGAGGCAATCAAACTTTTTTCTTCATTTCGATCGTTCGAGAATCGAATGGATAGCTTGGGAGGGCGCGGGTCTGGCAGGGTGGCGATAGGGGTAATTGATAACATTATTGGCGAAACCCGCTTTAGTTTGGATCAGGCAATTTCCGAGTTAAGTAATTATTTTGACGGTGAGCTGCACATAGATCTGTATATAAAAAACCCCTACGAATTAGAAAAGTACTTATTGGACAAACGAATTGATATCGCTCTCGGAATTTTTGAAAGGTATCACGATGCTTTGCAGTATCGCCCCCTCTATGAAGAGGTTGACTATTTATACGCGGCTCCAAATAACCCTGCTGCCATACTCCACTCACAGGGAGTGACAGACGGTCAGCTGATCGAGACTTTAAAGTATCAGAATTTTGCGGCTCGGAATTTTTTAAACGAAGCTGATATTGAGTGTCTGGGCTACGACTTGCTGGCAGATGTGAGTTATACAGCCAACCTTGAGGCGATCGCGTTTTTGATTTTGTCGGGACGTTATGTTGGTTTTATGCCCGCCCAGTACGCTGCGCCCCTTGTGGCTCAGGGAAGGTTAACCAGCATTCTTGCAAAACAGATCAAAAGAACTTCTGTTATGAGTTTTGCATACCGTAAAATGGAAGATAAGAACCGCCCTGTAATAGGTAAGTCACTGAGTTTATTGACAAAATCAAAACTTGCGAAAAATAACAAGTAGGCTGGCATATATGGTCATTTTAAGCGCCAAAATATCGGGTTAATCTGAGTCTACAGTCACTCAGCAGGAGTTATACGATGTTGAATAAGCTCGCCCGGCCCATCTCTTTTTTTGCTCTTGGTTTAGCTGCCAGCGCTTCGCTGGCGCAAGCCGAAGATCAGTACAAAATAGCATGGACCATTTATGCCGGAACTATGCCTTTGGGTTATGCGCAAGATCATGGAATTTTACAAAAGTGGGGCCAGAAATATGGCTTTGGTCTACAAGCGGTGCAACTCAATGATTATATCGAGGCTCAAACACAGTTTGCCGCTGGCACCTTCGACGGTTCTGTTGCGATTACACTCGATGCGTTAACTATTCCTGCTGCTTCTGGGGTTGATACCACCGTTGTTTTGCCCATGAGTACTTCAGCAGGCAGTGATGGCATAGTCATGCGCGGTAAAGAGGTAAGTTTAGAATCCATTAAGGGAAAGCGCGTTAATTTGGTTGAATTATCAGGTTCTCATTATATGCTTGCGAGAGCCCTCGACAGTGTAGGGTTGAGCGAACAGGACATCACTGTTGTCAATACCTCTGATGCGGATATTGGCTCGATTTTCACTGACTCTTCCACGGAAGTTGTTGCCACCTGGAAACCACAATTAAGTCAAATTCTTAATCAATTCGATGACACTTCATTAGTATTTGATTCATCTGATATTCACGGGGAAATTGTCGACGGCCTTATTGTCCACACCGAGACTCTGGCGCGTGAGCCCAATTTAGGTAAAGCACTTGCCGGTGCATGGTATGAAACCACCGCCATGCTTGACCCCGATCATCCCGAGCACACTCAATTTGTTCAATACATGGCCGAGCAACTTAACACCACGGCTGAGGACCTAAATTCACAGTTGGCCACGATAGAGTTCTTTAACGCTCAGGAAGGACTGAGCTATGTAACCTCTGACAGCTTCACTGTAACGATGGAAAGAATCGCTGACTTTGCTTTTGCCCACGGGCTGCTTGGAGATGGAGCACCTAGTGCTGACTTTATAGGCATAGAAACGGGTACTGGCTCAGTGATAGGCAGCGAGGAAAATGTCAAGCTGCGCTTTTCTACTCAATGGATGCAGGAGATTCAGCCATGAGTACGTTTGCTTCTGTGGCGCAAACGATACCTTACCCTTGGCCCCTGTCGGGGTCTTGGGGCCCTGAAAATACAGCGATTGTCGTGATTGATATGCAGCGGGATTTTCTCGCTGAAGAGGGTTATTTTGCCAGTCTAGGTGAGGATGTGAGTCATCTGCGCCAAGCCATTGAGCCGGCGCAAGATTTTTTGCGCGCAGCGCGGCAGCACCCATTTTTAATTATTCACACCCGTGAAAGTCATCGCCCGGAGTTGTTGGACCTGCAAGACAACAAGCGCCGCAAGGGGCTGCGGCAAGACTCACCCGTGGGTAAAGCCGGACCACTGGGCCGCCTGCTGGTACGCGGTGAAAAGGGCTGCGACTTTTACCCAGGTTTTACGCCACAGCCGGGCGAAATTGTTGTCGATAAGCCTGGCAACAGCGCATTTTATGCCACCGATTTCGAGCATATTTTACGCACGCGACAAGTTCGTCATTTGATTCTGTTGGGGGTTACTACGGATGTCTGCGTATCATCGACGATGCGCGAAGCCAATGACAGGGGCTTTGACTGCCTGCTGCTGAACGACTGCTGCGGCGCGGCCAACGAACAGCTGCACCAGAATACATTAAGCAGCCTAAGCCACGAGGGCGGGATTTTTGGTGCCTACAGCGAAAGCGATGCGATTATCCAAACTCTCCGTCAGGCGATTAATGGTCCTGAAAGCTAACGACTTTCAACGAGGATCGCGCCTATAAAAAGCTAACTCAGGGGAGCTGAGCGCATTTTTGTAAGCGAGGGGCAGCGGGTAGGGGGTATGGTCAATCAAAAGTCTGCCCCTTTGGTCGCTATCCACTTAGGGCAAAGCCATTAAGTCAACGTCTAAAACGATTAAGAAAGTTTTATGTTTCGACACTGCGGGCAGCGTTACGCCGCCCGCAGTGAACGTAATTATTCGATCGCGCTGGTGATGGCGTCGATCAAATCTGGCTCTATCTCGGCGCCACTGTAGCGATCAAACAGCGCAAAACCGCCGTTACCGGCGTAGCCGTTATCCCAATACACAGGTACCAACTGGTGGTCTACCGCCGACTGGGTAATGTACTCGTTCCAGTAATTGCGATACACCTCGTGGCCCGACACATTCTGGCGGGAGATTACCCCGTATTCACCCAAAATAACGCCAATACCTTGATTCACAAAGTGTGTTTGCATGCGGCTGAACTGATAATCAACGAATGATTCGTTAGCCCAGGTTTCAGTCGCATTCGGGTCAGTGGCAATTGAGCCCCACTGGGTGATGTTGCTGCTTTGGTTTAAGGTGAAATTGTAAGGGTCGTAGTAATGCACTTCCATCAACAAGCGATCCGTCGTCGGGTCGGTGGGGATCTCGGCAAAATTGATCGTGTGATCAATATTGGTGTTAAACCCCTGAACCACAATATAACGGTCAGCGTTATTACCACCGGTTGCCCGCACTGTATCCACAAACGTTTGGTTAAAGCTATTTTGTACGGTGTAATACTCCTCGGTGGGCGTGCCATAATCGCCCTCGACCATCACTTCATTGGTACCAGCAAATAGCAGGCGATCATCGTAACCCTCAAAATGGGTCGCAATTTGCTCCCACATAATGGCCAGGCGATTATTCACATACTCTTGTTGGGCGTAGGTGGGTTGCATCCAGCCCTCATCCCAATGAATGTTCATAACCACATACAAGTCGGCATTGAGCGCGTAGTTCACCACTTCTTCTACGCGATTCATCCAGCTTTGCTCGATCACAAAATTTGCAGGGTCGGAAAACTTACTCCAGGCCACAGGCACGCGAATGGTTTTAAAGCCGGCGTTCGCCACCGAATCAATCAATGCCTGTGTGGTTTCCGGGTTGCCCCAGGCCGTCTCACCGCCAATGGCGTCCAGGGTATTGCCCAGGTTCCACCCCACACCCATTTCACCGGTCAGCTCAACGGCGGTTAAACTATTGCCGCTGCTTGAACTGCTTGAGCTTGATGAGCTGCTGGAGCTTACGGACGAACTACTGGAGCTGGATACCGAAGAGCTGCTGGACGATGAGCTTGCCGCGTCGCAGATATCGCCCGTCACCGCAACGGTTTCTACCCCATTGGGGGCATTAACCTGCATCCCAAAACTTATGCTCTGGCCAGGCTGAATACTGCTGTTCCAGCTTAAATTAGACGCCGAGTAGGGGTTAGAGCCACTCAAACTCGCATTCCACAGATTGCTCACGGTGTTTGACTGATACTCCCAGCTTACATTCCACCCGTTAATGGATGTGGTACCCGTATTGGTGATGACGATATTCGCCGTTGCACCCGCGCCCCAGTCGTTGGTAACGGCATAGGTACAACTGGCCGTTTGGGCATTGGTCAAAGGTAAGTAACTCAGGCTCGCGCCCAGCACCGCCACTGCGCTGAGCTTTTTCATTGTTGAAAACTTCATTTGGCGTTGTCTCCTTATTTCATTTATTTTTGACGTTCACCAGACACCAGGCAATCATTTGCCCGCTGGTTTTTTTGCTGCACAAACAGTTTTGACCGGGATGGTACCGAGCTGAGGCGTTTGCTTTTATTGTGATTGTTTCAGTCAAACGAGATTCGATACAGCACTAAAAAGTATATCGAGGGGGCGTTTTCGGGTGAGGTGCCAGGACGGAAAATAAAGCGAATGTGATCACAAAAAATGGTTGCTTTGATCGCATTTTTTACGAATTGAAATTATAAACTTTGTGCTAATAACAAAAATGAAGCAGCGCTTGTTTCAAGGTGTTAGTGGTTTTCAGAGCCCTGGGAGCATTTCAATGGCGTTGTTTCGGGGCAGCCTGCATAGCAAAAACACGCGTGTATTATTAAGTTGCGATTGAAGGCTTTAACGTTCTCATATTTTTATGGATGAAAAGGTCACTTCTATGCGCTATTTTTTATCGATAACAAAATCTGTAGCTCCTGATTGAGGGCACAATGTAGTGGGCCTTTGGCATCGGAAATATCTGCAGCGGTAACTTGGGTACTATTTCATTGAGGGGGTTAATTAGAGGGCTCTATTTGGCATCTATATCCGCAGGGTATATAGTCTGAGGTTAAACAACGGCCAAAAAGGACACCCGCCGTGCCCCACGACCCGACTCATAAACCTTTTCGTATCTCTATACGTACTCTTGTGGTATCTACCGTCGCTATGACGATGCTGTTAACGGCGTTTTTGGCGATTGTGCTGCAATATTACTTTACTCGTACCATGGCTATTGAGGCCACAGTAAATAAGTATCAACTTGCCGCTCTAAGCACGAGCCAGTTCATTGAGGAGGAAGAGCGTCGGGGTATTCAGCTAACCCGTCTGATCTCGCGGTACCCGGCCTTGTTGGAGCCCGAGACCGATCAGGTGAGTATGCGCGACTTATTTGCTGAAGTGATGTTGAGTAACAACATTTTTTTCAGCATTTATGTAGGGTTTCCCAGCGGAGACTTTTATGAAGTTATCAATCTGAATAACAGCCCTAAAATCCGTAGTCAGCTACAAGCTCAAGCCGAAGACCGCTGGGTCATAAATCGGGTTTTTGAGCAGCAAGGCAAAAGAGTTAGAAGGCTGGAGTTTGTAGACCAAAATCTTCGAACTCGCCACTCTCGCACAGAGTCCACTAGCTACGATGTACGCCAGAGAATGTGGTTCACTAACGCTAAGCATCAGGCCCAACGTTCCGCTCCGTATATGTTTCAATACACTCAAGATCCAGGTAATACATTTTCTATAAAAATACCTAACAGTGAGGCCGTGCTTGGTATCGACGTAACACTGCAGTCTTTTTCCACCTACCTGAAAGAAAACTCACTGGGCAAAGGCAGTGAAGTCTTTGTCTACGATAATCAGGGAACGGTTATCGCATCAAATCAACTGGCCGACTACTATCGAGAAGACCTAAATATTACTCCTTTACCGTTAACGAACGATGAGCGTGAATACATTCGTTCGCTAGGCGCACTAAAAGTGTCTAATGAAACGGATTGGCCACCTATTGATTTTTCGGTTGCGGGTGAGCCCAAAGGCTATGCTGTGGACATTATTCGTTTAATGGCAAAGAGCCTTGATTTGCCTATTCAGTTTATTAATGGTTATTCCTGGCCTGAACTTATGGGTAAATTTAAAGAGGGGGAGATAGATCTGATTCAACCCTTACAAGGGAGCGAAAGTAATCGTCA
Source organism: Gilvimarinus chinensis DSM 19667 (assembly GCF_000377745.1). Taxonomy (GTDB): domain Bacteria; phylum Pseudomonadota; class Gammaproteobacteria; order Pseudomonadales; family Cellvibrionaceae; genus Gilvimarinus; species Gilvimarinus chinensis. The sequence goes on along the minus strand of NZ_KB898708.1, from coordinate 228,691 downwards.
GCTCGGGCCAAGGAGCAAAGCATTACTCAAGATTCCATACAGCGCCGTGTCCCATGTAGAGAATCCTCCCGTGATGTCGCTGGCTCAGCTAGCTGGAAAAACCGTAGCAATACCTGAGGGCTGGTCGTTGTATGATGTGCTCTCTCAACACCACCCTGAAATTATATTGGTGGACGTGGCTTCCACCAAAGAGGCCTTGAGGGCGGTGAGTGAGAAGCGCGTCTATGCGACTATAGATGCGCAAGTGATATTGCGCTATAACGCTCGTGAACACTTTATTGAAAACATACAGATTGGTCCGACGTTACCAGCCTCGGGCCACACAATATCTGAAAGCTTACATTTGCTGGCCTCGCCACGATTAGAGCCCCTCGTTCCGCTTCTTAACCGAGCTCTGGATAGCTTAACCCCTGAGCATCTCGCTCAGCTTGAAAATCGTTGGTTTAAAGCGGATGACAGTGAACGAAATTTATCCGTGGTGCCCTACAAAGTTTTGCTTGACATGCTCGGCGCGCCCCAGCAACTTGGAACTATGCAATCAGTACACCTAAAAGGGGAGCGACATTTTGTATTTGTTGACAAGCTTCTCCCTCAAGAAGATGACACTGACTATTTTGCGGCGGTTATCCCGGCTCGGGAAATTCTCCAGGGAAGCTTAAGTAGAATCAAAATTTCATTGCTGGTGACGGGTTTATTTCTACTGCTACTGCTGCCGGCCTGTTGGTTCAGTTCAATCCCCGTCGTACGCCCTATACGTCAGTTATTTGATAAAAGCGAAAAAGTAAAGCAGCGTCAATATGATCAAGTGAGCTATTGCCCCTCGCGCATTAACGAGCTGCATGAGTTGTCCCAGTCAATGGTGGATATGGCAGAGGCTATTCAGAAGCACGAAGAGCAGCAGCGCTCTTTGATGGACTCTTTTATCCAGTTGATTGCAGAAGCGATCGACGAAAAGTCCCCTTATACAGGAGGGCATTGTGCTCGTGTACCGGAGTTAGGTTTGATGTTGGCTGATGCGGCTCATCGCTCTAATCACCCGGCGTTTGAACGTTTTCGCTTCAATAATGAAGATGAGCATCGAGAGTTTAAAATAGCCGCCTGGCTTCATGATTGCGGGAAAATCACCACACCTGAGCATATTGTAGACAAAGGCAGTAAACTCGAAACGATTTACAACCGTATCCATGAAGTGAGAATGCGTTTTGAAGTGCTTTGGCGCGATGCAGAGCTGAACTACGAACGTAAGTTGAAGGTAGCGCCACAAGATGAAGTAAAATTAAAAGCAGAGCTTATAAAGAGTCAAAATACCCTACAAGAAGACTTTAGGTTTATTGCGCAATGTAATGTGGGCGGCGAGTATTTAGACCGCTCGGCGGTTGATCGTATAAAACGTATTGGTGCTGCTAATTGGCTGAGGCATTTTGATGACCGGCTGGGCTTGTCACCCGCTGAAGAGCGTAGGTTAAACCAATTGACCCCACGTGAGGGAAGGGAGCTTCCAGTCCTTGAAAAACTGTTGGCGGACAAAATAGAACATATCATTCCTCGTGCTCGGAAAACCGAATACCCGGCCCACTTTGGTATCACCATGCAAGTTCCGGAAAATCTCTATAATTTAGGTGAAATTTATAATCTGTCGGTATCTCGAGGAACGTTAAATGCTGAGGATCGATTCAAAATAAATGAGCACATCATCAGTACAATTAGAATGCTGGATCGACTGCCTTTCCCGCCAGAATTAAAACGAGTACCGCGCTACGCATCAACCCATCACGAAGCAATGAATGGTGAGGGGTACCCCCGAGGTTTACGCGCTGAGGAGTTAACCGTTCCTGATAAAATATTGATTGTTGCTGATATCTTTGAGGCGCTCACGGCCTCGGACCGTCCCTATAAAAAGGCGAAAACTGTCAGCGTTGCGATGGATATTTTATTTAAAATGGTGCAAGACAGGCATGTGGACAAAGATACGTTTGAGCTGTTTTTAACCAGTGGCGTGTACGTGGAGTACGCAAAACGGTTTTTGCCTCCAGAGCAAATTGATAGGGTTGATGTACGGAAATATTTGGATTCTGACAGCCTTTGTGAGCCAGCCTGACCAAAATGGCGGATGTTAATGAAGGAGTAGGCGTTCACTGGTGCAGCCAAGCTGCACCAGCTTTGATATCAGTTATGCCCTTCAGGGTTCAGAGTGCTTTACATTATGTAACCAGTGGTAAAGAACGGGTAAAACAACAAGTGTTAATAGGGTAGAAGAAATAATTCCACCAATTACGACGGTTGCTAAGGGCCTTTGGACTTCAGCACCGGTGCCTGTATTCAGCGCCATAGGTATAAAGCCAAGGCTTGCCACCAAAGCCGTCATAAGCACGGGTCTTAAGCGAGTCTGGGCTCCGTTTACTACCGCATTCCAAAGAGTTTCACCTGAAACTCTAAGCTCGCGAATAAACGTCAGCATGACCAATCCATTCAGCACAGCTATACCGGAAAGGGCAATAAAGCCTACGCCTGCAGATATAGAAAGCGGCATGTCTCGAAACCATAAGGCTAAGACGCCTCCAGTAAGCGCTAGCGGAACCCCTGTAAAAATAATGAGTGAATCCTTCAAGGAGCCAAAAGCGATAACCAATATTGCTAAAATACCCACTAGAGTTAATGGAACCACCCAGGTTAAACGTTGGCTTGCAGATTCTAATTGTTCAAAAGTGCCGCCATAATCCAGCCAATAACCACTTGGTATTTCTGCCTGCAAGGGTATTTTCTTTTTCAGCTCAGTAACAAAGCTGCCTAAATCTCTATCGCGTACATTGGCCGTTACCACAATACGGCGTTTGCCGTTCTCTCGGCTGATTTGCGCTGGAGCAGGAGCTTTTTGAATTTTAGCGATTTCACTTAATGGAACATAGCCACCTTGCCGTATAGGTATTGGTAAGGCGAGAAGCCTGGGTAAATGGTTACGGATTTCATCGCTCAGGCGTACAGTTAACTTAAATCGACGATCACCTTCATATATCAGTCCGGCCTGACTTCCACCGACGGCGGTCGCAACCATGTCTTGCAGTTGTTGTACGTTAAGTCCATAGCGAGCAAGAAGATCACGTTTGGGTATAATTGTCAGCATAGGTAAGCCGTCAACTTGCTCTACGCGTACATCGGCCGCACCTTGAGTCTCGGCAACTATTGCTGAAACTCTTTGTGCCGTATTACGCAAAACGGTTAAGTCGTCACCAAAAATCTTTATGCCGACATCAGCTCTAACCCCTGAAATCAGTTCATTAAATCTCATTTCAATAGGTTGTGTGAACTCATAGTTGTTGCCCGGAAGTTCTTGTAACGCTTTTTCAATCGAGGATATTAGATCTTCTTTGCTACGGTTAGGGGCAGGCCATTCATCACGTGGATTCAACATGATAAAGGTGTCGGCCACATTGGGGGGCATTGGGTCAGTGGCGACCTCAGGCGTTCCAATTTTAGAGAAAACTCTATTGACTTCCGGGAACTCCATTAGTCGATTTTCAAGAGTGATTTGCATCTTAATGGATTGCTCTAAACCTGTACCGGGGATTCGCAAGGCATGTAAGGCGATATCTCCTTCATCAAGTTGAGGTACAAACTCAGATCCCAGGGTTGTCATTAACCATATGCAGGTGGTTACTAATACCCCAGCTAAAGCAAGAACAACTGCTCTCCCTTTCAGAGCTTGTTCCAGTAGCGGAACGTAAATACGGTTTGCACCTTTAATTAGAACGTTTTCTTTTTCGCTTATTTTGCCTTTTAGAAAAACGGCAACCGCCGCAGGAACTAAGGTTATGGAAATAACCATGGCAGCGAGTAGAGCCATTACCACAGTGGCGGCCATAGGATGAAACATCTTTCCTTCAACACCACTGAGGCTAAATATAGGTAAATAAACCAGTGTGATTATGGCCACCCCAAATAGGCTAGGGCGGACAACTTCAATGGTTGCTTCGTAAACCAGTGCCAGGCGTTGTTTTAGTTGAGGCGTGGTGCCGCTATCGCGCTGCGCTAAAGATAAACGCCGAACACAGTTTTCAACAATAATGACAGTGCCATCGACGATTAATCCGAAATCTAGCGCACCTAAACTCATTAAGTTGGCTGACACACCGGCTTGAACCATGCCGCTGATGGTTGCCATCATGGATAGCGGAATAACAGCGGCCGTAATTAAGGCTGCGCGTATGTTACCCAATAATACAAATAGCACGACAACAACCAGAAGCGCACCTTCAAGCAGGTTGGTTTGTACTGTCTTGATGGTTTTGTCTACAAGAGTCGTTCGATCATACACACTTTCGGCTTTAACGCCCTTTGGCAGTGAATCTTGTGCAACCGTAAGTTTCGCAGCAAGTTGTTGGGCGATTGAGCGAGAGTTTTCACCGACCAGCATCATGGCGGTGCCCATGACTGTTTCCAGCCCATTTTGTGTTGCAGCGCCTGTACGTAATTCTTTTCCGATAATGACCTGTGCTACATCTTTCACTCTTACCGGTGAATTATCCTGATTTAGGATGATGATATTTTCAATATCCTCTATGGTTTTTAGTTGGCCTTCGGCGCGAACCAAAAACTGTTGTCCGTACTTTTCAATGTAGCCTGCACCTGTATTGGCGTTATTACTTTCTAGGGACGCGAGTAGTTGTGCCAGAGTTACGCCATGTTGCAGTAATAAGAGGGGATCTGGTTGAACCTGATATTGCTTGTCGTACCCCCCGATAGTGTTTATTTCCACCACTCCTGGAACCTGAGCAAGCTGAGGCTTAATGACCCAATCCTGTAGCTCTCGTAAAGCCATAGCGTCGTAGGGTTGACCATTTTCTTGAACCGCTTGTGGATCAGCACTTAAGGTGTAAGTGAAAATTTCCCCAAGTCCTGTCGCTAACGGGCCCATAACAGGGTCTAACCCTGGGGGAAGCTGGGTTTTAATTGACGCTAACCGTTCGTCAATCAAATTTCGCGCATGATATATATCCGTTCCCTCTTCAAAAACCACCGTAACTTGAGAGAGCCCATAACGAGACAGGGAGCGCGTATAGTCAAGTTGAGGTAAGCCATAAAGAGCGGTTTCTACGATAAAGGTAATACGTTGTTCTGCTTCCAGTGGTGAAAACCCTGGGGCCTCTGTATTGATTTGTACTTGTACATTGGTAATGTCGGGGACGGCATCAATATTTAAACGCTGGTAGCTCCAATATCCTGTACACACAAGAGCCAACACCAAAGTTAATACCCAATACCTTTTTTGTACACTAAAGTGCACGATGGCATTTAACATTTGTGGCTCCTCAGTGGCTGTGTGCTGCGCCGGATTTTTTGATATCCGCTTTTACTAAGTAACTATTGACGGCAACATAGCGTTCGCCCGCTGAAAGACCGTCTGTGATTTGTGCATACTGACCATCATTTACTCCGACTTTAACCGGGCGAGCATAATAGTTTTGGCCCTGCTGTATAAATACGACCGTACCGCCTTCAAATTCCTGTAAAGCCTGTGCTTCAACCACAACCTCCGCCTGCAAAACTTCTACATTAATTTGCGCATTTACCATATCGCCGGGTGACAAATCGTCATTATTATTTTCCAGTAAGACTCGCGCAATAACGTAAGGTGCTCCCTCAGGACCAGGCAATATATGATGTATGGTTCCCTTATGTTTATGGTTGTTATGTCCTATGTGCACAGATTGCCCAGGTTTAATTTCATAACGCTGCGAGGGGAAAACCTGCAACTCCGCCCATAATGTGTCGTTATTGATAATGGTAAATAACGGTTCTACACCCGTTATTTCGCCGGGATTGATGTTGCGCTCTTGTATACGACCTGTGAGTGGAGCTTTGATAGGATAGTCTTGAAGGCTGTCATTAGACTCAATCATCGCTAACTGAGAGCCTTGTTCTACTGCGTCACCAACATTAACGGACACACTTTTTACCAAACCTGAAAACCGTGCGCTAACCTGAGCCAAGCTGTGGGGTGGGGTTCTTAAACTTCCAAATACCTGTATGTGGCGCTCAACGTTTCCGCTGCTTGCCGCTTTGGCTATTATTCCAGAGCGCTCGGCTATCTCCTCAGAGATTTCTGTGCTATCTGTGGAGGAGTTTTCATGGTTATTTGAAGCATTGGCCCAAAATGATAATGGGATAAAAACCATACAGAATAAAATTCGTATCAACATAGCTTAATCCTTTGTTTTGTTCGAAGTTGATGGGCTGGCGTAGGTTTGTGCGGTCAGCTGCTCAATGAGAATCTGATTGGCCAGCGCTTCTGCAGCCGCGTCTATCGCATTTATTTCGGCGTAATAGAGTTCTCGCTGAGAGCTCACCCAGTCAACATAGCTATAACGGCCACTTTGATAGGCCTGTTTTGTTTGCTTAGCGGCTTCCTTCAGCGCGGGAATTATTTGCTGGCGTAAAGTTGTCGCACGTTTGGAGTACTCTCGCTGTTGGCTCCAGGCAGAATAGAGGCGTTGCCGGAGCTGTAAGAGGGCGCTACTCTGTTCGCTGCCCGCAATATCTCTTGCCGCCAGGGCAGCGTTAATTGAGCTTTTAGCTCGACTAGCGCTGAACAGCGGCATAGAAATCCCTGCCACTAATGCGGTATCGTCACTGACTGGCATTTGTTTAACACCCAGAGTCCAGTTTAGGTCGCTACTGGCGTTACTTTTTGCTCGTGCCAGTTCAGCTTCCTGCCAGCGTATGTTTGCAGCTAATTGTTGGCCAACAGGAGCGGATTCAAGTTGTTTCCAAAGTTCTACAAAGTTTTCTGGTTGAGCGAATTGATACAGCTGGCCGCTTACGTCTCCCACTTCATCGGCTGTACCGCCCCAGAAGTTCGCTAAAAAAAACTGCTGACGCTCCAGTGCGGCGTTCGTTGCTTCAACCTGGAGCCGTGCCTCGGCCAATACAGCTTGTGCACGTAGTCTTTCAGCTTCAGGAGCGGCGCCGCTATTGACTCGACGACTGACTAAAGCCTGCGAAGCTTCAGCCAAATCTACCTTTTGCAAGTTGATTTTTTGCTTCTCTTGTAACGCTAAGAGTTGAATAAACGCTCGATTTACTTCGCCTAATAACGCTAGAGATTGAGCCTGACGCTGGTATTGCAGCTGTGCAATACGGCTGTCTGCCGCTTGTAGGCGGGCGTCTCTTTTACCTCCAAGCTCAATAGTTGAGCTTAAACTTAACGTGTATTCGCCCCCATCAAAGCCTGAAAACTCTCCAGTTCCGGCAAAGTTTTCAGCCTCCAGGCCAATGTTGTACGCGGGTCTCAAGCTGGCAGTTTCGGCTTGCGCCATGGCGTGTTTATTTCGGTATTCAAATACCTGTAAATCTGGATTAGCCCGTAAGGCTTTTTCACTTGCTTCGGCCAAGGTCAGGGCTTGTACGGTTGGCACCCCGCTTACTATGGCCATAATAAAACCCAGCAGGCTGCTTAAGCGGCCTGCCGAAATAAAGCAGTACTTCTTCATAGAATTAATCCTTTCTTGCTTGTCTAGCGCTACTGCTCGAGTAGTGCCGTTAAATTGAGCAATTTAAGGATTAAGCAATAGGGGGGCGATCTATGGGGTAGGGGATTCGTGACAATACGCCAATAAGCAGAGAGGAAAAGACGCTTTTGGTGCTGCGCTCAGGCAGTGAAAAGGTATATGCGATAGGTGTTAAGTGTGAGCAGTGACCGTGACAGCACTGGTCGCACTGATCTATATGCTGATCTATGTGCCGATCAATGGTGTTGTATTCGCTCGTGAGTGTCTGACTATGAGTTTCAAGTGGATGGTGGTTTTCTGTTGGCGTGCCAACGTCGGGCGCCGCTGAAACCAGCGGCGCGAGAAAAGAGATGAGAATTAGCAACAGCTTTAAGCGCTTCATTACACCAGCATAAAAACAAGTAAGATCAATAATTTAGCATGCATAATTCTACTGTACCACCCTCAAAGTTCAAACCAGTAGGGTTTGCTGCTTTGAAAGTGGGGTTGTTTACTAATAATCGCTCGACTGTATTGGCTATTGAGCGTCGGATTTACTATCACTAAACATCAAGAAAAATGATTCAACATCCATTTGTTTTGGTAACCCAAGAATCCAGCAAAGCTCGACGGTATCAGAAAAATCCAACCCTCCTGCCGATATGGCATCATTGTCGTAGCGGCCATTTAACCCGTTATAATAGTTTGCCTTTTCTATGGCGATATCCCACACCTTGCGTAACTCAGGGCTGGTAATAAAACGCGAAATATCCGGCATATTGTTCGATTTGAATCCCGGTGTACCGTTACCCACTGCATTACCATCAGGGATTTTCTGATAATCCGTCTGTTTTTTCACAAAAGCTAAATCTGCAGGGTTGGTTTGCTCTTCATTCCAATTGCTGTGCTGAATAACATGCACTCGGTTTTTGGCTGCTTCAGGGGCGACATTAGCGACCCAATCAGCCGAAAAGTTTGATTGCCCGGCTTCAACAACCCAAACGTCACCGCCGGCATTTAAGGTTTCTGACACCAAGCTTGTCACATGCTGCAGTGTCTTTTCATATTGATTGTGTGCATCTGACCATTGGTCGGCGAAAGCGGCCTTAAACAGTTCAGGGGAGGGGACATAGAGTCCATTTTGATCACCATAAGCGCCCGCGACAGCATGGTATTGGATGGAATCGAATTGCGGTAATCTCAATACGCTGGCAACAGCCGCAATGGTGTGCAGGTCGTCCACATCAGTTTTACTGTCAAATTGCAACAGCAACAGGTCCGACTCTATGTCAAAATCTGGCTCTGTCGCGGCAACGGCCAATGCAGAGCTCAAAGTAAAGTACATTAAGAGCGTGATAGCAGACGCATTTCGGATAATGGCTAACATTTATTTTCCTTATTCTTAAAATCTTGTTTATAGAATGGTTATCGCAGGTTAAGTGTCCCGCCTAGCGTAGTGAAAGGCTATGCAGTCGTTTACAACAGGTCAATTACTGTAGGGTTAAGTTAAGTAATGAGCACAATTTAGCCCCTCTCCTGAAGTAAGGCCGTGGCGTCGTTGAGATATTCAATTAACTTAATGGTATGGAAGGGCACTCGCACTGCAATACGGTTATACCGAAAAATAGACCATAAACTCTTGCAAGGTGGCTACCACAGGCCGCACAACCCTCTACTTTTACAGCTGTTTAAAATGGGGGGGGGGGGCACCGAGCCTGTCCTGATTAAGGCATTGCACACCTGAAGGTAGGGGAAAAGCAATCCGTAATCATGTTAATTAGACGGATTTTTTGGCTGTCAGAAGTGTACTGTTATTCTGTGATAACGACCTCAATGCTAATATTTCTTACTCAAAAGTCCCTATTCTATTTGCTTCAGAAAATAGCACACAACCTCTTAAAAAAGGGGGTGTGTGCTGTCGTCTTTGACGGCAGAGTTAAGCCTTGCTAAAAGTTCCTATTGCAGCTACAACACCGCCTCTGGCGTCATTTACAGTAGAGGTCATGCGTAACCCGCTGGATGTTTGGTCAAAACGAGTCTGGCGCTTATCATACATCTCTCGAAAAAGACGACTAAGGTCGGCAGGTTGATTATCAAGAACTTGCATGTAGGTACCGTTGTCGTTGACATATGGAACGGCAAATTGATGCGCAATCATCAATGGGGACGTAGTAGAGCTGAAAACCATAACACCTTCAGAACCTCGCAATCCGAAATTTCGGTCCGCAAAGTAAAGCCCTCCCCAGATTACGTCATCAGGGTCTGGGCTGCCGGGTGAAAACGAATTTCGACTTCTAATCTGAACCTTGGGTGAATCTAGGTCTCCTGTTGCATAATCAGACATGAAGTTTTTCATTTCTCCATGCTCCATATGTAGGTTGCCAGATTTGCTGGCCCAGTTTTTTACTTCGAGCATATCATCAGTGTCGTTGTAAATTACACCAAGGATTTTTTTAGGGTTCTGTAAAAATAAATACAAAAGAACAGCCGCCAGAACAATGATAATTACCGTGATAGCTGTTTTCATTCCAAGTGATGTAATTCCTGTACGAGTGGCTTGAAGTAGAGTTTCTCCACCTCGCCAAGCATTCCAGGTTAACTTTCCCCAAGCCGTTCCCACCGTGAATAATGAACTCGATACGGTTTCTACCGCCAGTTGTCCTGGGGTGGTAGATTTCGACATTGCTTCGAGCCGTTTACTAAGAGTAAAGACATAATCGTAAACTTTCTGTCCTTCGTAACCGCGAATAATATCGAAATTTTTTCTGGTAACGCTGACATTTGGCTCTAGCTCTATATCATCTTCCGCTAAAATCTTATTGGTTAAATTATCGTAGTCCTTAGAATCTAGGGGCACTCCAGCCTCTGACTTAAAAAGATCAACATGTGAGAGCGCAGCTTCCAGCATAACCGCTCGCAATCTTTTCAGTCGTTCCGTTTCACTCATGGCCTCATTTGACAGAATGGCAGCTAAGTCAACGTTCCAGTGTTGATCTAAGCGAGATACGATGTCTAAGCAAACATCTTTTGGATTGGCGTTTTTATGATCCATCAGTTGCATTTGTATTCCCTCGTTGGATATCCATTAAAATTCATTGAGCGAGGATAACGCATAGGTTATGCATATCCCTCGAAGCCAGTTTCAACCTGTATCCGGTGGTTACCAATTACAACGAATTACAAAAATGAACGCGGAAGCGGAGACGATATTATTTATTGGGAAGTAAAACCTGAACTTGATGGGACTTTTGGAGAGTAGAACCGGCTGTGCGTTGTCGAGCTCAAGTGAATCGCCGAAGCCTTGCGCAACCCAACCTAAGAAAATTGTCGGCGATTTCTGGAGTACATAAAGCACCATTGACGCTAGCATACGGCTAAATGCAATATGCGCATAATGTATATTATGTTAAATAAAGTTATTGGGCACAATCCTTTTTTGAGCCTGCCTATATTGTTATGACAGTGTTCTACCCGTTTACCGAGTCTAGATGGTATGAGCTTTCGGCGAAAAATTAGGATTATCTGTACGTATTCCGGTAAAATGCGCGGTTTTTCTTATTGTTACAGTTTCTCGCCATTTCGAGGTTATATATGCAAGATCCCGTTGTCAGCATCATTATGGGCTCCCGTTCCGACTGGCCGACTATGCGTTTGGCCGCCGAAGTATTGGATGAGCTGGGCGTTGCTTACGAAACCCGTGTGGTTTCTGCGCACCGCACACCACAGCGCCTGTGTGAATTCGCCGAGCAAGCGCCCGACCGCGGAATCCAGGTGATTATTGCTGGTGCTGGCGGTGCAGCCCATCTGCCCGGTATGACGGCTGCAATGACGCATATTCCTGTTGTGGCTGTGCCTGTGTCTAGTCGCCAGTTAAAAGGTTTAGACAGCCTGCTCTCTATTGTGCAAATGCCCAAGGGTGTTGCGGTTGCCACTCAGGCTATTGGTGAGGCTGGCGCCGCTAATGCCGGTGTTATGGCAGCGCAAATTCTAGCTTTGGGAGATGCCGAGCTGAGCAAGCGTTTTATTGCGTGGCGCGAGCGCCAAACGGACTCTGTTCCGGTGGAGGTAGAATAATGCACGTTGCCATTCTTGGCTGTGGCCAGCTGGCAAGGATGATGGCCCTGGCGGGTATCCCCATGGGCATGAGCTTCAGCTTTTTATCGGAGAACAATGAGGATACGGCCCCGGTAACCGGGCTGGGCAACATAATAGCGGTGGAAGATTACTCAACCGCCGATGCTTTATTCAAGGCCGCAGGTGAGCCGGATGTGGTCACGGTAGAGCGTGAGCAGTGTTCCTTAGAGCCGTTAACAAAATTGGCCGAACATTGCAGTGTGCACCCTAACCCGACTGCAATTTACCATTGTCAAAACCGCCGCCGTGAAAAGCAACTGCTGATTGATTGCGAGGTATCGCACACACCGTTTGTAAGTGTGGGCGCGGCAGAAGATCTGCAAACAGCGGTAACTGAGCTAGGCTTCCCCATGGTGTTAAAACACACCGAGCAAGGCTATGACGGCAAAGCCCAGTGGCGTTTATACAACGACGAAGATGTAAAAAAGTTTATAAAAAACGCGCATTTTGAACCTCAGTCGGATGGTGCTGTGCCTTATGTGGCCGAGCCGTTTATGAAGTTCGACCGCGAGGTTTCTTTTATTGCGGCACGCGCCCGAAACGGCGAAGTGCGTTTTTATCCGGCCACTGAAAATGTGCACGACAATGGCATCTTGTTGCACTCGGTATCCCCTGCCCCGAACCTATCTCAAGCGCTTACGGAATTGGGGCAGTCCAGCATTCAACGAATTTTGGAAAAGCTTGATTACGTGGGTGTGCTGGCCATGGAATGTTTTGTGACCAAAGATGAGCTATGGGTAAACGAACTGGCGCCACGTGTTCACAACAGCGGCCACTGGACTATGCACTGCGGCGTTGCCAGTCAGTTTCAGAATCACATGCGAGCCATCGCCGGTTGGCCTTTGGGTGCAACGCAATTAAAGGGCGCTGCGGGCATGCTGAATCTGTTGGGTGTAGAGCTTAATCAAATGTCGCAGTTAAAAGATAATGCGGCACTGGACTGGTACAACAAATCGGTTCGACCTGGTCGTAAGTTGGGCCACTTGGTGATTACCGATGATACCTCCGAGGCCGTTCAAGCTCGCGTGTTGTCGTTGAAAGATCAGGTTTACGACACTTAAATTTTATTGCGCGAACCACACTGCCTGCAGAGACGAGTTGCTTTGTCAGCAGGCGGTGGACGAGCGCTTAAAAATCAGCGGTATTACACCCGGCTGTCTCTTAATGGTACCGCCCCATACAGGCTATTGCCTTCTGCCCTGCCCGATTGAATGGTCAAGCTAAGGCAATACAGCTTAATTCGTATCTTAAGGCACTTCACCGTCAAAGCGTTATGGTGCTGCTAATTATACAGAGTGAAAGCCCTTATTTGTGTCGCAGTTAGTGGCGCTACTCGTTATTCCCTTTGACCACCAATGTAAATGAGTGTGGAAAAGTCGCCCCGTGGCTCAAGCCGTCAAACACCAAGTTCTTGCCTGTCACGCCGACGGTTCTTAAGTGTTGTAAAAACTCCGTATAGGCACTGGCAGGTACACTCTCGCGCACGCGAATCATGTTGTTTACTGCCGCATTGTTACTGCGCTTTTTGTGTTTGCTGGACTCTTCTCGTTCGGCACTGCCATAGTGGACATCCAACTGTACGTTAGGTGTTACCCCTGTAGTCAGTTGAGTATTAAGCTGGCTTAAAAATTCACCACTGTTCCACCAAAGCGCAGGGCTTGCAGCCACTACTCGGTTAAATGCATCGGTGCCGAAAAATGCACTCCACAAGGCAAATAAGCCACCATACGAGTGCCCCCATAACGTTCGCTGCTGAGAGTTAAGCGGTGCGATTTTTTCAATCTTGGGAATGAATGTGTTCACCAGCAAACGGTAGTATTCGGGCGCATGCCCCCCCGCTCGCCCCATAGGGTCCGCAACCGGTTGTTGTTCCGCGTTCGGTGGGGTGTAATCGTAAGTCCGCTCTATGGAAGCAAAGCGTTTATTCACATCGTGACCTAGCGCAACAATGGCGGGACCGCCAGCTTCGGCCAAGACTTTTAACAATGGCTCAGACAAAATCCCAGCCACGGCAATACCATCCAGAGCGTACACAGATGCAAAACCGCCCTCGGGCACATCACCTTTAGGCCAAGCCACACTTACCTTGTACGCAGCCTGACCTTCTGGGCCCGGGAACGTAAACTCTTTGGTGTGGTAATACTCTGAACCTGTAATAAACACACTGTCTTTTTCGATGGTCTGGCTCGGCTGCACCAACGCCTTAGGAGCGCTTAGTGCACCAAGCCCCGCCCAAAAGCAGCATAAACCTGTGCGAAGAAGTTGTCTGCGCTTCTTTTGAAGATTCATAACAACCTCTTAGCCATACTGGCCCTAATAGACATCGCGCCGGTAACGACCTTGAGCTTGCAACTGCTGCAAGCGCTCTTCACCAACCAGAGCTTGCAATGCATCGTGAACGCCCTGGCCCATACCCTTGCGGCTTCCGCAGACATAAATACACGCATTGCGTTCTAGCCACTGCAGCAGTAAATCGCTGCGCTGACGCAAACGATCCTGCACGTATTCCGATTGCTCACCATTGCGCGAGAACACCAAATCCAGCTGCTGAATAACGCCGTACGTCTGCAGCTCGGTTACTTCCTTAGCGAATGGACGGTCTGCCTTAGCGTTGCGCTCGCCATAAAGCAACCAGCAAGGTTCACCTCCGGTGTTTGAGCGGTGCTGCAAATGAGCGCGCAACCCGGCGATACCTGAACCATTGCCGATTAAAATCAATGGCTGTTCTGCAGGTGGGGTATGAAACTCCTGATTGTCGCGGATGGCAATATCCAACTCTGCACCCTCTTCCAGCTGTTCGGTTAACCAACCGGACGCCAAACCCAGCTCGCCTTGCTCATTAATGTTTTGCCGCACGACTAATTCTAGGCTGCCTTTTTTAAAGGCGTTGGCGATGGTGTATTGACGGGGCGCAACTTCAGGCAGACTCTGCAACCATTGCTGCACCGTTGACTGTTCTGGTTTTTCGGGCAGCGGCCACTGACGTGATGCCAGCCAGTTCAATACTGGCAGTGACTGACCGTTAACGGTGACACGTTTTTTTACAGTAATACCCATTGCCGTCAGCTGCGCGTGGCAAGCGGAAAGATTCTGTCGAGGAAAAACCTCAGCAATGTCTCCCGCACTGTAGTGCAAAGCGTTTGTACTGCTAAGTTCTAACCAGTACAACCCCGCGCCCGGACTGTTTTTATTTAGGTGTTTACGCGACTGTAAACTAACCGTGTAGCGCTTAGCGATAACGTTTTTTTCGGCCTTGTCAGCATAAAATTCTCCGCCCAGGTCTTGCACTAATTTCTGCACCTGCAGCAAAGCTGTATGTTCTTGTTCAGGGGCGCTGGCATCTAGTGTGATGCATTCCATTAATGGCTTGGCTAAACGTTTTTCCAGCTCGCTGTGAATTCTATAACCAAACGAACAGAAATCCGTGTAATAAGAATCGCCTAACGCAATCACCGCAAACTGAAAGGGCTTTATATCAAACTCTTTGCCGCTTTTGGGTTGCAAGGCCTTTTCGAATAATGCTCCGTTATCCGGCGCCTCGCCCTCGCCGTAAGTGCTGGCAAAAACCAACAGCGTTTTTATTTGCGATAAATGCTGTGGTGTTAATTGGTTAAGACTGAGAAGGCTGGCCTTACCAGAAAAGCCGTTAGCACACTGCTCGGCCAAGGCGTGAGCCCGCCCACTTTGACTGGCGTAGGCCACTACAAGATCACCCATGGTTTTGCTATCAGGCGCGCCATTGCGCTTGTGATGGCGGTGAAACGAAAACCAGGTGAATAATAAAAACAAAAGCGCCAGCATTACTGCCAGCGCTATGCGTTCTAACTCAGCCATTCGCTTACTGGGGAAGAACTTCTAAAGTAGCAATGTATTTGCCGCTACGCGTTGTGGCCGGCGCTTTGGCTTTGTCGTCCTCGTACTCAGCTTCTAACCAATAGCGGCCCGCGTGAGGCCATTCAACGCTTACTTTGCCGTTGGAGTCTGTGGTCAGCTCAATGGCCTCTTGCGAGTCACGGTAACGCATGCCGTCAGGAATAATCACCAGCTCAACGCCTTCTACGGCATCACCATCCATGAAAAATTGCAGCTCTACCGCTTCGCCGGTAAATAAATCGTTAGGGTGAATTGAGGCTTTCATCTCGAGGCCTTGATTGTTCAAGGCCAGCACGGTATCGGTGGGCTTGCCGGCGGTAATAAAGGCTTCAAGCTTGGTGGATGAGTGGCTCACCTTTAAGTTTTTGGCTTGCTTAGGTACTTTCTTTTCAAAGTCACCTGGCTCGGGCTTCTCGCCACGGCCGGGCCAGAATTTGCGTTGACCGTCTTCGGTTTCCCAGCTGGCACGCAAACCACTGGAATCCATTAACACCTTATAGGTGCCCTCTTCCGTCAAGTTTAAATCAAAGGTCGTGCGGTGTTTGCCTTCGCTCACATTCAGCATTTCGCCGTTTGATCTGCCAGGCTTAACAACGGTCAAAAAATGAGCCTTAAGAGGAAAATGGTTGAAGTAGAAAATATCGTTCGAGACCGCAGCATCCACTGTCACCCAAGGGTCGTCACCAGACAAAACGGTTGCGGCAGGCAAAACCCAAAAACGGTGCGCTTCGGCCGCCATGGGTAAGGCTAATGCCATGAGAATAGCCAGTGATTTTTTAAATTTCATAACCAACTCCTGTGGTTTATTAAGGGTTAAAAGTAACAGTTAATTTGCCCAGTTCTGTTTCGCCTTGCGCACTTAACGTCTGCGCTTTTTTTACCGGCCAATCAAAATCAACATTCAAAAGCTCGCGGCCGCCCACCTCGCGAGAGGCCTCTATATAGAGCTCGTATTGTCCTGGCTCTAGCTCCTCGGTCAGGTGGCTGAGGTCGACTTGGTAGATGCCGGGCTTACGAGTCGGGCCGGTGACGCCATCGATGGGCATTTCCAGCGAACGACCGCTTCGACGCCACCACAAGCGCATGTCTTTCAGCCATTTTTCGCCTTCACCGTCGTCGTCAATCTGATACCAAACAGCGCCGTTGGTGACGGCTTTACTGTCTTTGTTCTGCAGCCAAATCGCCACATAAGGGCGGTGGTATTCGGCAACATCCATTTCTGGAATTTCGATATCAACTGTCAATTCAGTGGCCATTAACGGGGCACAAGCGCCAGTTAATAAAGCCAAAGGGAAAAAACGTTTACTTAGGTTCATAAGGGTACAGCGTCCTTTTGCCATTCAGTGAACAAATAAAATAATAATAATCAGTGGAGCCAATACGCCAAAGGCAACGGCAGGCCATGTGCCGGGGCGTGTTTTCTGTAGTCGAATCAAGAGCCACAGGCCCGTGACCGAGAACACCACGCAAGCCACCGCAAAAACATCAATAAACCAGCTCCAGGCTACGCCAGTATTGCGCCCTTTATGAAGGTCATTGAGATACGCGATAACACCTCGGCTGGTTTCCTCATAGACAACATCGCCCGTTTCCAGATCAACACTCATCCAGGCGTCTCCACCTGGACGAGGCAAAGGGACGTAGATCTCGTCCTCATACCACTCAGCTTCAACGGCGTTGGAGATATAGACGCCTATAGTACGGCGAATTTCTAACCTGAGTTCACGAGGCAAAGGGCCGCTATCGGTTTCTGGCTGCACCAGGTGGTTAAGTATTTCGGCGTCGAGGGTGCCTTCAAGATTGGTAGACGTCTTTTGCGCGGGAATTTGATGGGCATGATTGAGCGTGATACCTGTTACGGCAAACAACAGCATTCCCACCAGGCAAATGGCCGAGCTGACCCAATGCCACTGGCGCAGGCTTCCAAAACTCAATTCAACCCCCAAGCTTAATTTGATTCTTGATTGCGTTATTTGAGATTAACAGGAATCTCGATAATGATTCTCATTTTATTGGCTGGGCTGAATCTTCGCAATATTTTTACACTGTAAAGCAGGTTGGGTCTCAATCCCCAAAAATAGTATTGATAACCGTTATCATTTGTGTGAGCATGCAGTCATGTGCTTGACAACAGAGCACAATGTAGCAACCTCGGTATACGGATCGAAATAATTTCAATGTCATCAGAGGTAACACCATGAGCCATACTCGCATCGAGACCGACAGCATGGGTGATTTGGAGGTTCCCCTCGACGCTCTGTACGGGGCTCAGACGCAGCGCGCAGTCAATAACTTTCCCGTTAGCGGTCAGGGACTTCCAGAGGCCTTTATTCGCGGCCTACTCTTTATTAAAAGCTCAGCGGCGAAAGCCAATGCCGAGCTGGGCACCCTCGACAATGATATCGCTAATGCAATTGTAGATGCGGCTGACAAACTGCAAACAGACCCTTCCCTACTACACCACTTTCCGGTTGATGTGTTTCAAACTGGCTCGGGAACCAGCAGTAATATGAATGCCAACGAAGTGCTGGCCACCTTGGCGAGCAAAAGCTGTGGTAAAAGCGTTAGCCCGAATGACCATGTCAATTGCAGTCAAAGCAGTAATGATGTCATTCCGACCGCCATTCACCTCAGTGCGGCAATGTTGCTTGTCTCTGACCTTTTGCCCGCCCTAAAGCATCTGGCAGACAGTTGTCGCCGTAAAGCGCAGCAGGTGGAGCAGCACGTCAAGACTGGCCGTACCCACCTGATGGATGCCATGCCTGTGCGCATGAGCCAGCCAATTAATGCCTGGGCAGGGCAAATAGAGCAGCACATTAGCAATTTGACGGCTCTACAACCTCAGCTGCAAAGCCTTGCCCAAGGAGGTACAGCAGTCGGTACCGGGGTAAACGCACCACCGCTATTTGCCTCGAGTTTCTGCTCTCACTTAAGCCGTGTTACGGGGCTTAACTTTACCCCTGCAGAGAATTTTTTTGCTCATATAAGCAGTCAGGATACGGCGGTGGCTTTATCGGGCCAGCTTAAAGGCGTAGCCGTCAGTGTGATTAAGATTGCCAATGATTTGCGCTGGATGAACTCAGGGCCCTTGGCAGGGTTAGGTGAAATAGAGCTGCAAGCGTTACAGCCCGGCTCTTCTATTATGCCGGGTAAAGTCAATCCTGTAATTCCAGAGGCAGCTGTAATGGTGGGTTACCAGGTGATTGGTAATGACGCAGCCATTAGCCTTGGCGGTCAGTCCGGCAATTTTGAGCTCAATGTTGCACTGCCACTCATCGCTCACAACCTTATCAATAGCCTCACCATGTTGAGCAACATAAGTGCCCTGTTGGCCGATAAGGCCATCACTGGCTTCAAGGTAAACGAGCAACGACTACAAGAGTCTGTGACTCGCAATCCTATCTTGGTGACCGCGCTTAACCCGATCGTCGGTTATTTAAAGGCGGCTGAAATCGCAAAAGCGGCTTACGCAAGTGGCCGCCCTATTGTTGATGTGGCAGCTGAAATGACAGATTTGAGTAAAGAGAAGTTGTCTCAATTATTGGATCCAAAAAAATTAACCGATTAGGTCTTCGCCATGGATAAATCAACAACAACACACTCGTCTTCACAAGCCTACTGGCAGCAGCCCTTAGAGGCGGGTGTACTCGGCTGCCGGTTACAAACAAAAGCACGTAAGCATTTACAAGCGCAACAGTGGGGGCTGGCGGTGAAAGACTATGCCACGGCGCTGGAGGTTGCCGACACCATGTTAATGGACCCAGCCACGCAAAAGTTTGCCATTGAGCGTTATTTACGTGCGGCTCTTGAATTGATTTACGCTATGCGTAAGTACAAACCGGAAACGGATGTAAGCCAGCTTATCGACACCATCAAGCAGCGATTGCAGCCATTGTTAGCGCCGATGCCTGCCGAGGCCGTTATAGCACCCTTGATTGACGTTGCCTTTTCACCTATCCGCGATGTGGACGATTGGGTCTGCCTGTTGCTCAGTTACGAAAACTCAGGCCAGAGTATGCCCCATTAACATTTAACTGATCCCTATGGCAGCTTTTATAGCGACACAAGGCGTCGGGGTGAACAACCGCAACCGTTTTAAAAGCCACCTGCCGGGCCAGTGTAGGGTTGACTGTTTATTCAATAACCGGTGCACTAACGGCGGCTTGATAAGGGTTATCATTAGAACTAGGATAGCCCGATCCCTAACCGCGCAATATTCAAAGAGGCCTTAACTATGCGTGCCGCGAAAGCTCTTTCAACCCTTGTCTTATTATCTGTCGCCAGCCTTCCAGCATTGGCACACTGGTCTTTGGTGTCTGAACAATCTGACTTACACTTTGTCAGCGTAAAAAATGATGTAATTGCCGAAACCAGCCAATTTACCCGCTTTTCGGCCAACGTAGACGACAAAGGCAAGGTCGATATAACGGTAGACTTGAGCAGTGTCGACACCTTAATTGAACTCCGTGATCAGCGCCTTCGTGACATTTTTTTTTCAACCGAGCAATTTCCTACAGCCCTCCTGAGTGCACAACTCGGGGCGGATTTTTTGGATGAGCTGACCATCGATGAGCCAAAAGCGTTAGACCTTGAGCTGAATATAACCCTGCACGGTGAAAGTCAGACGGTGCCAGCACGATTATCCGTTACCAAGCTAAATAGCCACTCCCTTTTGGTGTCCACCCGATCGCCCATTTTAATTAACGCCTCAGATTTCGCTCTGCTGGAAGGTATCCAGCAGTTACAGTCCATTGCGGGCCTCAAGAGTATTGAGCCTGTTGTGCCGGTAACCGGCGTTTGGACATTTAAAGTGGAGCACTGAAAAACCGCGTAAAAAGCCAGCCTACCGTGGGTTTAAATCCTTCTCGGGCTGGCTTCCATCTCAGTTGAACTTGCTCTCGCCCCCAAAAATTCAACGTTTTAGATTGATAACCAGCCTTAAAAAGGCATGACCCTCCACTTTACTCAAACAGAGTTGATAATTGTTTTCATTTGCACTATTCTGCGCAACCTATACCGAGGTGCTGAGCAGACAGTATTACCTCTTTAAAATTGGTTTACAGAAAGAACGGAGTTCAGCATGGCTGATATTACCGAAGCCAACGTTGGTTTAATTTTTGGTACCGACACGGGAAACACCGAAGAGGTGGGTGAAAAAATAACCACCGCCCTCGCTGCGCATGGCGTTATCGTAGAGATGATTAATGTTACTGACACCTCCGCGGAAGAAATCGAAGGTTTTGACTTTATTATCATGGGTATTCCCACTTGGGATTTTGGTGGTATACAGGAAGATTGGGAAGAATTTGAAGAGCAAATTTTAGCCACAAAATTATCGGGAAAAACCGTGGCGCTTTACGGTTTAGGTGATCAACGTGGTTATGGCTTTTATTTTTTAGACGCCGTAGGTTGGTTACATGAGCGCGTCCTTAAAGCAGGCGCCTCGGTAATTGGGTACTGGCCCACCAAGGGCTATGATTTTGATGAATCTCTTGCTTTGAATGAGGCGCGTACGCATTTCGTTGGGCTAGGTATCGATGAGGACCAGCAGTTTGAGTTGACCGACGAGCGAGTGGACGCTTGGGTTAATCAAGTTGTTGCGGAATACGCCAGTGCCAACGCCGCATAACCCCAAAAACGCCTTTCTTTGCGCCAGACACAAGGCTCTGGCGTGTAACAACTCAACTCGCTGCCGAGCGCTGGTTAAACGCTTACACCTCGAGGGTCGCCAGGCAGTATGTTCCTCCCAGTGGAGTAAGGCAATTCCGATTTTGGGAACGGCTTTGGAGAGCACCGAAACCCTGCTTCAGCAAAATACGGTTTCTCCGGCGGATATTGAACAGTATTTGAAGCTCTCTCTTGAATTAATTTACGTGTGCCGAAAGGCTCAGCATTCGATTCATATTGATGAATTAATCGAAGTGGTGAAGCGGCAACTAGAACCCCATTATTCATTAAGCCGCGCCCAAAAACAGCTGGCCCCGTTACTTGACGTTGCCTTTAAACCGATTGCTCAGGTGGATTACTGGATGCAGCTCATGCTGGCACTAGAAGAAAAACGTCTACACACCTTGCAGTAAGTGAAGCGCAGGTATCGTCAAGTTTAAAAATGGCAACCGGTTAGCTGAACGCTTACCCAGAGCATTACGCCGTCCTGATTGGGGACAGCTTCACGCCCTAAAATATTGGCAGCTGCGAGTCTATTGGTATGCCCCCATTTTCTCCTTCCACCACTTCAGTGCCACGTTCAGGGCCCTACCCTAAGCTCAGCCATGCACTGAAAATACGCGCTCAATGCTCACCTCGCACCAACGTTAGGCAGCATTAACGCCTGTGTTTAATGGGTGTAAGAATTTAGTGTTTGTTTGTTGGAAATTTGTCATACAGAAACAACAATCCTTTTCTATACTGAAGCTCGGCACGGCTAATGCTTAAGAAAAGCGTTGGTTTATGCAGCATTCAACCGAGCTTATCTTAGCGGTACTCAAAGTAGAAGCCGACGCCTCTGCGGTGTATAGGGAAGGTTTATGAAACGGCAAAACGATACTCTGGAGCGTATTTACCAAGAGGTAAAACAAGTCGTTCTTGAAAGACAGCATCCAGTAACCGGCTTGCTGCCTGCAAGCACAGCCATTACCAGCCATGGCAATTATACCGATGCCTGGGTGCGGGATAACGTCTATTCGATTATCTGCGTGTGGTCACTGGGCATTGCCATGGGGCGTGCGGGCCAGCAAGAGCGCCAAGACCTCTTAAATCAGGCTTGTATAAAACTGATGCGCGGCTTGCTTCAATCTATGATGCGTCAAGCCGATAAAGTCGAAAAGTTCAAACACACGTTAGCGCCCCTTGACGCCCTGCACGCCAAATATGATACCGCGAGCGGGTTGCCCGTCGTTGCCGATGATGCCTGGGGTCATTTGCAAATCGACGCTACGTCTATCTTTTTGTTGTTACTCGCCCAGATGTCTGCTTCAGGCCTACGTATTGTGTGTACTGGTAGTGAGGTGGATTTTGTACAAAACCTGGTTTACTACATCTCCAGCGCTTACCGTACTCCTGATTTTGGTATTTGGGAGCGAGGTAATAAAATCAACAATGGTCTAACCGAAATTAATGCCAGCTCAGTAGGGATGGCCAAAGCAGCCATGCAAGCTTTAGACGGACTAAATCTGTTTGGCCCCAATGCGAGCCGTCGTGCGGTGATACACGTAATACCGGATGCGGTTTCCCTGGCCCGCAATACTCTGGGTGCTCTATTGCCCCGAGAGTCATTATCGAAAGAAGTGGACAGCGCTTTACTCTCTGTCATCGGGTTTCCTGCTTTTGCCGTAGGCCGTCAGGAGTTGCTCACCAAAACCCGCGATACCATATTGTCAAAGCTCGGTGGTAATTTTGGCTGCAAACGATTTTTGTGGGATGGACACCAAACGGCGATAGAAGAAAGCTCCAGGCTTTATTACGAACACTCTGAGCTGGCGACCTTTGAGCACATTGAATCTGAGTGGCCGCTCTTTTATTGTTTTTTGTACCTCAATGCGCTGTTTGATGAACTGGACACTACGGCCAATCATTATCGGCGCAAAATTGAAGCTTTGATGGTACGTAAAGGGGGTGTCGGACTTATACCAGAGCTGTATTATTTGCCCCAAGAGTCCATTGCAGCGGAAAAGAAAAAGCCACGCTCACAAGCACGCGTACCTAATGAAAATATTCCGTTGGTCTGGGCACAAAGCCTCTTTTATACCGGTCTGTTACTGGATGAGGGTTATGTAACCACGACTGACCTTGATCCGTTGCATATTCGCAGGCGTTCGACACGGTTTTCTCAAGCCCAGATTGCACTGGTGGTACTGGCCGAAAATGAAGACGTTAAAAATACCCTGTCGCATAACGGCGTAATCACCGAGTCACTAGAGGATATAAAACCTATAAATGTTATTTCTGCACCCCATTTGATGGAGGCCTTTACTCAAGTGGGGGCCAACCCCTCCCTTGGGTTGAGTGGGCGCCCGAGACGCCGGCTGCAAAGTCTGGCAACCTCTCATACTTACCGAATTAACGGCAAGGCTTGTTTATGTTTATCCTGGCTGCAGAGTGAAGCATTTGATTATCGTCTGTATGATTCCGAGTTTCTCAGCGAATTATTAATCACTGAAATCTCTCATATTCGCAAGCATTGGACCGATGCAGAAGTGGCGGTGTTCACCCTGAAGGTTAATGCCAGTATCTGCAATATTCCAAATGCGGAGAAGTTCTTCCGCACATTGCGCGATTTACAGCTGCGCAATACCCATGAGCATGTCGGAAACGCATCGGCTAGTTTAGCTGTACGCGCGTCTCGGGTTACCAAACTCACCCTGCCTGACTTTTCTCTTGTACCCCTGAAAAGCACCCATAGTCAGGTGCTCACACACCCGGGTATCGACACGGGTACGCTGCACGCTCAGTTCACAAAGTTGCACGACTATGCCATTAGTAACGCGAATGCTTCTGAGCTGCGTCAGGGTTTTACTGGCATTCTTGATGCCTGCAAATTATCGGAGGATGCTGGTGGGGGGCACACGGTTGCGGAGGTGCTTGAGGATATTTACCAGTATGCACGGCACAACAACCGCTGGGCGCTGTGTCGATTATGTTTTGCGTATTTAGGTCACGGTCATCAGGATCTTGCCGACAGCTTAACGCTGCTGGCGGCTCGGCACCTTAAAATAGCCATTGGAGAAACGGCAGAGTCTGAGTTAATGATTCAATCGGGCCTAAGTAATCAAGAAATTCTGGATGGCCTGGACGGTGTTTTTAATGACCCCTTAGAGCGTTCGCTTGCTCAAGAGGTGATTATTGCAGTCGGCGCCCTACTTCGTACACAACCCTATTTGTTTGAAGGTGTCCGCTCAATTCAATTGCATAATTTTATGATGCTCTGCTCCCACTTTGACCAATCTAACACTGAATCCCCTATAGAGTGGCTGGCCAGTCAGCCCCCCGTTTATTTGTATAAACGCCTCAGAAAAGTGTTTGATTCACAGCGCAAGGTGTTCTCGCAAGGCATTGCCAGTAGCTTTGTTCACAACGTCGAGCAGCCGCAGTCATTGAGTGGCAGTGATGCTATTAATGCTCACGCTGTGGATGCAGATTGGTTCGAGTGGCGACTGGCGAGGGGGTTTATCACGCGCTTTGACGACAACTTTTTAAGCGCTATTTGGCAAAGTTTAGCCTGTGCCAAAACGCTTATTATCGGTGATAGCAATAGCGACGGTAAAATCGACTGCGAGCTTGTAAGAAGTTCTATGACTCCGGGAGAAGAAAGTTTTGCGCAGTTGATTGATCAGCTCACCCAACCATTGCACCCCAGCTATTACAAAAGTGCTGTGGTTGAATCTTTGCAGGCTTTTACTGTTTTCTGCCAACGCCATCCTAATGCTTATTTTGAGCAGCCACTGGCTTTTAACCGACTTCTGGAAGAGGCCGCTCAGAATTGGGCGGATGAAAATAAACAAAGTCCAACCGCTGGGCGATACCTTGATCTATTGCTGCAGCAGTCACCTGCGGTGTTACAAAATGCCGTTCTCACGATTCTGGCTCATTATGCTACTGAAATCAGCGACGAGCATATTACTGAATTGTAGTGACTTAAGGAGCTAACCTTACCGTGCTTGTTATAGGTATACTGCGCAGCCATTTGAGTAAACACGCGTAGGATTAATGAGTTTACGACAGCCTCAAGTCACGTCTATTCCTTACCAGGCTGACTCGTCCAGCTATTTTAACGGTCTTCGTTATCAGCCAATGCCCGTTTGGCTGGACAGTTGCCACCCCTACTCCCAGCAAGGTCGTTACGACATTATTGCCGCTGCCCCAACGGTAGAGATGATCACCCGAGGAAACCAAACCCTCATTAGGGAACAGCAGGGTGAGAATCACTGGGAAGAACACAGCAGTGAGCTGGACCCATTTTTCATCCTGCAACAATTTATGCCTGAACAATGTGCTGCAGCTGAGTTCGAGGGTGAACCCTTGCCTTTTTGTGGTGGGGTTTTGGGGTACTTTAGTTATGACCTGGCCCGCAGGCTTGAGCAAATTCCCACGATTGCCACCTCAGATCTTGAAATGGCGGATATGCACGTAGGGGTTTATTCATGGGCTTTGGTGGTCGATCATCACCGTCGGAAAGCGTTTCTTGTGAGTCTTCCAGGTGTTGACCATAAGCCAATCATGCCGCTTTTAGCGCCATCGGAGAAGTTAAAGTCAATTCTGGAAAACAGCACTTTCCCCTTTAGAATCAACAAGTTTAAAGCATGTTCTGATAAACTGGATTATATTGAAAATTTCGATGTAATCCAAAAGCATATTCGCGTGGGAAACGCTTACCAAATCAATTTCGCCCAGCGGTTCAGTGCTGATTATCAGGGTGACCCTTACCTGGGCTATTTAAGTTTGCGTCAAGCCTCCCCGGCCCCTTTCGCGGGGTTTATTGGATTGGGTAGAAATGCCATTCTTAGTTTATCTCCGGAGCGTTTTATTGCCTGCGACAAAGGGATTGCCACCACATCCCCCATCAAAGGCACGGCTCCACGAGGGGATGACCCCGCCGAAGACAAGCTCAACGCCCAGAACCTGCTGGCAAGCGAAAAGGATCAGGCCGAAAACCTGATGATTGTTGATTTACTTCGTAATGACCTGAGTCGTTGCTGCACGGAAGTAAAAGTACCCAAGCTTTTTGAGTTGCAGACTTTCGCCAATGTTCATCACCTAGTCAGTACCATCACCGGGAAGCTGAAGCCCGGCGAGTCCCCTATCAGTTTACTCAGAGCTGCGTTTCCCGGTGGGTCCATCACTGGCGCCCCCAAAGTGCGAGCTATGGAGATTATTGAATCTATAGAAACTCATAGGCGCGGCCCCTATTGCGGCAGCTTAGGCTACATAAGCGCCTGTGGCACAATGGATAGCAACATCGCCATCCGCACCCTGTGTTGTGATCAGGAAAGACTGTTGTGCTGGGGAGGCGGTGGGGTGGTTGCGGACTCCACCTGCGAAGCGGAATATCAGGAAAGCATCACCAAGGTAAGGCTGTTAATGCATACCTTGGAGAAAAATTTTGCGGCCCCGTTAGACGAGCTTGCTGGCGATGAACAGCAGTAAGCCGCCAATAATGATCCACTTTGCCGCGTAATAAAACCGGCGGTTTTTCGTTTTAACCGACTTGAGGAATTTTTGGTAGCCCAGCAACCCCTGCCCTAGCTTATTGCCAATGCCTGAGTGTGACGAGTCGACATTATCAATCATAAAGAGACGATTAAAAAACCGTCCAAAGTACCAATAACCCTTTTGCACAAAACCGAGTTTCAATGGGCGATCAATATCCGTCATTAAAATAACACGCGGGGTGTCCGTGTCATTGTAGGCACTGTGCAGGTAGGTTTCGTCAAATATGATGCTGTCGCCATCACGCCAGGGGTAATGAAAATCATCGATTTGCAACCCACATTTTTCACTGTTAGGCGTGCTCAACCCTAGCGAGTAACGCAGCGTGTATGCAAAAGGGTCATGATGCTGATTAAGCTTCTTGCCCGGGTTGAGTACCGCGAACAGTGCCAAATTTAAATAAGGCACCTGTTCAAGCAGCGCCATAGTTTTTGGCGCAAGCTCGTGGGCAGACGGAATTTCGTGATCATAAAGCTTTAAATAAAAGCTGGTCCAGCGGTTATCTTTATAAAAGCTGCTGGCAGGCAAGTCGTCTTTTGCGGTGATCTTCCCCCCCTGGTAAAGGGCTAACGCCTCATCGCGAATAACCTCCCAGTTATCCTCGATGATTTGAAGCTCAGGAAAGTGCTCTTTAGAAACTCTAGGAGTGGTTGGAACCTTACTCAAACCATAAGCCGGCAAGTTAAAGGGCACCATAAAAGTCGAAAAGTCCGTCATTTGACGGCTGAGTGGAAAAGTGACCCGGTTGCGGGTGCGAACGAAGGCTATGCAGCCAATGTATATTGCAATACAGGTAAGGATTGCCCCCATAACCTGATGACCTCTTTTTAATCATGTCGCATCTGGGCGCGTATCATACGCAAAAAATAACGGCCTGACCAAGTCTGCTAATGGGCTGCCGTCAACAACCGGCTCTTCCAGCGTCATTTCACAGCCCTGCTCACTAGCAACATATTGCGCAGGTAGCGACACCTTGAAAATTGCAGGCAGTACCGCGCAAAGGGGCAGACCTGCCGATACACGATAAGGGGCGGGTAAATCTGATTCCGGGAGTTAAAGCAGGCTTAAGCAGATACGAAAAGGCCCTCGCAAAAGCGAGGGCCTTTAGGTAATGTGGCGGACCGGACGGGACTCGAACCCGCGACCTCCGGCGTGACAGGCCGGCATTCTAACCAGCTGAACTACCGGTCCGCATTCCTGATTTGGTGGGTGGTACAGGGATCGAACCTGTGACCCTCGCCTTGTAAGGGCGATGCTCTCCCAGCTGAGCTAACCACCCCCGATCAGGTGGAACGCATTCTACCCAAAAGCTTTCAGCTGTCAAACACTATTTCGAATTTTTTTGGCTAAGTGTTTAACTTGTATACGTTTATTGTAAAACTTGGCCAAGTTGTTCAGTGGCTAAACGGTGCCGATGAGTCGTGTGAGAGGTATTCAGTTCTCTAATGTCGGATATCGATGCTAGACTTTGACGCCTTAGGTTTCTCGACGTGATGATTGAATGCTATTTTCTGTCTTGATTACGACCACTTTAAGCGTATTGGCCCCACCGGTTTATGCGGACTCGGCGTCGGTGTCAGAGCGCGATTGGCTGTGGGTAGCCATTATTATTTTGCTACTGCTGCAATCGCTGCTCATTATTGGAATGCAGCGCAGCCGTCTCAAGTTAAAGCATGCTCGTCAAGCCCTGTTTAAGTCGCAAAAAGAGCTTGAGGCCAAAGTCCATGACCGCACAGAGACTTTGCACAACACCAATGAACAGCTGTATCAAGAGATTGGGCGGCATGAGGCTACCGAACTATTACTAAGAGAAACCCAGGAGTATCTGCACAGCATTATTAACTCTATGCCCTCCGTGATTATTGGCGTCACCCACCGAGGTTTTATAACCCATTGGAACGCAGCGGCCACGGAAAAAACCGGCATTAACTCTGCTGATGCTCTCAGTAAGCATTTAAAGGATGTCTACCCAAGCCTGCCCGTAGATGGCGACATAATCAGTGACACTATCGAGGCTGGCATCCCGTATACCAGCCAAAACATCCAAGAAACCTATGCTGGCGAAATGCACTACAGCGATTTAACCATCTACCCCCTTATTGCAGTACAAGCCATTGGTGCGGTAATTCGTATTGATGATGTCACCATGCGTGTGCGTGTCGAAAACATGATGATTCAAAACGAAAAAATGTTGTCTTTAGGTGAGTTAGCGGCTGGTATGGCTCATGAAATCAACAACCCGTTAAGCACTATTTTGCATGGCGTGCAGAACATCTACAGGCGCATCTCTCCTTCCTTAACAGCGAATATCGAGGCAGCTCAAAATCACAGCATTTCCCTTGATAACCTTCTAGCGTATATGGACGAGCGTAAAATTTCCCAGTTCCTGGAGGATATTCGAGAGGCCGGAGAGCGATCCGCTGATATTGTGACCAATATGTTGGACTTTTCACGCTCCAGCGGTCAGTCCCAGCGACCTTTTGACCTTTCCCACGTGATTCGACATGGGGTGGAGCTGTTGGCAGCCGAGCGGACTCAGTTGCCCGATATTCGTATGGTGCTAGACCATACTGTGCCACAGATCATGGGGAGTGCCGCTGAGATACAGCAAGTGTTGTTGAACCTGGTTCGCAATGCCGCGCAAGCGATTGGTGAAGAGTTTGACCAAACAGACTGGATTAAGATCACCTTGAGTCAAAACGACCTGGATGCCATTTTAGAAGTGGAAGACAGTGGCCCCGGGATGGCCGAAGAAGTAGCAAGACACATATTTGAGCCTTTCTTCACAACCAAAGACATTGGTCAGGGCACGGGGCTGGGACTTTCGGTATCCTACTTTATTGTGACGGAGCACCACGGGGGGAGTATTGAAGTATCATCAAACCCTGGTGAAGGAACACGGTTTACGGTGAGGCTGCCTAAGCAATCCAGCTCAACAGCTTCCCCCTCTCCACCGCCATTACTTCATTAAGTTAATAGGGTTCTCTGTTATGCCACTGGTTAATACTCTGCGCTTGTGCGCCTTTTCTATGACGGTTTGCACCTTCCTCAGTGCCTGCCAAACTCAAGAAATCGCCCCTCCAACTGAGGCAGACTTGCACGATTACGCCGTTGAGGTACAACGTGCTGCTGTATCTGACCTAACCGTTTTACAACGTTGTGGCAGCTTAGGTGGAGATGTCGCAATAAAAGCTGTTGGAGCACGCGATAACTGGACTTTCAGCAACAGCTCCCTGCTCAAAGCCGCCGAAACCCTACTTGCCCAGCAAACGAGTGACATCGTTCACTGGCAGCAACAAGCTTATTCGTTAACAAGCCTGGCTCTGGTTAAAGACGAAAGCCTTCGTCGCGCACAGCGTTTGAACCTCGCACAGCGAGTTCCGAGCGACCAAAAAACAACCTGCGAACGGGAGTTGCAACGAATCGAAACCACTTCTTATGCCGACATCGGTAAAGAACAAAGGTTAAGTCAATTTTTACTGGCCAGTGTTACTGAGCAAATGGATATCTCCGACGTTAGCTTAATCTCTGACCAATTTAGTCGCTGGCCAGAGCCTGGACGTACCTACTTCACCTTGAAGCAGTCGGTCGATACCGAATGCACCGAGAATTCCCGTATAATGGCCTTGGTAAATCACTGGCCAGAAGAGGCCTACGCCTACTTTTGCGGCGACAAACCCATCTCCCTGATCGAATGCCAATGGGGTGAATGCACCAGCCAGGCCGTCGGTCCCGCGAACTGAGACATCGAATGACACAAGCTTTTTCCAACGAGGCTTACGCAGAACAGTTACAAGTAAAGGTCGAGCAAATACAAACTTCATTTAAACAGTTTGAGCTGCCCGATCTTGAGGTGTATGACTCTCCACCTGTTGGCTTTCGCATGCGTGCCGAATTTAAAATTTGGCACGAGGGTACTCGGGCACACTATGCCATGTATCGTCAGGGAGAGTATAAAAAGCCTTATATTGTGGAAGACTTTCCCCAGGGGTATGCAACTATTGGCAAGCTAATGCCTTTACTTTTGCAAGCCATCAATAACAGTGAGCTTCTTAGGCGTAAGCTTTTCCAAGTCGAGTTTCTCACTACGTTAAGTGGCGAAGCTTTAATAACCCTGATCTACCATAAAAAACTGGATGACTCTTGGGTTGCTCAAGCAGAAAGCCTGCAGCAACAGCTGAACATCAAAATTATGGGGCGCAGCCGAAAACAAAAGCTTGTGCTCAGTGAAGATTTCGTCACGGAAACGCTCAGCGTTAACCAACAGTCATTTCACTATCAGCAGATTGAAAGCAGCTTTACCCAACCTAACGCTCGTGTCTGTGAAAAAATGCTGAGCTGGGCGGTGGCAAAAAGTAAAGATTTAGGCGGAGACTTATTGGAGCTTTACTGCGGTAATGGTAATTTTACCCTGCCCTTATCGAAGAACTTCAATCGGGTTGTGGCAACAGAGCTGGCCAAAAGCTCGGTCTACTCTGCCAAGCACAATATGGCATTGAACAACATTGAAAACGTAGCCTTGGCGCGAATGTCCAGCGAAGAGTTCTCCCAAGCGATGGATAAAGTCAGGCCTTTTCGTCGTTTGCGTCATATCGATCTGGATGATTACAACTTCAGTACTATATTTGTTGATCCACCTCGTGCCGGGCTCGACCCTCACACCACGGATATCTGCAAACGCTTTGAGAATATATTGTATATCTCCTGCAACCCAGAAACCCTACAGCGAGACTTAACTGAACTCTGCCGCAGTCACGATATTCAGGCGTTTGCCATATTTGATCAGTTCCCTTTTACCCATCATATTGAGTGTGGTGCTCTCTTAAGGCGTAAATAACTCCTAGAAATTACGCTGCTTGATGCGCTGAGCCGCATCAAGCACAAACTCGCGATAAGTTTTCTCGTGCTGCATACGCTCTTTGTCAAAGGCCTTTTTTTGCTTGGCTGGTAATTGTTTCCATGCTTCTAGAATGGGGATGTGCGCGGTAGCCTCGCGCAATTGATAAAACGCTGAAAACTCTTCGCGTACAGAGTCACTGACACCTAGGCTATCCAACAATACTGACAGTCGTATGCTGGCCTCTGTTAAGGTAAGCTCATCTTTTTCAGCTGCGGCCGCGATAACTTGAATGCTGTTATTGATACGGCTACGTTGCTCAAGTCCTTGCTGCTCAAGTAATTCAATCTGCTTTTTCTGACGACGACGAAGTTGACGCAGCTGGAGCAGATAATAAACGGCCACCCCGCACAATATAAGTATCACCAAAGTGGCCAGCCCAAGTAATACGGCCATTACATTACTCATCAAAACTCTCCTCACCATCGCCCTCACTGACTTCTAGTAGAGCTGGGTCAATGGTTTTTTTGGTCTTTGCGCCTAAACGACGAATGGAGTCCACTCTGCGCAGCAAATTGCCACGACCAGAATGCAGACGTTTATGTGTTTTGTCATACGCTTCACGAGCTTTGTCCAGCTGCAGCCCCAGCTGATCAAGTGCTTCTAATACACCCACAAACTGATCGTGTAAACCGCCAGCGTCTTTAGCAATTCTCTCTGCGTTTCGGTTTTGCTTTTCGTAACGCCAAATATTGTCTACTGTGCGTAATATGGCCAGCAGGGTTGTGGGGCTTGCGAGAATAATCTGACGATCGTATGCGTCTTTATACAGGTTTGGATCGTGCTGTAAGGCGAGCATAAACGCCGCTTCAATGGGTATAAAAATAAACACAAAGTCTAAAGCGCGCAGCCCGG
This sequence comes from Gilvimarinus chinensis DSM 19667, assembly GCF_000377745.1. GTDB lineage: Bacteria > Pseudomonadota > Gammaproteobacteria > Pseudomonadales > Cellvibrionaceae > Gilvimarinus > Gilvimarinus chinensis. The sequence continues at coordinate 196,243 of NZ_KB898708.1, read as the reverse complement.
GTAAGTTTTCGTAATCTTTGGCACTTAAGCCTTTAATATGGTTGCGCACCGATTGTATGTGAGCCTGAAGAAATTTTTGTCGGTCAGAGTCATTGTCGCTATTGCAGTAGCGTTCGTAATCCGTCAAAGATACTTTCGCATCGATTACAATATCTTTCCCTTCGGGTAGGCGTACCACCACATCGGGCATGCGGCGTGCGCCGCTCTCGCTGGTAAAGCTAAGCTGCGTTTCATACTCTCGTCCTTTCTGCAGCCCCGACTGCTCTAGCAGTCGCTCTAGCACCACTTCACCCCAGCCTCCCTGGGCTTTGCTGTTGCCTTTGAGCGCCTGGGCGAGATTAACAGCGTCTTCGCCAATTTTATGAGCCTGCTTTTGCAGCTCATGAATCTGTCCTGCTAATCGGTTTCGTTCGGCGTTCTCTTTTTCATAGACATCTTCGACTTTCTTACGAAAATCCGACAGCTGAGCCCTGAAAGGTGATAACGCTCCTTCAAGCAGGCTTTGACTAGAGGTATTAAATTGCGCACTTTTTTGATCGAACAGCTTGCTTGCGGTTAACTCGAACTCCTTTTTCAGCTCTTGTTTGGTTTTTTCCAGTAAGCTTTCTTGAGCGTTGAGTTTCTCTCGTTCTGCTTCTAGCTGTGTCGTCAACTGTGATCGTTGCTCGCTGAGCCGAATCACTTGCTGCTCTAGTGCTTGCTGCTCGGACTTCAGCGTCTCAAAATGCGCTAAACGCTCTTTGAGCCCCGACACCAGTGAACTTTGCTCAGACAACTTGCGGCTTAACTCTTCTCGGGCAAGTTCTAATTGATGGCTGACTGTTTTTTGCTCTAACAGCTCGCTCTCGCTGTATTCAAGTTGCGATTGCAGATGGGCTTGTTTTAACTGACTTTGATGGGTTTGCTCGTTAAGTTGGTCTATTAAGCTGGCTTCGAGCCGCCTAAATTTACTTGAAGATAAAAGGTAAACCAACACAGCGCCCACAAATACCCCTGCGCCAATCGCTGACAGCAATAAAGGTGTTGATATATTGGCTAGCTCTTCAATCATTCAGTTTCCAGTTGTAGGGTGTTTCACTTGGCTGTCACAGTGCCAATATACTAGAATCAAATACTGGCTGTGCCACAGGCCGAGGTTTGTCTGAGGCCGGGGCTAATATCCAACCATCAGAGACATAGCAGCAGTATGGGCAAGCCAGATCTGACGTTACAGGTACGCCGCCTTTGTGCCGACGGTTATCGTTTATATGACAGCAAAGAGTACCGATTGGCGTTACGCTCATTCTACCAAGCTTGGCTTTTGATACCCAAGCCCCAAACCGAGTATACAGAAGCCAATTGGGTGCTAACGGCTATTGGCGACACTTATTTTAAATTACAGCAATTTGAGCAGGGGGCCGAATCCCTAACCTCGGCTCTTTATTGTCCCGACTCAGAAAAGAGTCCTTTTTTGCAGTTACGGCTTGGGCAGTGCCTGCATGAGCTCGGGCGAATCCCTGAAGCAAGAAAGTATTTATTGCATGCTTACCAGGCTTCACCCAGCCTTTTTGATAACGAAGCCCCTTGCTATAGCAACGCCATCGCCGACTTAATTAAGCCGCATGACTAAACCGTATCGTACGCCTCATATCTTAATTTTTGATTCGGGTGTTGGTGGCCTGAGTGTGTACCAGCATATCCGCCTGCATATTCCTCAAGCGCAGCTAAGTTATTTGTCTGACAACGGAGGCTTTCCTTATGGGGACAAAGAAGAACGTTTTTTGATCAGCCGCTGTGCAGGTGTGATTGAGCAATACCTGCAGCAATCTTCAAATAAACCTGATGTCATTGTGATTGCCTGCAATACAGCCAGCACCCTCGCATTGCCGCACCTGCGACAGCGTTTGACGCAGCCGGTTGTTGGTGTTGTACCCGCTATTAAGCCCGCAGCTAATGCATCGAACAATAAGTACATGGGTGTTCTGGCAACCCCCGGAACCATTAACCGAGATTACACGCGCCACCTGATTCAAAGCTTTGCCTCCTCATGCCACGTTGTCACCAGTGGATCGACACAGTTGGTTCATCTTGCAGAGGCTAAACTCCGCGGCGAAACAGTGCCAGAATTATTACTGGCATCTTGTTTAAAAAAATTCGTCTCTGTAAGCCCTGCCAACCCTTACCCTGCGGCGTTAGACTGCCTGGTTTTGGCCTGTACGCACTTTCCTTTACTTAAGGAGGAAATAGCCCGTGTGTTAGGCCCGCAAGTAATGCTGATGGACTCTGGAGACGCGATCGCTCGTCGGGTGGCTTACTGGATACATGAGCTGGGGTTCATATTGAGTAACAACGCTCAGCCACATAAGTCCAATGCTTTTTTTACTCTGCAAGACGATAAGCTTAACGAGTTGAAGCCAGGTCTAGAACAGTTTGGCATTGAAAGCTATAGCGTCTTGACTCTCAGCGCAGAGGTGCCTAAACCTGCACCGTTATTCGCTAATCATCTCATTCCTTAACGGTGTTTAGCGCCCTCACCTGGCCATAATCTTTTACCGGTAAATAATCCTGTGGCGCCGAAGCTGTGGGCACGCTGCTCCGCTGAACTGCAGCCAACTGATGCTCGAGATCTTGCTCCACCGCTTGGTATAACCGTACACTTCGACGACCATCATAAGGAGAGAAATATGTCGGCGGTATTATTTGCTATCGAGCCTCTGTTGGAGCGCCTAAAAGATGGTCGGTTGTTTATAACTGCCAATAACCGCCAAAGAAATCAAATCTTGCGCGCTTACCACGACTTTCAGCATAGACAAGGTGGCCAAGTAAGCTGGCCAGAGCCGCAGGTTTATGCCTTAAACCAGTGGTTGGAGCACCAATGGAATCGCTATTTATTTACCCCTCAGGCACAACCCAAGGTCATCATTAACCGCTGGCAAACCAGCTTGATCTGGGAGCAGGTGATTTCGGATCAGCTAGGCGCACAACAGCTCTTGCAAGCAAGCCAATTAGCCGCTAAAGCAGAGGCTGCTCGCGTTGCTCTGCAAGCATGGCGATGCCCTATTCAAGAGGTTGCCAGCTGGCCCGCGGCCCAGGAGCCGTTTAGCCAGTGGTATGACGCATTCCATGGTCGCCTTAATGCGCTTGACCTTATCACCAGTGAAGACGCTCAAGAGCAGCTCATTATTGCCCTCAATAACGGACAGCTGCCCCAAACGTATAACGCCAGTATTTATGGGTTTGATGATATCCCACCCCTGATCGAAGTTTTGCTAGAGACGGCTCTCCCTGATGCGCAGATTATTGATGACGCCACCTCTGAAGGCTTACTAAGTGTTACCAGCGAAGCTGACTCCGAGCATGAAATACGGCGGGCTGCATTATGGGCAGATGAAATACTGGATAAGAACCCGAAAGCGGTGATCGGTATTATTGTTCCTGAGTTGGGACGGCAGCGCGATCAAGTAGAACGCATATTTAGCGAAGTATTTACTCCTCTATCGCCTCTGCCAAACCAGCCCCGACAGGTCGCCCCGTTTAACTTTTCTACCGGTACGCCTCTCGGGCGAACTCCCATTATCAACTCGGCTTTGGAGTTGATCACCTTCCATTGTCGCCCCTGTCAAACAGACTTGGCGGTAAGCGTTCTTGATTCTATTTTTTGGGGTGAATACGAAGCTGAAAAGCTTTTGCGCACAAAAGCTATTGCCACCTTAAGAAGCCGAGCAAAGTATCAACTTAAAAGCTCTGAAATACGTAAGCTTTGTCGAGAATTAATCGAACGTTCAGGCAGTGAGGCCGGCTTTGCCAAGCGTTTAGAAGTCACTCAGGATGTTGAGCGTCAAGCACATTTTAAATTGAACCTGGGCGAATGGGTCGAAAAAATATCCAGCTTGCTGGCTCAACTCGGCTGGCCCGGCGAACGCCGTTTGGATAGTGTGGAGTATCAGCAAGTCTCGCTTTGGAATGATACACTCATTGAGCTCTCACAACTCTCTCGAGTGCAAACACCTCTGACACTTGGTGACACGCTTAACTTACTTAAAAAGCAACTTGATCGCACACCTTTCCAACCACAAACACCGGACTCCCCTATTCAGGTGCTGGGATTACTTGAAGCATCGGGGCTTAATTTTACTCACGCCTGGGTGATGGGTATGCACCATCAGGCGTGGCCACCCGCCGCAAGTCCCAATCCACTATTGCCGATAGGGCTTCAGCGTGAATGGAAAATGCCTCGCGCAAGTGCGGAACGAGAACTCGTTTACGCAGAGCAGTTAACTCAGCGTTTACGCCACTGTGCCCCTATGGTTATTTTCAGCTACCCCAGGGCCGAGGGTGACAGGCAATTATTGCCCAGTGCATTAATTCAAGATATACCGAAGCTTGATACTCCCCTTCTCACGGAAAATTCACAAACTCTTTCGCAAATTAATTACCACAAGGTTGCAGCAAGTCAGGCTCTTGAATGGGTTGATTGTGAGTTCGGACCTCCGCTGCTTCTCAATTCGCTTCCTGGTGGTAGCGGCATATTTACGGCGCAGGCTCGATGTCCATTTGCGGCCTTTGCTAATTATCGATTAGGTGCTTACCAGATTGAGGCACCGAGATTCGGTTTTTCGGCCGCAGAGCGCGGAAATATATTGCATAGTATTCTCGCCAACTTCTGGCAGGAGATACAAACACAAAGTGCCCTGCTTGCCTCAAGCGCAGAGGCGCTGAGCCAGCGGGTCAATAAGCTTGCACAGGAGGCCGTAGCTAACGCCTCTCGCAAGCGCCCTGAACTCACCGCTGCCTTGATCGCATTAGAAAGCGAAAGGCTTAGCCAGCAAATACTGGAGTGGTTAGAGCTTGAAAAGCAGCGCCCGGATTTTACGGTTCACTGGCTGGAAGAAAAGGTCAGCGCGCAGTTCGCAGGCCTGGAGTTTGATGTCCGTCTCGACAGAGTAGACACGCTAAGCTCAGGCGAGCGACTGGTCATTGACTACAAAACCGGCAGCTCAAGCACCAGCGGCTGGAAAGAAACAAGATTTACCGACCCTCAGCTGCCTCTTTATGCCTGCGCTCTAGGCAATCTGAATATCGCTGCTATCGCTTTGGTCAGCATTAGTGCCAAAGCAACGGAGTTGTCTGGCTGGGGGGATGAAGCGACCCAGGTCATTGAGGGTATTGGGCCTCCTGAGGCGGGTAGTTGGCCGCAACAGCTGGATACCTGGCAGGAGAAACTTCAGGAGCTTGCCTCGGAATTACAACAAGGGTACGCCAGTACGACCTATCGCAGCCTTGACGCTAAGCGCTACGACTCTTGGTTAGAGCCGTTATCTCGTACTAATGAAAACGCCCAGCTCCAACGCTGGCTAAGCCAGAATGAGGGCACCTTGTGACACAGCTAACTGCCAATTCAACGCCTGCGGATAGTTCCGCGCGAACCCGAGCTTTAGATCCGACCGAGTCGTTTGCCGTTAGTGCTCCGGCAGGGTCAGGAAAAACCGGGTTGCTCACCCATCGCGTACTTAAGCTGTTGTTAAGCGTTGACGCCCCTGAGCAAGTGCTGGCAATCACGTTTACGAATAAAGCTGCCAGTGAAATGCGCGAAAGAATCATCAACGCGCTTGATCATGCCGCCAACACCCCTGAGCCATCCGCGGAGCATGAAAAAGCCCTTTGGCACAGCGCTCGCGCTTTATTAGAGCATGATAAAGCCAATAACTGGCAGCTATTAAAAAACCCAAGCCGCCTAAGGGTTCAGACAATTGACGGACTGTGCCGCTCAATTGTGGCGCAATTACCCTTTCACAGCGGTATGGGTGAATTACCTGACACGCTGGAAGACTCACAGGCCGTCTATCGTGAAGCGGCCTACCGTCTACTGAAAAGCACGGGCAATAACACCCCGCATGGGAGTGCACTGGTAGAGCTTTGTAGGCATCTGGATAATCGTCTAGAGAACCTGACAGACTTGTTTGTAGACTTGCTCAGCAAACGTGAACAGTGGCTCGGCCTAATTATGTCAGCCTCTGATGAACACGCAAGAGACTACTTTGAGTCTGTTCTCAATAGCGTTATTCAAGAGCATTTATGCACCGTAAAAAAACAGCTTTTACCAATAGCCAGTGAATTATGTGAACTGCTAGACCGGGCTGGCTCTTTCTTAAGCGAACAGCAGCCCGACAACTCTTTTGTCGAGTTCTCGGGTATCACTGAGCTGCCCGAAACAGAGGTTCAACAGCTGGAAATGTGGCAGCTGCTGGCCGACTTTTTACTCACCACGGCGGGCAGCTTTCGAAAGAGTCTGAATAAAAACCAAGGCATTCCCGCTGGGGCAGCGGGGAAAGAATCAAAAGCACTTTTTAGTCATATTGTGGCAGCGTTGCAATCTGAGAGCCCGGATATGGCTGTTAAGCTCCACGAGCTTCGCACTTTACCAAGCGCTCATTATCATGATGATGAATGGGATATTCTACAGTGCCTAACCCGCTGCCTGCCCCGCCTGGCAGCAGAGCTTTGGTTATGCTTTGCAGAGCTAGGGGCCACAGATTTCACCGAAGTCACCCTCGCGGCGCTTCAGGCTTTGGGGGAAGAAGACTCACCCAGTGATATTGCCCTGAAGCTTGATTATCGAATCCGTCATATTTTAGTGGATGAGTTTCAAGATACTTCACAGCCCCAGCTGCAACTGCTGGAAAAGCTTACTGCTGGCTGGGAGCCTGGGGACGGACGAACCTTGTTTATCGTCGGTGACGGGATGCAATCGTGTTACGGTTTCCGCAACGCTAATGTTGGCCTTTTCCTGCAAGCGAGAAGCCACGGTATTGGTAGCGTTTCTCTCACTCCATTAGATTTGACGGTCAATTTTCGTTCACGCGCGCCGGTAGTGAATTGGGTAAACGACGTTTTTCAGCAAGCCTTTCCTGCTAATGACGACATTTCTCGCGGAGCGGTAACCTACAGCCCGTCGGAGGCATTCAAGTCTTCTACAGCAGACTCGGGTGTTCAGCTTCTTGCTTTTGGTTACGATGAAGACCAAGGTCAGTGCATTGATGATGCTCGAGCCAGTGAAGCCCAGAGCATTGTTCAGCTCATAGAAAGCACGCTTACACAAAAACCAGATGAAAGCATTGCCGTGTTGGGGCGCAATCGTCGCCACCTTAGTCAAATCATCGAAACGCTAAATCGTCAGGGCATTGAGTTCCAGGCTCAAGATATGGATTCACTCGCCAGCCGCATGGTGATCACTGACTTAATGAGCCTAACCCGAGCCCTGTTGCGACCTGAAGACCGGACGGCCTGGCTCTGTGTATTGCGCACTCCCTGGGTTGGCCTGGACTTGCACGATCTGACTTTGCTGGTGGGTAACGCTGATTCAGACAATACGCTTGCCGAGCGTCGTGGGTTGGAGTTTGTTTGGGCAAGACTGTGTAACGCTGAAGCCTTGCAGGGGCTTAGTAATACAGGGCAAACAAACTGTCGCCGCCTTGACTCGGTTTTGCGGTTAGCCTTTGAGCAAAAACAACGTAAATCTCTGCGCTCATGGGTCTATGGTGTCTGGTTAGCGCTGGGGGCTCCCGCCACTTTATTAGCGGATGATGACCACGCAGTAGCCGCCCAATACTTTGACTTATTAGATCAATACGACGAATCAGGCAAAATTGGCGACTGGGATGGATTCAACCGTGCCATCGAGTCTTTGTATGCCGTGTCCAACAACCCCGGGGCTCGAGTCCAGGTTATGACCATGCATAAATCCAAAGGGCTGGAGTTTGATACGGTTATTATTCCTGGCTTAGATCGGCGCACCCGCGGCGATGATAAATCACTGTTTTTATGGCGGGAAAGATTGTCAAGCACGGGCCAGACTCAATTACTGCTAGGGCCGCTTGCCCCCGAAGGACAGAGCCAGGGGCCAATTTACACGTATCTACGTGCTGAACAAAAGATACAAGCCGATTTTGAAGCAACCCGCCTGCTCTACGTAGGCTGCACCCGTGCCATTAATAATCTTTACTTAACCGCCTGTATCAAACATGCGGCGGACCAACCGCCCGAAGCTATTAAGCCCACTGGCCAGCTAAGCACATTGTGGCCTTATATGTATCAACAAGCCACGATTAGACGGGCCAGCGCTAATACTCAAAGTAATGAAAAGCAACAAGAACAGATGGCAGAACCGTTGAGACGTTTAGCCCCTCAGTGGTGCCCCCCCGCGCCCATTGACAACCCGCACTTGGCGGCTCTGCGCGGAAGAGAATTTACCGCAGATGATGTTAATCTGCCTGAAACGGAAACTATGGATGCACGTCTGGCGCGACTCACAGGCACCGTTGTGCACCGAATATTTGAAGCTCTAGCAGCCAGCCCTCTTCCATCAGAGCCCGAAGACTATATTGCTTCTCAGAAAGCCCTCTGGCGAAGCCTGCTCACTGCCGCAGGAGTTCTACCGCCACAGCTCTCTAAAGCTACAGCCAGAATAGAGTTATGCATCAGGAATGCACTGGGTTCGGAACGCGGTCGCTGGATACTGGACAATAGTCATCCGCACAGTGCGATTGAAGCGACCTATGTCACAGCATCTGGGCAATCGGCCGTTAACTACAAACGTCATGTGATCGACCGAACTTTCGTCTGCAACGGGCAGCGCTGGATTATTGATTATAAAACGGCAGAGCTGTTGGCAGGGGAGTCGGAAGCGGAAGTAGCGGCTCGGTTACGAGAAGCCTATACCGGTCAGCTTCAGCGCTATGCTTCCTTGTTTTCGCAAGAGTCCTACCCTTTGAAGCTAGCGATTTACTGTCCAATGTTAACGGCCCCGTTGGACTTCTTGGAGATTTAATCACACATCTCTTTATGATAGATTTCAAATATTCCTGTAATTGGCAAAATCATCACCAAAAAGCCATTGAAATTCAGTAGAATAAGCGTGTCTGATGATTTTCAGACGCGCAACTACGACAACATAGGAAATCTGTAAAGACAATGTCACACGATACTCAAGATGCAGCGGTAGACGATATCAACGTCGTCTCTCAAGAGCTGCTCATTTCGCCGGCTGAGCTCAAACGCGAGCTGCCGCTGACCGATAGCGCACGTACGGTAATTACCGAAGGTCGCGCCACCATTCGCAATATTCTTGATCGCAAAGACCCCCGTATTTTTGTAGTGATAGGCCCCTGCTCTATTCACGACGTTGAGGCCGCCAAGGACTATGCAGCCCGACTGAAAAAGCTGGCCGAAGAAGTCAGTGATACTATCTATGTTGTCATGCGCGTTTATTTTGAAAAACCTCGTACCACCGTTGGCTGGAAAGGCCTGATTAACGACCCGTATTTGAATGACTCGTTTAAGATTCAAGAAGGATTACATATTGGTCGTAAACTCTTGCTGGATATTGCCGAACTGGGCTTGCCCACCGCCACTGAGGCGCTGGACCCTATTTCGCCACAGTACCTGCAGGACTTGATCAGTTGGTCTGCCATTGGTGCTCGTACGACAGAATCGCAAACTCACCGTGAAATGGCCAGTGGTTTGTCTTCTGCTGTAGGGTTTAAAAACGGCACAGACGGCAGCCTGACAGTTGCCATTAACGCCCTGCAATCGGTCTCTAAACCACACCGTTTTCTGGGCATTAATTCAGACGGTCAAGTGTCTATTATCCACACCCGCGGCAACAGTTACGGCCATGTGGTTTTGCGCGGCGGTAACGGCAAGCCCAATTACGATTCGGTAAGCGTTGCCATGTGCGAAGACGAGCTGGAAAAATCGAAGATCTTGCCGAACATTATGGTGGACTGCAGTCACGCCAACTCCAACAAAGACCACAACCTGCAAACCCTGGTTATGGATAATGTTGCCAATCAAATCGTAGAAGGCAATAAGTCCATTATTGGTTTAATGGTTGAAAGTAACATTGGCGCCGGCAATCAGAAAATTCCAGAAGATTTAAGTCAGTTAGAATACGGGGTGTCAGTCACCGACGCCTGCATCGATTGGGCCGCTACCGAAAAAGCGCTTCGCTCTATGCGCGAAAAAATAAAGCCAATGCTGGAAAAACGCTACCCTTAAGCGTTAACAGCTTATTGGCTGCAAAGCCTACCCGCTGCGGCTGGTAGGCTTTTTTATTGCCTGAAAAACCTGACCGATTTGAAACCGGGTGGTGGTTTTGCTTTAGCCTACACGGGTACAAAATCTGGTGCTAATAATTCCAGGTCACACCAACAGACATCGTGTAATCGTCTTTTTCGGGTAGTAAGCCATCCTCGTCCACCTGGGGCTTTGCCGTTCTATCCCATGTGTAAGTGAAATCCACCGCCAGTTTAGCCGTAACATCCAACTTTAAACCGGTTTCAAGATAGTGTTTATAGCGACCGGTCTCGTCATTAGTAAATTGCGGCTGGTAGCTTAACTCGTAAGTGATATCGTCCGTGATGTCCCAGGTTAACTTCGACTCGGCCAACAAGGCCGGAGTTTCTTGGGTCAAATCCTGGCCTACGGGTGCGGTGGTAAACTCTTGGTACTGATAACCTGGGCCGCCACTGATGCTCCAGGTAAAGGTCTTGCTGTCGGCAATGTAATAACCAATAAAAACACCGTAGGTAACACGGGCATCTATGTTCTGGAATTGGTCGCGGAAATACTCTATATACACTGGCGTCCAGTACAAAGAAGAGCCGATAAATCGATCAAAGCGACCGTTAGAGCGGTGGCTCTCTTGGGTTTGCACACCAGCGGTTTCATCAAAGCTGCCGCGATAATCGATGCTTAAACGCGACATCGCCGTACGACGCGCCACTTCAAAGTTCAGGTTGTAGCCCTTTTCATCGACATTACCGCCCTTTAGCGTGCCGCTAAAGCCCAGCTCGGTGCGCCACAGGTCTCGCTCTCTGTCGCCTTTTTTGGTCATGGCGATGATGGTCGAGCGCGGGTACTGCGCGGCCACAGGTGAAGCAAAATTAAGGAAGTTTTCGTCGATATCAACCGGGCCATAGACCGTCACCCCGGTGCTGAGACGTACACTCATGCTTCGAGCGGACAGTACACGGTTGACGTCATCGTCCCAGTCAAGGGTCATTTCATCGAAGTGATCTGAATCGAAGGTGAGCGTGTTATCGTACAAGCCGATAATTTCACCTTTGACCCACTCACCGGAGTCGAGCTGTAACCAGTCCCAACCGGCGAGCCTGTCCGGGGCTGCAGGCCAGACCGAACCCTGCGCATTGGTATCAGTCTGTGCCGCTAATAAGGCCGGATAACAATACAGGCCAAGCAGTAAAAGCCGTAAAACGTTCAGCGTTTTGTTCACCGACCACCCAAATCCTTGTGTATTAGTCTGAGCGTATCAAGCAGTTAATAGTAGGATTGGGTGCGGTCTGTATGATCGGTTATATCGCGAATACCCTTGAGCTCCGGCAACTTATCCATCAAAGCCACTTCAACCCCGTTCTTCAGGGTCAAGTCTACCGCGCTACACCCCTGGCAGCCACCACCAAAACGCAAAATCGCATAGTTGTCATCAGTGACCTCCACTAAGCTGACATCGCCGCCGTGTGCCGCCAAGCCGGGGTTAACTTCGTTAAAAAGTACGTAGTTAATTCGATCTTCAAGGGGGCTGTCGTCGGTTACCTGGGGCATTTTGGAGTTGGGCGCCCGAATGGTTAGCTGGCCTCCCATTTTATCGGCCGAGTAATCCACTTTGGCATCTTTTAAAAATGGTAAACTGCGCTCTTCAAAGTAGGCGTTGAAGCCTTCAAGCTCTAAGGTAACGTCCCCTTCTTTGACTTCCTCAGGGCGGCAGTAGGCAATGCACGTCTCTGCCTGAGCCGTGCCTGGGTTGGCGACAAACATACGAATGCCAATACCTTCGTTGTTGTCCTGCTTATCCAGTAAGCCTTTGAGGTAGGTTTGTGCAGATGGAGTAATATCAACGCTGAGCATAGCCGACAGTATTTAACCTCTATACCTGATTAATTTAGTCAGGTATTTTACGCTACTTTCGATGAAATTAACATTAACAAGGGAGTTGACCTAAGATTCAATCGGCAGATGCTTATAACTGTCGGCGTTGCGAAGGGCATTCCCACCCGCTAACCCATTAGTGCCTGCGTTGGTTGCCAATCTCATCGCGCCCCCTTCGCATAGCATCACTGAACGCTGAAGCGAGAATGCCCGTGGGCATAGCGATCAAACCGATACTCGATAACGCCGTCAGTGCCGCGAACACTTTGCCCCACTCAGTAACCGGGTAGACATCGCCATAGCCCACCGTAGTGAACGTAATAATTGCCCACCACATGGCCCTGGGGATACTGCCAAACGCTTCGGGCTGCACATTGCGCTCAGCAAAATATAGAAGTGTGGATGAAGCCAAAATCATGCCGACGGCAATGAAAACGCTGACCATTAACTCATAGCGCCTGGACATTATGGCTTTAATCACCAGCTGCACTGCGCGCGCCAGCTGACCGTAACGAGCCAAACGCAGCACGCGAAACAAGCGTGCAAAGCGCAACAGCAAAGACTCCGAGCTGGCAACACCCAAAAGCAGCGGCAAACAAGCCAGCAAATCCAGCAGCGCGGCGGCCGTTAACGCGTATTTAATTCGCCCCCAGAGCGGGTGCTGATAACGCCGATCTTCTACACACACCCACAACCTGGCAAGGTATTCCAGCAAAAAAACGCCGCTGATAACCAGCTCGCAAAAGCGAATAAAAGATTCATGGCCGCGAGTTAAAGTGGGTTCGGTCTCAAGAATCGCACCGATCATCGACAATAGAATTAAGACGCAGACAGCGATGTTGAACGGCGAGACTCCGAAAGGCCAGGCGCGTGGCTCCAGATAAATATACAGCCTGCGTCGCAATGGCATTCGTGCGGTTCGCTTCAACATGACTCCATCGTCAGCTTGCGTAAATTAAAAGGGGCATGGGCTAAACCCGTCGATCAGCTCACCCCTGCCCGGCGCCTTAAATCGCAGCCGTGTAGCGTGCAACAGCAGTCGCTTTGATAAGGCCGCCGTGTTTTCTGAGGCGTAAAACCCACAGCCAAGAATAGAGTGACCCATGGCGGCCATATGCAGCCTGAGCTGGTGTGAGCGGCCGGTCAAGGGCTCAAGCTCGAGACGGCTGGTGTTGGTCGCTGCATCGAAGTGCAGTACCCGGTAGCGGGTAACCGAGGGCTTACCCTCTTCGATATCAATTTTGTACTTAGGACGGTTGGTCTTATCGGGCGCAATGGCCAAGTCGATAACACCTTCGGAGTCTGCCAGCTCTCCTTCGACGACAGCCGTGTAAAGCTTGTAGGTCTCCCGCGCTTGAAACTGTTTGGCAATAAACCCGTGGGCGGCTTTATTGCGTGCCACCGCCATAATGCCTGACGTGTCAAAATCCAACCGATGGATAATGCTGCAGCCGGGATAAACTTTTTCCAGGCGTGTGTGAACGCAGTCGTTATTGTCTGGATGACGCCCTGGCACGCTCAGCAACCCCGCTGGCTTATTGATCAGCACAAAATCAGGCGTCTCTTGAAGAATATCTATATCTTCTTTACACGGAGGCAAAATAGCCAATTCCCGAATGGGGGTATTCCCTGCAGGTGTAATCATCGCAATCAGCTGTTATCCTCAAAAGTGACTATTTTAGCGGATAACCCTATGAACTATAAACAAGAGCCTCCGCATGAGCAGACCGAGCAGCATCAATTGCAGCGCGAAGCGGACGCGGTAACAAAGCCACGAGGCACCAAGATAAGCATGGGCCAGCTCGCCCTTAGCACTTTGGCGGCGGCCGTAGGGGTACAAAGCCATAAAAATCGCGAGCGTGACTTCGCCAGTGGCAGCATTTTTCCCTATATTTTGGCTGGGGTTATTTTCACAGGGCTGTTTATTGGTGGCCTCATGCTTTTGGTCCACCACCTTCTAAATTCACCATAACTCAATATTACGAAAACGACTCTCCCAGACAGACAAAAGCCGCCTCTATGGGCGGCTTTTGTCTGTGGTGGAAGCAAGCAGCTATTGGCCGCTGATCCAAAAAATACAGGTGATTACGAAAATAGCAATTAACGAGACAGCCGCTACCGCATCCGCCACACTGTCACCTTGCTCTTGCATTTCAATCTGTTCATTCATTATTTTTATTCTCCCAGTCTTGAAGGTCTGGTGTTGCTGCTAAAGACTCAACACCCTGTTAGTCGTTCACATCCTATGCGTTTTTCTCCTAATGAATGGCTCTTATATACCAAATGACCGCGTCTGGCAAGATGCGCCGCATGCTTATAGCCATAAGATTTAAGGTTAGTGAAATATATTCATTTAAACCTGCGTTTGAACTTGTTACCTTGCCCCGCTCCGGGCCTCGCCGCCGCGCACGTTTTGCTGTATCCTTGCGCGCCTGCGACGCCCTGCCCCGGGCTTTTTCAGCTATGGTAAATGATATATGTATATTTACGACCAATATGACCACGAGATTCTGCGCCAGCGAGTTGCTCAGTTCCGCGATCAAACCGAACGCTATTTAAAGGGTGAGCTGAGCGAAGCGGAGTTTCTGCCCTTGCGCCTGCAAAATGGCCTCTATGTTCAGCGACTGGCCCCCATGTTGCGTATTAATGTGCCCTACGGAATGCTTAACAGCACCCAATTGCGTCGTTTGGCACGCATCGCCCGGGATTACGATAAAGGCTACTGCCATGTCAGTACCCGCCAAAACATCCAATACAATTGGCCAGAGCTAGCACAAGTGCCGGATATTCTGGCTGAACTTGCCGAAGTTGAGATGCACGGCACTCAGTCGAGCGGTAACTGTATTCGTAACGTCACATCCGACCAGTTCGCGGGCGTAGCCCCAGACGAGGTCGTCGATCCACGCCCGTATTGTGAAATCATTCGTCAGTGGTCCAGCTTCCATCCAGAATTTGCATTTTTACCGCGGAAATTCAAAATCGCTGTGTCTGGTTCAGAATTGGATCGCGCGGCAATTCAGGTACATGATATCGGCCTTCAGCTGATCAAAAGCGAAAACGGAGAGGTCGGCTTTAAGGTGCTGGTGGGCGGCGGCTTAGGGCGAACCCCTGTAATCGGAAGCGTAATCCGCGATTACTTGCCTCAAGAGCATATCCTTACGTATCTCGAAGCCATTTTAAGGGTGTACAACCTGCACGGCCGCCGAGACAACAAATACAAAGCCCGTATCAAGATTTTGGTGCGAGCCATGGGGCCTGAAAACTTTGCCGCAGCCGTGGAGAAAGAGTGGGAGCACCTTAAAGACGCGCCAAGCACCCTGCGTGAAGAGGATATTGTTCGCGCCAAGTCTTATTTTACGGAACCTGACTACACCACCCTGGACGATGCCAGCGCTCAGGCGTCTCTGGATCAACAAGCCCGCGACAATGTGCCATTCTCCAAGTGGTTAATGCGCAATGTACGACAGCACCGTGTGGCCGGTTACGCGTCTGTTACCCTCTCGCTCAAGCCTACTGGCATCGCCCCCGGCGATCTGACTGACACCCAGCTTGAGCGAATTGCCGATTTGGCTGAGCGTTTCAGTTTTGGCGAGGCGCGCACGACGCACGAGCAAAACATGGTTCTGGCCGACGTTCGCAAAAGCGATCTAATGGAGCTGTGGCTCGCCGCAAAAGAATACGGCTTTGCCACCCCAAACATCGGCACGCTTACCGATATCATCTGCTGCCCAGGTGGCGACTTCTGCTCGCTGGCAAACGCCAAATCGATCCCTATTGCCGAGGCTATTCAGCGTCAGTTTACGGACCTCGATTACGTCTATGATCTGGGTGACCTGGATTTAAATATCTCTGGTTGCATGAATGCCTGCGGGCATCACCATGTCGGCCACATTGGTGTATTGGGCGTGGACAAAAAGGGCCAAGAGTTTTATCAAGTAATGTTGGGCGGCAACGCTGGCAACCAGGCCTCGCTGGCCAAAGTACTGGGGCCTGCTTTTGAGGCCGAACAGATGCCCGAAGTGGTTCAGAATCTGGTTAACGTTTACTTGGAAAATCGCACCGAAGAAGAATTGTTTATCGATACCTACAACCGCATCGGTATCACCCCATTTAAGGAGCGCGTGTATGCCAAAGCTAGTTAAAGACGGCGCCATTGTCGATGACACCTGGGTGCGTCTCGATAAACCTGAGGGCGACGCAACTGAGGCCAAGGTCCCCGCCGGTCAAGTGATTGTTCCTTTATCAGTATGGAAAGCTCAGCGTGAGCAGCTGAAATCACGCAGCGATATCGGTGTATGGCTTGACAGCGACGAAAGCGCGCTTGAATTGGGTGATGACGCTAAAGCCCTTCCTTTGGTGGCGGTAAACTTCCCAGGCTTCATGGATGGTCGCGCCTTTTCTACCGCTCGCTTAATTCGAGAGCGCTTTGGTTTTACAGGTGAGTTGCGTGCCGTGGGCGCATTTATACGTGACCAGCTGTGTTATTTATCTCGCTGCGGGGTGAATTCATTCCGCTTTGACGATGAAGCAGCGGATCTTGAAGCGGCTAAGCAGTCGTTAAAAGACTTTACCGAGTTCTATCAAACAGGCGTGGACCAGCCACAGCCGCTGTTTCGCCGTCGCGCCTAACAGCCCTCAGGCTAACGGTTTCAACCGTTAGCCTGCCCCCTCTTCTATTGGCCCGCTGTGAAAACGAAACTCTGAATCTCCTGCCACAACCAAATCCCGCTCCAAAGCCAAAAACTCATCCACCCTTTCCTGAATTGACTCGCCGCCGGCGAATTTTTGCGCAAGAGTTAAATAGTCTTTGAAGTGACGCGCTTCTGATTTCAATAAGGATAGATAAAACCCTTGCAGCTCATCGTCCAGATGCGGCGCGAGTTTGGCAAAACGCTCGCAAGAGCGCGCTTCAATAATAGCGCCTACGATCAGCGTATCAATCAGGCGTCCGGGCTCGTGGGTACGCACCGGCTTACGAAGCTCAGCCGCGTAACGAGAGGCGGTAATTTGCTCGTAGGGAACCCCGCGCTTTTCCATGATTGCAATCACCTGCTCGAAATGGCGCAACTCTTCACGAGCCAGGCGCGACATTTTATTCAGCAGCTCAAAATCCGAAACGTAGCGATACATCAAATGGATGGCAGTAGAAGCGGCTTTTTTCTCACAATTAGCGTGATCCAGCAACATCAATGCCGGATGCTGCAAGGCATTATCCACCCAGCTGTCCGGGGTTTCACACAGTAAAAAATTCTTTATTTCAGATAAGTCAATCATATTAGGTATCAGAAGCTATTAAGCCTGGGGCTATGTATCGGTCGTAGTAGGCACAAGACAGCGCGTAATAATCCTTATCGATATCGTCGCGGATAGTCACTAACGAGGTGTCACGCCATTCAGGCATCAACTCCAGCCCGTAAACTTGTAAATTGCTGATTTGACTCGCACCGGCGCGCAGTAAATCAAACACCCAGCACTCGGGGCTTTGCTCAGGCTTAAACTGGATTTGTTGATGACGAATTTGCGTCAGCAGCAGCGTTTCATCTAGCACGCGAATACGATTGGCGACCACTTGCGTGAGGTAGGACTCCAGCCGATTGGCAATAATACGACGCTGCTCTTGGCTGTATGCGTTCCAGTGAATAACTTCATGAGAGAAACGCTTGCAGCCACGACAGACACTATCGCCAATGCCGGTAGAACAAATTCCGACACACGGTGTTTTTACAGATTTAAATACGGGCATCATAATGTTACAGCGGTGCGGCAAGTGAGCCCGTATTCTACATGAGCAATGGCTAGTAAGGCAGACCTTTAACCGGCAAATCCACTTGCCACAAAGACCCTGCCCCAGTGATAAACAACGTTTTACCCTCATCACCACCAAAAGCCGCGTTGGTGACATTAGCGTCCAGGGCAATGGTGGCAATCACATCACCTGCGGGATTAACCACTCGAATTCGCTGAGCAGTATGCTCCGTCACATAAACATTACCCAAGCAATCCACCGCCATGCCGTCGGGTACCTCAACTTCGTCGAGCAGGTTACCCGCCTCCACAGGCAATTCGCCCCTCAAGTCATAGCGGCGCACAAAGCCATTTTCACCACCGCCCGCGACGTACAAGAATTGCTCATCGGGGGACAGAGAAATACCATTTGGGTTTTGAATGCTGTCATCCACCAACACCACCTCGCCATCGCGAACCCGGTACACACCGGTTACTGGCTGCCCACCAGGGGCTGCGGCGCGCTGAAAATCAGGGTCCGTAAAATACACGGTGCCATCGCTTGCTTGAGTTAAGTCATTGGGGGAATTAAATACCTCTCCCTTAAACGACGATGCCACATTGGTGCGCTGCCAATCGTTAAGCTGATAACGCGAAACGGATTTGTATTTATGCGTACCGGCGAGAATATTTCCCGCGTGGTCGCGGGCCAAGCCGTTACTGCCAGAATCTTCCAAGGCAATCGTCAGCTCACTGCCGTCGTACGCAAGAATATTGGCAGGAAAGCCATCAGAAAATCGAAAATGCGAAAAATACAAACGCCCACCTGTCCAAACCGGCCCCTCATAAAGACTGGGAACCGAGCTGTCGGCGGCGTGAATGCGAGTAGCCTGCAGAGCGCCCTGCGGGGCGCCCCCTTTAACGCCAATGCAAGCCTCATTGTTGGTGGTGCTCAGGTTGGAGTCGTGGGACGCATGAGTGCAGGCTGCGCATACCAAGGCGGCGGTCAAAGGGGCAATAAGGCTCTTCATATTTAATCTCTTTATGGTTCGAATAGACGCTGTATTCTAGCAGAGCATGTTTGCGCTACCAGCTTAAATATTACCCAAGTTAACACGCGCAGCTCGATAAGGTATAATTCGCGCCCGATTAGCCCGCAGGGCCGAGTGACAGGCCCGGGTATCATCCATGTGGGTCATGGATAGCCTCCAAAGCAGCGATCCTGCCGACGGAGTAATTCAAATACAATCAGAGGATCACAATCGTGCTTGAAGCCTACCGCAACCATGTTGCCGAACGCGCAGCCCAAGGCGTGCCCGCAAAACCTTTATCCGCAGAACAGGTCGCCGACCTGGTTGAGTTGTTGAAGAACCCTCCCGCTGGAGAAGAAGCCTTTTTATTAGAGTTGATCAGCGAACGTGTGCCACCAGGCGTAGACGAAGCGGCTTACGTTAAAGCGGCCTTTTTAAGCGCACTGATCAAAGACGAAGCACAATCTCCTCTGATTGACAAACCTAAAGCCGTTGAGCTGCTGGGCTTGATGCACGGTGGCTACAACATCGAAACTCTGGTTGAGTTGCTGGATGATGAAACTCTTGCACCTTTAGCCGCTAAAGAGCTGAAGCACACCCTGCTGATGTTCGACGCCTTCCACGACGTTGAAGACAAGGCCAAGGCCGGTAACAAACACGCTCAAGAAGTCTTGCAGTCCTGGGCCGATGCCGAGTGGTTCACCTCGCGCAAAAAAGTGCCCGAAAGCACTAAACTGACCGTATTCAAAGTTACCGGTGAAACCAACACCGATGACCTGTCTCCGGCGCAGGACGCCTGGTCCCGCCCTGACATCCCGCTGCACGCGCTGGCCATGTACAAAAACAGCCGCGACGGCATCACCCCAGACGATGAAGGCAATATCGGCCCCATCAAGCAGATCGACGAACTGAAAGCCAAAGGCCATCCGCTAGCCTTTGTGGGTGACGTTGTGGGCACCGGCTCTTCGCGTAAGTCGGCCACCAACTCGGTACTGTGGTACATCGGTGAAGATATTCCCGGCGTTCCCAACAAGCGCACCGGCGGCGTCTGCATTGGCGGTAAAGTTGCGCCTATTTTCTACAACACCATGGAAGACGCTGGCGCACTGGTTTTTGAAGCCCCCGTTGATGACTTAAATACCGGCGATGTGATCGATGTTCGCCCTTACGAGGGTAAAATCCTCAACGCCGAAACCGGCGATGTCATTTGCGAATTTGACTTAAAATCTCAAGTCCTACTGGATGAAGTGCAGGCTGGCGGCCGTATTCCGCTGATCGTTGGTCGCGGCCTCACGGCTAAAGCTCGCGCCTCTCTAAACTTGCCCGCCACCGATGTCTTCCGTCTGCCTGAGCAACCCGCCGATACCGGCAAAGGCTACACCCTGGCGCAGAAGATGGTAGGCCGTGCCTGCGGCACCGAAGGCATTCGCCCCGGCACCTACTGCGAGCCCAAGATGACCACCGTAGGCTCACAAGACACCACCGGCCCAATGACTCGCGATGAGCTGAAAGATCTGGCTTGCCTCGGCTTCTCAGCCGACCTGACCATGCAATCTTTCTGTCACACCGCTGCCTATCCCAAGCCCGTTGACATCGACACTCAGCACACCCTGCCCGACTTCATCATGAATCGTGGCGGTGTTTCCCTGCGACCAGCCGACGGTATTATTCACAGCTGGCTGAACCGTATGTTGCTGCCCGACACCGTGGGCACCGGTGGCGACTCGCACACCCGCTTCCCACTGGGTATCTCCTTTCCGGCCGGCTCTGGCCTGGTAGCTTTTGCCGCCGCCACCGGTGTTATGCCGCTGGATATGCCCGAGTCAGTATTGGTTCGCTTTAAAGGCGAAATGCAGCCCGGCATTACTCTGCGCGACCTGGTTAACGCCATCCCCTACTACGCTATCAAGCAAGACCTGTTGACCGTCGAGAAAAAAGGCAAGAAGAACATCTTCTCTGGCCGTATTCTGGAAGTAGAAGGCCTGCCCAAGCTGAAAGTAGAACAGGCTTTCGAAATCTCTGATGCCTCAGCAGAGCGCTCTGCGGCTGGCTGTACCATTAAGCTGGATCAAGAGCCAATCATCGAGTATCTGAAATCCAATATTGTGATGCTGCGCTGGATGATCGAACAAGGCTACGGCGATGTTCGCACCCTGGAGCGCCGCGCACAAAAAATGGAAGAGTGGCTGGAAAACCCGGAGTTAATGGAAGCGGACGCCGATGCCGAATACGCCGCTGTAATCGAGATTGACCTCGCGGACATCAAAGAGCCTATTCTGGCTTGCCCGAACGATCCCGACGATGTGAAAACCCTGTCGGACGTGCAGAACACCAAGATTGATGAAGTGTTCATCGGTTCGTGCATGACCAACATCGGTCACTTCCGCGCCGCCGGTAAGCTGCTGGACGCCGCTAAGGAAGAGCTGTCTACCCGCCTGTGGATTGCGCCACCCACCAAAATGGATGCGCACCAGTTAATGGAAGAAGGCTACTACAACATCTACGGCCGCAAAGGTGCCCGCACCGAGATGCCCGGTTGCTCGCTGTGCATGGGTAACCAAGCGCGTGTAGCTCCTAACTCTACGGTTGTGTCTACCTCAACCCGTAACTTCCCCAACCGTTTGGGGCAAGGCGCTGGGGTTTATCTGGGGTCTGCTGAGCTGGCTGCCGTTGCAGCTATTTTGGGTAAGATTCCAACGCCCGAAGAGTATTTAAGCTACGCCAGCAAACTCGATAGCATGAGCGCTGATATCTACCGCTACCTCAACTTCAACGAGATTGAGGAATACCAAAAATCAGCGGATGAAGGCAAGCGAATAGCTGCTGTTGAAATTCAAAACGTAGCCGTTTAATTTGCGGAATACGTGAGTTTTAAAGCCCACCACCCGGTGGGCTTTTTTATAGGTGAAATATATGACCACGGAACAGAAAAGTATTTTAATTACCGGCGCTTCAACTGGGATTGGTTACTACTGTGCCAAAGCCCTGGTGAAGGATGGCTGGCAGGTTATCGCAAGCTGCCGAAAAACAGCCGATGTCAGTCGCTTACAGGCAGAGGGGGTCACCTGCATCCAACTGGATGTCTCCGACACTCAAAGCATTACCCAGGGGCTGGAAAAAGCTCTGCACCTTACCAACGGAAAGCTGGATGCGTTGTTTAACAATGGCGCCTATGGACAGCCGGGGGCAGTTGAAGATTTGTCTCGAGACACACTCCGTAAACAGTTCGAGACAAATTTTTTTGGCTGGTGCGAACTCACAAACGCAGTATTGAAAGTTATGCATCAACAGGGTTATGGCCGTATTGTACATAACAGCTCTGTACTGGGCTTTGCTGCCATGCCCTTTCGCGGCGCCTACAATGCCAGCAAATTTGCCCTGGAAGGGATTACGGACACACTCAGGCTCGAGTTGGCCGATACGAATATTAAAGTATCGCTAATTGAGCCTGGGCCAATATTAAGTGATTTTAGAAAAAATGCACTGCAGGCGCTGGAACAGAATATCGACTTTAACAGCAGCCGCCATGGCTTTAAGTACGCAGCTGCGGTGAATCGATTATCCAAACCTGGGCCGGCATCTAAATTTACTTTAGGCCCAGAAGCCGTCTATAAGAAGCTGCTCCACGCACTTACAGCAAAAAAACCTAAGCCTCGTTACTATGTTACTTTCCCCACATATTTGATGGGATATCTAAAACGTATCCTGACAACGAGAATGATGGACAATATACTGGGGCGAATTTCCAGCTAGTTGGGATAAATTTATGCAATACAAGAACATCACCTTACCCGCCAATAAATCTATCGCCCTTGTGGCTCATGACAACAAAAAGCCAGATATAGTCCGCTGGTGCGAAACTCACGCGAGTCTTCTTAGCAAACACACCTTGTATGCCACTGGCACTACCGGTACCGTCATCAATAAAGCCACCGGTCTTGAAATTAATAAGCTTATCAGCGGGCCATTAGGTGGAGACCAGCAAGTTGGATCGTTAATTACCGAAGGCAAAGTGGATTTTTTAATCTTCTTCTGGGATCCGTTTGAACCTATGCCACATGACCCTGATGTAAAAGCGTTATTACGAATCGCCGCGGTGTGGAACGTGCCGGTAGCCTGCAACGTCATTAGCGCAGACTTTATGATTTCATCCCCCCTATTCAATCAAGAGTTTGCACGCGCCGTCCCCGATTACGAAGGCTATATGAAAAGCCGCACCGAAAAAAAGCCGGGCAATTAATGCCCGGCTTTTTTATGTCACTCAAGTCACTGCAAATCCAATTTAGCCGTTGCTGAGCTCCAAGAGCAGCTTGTTCAGGCGCTGAACGTAAGCCGCCGGATCCGCTAAGTGAGCACCTTCTGCGAGATTTGCCTGATCAAACAGCACTTCAGTTAAATCGGCGAAACGATCTTCATCCTGCTCCTGATCCAGCTTCTGCACTAAGGGGTGCTCTGGGTTCAACTCAAAAATGGGCTTGGATTCCGGTACTGCTTGGCCCGCAGACTCAAGCAAGCGACGCATTTGCGCACCCATTTCATGCTCTGGTACGACCACACAGGCGGGTGATTCGGTTAACCGGTGAGTGACACGCACCTCGGCCACTTTTTCACCCAGAGTTTTTTGCGCGCGCTCGATCAGTGGCTTCATCGCCTCTGCGGTTTTTTCTTTCGCCTCTTTGTCGTCTTCGTTATCCAGCTCACCCAGATCCAACTCGCCCTTGCCCACGTCCTGTAAGGGTTTGCCATCAAATTCCGCCAAGTGGCTCATCAACCACTCATCAACACGGTCCGACAACAGCAGCACCTCAATGCCTTTTTTACGGAATACTTCGAGGTGGGGACTGTTTTTTGCCGTGTTGTGATTTTCTGCGGCGATGTAATAAATCTTGTCTTGCCCATCTTGCATGCGGGCAAGATAGTCTGCGAGCGAATGGCTTTGTTCTGGTGTGTTGGTATGAGTGCTGGCGAACCGCAACAGTGCGGCAATTTTTTCGCGGTTGGCAAAATCTTCTGCCGGCCCCTCTTTAAGCACCTCACCAAACTCTTTCCAGAATTCGGCGTACTGTTCTGGCTCATTTCTGGCCAGCTTGTTAAGCATATCCAGCACACGCTTAGTGAGCGCAGAGCGCATGGAATCAATATTGGGATCTTTCTGCAAAATTTCCCGCGACACATTCAGCGACAGGTCGTTCGAATCCACTACACCTTTTACAAATCGCAGATACAGAGGCAAGAACTGCTCAGCCTCATCCATAATAAAAGTACGCTGCACATAAAGTTTTAAGCCTCGTGCACCGTCTCGATTGTATAGGTCGAAAGGGGCTTTGGCGGGAATATACAGTAAGCTGGTGTAATCCAGCTTTCCTTCAACTCGGTTATGACTCCACGTTAAAGGGTCTGCAAAATCATGACTGATGTGTTTATAAAACTCTTTGTATTCCTCGTCACTCACGTCAGAGCGAGAACGGGTCCACATCGCCGTAGCCGTGTTGACTACTTCGTCTTCGCTGGTAGCTTCACCACCCTCTTCTTCCGCAGGAACCTCCTTCTCCATGACGATGGGAATGGCGATGTGATCAGAGTATTTTTTGATGATCGAGCGCAACCGCCAGTCATCGGCAAACTCTTCAGCATCGCTTTTTAAATGGAGTTCAATCGTGGTTCCGCGTGAAGTCTTTTCGATATTTTCGATGACAAACTCAGCCTCACCATCGCATTCCCAGCGCACCCCTTGATCTGCAGAATCACCGGCTTTACGAGTGGTAACAACAACCTTATCAGCCACAATAAAGGAAGAATAAAAGCCCACCCCAAACTGGCCAATCAGTTGTGCGTCTTTTTTATCATCCCCTGTTAGATTTTGCATAAAAGCGGCAGTGCCGGATTTGGCGATCGTTCCGAGGTTTTCGATGACATCGTCGCGATTCATGCCAATACCGTTATCACTAATAGTGATGGTCTTGGCATCCTTATCCACACTGACGCGCACCTTAAGATCACCATCGCCCTCGTAAAGAGAGTCATCCTTAACCGCCGCAAATCGCAGCTTATCAGCAGCATCTGAGGCGTTAGAAACCAGCTCGCGGAGAAAAATCTCACGATTCGAGTAAAGCGAGTGAATCATCAAATGTAAAAGCTGTTTGGCTTCTGTCTGAAAGCCGCGGGTTTCTTTTTGCGCTTCTACCGTCATTTTTAAAGCTCCTGTACACAAATACCAGGCCATATTTTGGCCTATTCATATCCGGTTCAGTAGATGGGGGAGAGAATGAAGAAATTCAAGCGACAGGGAATAAAAAGTCACTATGTATAAAAGTGCTTTGGGTCTATAAGGGGTTGATTTTGCAAGAGAATTGGTACGACCGAGTGGACTCGAACCACCGACCCCCACCATGTCAAGGTGGTGCTCTAACCAGCTGAGCTACGGTCGTACAAAAGAATTGTTGAGCAGTGTAGAGTTCCACCTGCGTCAACTGGGCGCGAACTTTACCAAGCATTAACAACCTAGGCAAGGCCTATTTACTTCAAACTGATAACAAATTAATACAGCATTAGAATCTAAGCCATTGAATAATGGTGAAAACTGCAACTTTGATCTCACTCTTCGTGTGTGAATAAAGTATAATGACTTATTGTAAGGAAACGGCGCGTGATACCCACACCTAGGCTAATCGGCATGCTGAAAACCCTTTTCGAGTCCTCCCGCACGACTAAGCGTTTAATATCACTGGCTTACGATTCGCTGGCCATTACCCTTTCTCTATATGTCGCCATTTGTCTGCGCCTAGGCAGCTTTAATATACCGGTTACTGAAAGAGAGATCGGGACCTTAGCCATTACCATTGCATTTACCCTGGGCGCTTTTATTAAAATGGGTATGTATCGGGCTATTTTACGCTATATGACCCCCCAAGCCCTTAACACCGTATTTTTAGGGACCTGTTTTTCTGCACTTATCCTCGCTGTGGGCAGCTTTTTTACCCACTCTTTTATTCCACGCTCGGTTCCCTTTATTTATTTAACCGTAGCACTGATTTTATTGGGTGGCCCCCGGTTACTGGTCCATCATATTGTCATGGTGTTGAATGGTCAGAAATTTGGCAGTAAGGAGCCTGTAATTGTTTACGGTGCAGGCTATACAGGCCACCAGCTGCGGCTGGCGCTTAAAGCCACAAACTATAAAGTAGTAGCCTTTGTTGATGATGACGCAGCCCGACAAGGGTCAGTTTTTGCAAATATTCGTGTTCAGGCCCCCAGAGAACTGCCAGGAATTATCCGAAAGCACACTGCGACACGGGTTTTATTAGCGCTGGGCAATACACCACATTCTCGGCGTGCAGAGATTATCAAAAGCCTAGAACCGCTGGGGGTAACCGTGCAAACGGCCCCTGCTATACCTGACCTTATTAGCGGAAGAGCCCGTATAGAGCATATTCGTGATGTCGATATTGAAGATCTTCTCGGGCGTGACCCGGTAAAAGCCAACGACGACCTACTAAGCGCTTGTATCACGGGAAAAGTCGTTATGGTTACTGGTGCTGGCGGCTCAATAGGCAGTGAATTGTGCCGTCAGATCGTACGTCAACAGCCCCGGCGGATCGTGCTGTTTGAGCTAAATGAATTTAGCCTTTACCGACTAGAGGCAGAACTCCAGCAGATTATCGCCAAGGCGCAAATAAACGTAGAGATCACCCCTTTGCTCGGCTCAGTTCAGAAAGAGCATCGTGTAGAAACCATCATGAAAACTTTCTCGGTGCAAACGGTCTATCACGCTGCCGCTTACAAGCATGTACCCCTTGTCGAGCATAATATTGTTGAAGGTGTCCGCAATAATGTCTATGGCACGTGGTACACAGCCGAAGCCGCTATTCGCGCTGGCGTTGAATCTTTTGTTCTTGTCTCAACCGATAAAGCTGTACGCCCTACTAATATTATGGGCGCCTCGAAACGAATGGCCGAATTAGTCCTGCAAGGGTTATCCGTTCGCCAAAGTAAAACCCGTTTTACGATGGTTCGCTTCGGTAACGTTTTGGGCTCGTCAGGCTCTGTCGTCCCGTTGTTTAGACAGCAGATTAAAGTCGGCGGCCCTGTTACCGTCACCCACCCTGAAATTATCCGCTACTTTATGACTATACCGGAAGCAGCTGAGCTTGTAATTCAGGCCGGATCAATGGGAACCGGAGGTGATGTTTTGGTACTTGATATGGGCGAGCCCGTGCGGATTGTAGACCTCGCGAAAAGAATGATTCACCTATCCGGCCTAAGTATTAAAAATGAAGCTCAGCCTGAAGGGGATATCGAAATCACTTACACCGGGCTTAGGCCTGGCGAAAAATTATACGAAGAATTGCTCATTGGCGATAACGTCTCTGGAACCATGCACGACCGAATAATGAGAGCAGAAGAATACTGCATGTCCTGGAAAGAGACTAAGGCGGTTCTGGATGAACTCGACAAAGCGTGCCATGGATACTCGTGTGACAAGGTTCGGGAACTACTTATGTTAGCGCCTACAGGTTACTCCTCAAACGAAGACCTGGGAGACGCCGTGTGGCTACATAAAACAAGCACTGCCCGGCTAAGGGTGATTAAATAAACTCCTTTAGGCGGATTTTACGCCAGCCTTAAAATAATAAGCCAGCGCCAGAGGAAGACTAAAGGCCGCCACCAATCCCACCCACATTGACACTGCTGATAAAGCGACCAGAGCAGCCCAAGGTACCAGCCAAAAAAGATTTATTGCTCCAACCCCTAGCGTAACAACTGTGTGGCTATTGAAACACCTTGAGGCCTTTTGGTAGGCATGATCCCGGTGTGCGTTTTGTATTTTTTCTCTATTGAACAAGCGGACAAGAAGCGTACTGGTTGCATCGATAACAAAGACGCCATGAACAATTAACCCTGCTACAAAAAGCCTTTGAGATGCGCAGAGCAAATCAATCAAGCCAATGGCGATGAGCAAACCTAAAAAGCCACTACAGCCGTCTCCCATAAAAATACGCGCCAAGGGAAAATTCCACACTAAAAACCCTGCACAAGCTGACGCCAATATCAGCCAGAACTCAGCCGATACAGCAGTTTGCCCTCCCTCCCAATACACCAATACTGAAAAGCACAGAAAGACCAGTATCGCTTGAATGCTCGCAATCCCATTAATTCCATCCATAAAATTAAAAAGATTAATAGACCATATCACCGCAAATAAAGCGATCAAGCCAACCAGCTCTGAGGGCACCTTCACCCCCGGTAATATAAGTGCAGGAATCGTGAAGAAATAGACCACCATTAGCGCGGCAAGGGCTTGCACACACATACGTGTACGGGCAGAAACGTCTTTTATGTCATCGACCACCCCTATTCCTGCCACCAATAATAGTGGCAAGAGTAGGAATGCAGGATAATTAAAGACTTCACTTCCTGCTGATAAAAAGCCACAAACAATTGCCACTATTACTACCGACAACCCTCCTCCTCGCGGAGTGTCGGCAGTGTGTGAGCTTCGATGTGTTGGTCTGTCGACAATGTTTTTATGGAGTGCGTAGCTGCGCAAAACGCCCGCCAATCCGTAGACGCCAAAAAACACCCCAACCAACACCACCAAACCATACAAATAACTGGTCACTTAGAGTTACTCTGTTTAAATGAGGATGCCATTATCTCTATCTCTTTGCTGGCCCTTAAATCAGGCTGCCAGGCAAACCTTTGCCGCACTAAGCTTGAATCAACCAGCAAAGAGCCACAAAGCTTGTCATAAGCATCCTTTTTCCCCATTAAAGCTAAACTTTTACGCAAAACCCCCTGAGGAAAAGCAAACAGGCGCGGCGACATTATCAGCCCTTTTGCCATGGAGCTTATTATCTGTGGAGTCGACAATGATTCTGCATCAGTGAGATTAAAAGCGCCTGACACCTCGAAATTGGTGCGCAAAGCATGATCCAAAAAACCAATTAAGTTATTGACGCTCAACATGCTGCGAGAGTTTGCGATGTTAGCAAGAGGCATGGGAACTCCTGAAGCAACCAGCTTTAACAGTCGCAACATATTACCCTTCGGGTTAGCGCCGTACAGTAAGGGCAACCGTAACCGCAGGCACTGAATCTTTTCCGGGTTTAGAATCCTTTGCAGAGTTTCTTCAGCAAGCAGCTTGGAATAACCATATTGGGTTGATGGCATTAAGTCGGTGTGCTCGGTCAATATGGCAAATGTACTATCGTCATATACACTTATCGAACTCAGGTGAATAAAACGCTTTACACCCACATTCGCAGACGCTCTGGCAAGCTTTTCAGTAAAAGCGACATTACCTTCGTAGAAGGTTTCAAGCTCACGGCTTTGAGGACCTAAAACATGAGCTGTACCCGCACAGTGAATAACAGCACTGCAGCCTGTTAGTGCGGTACTCCACTCTTGCTCAGAGGACTGACTTGAAAGGCACAGCTCATTGAGTGAGCGCTTTTGACCGGCTTTATAATGCCGTGAGACACGAACAACCTCATGGCCCAAGCAATCCAAGCCTTGTGCTAAATGCCATCCAGCAAAACCACCCGCACCCGTAATAAGAATTTTTGAATGGACGCTATCGGTCATCGCCTGGCAAATAGTTATTCGTGAAGCGAACTATATCCTCTTCATCAATACGCGTTCCAGTTTGCACCTCAATAATCTCGAGTACACTAGTACCTATATTTTTAATCGAATGCACATCCCCTGAACGTATATGCACAGAGTCATTTTCAGTGAACGTATGAAGCTCTCCAGCAAGGCTAACCTCAGCGGTACCAGACACGATAACCCAGTGCTCAGAACGATACTTATGCACCTGCAAAGCGATTTCACCACCAGGTTTAATCATCACATGCTTAATTTGGTAATGTTTACCAAGATTAACCGTCTCGACACTTCCCCAGACACGGTAACTATTTTGAGGCAGGCGATGCTCGGTTCGATGTAAATCCTTAAGCTGTTGAACAATTTTTTTCACATCCTGTGAAGAGTTTCGGTCCATAACCAGTAACGCATCAGCGGTATCAACAATAGCCAAATTGTTGACACCCACAGTGGCGATCAAGCGACCGGCAGAATTGATATAAGAGTTTTTGGTTGCTTCTAACAACACATCACCAACGCACACATTACCATTGTCATCTTGGGGTTGTGTTTGGTGAACCGAATCCCAGCTACCGACATCGCTCCAGTCACCACTATAAGGCATGACCATACCCGCCTTGGTGCGCTCCATAACCGCCACATCTACTGATACCGATTCCGCTCGCTTAAAAGCTTCTTCTCCTGCCCGAATAAAGTCTAAATCAGTGTACTTTGAGTGGTAGGACTCGGCCACAGCATCATACAAAGCAGGCTCAAATGCTTTTAACTCTTGTAAAAATAGCTGTGCTGGAAACAAGTACATTCCGCTATTCCAGTAATAGTTACCGGCCTGTAGATAATCTTGAGCCTGTTTTAATGCGGGTTTTTCGTGGAAAGCGGAAATAGCCGACAATTCACCATAGGTTTGCGCCTCAATATAACCGTACCCTGTTTCTGGGTAACGAGGTACAACACCGAAAGCCAGCAGACGTGAGTTCATTGATTGATGAGCAAAGGTAACTGTTTTTGCAAAACTCTGTTGCTCGTTAATAAGGTGATCCGCAGGAAGGACAAGAATTTGTGCATCCGCACTACGAGATAGAGCTTCGAATGCTGATAGAGCAACAGCTGGTGCGGTATTTCTCGCGGCAGGCTCCAGTATGATATCCGCATCTAGAGCCAGCTCTTCAATTTGCTGAGCTACTAAAAATCGGTGCTCGTTATTACAGACGATAATGGGTTTTTCAGTGAAGCCGCTACGACTTACCCGCAGCAGGGTATCCTGAATAAGAGTAAAGTCTGAATTTGTTAGCTTTATGCACTGTTTAGGACACAGCTCTCGGGATAACGGCCAAAGCCGGTTTCCCGAGCCTCCAGCTAGTAACACTGGTATAATCATACGGGCTCGTATCTCATGCCATTTATGAAATCAGTAAAACGATTTCAATACTTTGGCTTAGGTTATTAACAGCCCGCTATTTTGACAGATAGATTTCAATTAGCAACCAGGCGCTGCTCTGGCATTAAAGCTGAGCTTACAGACGCTGAGGGTGCCACCGGAGGTCGCCCTATCGAGTGATAAATAAACCCTCTTTTGGCCATTCTATGAGGCTGATATACATTTCTACCATCAAAGATTAAAGGCTCACTTAAGGCTTTAGCAATAACCTCAAAGTCTGGAGCGCGAAAAGCCTGCCATTCTGTCATCACAATTAAGGCATCGGAACCTATCAAAGCTCGCTCCTTGTTTTCACACAAGATTAACTCGTCTCGTTCACCGTAGATGCGAACAGTTTCCTCCATGGCTTCAGGGTCATACGCTTGAACTTTAGCCCCGGCCTGCCATAAAGCTTCCATAAGCGTGCGTGAAGGTGCTTCACGCATATCGTCCGTATTGGGCTTAAAGGATAGCCCCCACAGTGCAAAGGTCTTACCCGCTAAATTACCGTTGTAATATGAATTGATTTTTTGGAATAACACCTGCTTTTGTAATGCGTTACGCTCCTCTACGGCCAGCAAAACTTCTGGTTTGAAGCCTTGACTGCTGGCCGTATTAATGAGCGCTTTTACGTCTTTGGGAAAGCAAGAACCCCCATACCCCACTCCGGGGTAGATAAAGTGATACCCAATTCGTGGGTCGCTACCAATCCCCCGTCGCACTGACTCGATGTCAGCACCCACATGCTCAGCTACATTGGCCATTTCATTCATAAAGCTGATTTTCGTTGCGAGCATGCAGTTAGCGGCATATTTTGTCAGCTCCGCACTTCGTACATCCATAACCATTATTTTTTCATGATTTCGGTTAAATGGTGCGTACAATTCACGCATTAACTCCTCAGCCCAGACTTCATTCGTGCCTATGATAATGCGATCAGGCCTCATACAATCCGCAACAGCTGAGCCTTCTTTTAAAAATTCAGGATTTGAGACAACCGTAAAATTTAATGTACTTGCGCGTTCAGAAAGACACTGAGAAATAGTTTCGGTAACGGCATCTGCGGTGCCTACAGGGACCGTTGATTTGTTGACAACCACGACATCATTGATTAGGTACTTACCTATCGACTGGGCAACCGAGAGCACGTATTGAACATCGGCAGCTCCACTTTCGTCAGGAGGAGTACCCACAGCGATAAATTGCACCTCACCATGTTCCACACCCAAGCGAGGATCATCACTGAACTCCAGTCGTTCGGCGGCATAATTTTCCACCACTAAGGCCGAGAGGCCAGGTTCGTAAATCGGTATTTGGCCAAGCTTAAGGGCGGCAATTTTTTCACTATCAATATCAATACACACCACATGATGCCCAGCCTCTGCCAGCACAGCAGCTTGCACCAACCCTACATACCCTACCCCAAATACTGTGACTTTCATAAAACTGACCCTCAAATATCATCAAGGCCAGTTAAGCAACAGAAGTTTACAGTTTTGTTAAGCCGAAGAAACAGCTACTCCCCACTAACACCACGAATTGGTTTGATGCTCCCCCAGGTTTTGCAGCCAGGACAAAGCCAATGCAAGCTATTCCCCGCAAAGCCACACTTATTACAGCAATAATTAGGCTTTTCTGTAATCACAGTATCCACCAACTGTTTTAATAATTGGAGATTCTCTCTTGCTCTCCCTTCAGAGTGTGGTAAGTAAATCTCAATAAGCCGGTTCAGGGTGCGAATGCTTGGCCTTCTTTTAAATTGCTCAGCGATAAAGTCAGCCGCTTGGTGATCGTCACTACGACGGAGCAGTCGATCTGCAATGACGATGACCAAACTATTACTTGGATGAGTTTCCAATAACCACTGCAAGTAACCCAATAAGGCATCTGACTCGCCAAGCCTGTCATAACTTTCACAAATCATCGGCAAGGCCTCTGGTATAAGATCTGGGTCTTGAGAAGGTATTTTATGCAAATAATCCAACGCAACCCTGTAACTACCCAGAGACATTTGCAATCGAGCAAATAGCAAGCTGGCACGAACCGATGAAGCGTCATAACTTAACGCATCTAATAGATGGGCTTTAGCCTTGGGGTGATTCTTTTGCTCCAAATCCACTAACGCCTGCTCGCAAGAGAAATGAGCTTGCAATTGCCGTAAGGATTGACCTCCCCCGAACATGCAGGATTTATCTTCGATTTTAGAAGCCATAAAAATAGCATTATCCCACTCATTCTCATCTTGATAAATCTCAATTAAATGAATGAGCGCTGCCTGTTTGTAGGCCGAAGACAATTTCACAAGTTCTAACAACAACGCTTCTGCACGATCCAGCAACCCGGAACGAATGTAATCCCTGGCAAGCTCCAGCTGAGACTCATGCTGCTGTTTAATCGTTAGCCCGGGGCGCGCAAGTAGATTTTGATGTATTTTTATGGCTTTGCTGACCTCACCCCGCTTACGCAGCATATTTCCAAGAGCAAGGTGTGTTTCCAAAGTGTCGCTATTTACCTCAAGGGATGAGATAAAAGCATCTATAGCACCGTCAGGCTGTTCATTAAACAGATAACTTAAGCCTTTATAGTATTGCAGTGTATAGTCATTTTTTGATGAGGTATTGGTCTGGCGAGACTTGAAATAACCCGCCCCATAGCCGATAGCCAGAGCGAATAGCAGTAACAGGAAATAACCTACAGCATCCATATCAATCCCGCAGGCTTTGACTTCTGAGGTGGCGAAGCTCCCGCTCTAAATTTTCATTCCGCTTAACAAGAAGTTTAACTTTTCGTGACTGCAGCATGATAGGAATGCTGGTAATGAGCATGCCCAAGATTAACCCGACAAGGGCAAAAAGCAGGAGCCATACCCCTAGCCCCAAAGCGGGAAAAGTGAAGCCAAGTAGAACAACCGCAACGGCTGAACTATTTTCTAGGCTAAATAAGTACCCCCAGAAGACAGCCAGTATCGCCAGTAACACATAAATCCAGCCAGCAAACCTTTTCATACTAACCCCAAAGCCAATCTGTTAAGAGGTGGTTGACTGTATACTTTCATTCACTCTATCCCGCATTTCTTTGCCCGGCTTAAAGTGAGGTACGTACTTTCCTTCCAGCTCAACTGACTCACCTGTTTTTGGGTTACGCCCTGTGCGAGGAGCGCGATAGTGTAAAGAGAAACTGCCAAAGCCACGGATTTCAATACGCTCTCCATCAGCCAGCATTTCAGACATGTAATCCAAGAGAAGCTTTACCGCAAGCTCTACATCACGCACCGGTAAGTGGTCTTGCTTTTCAGAAATATATTCGATGAGTTCCGATTTTGTCATAGCCTGATCTCAGTTATCCATCATTGTGCAGGCTCATATCTATAGCCGAAGTTAGCTTATAACGTAGCCTTAAATGACGCAATACTTAACAGAAACATAACGAGCCGAGTGTAAGTCCTTGATCTTAAGCCTATAACAAAATTGAAGGTAAAAAAAAGGCCGGCTTTAAGCCGGCCTTTTCATGGAGCTCCAGACTTAGTCTTTTGCTTCCATTTGAGCTTTAATCAGGTCACCCAAGGTGGCAGGCTGAGCTTGCTCAGACTGCTTGGCTGAATGCTCTTTGATCGCCGCTTTCTCTTCAGCTACGTCTTTAGACTTAACAGACAAGCTGATAGAGCGGTTTTTGCGATCAACAGCAATGATCTTAGCTTCAACTTCTTCGCCTTCTTTCAGAACATTGCGTGCATCTTCAACTTTCTCACGAGAAAGCTCAGAAGCCTTAAGAACAGCTTCAACGTCGTCAGCCAGGGTCACTACCGCTGCTTTCGCTTCAACTTCCTTCACAATACCCTTAACAACGGTACCCTTGTCGTTTTCCGCTACGTACTCAGAGAACGGATCGGCTTCCAGCTGCTTGATACCCAAAGAAATGCGCTCGCGCTCTGGATCGATAGCCAACACAACGGTTTCAATTTCGTCACCTTTCTTGTACTTACGCACGGCTTCTTCGCCGGCTTCGTGCCAAGAAATGTCAGACAAGTGAACCAAACCGTCGATGCCGCCGTCCAGACCGATGAAGATACCAAAGTCGGTGATTGACTTGATCTTACCGGTGATTTTCTCGCCTTTGGCGCAAGTGCGGGCAAATGCATCCCATGGATTCTCTTGACACTGCTTAACACCCAGAGAGATACGGCGACGCTCTTCGTCGATATCGAGGATCATCACTTCGATTTCGTCACCTACATTAACCACTTTAGAGGGGTGAATGTTTTTGTTGGTCCAATCCATTTCAGATACGTGAACCAAGCCTTCTACACCCTCTTCCAGCTCAGCGAAGCAGCCGTAGTCGGTCAAGTTGGTTACAACCGCCTTAACGCGGGCACCTTCAGGGTAACGACCGGTAATTTGCAGCCATGGATCTTCACCCAATTGCTTCAGACCCAGGGATACACGGTTGCGCTCGCGGTCAAACTTCAGCACTTTAACGTCGATTTCATCACCCACATTAACGATTTCACTTGGGTGCTTAATGCGCTTCCAAGCCATATCGGTAATGTGCAGCAGGCCATCAACGCCGCCCAAGTCAACGAAAGCACCATAATCGGTCAGATTCTTAACGATACCTTTAACCACCATGCCTTCTTGCAAAGTAGCCAGCAACTCTTCGCGCTCGGCGGAGTTAGCTTGCTCCAATACGGCACGGCGAGAAACCACAACGTTATTGCGTTTTTGATCGAGCTTGATAACTTTAAATTCGAGTTCTTTGCCTTCCAGGTGCGCCGTTTCGCGCACAGGGCGTACATCTACCAGTGAGCCAGGCAGGAATGCACGGATACCGGCAACATCTACGGTAAAACCACCTTTAACCTTACCGTTGATAACACCTTTAACCACTTCATCAGCAGAGTGAGCGGCTTCCAGTACTTTCCAAGCTTCAGCGCGCTTGGCTTTTTCGCGAGACAGGCGTGTCTCACCGAAACCGTCTTCTACGGTTTCCAGGGCAACTTGTACTTCATCGCCCACTTCCAGACTAACTTCACCATTTTCGTCGGCGAATTGACTGGCCGGGATAACACCTTCTGATTTCAGGCCTGCGTGAACGGTCACCCAGTCCTTATCTACGTCGATTACAACGCCAGTCACAATAGTACCGGGCGCCATTTCAACGGTTTTCAAGCTCTCTTCAAATAACTCTGCAAAACTTTCAGTCATGGTCACAAAAAATACCTATATAAGAGACACTGCCCAGAACAAATAAGCATTTATTTGTTCGACACAGCACCGAACGGTCAGTCGTACGGGTCGATTCATAAAAAGAATTAAGGCTTTCTATGCTGACAAAACCCTTAATTCAGCCGCTAACCCCTGTTATCTCAATGTTATCGAACAATTTGAGCACAACCAAGTGTTAGCAGGTGCGGCAGGCTAGCAGAACTGCAGAAAAAAGGCAAGATAAAACGTGTGCGCCCGCGGAAGGGGCGCACTGGTGGAGAAAAGACAGTAAAGATAGTTACGAACTTACCCCGTAGACTTTCTTAAGATGCTCGGTGACCCCTGGGCCAACCTCATCGTGCCGGGCACCATAGGTAATATTGGCGATCATGTAGCCTGTTTTACTGCCACAATCATGGCTACGCCCTACCAGCTCGTAAGCCTCCACCTTTTCTTTTTCAAGCAGCTTATCAAGGGCATCAGTTAACTGAATTTCGCCACCCGCCCCGGGCTGTGTGCGCTCAAGCAAGTCCCAGGTGGTCGCAGACAAGATATAGCGGCCCACTATCGCCATATTGGATGGGGCTTCATCAACTGGGGGCTTTTCTACCATGGCTTTAATTTCACGGCTTTTGCCCTTGCCAATCTCCTGACCATCACAATCAACAACCCCGTACTTGTACACCCACTCCCACGGCACCCCTTCCACCAAGATCTGACTCGCCCCGGTTTCGTCAAACTGCTTAACCATGCCAGCGAGATTTTCTTTTTTCAGGTTGCACTCATAACCGTCGACAAGTACATCCGGCAACAAGACGGCGAAAGGCTCATTACCAATCACGGGCTTAGCGCACATAATCGCATGACCGAGTCCCTTAGCCTCTGCTTGTCGAACAGAAATAACTGTTAAGCCTGGAGGCGTGATTGACTGCACCTGCTCTAACAAAGAGCGCTTAAGGCGGGCCTCTAACTGAGCTTCGAGCTCAAAACTGGTATCGAAATGGTTTTCAATGGAGTTTTTTGATGCATGAGTTACCAGAACAATTTCTTTAATACCTGCCGCAGCGGCTTCATCCACCACATATTGGATTAACGGCTTGTCCACCACTGGCAGCATCTCTTTAGGGATGGCCTTAGTCGCAGGAAGCATACGCGTACCTAAGCCTGCCACCGGAATAACTGCTTTTTTAACCTTCATCCTGATCTCCTTACAGTAACTTAGCTGTCGAGCAACGCTAAAATCTCGTCGGTTTTAGCTCGCATTAATTGCTTATCAGCGCGGCTTTCAACATTTAAGCGCACCACAGGCTCGGTATTGGACATACGCAAATTAAATCGCCAGTCGTCAAAAATCATGCTAACACCGTCAGTGATATCAACCTGTACGGCTTCAGAGGCGAAATGCTTACGAACCTTTTCAATGGCAGCCTTGGCATCGGCCACCTCACGATTTATTTCTCCCGGCGAAGGGAAGCGCTCAATACACTCAGCCATCATGGATGACAGCGTGGCATTCTTTCGACACATCAGCTCCGTAACCAGTAACCAGGGGATCATGCCGCTGTCACAGTAAAAGAAGTCGCGGAAATAGTGATGCGCACTCATTTCGCCGCCATAGATCGCATCCTCTTTTCGCATGCGCTCCTTAATAAACGCATGCCCTGTCTTAGATTGCACCGCCTCACCGCCGCAGCGCTCGGCGATATCTATGGTGTTCCAGGTCAGGCGCGGATCGTGTACTACCTTGCCACCCGGCTCTTTGGTTAAAAATGCCTCTGCCAATAAGCCGACAAGATAGTACCCCTCAATAAACTCACCGTTTTCATCAAAGAAAAAACAGCGATCGAAGTCGCCATCCCAGGCGATGCCCAAATTAGCCTTATGCTCAAGCACAGCTTCACGAGTTGAGTGACGGTTTTCCATCAGCAGTGGATTGGGAATACCATTAGGA
This sequence comes from Gilvimarinus chinensis DSM 19667, assembly GCF_000377745.1. Lineage (GTDB taxonomy): Bacteria > Pseudomonadota > Gammaproteobacteria > Pseudomonadales > Cellvibrionaceae > Gilvimarinus > Gilvimarinus chinensis. The sequence goes on along the minus strand of NZ_KB898708.1, from coordinate 158,389 downwards.
AAGGTTCCATCGGGTTCGTGATGGATTTTAATAAACTCAAATGGCAAGTGTTTCTCAATGGCGTCGATCACGTGGCCTGCCGCGCCATTGCCTGCGTTGACGACGATCTTTAAAGGCTTTAACTCCGCCACATCAACATACCCGAGCAAGTGAGCAACGTACTCTGTCAGTGTGTCGGTTTTGGTATAGCTGCCACGGTCCGCCTCAGATACAGGCTCAAACTCGCCCTCTTCTGCCAGCTTCTTGATATCCAGCAAACCTGTATCACCACTGATCGGCTTTGAACCTTCTCGAACGGGTTTCATGCCGTTATAGTCAATGGGATTATGGCTTGCTGTAACTTCGATTCCTCCACCGGCTTTTAAGTGACTGGTCGCAAAGTACACTTCCTCGGTACCGGTCATGCCAATATCGATAACATCCACGCCCTCATCGCGCAGGCCGTTTCCAACTGCGAGCTTTAGTGCTTCGCTCGTTTGACGAACATCCCCGCCTAAAACAACGTCTTTAGGCTTTAGGAACTGGCCATAGGCACGACCAATTCTGTAGGCGATTTCTTCATTTAACTCCTCTCCTAACTTTCCTCTAATATCGTAGGCTTTGAAGCAGGTCAGACTTGCCATATTCTCTTCCATTTTCGGTTCAACTAAGCGGCACTGCGGCCGCATTCGGGTAAAAGTTACAACGACTGCTCGTAAACGGTGCAAGCAAAGTTAATCGCTTGTTTGTGACAATTGCCATGTCGACCTTACAAACAGGCCTCTTTAAGGAGGCGTACATGTAAAACGCCCATCCGATGGGCGCTTGCATGTCTACTGCAAGGATCGTGCGCGTTATTGCTTTTGTTGGATATAATCAAGCATTGACGCTAGAACTTCTTCAATTCCAAGCGAAGTGCTATCGATTAAAATGGCATCTTTGGCTGGCCGCAGAGGTGAGCTAGCACGATTCTGGTCCTGATCATCTCGGATTTTAATATCAGCAATCAAACGATTAATATCCACCTCTTCCCCACGATCCTGCAGCTGTTTAAAACGCCGGTGGGCACGAGCCTCTGCGCTCGCGGTGAGAAAGAATTTCCAATCAGCTTCAGGAAAGATCGTTGTGCCCATATCTCGACCATCGGCCACCAGAGGGCCAGATTCTGCAAACTGCCGCTGCCTGAGCAATAAAGCCTGCCTAACTTCAGGCAGGGCCGCTACCTTTGACGCCCGCATCCCCACGGCCTCGTCACGTATAGCTAGGCTAACATCCTCATCATTAAGCAAAATAGAGATGCCGGCTTCAGAGTGCCGGAATTGAACAGGCAACGACCGTGCGCACTCACTCAGAGAAGCAACATCTGTAATAGCTATACCCTGCTGAAAGCTATGCAAAGCCACTAAGCGATACAAGGCGCCGCTATCAAGTAAGTTTGCCCCGAGCTCCTGTGCTAACAGCTGACTTAAGGTCCCCTTTCCAGCACCACTAGGGCCGTCTATGGTGACAATAAAGCTCTGTTTCATAATCAAGAACGCTCCTAGGGAATTATGGCAGCTCAGAAAGAATGGCGCGGCAAGCTTGGCTAGGGTCACCAGCCTGAGTGACAGGTCTCCCAACAACGAGATAATCGCTGCCCGCACCTACCGCTTCAGCGGGAGTCATAATACGGCGTTGATCATTTTTTGCCGCGGAAGCAGGACGAATGCCTGGAGTGACTAACGAGAAGTCTTCACCACATTTTCGCTTTAGAGCGCTCGCCTCCAACGCAGAACACACCACACCGTCAAGACCGGAGGATTTTGCCAGCGAAGCCAGCTTTAAGACTTGCGCCTCTGGCTCTGAGTCAATACCAATGTCCGCAAGGTCCTGCGACTCCATGCTTGTGAGCACGGTCACACCAATAAGCAACGGCTTGTTAGAGAAAGGCGCTAGCGCGTCACACGCGGCTTCCATCATCCGTCGACCACCACTGGCATGAACATTCACCATCCATACCCCGAGGTTCGCGGCGGCGGCAACAGCTTTTGCCGTCGTGTTAGGAATATCGTGAAATTTTAGATCGAGGAAAACATCAAACCCCAAAGTCATTAACTGTTCAACGAGCTGAGGCCCGCTTGTAGTAAACAGCTCTTTACCCACTTTGAGGCGGCAATCCTGAGGTGATAATTGGTGTGCAATTGTTAGGCAGTCTTCAGCGTTATCGTAATCCATCGCCACAATCAGGCGAGGTCCATCCAGCTGTCGCATATTTCCCCCGTTGTCAGCAACACCCGTCGTAGCGGGTTTGAGTTGGCTATTAAACCAAACTTGGGGTAAATAAGCAGCAAGAAATGCCATTGAGGGTCTCCCCAATGGCAGCTTGCGTCACTGCAATTTGATTTGTGATTTAATATCTTCCAGCGTGGCTTCTCCTATACCATTCACAGCCAGTAGTTGCTCAGGGCTTTCAAAGTTACCGTGTTGTTCCCGCCAGGCGACAATGGCCTTAGCTTTCGTCTCGCCGATTCCTTTTAGCTGCGTAAGATCTTGCACATCAGCTGTATTAATATTTATCACCTGTGCAGGCGGGTTTTGGGCCTCATCGGCTAACGCGCTTAAAGGTGTAAAAGAACAAATCGTGAGAATCAAAAAAAGGGTACGAAAGAAATGTTTCATAGGAATCTCCATATATTATTGGGATGACACGGGCCCTGTCACATGAAAACTTAGTCTATAGTCACATTTCTGCAACATAAGACGAAAAAAGCCGCGACCTTTGCCGCGGTTTTTTGAACTACTTAACATTTATTTAAGCAGCGATGAAAGATCCTTAGCTCCCCAGTGAGGGAAATGTTTGCGAATGAGAGCGTTGAGCTCAACCTCAAACTCGCTGTAATCACTTTCAATACCCGCTTCTGCTGCCAGGCTTTCGATGACCATACCAGCGCCAACGGTTATGTTGGTCAATCGATCAATAACGATAAACGCGCCCGTTTCACGGTTACGACGATATGAATCAGTGACCACCTTTTGCGCAAGAGTAACCTTGGCCACCGCTATGTCATTAAGAGATAACTCCGAGATCGCAGCATGCTCCTGGGTGTTTACATCAATCTGATACTCTAAATCAGAGAAATGTCCACTCACCACCTTGCTGGCAAACTTGAATAAATACTCAGACTTTTGTTTGCCCGGATTTTCATTCATCCACACCACATGCGCTTTCAGGTGACTTGTTTGCTCGACAGCGTCATTTTCCAAGACAAACATGTCGCCACGGCTTACATCAATTTCATCTTCCAGTGTCAGTGTAACCGCTTGACCTGCAAATGCTTCCGCAAGATCCCCATCATAAGTCACTATCGATTTAATTTTACTGCTTTTACCAGACGGCAAAGCTTTTACCGCATCCCCTACTCTCACAACGCCCGAGGCGACGGTGCCGCAAAAACCGCGAAAATCTAGATTCGGACGGTTGACGTACTGAACAGGAAAACGGAAATCGTCAAAGTTTTTATCCGCTGTTACCGGAACCGACTCCAAAATTTCCATCAGAGTTTTGCCGGTATACCAAGCAGACTTTTCAGAGCGATTTACCACGTTGTCGCCATCAAGTGCCGAAATCGGCACAAACTGCACATCTTCCATGCCCAGCTTTTGGGCAAATGCCAAGTAGTCAGATTTAATCTTGATAAAGGCCTGCTCATCAAAATCCAGCAAATCCATCTTGTTAACAGCAACCACGATATGTTTTACGCCCAGAAGTGACGCAATATAGCTGTGGCGACGAGTTTGAGTGACCACGCCATAACGGGCGTCAATCAGAATTACGGCCAGATCACAGGTGGAAGCCCCGGTTGCCATATTGCGAGTGTACTGCTCGTGCCCGGGGGTGTCGGCAATAATAAACTTACGCTTGGACGTAGAAAAATAACGATACGCAACATCGATGGTAATGCCCTGCTCACGCTCGGCCTGCAAACCATCAACCAGCAATGCCAAATCCAGCTCTTTACCTGTTGTGCCATGACGACTGGTATCGGAGCGCACTGCATCCAGCTGGTCTTCATAAATCATTTTTGAATCGTGCAGCAAGCGACCAATTAAGGTGCTTTTACCGTCGTCCACACTTCCGCACGTGAGAAAACGCAGGAGCTCTTTATGTTCATGCTGCTTTAAATAAGCGTCAATATCAGTTTCGATCAAGTCCGATTGATGACTCATTTTGCACTCTCAAATTAAATAACTTTTTGGGGAGGCCAAGCCTCTACCCGAATAGAAAACGAACAAAAAAACTCTTAGAAGTAGCCTTCTTGTTTTTTCTTCTCCATGGAGCCCGCGCTATCATGATCGATAACTCGACCTTGCCGTTCTGATGTTGTGGTCAGCAGCATCTCTTGAATAATTTCTGGCAGAGTTGTCGCTTCTGACTCTACAGCACCGGTAAGCGGATAACATCCCAGGGTTCTAAAGCGCACCATTTTTTCTTGCACCTCTTCCCCGGGCTCTAGTGGCATACGCTCGTCATCTACCATAATGAGGGTGCCGTCGCGCTCCACAACTGGGCGCTTGGCAGCAAAGTACAAAGGCACCAGTGGAATATTCTCAAGATGGATGTACTGCCAGATGTCCAACTCTGTCCAGTTGGATAATGGGAACACACGAATGCTTTCGCCTTGGTCAACACGGCCGTTGTAAATGCTCCATAACTCCGGACGCTGGTTTTTAGGGTCCCAACGATGGTTGCGATCGCGGAAAGAGTACACACGCTCTTTCGCTCGAGATTTCTCTTCGTCGCGACGAGCGCCACCAAAAGCTGCATCAAACTTGTACTTATCTAACGCCTGCTTCAAGGCCTGGGTTTTCATGATGTCGGTGTGTTTGGCGCTGCCGTGGGTAAACGGCCCCACTCCCATATCAACTCCTTCCTGGTTGATATGCACCATCAAGTCCCAGCCTAGCTCTTTCACCCGATTGTCGCGAAACTCAATCATTTCACGAAATTTCCACGTTGTATCCACATGCAACAACGGAAAAGGAGGTTTTCCAGGATGGAAGGCTTTTAAAGCTAGGTGCATCATCACTGCCGAATCTTTGCCGATGGAGTACAGCATCACCGGATTATCGAACTCTGCCGCAACTTCACGGATGATTTGAATACTTTCAGCTTCAAGCTGCTTTAGATGGGTAAGATTATATTGCTCGGACATGCCGCTCACAGTCTGTTGATCAAAAGTTAACCGCCAACCTGGCGTCAGGAGGCGCGTATTATAGACAAAGTTATTCCGCTATTCATCTTAAACCGGCGCAAGGTAACGTGTTTTAGAGGTAAAGTGAACAAACGAATACTTCTATGCTTATACCCTTAGCCAGTGCTCAGGCGGGTTCGCGCTTTACCTGCGAGTGGATATAACGGTCGCGCGCTGTTTTAGCGCGGGTGAATGTTTCTAATAGGTAGCCGCTGTCGCCATCTTCGATGGCTCTGCGTAACCGCTTGAGATTAGACATAAAGAGATCCAGCGACTCAAGAACCCCACTTTTATTCGCCTGCATAATGTCGTGCCACATTAATGGGTCACTGGAAGCAATTCGGGTAAAATCGCGGAACCCCCCGGCAGCGTAACGGAAGATATTGGGGTTATCGATATCATGAGCCAGTGTATCAACTAACGAGTATGCAATGGCGTGAGGTAAGTGACTGGTGGCCCCAAGCACTTGATCGTGCTCTGCAATAGACATTTCTACAACTTCAGCCCCCACACTTTGCCAAACCTGTGCAACCTTATGTAGGTGGGACGCCCCGGTAGTGCTCGCAGGGGTAAGGATTACTCGATGATTGACGTAGAGATTGGGGTTCGCCGCATCGACGCCGCTTTGTTCCGAACCAGCTATCGGATGCCCCAATACCACCTGCTCGGGAAATTCGCCGTACACTTCAAAGACAGCTTCAGCCACACTCCCCTTCACACTGGCACCATCGGTAATGGTCACTTCACTGGAAACGGTGCCTTTGATGCCAGCCAAAACCTGGGGAACGGCTAAAGTTGGTACCGCAATAAAAATTAAGTCGTCGCCATTAAGTTCGCTGGCGACATCACTTAGGCTCAATACTGCGCGGTCAGCCACGCCAATTTCAACCGCTCGGCGGGCTACTTTTTCGCGGCGCACAACGGCAACAACTTCCTCACAGCATTGACGCTCTTTCAAGCCTTTGGCAAGACTCCCTCCAATAAGGCCCGCACCAACCACAACCAGCTTTCGAATCGGTGGTTTTCTCTGCACCATAATTACAATACTGCCTTTGGGTATGAGCCTAATATTTTTAAATCCGCCACGCGCGTAGCCACTTCCTTTAAAGTTTCATGCACCAAAGGCTCATCGACATGGCCGTTAAAATCAACAAAAAAGACGTAGGTCCAAACACCGGTGCGCGAAGGGCGTGTTTCTACACGGGTCAAATCAATATTATTGCGGTGGAAGGGCTCTAACAAATTATGCAGAGCACCCGGCTGATTGCGCATAGCCACCAGTAAAGAGGTTTTGTCGCGCCCGCTGGCCGGCACTTGCTCGGTGCCGATAATTAAAAAGCGGGTGCTGTTATCAGGCTGATCTTCGATTTTCTCAGCCAGTATATCCAGCTCATAAATTTCAGCGGCTTTAGCCGGAGCAATGGCCGCAGCATTCCACTCCCCCTTCAGGCGGCGAGCAGCCTCGGCGTTACTCGAAACCGCTATGCGCTCAGCTTTCGGGTAATGGGAGTCTAGCCATTTTCGACACTGCGCCAAAGACTGACCATGAGAGTAGATTCGGCTGATGCTGTTAACGTTTGTCACCGAGGAAACCACTAAATTATGGTGAACACGTAACTCCACTTCGCCACAAATTTTCAGGTTTGAACCCATAAAATTATCCAGCGTGTGGCTAACAACACCCTCGGTGGAATTTTCTACCGGCACAACGCCATAATTCACGGCACCGGCTTCTACCTCACGAAACACTTCGTCGATTGCAGAAAAAGGCATGGCCACCGCCGACTGGCCAAAGTGTTTTAATGCCGCCTGCTGGGTGAATGTGCCCTCCGGCCCCAGATAGGCCACCTTAATAGGCTGCTCTAGCGCCAGACAGGCAGACATGATTTCGCGAAATAAGCGAGCCATTTCTTCATCGCTTAACGGCCCTTCATTGCGCTCCATTGCTTTACGCAACACTTGAGCCTCGCGCTCAGGGCGATAAAAAAGAACATCGGCATCACCACTTGCACTTTTCACATCGGCCACTTCCTGAGCGCAGCGGGCGCGCTCAGATATCAGTTTGCCGATATCGGCGTCAATGGTATCGATGCGATTCCGTAATGCTAAGAGCGCGTCTTTTGTTTGATCAGACATTTAACTATCAATCCTCATCTGATTGCGCCGCATTATCAGCCTCAGTGGATTCGTCTTCGGCATCCTCATCACCGGCATCTTCAATACGAGCAGCACCTTTCAAATGCTCATTTTCTCGCAGTTTAATCAACCGAACACCTTGAGTGTTACGACTCAACACAGACACTTCATCAACGCGGGTGCGCACCAATGTCCCTTGGTCAGAGATCAACATAATCTCTTCGCCGTCAAGTACCTGTACAGCCCCCACCAGCGGCCCATTACGCTCACTGGCTGCCATTGCGATCACACCCTGGCCGCCACGACCTTTAGCCGGAAATTCTTCCACCTCGGTACGTTTGCCATAGCCATTTTCACTGACGGTAAGCACCTTGCCGTCCTCAACAGGCACAACCATACCGATCACCGATTGGCCTTCGGCCATCTTTATGCCGCGCACACCACGACTGATACGCCCCATAGAGCGAACAGCCGACTCGTTGAAACGCGCCGCTTTACCGTTACTGGCGAACAAAATAATATCTCGATCACCGTTGGTAATGGCGGTGTACACCAGATGGTCGCCCTCATCCAAATCAATGGCTCGTAAGCCAACACTGCGCGGGCGCGAGAACTGATCCAAAGAGGTCTTCTTCACTGTGCCTTTTTCGGTGGCCATAAACACAAAGTGATCGGCATCAAACTCACGCACAGGAAGGATAGAGGTAATACGCTCCCCGTCTTCCAGCGGCATTAAGTTCACCACCGGGCGTCCACGGGACTGTCTTCCAGCTACGGGAATTTGATAGACCTTGAGCCAGTACACTTTACCGGCACTGGTAAAGCACAGCACTGTATCGTGGGTACTGGCAATCAACAGGTGTTCAACAAAATCTTCGTCTTTAACGGAGGTGGCGGACTTGCCCATTCCGCCGCGACGCTGCGCCTGATAATCAGCCAGCGGCTGACTCTTCGCGTAGCCGCCGTGGGAAATCGTCACCACACGCTGCTCTTCGTTAATCAGGTCTTCAACGGTCAAATCCAGAGTCGATGCGGTAATTTCGGTACGACGCTCATCACCGTATTCTTCAACAATCGCTTCCAGCTCTTCACGAATCACCTGCATCAAACGCTCAAAATTACCCAAAATTTCAAGGTATTCGGCGATTTGCTCAAGCTTTTCGCTGTACTCCGCAATCAGCTTGTCGTGTTCCATACCCGTCAGGCGATGCAGGCGTAACTCCAGGATCGCCTGAGCCTGGGTCGGCGACAAATAGTACTTGCCGTCGCGCATACCGAACGAATCGGGCAAATCTTCAGGGCGGCAAGCGTCTTCGCCGGCACGCTCAAGGAACTGCCCCATTTCAGAGGCCTCCCAACCGCGCGCTATCAAGCCTTCTTTAGCGTCCGCTGGCGTTGGAGAGCTTTTAATCAACTCAATAACAGGGTCGATATTAGCGATGGCGACCGCCAGACCTTCTAGAATGTGGCCGCGCTCACGGGCCTTGCGCAACAGATAAACGGTACGACGAGTGACCACTTCGCGGCGATGACGCACAAACGCCTCAAGCAGCTCTTTTAAGTTAAGAACTTTAGGCTGGCCATCCAACAGGGCAACAATGTTGATACCAAATACATTCTGCAGCTGAGTTTGCGCGTATAGGTTATTGAGCAACACCTCAGCGGACTCGTTGCGTTTTACCTCAATAACAACCCGTAAACCGTCTTTATCAGACTCGTCGCGCAGCTCACTGATGCCTTCGATTTTCTTTTCTTTAACCAGCTCAGCAATACGCTCAATTAAACGCGCCTTATTCAGCTGATAAGGAATTTCGGTGACAATAATAGTTTCGCGGCCGGTTTTTTCGTCGACTTCGATATCTGCTTTCGCACGCACGTAAATCCGGCCACGCCCCGTGCGATAGGCCTGAACAATACCCGCCCGGCCATTAATGATTGCCCCTGTCGGAAAGTCCGGACCGGGAATAAACTCCATCAACTCATCAATGCTGATGTCTTCGTTATCAATCAGAGCCAAACAGCCTTGCACCACTTCGCGCAGGTTGTGTGGCGGAATATTGGTGGCCATGCCCACAGCAATGCCCGACGAGCCATTCACCAACAGGTTGGGCACTCGCGTCGGCAGCACATCAGGAATTTGTTCGCTGCCATCGTAGTTGGGCACATAGTCGACCGTTTCCTTGTCAAGATCAGCCAACAGCTCGTGGGCGATCTTCTTCATGCGCACTTCGGTGTAACGCATGGCCGCAGCGTTGTCACCATCGATCGAACCGAAGTTACCCTGGCCGTCGACGAGGGTGTAGCGCAGAGAAAATGGCTGAGCCATACGTACGACTGTGTCGTAAACCGCGGAATCGCCATGAGGGTGGTATTTACCGATCACATCACCCACTACACGCGCGGACTTCAGGTAGGATTTGTTCCAGTCGTTTTTTAACTCGCTCATGGCGAAAAGCACGCGCCTGTGCACCGGTTTTAAGCCATCGCGCACGTCGGGCAAAGCCCGTCCAACAATTACGCTCATGGCATAATCCAAATAGGACTGCTTGAGCTCATCTTCAATATTGACGGGTAAAACTTCTTTCGCTAAATCGCCCATGGATCAACGGGTTCCTTATTGTCGTAAAGCGGTGTGTAGGCCCTGCTCAGAACAGGAGGCGAGACCTTAATCCTGCCGACTTGCACCGCGGTTAACACGGTCAAGGTAAAGTGCTCAATATTACCATAAAATCAGATGGATAGGTGACACAGTGAAGCCCGTCAAACCCACACACAAGCGTCGTTGAGATATAATCGAACTTTGTGGAAAGGTTGCATCCAAGGGAGCCACTATGCCCGCCAAGCAGGCTGTACAGTTATTGATCAAAGCGCGCTGGATTGTCCCGGTTATCCCCTCCAACAGGGTATTAGAGAATTGTGCCATCGCCGTTCATGGGCAAAAAATAATTGCCATCACCCCGTTTGAGGAAGCTGAAAAGCGTTTCCTTGCGGAGCAGACCCTTAATCTTGATCGTCATATTCTGATTCCGGGGCTGATCAACGCTCACGGTCACGCCGCCATGAGCCTGCTGCGAGGATTCGCAGATGATTATCCATTGGAGTCTTGGCTTAATGAGCATATCTGGCCGGCCGAAGCGCAACACGTAGATGCAGAGTTTGTGCGCGACGGGACAGAACTGGCGATCGCCGAGATGATCCGCTCGGGTATTACCTGCTTTTCTGACATGTACTTTTTTCCAGAGCAAGCCGCTCAAGTTGCCCGTCGGGCTCATATACGAGCGCAAATTACCTTTCCCATTCTTGATTTTCCCACCGCCTGGGGAGATGGTCCCGATGAGTATTTCTCTAAGGGCCTGGCCCTGCATGATGAATATCGAGGCGATGACCTAATTCGCATAGGCTTTGGTCCACATGCGCCCTATACGGTATCCGACGAACACCTGCAACGCGTGGTTACTTTAGCGGGAGAGCTTGAAGCTCCGGTACAAATTCATGTACAAGAAACGGCTAAAGAGGTTGCAGAGGCCATCGCTGAGACGGGCCTACGTCCAATAGAACGACTACAGCAGTTGGGATTATTGACCCCGCAGACTCAATGTGTACACGCGACGCAGCTAACGGATGACGACATACAGACGCTCGCCAGTCATGGCGCCCACGTTATCCACTGTCCGGAATCCAACCTAAAGCTGGCAAGCGGACTCTGCCCGGTAGACAAACTACATCGAGCCGGTGTGAACGTTGCTTTGGGCACCGACGGTGCTGCCAGTAACAACAATCTCAACTTGCTCGAGGAACTACAAACCGCTGCACTTCTCGCCAAAGCTGTCAGCGGAAATCCTGCGGCCATGAATGCACATCAGGCCTTGGCCTGCGCGACCATCAACGGGGCAAAAGCCCTGGGAGTTGATCACATCACCGGCTCACTTGAAGTTGGAAAATCTGCCGATATTACAGCCCTACAAATTGATAATATTGCTAATTACCCTATGTACGATCCAGTTTCAGCGATTGCGTACAACAACCGTTCGATGGTCGTAAGCCATGTTTGGGCCGCTGGAAGGGCCCTTTTATTATCAGGCCACCTGCAAACCTTGAACGAGCGAGAGATCAAAACGCGAACCCAGACATGGGCGGCTCGAATTCAATCTACCCCCCGGAGCAGAGCATGACCCCTAACGAGCAAACCCACTCAATCAATTGCGATGCAGAAGAAATCGCCAAATTTGAGCAAGTAGCAGAGCGCTGGTGGGACCCAGAGGGTGAATTTCGCCCTTTGCACGACATGAACCCACTGCGAGCCAATTACATCGATGAGCGCGCCTCTTTAGCCGAAAAAAGCGTGCTTGACGTAGGTTGTGGCGGCGGCATTCTCTGCGAGGCCATGGCCCTTCGCGGCGCCAGCGTCACTGGTATTGACCTGGGAAAAGCCCCACTTGACGTTGCACAAAAGCACGCCGAGCAAAGTAACTTAACGATTAACTACAATTTAATTAGTGCCGAAGAAATGGCCACGCAACAGCCGGGACACTTCGACGTTGTTACCTGCCTGGAAATGCTGGAGCATGTTCCAGACCCTGCCAGCATCGTACAAGCCTGCGCAAATTTGGTAAAACCCGGCGGCCACGTGTTTTTTTCGACCCTTAACCGCACCCCTAAATCCTGGGGCTTAGCTGTGGTTGGCGCCGAATACATTCTGAATTTACTGCCAAAAGGTACTCACGACTACGCCAAATTTATAAAACCTTCAGAGCTGGCTGGCTTTGCTCGCCAGGCGGGGCTCAACTTAATCGACACCTGTGGCATCAGTTACAACCCTATCAGTAAAAGCTTTAAACTTGCCCCCAACGATGTGAGCGTGAATTATCTTATGCACACACAAAAAAACCATTAGGCCCTACGTGAATACAGTAAACTACCAGGCCGTCATGTTCGATCTTGATGGCACCTTACTCGATACCGCCGACGATCTAGCGGCAGCGCTTAACCGGCTTCGGATAGAGCAAAAACTACCACCCTTGGATAAGGCTAAGATAAGACTTAGCGTTTCTAACGGTGCTGCGGCATTAATTCAACAGGCTTTTAACGAGGAACCTGGCAGCGATAATTTTGAAAGTTTACGCAGCCGTTTACTGGAGCTGTACTTGCTCAATGTTGCCGTGCACACAAAAGCCTTTTCTGGAATTGATCAGTTGTTACAGTGGCTTACGGACAACCAAATTGGCTGGGGAATTGCCACCAACAAACCCGAACTGTATACCCAAGCGCTTCTCGAGCAGATGCGCTTCCCCTCCCCCCCAAGTATTGTAATTTGCCCAGATCATGTGACGCATCGAAAACCAGACCCTGAGTCTCTGCTCTTAGCGGCGACCCATTTCGGCTGCTCGCCACAGGAAATCATTTATTTAGGTGATCACAAGCGAGATATCGACTGTGGCAAGGCCTGTGGGGCAACCACTATCGCCTGTACCTATGGTTACATCGAACCTCAGGACGACCCAGCCCAGTGGCATGCGGACCACACCGTTAGCGACCCGCTTCAACTTCCCAAGCTTTTACGTCAACTTTTTCGAAATTAAACACACTATGAATGAGCACATTAAAACTCTGCCCGCTGACTATAAGCCCCGTCAAAACTTACTGCAAAATAAGATTATTCTTGTTACTGGCGCCGGTGGCGGCATAGGCCGGACAGCGGCTATTACCTTTGCGCAGTACGGCGCGACCGTGGTTTTAACAGGGCGCACCTTACAAAAACTTGAAACTGTCTACGATGAAATAGAAGCGGCAGGCCTGCCGCAGCCAGCTATTTACCCTATTAATTTCGAAGGCGCCAAAGAGTCAGACTTTACTGAGATGTGCAACATTCTTGAAGCAGAATTTGGACAGCTGGATGGCATACTGCACAACGCCTCAGAGCTTGGAGACCGAATGCCACTACGTGACTACGCGTGTGACACCTGGAGCCGAGTAATGCAAGTCAACGTTAACGCACCCTTTATGTTGAGCCAAGCACTGCTACCTCTTTTGCTACGCGCAAGCCACGCCAGCATCGTTTTTACGGGCTCAAGTGTGGGTCGCCAAGGGCGGGCCTATTGGGGTGCCTACGCTGCCAGCAAAGCGGCGCAAGAGAACCTAATGCAAACGCTGGCGGACGAACTGGCCGACGATGAGATTCATGTCAATAGCATCAACCCTGGCGCCACCCGAACGCAGATGCGTGCGGCGGCCTACCCAGCAGAAGACCCTTCAACCTTGAAAACCCCCGAAGACCTAATGCCGCTGTATTTGTATCTAATAGGAGAGGACAGCCAAAACATCACCGGGCAACGATTTAATGCCCAATAGATGCTGATTAATTGGATTTTTTTCGCAGAGCGTCAAGCAAGGATGCCTCGGCCCGCGACAGGCCGCAGCGACTCGCCACTTCATCTTTGTCCAAGCCAAGAGAGAGTAAATGGGTCGCTTCGGTATAGGGACGAGAGCCTTCAGAGTTTAGTGCTCCGGAAGACTGGTACTGTGGGTGCGATTCTTCCATGGCAATAATGCGCCGCCCCATCCCCACAGCACCCGTTTTGATAGCAGTAAGATCTTTGTTTAACTTAGCAATGTCCCGCTGAACACTTCGAGCTTGAGCTCGGGCAGTGATCGCCAAACTTATGGCAAGAAGTGCAACGCACGCGGTTACACCACAAAAAAACAATACCCACGAAGCGCTAATCAATTGAGCTGCCATTCGCCCTTCCGTTAGATTTCATCCAACTCCGCCCACTCTTCATTCGTAAGCAGTTTATTGAGTTCGATTAATATTAACAATTCGTCGTTCTTGTGGCATACGCCCTGAATAAACTTAGCGCTTTCTTCATTGCCCACATTCGGCGCCATCTCGATTTCGGACTGTCGCAGGTATACCACCTCAGCCACGCTATCAACCAGAATACCGATCACATGGCTATCAGTTTCAATAATAACAATGCGAGTATTATCGGTAACTTCTCCTGCTGGCAATGCAAATCGGTGGCGAGTATCGATTACCGTGACAACATTGCCGCGCAAATTAATGATGCCTAACACATACGCTGGTGCACCGGGCACAGGAGCGATCTCTGAATACCGCAAGACCTCTTGCACCTGCATAACATTGATCCCATAGGTTTCACCATCCAGGCGAAAGGTGACCCACTGCAGTACCGGATCGTCAGAATTGATGTTTTGATTGGCATTTGTTGCCATGATTCTACCCTCAGTCACAGGCCTCTAGGGCCGCTTTAATTGTCCGAAGTCTGAATGAATACGCTTCAAACTCTTTTACTATAGCATTAATAAATGCGCCAACACTTAACGAGCGTTTTTATCCGCACGTGTCAGTAAACCGCCCATTTGTGGAATATCCAGTAGTGCGCACATGTGCTCTTTAACTGTCCCCGCCAACCAGGGCCGCTGGCTTCGCTCGGTACGCCATTTAACGTCTTCCGGGCTGAGTCGAATAGGTTGTTCTACTGTATCAACGGCCAACCCCCACGGCACACCATTAATAGAAATAACGTACTTGGCCGTTTGCTCAAACACTGAATCATAACGCTCAGGCATAACAAACTTAGCCGTATTGACCGTACGAACCTTACCTGACGGTGTAGGCTGAAGGCCCATAAACCAATCCGCCTGTCCAAATAAGGGGGTTAGCTCATCCGTAAGAGGAGTGATTTGACCCAAAGTAATCAGCGGGACCGCCAAAGTCAGCCCACACACCTTAAACAACAGCACCTCAAACACATCTTGCGCCCATTGTGGGCGGCCATTTTCAGACCAGGCTAACTCTTGCTGTAATGATTCAACCGCTAGCGCGCTTTCGTTTAATTCGGGATGACTTTCCTCAACCTCGGCCACAGACGCCTCTAATACCTTCGTGGTATCTGCAGTAAGTTCAGTTTCAAGCTCCTCAGAGGCTGGCGCATCCACAACCTGCGCAACCTGAAGCTTGGCACTGTGCAAGAGTTTTTGCAGCTGCAAGCGCTTATCGTCTTCAGTGGCGGCTTTTTGTGATAGAGCCTTACGATCTGTTATTTCACCGCTTGAAACAGGCTTGATTGGCTCAGCTTCCGAAGCATCAATAACCAACAAGTCATCAAGGTAGGTTTGCAATAAGTCATCTGGCTGCAAGCTCATCGAGCACCTCCAGCCGTATAAGTGTCAGCAATAGACCTAGAGCCAGGTAGTCGACACAGCCACTTATATAGGGAGCGATACGCATCCACACCACGGCTATCAGGTTCATATAAGTGTGGAGGAATACCCGCTTTACTCGCATCACGAAATTTAGTATCGATTGGAATACGCCCTGGCCATGTGTGCTCAGGATAATCATGTCGTATCGTATGGAACGTACTAACTGACGCCTGGGTTCGTCGGTCGAACATTGTGGGGACGATATGATAACTCACTTGGCGCTTATTTGAACGAAACATCATATTCAAGGTGTTAACCATGCGCTCTAAGCCCTTAAGGGCCAAAAACTCAGTTTGTACAGGAATAATCAGCTCATCACAGCACGCTAGAGCGTTAATCATCAAAACACCCAATAAAGGCGCAGTGTCGATCAAAACCAGATCGTATTCATCTTCAACGGCGGCCAAAGACTGCTTTACCACCAACCCCAACCCCCCTTGCCCGACCGTTTTCCGCTCCAACGTGGCAAGGGCCGTGGAGGCCGGCAATAACGTCATTCCCGGATAACGGGTCGGTAATAGATTGGTTTTGACTAGCGATGGACTTATTTTTTCACGAGCCATAAATAAGTTAATGGCGCCCTTCTCCAGCCTGTCGGGGTCTTGGCCAAAATAGCTGGTCAGAGAGCCGTGGGGATCCAAATCAAGCATAAGCACCCGCAAGCCCTGCTCTAACGCCAGACCTGCCAGGGCAACGCTGGTGGTTGTCTTACCTACCCCACCTTTTTGATTCGCAACTGTCCAAACTTTCAAGCCGTACTCCTGCTCAAATGGCACTCTTACTGGGCACTACCGCTGCGTGGTAATTCCGGGTCACTGCTAAACAACAAGTTCCCATTACCCATTTCCACCGCTTCAATATCCCTATCGGCAGCTGGATAGGTTTCTTCAACATTTTGTTTTTGTTCAGAAGCTTTAGACACTGGCTCCCGCCACTTGCTGGTAGGACGATCGCGCTGGTTTCTGGCGATCATAATGGCCACCCGCCGGTTTTGGGCGCGGCCTTCTTCGGTTTGATTAGAGGCAACCGGCTGAAACTCACCATACCCCACCGCCGCAAGACGATTCGGCTCTACCCCCTCAAGGACCATACGCTTAACAATAGCACTGGCTCGCGCGGAGGATAACTCCCAGTTGCTAGGGTACTCTGAAGTCTGAATAGGAACATTATCAGTAAACCCCTCAATCTGAACGGGGTTATCGGTCTGTTGAACAATCTTCGCGACCCTGGCAAATATATTTCGCGCTTGCGCGCTTACTTCTGCACTGCCAGAAGGAAATAAAATGCTGTCCCGTAACTCTATCTGTAACCACATTTCATTACTGGAGATACCCATAAGCTGGCTATCCAACAAAGACTTAAACTCCTGGCGAAACTGATCTTCGAGCTTTGGCAAGTTACCTTGATCAACGGCCGATGCGTCCTCTGCCGATGTAACGCCTGCAGGCAAAACATTGTCCTCTCTAAACTGTGCGCTCGCCCCCGTTTTACCCGAAGACGCCCTTTTCGGTATCGGCTTAAACGCTTCTTCGAGAGTCGAAGATAGAACACGATATTTGCTTTCATTGATTTGAGAAATGGAGTACATGACGACAAAGAAAGCAAATAACAAAGTGATGAAGTCAGCATAAGAAATCAGCCAGCGTTCGTGGTTGATTTTTAACTCTGTGGAGCGGCGACGAGGCATGACTATCGCAGATAACCGTTTAATTTTATCTCAATAGCCTTGGGATTTTCACCATCAGCGACCCCCATGCTACCTTCAATAAATAGTTCGTGATACCTGATGTCTCTGTCTACGCATTGCCGTAGCTTATTTGCAATGGGCAACAAAAATAAATTAGCTAAAGCTACGCCGTATATGGTGGCGACAAATGCTACAGCAATACCCGGGCCTAACTGATCCGGGTCCGCCAGATTACGCATGACATGAATAAGCCCCATAACTGCGCCAATAATACCAATAGTTGGCGCATAGCCCCCCATGCTTTCGTATACTCGCACAGCATCCATCTGGCGCTGCTCGTGCAGTAGCATATCGGCCTCAAGAACCCGCCTAATCGTATCAGGGGAGCTTCCATCAACCATCAATTCAAGTGCTTTGCGTGCAAAAACCTCTTTTTCCTCATCGGCGACACGCTCCAGCCCCAGCAAGCCTTCTTTACGCGCAACTTCCGACCAGCCAATAAGCTTTTTTACACCCGCGGAAAAGTCTACAGCAGGCGGAATAAATACCCATGAAAACATTGAAATAGCATACTGAAGA
This sequence comes from Gilvimarinus chinensis DSM 19667, assembly GCF_000377745.1. Classification (GTDB taxonomy): domain Bacteria; phylum Pseudomonadota; class Gammaproteobacteria; order Pseudomonadales; family Cellvibrionaceae; genus Gilvimarinus; species Gilvimarinus chinensis. Next base: position 140,551 of record NZ_KB898708.1, on the reverse strand, counting down.
GTATCTCGCGGCGTCTGGAGCATTGCTGCACCTAACGTACCGCCAAAAACGATCAATGCAGCGGGAAAGTTCAGAAGCGATGAGAGTGAGCCACCCTCGATAAAATTCCCGCCAATAATGGCAGCAAAACCTATGATAACGCCGACAACGCTGAGTAAGTCCATCACCGCACCTCTTTTGCGATAGCCGGCCCGATCTCTTTCAGTGGTAGGACTTTATCCGTAAGCTTCGCCCGGGCAACGGCCATTGGCATACCGTAAATGACGCAACTGGCCTCATCCTGGCTCCAGATAGTGGCACCGCGCTGTTTTAATAACTCTGCCCCTTTACAGCCATCAGACCCCATGCCGGTCAAAACAACCCCTAGCACTCTATTTCCATAAGCATTAGCGGCAGAGCCAAAGGTGATATCCAGACTGGGCTTATAGTTAACTCTGGCATCATCGGGTACAACCTTGACTTGACCACCGCCACGTTTATCCAGCATAAGCTGTTTTCCGCCAGGAGCGAGCAGCGCTAATCCGGGTCTTAGTATATCGCCATCTACTGCCTCTCTAACCTCAATTGCACACTGCTTATTTAAACGTTCAGCAAAAGCTTTGGTGAAGTTTTCTGGCATGTGTTGAACCAACAACACGGGGGTTGGGAAGCGAGCGGGTAATTTTGTGAGCACCTCGGTTAAAGCTACGGGCCCACCGGTAGATGCGCCAATAATTACCACATTAGGTTTAACGGCTGAGCGAGCCACAGCCGTGCGCGACACAGAAGCTATTGACCTTGGTGCCACCGACGGAGAAGTCTGGTTGAAGTTAATTTCAGGCTCGGCAGGCTTCACTGTTACCTGGTTGCTCTGCCCCTTCCCCTGCTGAGCCAGCGTCAATAATCGTTCGTGCAGTTTTTGCGTTAGGCTTATCGAGTTGCGGGAAACCTCAGCAAAGTCTTTCGGAATAAAATCTAACGCCCCCGCAGCAAGAGCATCGAGCGTTATTCTCGCACCTTCGTAAGTCAAAGATGAAAACATCAGAATTGGCGTAGGATGATCGGCCATGATATGACGTACAGCGGTGACACCGTCCATCACAGGCATTTCAAAATCCATGGTGATAATGTCTGGTTTTAGCTGTTTGGCCTTCTCCACACCTTCTCGGCCATTACTGGCGACACCAACCACTTCAAGATTCGCATTCTGACCAATTATCTCTTTTAGACGGGTCTGAAAAAAATGCGAATCATCTACAATTAAGACCCGTACGGGCATGCTTAATCTCCAAAAATTCTAGGCCCGGTTATGCGCCAGCCGAGTAGTGCTTTAACAGGCTCGGCACGTCCAAGATAAGCGCAATAGTGCCATCGCCGGTTATTGTGGCGCCAGCCATACCCGGTGTGCCCTGCAGCATTTTACCTAACGGCTTAATAACCACTTCTTCTTGGCCAATTAACTGATCTACAACAAAGCCCACACGTCGAGTTCCTACAGAAACAATAACAACGTGTCCTTCCTGCATGGATTTGGCTGACACATATTCACCAGCCACCAACCAGTTTTTCAAATAGAAGATGGGGATTGCTTGGTCACGTACCGCTACACACTCCTGCCCATCTACAATATGCGACTTGCGCAGGTCCATGTGAAAAATTTCATTCACACTGACCAATGGCAAAGCGAATGTTTGGCTTGCCAGCATAATCATAAGGGTGGGCATTATTGCGAGGGTAAGCGGTACTTTGATATTAAACCTTGTGCCTTCACCCATCGTCGATTGAATTTCGATCGAGCCATTAAGTTGAGTAATTTTCGTTTTGACGACGTCCATCCCCACGCCGCGCCCTGAAACGTCGGAGATTTCTTTTTTGGTGGAAAATCCTGGAGCGAAAATCAAATCAAATGCTTCGCTGTCGGATAACCGCTGGACTGTATCCTCGTCAAACAAGCCTTTATCCACGGCGATACGACGCAGTTTGTCTGGGTCCATACCGGCGCCGTCGTCGGTGATTGAGAGCAATATGTGATCGCCCTCTTGCTCTGCGGCCAAAACAACTCGACCTTGGCGGGGTTTACCATTTGCCTCGCGAACTTCAGGCAGCTCAATACCATGGTCAACGGAGTTGCGCACCAAATGCACCAGCGGGTCGGCCAATGCTTCCACAAGGTTTTTATCTAAATCTGTATCTTCACCGACCAACTCAAGGTTAATGTCTTTTTTCAGGTTGCGCGCCAAATCACGCACCACCCGCGGAAAACGACCAAACACTTTTTTGATCGGCTGCATGCGCGTTTTCATTACAGATGTCTGCAGATCGGCAGTTACGACATCTAAATTAGACACCGCTTTGCTGAGCGCTTCATTTTGCGCACTATCGCCCAGGCGAACCAACCGGTTGCGCACCAGCACCAGCTCGCCCACCATATTCATGATTTCGTCCAACCGCTGGGTATCGACCCGTACTGTGGTCTCTACTTGAGGCCCTGCCTCACGCTCGCTCCGGGGCTTAGTTGCCGCCGGGCCAGGCGCCTGAACAGGTTCATTGCTCTTTTTGTCTGTTTCTGGCTTGGGTTGAGCTTTTACCGCCCCGGCCGAAGCTGCGGCTTGTTGAGGCTCGCCATTAGCGTCATGTCCTGAAGGCCCCTTGCCTTTACCATGAAGCTGATCCAACAGAGCTTCAAATTCATCATCTGAAATATCGTTTTTAGCGGCTGGGGGTTCAGGCTTTGACTCAGCGGCAGAGGCTTTTGCTTGCACCTGACCAGCAGGCCCTTTTCCTGCACCGTGCAGCTCATCCAATAGAGCCTCAAATTCATCATCGCTGATGTCGTCACTAGAACTGGCTGCAGTGCCGCCGGAATCATTGCCTGTGCCGGGCGCCTTACCTTGGCCATGAAGTTGATCCAGAAGAGCTTCAAACTCATCTTCGGAGATATCATCACCCGAATTCGAACTCTCTGCCTCAGACGAGGCGCCTGACGGGGACAACGCATCAAGCAGTTCGTTAAACTCTTGATCCGTAATGTCGCTTCCGCCGCGAACCGTTGAATCTGAGCTTGACTCAGCGGGTAACTCCTCGCTGGCAACCGCTTCAGATAAAACGGCTTCAGGTTCGGAAGACTGCAAATCTTCACAGGCCACTAATCGTTCTAAGGTGTGAATAAGCTCTGGGGCAGGAGGGGAAAGTGGTTCACGATGAGACACTTGGTCAAACTGCTGATTAACCACGTCCAGCGCTTGAAGCACAACATCCATTAACTCTGGCGTTACCTGACGCTTACCATTACGGAGTATGTCAAAGAGGTTTTCGGTCACATGGCAGCATTCAACCATGGCCGTTAACTGCAGAAAACCCGCACCACCTTTTACGGTATGAAAACCTCTAAAAATCGCATTCAACAGGTCTTTATCGTCAGGACGGCGTTCCAGCTCCACCAATTGCTCGGAGAGGTTTTCCAGAATCTCTCCAGCCTCCACCAAAAAGTCCTGGAGAATATCTTCGTCATCACCGAAACCCATGTACTATTCCTCTAAAACCCGAGACTGGAGAGCAAATCGTCTACTTCATCCTGGTTGGAGACCACATCGGCTTTATCAGCGTTAATTTGTGGGCCTTCACCATTTCTCTTATTATCGACAACCTTAGTGTTTCCCTCTGTATCGGCCTCAAAGTTCAAACCTGTAATTTCTTCTACTTGCCCCGCGATTCGGACAAGGCTGACAAGGTCTTGCTCTACCTCTTCAATCAGCCCCATTACACGCTTTAACACTTGGCCAGTAAGATCCTGAAACCCCTGCTCAAGAATAATTTCCTGTAGATTATGTCCCAGACGTTCGGTGCCACTTTCCATTTGACCGAGAAAGTCATCCATACGGGTGTAGAGGCTGCGAAACTCGTCCGCGCTCATTTCGCCACTTCGTAAACGTGTCCACTCGGTCCGCAGAGAGTTGGCCTCTTGCCCCAAATTCATCGCAATTGGAGCGGCCTCCTCTACCATATCCATGGTTTTGTCGGCAGCTTTTTGAGTGAGTTCGATTACATATTTCAGCCTATCCGTCGCATCACGAATTTCTGATCGCTCTATATCGGGCGGTTCTTTGCTTAAATCTCCATCAACATTGAAGTTAACGATGGCATTGTGAAGCCCGCGAGTCAGACGCCCTACCGACTGATATAAATGCTTATCACGAGACTCCATAATCGCCTGTATTAACTTGGATGCCTCATCAAAATTATTATCTTGCAGTTTTTCTACCAGCAAACTGGCACTTTCTTGCAGCTCTTGGACGAACAGGCTGTTGTCGTGCTCTTGAATCTCAGAAGTCATGGCAGTGCCTTGTTGTTATGGTTGGATCAACCTACCCGTTCGAATATTTTTTCAATTTTCTCTTTCAGAGCAGCCGCGGTAAACGGTTTAACCACATAACCATTAACTCCAGCTTGGGCGGCCTCAACGATCTGGTCTCTTTTAGCTTCAGCAGTGACCATCAAAACCGGTAGAGAAGCGAGCTTCTCATCGGCACGCACCGCTTTGAGGAGGTCAATACCGCTCATGCCCGGCATATTCCAATCGGTCACCAAGAAGTCAAAACCACCGCTTTTCAGCATTGGCAATGCTGTAACGCCATCGTCTGCTTCGTGTGTGTTGGTAAATCCTAAATCTCGTAACAAGTTCTTTATAATTCGTCGCATTGTCGAAAAGTCATCGACAATGAGAATTTTCATATTCTTGTCCAATGCTGCCTCCATCTAACCCAGGCGGGAAGTTGCGTTAGTAATAAGTCTAGAGTTTTGCCACGTTGACCTTGTGTCTCATGGCACAATTTTCCGCTAAACAGTGTTATCGGCTGAAAAGTACTGGGATTTAGCGTAGCGGTCAATCTTCTGAGCGCCAATCGACCATTCTGGCCCTTAAGCGACCGGCGGCCTGAGAGTGTATTTGACTCACGCGAGACTCGCTAACGCCTAATATTTGACCAATTTCTTTTAAGTTAAGCTCTTCATCATAATAAAGAGCCAACACCATTTTCTCTCTTTCTGGAAGCTGGCCAATAGCCTGCGCCAGTGATTTTTTCAAGCTGTCTCGGGCAAAACCATCCTGAGGATTGATAAATTCGCCACCCTCCCCTACAAGTGTGGCACTGGCGTCGTCGGCGAACGTTTCTTCATAGCTAAACAGGCGGCTTGAATTAGTATCACGCAACATCGCATGATATTCATCAAGATCTACCCCCAGCTCATTGGCGACTTCAGCGTCTTCAGCGTCACGGCCTTCTCGAGCCTCTACCCGGGCAATAGCGTCACTGACTCGGCGTGCATTGCGGTGCACAGACCTTGGCGCCCAATCACCGCGGCGCATTTCATCTACTATAGCCCCTCGAATTCGGATGCCTGCATAAGTTTCAAAGCTGGCCCCTTTAGAGCCATCATATTTTTGTGAGGCTTCAATAAGCCCTATCATTCCGGCTTGAATTAGATCATCTACCTGAACACTTGCCGGCATTCTTAACATCATATGATGAGCAATACGTTTAACGAGGTCAGCGTACTCTTCGACCTGTATATCACTGCCCTGCGCTCGTGCTTCACTGTACATAGCTAGCCCACTTGCCACGTTCACTGTTAATACTCCGATCCGGCCGCCTGCAGTAATCGCTCCACAAAAAACTCTAGCTTACCTGAAGGGGCCGAAGGTAACGGCCAATTGTCAACTTTTTTTGCCAGCTCGCGCAGTGCCAAAGAGGCTTTACAGTTAGGTGCAAAGTCCAATAAGGCCTTTTGACGCTGCACCGCATGTCGTACATTTTCATCAAAAGGAATTTGACCTACATACTGTAGAGCCACATCTAAAAAGCGCTCACAGACGGAGTTAAGTTTATTGAACATTAATTGACCTTCCCCGCTGGTGCGGGTCATATTCGCGACAACCCGAAAGCGTTGCAGGTCATATTCTTTATTTAACAGTTTGATCAGTGCGTAAGCGTCCGTTATGGAAGATGGCTCATCGCACACTACAACCAAGGTTTCATTGGCTGCACGGACAAAACTGAGCACGGTGTCTGAGATGCCCGCGGCTGTGTCTATAACTAATACATCAACTTGATCACTTAAATCGCTAAAAGCACTGATCACGCCTGCGTGCTCTTGCGAACTTAACTCGGCCATCCGCTGTACACCGGAAGCTGCAGGCACAATTTTAATTCCGCCCGGGCCAGCCATCAGAATTTCAGGTAGCGAACACTTTCCAGCCAACACATCCGCCAGGGTATGTTTAGGCGAGAGCCCAAGAAGCACATCGATATTGGCCAACCCCAAATCTGCATCCATTAGCACCACGCGACGACGCATATTAGCCAGAGCAATACTGAGATTTACCGAAATATTGCTTTTACCTACCCCCCCTTTACCTCCAGAGACTGCAATTACCTGTACGGGGCGATTTTGACTCATTCTTTTACTCTCTTAGACGCCTATGCTGTACCAACAATAGGCCAAAATTAACTTTATCCGCTCACTGCCTGTCGATCAGACACCTGCTGTGCCAACTGGACCGCCTTGGCGATCAATTTGTGACCACGAGCTAAATCAATATCATCAGGTACATCCTGGCCATCGCAAGTATAGGCTATTGGCAGCCCAGCTTGCATCGTACACTCCAAGGCTTCTCCTAAACTGGCGGCCTCATCCAGCTTGGTAATGATACAGGCTTTTAGATCAGCGGCCTGGTAAGAATGCATCGCCGCTTTTAAAACCTGAGCCTGACTATTAGCAGGCATCACCAGCAGACTTTGCACACGGCTGATGTTGGCAAGAGGCTCCATCTGCGCTTTTAAGTCAGGGTCGCCAGCGCGTAGTCCCGCCGTATCAATTAACACTAAAGAACAATTTCGCACACTTCGTAGGACGGTAGAAAGGCTGTTGTTTTCATCAACTAACCGCAGCGGCACCTGAAGAATACGGGCTATAGATCGCAGTTGATCCTGGCCACCCAGTCGCAGGGTATCACTGGTGATCAATGCCACCTGATCAGCGCCGTGCTGCATCACATAACGCGCAGCAAGCTTCGCTACGGTTGTAGTTTTACCAGCACCTGTCGGGCCCACTAAAGCAAACACCCCCCCGTTAGCCGTAATATCGTCGTCGACAACAGGGATGGTGTGCGCAACGCGCGCCATAGTTTCGGGCCACGCTTTAGCCAACAACTGTTGGCGCAATGGGCGCTCCAATATTTCATTGATAAAATTACCGCTGAACCCTAAGCGCTCTAACCGTTGACTTAAGGCACTGGTTTGCCGGTTAGCCGGCGCTGTGTGAGTCCCACTTAATCGCTTTAACTGCTCTTCCAGCAGTGAACGCATTTGCGCAATTTCTTCATGCAGCAACTCAATCTCATCGCCAGAGGTGGTTTGCGGTTCTTGTGGCAGCAGGCCGTACCGCTCTGCCGCACTCTGGCTGGCTACATCGATGTTATGTGAAGGTGTGATGGGCCTCTGGCGCGCTGTATTGACACGAATCCCCGCATTGACTACCTGATTTTTACGCAGGTACTCATCTGCGGATGCATCAGCTAACTCTTTGGCGGCAAGCCGCTGGCTTGCCAGTTCGATATCGGCGGCAATTTCTCGACCACTTTTCGAAACACTGGAGCTAACCTCCGTTTCGACTGGGGAGGGCTGCGACATTTCCGCGGGTTCTGCAGCCACCGGTTCTGATCCGGCCACACTCGTTAAAAGCTCCACCCCCTCTTTCACACGACGGCTGGAATGGATAATAGCGTCCTCGCCAAGAGCTTGGCGTACCATCTCCAGAGCCCTGCGCATATCTTTGGCAACAAAGCGTTTAACCTGCATGTGTTATCTCCCGCCTAGCCATCGGCACTGACCGATGCATCAATCGTAATCTGTTTGTTGTCTGGCACTTCGGTATATGCCAGTACGTGCATATCCGGCACACTGTGGCGACAAAAACGAACCATCATCTGTCGCAGTGGCGCTGCTACCAGTAATACCTGTGGCTTACCTGCCATTTCCTGCTTTTGCCCTGCCGCGGCCAATGAGCGCTGCAGCTTTTCTGCCAGAGCTGGCTCAACGAAAGCGCTGTCGTCGGCGCCAGCTTTTTGAGCTTGCTGAACGGTACTCAGCAACAACTGTTCCAACTGGGGGTTTAAGGTAACAACAGGCAGTTCAGCCGCGGTACCATTGATGCTTTGAACGATTTGCCTTGCAAGAGCCACGCGGGCTATAGCCGTCAGAGCGGCGGGATCTTGACTCTTACCGGACTGCCCCGCCAAAGCTTCGGCGATACTCCGGATATCACGAACCGCCACTTTTTCTCGCAGTAGGTTCTGCAGTACACGCAACAATGTATTGAGGTTGACGGTATTGGGAACCAGCTCTTCCACCAACTTAGGAGAGGTTTTAGCGAGCATATCCAACAGCTTTTGGACGTCTTCGTGGCCGATCAATTCGTGGACATGCTGGTGCAGTATTTGGTTGAGGTGAGTGGCAACCACGGTGCTGGCGTCGACGACGGTGTAACCCAAGGTTTGCGCCTGCTCTTTTTGACTGGCATTAATCCAAATTGCATCCAGGCCAAAGGCGGGGTCTTTGGTTTTGATTCCGTCCAAATCTCCGAACACCTGCCCCGGGTTAATGGCCAGTTCGCGATCTGGGTGAACCTCCGCCTCAGCGGCGGTAACCCCCATTAAGCTGATTCGATAGCCATTGGGGACCAGTTCCAGGTTATCGCGAATGTGCACGGTAGGAATCAAAAAACCCATCTCTTGAGAGAGCTTTTTGCGCACCCCTTTAATTCTGCCGAGCAACGCGCCGCCTTGCGACTTATCTACCATGGGAATCAAACGATAACCAACTTCCAAGCCGATCACATCCACTGGTTGAACATCATCCCAATTGAGTTCAACATTTTCACTGGGAGGTAAGGCCGCAGGCGACTGAGGAGCCCCCCCTGGGGACGCTGGCGCAGGGCCAGCTGGAGCGGCTCGTGCAGCACCGCCACTCGGAAAGTAATCATCCTCAACCGCTTCAGGCTGTTGCTTGCGCCAATAAATGTAGTAAGCAAGCGCCGCGCATAAGATCGCCAAGCCCAAAAAGGCTATATGGGGCATGCCGGGAATCACACCCATAATAAAGAGCATGCCCGCAGCGATGCTTAAAGCCTTTGGCGAGTCGAACATCTGCGACATCACCTGCGAGCGCATGTCCTGCGAGCTGTTAACTCGAGTCACCAAAATAGCGGTAGCGGTAGAAAGCATCAGCGACGGGATTTGCGCAACCAGGCCATCACCAATGGTAAGCAAGATGTATTTCTCCAGGGCATCGCTAAACTCGAGATTATGCTGCACCATGCCCACGCCCAGCCCGCCGATGATATTGATCGCCAAAATCAAAATGCCGGCAATTGCATCACCGCGCACAAACTTACTGGCACCGTCCATCGCACCGTAAAAATCTGCCTCGCTGGCGACGTCTTCACGGCGACGGCGCGCTTCTTCCTGATCAATTAACCCAGCGTTCAAATCGGCGTCAATCGCCATCTGCTTACCGGGCATAGCGTCCAAGGTAAAGCGCGCGCTCACCTCGGAAATCCGGCCCGCACCCTTTGTCACCACCACAAAGTTGATGATCATCAGTATCAGAAACACAACCAGACCGACAGCGTAGTTTCCGCCAATAACCACTTCACCAAATGCCTGAATCACTTTACCTGCGGCATCACCACCTTCGTGGCCGTTCAGCAGAACAACGCGGGTGGAGGCCACATTAAGAGCAAGGCGCAGTAGGGTTGCTACAAGCAAAATGGTGGGAAAAGCCGCAAAATCCAATGGGCGAAGTGCGTAAACGCCGACCAACAACACCACGATGGATAAGGCAATATTGAAGGTAAAAAAGGCATCCAGCATAAAGGCTGGCATGGGCAGAATCATCATCCCCAACAGCATAATCAGCAGAATGGGAATACCAATATTCCCCTGCCCCAAGCCCTTTAGCTGCAAAAGTGCTGCTTTGCTGTTGGATTTATTAATTTGCCCGAAAGAAAATGCCATAGATATACGTTTTTTTGACGCTTTGCGGTGTTACCGCTGACTATGGCAAAAAGCGTACCCAAAAGAGCTTTACGTGGTGTTAATTTTTATCGGTGATCATTAATCAAACTGTAAATCTCGAGGAACGGAGATATTGCGCGGATAAACCGGTCTTTCGCCCTGCCCGCGCCGATAGTTACGCAGGCCAAACACATAGGCGAGCACTTGCGCGACGGCCATATACAGGCCTGCCGGAATTTCTTCGTCGATGTCTGTAGTGTGGTAGATGGAACGCGCGAGCATCGGCGACTGAATCACTTCGATTTTGTGCGCGCCGGCTATTTCGCGAATTTTGAGTGCCGTATGGTCCACCCCTTTGGCCAATAGGATCGGCGTGCCCATATTTTCCGGGTCATACTTCAAAGCCACCGAGTAATGCGTCGGGTTGGTAATGACCACATCCGCCTCCGGCACCTGCGACATCATCCGCCGCTGGGCCATTTCCCGCTGTAACTGACGAATACGCCCTTTCACCTCGGGCTTACCCTCAGTATCTTTGTGCTCGTCCTTTAATTCCTGATGCGACATTTTTAACTTTTTGATGTGGTCCCATATCTGAAAAGGCACATCAATCGCCGCAACCAAGACGGTAACAGCGGCCATAGCAATGGTCGCATAGGCGCTGATTTGCAAAGACTGTATAACGCCCACTTCCGTTTCCTGGGCCGCCAGCTGCAACATATCCTGCTGCCAAAACAGCAATGCGGCTATCGCTACAATCATTACAATAGCAACCTTGGCAACCGACTTGGCCAGCTCTATTAAGGCCTTCACCGAAAACATTCTTTTCAGGCCGGCAATCGGATTCATCCGGCTCGCCTTGGGCGCCATAGCTTTGGCGCTTAACAGCCACCCGCCAAGGGCAATAGGTCCAATAATAGAGGCAAGTAACAGCAGCACCATTAAAGGCACCAACGCCATTAGTCCGTCGTAGAACGAGCTGACCAAATGCGCGAACATCGCCTCGGTATCAAAGGCCTCAGTTCGCGACAAGGTAAAGTTATTGACCGACAAGCCCGCCATTGCACTGCCGATGGTTTGTGCAAATACGGTTAATCCAATCGCACCGGCCAGTAAAATAAAGGTAGTGGTCAGGTCGCGCGAACGGGGTATCTGGCCGTCTTCACGGGCCTTTTCGAGCTTTCGCGCACTGGGTTCTTCCGTTTTTTCCTGACTGCTATCACCGCCCTCTGCCACTAATTCAACCTCATCAGTAAACGACCAATGGATGACATATCGGCAAAAACCTGCTCAAAATAGGGCAAAAAAGCCACAAGGCTGACCCACATAAAGAACAAGCCAAAAATCAGAGTGATGGGAAAACCCACGGTAAATACATTAATTTGCGGTGCGGAACGGTTCATTACACCAAACGCCATATTGATGACGAGCAGCGCCGTAAAAAGCGGTAATACAAACACCAACGCCGCACTGAACATCCAGCTTCCCATACTGGCGATTTGAATAAACTCCGCCGCACCGAGCCCTTCACTTCCCATGGGCATACTGGTAAAACTGGCCACAATTAAATTGATGATTAATAAATGACCGTCAAAAATCAAAAACAAAACGGTGGAAAGCAATAAATAAAACTGCGACAGCACGGTGACCGAAATGCCGTTGGAAGGATCGTTCATAGAGGCAAAGCCAAGCCCCATTTTCATCGCTACCAGCTGCCCCGACAAAACAAAAATATGCATAGCGACCTGAAAAGCAAAGCCCAAAGCTAAACCAATGACTACCTCAGTAACGATAATCATGAGCGCATCCAGGCTTAAAAAATCAACAGCCGGCGGCTCGGGCAGCATTGGCGCCACTAACAGGGTGATAAACAAGGCAAGCAAGACACGAACACGAGCGGTAACCGTTCTTGCACCTATGACCGGCGCTGCCATAAACAGCGCAGCAATACGAAAAAGCGGCCACAGGTACTGCGCAAGAAAACGCATAAGCTGGTCGTCTGAAAGCGCCAGCGTTTCCATTAGCCGATTAATCCGGGAATGCTGTTGAACAGTCGATCAAAAAAGTCCATCAACTCAGAGACCATCCAGGGCCCGGCAATCATAATCGTGATCAACATGACGATTAAGCGAGGCAAAAAACTGAGGGTTTGCTCATTAATTTGTGTGGCCGCTTGGAACATACTCACCACCAAACCCACGGCAAGACTTGGCCCAACGATGACCAACACCATCACCACGGTTAGGTAAATCCCTTCGGCGAATAAGCTGAGTGCAATCTCTGGGGTCATTGTTAAACTCCGAAGCTTGCCGCCAAGGTGCCAATTATCATCGCCCAGCCGTCCACGAGCACAAACAGCATAATTTTAAACGGCAAGGATACAATCAAGGGTGACAGCATCATCATCCCCATGGCCATCAACACACTGGCCACCACAATATCAATCACCAAAAACGGTATAAAAATAATAAAGCCGATTTGAAACGCCGTTTTTAATTCGCTGGTTACAAACGCGGGCACTAAAATCGAAAATGGCGTCTCTTCAGGGGATTGAATCTGCTCGTTACCGGCGATGCCGACAAACAACGCTATATCACTTTCACGCGTCTGCGCCAGCATAAACTCGTGAAACGGCCGCGACGCCTCCGCCAGTGCTTGCTGCGCTGATATTTCACTGGCGATGTAGGGTTGCAGGGCATTGGCGTTCACCTCCTCCAGCACCGGTTTCATAATAAACAGCGTTAAAAACAGCGATAAACCGATCAATATCTGGTTTGACGGCGACTGCTGCAGGCCCAAAGCCTGGCGTAAAATAGCAAAAACAATAATGATGCGGGTAAAAGAGGTCATCATCATGAGCAAGGCTGGCAAGAATGTCAGCATGGTCATGATGGCAAGAATTTGCAGGGTTACCGTGTACTCCTGCTCGCCGTCGGCATTGGTAGACACCGTAAGCGCGGGCAGTCCAGGAATAGCCGGCAAAGCACCCTGCTCTACAGATTCTGCCAAGCCACTGGGCGCTGTTTCAGTAGCGTTTTGGGCGGATACCGGGTGCGTAAACACCAGTAGGAACAGGGTCAAAACCGTTAAAAAAGCTGTGATGTTGCTTCGTTTTTCAGTGACCCGCGTCATTATTTTTTTCTCGTTTTTGCGGCAAAAATTCGGCTAACTTTGCGGCGAAATCAGGTGAAGATGCCTCATCGTCCGAAACAATAGGTTCGGCAAACACATGCAGCTGGTTAATCGAGTGCGCGGTGACGCCAAGCAATAGTTGCGTGCCTCCAGCATCCACTAAGATCAGCCTTTCGCGGGTACCGAGTGCAACGCTGGCGACAACCTTCAAATGCTGGGATTTCACCCACCCGCCGCCTGTACGCTTTACCAACCAGGCGAGAATAAAGATCAGCGCAATTACCGCTGCCAGCCCCAAGAAAACCGAGAACAACTGTGCGGCACCACCGGCTTTAACTTGAACAGGTTCACTCGCCGCTGCAGCCGTGGTTAGCAATAACAACATTTAGCGCAATTTCTTAATGCGTTCAGACGGACTGATAACATCCGTCATCCGGATGCCAAACTTCTCGTTGACCACCACCACTTCTCCGTGGGCGATCAAGGTTCCATTCACTTTAACATCCAAAGGCTCACCTGCCAGGCGATCAAGCTCTATGACAGAGCCCTGATTGAGCTGTAACAGGTTGCGAATGGTAATTGAAGTACTGCCAACTTCCATCGAAATGGACACAGGAATATCTAAAATTAAATCCAGCTCGGGTCCGACTTCTCGCGGTGAGCCTTCGTTTTCTAACTCATTAAGCGCCATAGCGCTTGCCATGTCCGTATCGCCCTGGTCCTGAGCTTCATCAACCGTTTCTTGTTCCTGCATTGCTGCAGCCCATTCATCGGCCATGGCATCCTGATCCAACTCGGGGTCTGTGTTGTTATCAATATCATCATTTGCCATGCTTGCCTCCTTCAGCAGCGGTAATGTTATAAGCGCTACTGTGATCAATAAAATCGTTAATTTTCAACGCGAGATTGCCTTTGTGTTGCCCCAGCTGGGTTCTAAAAACGGGTACCCCATTGGCCGTAAGTACATGGTGGTCGGGAAATTCGATCGGAATAATATCGCCTACGTCCAAATCAACAATGTCGCGTAAAGGAATCTCTCGGTTGGCGATTTCACACTCAAGATCGACTTGTGCGCTCAACACATCTTCGCGCAACGCTTTCACCCAGCGCTCATCCTGTTCGTCGCTGTCGCTTTGCAAACCCGCATCCAACACTTCACGAATGGGCTCAATCATGGAATACGGTATGGTCAGATGTAAATCACCACCGCCCCCGTCAAGTTCGATATGAAAGGTGCTGACGACAACAACCTCACTGGGGCTAACAATATTAGCCAGAGACGGGTTCACCTCTGAATTGATGTACTCAAACTCAATAGGCATGACAGCCTTCCAGGCCTCGCCAAGATCGACGAATACCTGATTCAATACCATCTGTACCACACGCAGCTCAGTCGGGGTGAATTCACGGCCTTCGATCTTGGCGTGCCGGCCATCGCCACCAAAAAAGTTGTCCACCAACTTAAACACCAAGCGAGCGTCTAAAATGATTAAAGCCGTACCGCGCAGCGGTCTGAACTTCACCATATTTAAACTGGTCGGCACATACAGGGTATGCACATACTCACCAAACTTTTGAATTTGAATGCCGCCCACCGAAACATCGGCGGTACGGCGTAGCATGTTAAACATGCTGATACGCGTATAGCGTGCAAACCGCTCGTTAATCATTTCCAAGGTCGGCATACGACCTCGAACAATACGATCTTGGCTCGTTAGATCGTAGGACTTAACCGCACCCGGATCCTGATCCGACTCGGTATCGATATCGCCCTCGTCAACACCATGTAAGAGCGCATCAATTTCATCTTGTGTTAATAAATCCTGCACAGAACCCGCCCCTATTGCAGCACTAAATTAGTAAATAACACCTGCTCTATACCCGGCTTGCCAATCTCTTGTTGCAGCACGTCCTGAATTTCAAACAGCGCTTGCTGGCGTAACAGCTCTTTGCCCTCTGGGGTTTGTAATGCTTCATAGCTCTGCCCCCGAACGAGCATAACTAAGGCGTTGCGAATCGCTGGCATGTGTAACTCTAAAGCAGGAACCACATCGTTCTCACGAAGCATCAGCGTCATTTCCACCTGCATAAAACGTTGACGCCCCCTAACCTCGAAGTTAGTAATAAACTCTGGCTTGAGTGGGTAGTAAATGGCTGCCTGCACCTCTACAGGAGTTTCTTCGGCCACCACTTCTTCGGTTTCGGGCTCGCTAAAAAAGCCGAGAAAGTAGAGTGTTGCAGCAACGGACAAGCCCACAAGCAAGAGTAAAATTAATCCCAGTATCAGCCACTTCTTTTTCTTCTTCGGCTGCTCCTGCTCACCGCCGTTTTCGGCCTGCTGTTCTTCCTGCTCATTTTCCGCCATGTCAATTATCCGTCACTCTTACGCGCATTTAGGCTTTTTGATACCCAACAGCAAAGCTCGTGCCATTGGCATGGGCAGAGTGTAGCCGAGGCAAGCGAGCGGGACAATTAGACACTAAGAATGGAGTGCCACTGAGTAAGAAAAGCAAGAAAACATAAAAGCCCCCACTTACGGAGAGGGCTTTTATAGCATTTGTTGCGAGGTCCGCGCTCTAGCATCAGCCAAGCTGCGATGGCGATGCATGCGGGGCCAAAAGAATTGCTAGGCTGCTCTTTCTAGAGCACACGTCTGACTAGGCATATTGATCAATCAGTCGAACCACCGACGAATTGAGCACTGACGGTTCGCCGGGCTCCTCAATATCAGCGGACGCTAAGGCAGGCTCTGAACCACCCTCCGCCTCCCTCGATCCATTCTCACCACCCTGCTGCCCCTGGCCAGACACATTGACGTCAACTTGTGTCATTCCCTGCTCGGCAAGCATTTCGCGCAATCTGAAGGCGTTTTGATCCAGCGCTTCTCGAACCACTGTCTGCTGGCTGGTAAAAGTGATCTGGGCCTGATCATTTTGCACACTGACCCTTACTTGCATCGGGCCCAGGTCCGGAGGGTCTAGGCGAAGCTCAGCGGTGGTGATATTTTGCTTTGCCATCCACAGAATTTTTTGCCCTACCGCATCGCCCCAGGCACCCGTACCAAAACGAGTACCTAATTGGCTTTGCAGCACCGGCGCCTGTTCGCTGCTGGCGGCCAGTTTTTGCGCGGAGGTTAACAGCGCGGATGCATTAGTGGTTGAAATAACACCCTCCTCGTTGCCGCGGGCGGAAAATAAATTATGCAGTTTGGCCACTTCGCTAAACTTGCCGGTGTCTGCAACTTTAGCGGCCTCCAGAAGTTTGCCTGACTCTAACGCCAAATCCAGCCCTTCCGGCGTCTGTTCGATTGTGGTTAGCTTGACAAGATTGTCGGCACCGCTGGCGATATCCGCTGAACTGCCAGTAAATGATGTTGATGTCGCCAGAGGTTTGTTTTGATGCTGAGCGCTGCTCTGCTGCGCCACGACCAATTGAGCACCGGCCAACCACTGGGCCAGAGCCTCGGCGCCAGACTTGTCAGAACTGGCCACAATATCACCGAGCTGCTGAGTTAAAATACCGGCTAATGGCGAGCCGTTAAGCTGCTCATCGATAATCTGTTGCGCCTGCGACAACTTGTCCTCGAGTGAGCCCTCCGCCCCAAACACGCGAGCCAGATCGTTCAGGATGCCTTGTAAACGCTCAAGATCGGCATCGGACAAATCCGCAAGAATGGCGTCCACTTCTGGGGCCATCGCAGAGGAACTCTGCTGCTGGGCCACCATCATTTGCAGTATGTCGGCCATGCGCTCGGGAGCCAGCGCTTTCAGTTCATCTTGCTGTTCTTGGGGCAAGGATTCAAACGCCTCGCGCTGCTCATCGGTAAGAGGGATGCCTGATTCATCGTCATTAGCGGCAGGCGCTGCACCCGCTTTGTCGTTTGAAGGCGCACCAGAGCCTCCATCGAGCTTTTGAGCGCCTGAGGCCTCACTGGACGGCTGAGACTGAGCAGCCTTCCTGTCGTTTCTCGTCGATTCCGTCTGGGCGTTGCGCTGGGGTAAATCGCGCCGTATCTCGCCCTGTTTAGAAGACTTACTCTGATGAACCGTATTTAAAACGCTGGAAAAGGGATCGGCAGAACCATCGCGCTGGTTGCCAGGCTCTGTTTTAAGCCCGGCACTTGGGCGGGGTGAAAGGGCATTAAGCAGTGTGGTATCGGCCATTATCCGATCACTCCTGTATCAAAGCGGCAACACTTAGCCGCCGGCAGAGGTTTATTGAGGTACTAAGGAGTAATCAGCAAAAGCGATGCCAAAGAGGTTAACAGTAAATTTCCAGCTGTTGTTTCACTTGCGAAAATTCGCTTTGTAAATCGACCAGTAAATGCTCTAAGCCCCGCAACTCGGAGGCGGCAGCGCGCTCTTCTATTTGCCTGCAGGTGTTCATTAACCCCGATGCGCCAATATTGGAAGAGCTGCCTTTCAAGCTGTGTGCGGCGCGTCTAAGCTCGTCGCTCTGTCCGGCGGCTAACGCTCGCTGCATGGTATTTATTTTAGCGTGTGAATCACTGACAAAGGTTTCAATCAGCTGAATAAAATCCTCGTCCATTACCTCGCGCAGCGCTGCCAGGGCGTCATGGTCAATAAGCTGAGAGCTAGACAAGGGTAACCTCCTGTTTACGATTTAAAGCCTAATCGTCCATGCGCCAGCGGTAGGTGGCACACACTCGATTGCCCGGCTTATGATATTCAAGACTGTCACATAGAGACTCTACCAGCGTTAGGCCGCGTCCACTGTAATCATTGCTCACTTCAGGTTTCAAGCGGTCGACATCGAAACCCGGACCGCTATCCTCCACCGTAACTTGCAGACACCCACCTTCAGCAAAAGTTTGGTGTGCGAGCGTAATTCGAATATAGCCTTCTTTTACCTCCTCCGTTCGAGATTTTCGCAACTGATAGTAACGGTCAAACCCCTGAGGGTCTGCTTTCATTGTGGAGTCAAGCTGTAAGACCCCATGCTCTAACGCATTACTGTAAAGCTCGGAAAGCACGGTATACAGTGTCCCACTGTGATTACGTAAGCCTGGCACTTCAAGCAACACGCTGAGCAACATCGGCAGTGGATCGAAAATTGCGAAACTCGACGGTTTTACTTCAAACAGTAAACTCCACTCAGCTAATCGCGACGGCTCGTGAGCTGAAGAGGTCGGACCGATTGGCTTAATATCAGAGGGTGCCATCAGTATCTCAATGAGTGATACGTCATCACTTTTTTCCCCCTCGCCCACAAAACCTTTAACTTTGGCCAACAACTCATCAAACATGCACTGTCGAGATTCATTACGAGCGAATGCCGCCAAAATTCGCTCTTCGCCAAACATTTCACCGTCAGAGTTTCTGGATTCATGAATTCCATCAGACCAAAGGTATAAACGTTCTCCCTCATGCAACTGAAAAAGCGCCGCGTCAGCTTTAAAGTCTTTAGTTGCTAATATGCCCAACGGTAAATGGTTGGATTTAACTTGTTCGATAGAACCACCCAAGCGGTAAATGTAGGCAGCGGGCAGCCCACCATTCCAAACCCGAACAGTATTTTTGCGGAAATTCACATCGACCATCGTGGCGCAGCAAAACAAGCCCACCGGCAAAATACTTTTTAGCTTACCGTTTATTTCCGCCAGAATATCCGACATGGAATACCCTTTACCGACCATGCCGTAAAAAGTAGTCGCCAGCGGCATAGCGCCAATGGCAGCTGGTAAACCGTGACCGGTAAAATCCCCTAACAACACCATTAAATTTCCGGCCGGTGTACTTGCCGCTACCATGACATCACCGTTGAAAACCGCCAAAGGCGACATAAAATAACGCAGGCACGAACTGTTTAAATTTCCACCGCTGGTGATATTGTCGAACACCTGCTTAGCAACCGTTTGCTCCTGTAAAAAATGCTCATTGTGGCGAGCGATCTGGTCGCGCTGCTCGAGCATGGTCCGATTCATGGTGCGCATACGGTAGAAAGCCCGTATCTTGGCTTGCAAGATCACTCGGTTATAGGGCTTTGAGAGAAAGTCATCTCCACCCGCTTCAAGACACTTCACCAGCGATGGGGTATCTGTCAGCGAGGTCAAAAAAATGATGGGAATCAGCTCTTCTCCGGCGAGCGCCTTGATTTGTTTAGCCGCCTCAAAACCATCCAGTTCTGGCATGAGTGCATCCAGCAGGACTATGTCTGGTCGGCACTTTTCAAACTCTTCCACTGCTTCGCGGCCATCACGAACGCTGATAACGTTATGGCCTTCTTTGCGAACGATAGCCTCCAGAATCAACCGATCTGTGTCAGTATCATCAGCGACCAGTACAGTAATGGCGCTGTCGTCTAACATGAACTAGCGCCTAGCTGATACTAAACAGCTGTTCAAAATTGGAAATGGTTAATATGCGCTTAACATCAGCACTGGTGTTAATGATCTGGATGTCTGAATTGTCCCCGCCCGCGTAGTCCCTCAATAGCAACAGCATCCCTAACGCCGAGCTGTCCAAATAAGCCGTATCCTGCATATCAATGATGTATCGGCTGGGTTTTTGGGGAAGGTTTTCATAGGTGCCACGAAAGTCTTGGTGTGAGCTAAAATCAAAACGCCCTTTAATGACTACCTGCAGTTCCGAGCCATCTCCAGATAATGTAGACGTTACAGTCATAACCTGCCCCTTTATTGTTTCACTAGGAAGTTCCTTGGTTGGGTTGCCCCATGACGATCTACCACTTTTTCTTATATTTTCAGTGAGTAGCAAAAGCTAGAATAGACCATTTTGTGGATAAACAATAGGTCTAACATGTGGAATATGTGCCTGTTATAAGGGCTTCCTACCTGAAGCCTGAGCCATATCGTCCAACTGTTTTTGCAGTTGTCGCTCGGCGAGCGCATCTTCGCCTTTTCTCAACCGAACGATTAAATCTTCGATGGCTCGGCGACGTAAATGTTGTCCGTGCCAGTGTTGCCGCAGCTTTAGCAATTGTTCAGTTAGCTGCTCAACGGCACGCTCTTGCTGATTAATCGCCTCTCCTAGCTGCTGAATAAACTGACTATAACGCATTAAATCATCAGGTCTCATACCTGTTTTGCTACTGGCATACTGCTCGACATAACCACTACGGTATTGAACCAGTTCAAGAGCTTTTTGACGCTGCTCTTCAACCATTGCCTGATGCTTAGCCAGGTAGTCTGCCGCCTCCTGCTCATGCCGCTCAGCTAACATGAGCACTACACCCAAACGTTTGGATCGCTTTTTGGTCATGGCAGCTTAATTAGGTCGATGCGTTTTTATTGGCTGGCGTCTTATTATGTGCCGCCGCTAGAGGGCTGCCCCCTTTTGATTGCACCGGGGCAAGTAAAGCACGCAGGTTATTCATGGATTCGGGCATGTGAACCGACTCCTGAAGCCCCTGTTGAATAAAGGCCCGCAACTTGGGAAATTTCTCGATGGCCTGGTCGGTTAGCGGGTCTGATCCAGCACTGTAGGCACCAATGGTAATCAGGTCTCGATTTTGATTGTAGCGCGATAACATTTGTTTGAACGATTGCATTAACTGTAAATGCTCGGTCGGCACAATATTGGGCATCGCTCGACTAATAGAGGCCTCGATATCAATGGCTGGGTACACCCCTTCCTCGGCCAAGGTACGAGACAAAACAATATGTCCATCCAAAATCGCACGTGCAGAATCCGCAATCGGATCTTGTAAGTCATCCCCCTCTGTTAACACAGTATAAAATGCGGTAATTGACCCCTCCCCCTCTGCCGCGTTACCGGCTCGCTCCACCAGCTCTGGAATCTTTGCAAATACCGAAGGTGGGTAACCTTTAGTCGCCGGGGGCTCCCCAATGGCCAGAGATATCTCCCGTTGCGCCTGGGCAAACCGGGTAAGCGAATCCATCAGCAGCAAGACGTTTAAGCCTTGGTCACGGTAATATTCGGCCACCCGACTCGCCAGTTGTGACGCTCGCAAACGCATCAGGGGGGCGTCATCGGCCGGGGACGCCACCACCACAGCACGCTGCATACCCTCGGGGCCAAGAATATGGTCAATAAACTCTTTTACTTCGCGGCCGCGCTCCCCCACAAGCCCTACGACCACCACGTCGGCGGTTGTGTACTTGGTCATCATGCCCATCAGCACACTTTTACCCACACCACTACCGGCAAACAGCCCCATACGCTGACCGCGCCCGACCGTTACCAAGGCATTGATTGCGCGAATACCCACATCCAGCGGCTCGCTGATGGGGTGGCGCTTCAGGGGGTTAATGTCGCGCGGGTGCGCATCGAGAAATTCACCGCCTTGCAGTGGGCCAAGACCATCCAATGGCTGACCTAAACCGTTGATGACTCGGCCCAAAGTTTGTAAGCCGATGCGCATAGCGGAACTGTGGGCTAAAGGAATTACTCGGGCACCAGGCTCAAGCCCCTCAACGCGTTTTACCGGCATCAAAAAAATACTCGCCCCCGCGAAACCTACTACTTCAGCCTCTACCTTACGGCCATCACGCGAGCACACCACACATTGACGCCCCACGGAAACACTTAATCCCACCGCTTCAAGAGTCAGCCCTACCGAGCGGACTAACTTTCCTTCTGCCTCTGGAACCACTTCAGAAGGATTCGGCAAATAAGGGCGAAGACGATACCAGAGATCGCGGCGGCTGCTCATGGGAGGGAATCTTGCTCGTTGGCGTCAAAGGCCTGCTCAGAATCTACTGGAGCTGATGTTTCTGTGTCGACAGCTTCCGTTCGCGATTCATCTGCAGCGCCACGAGCTGCAAACAACTGCTCATCGGAAGTTTGTTCGTCCACTTCTTGCTGCGACAAAAACCTATCGATAACTTCCTCCAGCCTGCGCTCCAAGGAACAATCTACTACGCTGTCACGGGTCACGACTTTGGCGCCGCCTGCGGCCAGTTCAGCGTCGGCGTGAAACGTCCAATCCAGGTTATGCTCTTGTGCGTATTGCTCGATTTGATCGGCATCTTGAGGGTTAAGATAAACGGTAAGGTGATCTCGCCCAGCCGGTAATGCCTGAACCGCCGATTTCACTAGCTTAACGATATCGTTGGGTTGCGTGGTTAATTCGCGTTGGACCACTGCACGCGACAAGCGACAGATCGTTTCTAGAATTAAAGTCTCTAGGCGTTCGTCTTGCTCACCAATGGGGTTGAATAACGCTTCGGCGAGTCCCTGAAAGGTTTGCTGCTCAGCCACCAATTGCTGACGCATTTCCAAAGATCCTTTGTGCTGCCCAGACTCGAAACCATCATCGTAACCTTTCTTAAAGCCCTCTTCGCGCCCTTTGGCAAAGCCTTCCAGCTCGGCCTCACGTACGATGGCTTCAAGCTCATCCGCGGTTAAGCCACCTTGGGGTAACTCCTCCACCTCGACGTCTTCAATGCTCTCTTCCTGCTCAACGTCTTGTTTTTGATGCTTCTGGTGTGCATTGATTACTTTGCCGTCATCGTCAATGGCCGGCATAGCCCAAGACTGCCAAGCCTCAGCATCGGCGGCAGGTATACGGTTAGGGGCTTTTTTTTCGCTCATCTAAGGCCACCTACAGCATTTGCTCGCCACCACCGCCAAGCACTATTTCTCCGGCGTCAGCCATACGGCGTGCTGTGGTGAGTATTTCTTTTTGCGCTGCCTCTACTTCAGACACACGTACCGGGCCTTTTACCTCAAGATCATCACGCAACAACTCAGCCGCACGCTTCGACATGTTTTTAAAGATTTTCTCCTGTAGATCGCTGTCTGCGCCTTTAAGGGCGATAATAAGCACTTCCGATGAAACCTCTCGCAGCAAGGCCTGAATACCACGATCATCAACATCTTTTAGGTTTTCAAATACGAACATCAAATCTTGGATTTGACTGCCCATATCTTCATCCACTTCTTTAATGGCATCCATCAATTCAGTCTCAATGCCACCATCCAGATGATTCATAATCTCCGCGGCAACTTTATAGCCACCCATAGCTTTAGTCTGAGAGCCCGCTTTGCCCGAAAACTGTTTTTCTAAAATATCATTAAGTTCCTGCAAGGCACTTGGTTGCACGGTATCCAGCGAAGCCACTCGCATCATGATATCGATACGAACTTTTTCCGTAAAAAAGGTCAAGACTTCGGCGGACTGATCAGCGTCTAAATAGGCGATTACGATGGCTTGAATCTGAGGGTGCTCATTGCGAATAATATCCGCGACGGAACGTGCGTCCATCCACTTTAAGGTATCGAGTCCCGTGGTGTTGCCTCCTAACAGAATTCGATCTACCAACGAATTGGCTTTATCTTCACCCAGTGCGGCCACAAGCATATTGCGGATATAGTTATCAGCCCCCATACCAAGCCCGGTTAAATTACGGGCCTCATCAAGAAAGTTTTGCATAACTGACTGGACATCGGCCTGCTGGACATTTTTTAACTCAGACATCGCGGCGCCAATTCTTTGAACTTCTTTGGGCCCCATGTGTTTAAGAACCTCTGCTGCGTCTCGCTCCCCCAGAGACATCAGTAAAATAGCCGCCTGGTCTACAGAACTCATGCGTGAGGCGATATTCTTTTCGTCGTTATTAGCCACTATCCGTTACTCGTCTTTATTTATCCAGGATTTCACCACTTGAGCCACACGGCCTGGGTCCTCAGCGATTAAGCCTTTAATGGCGTTGAGCTGTTGTTCATACCCTTCTTCCGGGCCAGGTAAGGCTACTGCACCGCCGGTCAGGGTAACAGAGTCGCTGGACAGGTCACCGCCCAGGCCCGCTGCTTCCAGGGCTTCTAACTGTCGAGCTTCTTCATCATCTGCAGCCTCAGAACCAGATCGAGCAATCGATTTTAGAACTGGCCTCAACAACCCAAAAATTAGCGCCAGCACCAGTAAGAACCCCACAACGGGCTTAATATAGGGCTGCAGCCAAGCCTGTTGCCACCATGGGACCTCATAGGTTTCAACTAGCCCATCTTCACGAGCAAAAAAGGCCGAATTAATAACATTAACACTATCTCCCCGTGCTTCAGAAAAGCCTACAGCGTCACGCACTAATAATGTTAAGCGTTGTACTTCTTGGTCTGTCCAGGGCTCGCGCACCGCCTCCCCTTCGGCGTTGGTCACAAGCTTGTCATCCAGCACCACGGCAACACTGAGCCGATCGATGCTTCCCTGCTGTCGGCGAGTGTAACTGATCATTCGGTCTACTTCGTAATTACGCGTTACTTCTTCCCGGCGCAGTTGAGGCACAGGCTGCCCAGCCCCCTCTTCCCCCGGAACCACCTGTTCAGGGGCCTGACCATCTAATGGTGGCTGATTAGTCAACGCACCAGGAATACCACCAATTGTCGTATCGCCTGTTTTTTCTTCTACATTCGAATGTTCGCTGCGCAGAGCTGGCTGTTCGTCCTGATAGCTTTCCTCAGCTTGCTCAACCGCTGTAAAGTCGACATCCGCACTGACCTCAGCGCGAAAATTACCCGACCCAACAACCGGCTGTAAGATGCTATTAACCCGGGCTAACAAGCTCTCTTCAAGGTTTTTAGTGTACTGGCGCTGCTTATCCGCGAGTATCAACTCTGGTGATTCGTCTCCCGCTGACAGCAAATTGCCGTGCTGATCAATGACGGTTACATCTTCATTTTTTAACTCGCTGATACTGGATGCTACCAAGTTGGTTATGGCTTTTACTTGACGAGTTTCGACTTCACGCCCAGGGTAAACCTCTAAAAAAACAGAAGCGGTGGGTTTACGGGCATCGCGTACGAAGACACTGCGCTTAGGAATGGCCAAATGAACTCTGGCAGAACGCACAGTGTGAATGCTCATGATGGTTCTAGCCAATTCGCCTTCAAGGCTACGATGGTAACGAGCACTTTCGATAAATTGGCTGGTGCCTAAAGGTTGTTCTTTTTCCAGCAATTCAAATCCGACAGACTGATTGCTCCCTATACCCATTTCAGCGAGTTTTAATCTGGCAGTGTGAACCTCCTCGCTGGTCACCAGCAGCGCGCCCGTAGACGGCTCAATCTTGTAAGGAATTTGATTTTGCTCTAGGACGTCAACAACTTCAGCCGAATCCAGACGATCGAGACTTCCGTAAAGGGGTTTATAGTCTTCGCTTTGACTCCACAGCACGGCATAAAACCCAATAGCCACCGACGCCGCCAGACCAATCATTAACCCTATTTGACGTAATAAAGGTAAATTGCTGAAGCCTTCGACCAAATCACTTCCACTGCGAGCATTACTATTAGAGACTTCTGCGGGAACTTCCGCGCCTTGAGCTTCTGCCATTTCGGTCTACTCCGTTAAATCGGCATATTCATAATGTCGCGGTACGCTTCTACCAGCTTATTGCGTACCTGGACAGCGGCCTCGAATGAGACGCTGGCTTTTTGTGAAGCAACCATAACGTCCGTTATGTCTACATTTGGCTCACCACGCTGATAAGCCTCTGCCATGGCATTGGCACTTTGCTGCACATCGTTCACTTTATTGACAGCTTGCGCCATCACCTCACCAAAGCCCGGCACTTCTCGCCCAGGGTTCACCTTATCGGGCTGATTCGCCTTGCTGATGTCGTTTAATGCCTGGGGCTTTTGAAATGCCTGAGTCTGCGCTTTAAGCGAGCGCATTTCCGAGAGAAGATTATTGATATCTACCCGATTGCTCATAGTTTGGCCATTTAGTGTTCGAATTAGAATCGTCGATTTTTTGGCACTTATACATAAAAGCTGCCTTTAGGTGAGATAGTGCACAAAGTGGGCCAAGCTTTGCCGCCGGTGAGTTTTTGCCGCTCCAGCACATCAGCCACAAAAAAAGCGGACATTAGTCCGCTTTCCAGTATTATTTAAAACCTTTGGAGCTCAGACATCCAATTCAAAACCATCCTCTTTTAGGCGCGCTATTTTGTAGCGTAAAGTCCGTGCGCTAATACCTAAACGCGCTGCGGTGTTCTTCCGGCTGCCTCGTTCGGTCACCAGCGTTTCGCGAATGATTTGAAACTCTCGCTGCTTCAAATCCTGCCCCAACACTGCACCATCATCGGCATCTAATCTGGCCATCGACGGCGGGGCTACGGCTTCCCGACCCATAGAGTAGTGTTCAACCTGTGAGACCCCATCGGTGACCTCATGGCTTTGCGAGGTCACTCTGGCTGCATCAAAACCCGGAGTACTGAGCAAGCTCGGCTTCTCGCTGTAACCGGTGTGCTCTTGCAGCCCCAAGTCTTCAGCACTAATGATTCGACCAGACTGCAAAATCAACGCACGTTGCATAATATTGTCAAGCTCGCGGACATTGCCCGGCCAAGCGTATGAGAGTAGTTGCGCGTGAGCACTGGCATCGAGTTTTACACCGACTCTTTTTTGTTTTTTCGCATGCTTAAACAGCAACTTTTCCGCAAGCGGAATAATGTCTTCGCGGCGATCTCGAAGCGGTGCCCACTGCAAAGGAAGAATGCTTAATCGGAAATATAAATCTTCACGAAACCGACCGTCCATTACCGCTTCGCGCATATCCCGATTTGACGTCGCTATAACACGCACATCCAAAGCAATGGTTTTTCGGCCACCTAAGCGCTCAACCTCTCGCTCCTGCAAAACCCGCAGCAGTTTTGCCTGTAAACCAATATCCATTTCGGATATTTCATCCAGCAACAAAGTACCGCCGTTTGCTTGCTCAAACTTCCCCGGTGTACTTGTAACGGCTCCGGTATAAGCACCTTTCTCATACCCAAAGAGGGTTGCTTCCAGCATATTCTCCGGAATCGCCGCACAGTTTATAGCCACAAAAGGCTTATCCTTACGAGGCGACTGGTCGTGAACATAACGCGCCAACACCTCTTTACCCGTGCCCGATTCACCAACTATTAATACGGTGGATTCTGACTGAGCCACTCGCTGCGCTAGTTGCAGTAGCTTTTGACTGGATGGCGCTTGTGCAACGGGAGCCTCACTAGCCCCCATTCCCGCCAGGCCCGCATGCCGAGCAACCACCTCTAGGAGCGCGTCAGGCTCAAAAGGTTTGACCAAATAATCCACCGCACCTTCTTTAATTGCCACCACTGAGTCTGCAATGCTGGCATAGGCCGTCACCAGTACCATGGGAATGTGCGGGTAGTCCCCTTTAACCTGACGCAACAAATCGTAGCCCGATAAACGGCCCATGTTTACGTCCGATACAATCAAAGAAAAGGCCGAGTCATCTTTTAAATACAACAAAGCGTCTTCGGCGCTAGCCGCCTCACAAACCTCGTAATCGGCCAGCATTAGAGTGTCGACGAGCGCTTCACGTAAATCCGGGTCATCCTCTACAACCAACACTCGTGCCGACGGAGTGTCGACTGACATTTTTTTTGCAAGATTTAACATGAGAACACCTTTATGTGGTTCTGCGTGAAAACTTAATAGTCGGACTTAGACTCAATACAGGGCACAAGCAGAATGGCTCGAGCCCCCTGCCCCAATTCAGACTGTAAACTGAAACGACCACCGTGCGCTTTTGCCACGGCGTTGACCACGGCCAGACCAAGACCGGTTCCTTGTGATTTGGTCGTAACAAACAGTTCACCCAAACGAGGCAATAACTCTTCAGGTATTCCCGGCCCCTTATCGGCCACCTCAATTGCCAGCCAGGTTTCTCCCGCTGAATTTAACTGTGAGGCGTGAGCGGACATTGTCACGCTAATTTGAGCCTTCTGCCCTACCGCTTGAATGGCATTATTAACGAGGTTTACCAAAGAGCTAACCAAGGCATCGCGGTTACAGGCAAGCTTTAAAGGACGATCCGTTACCTGCCACACAATCGTGCTGTTACTGGAGCCCAGCGGCACTTCAATGGCTTCGGCTAATTCACGGTGAATTTCGTCTACTTCGCACACATCCTCTATGGGAATTCCACCTTTTACGAACAGCAGCATGTCTTGTACTTGTCGCTCCATGTGCTGTAGTCGTTTCGACACTTTCACTGCAAATGTGCGGCGTTTTTGTTCTTCAAGATTTTCTTTTTGCAAATGTCCAGAATAAAGCAATGCGGCGGAAAGAGGGGTGCGTATCTGGTGTGCTAAAGCGGACACCATCTGTCCAAGGGCTGACAACCGCTCATGTTTCGCAAGCTCTGACTGCAAACGGCGAGTTTCGGTTTGATCTGTCAGCAGAATGATTTGACCATCGCTTCCCATATTACGGGTAGCTAAGCTGATGCGACGCCCGTCACGTAAAGAAATTTCATGGCCATCATCGCCGCGAGGCGCAAAACTACGGCTGATTACATCGCGCCAAACCTCTCCCTCTAAAGGTTCCCCCAAAAGGTCCTTCGCCGCTGGATTACACTCTCGGATGCGGCCACTGTTATCCAGAACAACTACCCCACCTGGGAGCACGTTCAGCAAACTTTCTAAACGATGAGCAAGGCGCTCTTTTTCAGCCAGCTCTTGCAATCGCTGCTGGGTGACCTGGGTTAGCTCCTCATTTAGATCCGCAACCTGCTTTTCTAACTGGCGGTACGAATGAGTTAGCTGATCCGACACTTCAGTAAAAAGAGCGAAGGCATCAGATAATGCCTGGGCTTTGTCTGATCCCGCCACGACCGGAGCTTGAAGTACATTGGTGTCCATAAAGCTTACGCTGGCCTGCTTCGCCATATTCAAACCTTTTTTGCTGACGAGTCTTTGTCGTCAGATTACATTAAGCAACTCTGTAAAAGGCTTTTAGCAAGAGGAATGCCATAAAATATTTACTAATTATTTCAGTGGCTTACGGAAGAAACAAAAAAGAAGAAGCCAATTAATTGGCGCAAAGAGGGAAAAGACTAAAAGAGAAACCAGGGCCGGGCGACCCTGCTTAATTCATCGTTGCAAATCGTACTTGCGCATTTTTTCGACAAGCGTAGTACGACGAATAGACAACTTTTCGGCGGCCCGTGCAACCACACCGCCACAATCATTCAAGGCCTGCTGTATTAAATCCTTCTCTAAACGCGTGAGGTATTCGCGCAAATCTATGCCCTGTTCAGGCAACAACGGCGTATCGTTCATGCTGACGACGGTGGTTCCTTTCGTGGCCTCAGAGGACTCAGCCTTAATGCTGAAAGGTTCATCCTCCACTTCGACATGCCGATACTTGCTGGGCAGGTCTTGAACACCCACAACACCGTAAGGGTGCATAATCGCCATTCGCTCGACTAAATTGGCCAGTTCTCTGATATTACCGGACCAAGCGTGGCGACACAGAGATAAAATGGCCGCCGAATTAAAACGAATTGAGCCTCGTTGTTCGCTTTCCATACGCGAGACCAATTCATTAATCAATAAGGGGATATCCTCGGCTCTTTCTTTAAGAGAGGGCAACTCAATCGGGAACACATTGAGCCGGTAATACAAGTCTTCACGAAACTCACCATTTTCAATCATGGTTTCTAGATTACGATGAGTTGCGGCAATAATTCGTACGTCAGTCGCCACCGTTTTATTACTTCCCACTCGCTCGTAGCATCGCTCCTGCAAAACACGCAAGATTTTAACCTGCATGCTTAAGGGCATATCACCAATTTCATCTAGAAATAATGTACCACCCTCAGCCAATTCAAAGCGCCCAGCCCGAGCGGATATCGCCCCGGTAAAAGCGCCTTTCTCGTGGCCGAAGAGCTCACTTTCCAGCAGCTCTCCAGGTATGGCGCCACAGTTGACCGGCACAAACGGCTTGTCTCGCCTCGGTGAGTGATAGTGTAAATTGCGAGCAACGACTTCTTTGCCTGTACCTGACTCTCCGGTAATCAGTACTGAGACGTCTTTATCCGCAACTTGCGCCATCATCTCTCTTACTTGGCTAACTTGGCGGCTGGTACCTACCAAAGAACGAAAGAGGTGCACCGGACGGCGCTGAGCATGCTTTTTGTTGACTTGCTGGGCTTGTTTGTACAGGTGTGCCCGGTGTAGTAAATCCACTAAAGGGTTATAGCGTACAGGCAAATTTAAATGGCCTATAACCCTCTCTCGAAGCTCAGTGATCTCAGGGTTAATGGCTGGTTTTATTTCCCCAAAACTTGCCACGGCCACTTCATCATTCCATAAACTGATGGCTTCAACGTAGGCCTCAAATTCAGGTAGTTTATTTTGTCCAATTAATATCAGAGTGTAATCGCTATCGAGTGGATTACTTTGGAGAAGAGACTCAAGCTTCTTGGCGCAACAAAACTGAACCCCATCACCGAGAAACGTAAAAACCGTCGTTAATGCTGAAACGCGCTGTACATCCTCTTCGAGAACGAGCACCTTGTTGTTGTGGGACATAACTTTTCCAAATGACTATGGCAATACCCGAAGAAACGGAACTGATATCGAGACTGCAATAGGAATAGCCTGACTCACGATGATTGTCAAACTATTGACACAATAGAGCGGTAAAAATAATAAAAACAGCAGCTTAGGCGGATTATCTCAAGCATTATCGACAGGCGCAATAGCGTCCCAGCCCGTCTTCAATACCCATAATAATTGACGAACTTCACGCACTTGGTCGGGGTTTTGATTCTTATTAGCATTAAGCAGCGATAACGTACAATATTCATACAGGCTATCAAGCTGGCGCGCCAACTCAGCAACCTCAAGGTTCAGGCTATCGCGCAAGCCCTCAACAATTGCTATAGCACGCCCTAGGTGCTCTCCTCTCGCGGCAATATCCTTACGATCAAAAGCGGCTGAGGCAAGGTCCAGCTGCTGTAACAGCCCCTCAAAGAGCATTTGTATCAGTCGATGCGGGGAGGCGTTAGATACTTCACCCTGTAAACCTAACTGCCGATATTGCGATACGGCTTTTTGGGAATCGTAACTGTGCATGCTCAAACTCCGAAGCGCTCACGTTAATTTACGTTTACTTTTGCTGCCTTTGCACAGGCGTCAATTAACGTTGCGTAAGTGCTTTTGATGTCCAACAGGGTTTCTCGGATTAATATCTTATTGTGTCGGTTTTCATGACAAACTTTGTCTATCAAGATCATACACGTGTGATCAAGCTGCCTAAGTCTCGTATAGTTCTCACACGCAAGCGCCAGAGTCATATCTTCTTTAAGCTGCTGTAACGCATTAACACCGGCCTGGCCTTGTAAACTCTCAGGACGTGCAACTACCAAACTCATAAGGTCGGGCTCGCGTCGGCAATTTGATCCCAGGCACTTTTTATTTCCGCCAAAAGCCGGCCACATTCATCTAACAATTCAGGTTTATCTTGGCGATTTGCTTGAATCATTGTCCGGATCACGTAATCATAAATTTGATCAAGGTTTGCAGCCAGCTCACCACCATCCGTATCATTTAAGCTACCCTGCAACCCCTGGATAATTTTAATCGCCTTGCCAATTAACTCTCCCTTTAGGGCAATATCACTACGTAACATAGCCCCTTTGGCTTGTGCTATTCGCTCCAACGCCCCCTCAAACAACATTTGAATTAAACGGTGTGGTGATGCGTCTACAATGCTCGACTGTACATTTACTTGCTGGTATTGCCTTGCTGCTGCGCTATAGGGACTCATATATAAACTCTCTTTTCGCGTTTATTCATAGTCGATTGTGATCTCTATAGCTAACGACCTTGCATGTAAAAACTTTAGTCAATTCTTAAAAAATAACGATTAGAAACTGAGGCTTTTGCTTTTATGTGATGAGGCAAAACGTCTCAATGCCAGCCAAAGACAGATTTGAGAAATAATGACATTTGGCCCGCCATAAGCGAGCCTTTAGAGAAGCAAAATAATTGAGTTAAGTGTTCGGGGCTACGCATTACCCAGCGATAGCCGCGTTATTTGGGAGCTGTAAATGGCAGTCGATCGTTAATATCTTCTAAAAACGAGCCAGTGTTAGTGAGGTTATTGACAATCAACTCCATGGCCAAGAACTGACTTTCAAGACGGGCGCGATACGCATCTGTGCGTCGCTCCAATGAGGTGCGATCATCTTCAATCGTTTTTAAGTCTTGCTCAATATTATCTTCACGGGTTGCTATCAGCCCATTGCTGGCTAAGAAGCTGTTAATCAAACTGCTCATACTGCCAGAAAATCCGCGCGAGAAATTAATGTTCGCCGTCGTCGCGCCTTCTTTCACTTTTAACGCCAAACCTTCAGCAGCATTGCCAAGCTTAGGCAACAGCACCTGTCCCGAGCCAAACGCTGTTTCGCCATTCACTGTGCCTGCCACGTTGGTACCGGTAGTACCAGCTCCTACGCTTAGCCCTAACTCTGCGGTATCGGTTCCAATACTTTTAATCTCAACCCGGCTGCTGCTGCCATAGGCTTCTGATGTAAAGTTTAACGCGTTGCCATCAAACGCCACCGCAACGTTTGTGCGGGTGCCTGCCAACTCCTGACCGGCGTTAATCAATGACTCAATTTCAGCGGCCAGTTCGGCACCGCTGGCGTACACTTTGCCATCGGGCAGGCTGACTTGCGTGGTCTTATCGTCAATTTCAATTTCAAAACTGTAGTCTTTGCCTGTCGTATCCAACGGAAACGCCGCTACCGCCCCGCCGGCTAAACTGCCTCGACTGGGCTGCTGGGTAATAACCACCTCGTAATTACCGGGCTGGCTGCTTTGCGTGAAGTTGGTAACCTCTATGGCACTGGCATCGGAGCTGGTTTGCGGTACAAATAAATCGCGCACTAAATCGTAGTTTTGCGACATAACCGCGTTGAAGTTGGTGTTTACACGATCAGGGTCTTCGTTAATGGATAAAGTGCCGTCTTTTACGTTGGTTTGAATCCCCAGCTGCGCCAGGTTTGCAAACCCATTATCAATACCCGGAACAGAAGCGCTGATGATATTACGCACCCGGTCAATGATATTGTCGGCCATCGAGTCGTTATACAAGCTGCCAAACTCACCGGTGTCGTCATTCACGCCCACCAGTTGCTCAACAGCCCCCAAGAAGGTGTTATACGCCTCAACAAAGTCACGAATAGCGGTTTCGGCCAAATCGCGATCATTACCGATGGTAATGGTGATGGTCTCGGTGCTCGAAGCGCTGAACAAGTCCACCGAAAGGCCATTAATTACATCATCTACGCTGTTGGTCTCCCTGGTTACCTGGAGCCCATTTACACGCAAAATGGCATCTTTACCTTCTTGCTGCTGGGTCATACTTTGGTTGATGGTATTAAAGTCGAACTGCGCTAACCCGGGGGCGCCAGCGTCTTCGGTTGCGGTCAACTCAATCTCGTTACTCGCACCGGTTGGCCCGGTCAGCAATAAGCGAAAACTGGTACCATCGCTGACAATACTGGCCTGTACACCTACGTCGGCGTCGTTAATGGCATCGCGCAAGCCTTCCAGTGTATTGTTGGAATCATCAATGGTAATGGTCGCACCGGTTTTCTCGGTATCAACCGCAAAGTCATCCAGGGCTGTATTCCAGTCGCCGAAGCGCAGTGTCAGTTCACCTTTACCGATTTCAGCATCGGCACTGGCAAAGCCCGCACTGGCAATAGACTGAGACTGAGCAACTTGTTCGATTTGAACCTGGTAGCTGCCCGCCACCGCGCTTGAGGTAAGCTCGGTGAGCGCCAATTGAGTGGTGTCAGGCACGGACACCGACTTGGCATCAAAGGTATCCGCGCTGCCCAGCTGAGCCACCGATGCTTCTAACTCTGCCAGGGCGCTGCGCAGTAAACCATAGTCAGATATCTGCGTTTCCAGCTTGGTTTCACGGGTATTAAGGCGATTTTCTTCAGGGGCACGGTTAATGCTCACCAAGTCATTAATCAAACTGGAGGTATCAATGCCCGAGCCACCGCCCAAACTACTGATGATATTGTTTGCCATGCCCTACTCCGAAAAAACGAGAAGAAAAATGCCCGTATACACTGTTATCGACCCAACCACAGATAACTTTAGCCCATAAAAAAAGGTGCCCTGGGGCACCTTTAAAGCGTTGGTTTGACTCTATGCCTGAGCAGTCAGTAAGGGTACCGGCTCACCTGCATTCAATTCACGGGCCAGCTTTAAGAAAATCTCATCCGGAATTTGGCGAATCAGCTCTTGGGTAGAGCTATCAACCACTCTCACGATGGTGTCACCTGAGTCACTGTCGTAGCTGAACTGCAGGTCGCGCTGGGTAGACTGTATGAACTCGTTCATATGGGCTACCGCTTGCTTAACACTCTCTTGAAAGTCGCCTTCAGATACTTTCTGCTGTTCCTCCGCCTTGGGCTTTTGACCTTCGGGCGGCAAACTTTTACCGCTTTGATTGGCGGCGCTTGCCTGTGCTGATGAAGCCGCCCCAGAATTAACGGGCATTAACCGCTCCGCTCCTGTTGCGCTTACTTCATTCATAGCTTAATCCTCAATCTATAAAACCCGCCGGTGATCCGGCGGGCCGATTCAGTCTTACTGCAGCAGCGACAGTACTTGCTGCGGACGGGAGTTAGCCTGGGCCAGCATGGCGGTAGCCGCCTGCTGTAGTACCTGGGCTTTACTCAGGTTGGCAGTCTCCTGGGCGAAGTCTGCGTCCATAATCCGCGATTTGGCCGCTGAAGTCTTCTCTGACACGTTGGTCAAGTTAGACACGGTGAAATCCAAACGGTTGTTGACAGCACCGAGGTCGGCGCGGGTTTCACTCACCTGGCCGATGGCATCATCCAAAATACCGATGGCCTTTTGAGCGCCTGCGGCAGTGGAAATGTCAATGCTGGCAACAGAGCCAGCGCCTGAAGCGGAATTACGCTCCTGCAGGCCTGTGTCGGTGGCAATAGAAGCAGCCGCATTATCACCATACTTAATGCTCAAGTCACCACTGGTGCTACCCAATGCGATCGCCGCAGTACCTTGTTCACCTTGGAATGCAACCACGCCAGTCAGGTTGCTGACCTTATTGATAGCTTCGATAAGGTTGTCTGCTTGTTCATCAGCATCAGCGCCGGCATCCACTTTACCGATTGCCACACCGTTAATGATCAAGTCACCTTCTTTTAAGTCATTTTGGGTGGTGGTGGCGGCACCCTGCAGGTTACCTTCATTGTCCACAGCATCCAGACCCAATGCGGCTAGGTTGGTCATCATGGTCGCAGTGGCAGCGGCATCATCACCACCCTCAACTTTAACGCCGGCGCCGTCACTACTGGTGTCATTGAAGCTCAAGCGGAAGTTTCCGTCTGTTTCAGTGCCGTCAAAACCAGCGGCATCCAGTGCTGCAGTACCACTACCGGTTACCGTGATTGACACCACGTTTTCTTGGGAAAGTACCAAGCGGCCTTTATCGTTCAGGCTCGCACTTACAGTGGTGTCATCGTTAATTTTCTGTACCAGCTCTTCCATGTTATTGGTGCCAGTCAACACAAAGGACTGTGCATTGCCGTCGCCGTCAGTCACAGCGATGGTCAGGGTGTCAGTACCGGCTGTCAGCTGACCGTCACCAGTACTCAGGCCCTCGGTTGAAACCAGAGCGCTTGCTTCCACGTTCTTACCTTCAAGGTCAGAATTGATGGTTGCCAGCTTCTCATTAAGAGTTGTACCCGCTGCAGCGTCTGCAAGGCTGCTAAGAGCTACGTCGTTTACATACAAAGTGGTATCAGCATCAGCGCCAGTAAAAGCGCTCAGTGCAGCCAAGCCAGTTGCAGCCTCACCAACCACATCGCCAGAGCTGCCACCCAAAGAGTTGGCACTAAAAGATCCAACAGAAATACTGATGGTTTGATTTTGCTCAGAACCCACCTGAAGCGCGGTATCCTTCAAGCTACCATCCAACAAAGCCTGACCGTTAAAGGTAGTTTCTTTTGCAATACGACCCAACTCTTGCTTTAGCTGCTGGGCTTCAGAGTCCAGACGGGCGCGGTCATCGTTAGAGTAGATGCCGTTAGCAGACTGTACCGACAGTTCACGCATACGTTGCAGGATGTTGGTTACCTCTTGCAGGGCACCCTCTGCGGTTTGAATCATAGATACGCCGTCGTTAGCGTTACGAACCGCCTGGTCCAAACCGCGTACCTGTGAGGTCATGCGGTTAGCAATGGCCAAGCCGGCGGCATCGTCTTTAGCAGAGTTAATGCGGTTACCGGACGACAGACGCTCGGTTGCTTGGTCAAGGGCGTTGCCTGATTGCAACAGCTGGCGCTGAGTATTCAGGGAGGCAACGTTGGTATTAATTACTAGAGCCATGAGTAATCTCCTAAGTTATTTCCTGTTCACAGTCTTGCCAGCTGTGATCAGCCGATTATTGAAGCCGCTGAATGGGTTTTGGCTTCTGAGTAGGTTATCGGTCTGTTCCTGGGAAGCTTTAGGATTTTTTACTGACTTTTTTGAAAAATTATAACTTATTGTTTTTATTGTTGTTTTTAAGCTTTCAAAGGGGAAGATCAATTACGTATTTGATTTTTTATAAGCCTTTACAGCTTTACGGCCCTTAACCGTTTGCTGGTGGTTATGCTGCAAATTCTGCTTTTGAGCTTCGGCCAAAGCCACCAGCGCCTGGTTTTGTTCGGCCAGACGTGACACACGTTCGCTCAGCTCCAGACTTTCATTCTCAGGCAACGACTCCAAGGGTTCGCGGGCCAGCAGTGCCAAATGTTGATCGCGGGTTTCCAGAGTACGATAAAACTCATCCCAGCTGGCCGATGCGGCGAGTTCGGATAGCAAAGCGTTTGTCTTTTCTGCCCTCTGGATGACGGTTTTCCAGTTGACCTTTTGATCACTCAACATTAGGAACCCATTACGACATATAACTGAATAACGACAGATTAGCGACTTTAACAAAACTCTTTTGCGCCGCTGACAGCACTAGCTCTTGCATTTCTAAACGCGTTGATGCCTCTGCATAATCCAGAGCTTGTAAGTCTGTCAGCACTGAGTCTGTGTAGAGCTTACTGTCAAGATTTTGCTCACGCGTGCTCTCGAGTGTGTTTAGCCTTGCCCCCACCTCGCCTTGTACAACCGATATATTCGTGACGGCATTTTCCAAGTTAGCCAGGGTTTGGGCTACCACTTCATCCAGGTAGGCCTTGCTTTCAGGCGTTTCATTGACCGCATTCATCGCCTGACTCAAGCGAGTAAGCGTAGTTGCCAAACTTTGTTTGTTGGTAGTGGTCAAGCTAAAGCTGTCACCTGGAACAGTACTTCCGTCCCCTGGGTGGGGTTGGCCTGTAATCGTAAAGCTGGCACCGGCAACCTCTATTGGCTGACCGCTAACAAATGGTTCATTTTCATGCCCGGGCATAACCATTCCGGTCGAGCGATTAGTGATAGTGTATTGCGCTCCACCAGACCCATCGGGACTGAAAGTAACGATTAAGTCATCAGGATACAACTCATCAAACGTGTCTTGATCGGTCACTTGCCCAACATTGATCCGCGCCGGAGGATCAGACCGGTTGTTGGGGTTAGCTTCTGTATAAAAGGTGAAATTATCACTCGGGATATCCACAAACACCCGCTTCCCCGAGTCGCTGACATCGACCGCCACACTCCCCGAGGCATTGATCTGCCGTTGGCCTTCATCTCCGTGGTAGATAAATTGCCCATCTGCGCCCCGGCTAAATGGCTGGGTCGAGCCCTGATAGCCGGCAAAAATATACTGCCCTGCGGCATTGCGGGTGTT
Source organism: Gilvimarinus chinensis DSM 19667 (assembly GCF_000377745.1). Taxonomy (GTDB): domain Bacteria; phylum Pseudomonadota; class Gammaproteobacteria; order Pseudomonadales; family Cellvibrionaceae; genus Gilvimarinus; species Gilvimarinus chinensis. The sequence goes on along the minus strand of NZ_KB898708.1, from coordinate 102,811 downwards.
TTGCAGGTTCAACAGTTCGTCAATGCGACTGTTGGTTTCTGCCACCAGCGCTTTGTAGTCGTTAGGCGTTAACACGGCGGTGTTACCGGCACTCACAGCCAGCTCTTGCATACGCTGCACCAGCAGCAGCACGCTATCAAGCGCTGTTTCTTCAAGGTTTAAGCTGTTTTCGGCCACATCAATATTTTTAATGTATTGATCCAGCCGCGAGACCTCCTCGTTAAGCTGCAGAATTTGCGTGGCCGCTACCGGGTCATCGGCGGGCGTTAATACACGCTTGCCCGAAGCCATCTGCTCCTGAGTCTTAGTCAACGCCGTCTGGGCGTTACTCATGCCGATATTAGCGATGTTGTATATTTGCGATGTTGCCACACGCATAGTGCGCCACCTTTACCTAAGTCGGTTAAACAGCATTTAACAGCGTATCAAACAGTTCACGGGCAACGGAGATCACCCGGGCATTCGCCCCGTAGGCTTGTTCAAACTTAATCAAATTTGCCGCCTCTTCATCCAGGTTAACCCCAGAGACGCTATCGCGTAACGCCTGTGTTTGCTCCAGCAGGCTTTTGCTGGCCTCGGTGTTGGTGTTCGACAAATTACTTTTTGTGCCTATATCCTCAACCAGGCGTCCGTAGGCCTGCGCAAAACTTAATGAGTCATCACCCATGGTTCCCAGCGTTTCAAGGGCGGCGAACTTAAGACCATTGCGGTTATCGTTACTGGCATCGCTGTTAAAGTCGATAGTGAATGTATCGCCCGATTCCGGCTGACCTTTAATGCTTACCTGAAACCCCAGATAATTCGATTGGGCAAAATCGGCAGCCGTGCTATCGCCCAGCAAGCGGCTGTTGCCTGGAATGGTGTCTAGCTCAACCCCTTCTGCCATGGTGATATCGATACGACCACCAACGGTAATGGCATTAGCGCCCCCACCTGTCAGAGTTTCTAAGGCACCACCGACACCATCAGAGACCGATACAGTATTGGCAGCACTTTCGAAGCGTATGTCTACGTCTGCACCACTGGCTACACTTATAAAGAGTTGAGGTTCACCCGAAGCGTCAGCCGTAACCTTCGCATACGCCCCTTGCGCTATCAGCGTTGGGTTCGCATTGATCTGCTCAGCCATATATTCGTAAAAACCCGCAGGATCGCTATCTGGGTTTGGTACACCAGTGGCCAGCATACCCGCCTCCTGCTCGATCAAGTTTTGACCATTAAGAGTAATTTGCAAAGGGTCCGTAAAAGGAGTGCTCAGATTTCCGATGGTCGCAGTAGTATGAGCGTTAGCCTCCACGCCAGCCACAGAGCTCAACATTGCCGCCGTTTGCTGGGCTGATGCATTAGGGGTAGTTAACACAACCTGCTCTTGCTGCACGCCAGTGGTTGGATCTGTGTAGCTGAAGGTATAACGCTCCGCCGGATAGTTATTCGCCTGTGCCGGATCAGCGGGCGCGAGCGTAGCCGGCTGGCGGCTTCCGAGGCCTGTAGCAGTACCATTCCCCACCACCAAGGTCGAACCAGGGTCAGTCCCAAAAACCGGATTGTCGACATTCGGGGTAAACTCCAGATTGCTCATTGGCGGGTTGAGCGGCACCGGGTTGTTGGGGTCCGAGTTGTCCAACACATCAAAGGTTGTTGGCGAGGTAAACTTGATCACCAACGGAGGGTTTAACGCCCCGGCATTGCTGAACATTGGCAGGGTTTCGCCGTTGGCATTCGTCACCTGCAATAAGTCACCCGCACTTATCACACCACTGCCGGTATTACCGGAGGAAGTACCGGTGCGAATCGGTGAGGCAAGCGCCAGATCTTCAGGGCGGGATAACAGTGTTTCTATATCTCGCGCGCCGTTTCGAGTAGGTTGAATGGTAAAGGTGTCGCCACCTTGAAAGCTACCCGCCTCTAAGTTTACCGTCACGCCGTCAAAACTGATTTCAAAAGGAAAATTACCCGGCAACAAACCTTGAGCCACAACTTCGTTATCACTTTTACGAGTTACCACATAATTGCTTGAACCTGCGGGCATTTTTAACTCGTAATCACTGGTGCTTAACTGGCTCACATCGTCAATGGTTACGGAGATTTGCCGATCAGACGGCGGGGGGTTATCCCCATGAACAACACGGTTTTGCATCAGCGCTGGATCATTAATATCCACAAAAAGATTCGCACCGTATTCACCGTCTAAATCCAGACCCTGGGCTTGCAAGCGATTGAATTCATCCGCCAGAGCAATCGCCACACGCCCCAAATCGTTCATAGACGGCTCTAGCACGTCGTTGCGAAAATTTAATAAACCACCGAGCTTGCCGCCGCTGATTTGATTAGTCACATTGGCACTTTGCGACCCGTTACGCAGCTGAATTTGCCCAGTACGATCTACCGAAAAGCTGCCCACATTCGTCCCGACAACCAGAGATTGGCCACTGCCAATATAAACGTTTATCTGCCCACCACCGGCATCTACCGACTGTACAGAAACCAATTCAGACAATTGACGCAAGGCTTCATCGCGCTTATCCAGCAGGTCATTAGGGCCGTTCGCTGAACCACCCGCTTGGCTAATTTTTTGATTAAGGTCAGCAATCGATTGTGCGAGAGTGGTAATTTGATCCGTTACCGTATTCAACTCACTATTCACATCTTGTTGCAGTGATTGCAGGCGGCCAAATAATTGGTTGAAGCGCAGCGATAAGCTCTCTGCCTGATCCACAAACAACTGCCTTGCGGGTGTAGACGAGGGTTCGTCCGCCGCATTCTGTACCGCGGAAAAGAAATTTTGCAGCGCATTGGAAAGCCCTGTGCTGCCATCTGCGAACAGACTGTCAATTTTGCCGATATTCAGGTTATAGGCTGCCAGTTGATTATAGGCTGAGGTGTCCATACGCAGCTGGCTATTAATAAATTGATCCACCACTCGTTCAATGGAGGTGGTATTGACACCGCTACCGATATAGCCGGCGTTACCGACAGACTGCTCTGGACGGGTAGAGTTGGTCACTTCCTGACGACTAAACCCGGCAGTATTGGCATTGGATATATTATGTCCGGCTGTGCGCAGTGCGTTTTGACTCGCCTGCAAACCAGAAATGGCGTTCGACAATAAGCCGCCCATAATTAACCCTCGTTAGTGGCGCTGGCCACGTCTAAACGCTGCATAATGGATTGTATTTTTTTGGCGTAATCAGGGTCTGTGGCATAGCCCGCGCGCTGTAACTGCTCGGCGAATTGAGCACCATCCTCTCCTACCGCCAAGGCGTCTTGATAACGCGGTTTACGCATTAAATCGACATAATCTGAAAAGCTTTCAAACAACGAGTTGTAGCGGCGAAACGCGGCATTTTCGGTGTAGGCGTTATTGCCTTCGTACTCTGTGGTGTCATGCGTGACAACATCTCCACTCCAACCGCGACTGGCTTTGATATTAAATAAGTTAAACGAGCTGTTGCCCTGCTCGTCTTGCAAAACGTGCTTGCCCCAACCTGTTTCCAGTGCCGCCTGAGCCATAAGCGCTTTCGCATCCACACCCAGAACCTCCGCCGCCCAGTTTGCATAAGGCTTAATGCTTTCAACAAAACTCTGGGCCGAACCTTCGGGCGGGTTTGCGGCAATCGGCTGAGCCAGCACGTTATCAGTGCGTTTTATATTGCCCGCCGCTGCTTCTGATACGGAGCGATCTTGTTCGCCATAGCTTTGCTGCAACTGTTTATAAAGCGCATCGGCGAGCCCCATACCTCGGCCTTTTGTCAGTTCGAGAGACAGCTGCTGATCCAGCATCTGCTGATAAAACTGACTTTCTGACGAATTAAGAAAATTGTCTTCTGAAAAAGCTTCACTGGCAGCGCGCATGCTTTTAAACATCTGCTGCACAAACATCGCCTCAAATTGCTGCGCCACGGCCTTGAGAGCCTGAGGGTTATCATCACGCCCCATTTTGCGCACAGCATCCAGGCCCGAGCTGTTAAAAAAAGTATCTTGCGCGTTTTGTTCAATAAGACCGCTGCTGATGCTTTTCATTAAATCACCATCAAGTCCGCTTTTAACGCACCGGATTGTTTTAGCGCTTCGAGTATTGCCATTAAATCAGCAGGCGATGCGCCGACGTTATTTACGCTTTTTACAATGTCTTCTAAGGTCGCGCCCGGCGCAAACTTAAACATAGGATTCACTTCTTCTTCGATGTCTACGGCCGAGTTAGGCGTAACCACCGTATCCGCGCCGCGGGTGAACGGCCCAGGCTGGCTGACCTCGTAATCTTCCGAAATGGATACGGTTAATCGCCCATGAGTAATGGCAACCGGAGAAACCCGAACATGTTGCCCCACGACGATGGTACCGGTGCGTGAGTTGATCACTACGCGGGCAGGTTCTTCACCGGGTGTGACCTCGATGTTTTCTAATAAGGCGAGAAAGTCCACGCGCTGCGCAGGGTCCACCGGGGCATTGACTCGTACCGACACCGCATCCATGGGTTTAGCGACTTCGGGGCCAAGCATGTCGTTAACGGCGCGAGCAAGACGATTAGCGGTGGTAAAATCTGGCTGATGTAAATTAAATACAATGGGCTGGCCCGCAGCAAAGTTATTTGGCACAACGCGCTCCACCAGCGCACCGCCAGGAATGCGCCCAACACTCGGAACATTTACGGTAATACTGGAGCCATCCGCACCTTCAGCACCAAAACCACCCACGACTAAACTGCCCTGGGCAATCGCGTAAGTATTGCCATCAACGCCCTTTAACTCCGACATCAACAAGCTGCCGCCGCGTAGGCTTTTCGCGTTACTGATAGAAGATACCGTCACGTCCAGCTTTTGGCCAGGCTTAGAAAACGGCGGCAAATCCGCTTGAATCATTACGGCTGCCACGTTTTTCATTTGCATTCGGGTACCCTCGGGAATGGTAATACCGAACTGCTTCAACATATTGTTAAACGACTGAGTCGTGAAAGGACTCTGTGTGGTTTGATCGCCCGTGCCGTCCAAACCGACCACCAAGCCATAGCCAATCAGCTGGTTGCTTCGCACCCCGGCAACGGAGGCAATGTCTTTAATGCGCTCAGCAGTGGCACTTAACGGCAGTAAACACACACAGAAAATCGCAATTAATGTTTTCATTGTATTTCCTAGAAAGGCCAGTAACCGCTGTTAAAGAACTTAGACAACCAACCCATATTTTGTGAGTTAGCCAGCTCACCGGTGCCACTGTAAGAAATTTGAGCATTGGCGAGGCGCGTTGAAGAAACGGTGTTTTGTGGCGAAATATCTTCAGGGCGCAGTATGCCGCTGATGCGAATAAACTCATCGCCGCGATTAAGAGTCATCCATTTTTCGCCACGCACTATGAGGTTGCCGTTGGGCAGAACATCCGCCACTGTCACAGCGATACTGCCGGTTAAACTATTGCTTTGATCGGCACCGGCATCACCGGCAAAATCGCGGTCCTGATTAATATTGGTATCGAAAGGTGAGCCATTCAGCGTGGGAGTCATACCGAAGATGGTACCAGCGGGCAGGCTGGTAGAACTCTCTTTACTGACGTTTACGCCAGAGCTTTTGCTGGATACCGTACGTTCACTCAACATAATGGTAATGATGTCGCCCACATTGCGTGCTTTGGTATCGGTGAACAAACTCATACCCTGAGTGGGCTGGTACAGAGAGCCGTTGGTGCTCGTAGGCTCTTTCGCCTGAGACGAAACCGTGGGCGCGTAGTACGGATCACCCGGTGTAGGCCGTGGGCCAGTGGCACAGGCCGAGATAAGCAGCGCTGCAACGATCATACTGAACCGGGTTATTGTTCGCTCAAACATGGCTAAGCCTCAAACTTTAAAGCGTTTGCGTGATGTATTGCAGCATTTGATCTGCGGTAGACACCACCTTTGAGTTCAATTCATAAGCGCGCTGGGTGGTAATCATATCCACCATTTCCTGCACAATCTCAACGTTGGAGTTTTCCAGCATGCCCTGCTGAATACTGCCCATGCCATTTTCGGCCGGCGCACCGATCAACGGGTTACCGCTGGCAACACTTTCTAAAAACAAGTTGCCACCAATCGCCTGCAAACCCGCTGGGTTAACAAAATCGGCCAACAGGATATCGCCCAACTGCTGGGGCTCAACTTCACCCTCAATAAAAGCACTGACGACGCCGTCATTACTGATGGTGATTTTGCTGGTGTTTTCCGGCACATTAATCGCAGGATCTAACAGCAAGCCATCGGCATTCACCAACTGACCTTCGCCGTTTATTTGCAGCTGTCCATTGCGGGTGTACGCAATGGTGCCGTCGGGTCTTAGCACTTGTAAAAAGCCACGACCGTTAATCGCCACATCGAGCGCTTGATCCGTAACTTGCAAACTGCCCTCGGTAAATTGCTTTTGAGTACCCACTACTCTTACCCCGGTACCAAGCTGTAAACCTGAGGGTAACTGGTTATCCTGATTCGCCTGCGCACCCGGCTGACGCTGAGTTTGATACAGCAGATCTTCAAAGGTGACTCGGTCGCGCTTAAACCCCACAGTGCCCACATTCGCCAGGTTATTGGAGATGGTGGTCAACTGTTTGTCTTGCGCCGTTAAGCCTGTTTTACTGACATAAAGTGCTGCGTGCATGGTGTAAACCTCGTTCTGTACCGAGTTATTCGTTTGGCGCTTAGGACACTTGCAGCAAGCGCGCTGAACTTTCAGATTGTTCTTGGACTGTCTTCATCAGCTTTACCTGAAGCTCGTACTGACGGGACAAACTTAAAATTTCGGTAAACGCTTCCACCGCGTTTACATTGCTGCCTTCAACAGCGCCGCTGATGACCTGCACATCCGCGTCCGCAACCAACACCGGGATGTCGGTATGGCGAAATAAACCGTCAGCGGATTTTTCCATTTGCGCTGGGTCCGGGTTCACCAGTTTTAAACGATCAACTTCAACCAGGGTTTCAGGCCCTTCGCCCTGCGCCACAATGGAAATCGTGCCGTCATCTCCGATAGCGACTTTTTCGATAGGCGGCAGCGCAATCGGGCCGTTATTTCCCATCACCAGCAAACCATTTCCGGTACGCAGTAAGCCATTGGCATCCAGCTGTAAATCACCCGCGCGGGTATAGGCCTCACCACCGTCGGGACTTTGCACGGCTAAAAAGCCATCGCCATTGATAGCAACATCCAAATCTCGACCGGTTTGCTGTATCGGTCCATGGTCAAAATCCGTTGCGGGGGATTCACTCAATGCGTAGGCACGGGTGGGGTGGCCATCGCCGTAATACACTGACATCGAGCGCGCCTGAGCAAAGTCGGCACGAAAGCCTGTGGTGTTTACATTGGCCATATTGTTGGCGTGATTAGCCTGGGCTTTCATGTTGTGCTTGGCCCCGGTCATGGCAATGTAGAGCGCTTTGTCCATGGTTGACTCCGCTGGTTTTTTGTCGCTTTTGCTGTAAAAGGTTGTTCTAACCCCACTACAGCAAACCCTATGCCAGCGGCAAAAGATGCGTGAACAATTATTTTTAATTCAGGTAATTCAAAGACTTACAGAGAAAAAACTGAGAAGAAGATTTGCCCCGCATGGCGCAATGGCCCACCGAGAGAAAGGGAAATAAACGCAAAAGTAGAAGCAGCGGCAAAGGGCTTCCGCCCTATTGCCGCTTTATAAACATTACCGCAGGTTAATAATTGTCTGGGTCGTTTGGTTGGCTGTTTCGATGGTTTTTGCACTCGCCTGGAAGTTGCGCTGAGCAATGATCAGGTTCACCAGCTGCGAGGACAAATCGACATTGGATTCTTCCAGCGCACCGGAGTTAATGCTTCCCAGTGAGGCCGAACCCGGTGTACCGATAATGGCCTCACCGGTATCGGCACTTTGCGCCCACATGGTATCGCCTACTGGCTTAAGCGCTTCAACATTGTTGAAGTTCGCCAGCGCGACCTGGCCCAGCACCTGCGCTTCGCCGTTAGTGAATCGCGCAAAGATAACACCCGAATCACTCACATCCAAGCCAGACAACCGGCCGGTGGTATAGCCGTTCTGATCCAACTGCTCTACCGCAAACTCGGCACCGAACTGAGTTGAACCTGTAAGATCAATGACAAAGTTAGAGCTTGCAGGGGGCTCGGCGACAGGAATGGTTCCCCCCTGCAATACATTCAGCGGGCCAAAAGCACCGACTTCATTACCCTCTTCGTCCACCGGCGTCCAGTTTGAAATCAACATACTGTCGGTCAAGGATTCGTTCAGCGAACCGTCCTGATTGAAATGGACGTTAAACGAGGCCCGTGTTGGCAAGGTATTTTCTGGCGGCGGCAGGGTTGGATCAGGGTCGCCAACCTCCTGGCCATCAACCTGCACGTACATCACCCAGTGATTAGGGGATGTACTGGCATCGGCTGGATCATAAGGTTGTTTTACAAAGTACTGCGTCATCACATGGGGGTTACCCATGCTGTCAAAGATTGTATTGGAGGTGGCGTGGTTGTAGGTGGCCTGATCATTCGGATCAAACTGGTTCACCGGCACCTCGGTAAATGAGCTGGGGGCAAACGGTGAAAACAGGTTGCCAATAGCCGGAGTGCTACCGGTAATTTCGTATCCGCCATCCATCAACACGGATATCTGGCCGCCCACCACGATGGTTTGCTCATCGAAATCAGGGGCAACGGGGGCAGATAGTGTTTGAGATGAACCAGCCCCATCACTCCCCTCTACCGTTATGCTTTCGGCGGCAGGAGCCACAAAGTCGTAATTAAAACTGAATTTCAGGTCGGTTCCTACCGACGAGGTTAAAACCAGATTTCCTGCGGTATTTACCTCAGCAGTTACGCCTGGCAAAGTGGACGTTGAAAGCTCATTAATCTCGTTAGCAAGTTCAGCCAACGTTTGAGAGCTTAGCTCAACCCCGTTAAGTTGTAGGTTGCCATTAGCATTATTAAAGCCCGTTTGTTGCACTACCGCCTGAGTCGTAGCCGTTGCAGTCACACCTGGCAACGCATTTAGCTCTGATGCAATTTGTGCAGCCGAGGCCCCCTCCTCTGATGTAAATGTAACGGTAGCCCCATCTGGACCTGTAATTTCTAACTGCTGTGACAGATACCCGTTATCGGCGGCCGGCTGCCCCGGCACACCGCCTGTCGAAGAATCACCAGAGCTGAAACTGCCACTGCTACTGGCAACGGTGACCGTACTTGCAACCCCTTCCGATATATCTTGAATCTCTATGTTTGTACCGTTGAGTACCGCCTGAACATTGACCGAGCCACTTGAAAAAATAGCATTATTAATGGCGTCGACTAACTCTTGATCGTTATCTACTGTTTGCCCATCAAGATTTACTGTTACGGTTCCATTCGTGGACGAAGGTACAGAATCTGCGAGCGTTATATCAAAAGTATCCGTAGCACCAAAAGTCACTGGATAAGTAAAACTTGTCGTATCAGCCACCGGGAACGACGTGGTTTTATCATCTCTCAAACCGAGCTGAGACACACCAATCGCGGGGCCATCGGTATCAAACGATAAACCTATTGACTCCAGCACCTGCTGATTGGCATTTAAGTTAAATGAAGCCTCAACGCCTGTGGTTTGACGTGGCGCCTGAGTGCTTACATCAACCTGAAGGTCGCTCAGAATGCCACTGATATTACCATCAGCGTCAGCGGCATAACCTTGTAAGTTATACCCGGTATTGGTTACCACATAACCATTTTGGTCGAGACCAAACGCACCCGCACGGGTATAAAGCTGGTCACCTGCGTTATCAACCACAAAAAAGCCGCCGCCATTTACCGCCAAATCCAGCTGATTGTTGGTAAAATTCAGATTACCCTGACTGAACTGTTGACGAATATTCTGAACAGTAACCCCTGCACCCGGAGTATTGGACGAACTGCCGAGCAGCGAACTCGCATAAACATCGCCAAATTCAACTCGGGAAGTTTTAAACCCCGTGGTACTAGCGTTCGCAATATTATTGCCCGTGACCTCTAAGTCTGTATTGGCGGCACGAATGCCGCTTAGCGCTGTATTAAATGACATGGTTTTGCTTCTCCTGAATTAGGAACACACCACAGGTTGTTTTAGTTAAATTGCGTTACCTGACCGATATCAACGGCACCGACACCAGCCAGATTGAGAATAATTTCACCGTTAGTACCAAGAGTGACACTGTTGACATTGGCACTTAATGACGTAGCCAGTTGTTCTGTTTGGCCATCCACATTTGCGTTAACTTCAAAGCGGTAATCCCCTGCCGCAACAGGTTCTTCCCCCATACTCCAATCCAGAAGTTCGCCGTTAACTTCCATGTATTGGCCGTCCCAACGAAAGACCAGCTCACCGGATGGTTGCGACCCCAAAGGTACCTGCCCCATCAGTGAACCACCTTCGTCGTAGATGCTGATCCGCATATCGGAAGTGGATTGCTCCAGATCCACCGAACCCGCTACGATACCGCCCGGCATTAATTGAGTGGTATCGGTCGGCACAGAGACCGACGTACCCACCAAGCTTGAAGCCTGCAAGGCCTGGTTAGACATAAAGCTGCCGCTGAAGGTCTCGAACTGGCTGTTCAACTTCTCTAAGCCTTCCACAGAGCTAAATTGCGCTAACTGAGCAATAAACTCCGTATTTTCTTGAGGACTCAAAGGATCCTGATTATTCATCTGGGTAATCATCAGCTCCAGAAATGCGGACTGCCCCAACTCATTTGTTTTCGTTTCGGGCTCTTTTTCTTTGATGCTCAAGTTGCTAAGAATATTAGCCGCTGCACTGCCTTCATTATTGACTGTGGTCATTTACCTGCCCTCACTGCCCCATGGTCAGAACGCGTTGCGCCATTTGCCGTGCGGCGTTCATTACCTCTACGTTCACTTGGAACGAGCGCGAGGCTGAAATCATATTGGTCATTTCTTCCACCACATTGACGTTGGGGTAGAACACATAGCCGTCTTCATCCGCCAAAGGGTGATTGGGTTCGTAGCGCTGCTCATAAGGCGCATCACTTTCAACGATGCCCATTACCTGCACACCAGCGCTGGCGCGCTGGTCAGCCCCGTCTATCGCAAGCCCTTCGCTCATTGCATCGCGAGCCAAGGCGGCAAACACTGGTTGGCGTGAGCGATATACCTCTCCGGCACTTGAGGCCGCAGACTGCGCATTAGCAAGATTACTGGCCGTCGTGTTTAGTCGTAGGCTCTGTGCATTCATGCCGGTGCCGGCCACATCAAAAATATTAGCGAGTGACATAAGAAGCTCCTGTTATTGGCCGGTGAGGGCTTTGCTTAGCCCTTTGAATTTTTTGTTCAACATCATAAAGCTGGCCTGAAAATCCAATGCGTTTTTCATAAACTCGGCGTGCTCGACCTGATCTTCGACGCTATTACCGTCAATGGATGGCTGTTGTGGGGTGCGATACATGAGGTGCTGCGATGACGGTGAGCCATTCGTTACCTGAAGGTGGCCTTGAGCAGTTTTCGCCATGGACACACTACGAGCGCTACCCGTATGCTCGGCCAATACCGAGTTAAAGTCGAAATCACGGGCCTTAAATCCGGGGGTATCGGCATTGGCTAAATTATTTGCCAACACTTCAGCGCGACGCGCTCTGAGGGCTAATGCCGGTTCGTGGATCCCTAAGGCCTGCTGAAATGAAATTGCCATTGCCGCACCTGTACAAAAATAAGTTCTGACAAACCTATTGCACATGCTGTGCCAGCAACAAAAAATAAACCTATCTTATTGTTTTTATTGAACTATTTAAAAGTAGCGCCAATAAAATTCAGGAGGTACAGCGAATGCTCAAGAAAAAGCGGAAAACATTTGCCGCTTAGAAGATCAGGCAAAAAAGAAAGGAAAATCAAAGTGCGCGATAGAGTATACCTGGCTCACAACGCACCATCTCGAACAGATGGCCCAACTGCCCCACCCCTTCAGAAGACCCTAAGAACAACACTCCACCCGGCTTAAGGCTGGCGTGAATTTTCTGAAGAATTTTGGCTTTCAGCTCGGCGTTGAAATAAATGAGAACGTTACGGCAAAAAACCACATCAAAACGACCAAGAGCAGAATAGGAATCAAGCAAATTGAGCGCCCTGAATTCCACCTTATCCCGCAGAATGGGTTTAACCCGCCAACGATTCCCATCAACTGCATCAAAAAACATATCCCTACGCTCTGGCGACAACCCTCGCATGACCGACAGCCGATCGTATTCACCTAAACGTGCCTGCTGTAAAACAATGGATGATAAATCCGTTGCTATAATTTGAACCGGCCTGCCCAAAGTGCCCATAGCTTTACGCTTATACTCCTCAACGGCCATACTTAATGAGTAGGGTTCCTGCCCAGAAGAGCAAGCGGCAGACCATATACGTACAGGGCCAAACATACGATTTGCCGGTGCCATCATCTCTGGAAAAAGTTTGTTTTTGAGGTGCTCAAACGGGTAAGTGTCTCGAAACCAGAATGTCTCATTGGTAGTCATTACATCAATAACTTGATCTCGCAGACCGCGGTTCGAGCTGCGCTTGAGCTCTGTAATTAAATCGCTGAAACTGTGAAGGCCATGCTCTTCGAGCAAGCGACGCACCCGGTTGGTCACTAAATACTGTTTGTTTTCCCCCAGCGCTATCCCACAGGCATCCTGTAAAAATTGACGGAAATGGTCAAACTCCACCTGCTCCATTTGAGAATCGGAGCCTCTAAACTGGCTGCACATAAAAAACCCTGTCTAAAACCGGATGTCTTCTAGATAAACTAGATTAACTAAGCTACCTACTCTATTGATTTTAATCACTTTCTGATAAAAGATCTTCACCCGTAATAGCCAGAACACGATCATTCACCCGTTTTGCTAGCTCATCAGGGTGAAATTTCGCCAGAAAATCATCGGCCCCTACCTTTTTCACCATCGCGGCATTAAACACCCCGCTCAGTGAGGTGTGAAGAATAATGAACATATCTTTTAATTTGGGGTTGCCGCGCACCTCGGCGGTAAAGGTGTAACCATCCATCTCTGGCATTTCGATATCAGAGATAATCATAATCAATTCATTTAAAGGGTCTTTGCCATCTTCGAGCAAAGAATCAAGGTATTCGATCGCCTCCCGCCCATCTTTTTTGACGGTTGTCGCTATGCCCATGGATTCAACAACACGCTGAATCTGCTTTCTGGCGATGGTGGAATCGTCCACGATCAACACTTGCTTCTTCACCACCCGCTCACTTAAGCCATCCTCAACAACACCGGCACTGATTGTCTCGCTGATAGGGGAAACCTCGGCCAGAATCTTTTCGACATCCACTATTTCTACTAACTTGTCCTCTACTTCGGTTACCGCTGTGAGGTAATGCTCTTTCCCGGCTCCCTGTGGCGGCGGATGGATATCCCCCCAATTCATATTCACAATACGCTCTACCGCACGCACTAAAAATCCCTGAGAGGTACGGTTATATTCGGTGATAATGACAAAACAGTTTTCAATATCTTCCAGGGGCCGCCGACCAATGGCCAAGTTCATGTCCAATATGGGAATAGTGCCCCCACGTATGTGCGCAACCCCACGCACGACACCACTGCGTCCTGGAATTTCATTCAGTTTGGGACACTGAAGCACCTCTTTAACTTTAAATACATTAATGCCGTAGAGCTGCTGACCAGCCAGCCGAAACAGTAAAAGCTCCAGCCGGTTCTGCCCAACCAGTTGAGTTCTTTGATTCACACTATCCAAAACGCCAGCCATATAAACCTCTTTAGTACCCTTTTTAGGGCTCTGCCCTTTATTATGGTGTTTCTTTACCGTTGTGCCTCAAGAAGGCACAAACCTTGCTAATTTAAACCGTTGCCAAGTTATCGGCTGAAATTTGACAGAGTTTAGTCACAACATGCACCCACCTTATCTTTAGGATAGGACACTATGACGCTGGCACGGTATATTTATGCGTTAACGCTACTTCCTCTTCTAGCAGGGCTTCCTCATGAAGTACTTGCTGCGAATCATCACAACTTAGGCGCATTAATCGACAATGTAAATAAACATTTACAGAATCTATACGGTGAACACTCTGAAAAAGTAGAAATCAGCGTCTCTCCACTGGATAAGCGCTTAAGATTAGCAGCCTGCCCCACTCCTGTTCTCTTTGATGTAAGGGACCTCACGGGAGACGGGGGGGCAGTCCGAGTACTGGCTCGCTGCGAAGGTCCGTCTCCTTGGAAAATTTATCTGGGGGCTCAGGTAGAGATTTACCGTCAAATTCTTGTCACCCGATCTGGAATGAACCGCCATCAGAAAGTTGAAGCGAGGGATATCTCTTCTGTTTTGATGTCTACATCTTCACTTAGGTCAGGCTACTTTACCGACCCCCAAAGAGTGATTGGCAAACAGTTAAGACGTCCGGTTGATGCCGGAGAACCATTGCGTTCGGGACTTTTGGAAGAACCCATAGCAATTAATCGCGGTGAAGTGATCACACTTGAGTCGAACAGCGGTGCCATTAGCGTGGCCACTCAAGCGGAAGCTCTTTCCAGCGGTCGAATCGGAGAACAAATTCGGGTGCGAAACCTTGGCTCAGAACGGATAGTGCGCGGTCACATTGTGGCTGATGGACGGGTAACCGCTAATTTTTAGGTGACTTTGAGACCTAACCCACAAAAAAGTGGTTAATCCCTCTAAAGTTATAATGAGCACCGCCGATAGCGGATAAGCGAGATTTACATCTTACGTTCTGAGACATGAGTTATTTAACTAAAGCAAGGTTGGGATAGTTATGGCTATAGATACAAACAACACCTTTAAACCAGGCAATACCTTCACCCAAAGAGGTAACGGAGCGAGTAATACGCCTGGGCGCACCGATTCTAACAACAGCAAAACTCACAGCCCTGAAGGGAGTTCAGAAAGCGTGGTACTTAGCTCAGAGGCTCAAGGCCTGAACAAGCTTGAAGCAGCCATTGGCGCTGCACCAGAAATCAACAGTGATCGTGTATCGGCGATTAAACAAGCTATTGCCGAAGGCCGTTTCGAAATAAACCCCGAGCGTTTAGCCGAAAACATGTTAGCGCAAGAGGACCTTCTCGGTTAAAGCCCCCAACTGGCTGAGGTACCCCCAACCGCCTCAGTCTTTCCAAAGGTATAACTTATGTCAGTCAACCCTCAGCTTGTTCAGCAAATGATCACGCGCGACCAACAGGCCGCAGAGCAATTATTGCAGCTACTGGAACAAGAGTCCGAAACTCTGAAACAGCGAGACTCTCAGGCACTGGCTGATTTGGTGAACGCTAAAAGTGAACATATCAGCGTACTTGAAGCCCACAGCAGCGAACGCTCCGCACTACTCCAAAGCCTGTCTCTAAACGGCGATAGTGACGGCTGGTTGAGCTATATGAACTCAAACCCTCAATTAAAACCGTTAATCCCAGCGTGGGAAGACTTCCAGCGCATCTTGGCCCGCTGTAAAGAGCGTAACGAGATAAATGGCAAGCTAATTGGCCGCTCGCAGCAAACCTTGAAACGCCTGGTTAACCTTATTAAGGGTAAGCCGGAGTCTGGCGAGCTGTATAACGCTAAGGGCAACACCACCAACAACTCATTATCTAACACAGTGACCGAAGCTTAACGAATAGCCGGGGCATAGCTTTAGAAGGTGTTTTTTTTTACAATACCGCCCCGCCCTTTGCTCTACACAGACAAAAGGGCATGCCCCGGTAGCTCAGCAGGATAGAGCAGCCGCCTCCTAAGCGGCAGGTCGGACGTTCAAATCGTCTCCGGGGCGCCATTTTATAAGGCTCTCCGATGAACTTAATTATCTTATTCCCCTCCGATCTCAGCGAAAACAATATTGCTGAAATTACCGATGCGCGGCGTTTTGAGCACATCACACAGATTCAAAAAGCCAGCCTGGGTGATACGTTAAAGATTGGCTTGCTGGATGGAGAGATGGGCACCGGGCTCATCACGGACATTACCCCCCACAGCATTCGACTGGAACTCACATTAAATCAGTCACCGCCTCCTGCATCTCACATTCGCGTAATTCTAGGCTTACCCCGCCCCCCCATGTTAAAACGCAGCCTGCAAAATATGGCCGCACTGGGCATTAAAGATATTGTATTGCTGCAAAGTGCAAAGGTTGAGAAAAGCTATTGGCAATCACCGCAGCTCAGCGAAGAGAAATTAACCCAAGAATTAATTTTGGGGCTGGAACAAAGTTGCGACACTCGATTACCGCAAATAACCTTTGCCAAGCGTTTCCGCCCTTTTATTGAGGATGAGTTAGTAAAATATTGTGGTGCTGACCAAAAACTGATCGCCCACCCCTATGTGCAACAACCCTGTCCTTATCAGACAAAAAAACCAACCGTCTTAGCCATAGGCCCTGAAGGTGGCTTTTTAGACAAAGAGTTAGACAGCTTTTGCGACAGAGGCTTTATGGGTGTGACATTGGGCCCAAGAATACTTCGTGTTGAAACGGCCATACCCTATTTACTGGGGCGCCTAAGTTAACTAAAAAAAGACTCAAACCGCCTTCGATCTACTGCGGGGCTAAAAAAGAAGCCCTGATAACAGTGGCAGCCATACCCCTTTAAAATATCCAGCTGCTCTTGCAATTCAACCCCCTCAGCGACAAGCTCTAGGTCCAATAAGCGCCCCATGGTAACGATTGTTTCCACCAGCACTCTGTCACTGTGGTCGACGATAATATCGCGAATAAAACTTTTATCGATTTTCAGAGTGGTTACCGGCAGGCGCTTGAGATAACTGATAGAAGAATAGCCCGTACCAAAATCATCTAATGAGAAGCTCACGCCATAGCGCTTTAACCGAGTCATGGTTTCGATAGTTTTATCCATTTGCTGAATGACTATCCCCTCGGTAACTTCCATGTCTAAAACATCGAAAGGTAAATGATACCTTTCGAGTATTTGGATAATATCATCGGCAAAGCGCTCACGACGAAATTGTCTGGGGCTGATATTAATACTTAACTTCATTCCCTCTTGCCACAGCCCCTTTTCAATCCAACACTCTAAGTCACGACAAGCTTGCTCAATCACCCATTGACCTACCTGTAAAATCAGGCCTGAGGTTTCCAGCACCGGGATAAACTCGAGTGGCGAGATATTTCCCTTTTCCGGGTGCTTCCACCTAAGCAGAGCTTCAGCACCGACAACCTTACCGCTCAGCGTATCGATTTTCGGTTGATAATGAAGCTCGAACTGAGTCTCTTCTAAGGCACGGTGCAAATCCCCTTCAAGTACCAATTGACGGCTCACTTTATGAGCCATTTCTTCGTTAAAAAACTCAATTGCATCCCGGCCCGCTTCTTTCACTTGATACATCGCCGTGTCGGCATAGCGAAGCAGCTCATGCACGCTGTTATTATGATCCGGGTATATGACCACTCCCACGCTACAGGTGACCCGCAACTCCATATCTTCATGAAGATAAGGGACGCACACTAAAGAGCGTATTTTTTCGCTGACCTCTCCAGCTTTAAGAGCCGCAACATCAATATCTTGATCAAGAACAGTGAGCACTACCACGAACTCATCGCCACTTAAGCGTGCGACTAAATCCTCCTCTCGAACCGATGTTTGTAACCGCCGAGCAACTTCCTGCAGCATCCTATCGCCAACCGGGTGCCCGAGAGAGTCATTGATATTTTTGAATTTATCCAAATCAATGAAGAGAACGGCACCGAAATACCCATGGCGCTGCGCTCTTTTGGCTTCATGTTCTAATCGCTCCACCAAATGCAGCCGATTAGGCAACCCTGTCAGCGCATCATGGTGAGCCATGTACTCCATTTTCGCCTGAGCATTCTTCCGCTCGGTTACATCTACCGATACCACCAAACTCACTTTTTCGTCGTAATAATCGAGTGGCATCATGTGAGTTTGCAGATACAACTGCATACCATCGGTGCCGATAAAGCTCTCCTCAACAAGATCAACCTCTTCCCCATCACGAATAACTCGCAAATCATTTGCGAGTATCGTTTCTACATCCAGCACGGAGTTTTGAAGAAGGTCGCGCACGTGAACATTACGCATTTGATCTGGGGTATAACCTAATGTATCGGCTAACGCTTTATTCGCAAACAAATAGTAGCCTTCAATATTTCTAGCACCAATTAACACGGGCAAGCTATCAACAATTTGCCTGAGGTGTTCTTCACTTTTACGTAGCGCCAGCTCGACAGCCCTCCTTTTTACCAGCGAGGCCTCAATGACATCGAGTAATTGGTTACTGCTGCTGATTACGGTTCCGAGTTCATCCCGGCGATGAGCTTTTAAGGGCGTTAAACGTCGAACACCCGGCTGATCTGGATCAATATCATTAATTTCCTGAGACAAGCGAACGAGCGGCTTAGTAAGAATGAAATAGAAGGCAATAAACAGAAGCACAACGAATAAAAAGTTGCGCAGCACTCCGACCATAAGATTAACTTCGGAGCGGCGGTAAAAACTGGCTAAAGCGAGGCTTTTATCAACACGAAAGACGATTTCACCTGCGCCTTGGGCACCATAACCCGGTACTTTTAATTGCGAGGCATAGGTGAAGTCCTCACCTGCGATAATTCGACTTAACCAGCTGCCACTTTGAACACTCTCAGTCCGACGAACTTCCGCCAGAACATTGCCTCGTTCATCTTTTATAACGACTTCGTCAATAAACTGGTGGGTCAATAGCCCATTAACAACCTCAAGGGCAAGATCATTATCCAGTGTGTGCACCGCTCTCGCTGCGGGCGGAGTGGCCACTTCTACAACATGACCAATAAGCTGTTCAAGCTCGCGGGACTGCGCTGTGTAATCGATATACACCTGCAGTGAGCTAATCAAAAAGCTCACCACAAAGGCCAGAATAATACCGATTTTGGCTAGCTGAAATGATATACCCTCAAAAAATGAGGGCGACTTATCGTCCATTATCGTGCTCAATCCTCGGTGGGGCCTTAAACCTTAATACGGGCAACTGCATCAGCGACTCTTGGGTGCACAATGTCACCCTTTTGTACATTAAGACCCGCCTGAAGCTGGGGATTGGATAATCCCGATTGCGCCAAAATTCTTATCAGAGGCAGTGTCGCATGACACAGTGCAATTGTCGATGTTCGTGCCACCGCGCTGGGTATGTTCGCCACGCAATAGTGTGGCACACCTGAAACTTGATATACCGGTGTGGTATGGGTAGTTGGTCTGGAGGTTGCAAAACAACCACCTTGATCTATTGCCACATCCACTAACACACTACCCGGCCGCATCTGTTTTACTTGCTCTTGCGTTAATAAGTTAGGAGCCCTTTCCCCCGGAATAAGCACCGCGCCCACACATATATCGCTTTGCGCAGCCAACTGCGCAGCCCTGTCTTGAGCGGCAAACTCTAAAGAAACAGCGCCAGAAAAAATATTATCCAGCAGCCGCAAACGTTCCAAAGAGACATCCAAGATATTAACTCTTGCCCCCATCCCCAAGGCCACACGTGCCGCCTGAGTTCCAGCAATACCGCCACCAATAATAGTCACCACGGCAGCGGGCACCCCCGCCACCTGCCCAAGTAGCACACCTCTCCCCCCTTGGGATTTCAGCAAATAATGAGCGCCAGCCTGCGCCGCCAAACGGCCTGCAATTTCAGACATTGGCGTCAATAAAGGCAATCGTCCTTGTGCATCAGTAACGGTCTCATAGCCAATGGCTGTAACACCACTATCTTGCAGAGCACAAGCTAAGTCGGGAAACGCCGCCAAGTGCAAAAACGTGAATAAGATATGCGAAGACGATAATAACCGGCATTCCTCTGGTTGCGGCTCTTTTACCTTAACAATCAGATTCGCTTGCGCAAAAACCTCAGCTGCTTCGGCAACCAATACCGCCCCGGCCTGCGAATATTGAGCATCGTTGAACCCACTACCCTCGCCCGCCCTCTGCTGCACAAATACGCGGTGTCCGTCAGCAACCAAGCTTGCCACCCCCTCAGGGGTCAGGGCGACACGATACTCTTCACTTTTGATTTCGAGGGGCACACCTATTCGCATACGCATCTCCTGAAGCAATAGGAACGTCAGCGTTTACCTGCCAGCTATGGTTACCCCTCAGTATAGTCGCGTGTTAAAGCTCCATCGCATTAATAAAGGCAGGCCCCGAACGAGAGGATGCTTCAGGTGCAGTCCGGTTCTCAGTTTGTACGCCTGTAGGAGCCAGACCGACAAAGTCGAACAGGTTTCGATCTGCCAACTGAGACGGTGCTACATTGCTGATGGCGGTGAATATGGTTTCAGCACGTCCTGGGTGGGACTGCTCCCACTCAGTGAGCATTTTTTTGATGGCCTGGCGCTGCAAGTTTTCTTGCGAGCCACATAAGTTACATGGAATGATTGGGAAGGCCCGAGCTTGTGCAAACGCCGCCAGGTCTTTCTCTTTACAATAAGCCATGGGTCGAATGAGAACATTACGTCCGTTATCCGCCAATAGCTTAGGTGGCATGGCTTTTAACTTGCCACCATAAAACATATTTAAAAAGAGCGTTTCAATAATGTCATCTCGGTGATGACCCAGTGCAATTTTCGTTGCGCCAATGTCATCGGCAAAGCTATAAAGCGTGCCTCGCCGCAGGCGTGAGCAAAGGCCGCACGTTGTTTTCCCTTCTGGCACAATCTCTTTCACGATGCTGTAGGTGTCTTTTTCGACAATATGATATTCAATCCCAATGCGATCCAGGTACTCGGGCAATACATGTTCGGGAAAGCCTGGCTGCTTTTGATCCATATTCACAGCGACCAAGTCAAAATGCACAGGCGCTGTTTTTTTCAGGCTCATTAGAATGTCCAGCATTCCGTACGAGTCTTTACCGCCAGACAAACAGACCATGATTTTGTCGCCTTCTTCAATCATGTTGAAGTCGGCTATGGCCGAGCCCACCTGCCTGCGTAGGCGTTTTTGCAATTTGTTAAATTCCAGCCGCTCTTTTCGAGTCGCTGACTCCGTTGCTTGATCGCTCATGAAGTGCTCTTTTTACCTGTATTAAATCGGGCGCACATTGTACGGATTTTGGTCAAGGGATGGAATTATCTTTGCCGCCGAGCGGCATGTGTTTGCCGTTTGCAGGCTCATCCACCCCTTAACGCACCAATATTCATAGGGTTATAGGGGGCTAACCTTGTGGCATGGCGCTTGCTGAGTGACTGCTATTGAAACATTACGGATACGAGAGATACCTATGTCGCTACTAAGTCGACTGTTCCATAAAAAGCCTGCGGACAAAAAGCCAGAAGCGAAATCCGCCTCAAACCTAAACACCGTCTCAGCACCTGCGCTTGCACAATTAGAGCAGTGGAGCGCCAAGCGCCAGCTAATTAAGGTCAAGGTTCCGGGTGATCGTGAGAGCTATCAAAGCATGGTGCTGGCGGTAGATACCGTCCGCGGTCTGGTCTGGCTCGACGAACTGACGCCGCGACCATTTTCTCTAGGCAGCGCCGAGTGGCTGGTCGTCGAGCAGCATCAAAACGGCGAAATTATTACCTTGCGCCTACCGATATTGCACAGTGCCGATCAACGCCGGGAAATCGCTTGCCTGCTCCCCCACAGCATTGATTTCCGCCCCCGCCGCCGCTGGGAACGATTCACGTTGCCGGGCGACCCGCTGAAAGCGAAAATTCGCAGTATTGGCGGCGAACCGCAGATGGCGAACATTATCAATCTTTCCGCCGGTGGCGTGCGCCTGGCACTGCGCGGTAATCAGCTAGACGCCTTGCGACGAGATGCGCTCTTACCCCTGTGTGAATTTACTCTTGGCCAATTACACATAAACACTCACGGACGTGTAAAATCCGCTCGAGTAGTCACCAGCCCTTATCGACACACTCAAGTCAGTGTGGAATTTGCCGATATCTCTCTGGCGACACAAAAAGCACTCAACGACCACCTCGAACGCCTTGCCGATCTCCACCATCAAAGGAGGTCCGCCGCTTAAACTGACAAAGCTCGCTTGAGTAAAAAAACTAAGGACATACCATGCGCAATAACGGGCCGGTTACACAAAGACAGGTGCCGGTAAAACCCGGCGAAGAAATCGTCTCTGGCACTGACTTAAACAGCAAAATCATTTACTGCAACGATACCTTTTGCAAAATAAGCGGGTTCGAAGAATCCGAACTGCTCGGCCAGCCTCACAATATTTTACGCCACCCCGACATGCCCTCGGACGCCTTTGCCATGCTTTGGAGTACCGTCAAGCAAGGTAATGCTTGGATGGGGCTGGTAAAAAACCGCTGTAAAAACGGCGATCACTACTGGGTTGACGCCTATGTGACTCCGGTAGGCGAAGGCGGAAAAACCACCGGTTACGAGTCGGTGCGCGTGCACGCAGACACCCTTTTAGTGAACCGTGCAGAACATTGCTATCGCCGTTTACGCCAGGGTAAAGCCTACTGCTCAGCGCTGCTTAAGCTCTGGCATTGTGGCCAAGTCGCTGCCGTGACGTTCATCGCATCGCTGGTGCTATTGGCCGCAGCCGGCTTTATCAGTCAGGCAGGCCCCTCACCCGTCACGGCCCTTATTTGTGCGTTTGTACTGTCTATCCTCGCGCACCTGGGGCTGGGGTTGGCGCTTAAAGCGCCATTACAGCAAGCCCGCAACGCCCATCACGATCCGCTGGCCGCCTATATTTATACCGGACGTTGTGACGCCATCGGCGAGATACTATTGGCGACTATCGCCCAGCGAGCGCGTTTGCGTACCGCGATGGGACGTATTGAGTCCTCTGCAAAAGATGTCGCACAACACGCAAAAGCCGCGCGCGAACAGGCAAAACAAACCTTCTCCCATATCGATCAGCAGCGCCAGCAAACCGCCAATGTTGCTCACGCAATGGGTCAGATGAGTCTTGCCGTACAAGAAGTTGCCACAGGCGCCACACAAACATCAGGCGCCACCCGCGATGCCCTCAAAGAAGTAGAAAACGGCCAAGCCGTCATTGTCAGCGCTGGCACGGCGGTGAGCGATTTGTCCAATACCGTTGGCGGCTTGAGTGAAGTGCTAAACCGCCTGATCGAACGCAGCCGCAATATTGGCTCGGTAGTGGACGTTATCCGGGCCATTGCCGAACAAACCAACCTTCTCGCGCTCAACGCCGCCATTGAAGCTGCACGGGCAGGTGAACAAGGGCGTGGTTTTGCCGTAGTGGCGGATGAAGTGCGAACCCTGGCTCAGCGTACACAGCAGTCTACCGAAGATATTCAGAATATGATTGCCGAACTGACGCAAACCACGACGCTAGCCGATAATCAAATGCAGGACTGCCAATCTCATGTTGAGCGCAGCAACACGGAAATGGAAAAAATTACCCAGGCGCTGCAATCTATTGCCAGCGCGGTAGAGACGATTGATCAAATGTCGCATCAAATCGCTGCCGCCGCAGAAGAGCAGTCAGCCAGCGCCAATGACATTGATCAAAACACCCGCAACATCACCGAGATCGCTGACTCTGCTCAGTCGCAAATTCAGGAAGCTGACAGACTCAACCAGGCCGTGGCCACCTTATCGTCCAATCAGTTTGAATTGGTTAAGCGCTTCCAGTAATTCGATACTGGACAACACCGCGCAAGCCTTTTAGCCTTGGCGCCTCTGACACACTCAAAGGCGCCCTTGCTTCGTTAACGGGCTAATGTTTATGCACTTATCCAACGACCAATTACTTGACCTGGACCGTGAACACGTCTGGCACCCCTACTCGTCTTTTCTAACCCCCTCGCCCACCTACGCCGTCGAACGCGCTGAGGGCGTAAAGCTCTATTTAAAAGATGGCCGTACGCTGATCGACGGCATGTCATCCTGGTGGAGTGTATTACACGGCTACAATCACCCGCGCTTAAATCAAGCGCTGACTCGCCAGGCCGATGCCATGAGTCACGTTATGTTTGGCGGTTTGACCCATGAGCCTGCGGTACGGCTGTGTCAAAAACTTGTCGAGCTGTCGCCTGAGGGTTTGAACAAGGTATTTCTATCCGATTCTGGCTCGGTGAGTGTTGAGGTGGCAATGAAGATGGCGCTGCAATACTGGCACTCGGTGGGGCAGCCGCAAAAGAACCGCTTTATCGCGCTGAAAAATGGCTATCACGGCGATACCTTTGGCGCCATGAGTGTCTGCGATCCGGTCACAGGAATGCACCACGTGTTTGCGGATAATTTAATGCAACAGTATTTCGCAGAGCGCCCCGAGTCTCGCTTTGGTGAGCCTCTACAACCTCAGGACATCGCCAGCATTCAACATTTACTGGAAACCAAAAAGGACGTGGCGGCGGTTATTCTTGAACCTATTGTTCAAGGGGCAGGCGGCATGTGGATGTACAGTGCCGAGTACCTTCAAGCAGTACGAAACTTATGCGACAAACACAATGTACTTCTGATAGCCGATGAAATTGCCACCGGTTTTGGTCGCACAGGTAAACTATTCGCCTGTGAGCATGCCGGTATTAGCCCCGATATTCTGTGCTTGGGCAAAACCCTAACAGGCGGCTATATGACACTTGCCGCCACTTTATGCAATGACAAGGTAAGCCAAGGCATTTGCGAGGGAGAAGCCGGTGTCTTCATGCACGGCCCAACCTTTATGGGCAACCCTTTGGCATGCGCCGTCGCCTGCGAAAGCATCAATGTATTGCTGGAAGGAGACTGGCAGGCCAATATTCAGCGTATGGAAACGCAACTGAAACAGGAATTAAAGCCCTGTAACACACTCAAAAGCGTAGCGGACGTTCGAGTACTCGGCGGTATTGGGGTGGTAGAGCTGCACAGATCGCGATCGCTGGATGAGCTGCAACCGGCGTTTGTGGAACAGGGAATTTGGGTGCGGCCCTTTGGCAAATTGGTGTATATCATGCCGCCCTATTGCATCAGCGCGGAAGATCTTTCCACGCTGACACAAGGCATTTACCGAGTGATCAGCAAACTCAAGCCATAGGCTTAAGGCCAACCGCGCGGCGTACTTTTTCCAAGAAAGGTGCGCTGTGTTCGCGCGCCTTTACCGCACCAGCCTGCAGAATCTCTTCGATGTCTGCTGGGCGCTCCATCAAGTCGAAGTACTTCTCCCGCGCATCGCCAATCTGACCGTTAATCAATTCGAACAACTCGCGCTTGGCCTCGCCCCAGGCAATGCCGTCGGCAAATTTTTCTCGCATCTGCGCCACCTGATCGTCGCTGGCAAACGCTTCCCAAATTTGAAATACCGTCGAGGTATCCGGATCTTTTGGTTCGCCCGGCTCCAACAAATTGGTTTTGATTTTATTGATGTGTTTTTTCAGCTGCTTTTCCGTTAAAAACAGCGGGATGGTGTTGTTGTAGCTTTTGCTCATTTTACGGCCATCAAGACCATTCAAGGTGGCGACTTTATCGTCAACAACAGCCTCTGGCAGTGCGAAATGATCACCGTAATGATGGTTAAAACGCGCTGCAATATCGCGAGCCATTTCAATGTGCTGAACCTGGTCTTTACCCACCGGGACTTTATTGGCGTTAAACATTAAAATATCCGCCGCCATCAGCACCGGATAATTGTACAGCCCCATGGTAATACCGTAATCAGGGTCTTCCCCGGCCTCTTCGTTAGCGGCCACGGCTGCTTTATAAGCATGAGCGCGATTCATTAAGCCTTTGGCCGCCATACACGTCAGAAACCAGCTCAACTCTGGGATTTCTGGCACGTCTGATTGACGATAAAACACCGCCTTGTCGGTATTTAGGCCCAGCGCCAACCAGGTTGCGGCAATTTCACGACGCGATTGCTCTACCCGTTCAGGATCGTGGCATTTAATCAACGCGTGGTAATCCGCTAGAAAATAAAACGACTCGAAAGACGGATCTTCACTGGCGGCAATTGCAGGGCGTATCGCCCCCACGTAGTTTCCCAAATGGGGGGTTCCAGTGGTGGTTATGCCGGTCAGTACTCGTTGCTTGCTCATCGTGATCTCTTTGTTGGTTCTTTAGCGGGCGCCTATGATACAGCCCCTTAGCGGGGATGTGTAGCGAGCCGGGTCAACAACTGTCGATAGCTCCCGCTCATTACTTCCCAGCATAAGCCAGACACATCGGGGGCTTGCGGCCAAACGCCCTGCAGTGAATATTGCTGCAAAAGCTGTATTAAATGACTGGCCAGACTTTGGGCGTCATGGCTTAGATTTCCACTCACGTTATAGCAGCTGCTAAGACCAAAAAATTCAGGATACACTTGCCGTCGAGGCACAGCAGGTATGCAACCTGCTGCGACCGCTTCCAACACCGCCAACCCCTGAAAATCATGATCCGCTGTCGATACTACCACCTGACAACGCTGCAACAGGCTACGATAACTGGCCAAGCTATCAATATAACCCCACTGACCTAAAGCATTACATTCAGTGAGAAGCTCGTGAATTGCGTGAAATGCCTCAGGCTGTCTGCGAAACCTTTCCCCCACCACATGCAAAGTAAATGGCAGCGCGCCATCAAAGTGGCTTTTTAGGACTTCCAGTGCGGCCAGTAACAGATCGGGGTTTTTATCGTACTCCCAGCGGTGATTCCAAACGAATTCTGGCCTGCAAGGACTCTGGGCTTCCACCCTTGCCGCGTAAACCTCTGACTCAAGAGGCACTGGCACAACTTGCGACTTTTCTGCCAATTGAGCCACAATGCCTTGAGGCACCAGGTCCGGCATTTTTCTCAGCAGTTTGTCTACGCCGTCAAGAAAGCTGACGCGGTTAAAGTCTGAATTAAATGCCAGCTGGTCAGCACATAACGCACTGTAAAGGGTTACGATTTGAGGCTCTAGGCTGTGAGTTTGCCTCGTGCTTAACGGGTATTCGAATTGATTTTCATGGAAATACAACAACGTGGGCACTGTCGCAATGGATGGCAGCATACCGCGTAAACTGGATAAATCCACCATTGAGGTCGCCACTAGAGCATCATAACTGGCGCTCAATTCATCTCGGTATAAACTTGCCAGAGACAGGCTATTACCTCGAATACGCCAGCTAAAGTAACGGGCAGGTAGTGCAATGTGAGTAAAATTAATCTCTGGCAGTGCGCGCTCAAGCCCCTGCCGCCAACGCTTATGGCTGGCAGCATCGTAACCGGAAATGAGTAATATATTCACCGGCCAGCAAAATGTCCGGGGGCCTGAGTTCTTGCAAAGTATTGCTTGGCCACTTCACATAAGCTGTGAGCGTCCTTAGTACCCGCCAGCTCTCGGGTAGAGTGCATGGCAAATGTGGGGACTCCAACGTCCAGAGTTTTTACTCCAACCTCGGCCGAGGTAATGGGGCCAATAGTACTTCCACACTCCATATCCGTGCGGGAAACGAAACTCTGCACAGCGACATCGGCCTGTGAGCACAGCATCTTAAACAGCGCACTGGTTTCACTGGTGGTGGCGTAACGTTGATTGGCATTAATTTTAATTACCGGCCCTTTATTTAATACGGGACCATGCTCCGCGTCATGTTTTTGTGCAAAATTTGGATGAACACCGTGAGCATTATCCGCAGAAATCATCATAGAAGCGTCGAGCATTCGTAACCGATCGCTAATATCTGGCAGCAAGCGCTGTAGGAACTGGTCCAGGATAGGCCCTTTAGCGCCACAGGCCGAAGCACTGCCGATTTCTTCATGGTCGGTACAAACCAATAAACAACTTTGCGTGTCCTGCGCGTTAATGATGGCTTCAAGGCCAACATAACAACTGAGTAGGTTATCCAACCGGGCACTGGCAATAAACTCTTTACGCAGGCCCACCACGGCCGGGCTTAGGGTGTCGTACAGACACAGCTCAAAATCCAGAATCTCCCTGACTTTGACAGTTGGATACTGAGCCTGCAACTGGGCCAACAGTAACGCCGAAAAAGTAAACTGGTCTGGGTCCTCATCTGCCAACATCAAAATCGGACGAATATCCGTTTGCGCATTAATGCTGCGGTTACGGTTCGCCTCGCGATCCAAATGGATTGCCAGGCTAGGCACCATAGCTATGGGGTCTTTAAAATCGATTAATCGACTTTCAGGGGAGTCACTATCAGAGCGGAAAGTGACACGCCCAGCGAGGGATAGGTCGCGGTCAAACCATGTCGACAACAAGGCGCCACCATACACCTCAACGCCTAATTGATAGTAACCTGAGCTAATGATCCGGGCGTTAGGCTTAACCTTTAAGCAAGGGCTGTCGGTGTGCGCACCAAACATGCGAATACCCGCTTCTGGCAACGGGGCTTGGCCGTGGGTAAAAGCAATAATTGAGGAGCCATTTCGCACCACGTAATAGCGCCCACCAGGCTCCAGCGACCATGTGTCGGACTCCTGCAGTTCCGTAAAACCGGATACCTTTAAGCGCTTAGCCATAGCCTGAGTGGCGTGGAAAGGTGTAGGCGAGGCCGCAATAAAATCTATCAGCCCCTGATTAAATTCAGCAGTTTTTTGCTCAGTCATGATTCATCTCTATTGAGTCGGGGCAGAGCGAATACGCTCGCGCTTTTTCCAAGAAACAGTGTCTCTAACGTAACTAGGTTGCACCGCCATCACATCGTGCAGCTTACCTTCGCGCCAATACCGCGCGGCAAGCTCCACCACGGCGGCCGCCCGCGGTAAAGCTTGCGCGTCAAACTCCGCTGAGCATTTTTGTAAGGCGGGCAAGGCCCAGCCTCCACCTATACCCACAAAAGCGCCGCAATCTGTGGGCAGCAATTCAGTCACCATCTCCGGTGCGTTGGCTGCGGGGCCGCAAAGCTCTTGCAACTTTCCGTCTTCTCCTAATTGGTACACCCCCCAATAAACCTCCCCCATGCGAGCATCCAGCGCGGGCAATGCAGTGCGAACGTTGTGATTTGCTTGCAGCGCTTGCCATGCTAACGCCTCTAAAGTGCCCACAGGCACCACTGGCTTATCACTGGCAAAGGCCAAACCTTGTACAACGCCCATGCCAATGCGTAGCCCCGTAAACGAGCCAGGGCCAGCACCAATGGCAAGGGCATCAACATCTTCCAGCGAGGTATTGGTTTGTGATAGCAGCTCATCAATCATCGGTAGTGCGCGCTGAGTGTGGCTTTGCGCTGCCATTTCAAAATTTTCGATAATATGACCATCATGCCAAAGAGCCACAGAGCAGGCGTCACCAGAGGTGTCTAACGCGAGGAGTTTACTCATGGTTTTTTCCGGGTTCAAAATGCTTATTTTGACAGATCGCGCATTCGGCACCAAGGGTGGTGAACGAAGTCATCTCGACGATAGCGCTCGCTCGAGCCAGGACAGGAAAAACAAGCCCCCGAGAAAGGGGGCATGAGAGGTCTTACGCTTTTTTCGCGGGCCGGCCACGACGCGCTGCTGTTTTACGCTTGGCAGGAGTTTTGCGATTTTTAGCCTTTGCCTTAGCGGCTTCTTTACGCTCAATAGCGCGCATTTTTGCTTTGGCTTTTTTCTCGGCAGCTTTAGCCTTCGCTTCAAGTTTGCGCGCTGCTGTTTTAACTTTCGCGGCATCTGACTTTGCGCGGGCTTTTAACCACTTTGCTTCAAAAGCGGCTTTCGCTTTTTCTAAATCGCTACTAGCTCGACTGGATAAACGCTCTTCTAGCTCGGCCAGCTTCGCTTTGCTTGCCGCTTCAACTGAGCGGATAGCGGCTAGGCTTTTCTCTTTGGCCAGGCGGGCCTTTTGCTCGGCCAGCTTAACGCGTAACGTCCGCGCTTTTTCATTCGCTTTAGTCACACCATTTGCCGCCGTTTTCGCCGCACGCTTATCAACAGCTTTCGCACTTTTTTCTGCTTTTGCTTTTGCGGTCTGCGCTTTTTTTCGCGCAAGCTCTACTTTCTTTTTTTGCTCATCTAACTGGGATTGAGCTTTATCAACGGCGATTTGAATTTTTGCTACAGCAGGATCAACGGATGCCGGTACTGAGCGTCTAGGGGATTTACGGGTCACAGACTTCCGTTTGGTGGGCGCTTTACGCGCGGTCTTGCTCGCAACTTTTTTTGCAACTCGGGCCATTTGCTATCTCCTAATATGTTTTGCTTTGTCGCACCTGTAAATGCACAGCACCTGAAACGCTGCAGGAGCACTGTTAATATATTTAAAAAATAGACAAATTGCACGTTTCTAAGCCAAATGTGTGACTGTTTTGAGTTTTTTCTGCAAAAGAAAAAACAATGTCATTGAGCAATTATCTATTTCAGCACATCAAAAACCACAAAAGGCCCAGAGGGCCTTTTGTGGTTTTACTTCTTAAAGGTTGTTAAGCCTTTTAGTCACTCAGTACAGAAAACAACTGGGTGCGAATGGCATCCACACTGCCGACACCCGCCACACGGGTAAACTTGGGCGCACTGGCAGGATCTTTGGATTGCAACTGCTGATAAAAATCAACTAAGGGCTTGGTTTGCTCATGGTAGACCGAGAGCCGTTTACGTACAGTCTCTTCTTTATCATCTTCGCGCTGCACCAACTCTTCTCCGGTTTCGTCATCTACACCTGGAGTTTTAGGCGGGTTGTGCTCTATGTGATAGACGCGACCTGATGCTTCATGTACCCGACGGCCACTCAAACGACTGACAATCTCCTCGTCTGCCACATCAATTTCAATCACATGATCAATATCGATACCGGCCTCCAGCAAAGCCTCTGCTTGCGGAATGGTGCGGGGAAACCCATCAAACAAAAAACCCTTAACGCAGTCATCTGCTGCAATACGCTCTTTAACCAACGCAATAATTAAATCATCAGGGACCAGACCACCAGCGGCCATAATGTCTTTAGCTTGCACACCCAGGGGGGTACCTGCTTTCACTGCCGCCCGCAACATATCGCCGGTTGAAATTTGCGGAATGCCAAACTTATCCATAATCATTTTTGCCTGAGTGCCCTTCCCTGCACCCGGTGCCCCCAATAAGATGACCTTCATACCTCTGCCACTCCTCAGTATTATTTGCAGCAATTAGCGCCGTGTACGGAACAGCTTGGCTACAATTTCTGCTTTATAGAAAAAAGGCGATACGATACACGGCTGCCAACTGAATCACAAGAAGAGGCCACGGCAAGACGATAAGCCATTGTTTTAATTGTATTTTTATTCTATATTCAAAGGTATGCGCCCATCCCGATGGGCAAATTCAAATATATTGGCGAGGTGTAAACCATGGATATCAAGCCCGGAGAACTCCTGAGCTATTGGGAGAAAACCGCTAGCGGTGAACTAACCAGCACCGACTACAAAGTCAGATTACCCATAGAAGTTGCCGCAAAGCTTGAGGCCCTGGCGCAGATGTACCCCAGAAAAACACGGGAGCAGCTAATGGCCGATTTGATCGCCAGCGCCCTTTACGAACTGGAAACGTCAATGCCCTATATAAAAGGCAGTAAAGTGATTGCTCACGATGAGTTTGGCGACGAGATATACGAAGATACAGGCCCTACTTCTCGCTTTTTACAACTGAGCAGCGAACAGCTAAAAGCCCTGAAAGGCTGATACCGCACGCGCCGTTAACCCACGGCGCTTTTTTCTTGCCTCCACTAGGCATCCACGGCGGCGTACTGCTCAGCCTCTTGGTAAATAATTTCATCGACAATCTGTGAGGGGGTTTTGTCACGACAATCTATCGTGATATCAGCGTACTTTTCATACAGCGGGACTCGCTCTGCGTATACCTCTGAGAAGCTCTGATCAGCAGGCTTCGCTAACCCCCGCGTGCTCATATTGAGTATTCTCGAAGTAAGGTCTTGCTCCGGTAGTCGCAAATAGACGATCTGCCCCAATGATTTCAATAAAGACATCGCCGCATCGCTGTACACCACGCTTCCACCCGTAGCAACCACGTGCTGATCACAGTTTAATTGCAGCAGCGTAGCCTCTTCCAGCTGGCGCAAATGCAAATAACCTGATTCGTAAACTATATCCTGTAGCGTCTTGCCCGCATGGGTTTGAATTAATAGATCCGTGTCAACAAACTCTCGCGCAAGCTCTTTAGCCAAAAGAACACCTATGGTGCTCTTCCCCGCTCCCGGCATACCGATAAGAATAATACTGTCGCTGCGTTTCACATTGTACTCCAGTCAAAACCAAGGCTTACACTCTAAAGCTCCCTACTAAATCGCGCAAATTTTGCGATAGAGTACTTAACTCACGACTGGCGTTAGCGGTTTTAGCCGCATCATCTGAGGTGTTCATGGCAAGCTGATTGATTTCAACAAGATTTTTATCGATATCTGCCGTCACCGAACTCTGCTCTTCGGCAGCCGACGCAATTTGAATGGCCATGTTGGTAATCGAGCTCACTGCATCTCGAATATTCACCAAAGACTCACCACCGTCGTTCGCAGCCTGAACAGCCTCTCCGGTCATTTCATTGGAATAGTTCATTGCGGTTACTGCACTTTGAACACCGGTTTGCAACTGTGCCAGCATTTTCTGAATATCTTCCGTAGACTCCTGGGTTCTACTGGCCAAGGTGCGAACCTCATCCGCCACTACGGCAAAACCTCTGCCTTGCTCACCGGCCCGAGCCGCCTCAATAGCCGCGTTTAGCGCCAACAGGTTTGTCTGCTCAGCAACGCCTCGTATCACATCGATTACAGAAGTTACATTCTTTGCCTCATCTTCGAGCTGAGCCATAACCCCAGCGGTTTCAGCGATACGGTTAGACAGTTCCTGGACTCGGTTCACAGCCGTTTCAATTCGCTCCTGACCAGACTCGGTGATCCCGTTAGCGCGCTTTGCGCTATCCGCTGTCTCATTGGTGTTTTGAGCAACCTCATGGATAGCAACAGTAAGCTCATTAACCGCTGTCACCACCATGGTAATGGAGTGACACTGTTCGTCAGCCGCCCCCTGACTACGCTCCGAAACACTCAACATCGTATTCGCAGCTTGAGAAACCTCTTCAGTATTGGCACGAATTTGACCGATTAAGTGCTGTAGCTTCTCCATAAATTGATTGACATGGCCAGACAGCTCACCGAGCTCGTCATTGTTTTGCACATCGATACGAATTGTCAGGTCACCATCGCCTTCTGCGATGTTTTGAATTCGGTTACTGATAGACTTCAACGGCTTTATTACCAAAGCAGGCAGCACTAAAGCTGCCCCCAGGGCCACCAGGGTACATACGATAGCGATCCCTATAAGCTGAGTTGATACAGACTTTTCATCCGCTAGAATTTGCTGAGTGAACTGCTCCACATGATTGAGTCGACGTTCGCCCACCACATCCAAATGTGTACGAACTGCCTCAAACAGTTGATAACTACGCTCGTACCCCTCACGCTCAAAGTCGTCAATACTGTTGGGGTCGCCAGTGGCGGCTTGCTCTATCAAGTCGCGGCTAAAGGAATACCACGCTTGAAACAGCGTCAGGAATTCAGTTTTCTCAGATTCAACACTGGTATTAGATAGGGTTAGAGACTGCAAAAAACGCTCACGCGCCTGTTCAGCGTTCTCTTTATGCTCCGCCATTAAGCTCGCCACACTTACACCACTCGCACCATTCACAAATGCGGTTCGCTCGGCGGTTAATGCTTGATACAGATCACGGTCTGCCTGCAATAAAAGTTGCAGCTCTTGTAAGTTAATTTCAGCAATCGTAGTAGCATTTTCAGAGAGCTTGCGAGCAGATAAAACCGAATAAATACTCGAGTAAAGAAAAAGAGCAACCAAAACCAGAAGGGGTAATG
The DNA here is from genome assembly GCF_000377745.1 of Gilvimarinus chinensis DSM 19667. Taxonomy (GTDB): domain Bacteria; phylum Pseudomonadota; class Gammaproteobacteria; order Pseudomonadales; family Cellvibrionaceae; genus Gilvimarinus; species Gilvimarinus chinensis. The sequence continues at coordinate 69,146 of NZ_KB898708.1, read as the reverse complement.
TCAGTTTCCAACGGAAACCCATATTATTATACCAACGCAGCATACCTTTCCCCTCGACTTAGGCGGATTTTTCTTTGAGTGTAGTACAGTTTTTTGGCGGCTAACTGTTCTCGGAAAATATCGGCACAGAAGGCGGAAACTTTATACTGACTAACGATTTAGCTTTAGGCTCACTTTAGTAACGCGGGATTCAGACATCTCAAGCACAATGAATTCAACCTTGCCCATTGCAACCCGGTCGCCAATAACGGGTTGTTTATAACGCCGGTAGATATAGCGGCCTATGCTCCAGTTTGCCATTTCTTCTGGCACATCAAAACCATAAAGCAAGCCCAAGTCCATTAACTTGGCTAAAGGCGACACAACAAACTCACCAAAGTAAGCTTGTGCCGAAATACGATCTGGTTCCTTTTCTCCCACTAACCATTTGTCCAGTAGGTTTAAAGCATCGGGCCTGGCCAACAGGTAGACATGATCCCCCTCAAGCAAGGGCCCACTGGCGGGTTCGGCCAGCGGCTCCCCCTCACGAATAACGCATAAAAGTCGTGTACCTGTACTCTCTTCAAGCCTCGCCACACCAGCTTTAAGCGCAGGAGAATCAGCCAGCAATTTGTAACCAATAAACTCGTAACCAGCCTGCCCCGGCACCCCAAGCTCCACTCTCTGTACCCGTGATGAGCTGGTTGGCACGTCCACCTTCAGCCAACGTGCCAGAGGCGCCACCGTCCACCCTTGCAGCACCAGTGAAATAATTACAATAAAGAAGGCAATATTAAAAAAGAATGGCCAGTGCTCGAACCCGGCCAGCCAGGGAAACATCGCCAGCACAATAGGAACAGCCCCGCGCAACCCCACCCAGGATATAAAAAGCCGCTCCCGCCAAGAGAACTGAAATGGCAGCAGAGAAATACACACCGCCAAAGGCCTGGCAATAAAAATCAAAAACAAGCCTATCAGCAGTGCGCTAGGAGCGTAGGTCACCAGTTCAGAGGGGGTCACCAATAAACCCAGCATCAAAAACAGGCTGATTTGCGCCAGCCAGGCTATGCCATCGTGGAACCGCTGAATGTTGTACAGACCCCGTGACACCCGATTTCCCACCATCAAACCGGCTAAATATACGGCGAGGAACCCACTGGAGTGCAGCACTGCGGCAAGACCGAAAATAGAAACGCCACCGAAAAGCGCCAATAAAGGATACAAACCGGGGCTTAGTGCCAGACGAGTCACCCCCCAAGCGAGAAACCGGCCACCCACTACACCAACCAGAGCGCCAACCCCCATCTGCCAGGCAAACCCGAGCAACATGGTCGCATTAAATCCGCTCTCACCCATGCGAATAAATTCGACCACGGTCAAGGTTAAAAAAATCGCCATCGGATCATTCAAGCCTGATTCGATTTCAAGGGTTGCGCCCACCCTCGCCTTCAGCGCCAACCCCTGCATATTTAATACAGAAAACACCGCAGCGGCATCGGTAGAGCCCACAATGGCCCCCACCAACATTCCCTCGACCCAGGGTAAATCCAGCATCCAGGCGGCAAACGCTCCGCAAACGCCAGCGGTAATCACCACACCCAGTGAAGCCAACGACAGCGCCGGCTTTAAACCCACACGAAAGTTATGAATATCCGTGCGCAACCCACCATCGAACAAAATTACCGCCAGGGCTAAGGTGCCCAAAAACAAAGCCGACTGCACATCGTCATACGCGACGCCGCCAATCCCGTCTTCGCCGCCGAGCATGCCGACCAGTAAAAAAACCAACAATAACGGCATCCCCACCCGTGGGGAGAGTGCGCTGGCCAAAATGCTGATCAAAAATAATACAGCGCCCAATAAAATAAGCTGATTTAGAATATCCATAGGGAAATGATACTACACAGTAGGCCTACCAAAGCGAGAACCTCTATTTGGTGTTATTATTTCGTTTTTAAACCTGCCAGAAACAAGTTGTTTATTCATGCTCAGTAAAGACGCGTTGTCGCAGCTCTCACAATTAAAATCGAATATCGTTGCCCATAAAGATTACGCCGAAGGCCTAGTCAGGCCCACCGCCAAGCGATTTGGCTTTGTTCGTTTAGACGACGGCCGAGACGCCTTTCTCGATCCAGATCAAATGCTGCGCGTACTGCCAGGCGATAGAGTAAAAATCAGCCTGAGCGAAAACAGTAAAAAGCAGCTCGAAGCGACTTTGGAGGCGTTAATCGATTCGCCCTTAAAAACATTTGTCGGCCGCTATGTACGGAAAGGCCCCGCCCATTTTGTCGAGCCAGACCTACCGCCTTTTAGCCGCTGGCTGTTTATACCACCTCAAGAGCGCACCAATTGCAGTGAAGGCGATTTAGTGCAGTGCGAGTTAATCCGCCACCCCTTCAAACACGATGGTAAAGCCCAGATTCGCGTTATCAACCGGATTGGAAAACCCGACGAGGCCGGAATTGAAGGCCGCTATATCTGCGCCAAATACCAGCTACCGAATGAGTGGAGCGAAGCGGCCACCGAACAGGCCGCCGCTATTAACCCCGAGGCGCTCACCACCCTTGAACGACAAGCGATGATTGACACGCCCTTTGTCACCATCGACTCAGAGTTCACCCGCGACATGGACGATGCGCTCTACGCCGAAAAGACTGACACCGGCTGGCGTCTGATTTCCGCCATTGCCGACCCCAGCAGTCTTATTGAACCGGGCAGCGCGCTTGAGCAAACCGCACAGGAGCGCGTCAGCACGCTTTACCTGCTGGGCCACCCCATCACCATGCTGCCCACCGAATTGTCCCACGAGACCTTTTCGCTGATTCCCGAAGCTGAGCGTCCAGCGGTCGTATGTGAAATGAACATTAATCAAGATGGTAGCATCGCCGATTACCGTTTCAGCACCGCGAACATTCGCTCGCACCACAAACTGAGCTATCAAAACGTCAGCGAACTGCTGGACGGCAGTGGCGACACCTTGGAAAAAGAACTACCGGGCCCGATCATTGAAAGCCTAAAAGCCATGGCCGACTGCGCCCAGGCAAGATTGAGCTATCGCCAGGAACACGCACTGGTAATGGAAGACCGCGCCGATTATCAGTACTGGCTTAATGACAGCAAAAAAATTGAGCGCATTGAAAAGCGCCTGCGCAACAGCGCGCAAAAATTGGTTGAAGAAGCCATGCTGGCCACCAACATCTGCGCTGGCGAACTGTTCAATCAACATCCACAAACAGCCTTTTACTCGGGGCACATCGGCTTTCGCCCTGAGCGACTGGACGATGTGAAAGCCCTGGTAGCCGAAGTTCTGCCCGAGATGGCCGAACTGGATTTTACCCAGCTTGAGAACTTCCAGCGCTTGTTTAAAACGCTGCGCCAAAACGCTGAACAGTCAGAAGAGCAAGCGCGCCTATTATCCTTACTGCAGCGCATGCAGCAGGCAGGTAGCCTGACCACTCAGCCAGTGGGTCATTTTGGCCTGGGCTTTAATGCCTACGCCACGGTGACCTCCCCCATCCGTCGCTACCAGGATTTACACAACCACATTGTACTTAAGGCTATTTTAAACGGTGAAACGCCGCGCACCACCGACGAACACCAAGCCCTGGCGCTACAAGAAACCTTAAGCACCGGTCGCCAAGCCAGCCGCACGCTAGAGCAGTGGCTGCTGTGCCAGTACTTAAGCGAACATTTAGGTACAGTGCACTTTGGCACTATCACCGGTGTTAGCGCTCGCGGCATTAGTGTCCGCCTGGAAGATATTGGTACCGACGGTTTTGTCCAGCTGGTAGAAAAAGGCCAACCCAAACCCAAGTTTGACAGTCGCCGCCTAAGTCTGACTACCGACACGGATCAATACTTCCTGGACCAAACGGTTGCGGTAAAAGTTAAAGAGGTGGATGTCAACAGCCGTCGCATAGCGCTGGAGCTGGTAGACCAAGCCATGGCCGAGCGGCTGCAAGCGTTTGACGCACCGGAGCAGACACCCTAACCCTATGGCGTACTGGCTGTTTAAATCGGAACCCGACTGTTACAGCATTGACGACCTTGCGCGTGAGCCAAAGCAAACCGCGCGTTGGGACGGCATTCGCAATTATCAGGCACGCAATTTATTGCGCGATGAAGTAGCGCTGGGCGATGAGGTGCTTTTCTATCACAGCCGCTGCAAACACATAGGGATTGTGGGAACGGCAAGCGTAGTTAAAACCGCTTACCCGGACCCACAACAGTATCTGCCCGAAAGCCCCTACTTTGACCCTAAAGCAACCCCCGGCCAGCCGCGCTGGTTTTGTGTCGACATTACATTAAATGAGCGGTTCAAGACGCCGGTGTTGTTATCCACCATCAAAGAGATTCAGCAGCTCGAAGAGATGACTCTTTTAAAGCAGGGGCGGCTATCGATACAGCCGGTAACCCAAGAACAATGGCAGACCATTATTGAACTGAGCCGCTAATCGTTCTAAAGCTCCAAAAAAAACGCCGGCAATTGCCGGCGTTTTTTTTCGCATCAAGAATAATCCATTAAGGTTCAGGGTTCCAACCTTCACCACCATTGTAACCGGCAAACACCGAAGCACGACCCATAAAAGGCGCAGCTTCACCGGCACTCAACACATAACCGAATTCCCGGCTACTCAAATCTAACGGCGCACCATCCAAATCTGTGCTGCCATACTCACGCCAGCCGGACTCTGCACTGGCAATAACGGGATTAGGTGCGGGCTGACTGTTAATGCCCTCCCCGGCCCAACCGATAGCGTTGATATAGCTGCCCATTGCGCAATGAATAAAAGTGACATTGTCAAAGTAATCGGCGCTGCCACAACCTGTCAGGCTACCCATAAGTACCACTGCCGATACCAATAGCACTCTATTCATACGCTGTTCCTTATTATTGTTTGATTATTATCCGGCCGCACACCGAACTGACCACAACCCCTTTTGATCTTACCAATTACACACCTTAAGTCATACCAAAAACAATAGCATGAAAAATGCCCTATAACGGCCTTCACCTAACACTTGTAGATAACGGCCTAAGTTGCTGTAAAAAATACAACTTTTAAACACAAACAATGATTAAATAGCAGCCAAAGAGGGCGTGTTAGAACCACTTTCGTGACTGATTACTCAAACCAATCGGTAAGCAATCCCCTTGGCCTATGGATTGCTCTATAGTCCACAGCCTATTTTTTCATGACATAAGGAGTCAGATTATGGTCAAACCAATCAAAGCCCTGGCACTGTCTACCGCTGCGTTGATGGGCCTTAGTGCCGCAGGTGCGTTAGCACAATCAAACAATAACGCCTCAGTAAGTTACACCTATGGCGGTTTGGAATACGTTGAGCAAAACCTGGATGATTACGACTGCAATCAGGACGGTTTGAGCACGTACGGCAGTTACGCAATCGATGGGCCTTGGTTCGCTATCGGTAGCTTAACTGACGTGAGCGGCGATAAAGGCTGCGGGTCTACCACCCTGCAACTGGGCGCGGGCTATCACACTCTGCTGACACGGGGGTGGGACTTGTACGGCACCCTGAGCGTTGAACGCACCGACCCAGATCATGGCGACAGCGACACCGGTTTAGTTGCCGCCGTTGGTGCTCGCGGCTGGATGTTTCAACAATTGGAGGGTAAAGCTGAAATCGCGCATCACACGGTATTTGATGACACAACCGAAATAAACCTCGGCGCAAATTATTGGCTTAGCCAAGCGGTGGCAGCCACCCTGGACACCAGTTTCTCAGACGAAGGGGAATCTATTGCCCTGGGCGCACGAATGAACTTTTAGTCGGCCGTCGGCAAAGCTACAATAGTGGCTTTGCCGGAACCCTTCCCATGGCCCAAATCGGACAATTCGCCCGCCTCCCTGTCGTTAAACTCGTAGATTTCGGTGCTTATCTTGACGGTACCGAGCTAGGCACTATTCTCCTACCCAAGCGTTACTTAAACAGCGAGCTCGGTATTGGCGATGAAGTGGATGTATTTATTCATTTGGACAGCAACGATATACCTGTCGCAACGACACTGAAACCCCGAGCCTGCGTAGGACAAGCGGCTTATTTACCGGTTGTCGACATTAACGATGCCGGTGCCTTCTTAGATTGGGGGCTACCAAAACATTTACTGGTGCCGTTCAATGAGCAACACAAGCGTTTTGAGCTGAGCCGCTCCTATGTTGTAACCTTATTTCTCGACCCTTACAGTCAGCGTATTACCGCCTCCTCCAAATTGAATAAACACCTGCACGAAACCAGCCGCCAACTGATACCCAACCAAGCCGTCGATTTATTAATCTGCGGCAAAAGCGAGATGGGCTACAAAGCCGTCATCGACAACCAGTACCTGGGACTCATTTTTCGTGACGACGCGTTCCGCCCTTTAAGCTACGGCGAAAACACTCGAGGCTACATTAAAAGTATCCGCGGCGACGGTAAGATCGACTTGAGCTTACAGCCCGTTGGCGATAAAGGCCGCGACAGGCTGCAACAAAAGATACTCGACTACTTAAAGGTCAACGGCGGCCGCAGCCCGTTAAATGACCGCGCTCAACCAGACGACATTTACCGCGAATTTAACGTGAGCAAAGGTGTCTACAAAAAAGCCTTAGGGGCTCTTTACAAACAGCGCTTAATTGCCATTGATCACAAAGAAATTTGTTTAACAAAGAATTTGTGAAAGCAAATACGGTACTTATTGGCGTATAAATTCTGCAAACACCTCAACCCTCACCTGGTCGCCCACAGCTGGGGCAAATTGCCCCATAGCGAATTCCGAGCGGTGAAAGGCCAAATTCGCCTCAAAGCCGATAATATAATCACCGGTTAAACGATTTGTGGTTGCGCCGTTGATGCGAACGGTCAGCTCGGCGGGCTTAGTGACGCCCCGAAACGACAAATCACCTGCAAACGTTAAAACATTGTCATTTGTTTGCGCTCGCCCAACAGACACAAATCGCGCTTCAGGAAATTGAGAGGCGCACAACCAATCGCAACTTTTTAACGTTTCGGAAAAATCAGGATTATTGACATCCAAAGAGGCGATAAAAACGGCCGCGCGGATGCGGCTGGCGGCGGGGTCATCGGCATTATAGTCCAGCTCGGCATAAGCTTTATTAAACCGGCCGACAAACTGCGAAACATTAAGGTGAGAAACTTTGAACAGCACACTGGTGTGCTTAGGATCGAGGGAGTAATTTCCCTTTTTAAGAGCGGTTAACTCGGTATCAACACTACCGGATAATACTGCCCCACAGCTGCTGAGCAGCAGCGAGGCAGCCAATATAAAAAGCCTGACTATCGCCCTACTCCCACTCGATGGTCGCAGGCGGCTTGCTGGAAACATCGTAGGTAACCCGCGAAACACCAGAGATTTCATTGATAATTCGATTGGAGACCTTTTCCAGCAGCTCGTAAGGCAAGTGCGCCCACCGGGCTGTCATAAAGTCGATGGTCTCTACCGCACGCAGCGCAATAACCCACTCGTAACGGCGACCATCGCCCACCACGCCTACCGATTTAACCGGCAAAAATACCGCAAAGGCCTGGCTGGTTTTGTGGTACCAATCGGCGTTGTGCAACTCTTCAATAAAAATAGCATCCGCTTCGCGCAGAATATCGGCGTATTCTTTTTTCACTTCACCCAAAATGCGTACGCCCAGGCCAGGCCCCGGGAACGGGTGGCGATACACCATATCGTAAGGCAAGCCCAACTCTAAACCGATTGCACGAACTTCGTCCTTGAACAACTCACGCAGTGGCTCAACCAGCTCCAGCTTCATGTCATCGGGCAAACCGCCAACATTGTGGTGGGATTTAATTACATGGGCTTTACCTGTTTTTGCCGCGGCCGATTCGATCACATCCGGGTAAATCGTGCCCTGCGCCAACCAGTTAACGTCTTTAATTTTTGCCGCTTCTTCATCGAACACTTCAATGAAGCTGTTACCAATAATTTTGCGCTTGCGCTCGGGGTCGTTTTCGCCTTCAAGGCGCCCTAAAAACAGGGCTTCTTTGTCGGCGCGAATGACCCGTACCCCCATGTTCTTGGCGAACATGTCCATTACCTGATCGCCCTCGCCTTTACGCAGCAGGCCGTTATCCACAAACACACAGGTCAGTTGGTCACCGATGGCCTTGTGCAGCAGTGCCGCCACCACGGAGGAGTCCACACCGCCAGACAGCCCTAACAACACTTTATCGCTACCCACTTGCTCGCGCACTTTTACGATAGCGTCTTCCACAATATTGGCCGGCGTCCACAAAGCGTCGCAACCGCACAGTTTCAATACAAAGTGCTCAAAGATGCGCTTGCCCTGCAAGGTATGGGTGACTTCCGGGTGGAATTGCAAACCATAAAACTCTTTGGCCTCACAGTGCATGGCCGCAATGGGGCACGATGGTGTAGATGCCATCACTTCAAAACCCTCGGGCAGAGAGACCACTTTATCGCCGTGGCTCATCCATACGTCCATCAGAGCGCTGCCATCAGCTCCCACATGATCTTTAATGTCGTGCAGCAGTGGGCCGGCGTCTTCGACTTTTACCTGCGCATAACCAAACTCTTGAATCGCTGACCCCTGAACTTTACCACCCAACTGCTCGGCCATCGTCTGCATGCCGTAGCAAATACCCAACACGGGCACACCTAAGTTAAACACCACCTCTGGCGCACGCGGTGAATTCTCAAGTGTGACCGACTCGGGGCCACCCGCCAAGATAATACCGCTGGGGTCGAACTCGCGAATTTCCTCTTCGGTCATATCGTAGGCGCGAATAATGGAGTAAACCCCCACCTCACGTACGCGTCGGGCAATCAGTTGCGTGTATTGAGAGCCAAAGTCGAGAATCAGAATGCGCTGAGCGTGAATGTCCTGAGTCATGGGTGTTCCAAATGCTAGTGAGAAAATGAAAAACCCCTGCAGGTGAATACAGGGGTTGTTAAATCGATTAAAGGCTAATGCCTAGCGACCACTTACTGGGTAGTTAGGCGCCTCTTTGGTAATTTGCACATCGTGCACATGGCTCTCGCCCATGCCAGCAGCTGTGACGCGAACGAACTTAGGCTGGGTACGCATTTCCTGCATGTTGCGGCTGCCCGTGTAGCCCATGGCAGAGCGCAAGCCGCCCATCAGCTGATGCACGATAGCGTTCAGCGGGCCTTTATAGGGTACGCGCCCTTCAATACCTTCTGGAACGAGTTTTTCGGCGCCTTCGCTGGCATCCTGGAAGTAGCGGTCTGACGAACCCTGGGTTTGCGCCATGGCGCCCAGCGAGCCCATGCCACGATAGGCCTTGTAGGTACGGCCCTGGTACAGTTCAACCTCGCCCGGTGCCTCTTCGGTCCCGGCAAACATTGACCCCATCATCACGCAGTCGGCGCCCGCAACAATGGCTTTAGCCAAATCACCACTGAAGCGCACACCACCATCGGCAATCACGGGCACCTCGGTACCTTTTAGCGCCTCGACTACATTAGCAATGGCAGAAATCTGTGGCACGCCCACGCCGCTAACGATACGGGTGGTGCAAATAGAGCCAGGGCCAATCCCGACTTTAACCGCATCCGCGCCGGCTTCAGCCAGCGCAACGGCGGCTTCAGCAGTAGCGATATTACCACCTACCACCTGTACATCCGGGTATTTTTGTTTGATGGCGCGTACACGGTCGATCACATTTTTGGAATGACCATGAGCGGTATCAACCACCAGTACATCAACACCGGCCTCCACCAGAGCCTTTACTCGGCTATCCGTATCGGCACTGGTGCCAACACTGGCACCCACACGCAAACGACCCTCTGGGTCTTTGCTGGCATTGGGGTATTTTTCGGCTTTGTTGATATCTTTGACTGTGATCATGCCGCGCAGCTTAAATTCTTCGTTCACCACCAGCACTTTTTCAATGCGGTGCTTGTGCAACAGGGCGCGAATTTCATCGGCACCGGTACCCTCAAGAGTGGTCACCAGCTTATCTTTGGGCGTCATGATACTTGAGACAGGCGCTTCTTTATTAGACTCAAAGCGGACATCACGGCGGGTGACAATACCCACTAAATCACCGCTTTCCAGTACAGGTACACCTGAAATATTGTTGGCTTTGGTCAGCGCCAGCAGGTCATTAATGCTTGCACTTGCCTCTATGGTGATAGGATCTTTCACCACACCAGCTTCGTACTTCTTAACCGCTCGCACCTGCTGCGCCTGCTGCTCAATAGGCATGCTTTTGTGAATAATGCCAATGCCACCCTCTTGCGCGATGGCAATAGCCAGCCGAGCTTCGGTAACAGTATCCATTGCAGCTGAAATCAGGGGGATATTCAGAGCGATTCCGCGAGTCAGACGAGTTTTTAGCGACACGTCCTTGGGGGTTACCTCGGAGTAACCGGGCACCAGCAAAACATCGTCAAACGTGAGAGCTTCTTCAGCGATTCGCAACATAGCCATCCAACCTTTGCGCTTGAGAAAAATAAGCGCGAAAGTATACCGCAAATCCACCCGCCAGGTAAACTCAATGATGCCAAAATGAGGCCTGTAAGCTGCTGAATTTGTTTTATTTTTGTAACACGGCGACAGACCCGCCAACACCTTGCAAATAAAGGCTGCAAAGGCACAAAACGCCTCTGCTACAATGGCGCGATGAATAACACTTCAAGCGATAATCTGCCCCCCAACACCCTGCCCGCCGAGCGGGAAGTGTTAAGCGTTTCACGGCTGAACTGGATAAGCCGGCAACTGCTGGAAACCCACCTACCCTTAATTTGGGTAGAAGGTGAAATTTCCAACCTTGCCCGCCCCAGCTCCGGCCATTGGTACTTCACCTTAAAGGACGACAAAGCCCAGGTGCGTTGCGCCATGTTTCGCGGCCGCAACCAACAGGTACGCTTTGACATACAAAACGGCCGGCAAGTTTTACTTCGCGCCCGCGTCAGCATTTACGAAGGTCGCGGTGACTACCAGCTCGTTGCCGAACACATGGAAGAAGCCGGCCTCGGTGCACTGCAGCGCGCTTTTGACGCGTTAAAATCCAAGCTGGCGAGCGAGGGGCTATTTGCGCCGGAAGGTAAGCAGGCGCTCCCTCCGCACCCCGAGCATATTGGAGTCATTACTTCTGCCACTGGCGCGGCCATTCGTGATGTTTTGGCCGTTATTCAACGGCGTTACCCGACCCAAAAAGTAACGGTATTACCTGTACCCGTACAGGGTGAACAAGCTGCTTCCGCTATTATCCAGGCCCTACAACTGGCCGAGCGGAGCCAGCTGTTTGACCTACTGATACTGACCCGAGGGGGCGGTTCTATAGAAGATTTATGGGCCTTTAATGATGAGGCGTTAGCGCGTCAAATCCGCTCTTGCCCTATTCCGCTTATTAGCGCCGTGGGCCACGAAACGGACTTTACCATTGCCGACTTTGTCGCTGATCATCGCGCACCTACCCCATCCGCAGCAGCCGAAATCGCGGTGCCCGATGTCCGTGAACATATCAACACCCTGAAGCAGCGCGAGCTGGCGCTTGGCAAAGCCATCGCTACTCAGTTAGCGCAAGTGCACGCAAAGCTCGACGCCTTGCAAAAACGGCTCCGCCATCCGGGCGAGTCTTTACGACACCAGGCTCAACGTCTCGACCAGCTTGAAATTCGCTTAACACGCTCGATGCAACAGCGTCTGACACAATGCTCACAGCAGTTTGCCAACCTGCAAAAGCGACAGCAGCACCAGGCCCCACAACCACGCCTAAAACAGGCACAACAAAATCTGGCTGGCCTGCAACAACGGCTTGAGCACACCATGCAACTGCGTCTTGCCAACCTGCAGCAGCAACTGCAGGAAAAAGCCCGCCTACTGGATAGTGTCAGCCCATTGGCAACACTTAACCGTGGCTTTGCTGTCGTCAAAGACGCGCAGGGCACAGTAGTGCGCGATGCCTCACAACTGCAAGCTAAGCAGCAGCTCACTACTCAGCTAGGCACCGGCGAGTTTACCAGCGAGGTGATTGCAACCTCGTCTTAATATCTTTATATTGAGCGCACTTGTCGGGGCGCCTTGGCCACGTAAACAACCCAATTGTTTGCAAAATGTGGAGCGAAGGCTGAGATCGGTACGGCCGAACCCGTGGAACCTGAACAGGCTGGCACCTGCGGAGGGAACAAGTAACGCCAGCACTGGCGGCCTCCCTGATTCCAGCCTCATACGTGAGGCAATTGTGACCGCAAGTTTTCCCAAATTAACTTCGGATGCCAACATTGGTATCGCAGGCGCAGGCTTACTCGGCAAACTCCTTGCCTGGCGGCTTAGCACTGCAGGGTTTCGCGTGAGCCTTTTTGATGCCGCAAGTATGAGCAACCCTCAATGCGCCGCGCACACGGCCGCCGGAATGCTCGCCCCCATCAGTGAAGCCGCAGAATCCGGGCCTGAAGTGTACACCATGGGCGTATATGGACTTGAGCGCTGGAGCCAATGGCTAAACGAGCTTGGAACAAACGCCGCAACGTGCATTCATCAAAATGGCAGCTTGTTGGTAGCCCACCCGCAAGACGAAAACGAGCTGCACCAATTTTTGGCCGACACACACAAGCTTCGCGCAGAGCCAGGCTGCAGTATTCAGCAAGTACAAAGCGCTGAGCTCCAACAGCTGGAACCAGACTTAAGCCGACAATTTCAAAAAGGCCTACTGCTATCGCCCGAAGCGCATCTGGATAATCGCCAGCTACTGCAGCATCTACATGAACAACTGTCTCTGCCACAGGTAAGCATTTACGAGAACACAAGCGTTAGCGCAGAGCCTTTTTGCATCAAGAACAAAAATACCGCCGAGCGTCATACCTTTGACCTCGTACTTGATTGCCGTGGGGTGGGCGCACGAGAAACACTGGCAAACTTACGCGGTGTACGCGGCGAAACCTTACATCTGGAAACCACAGAAGTCATATTAAACCGCCCCGTGCGGTTAATGCACCCGCGCTATCAATTGTATATTGTTCCCAAACCAGATCATCGTTTTGTCATTGGCGCAACGCAAATCGAAAGTGAAGACACTTCACCGATCTCATTGCAATCAAGCCTTGAATTATCAAGCGCTGTTTACACCTTGGCACCGGCCTTTGCCGAAGCACGAATAGTAGAAGCCGGGGTTAATCTGCGCCCCGCCTTTGCCAACAACTTACCCAGCGTAACCGATCAGCCGGGGCTGATTACGGCCAATGGGCTTTACCGCCACGGGTATTTACTGGCGCCCGCGGTTGTCGACCACGTAATGGATGTTATTCAGCACACTTGCCAAAGTCCTTTCGGCACACTATTTAAAAGCCCCAATAACTGTTCATCAAACACTACGAACTTAAGCAGCGAGCCTGTGTATGAGTAATCGCACCATAGAAGTTTTTTTAAATGGCGAGTCTTGCCTATTGCCGGCAGGGAGTGACCTCGCCGATGCTATCGAGCACTGGCTAAGTGAACAACAAATACCAGAAAAATTTGCCGCCGCCATTAACGGCGAGTTTGTGCCCCGCTCCGCGTATGCTGACACACTGCTCGGCAGCGGCGATTTAATTGACATTGTCGCGCCGGTAGGAGGAGGTTAATCATGCAATCCGATGAATTAACACTGTACGGTAAAACGTTTACGAGCCGCTTTTTACTGGGCACCGCACTGTACGAATCCCCGGAGCAAATGCGCGACAGCGTTAGCGCCTCCGGCGCCGAAATAGTAACCTTAGGCCTGCGCCGACAAAACCCAAGCGCGGGAGACGGCGAACGTTTTTGGCAACACATTCGCGAAACTGGCTGCACTCTGCTACCCAATACCGCCGGTTGTAAATCCGTGAAAGAAGCGGTGAACTTAGCGCAAATGTCTCGAGAATTATTCGACACCGATTGGGTTAAGTTGGAAGTGATTGGTGATGACTATAATTTACAGCCCGACCCCTTTGCCCTTTTAGAAGCAACGCAAGAACTAATAAGCCAGGGCTTCAAAGTATTACCCTATTGCACCGATGATTTAATTTTATGTCAAAAATTGGTTGAGGCCGGGTGCCAGGTTCTCATGCCATGGGGGGCACCAATAGGCACAGGGCGTGGATTATTAAACCGATACGCATTAAAAGCTTTACGTGAACGTTTTAATTGCCCGCTGGTGGTTGACGCTGGCCTGGGCGCCCCCTCCCAGGCAGCAGAAGCCATGGAGATGGGCTACGATGCGGTGCTGTTAAATACGGCTGTAGCTAAAGCGCAAAACCCGCCATTAATGGCTAAAGCTTTTGCCGGCGCGATCAAATCCGGCCGAGAGGCTTACCTGGCCGGTTTAATGCAAACACGTCAAACTGCAAGCCCAAGCACACCTACCATTGGCCAGCCTTTTTGGCACCAACAAAAAACCTAAAAAACTCACACAGTGCAATAATGTCCACAACACATCGTGTGATGTGTCGACATCAAACAGAGAGTAAAAAAGATTATTGCAGTAGGAAGCGCCAAACAAATAGCGACAGAATTCCTGCCGGCAGGCTGTATCCGACCAGTGATGCAGCGAGCCTGGGGGCCAGGTTATAGCGCATTGCTAACACACCGGCTGAAATCATCGCTGGCATTCCCGCCTCTAAAACCACCACTTGGTGCGCTAAACCAGTCCCACCATAGAGGTGCGAAAACAGCACCGCAACGAGTGGCTTAAAAACGCAGTACGTCAGCAGTGCAGCACTGAATACGACGATATCTTCGCGGTTAAGCTTCAAGCGCCAGGATATGCCCACAGCCACCATCACTACAGGTACCAACGTCCAAGCAACAAACCTAAAACTTTGATCCAACCAAACCGGATACTCCCACCATAGCAACGCAAAAGCCAACAATAAGCAGAGAAAAGGTGGAAAGCTCATAATTCGTTTGGCGATAGCAACAACAGAAGCCTGCCCACCGCTATAGCCAACGGCGACAGCTATGCCAAAGGTGTTCAACGCTAAAAAGGTGCCAAACTGATCATACAAAATGGCGTAACCGACTCCTTCGGACCCAACCAAAGCGTCAATCAGGGGGATGCCCACAAAACCGGTGTTGCCCAACGGCAGCATTAATAATAAACAACCGCTTATGGATTTCGACAGAGAAAAGAGACGTGAAGCCAGTAGCACGCCAAGCGCAGTTACCACCATTACTGACCAACACACCAATACGGGCAGAATTATGGTGGCATCAAAAGTTAAGCGCGGTAACTCGAAAAAAATGAGCGCTGGCAGGGCAATATTGATGACATAAGCATTAAGCCTGGCCGCTAAAGACTCGCCCGCTAAGCGGCCAAACTGAAGCGCCAGCCCCACAGCCAAACAAAAGCCGATTAAAACGAACGAATTCATCAGTGTTTAGCGGCTCGCAAGTCACACAATAGCCTTATATAAGCGCGTCGCACACAGAACATACAGTGCTTATTAGCTGCCTTTGCGAGGTGCGCGGCGCGAACTGCGCGCCGGCGCTTTGGCTTTTTTACGACCAGCAAACGGGTTATCGCTTGACCGAAACTCAATACGCACTGGGGTGCCACGCAAGTTCAATGCACGGCGGTACGTCTTTTCCAGATATCGCTCGTAATGAGCGGGAACCTTTGCTGTTTGATTACCATGAATCACAATCACTGGCGGGTTGGCTCCGCCCGCGTGCGCATAACGCAGCTTAATGCGACGACCGTTGATCATCGGTGGCTGATGCTCGCTGACAGCGTCTTGCAGAATTTGAGTTAAAAAGCTGGTAGACAGCTTATCGGTAGCACTTTGGTAGGCCTGCTCAATGGACTTATAAAGCTCACCCACTCCCGTGCCGTGCAGCGCAGAAATATAGTGAATATTGGCAAAATCGATAAAACGTAAGCGCCGATCCAGTTCGTTTTTCACATACTGCTTATGACTGTCTTCCAGCCCATCCCACTTGTTTAACGCGACCACCAAAGCGCGACCCGCATCGATGACCGTGCCCATCAGGTGTAAATCTTGCTCCACTACACCTTCACTGGCATCAATCACCAGAATAACCACATTGGCATCATCAATTGCCTGTAGCGTTTTTACGATAGAAAATTTTTCTACCGAAAGGGAAACATTTTTTCGCCGACGAACACCCGCGGTATCAATAATGGTATAGGGCTTACCGAAACGCTCATACTGAATGTAAATACTATCGCGGGTGGTGCCAGGCAAGTCGTAGACGACCACTCGGTCTTCGCCCAGCATACGGTTTACCAGGGTAGACTTACCAACGTTGGGCCGGCCAACGATGGCCATTTTAATGCCCTTGGGCGCCTCGGCTTCAATTTCTTCTGGCGCGGGGGGAATAGCTTCAAGCACCGATTCCATCATCGACTTTACACCGCGACCATGGGTTGCGGTGGTGGCAAAGACCTCACCTAAGCCCAGCTCGTAAAATGGTGCAAGGGCGATATCAGGGTCCATACCATCAATCTTATTTGCCACGAGGTAGGTAGTTTTACCACGCTGGCGCAGCTCTTTGGCAATCATGTGATCGGCTGCGGTTAAACCGTCCCGCGCAGACACCATAAACAAAACGATGTTCGCTTCTTCAATGGCCTGCAAAGACTGTCCCGCCATTACCGTGTCTATGCCCTCTTCTTCACCGCTGATACCACCGGTATCAATCAGCATACAGCGACGCTCACCAATCAGCGCTTCGCCGTATTTTCGATCGCGGGTAAGGCCTGCATAGTTCGCCACAATGGCGTCGCGACTGCGGGTTAAACGGTTGAACATGGTGGACTTGCCAACATTAGGGCGTCCGACCAAAGCAATAACAGGGATCATAGTTTTAGTATCTGATACGGCCGCCCGCAGGCGGCACGAGGGTTATTTAGGCGAGATGCGGTAGGCGGCGAGCTTGCCATCGTTGGCCAGTACGTAAAATAGCTCACCATCACTCCATAAAGGTGCACGCACCCCAGAGCCATCAATGTTAGTACGCGCGGCAAAACTGCCATCGCTGCGATTCAGTACATGAATATAGCCGTCGTCATCGGCTACTGCCACATAGTCACCCACGCTGACCGGGCCCGTTAGCAGGCGGCGCAGCATCTGTTCATTGCGCCAGCTTTCGGTGCCGCTGTTGGCATCGTAAGCAACTACAGCACTGTTGTCTTCGGTCACAAACAGCTCGCTACTGTCAAACCATAACTCTTGGTAGCTGGAAGAATCCACCGCCCACAGAGGACGGCCGGTAGCACGACTGACCGCCATTAAGCGCCCCTGATAACCACTGACATACAAAATGCCATCCACTAAAATCGGAGACGCCTGAATGTCGACCATTTTTTCCAGATCAGAGCGGCCTTTCGGCATAGCCACACGCTGCTCCCACAAAATCAAACCATTTTGCGGATTGAAAGCCATTAATCGACCGTTAGAGAAACCGGCATAAATGGCAGAGTCAGTAATAACAGGTGCAGAGCGGCCCCGTAGCGTCAGCTTGGGTGGAGGGTTGTCGTAAAACCAAAGCACTTCACCCGTTTGCGCATCCAGTACTGTAAGACGGCCATCCAGGGTGTGTGCTGCCACCACCTTGCCGTCACCTACCGGTGTCGACATAATTTCACTACTGAGCTGGGTGCGCCATAGTTCGCGGCCATCATCACTACCCAGCGCCAGAACTTCACCTTCATCGGTGCCCAACAAAAGTTGTCCGCCACCAACACCCACCCCACCGGCGAGTAACTCATCGAGGTCACGATCCCAGCTAACCTTACCGCTTTGACGGTCGATTACCGTTAATTCACCACGATAATCCACCGCATACAGCAGGCCATCATTGATGGCGGGCTCCAGGCGGGTGTGACCATCGCCCTGCCCTACACCAGAGCTGCGCTTCCAAACCCGATCGACTTTAGCGGTGGGCTCAAAATCCACCAACTCCATAGGCTCTGTGCCATCTTCTTTGCCAAACAGTGAACAGCCAGCCAGCAGCGCGGTCAATGACAGGGTCAGAACTAATCTCATGCAGACGGCTCCTCGGTACTGGCCGGTTTCATGTCGTCAGCTTTCATCTGCAAAACCAGACGACGCTGCTGGTCGCCATCAAAATTTTCCAAGGCCTGTTGATACGAGGCGTAGGCGGCAGATTGATCGCCCTGCATGCGCAGCACATCGCCGCGCACTTCAGCTTGCTCTGCCACAAAGCCTGCGGAAGCTTCTGACTTGACCAAGCTAAGTGCCGCGTCAAAATCGCCTTTAGCCGCCAACACCCGAGCCAGTCGCATACGCGCGATTTCCTGGAAAGCTTCAGTGTTGGCGTTATCTACCACCCACTGCAGCTGCTGCTGCGCTTCGTCAAGATTGCCATTTTCTACCGCCGCTTTAGCCGCAAAAAAAGCGCCCTGCGCCGCGTAGGCCGTATCGTCGGCACTGTCTTTAATTTGCGCCGCCAAATGGGCTGTTGTCGCGGCGGCCTCGTCACCAGCAGCCTGCCCTGAGGCGCTGGCAACAATCTCTTCATAGGTATCAGAAGCTTGCGCAATACGCTGTTGCTCAGAACTCTGCCAATAGTTCCAGCCAAAGTAGCTGGCCGTCGCCACGGCCACGCTGGCTATGATTGTGGTGCCATACTCTTTCCACAGCCTTTTGAGGTTTTCTAGTTGTTCTTCTTCGGTCAGATGATCGCTCACAATCTACTCCTAGCGGATTCTACTCATTAATTAGATTAAAACTCACCCAGCAACTGCGTCAGTGCTGACTGTTTACAGGTTTCCTGAGGTTTATCTTCACGCAGATATTTTACCCCGACTTCACCGGCTGCCGCTTCGTTCTCGCCCAAAATAAGGGCGATAGCCGCGCCGCTTTTATCGGCTTTCTTCAGCTGGCTTTTAAAGCTGCCACCGCCGCAGTGCATACTCAAACGCAGGCCCGGAAGCGCCCGGCGAATGCTCGCGGCTAATTTTAATGCTTCGGCCTGAACATCGCCCACCGCGGCCAAATACACATCCACGGGGCGTGACAATGATTCGGGCACATGGCCTTCGCTTTGTAGCAAGAGTATCAGTCTCTCAAGGCCAATCGCAAAACCTACCGCCGGTGTAGCGCGACCGCCGAGCTGTGCTACCAGATTGTCGTAACGCCCCCCGGCGCACACCGCACTCTGCGCGCCCAGCTTGTCGGTCACCCACTCAAAGGCAGTGCGCGAGTAGTAATCCAGTCCACGTACCAGACGACGATTGATCTGGTATGGGACACCGGCGGCATCCAGCAGTTGCGTCAACTGTGTAAAATGCTGCTCGGACTCTTCATCCAGATAGTCTTCTAAGCTAGGGCCGGCGTCCAGTAATGCCTGGGTGGCTTCGTTTTTACTGTCGAGAATACGCAGCGGGTTGCTGTCCAGACGACGCTTGCTGTCCTCATCTAACTGGTCTTTACGCTCGCTTAAGTAATCTACCAATGCCGTGCGGTAGCGGGCGCGAGCTTCATCGCTGCCCAGCGAGTTAACCTGTAACTCGACGCAATGCTCAAGCCCGAGCGTCTGGAACAGGTTGTAGCTGAGCAGTAAAAGCTCGGCGTCGATATCTGGCCCCTGCAGGCCGTAGGTTTCAATACCCACCTGATGAAACTGACGGTAGCGTCCTTTCTGTGGCCGCTCGTAGCGAAACATGGGGCCCATGTACCACAGACGCTGGGTCTGGTTATACAACAGGCCATGCTCTTCGCAGGCACGCACACAACTGGCTGTACCCTCGGGTCGCAGGGTCAAACTCTCGCCGTTGCGGTCTTCAAAGGTGTACATTTCTTTTTCAACGATATCGGTCACTTCGCCGATGGAGCGTTTAAATAGATCGGTTTGCTCCATAATCGGAAATCGAATTTCGCTGTAACCAAAACCCGCTAGAGTCTGTTTAATCACAGACTCTAAGTGCTGCCATAACGCCGTTTCGGCGGGCAGCAAATCGTTCATACCGCGTATTGCCTGAATCTTCTTCAAACTAATTCCTTACTCGATCCGCGCATTTTAATAGCGCGCAATAATATTCTTTTCACTCTGTTCTTTTTCCGCCGCTTTACGGCGAATCAGTTTTTCCAAGTCGTCCACCAAGGATTCATTGGTTAACTTGCTATCAGGCTGACCGTCCACGTAGACCAGGTTGCTCGGAGTGCCACCGGCGAGACCAAGATCCGCCTCTTTGGCTTCGCCAGGGCCATTTACCACGCAACCGATAACCGCGACATCTAGAGGCACTGTAATGTCCTCTACCCGGGTCTCAAGTTCGTTCATAGTTTTGATTACATCAAAATTCTGACGCGAACAACTAGGACAAGCGATGAAGTTCACTCCCTTGGTGCGCAACTTTAAGCTTTTCAGTAGGTCCCAGCCTACTTTTACCTCTTCGACCGGATCGGCAGCGAGAGAAATACGAATGGTATCGCCAATACCATCTAAAAGGAGCGCGCCCAAACCTACGGCGGACTTAACCGTACCGGCGCGCAAACCGCCAGCCTCGGTAATACCCAGGTGCAGTGGCTGATCAATTTCTTTAGCCAACAACCGGTAGGCATCCACCGCCATAAACACATCGGACGCCTTAACACTGACTTTGAAGTTATCAAAGTTCAAATCCTGCAGAATAGACACATGACGCAGCGCTGACTCCACCAAAGCTGCAGGTGTTGGCTCGCCGTACTTTTTTTGCAGGTCCTTTTCCAAAGACCCCGCATTAACCCCAATACGAATCGGGATATTCATATCCCGCGCTTTATCCACCACTGCACGAATGCGCTTCTCACGACCGATATTACCCGGGTTAATACGCAAACAATCAACACCCAAATCAGCAACGCGCAACGCGATGCGGTAATCAAAGTGGATATCGGCTACCAATGGCACAGTCACCTGTTTGCGAATCTCGCCAAAGGCTTCAGCGGCCTCCATAGAAGGCACCGAAACCCGCACGATATCTGCGCCGGCATTTTGCAAACGCTGGATTTGCCCCACAGTCGCGTCAACATCGCAGGTTTCCGTATTGGTCATACTCTGCACCGCGATAGGCGCATCGCCGCCGACCGGCACATCGCCCACCATTATCTGGCGAGACTTACGGCGTTTTATGGGTGATTCATGATGCATAGACTACTGATCGCTCCCGGCGACAAAATTAACCACATTACCTGTGGTGGAAGATGGCACTTGAACGGCATTACCGTTTACTCGCGCTGAGACACCTTCAGCATTGCCTAGTCGAATCTGAAACGGTGCGACACCGAACAACTCAACGCTGCTACCGGCTTCTTGCAACGTCTCTAACAACACTTCTCCCTCTGCGTCACGAACCCGCACCCAACAATCCAGTGAAAATGCGAGCGCTATTGTATCTGTGGCAGGATCAAGCTGCGGTGCGGCCTCTGATTCAGAGACCAGACTCTCCTGAGAGTCGCTCAACACTGCAGCTTCTTCAGAAGGTGCAGAGACAGCGGTCATTTCTGAACTGATAGAATTCCCGAGCTCTTGCTCTGGAGACTCTTCAAGCTCGGCATTACTTGCTGGCTCGAAAGACAGCTCGTACGGGTTAGCTTGCTCGGCAGAGTTAGCGGGTGAGTCTAAACGGGTTATGTCCGAAGCATTACTTAACTCAAGCTGTTCAGGCTCTGCCTCATTAGACACAGCAGCGGGCGAAAGGTCATTGTCAGCGGCGAAGTACCAATAAGCCAGCCCCCACAAAACCAAAATAATAATGACCATTACCAAACGCCCCGCCCAATTGGAGCGCTTGCCACCCATTTTCACATTCAGAGACTCCGATGCCGGTAACGGCTGCGCCTCTGAAGGAGCCAGTTGGTCAAAACGCTCAACCAAGGGCGCGCTATCAATACCTAAAAATTTTGCATAGCTGCGAATATAACCCCGGGTAAAAACAACCGAAAACATTTTCTCGTATTCACCCGCTTCCAAGGCTTTCAGCTTGTTGGGTTGAATGTTTAGCTCGGTGCACACCTGTTCAGAACTGATGCCCTGGCGTTCACGCTCGGCACGAAGCATTGGCCCAGGTTCAAGTTCAGTCAGTGATTCTGGCTGAGTCATACCGGTTTAATTCTCCAGCATCTGTGTGTATTCCAAATACTCCTGAGAATAGGGATATCTGTTTTTTAACAATAGCGCGTAACTGGCTTCTTTATTTTGATTGCCAAATATTCGTTCAATTTTAATCCCAAGCAATAGCGTTTGAGGAACGGGCCGGGCAATTTGCTCGTAGGCGTCTAAGTATTTCTTGGCATCGGTATAGTCTTTCTGGGAAAAGTTTAAGGCTGCCAACTCGTACTTAACCGTAGGTAACGCAGGGTCAAGACGATTGGCATGCTCAAACACGGCCTCAGCTTTTTCCGGTTTATCCAGCTTAATCGCGGTACGCCCTAGATTTACCATTGCCTGGGCACGATTATCGTAATCCAAATCTTCGGCGGCGATCTCAAACTGCTCGTAAGCATCTTTATAACGCTCGTGGCTGTACAAAAACACTCCATAATTATTGCGCCCGCGCGTGTAATTCTTATCCAGCCTTAACGTCTTTTTAAAATACTCTTCAGCCATTTCGGGCTCGCCCTCAAGCTGGTAAAGCATCGCCATGGCAAAGGTCGCATCTACCGAGCGAGAATCGATTTCAAACGCCTTACGCAGATGATGGCGCGCGGACTCACGATTCTGTGCTTCGATATACTTGAGCGCCAACGTAACATGACTGTCGAGCGCCTTTTCTTCGTCAACCTGATACTTCGATGGCGGCACAGTGCTTACGCAACCCACCAGTAAAATTGCGCAAAATATCGCTATTAACCATTGACTCAGTGCTGTTACTCGCAGGTGTTTTTTCAACACGACTTTGCCTCTAGTTTTTATTGACTAACAATAGTAACCGGCTCTGCCTGGGAAAACTGTGCCCTGTATCTCTCAGAGCGTTTGGTTCGGTCGTTTACCTCACCGGCCAGCTGACCACAGGCCGCGTCGATATCATCACCGCGGGTAGTTCGCACCGTGGTGATGTAGCCTTCCTGCATCAGAATGTCCTGAAAACGACGCATGGCATTATTGCTCACCCGTTTGTAGTTGGACAAATTAAACGGATTGAACGGAATTAAATTGATTTTCACCGGCACGTCCCGCAGCAACTCGGCCAACTGTCGAGCATGCTCAGGGCGATCGTTTACGTGATCGATGAGGGTATACTCAATGGTGATTTTGCGGTGAGTATCCGGCAGCGACTCGATATAGCGCTTCGCCGAAGCCAGCAACATTGCAATAGGATACTTTTTATTAATGGGCACCAGCTCGTTGCGCAACTCATCGTTCGGCGCGTGCAGAGAAATCGCCAGGCAAGCATCGGTGTAATCTCCCAAGCGATCCAGCTCAGGCACCACACCGGAAGTACTGAGGGTTACCCTGCGCTTGGAGATACCGTAGGCGTTATCGTGCATCATTAAATTCATGGCATCGACAACGTTATCGAAATTCATTAACGGCTCGCCCATACCCATCATCACGACATTCGTGACTTTACGAGGGCCGTTCGGGGTCAACTGGCCGAAGGACTTGGCCGCAATCCACACCTGAGCAATGATTTCGGCGGCCGTCAAATCACGGTTAAATCCCTGTTTGCCTGTCGCACAGAAGCTGCAATCCAAAGAACAGCCCACTTGCGAGGACACACACAAAGTGCCGCGCTCACCATCGGGAATAAAGACCGTCTCGACCACACTGCCGCCGGTGACTCTAATCAAGAACTTTCGGGTTCCATCGGCCGAATCCAACTGCCGCAAAACCTCCGGGCCGCGAATCTCACAGTGGGCTTTCAGTTTTTCCCGCAGCGCTTTGCTGATATTGGACATTTCATCAAAATCGTCCACGCCCAGCTGATGAATCCATTTAAGTACCTGGGCGGCGCGAAAGCGCTTCTCACCCATAGACTCAAAAAACGCCACCAGCTTAGCTTCGGTTAACCCCAACAGGTTTACCTTGGCTTGCTCTGTGCCGGTAACGGTTTGATTTGTATCAGCGTTGGTCATGATGTCACCTTCGCGCTTAGCGCGGGTAAATCTCCTGAGCATTGAAAAAATAGTCAATTTCGCGCGCGGCGGATACCGCACTGTCCGAACCATGCACCGCATTGGCACTGACGGCAGTGGCGAAGTCAGCGCGAATGGTGCCAGGGGCAGCCTCTTCGGGGTTAGTGGCGCCCATCAGCTCACGGTTGCGGCTGATCGCAGCTTCACCTTGCAGCACCTGCACGCACACAGGTCCCGACATCATAAATTCCACCAGTGACGGAAAAAACGGACGCTCTTTGTGCTCAGCGTAAAACCCTTCGGCTTGCTCGCGGGTTAACTGCAACATTTTCAAGGCAATGACTTTCAGGCCGGCCTCTTCAAAACGTGCGACGATAGCGCCGATATGATTGTTGCCCACGGCATCTGGTTTAATGATCGATAAAGTCTGTTCTACAGCCATTTGGCACTCCGTTCTTCCATCCGAAACCGGGTAATAGGCCCTTAAGGGAAACCCTATATACCCAAAACCCGCGGATTATACGCGGGTTTTGGGTATATTTATACGTAATCGCACCCAGCGCTAAGGCTCAAGCAGCCGCGATGCCTTGAATTCGCTGAACCATGGCCTTCAGACCATTTCCACGGGTGGCACTGAGGTGGTTGAGCAGGTTTAACTGCTCGAAATATCCCTCAATGTCAAACTCAGACACCTCAGCCGGGGTCTTGCCATTGTAGGCGGCCAAAACCACCGCCAGCAGGCCTTTAACAATAAACGCATCGCTATCGGCGCTAAAATGCAAGCGCTCATCCTGTAGACGACTCACGAGCCAAACCTGACTCTGACAGCCGCGCACCAGGTTTTGCTCAGTCTTATGTTCGTCCGCCAGCGGGGGAAGCTCTTTACCAAGGTCAATAATATACTTGTAACGCTCCTCCCAGCCGTCGAAAAAACTTAGGGTATCGACAATATCGTCCGCCGTTACATCCACACCAAATTCAGTCACAGAACCCCACCTTAAAAGAACATTCCAGTTTCCAGCTGCGCTTCTTCGCTCATCATGTCGCGATTCCACGGGGGATCAAACACCAGCTCTACGTCAACTTCACGCACATTTGGCACCTGCCCAACCCGGTACTCTACATCCCCTACCAGTACCGGTCCCATACCACAACCGGGCGCAGTCAGTGTCATAGAAATACCAACGTGGCCGCGCTGCTGATCAATATCCAACGCATAGATCAAACCGAGATTTACCAAATCCACAGGAATTTCTGGGTCAAAGACGGTTTTTAACGCCTCCCACACCTGAGACTCTTCAATTTGACCATCGCCAGCGTCAACAAAATTCAGCTGCTCGGGCTCTTTGCCGATAGCAGCGGCGTCCAGCCCATCGACACGCACCATCTGCCCCTGAAAGCTGAGGGTGTAGTTGCCACCCAACGCCTGAGTAATAGTAACGAATGTATCTTTGGGGATGGTGACGGGAGTACCATCAGGCACACGTCGTGCCGGGCAGTCAGCCTGTGTGACCACCATTTCTCTCTCTGCGGCCATAAGCAGTCCTAACCGATGTTAAAGCTTTCCCCACAACCGCAATAATCGCGCGCATTGGGGTTTAAAAACGCCAACTGACGGTTAACACCCTCAGTGACAAAATCGATGGTGGTGCCACGAATCACGGGCAAACTGGCTGGATCCAAATACACCTCTACACCATCCGGCAGATGGATTACTTCATCACCTTGCTCAGCCTCTGGCACCAAATCGAGCACATACATATAACCGGTGCAGCCACTTTCTTTAATTGATAGGCGTACGCCGCGGGCACCGCTCGAATCTGCCTGCAATTGTTGCTTGAAGTGAGCTGCGGCTTTATCGGTAATCTCGACAGCTACAGTCTTAGGATCGAAACTTTCTACACTCATAAGCTCCCCTTAAGCGAGAAACATTTTGGCTTTTGCCAAGCCTGCCATTAGCGCATCTATGTCGGCCTGGGTGTTGTACAGACTAAAACTGGCGCGCACGGTTCCAGGTAATCCATATTGATCCATGATGGGTTGTGCGCAGTGATTCCCCGTGCGCACGGCAATTCCCTGTTGATCCAGAATCATGCCTATATCTTGCGGGTGGGCAAAATCTGCGACAAAGCTCATCACCGCGACCTTGTGCTCGGCGCGCCCGACCAGTTTAAAGCCACCCAATTCAATGAGCGCCTGCTCGGCGGCACCCAGCAGTTGTTTTTCATGGGTGTCTGCCCCACTGCGGTCCAACCCACGCAGAAAATCGACCGCGGCCCCCATGCCTACCGCTCCGGCAATATTCGGTGTACCGGCTTCAAATTTGTAGGGAAGCCTGTTGTAAACGGTTCCGGCAAAGCTCACAGATTCAATCATTTCACCGCCGCCCTGATAAGGCCGCATCGTCTCTAACAGCTCACGTTTTCCGTACAATACTCCCATCCCTGTGGGACCGAACATTTTATGGGCTGAGAACGCTAAAAAATCACAATCTATTCGCTGTACGTCTATAGGCCAATGAGCGATGGACTGAGCCGCATCCACCAGCACTTTTGCACCGACCGCGTGGGCTTTTTGAATCACATCTTCAACGGGGTTGATAGAGCCGAGCGCGTTGGAAACATGTCCCAACGCCACCATTTTTACGCGCTCATCCAATAAGCTGTCGAAGACCGCCAGATCAATCACGCCAAGCTCATCCACAGGGATAGGCTCGACCTTGGCCCCCACCTCTTGCGCCACCATTTGCCACGGCACAATATTCGAGTGATGCTCCATTGCGGACACCAATACGCGATCGCCGGGCTGCAAATGTTCACGCCCCCAACTGCTGGCAACCAAATTAATACCTTCAGTAGTACCTCGAGTCCAAAGCACCTGCAGTGAGGTTGGCGAATTAATAAACTCAGCCACCTTATTGCGGGCACCCTCAAACTGTTCAGTTGCCCGGTCACTCAGGGCATGAGCGCCACGATGCACATTAGAATTATCAAATCGATAATAATTAGCGATTGCCTCAATAACCGACTCAGGCTTTTGAGTCGTCGCAGCGTTATCCAGATACACCAGCGGGTGACCATTAACTTCTTGCTGCAGAATAGGAAACTGGGCGCGAACGGCAGCTACATCAAAGCTCGTCAAAAGACTCAGCCTCCAGTTGCAACAACTCATTTTCCCGGCCGAACTGCTCTGCAAGAATAGGCAGTAAGTAATTCATCACAGCTTCATTTTTGATGGTTTGAATCAACTCATTAATAAAGCCAAAACTCATCATCACCTTAGCCTGTTCTTTACTCACTCCACGAGTCTGCAGGTAATAGAGCGCCTCATCATCCAACTGCGCCACGGTTGCCCCGTGAGCACACTTAACATCGTCAGCGTAAATCTCAAGCTCTGGCTTGGTATCGATTTCAGCACGATTCGAGGTCAACAGGTTTTTGTTGGATAACTCGGCCAGCGTTTTTTGCGCATCTTCAAAAATATGAATCCGGCCGTTAAATACGGCTTTGGCACGATCACCGATAATCCCGCGAAATACCTCATTGCTAGTGCAATGAGCAACACGGTGTTTAATGTTGGTGTGGTAGTCAACCACCTGCTGGCCACGCGGCATATACACGCCTTGCAACTCTACGTGCGCTCCCGGACCGCAATGCTCTAAAACGTAATCGTTACGAATCAGCTCACCACCTTTGGCAATGGCAAAACCATCGAAGTTTGCATCGCGCCCCAACTCGACAAAAACACCGCCCGCATGGGTTATGCCTTCTTGCTCAAGATTAAGGCGATAATGCTGAACACTGGCATTGTCCGCGAGAAAGATTTCTGTTTGCGCGGCAACTAAATTGGCTTGCTGTGCATCGCTGGAAATAAATTGTTCAATAATTTCAGCTTCAGCTCCAACACCTAAAACCACCAGCACACGTGTTGCAATCAATTGCGCCGCTTCGCCACTGGAGTAGTTAACCACATACAAGGGTTTATCAAGCTTTTGGCCTGCCGTGACGTGCACTACCACGCCCTCAGTAGACGCGGCCTCGCTTAAAGCGGCAAAAAGATGTTGCGAACTGTCCGCCAGGGCTCCTAAACGGCTCTGCACAAGCTCAATCTGTTGTTCATTCACCGAGGCAAAAGTTGCCACTGCATCGGGTAAAGAATCTGACTGCGCTTGATCCAACACGCCATTTACAAATACTAACTTATAGGCATCTAGCGCTATCAAGTCCTTCTCTGGCACAGATACCGGCTGAACCTCGGGCAGCCTCAACTCTTTTTTCGCAAGACCGGCCAATGAGGTGTATTTCCAGTTTTCTGTGCGACGGTTAGGCCAGGGGGTTGCAGCAAAACGCTCGGCCCCGCGGCGGCGCACAGCATCGAGCCAAGCGGGCGCGCTTTGCGTTTCAGCGAGCTTCAGCGCAGCGGTTTGCAAATCGCCCATTAAGCCACCTCACCTTCTAGCCAGCTGTAACCCTTCGCTTCTAATTCCTTAGCCAGACTTTTATCGCCAGATTTGACAATTTTTCCATCGGCCAAAACGTGAACAAAATCTGGCACGATGTAATCCAAGAGACGCTGGTAGTGGGTTACCACAATGAAGCTGCGTTCCGCACTGCGCATAGCGTTCACACCGTCGGCAACGGTCTGCAATGCGTCGATATCCAAGCCGGAATCCGTTTCATCCAGAATACAAAGCTTGGGCTCGAGCAGCATCATCTGCAGAATTTCATTGCGCTTTTTCTCGCCGCCGGAAAAGCCCTCATTCACCCCACGCTTTAAAAAAGCCTGGTCGAGCTTCACTTTCTTACTGGTTTCGCGGGCAAGCTTCATAAATTCGACGCTGGACAACTCAGGTTTCCCCTGATGCTTGCGCACGGCATCGACCGAAGCTTTTAAAAATTCCATATTACTCACGCCGGGGATTTCCACCGGGTACTGAAACGCCAAAAACAAACCTTCGCGTGCACGCTCTTCAACGTCCAACTCCAGCAGGTCTTTGTCAGCAAAGGCCACTGAACCATCGGTAACCGAAAATGCTTCGCGCCCAGCGAGCACGCTGCCCAGTGTACTTTTACCCGCACCATTGGGCCCCATAATGGCATGAACCTCACCCGGCTTAATGTCCAGGCTCAGGCCTTTTAGAATATCTTTGTCTTCAACGCTGGCGCAGAGATTGTTAATGCTTAACATGACTTGATCATCTCTTGTCGGTCAGGCCGCGGCCTGATTTTCGATTTAACCTACCGAGCCCTCAAGGCTCACTTCAAGCAGCTTGCCGGCCTCAACCGCAAACTCCATAGGCAGTTCTTTAAACACTTCGCGGCAGAAGCCGTTAACGATCATCGATACTGCTTTTTCCGCGTCCAGACCACGCTGCTGACACAGGAACATTTGATCGTCACTCACTTTTGAGGTGGTAGCCTCGTGCTCAATTACCGCGCTTGGGTTTTTACTTTCGATATACGGGAAGGTGTGCGCACCACAGCGATCACCGATTAACAGCGAGTCACACTGGGTATAGTTACGTGCGCCTTCCGCGCCCGGATTCATACGCACCAGGCCGCGATAGCAATTTTGGCTTTTACCCGCCGATATGCCTTTTGAAATGATGGTAGAGCGGGTGTTTTTACCGATATGAATCATCTTGGTACCGGTATCGGCCTGCTGATAATTATTGGTCAGCGCGACTGAGTAAAACTCGCCCACACTGTGATCACCACGAAGAACACAGCTTGGGTACTTCCATGTCACAGCAGAACCTGTTTCGACCTGAGTCCAGCTGATTTTCGCACGGGTATGACACACCCCGCGCTTGGTCACAAAATTATAGATACCGCCTTTACCGTTTTCATCGCCGGGATACCAGTTTTGCACCGTTGAGTATTTAATTTCGGCATTATCTTTAGCCACTAACTCAACCACCGCCGCGTGCAATTGGTTTTCATCACGCATGGGTGCGGTACACCCCTCAAGATAACTGACGTAAGCCCCCTCTTCGGCAACGATCAGGGTGCGCTCAAACTGGCCGGTGTTTTGCTCATTGATTCGGAAGTAGGTCGACAGCTCCATGGGGCATCGAACACCTTTAGGAATGTAAACAAACGAACCATCGGAGAACACCGCCGAGTTCAGAGCGGCAAAGTAGTTATCCTTTTGCGGCACCACTGAGCCCAGATGCTGCTTAACCAGTTCGGGGTATTTTTCCACCGCTTCGCTGATGGAACAAAACAGCACGCCCGCTTCTTCAAGCTTTTCGCGAAAGGTCGTGACCACGCTCACCGAGTCGAAAACCACATCCATGGCAACGCCTGCCAACATTTCCTGCTCGTGCAAGGGAATGCCCAGCTTTTCATAGGTTTCCAGCAGCTTGGGGTCTACTTCGTCGAGGCTTTTAGGCTTATCTTCCATGCTCTTGGGCGAAGAAAAATATGAAATCGCCTGATAGTCGACTTTGGGGTAATCCACGTGCGCCCACTCTGGCTCTTCCATTTCCTGCCAGGCACGAAACGCCTGCAGACGCCATTCGAGCAACCACTCGGGCTCATTCTTTTTCGCGGAAATAAACCGCACCACCTCTTCGTTCAAGCCGGGCGGCAAGGTATCTGTGTCAATCGCCGTATGGAAACCGGCGGCATACTCTTTTCTGATTAGGTGTTCGACCTGTTCAGACATGTTTCACCTCTTCTTCACCTGTGTGAAGTGGCGGGCGTTGCCCACCTGCTAATCACTTGCAGCTAACGCTGCCCAAAAGCGGTTTGATTGCCGTCTTTAACTTGCTTTGCTTTGCAACTTGCCCACCACCTCACAAATATGTGAGATGGCCTGTTCTATATCCGCACTACTGGTGTCGCGCCCAAGGCTGATACGCAGCGACGAAAGCGCCGCGGCATCATCAAGACCAATGGCCTTGAGCACGTAGCTCGGCGCCATAGTCGCGGACGTGCACGCCGAGCCCGTCGAAAGCGCCAAACGGCGCAGACTGAGCAGGAGCATTTCCCCATCAATGCCGCTAAAAGCGACATTTAAGTGAGTGTAGAGCCGCTGCTCCGGGTGACCGTTCAAACGCACACCCGGCAGATTTTTAATTCCATGCCAGAGTTTGTCGCGCAAGGGCTCAAGACGTTGCTGATCCGACTCCATTTGCGCTGCTGCTAGTTCACAAGCCACCCCGAACCCCACGCACTGATGGGTGGGCAAGGTGCCCGAACGCATACCGCGTTCGTGGCCGCCGCCGTGAATCTGGGCTTTTACTTCAATCTCTGGGCTGCGACGCACATACAATGCTCCAATACCCTTGGGGCCATACAGCTTGTGTGCAGACACCGACAGCAAGTCTACGTCCAGAGCTTTGACATCCACCGGCATCTTGCCCACCGCCTGAGCGGCGTCCACATGCAGCAGACAACCTTTGTCACGACAGACTTTGGCAATTTCCGCAATTGGGTTAATGGTCCCCAATTCGTTATTCACCAACATGACACTGACTAATTTGGTCTCAGCGGTAATGGCCTCGGCTACGGCCTGTGCGCTCACCAATCCGGTGGCGTCTGGCTTGAGCAGATCGAGCTTTACCCCCTGGCCAACCAACCACTGGGCCGGGTCGAGCACCGCTTTGTGCTCAATGGCACTTGCCAGCAGATGATCCCCCGATTCACACACACCTTTTAGGGCAAGGTTATTGGCCTCTGTCGCGCCGCTAGTCCAAACAATTTCACGAGCATCGGCGCCCAGCAGCGCCGCGACCTGGCCCCTGGCGGCTTCTACTGCCTCTTCGGCCTGCCAGCCATAAATGTGCGAGCGAGAAGCCGGGTTGGCAAAATTGCCATCACGTTTCAAACACTCGGCCATAGCGGCTGCGGCCTGTGGCGCCACAGGTGTTGTGGCGGCATAATCGAGATAAATCGGCTGCATCAGATCACCCTAAATCGCTACAGAGAATCTGCCGACCCTCGCGGCGCAGATCCTGACGCTGACAGACCGTCTGAATATCGCGCCGGGCCACTAGGTCCGCGAGAGAAATACCACTGAGGAACTCATGTATCTGACCACTTAGATCCTGCCAAAGGTGGTGGGTGATGCAAATCTCACCGTCCTGACAATCGCCCTTGCCCTGACATTTGGTGGCATCCAGTGACTCGCTGACCGCATCGACTACCTGCGCCACCGAAACCCGGCTGGCCTCAGCCGCTAAACGATAGCCTCCACCGGGGCCGCGAATACTGATCACCAGATCTTCGCGGCGCAACTTGGAAAACAACTGCTCAAGATAAGACAGAGAGATGCCTTGGCGCTCGGAAATATCCGCCAGGCTCACCGGCCCCGCATCGCTGTGCAGCGCCAAATCCAACATAGCAGTGACCGCATAGCGGCCTTTGGTGGTCAGTCGCATGGTGTTTCAAGGCTTTCAGTGAAACGGCGTGCAGTGATTGTGATCCCGCACTCATAATAACTGAGTATTTTACTCAACTATTCACAAAATTCCAAGTCTCACGCGGCCTGCAGCCTTACTCTTGCCGCCCACCATCGTTATTTTCGAGCTTTCGCTCGGCGTGATAGATATAATTTTGGGTCGCCGTGAGCACACCGCGCAGTATCGACAACTCCATTTCATCCATACGAATTCGATTATACAAACGGCGTAAACGCGTCATGGTTTGGCGCGGATTATCCGGCTCCAAAAAGCCCAGATGCTCCAGGGTTTGCTGTAAATGCTCGTAATAGCGCTCCATCGCCTCGACCTTGGCAGGAGGCACATCCCAGTCGTCGAAGGTCGGCGCCTTGCCATCTTTAGCGGTCAGCCAGGCCATGCGCAACTCATAGGAAATCACCTGCACCGCTGCGGCCAGGTTGAGGGAGCTATATTCGTCGTTGGCTGGAATGTGCACATGGTTGTGACACTTGTGCAGCTCTTCATTGGTCAGGCCTCGGTCTTCGCGGCCAAACAAAATTGCTACCTCGTGCTGCTCAGCCTCGTGCACCGCCTTTTCTGCGCACTCGCGCGGATTCACCAACGGCCAGGGAATGCGACGCTCGCGCGCACTGGTGCCGACCACTAGGCCACAGCCTTCGATGGCCTCGTCCAGTGTCTCCACCACCACGGCATTGTCCAGCACATCGAGAGCGCCGGCTGCGCGCCACACGGCCTTTTCGGCGGGAAATTCTTTGGGCGCCACCAGATACAAACGAGACAACCCCATATTTTTTATCGCCCGGGCAGCGCCGCCGATATTACCTGGGTGAGATGTGTTGACCAGTACGATACGTACCTTATCCAGTTGATTATCACTCATGGAGCTGCCTCGGGTTGCGCGCCACAGGCGCCAAAAGCGCGGCATTTTAACAAACTTGTCGCCCTTGGCGTAGTAGCCTGCAGAAGCTTGCTGAGTTTTCCTTGGTAAGCGGCGCAGGCGTTGTTATAATCGCCGCCTCGGCCACCCCGGCCCCCGTTCTTTAAACCCTCTTTCGTAACTGGTGCCCCCATGGAACCCATGCTGACAATTGCCCTGCGCGCGGCGCGCAAGGCCGGTGAAATTATTGAGCGCGCAACCGAGCGCTTAGATGTTGTAGCTATCGAGGAAAAAGGCCGCAACGACTTTGTGACCGAAATCGACAAAGCCGCTGAAAAAGAAATCATATATCACCTTAGAAAAGCCTATCCGGACCACAGCATTATTGGCGAAGAAGGCGGCTCTCAACCGGGCAGCAACTCTGATGTCGAATGGATTATTGACCCTCTGGATGGCACCACCAATTTTATTCATGGTATCCCTCACTTTTCAGTCTCTATTGCCTGCCGTATCAAAGGGCAGCTGGAGCACGCTGTTGTCTACGACCCCATCAAACGTGAAGAATTTACCGCCAGCCGCGGGCGTGGCGCTGCTTTAAACGGTCGCCGTATACGTGTCAGTAACCGCAAAGGATTGGCCGGTGCACTTATCGGTACAGGCATTCCCTTTAGCGGTTATGCCCTGGAAAACATATCCGCCTACCTGGCTGCAGTACAAGAAATTGCAGGGCAAACCTCAGGCATTCGCCGCCCCGGCTCTGCCGCACTGGATTTGGCCTATGTAGCTGCAGGTCGTTTTGACGCCTTCTGGGAAATGAACCTAAATCAATGGGATATTGCGGCCGGCCTACTACTGGTTAAAGAAGCGGGCGGACTGGTAAGTGACTTTAACGGTGGCAACACTCACTACGAAACCGGACATGTGGTGTGCGGCAGCCCCAAAGTCTTCAAGCCCGTACTGCAAATTGTGAAAAAGCACATGGGCCACATTCGCTAAATAAACCTTTTAGCCGGTACAAGCCGTACCGGCTATTATGAGATCAACCCGCCTCAAAACCGCTCTTTTCATCACCCAACAAGTCGTTGAGTATATTTACCAGCTGATCGATTCTTAACGGCTTTGTCAAATACTCGTAAAACCCGGCCTCACGCCCTTTTTCCAGATCAATTGACATCACGTTGGCCGATAAGCCTATCACCGGAATTTTCTGGGTGACCGGGTCGCTTTGCAGCACATTTAACACTTCGTACCCGTCTAACCCGGGTAAATTAATATCTAAAATAATTGCAGAGGGCGGATTCTGGCGGGCACAGTACAAACCAACAAATGGTTCTTCAGCAACCACTAACGATAAGTTTTTATACCGATTAAAGAAATGCTCCATTAAACGGATGTTGGTGGCATTGTCTTCAATGTAGAGAATATGATGGCGTGAAGCTATTCGTAACTCAGTCAGCGCCCCCACCTCCGCCTGAACCCCATCGGCCATCACAACTGGCTCAGCAGGTTTCACTTCGTGTAGATCCACCCAAAAGGTCGTCCCCTTCCCCGAGGTACTGGTAAAGTCGATATTGCCGTCCATTTTCTCAATTAACTGCTTGGTGATAACCAGCCCGACGCCAGACCCCTCTACCTTACTCATTTCGGCGTGCAATCGATTAAAAGGCTGAAACACTTCTTCACGGCGAGACTCATCTATTCCCGAACCCGTGTCATGCACCAGAACTCTTAGCATTCGCTCCGGGCGCGTTTCCAGCTGAATACTGACCTCTCCGCCGACACGGTTGTACTTAATGGCATTGCTCATCAGATTTAATAATGCCTGTTTCAACCGCACAGGATCGGCACGAACACAGGCCGAGTCCAACCCTGCAAAATCTGTTTTTATTAACACGCTTCGCGCATCTGCCTGAGGTTGCAGCAATGTCACACAGTCCGTCAATAAGCGACTCACAAGTACATTTTGGAAGCTCGTATCCATGGTGCCAGATTCGATCTTTGCCAGATCCAGCACATCATTAATTAAGCGCAACAAATGTTCGCCTGCAGCATGAATCTCACGAATGTTATCCTTCTGAACCTGCTTCAAATTATCATCGTATTCGAACAGTTGCGCATAGCCTAAAATAGCGTTTAACGGGGTTCGCAATTCATGGCTCATGCTTGAGAGAAATTCACTTTTTGCAGAGTTTGCTTTTTCGGCCTGTTCTTTTGCCCGCATTACACGCGCTTCCGCCCGCTTAATATCGGTAATGTCCATATTGGTGCCCGACATACGCATGGGCAAACCGTCAAAATCAAAACTGGCTTTTCCTCGCGCCCGAATCCACCGAATTTCTCCGTTTTTGGCACGCACACGGTACTCGACATCGAAAGGCCGCTGGTCTTTAAGGTGGCACTCAAGGGCATGATCAAAAAGCGACAGGTCTTCACTTAGAATATGACTTCGCCATAACTTAATAAGGTCTTTGCCACTTCTATGTAACTCGGCGTCATCGCTATAGCCAAGATGTTCCCAGCATCTTGCCGAGAAATGGAACGCATCGCGCTCAGCGTACCACTCCCATATTCCATCGTTCGAGGCCTGAATTATCCGAGCTTGGCGCGCCTCACTCTCACGCAGAGCGGCCTCGACATCCTTTAACTCTGAAATGTCGAAATTAACACCCGAAATATACATAGCCCGGCCAAACTCATCACGGATTGAGTCAGCGCGAACCTGCGTCCAGATATAATCCCCCCACTTCGTTTTTACGCGATAACAGGTGTATAAAGGCTCAGCGGTGCGCAGATGCTCACGCACCGACTCAAACATTTGCTCTACATCGTCCGGATGAATAAACGCGGGGAGCTGCCGGGCATCCGTTAACCGCTTGCGATCTTCGTCGTCGTAACCGATCGACTCCCAAAATCCGCCCGACCAATCGATATAGTGACTGTTTAAATCCCACTCCCAAAACCCGTAGCCACTACCGCAAAAAATACGTCGATAGCGCTCGACCAATGCCTTAAGTTGATCCCCGTTTAAATCATCCAAGGGTTGAGACATGCTGATAGTGGGTTGGTATTCGGTCATTTTTATCTCCAGGTCCTCGGTAAGCATACCCTTTATTGACTCGCAAAAAAAAGCCCGCACTTCGCAGCGCGGGCTTTTTTGAAATACGCTTAAACTAAGGCATTTCGTCTATTTCAGTGCCTTCTTTTTCTGGGGGCATCAGGTCTTCTTTTTCCAAATGCAGCCACATCAGAGTATTAGCCGATACGTAAATGGAGGAATAGGTACCCACCACAACACCGACAATTAACGCCAGAGCGAAACCACTAATCAGCTCGCCACCAAACAAGAACAGCATCACCAGCACCAGTAAGGTGGTTAACGAGGTGATAAAGGTACGCTCCAGAGTTTGGGTTAATGATGCGTTAATGACCTCGCGGGTGGAGCCTTTCCGCATTTTGCGGAAGTTTTCCCGGATACGGTCAAACACTACGATGGTGTCGTTCAAAGAGTAACCAATAACCGCCAGCACCGCCGCCAGCACGGTAAGATCAAAATCGATTTGCAGCAGCGCAAAAAAGCCCAGCACAATAATCACATCGTGAACCAGAGCCAGAACCGCACCCACCGAAAATTTAAATTGGAAACGCGCGGCCACGTAAAGCATCACCACAGCCAGCGCAATCAACATACCCATACCACCTTCGTCGCGCAGCTCGGCACCAATTTGCGGGCCCACATACTCGCTGCGGCGCAACTCAACCTGGCTGCCCGTTTCAGCGGACAACACCTCAAGCAGCTCTTGGGTGTAAGCGTTATCGAGAGAGTTCTCCACCAGCACACTGACGGCCCCATCGGTTTCTACAATGCGGGTATCGCCAAAAAAACGTGGTGGGAAAAGCTCGGTAGAATCCAACACCCCGGCCGAGGCACCGCTGAACACCAACTCCTGGGCGTAATTACCTTGATCGCTAGGGGCGCGATTCACCGCTTCCAACGCAGCCCCGCTACCGGTATTTTGCAAGCGCCGTTCAAGCGCAACCTGGCCGCCATCACCCATGGCGCCCTGGGTGCGAATCAGCACTTCGGTATCCGAGCCAAACAACACAGCCACCGGATTGTTCAATCCCTGCTCGTCCAAAATAGAACGAATTTCCGGAATATCCGCAGGCTCCGAAAAGCTGACTTCAACCTGCGCCCCACCGGTAAAATCCAACCCCAGCTTCAGGCCGTTCATCGCCAGCGCGCCAATAGCTACCACCAGCATGATCACAGACAGAGCGGTCGCGGGGATCCGGGCCCCCATAAAATTCAGTATTTTTTGTTCAGACATGACCGGCTCCTTAAATCCAAAGCTTTTTCAGGTTTTTACGACCGCCGTACACCAAGTTGGTCAGGGCACGGGTACCCATAATGGCGGTAAACATGGAGGTAAGAATCCCGATGGACAGTGTTACAGCAAAGCCTTTAACCGGCCCGGTGCCAATGGCATAAAGAATCACCGCCACAATTAAGGTGGTGATGTTGGCATCCAGAATGGTGACATAGGCGCGATCGTAACCGGCGGAAATTGCCGACTGCGGACTGGCCCCGGCCTTTAGCTCCTCCCGTATTCGCGCAAAAATAAGCACGTTGGCGTCCACCGCCATACCCACGGTAAGCACGATACCGGCAATACCCGGCAGCGTTAAGGTGGCACCCAGCAGCGACATAACCGCTACCAGCAAAAGAATATTGACCGCCAAGGCGATATTGGCAAAAACACCAAACACCTTGTAATACACCAACATAAAGAGCAGCACCAACGCCAAGCCCCACTGCACGGACTTTACACCCAGCTGGATATTTTCAGCCCCAAGCGATGGACCGATGGTGCGCTCTTCGACAAAGTACATAGGCGCGGCCAGGGCGCCCGAGCGCAACATCAAGGCAAGCTCAGAGGCGGCGCGCGGTGAATCTAACCCGGTGATACGAAACTGTACCCCCAGCGCCCCTTGAATCGTGGCCAGACTGATCACACTGCGCTCAACGTACTGTTCGGGCACCTGAACCTGCTCGCCGTTTTCGTCTTCTTCAACGTTCATGCGGGTTTTGTACTCAATAAACAGCACCGCCATGCGTCGCCCGATATTGGAGCGCGTGGCGTGGTTCATTTTGGTACCGCCCAAGCTATCAAGCGTGATGTTTACCTGCGGCATATTGGTTTCCGGATCCATGGAAGCATTGGCGTTCGCTACATGATCCCCAGTCAGAATGAGCTTGCGCTCCAAACTGGCAGGATAACCGTTGTAGTCAAACTCTTCGGTTGCCGCCGACAGAGCGTCGGGGGCTGCTTCCAGGCGAAATTCCAAATTTGCGGTTTTACCGATAACCCGCTTAGCCTCGGCGGTATCCTGTACGCCCGGTAATTGCACGATAATACGATTGCGGCCCTGGCTCTGCACAATAGGCTCAGACACACCCAGCTCGTTCACGCGCTTACGCAAGGTGGTTAAGTTTTGGGTCAGCGCATCCTGCTCCATTTGGCGCTGCGACGCTTCACTGAGGGTTGCGGTAAAACGATAGTGGCCATTTTGCTCAGGGAAGTCATTATCAAACAGCATTTCACGGTATTCACTGCGCAGCGCACTGACGGCTTGGTCGCGCAGCTCTTCAGAGCGGAAATAGCCCACAATGACCGAGTTTTCGACGTCAAATTTCAAGTAGCGAATGCGCTCATCGCGCAGCTGGTCTTTCATCTCATCGGCGCTGGTTTGCTGACGCTTGGTGATGGCCGAGTCGACGTCCACCTCCAGCAAAAAGTGCACCCCACCGCGCAAATCCAAACCCAGTTTCATGGGGCTGGCGCCCATGGACACCAGCCAATCGGGGGTAGTAGCAGCCTGGTTGAGCGCCACCACATAATCGCTGCCCAAGGCGTCCTGCACCACTTTTTTACCTTGCAGCTGATCTTCGCCGTTGTTAAAGCGCAGCGCTGCGGCCGTGTCAGAAAACTCGCTACCGAAATGCGTAATGCCCGCTTCATCCAGCGCTTTTTCGGCGCGCTTGAGAGTCGCGGCATCAATGGTTAAATCGCTGGAGCTGCCAGAGATTTGAATGGCATCATCCGGCGGGTATAGGTTGGGCGCCGAGTAAACAAAACCCAGCACTGCCACCAGAAGGATAAGCAGATATTTCCAGAGGGGATAGCGGTTTAACATACGAAAATCCGTCAAGGCGCTGACTTAACCACGGAGGGACATCAGGCGTGTTATCAATTGTGCCCCTGTATATGGGACTGAACGCAGTAATCTCAAGTACGGAGGCGGATTATACCGAAACTCACCGCCACCACAATGACACCCGGATCACGGGGCCGGCGGTACCTCTAACCCCTGACGGCCGTAAAAATCCGCCAAAAAATCATCCAGCGTGTTGTCGTCAATGGCCTTACGCAAACCGGCCATCAGATTTTGGTAATAGCGCAGGTTATGAATGGTGTTGAGCTGGGCGCCAAGAATTTCGCCGCACTTATCCAGGTGATGCAAGTAACTGCGGCTAAAGTGGGTGCAGGTGTGGCAGTCACAACGCTCGTCCAGCGGGCCCGTGTCGTGGCGGTGCTTGGCATTGCGAATTTTAATTACGCCCTCGCTGGTAAATAGATGGCCATTGCGGGCATTGCGGGTGGGCATCACACAATCAAACATATCCACACCGCGGCGCACAGCCTCAACGATATCGGCGGGCTTGCCTACCCCCATCAAATAGCGCGGACGGTCAGCCGGCATTTCCGGACCAAGATGCTCCAGCACCCTCAGCATGTCTTCTTTCGGCTCGCCTACAGACAAGCCGCCGATGGCATAGCCGTCAAAATCTATCTCGGTTAAGCCTTGCAAAGATTCGCTGCGCAGGTTCTCGTACATGCCACCCTGAACGATACCAAATAATGCCGATGGGTTATCGCCGTGAGCCTCTTTGGAGCGCTTGGCCCAGCGCAGGGACAGCTCCATAGAGCTTCGCGCCTCGGCGGGCGTCGCCGGATACGGCGTGCACTCATCAAAAATCATCACAATGTCCGAGCCCAAATCCCGCTGCACCTGCATCGAAAGCTCCGGGTCCATAAACACTTTGCTGCCATCAATGGGCGAGCGGAAAGAAACGCCCTCTTCGGTGATTTTGCGGAGCTTGCCTAAACTGAACACCTGAAAACCACCGGAGTCGGTGAGGATAGGCTTGTCCCAGCGCATAAAGTCGTGCAAATCCCCATGAGCCTTAATCACTTCCGTGCCAGGGCGCAGCATCAGGTGAAACGTATTGCCCAAAATAATCTCGGCACCGATTTCTTCTATCTCCCGCGGCGCCATGCCTTTTACCGTGCCATAGGTGCCCACCGGCATAAACGC
The DNA here is from genome assembly GCF_000377745.1 of Gilvimarinus chinensis DSM 19667. Taxonomy (GTDB): domain Bacteria; phylum Pseudomonadota; class Gammaproteobacteria; order Pseudomonadales; family Cellvibrionaceae; genus Gilvimarinus; species Gilvimarinus chinensis. The sequence continues at coordinate 28,484 of NZ_KB898708.1, read as the reverse complement.
TGGTGTTTGGATATCTCCCCGAGGAAAACGTAAGGTACCCCGGCGGGCGCCCTGCTCTGTTTTATGCAACTCAAAGGTCATTTTGCACTCTCGGGTCATAGCTCGCTCACTGCTGTCTCAATGTTGATGCGAAAATAAGCACTTTTATTTATAAGCACTTGGTTTCGAAGATGGTTCGGTGCGTAACGCGTGGATGGGCCTAAGGCGCATCGGGCGCTGGGTTACGGGTAATAAACATGGCGTCGCCGTAACTAAAGAAGCGATAGGCTTGATCCACCGCCTCACGATAAGCATTCATTGTATTTCGATAACCGGCAAACGCACTTACCAGCATCATTAAAGTGGATTCGGGCAAATGAAAATTTGTCACCAGCGCATCCACCACATGAAACTGATACCCAGGGTAAATAAAGATATCCGTCTCCCCCTGAAACGCCTCAAGACGACCGCCATTAAAGTGCGCGGCACTTTCAAGGCTACGCACACTGGTAGTGCCCACTGCGATGACACGCCCTCCGGCCGCCTTGGTAGCCGCCACTTTGCGGCACACGTTATCGCTGACCTCGGCCACCTCAGAATGCATTGTATGCTCGGCGATATTATCCACCTTTACCGGCTGGAAGGTACCCGCCCCTACGTGCAAGGTGACAAAGGCGCGCTCGACACCCCGCTCAGCTAACTCCTGCAGCATTGCCTCATCAAAATGAAGGCCAGCCGTAGGTGCCGCCACCGCACCCTCGCGCTTGCCATAAACCGTTTGATAGCGCTCGCGATCTTCTTCGCCATCATTGCGATCAATATAGGGAGGTAAAGGCATGTGCCCCAAGCGGTTAAGCACATCAAGTACAGGCTGCGGAAATTCAATAACAAACAGTGCGCCTTCGCGTCCGGTGACGGTAAGGCGGGTATCGTCTTCGAGAATTAATTCAGAACCGGGCTTAGGGGAGCGACTGGCGCGGGTATGAGCCAACACCTGGCGTTCGGAGGTTACACGCTCCACCAAAATTTCCACCTGCCCGCCCGATGCTTTTTTGCCGAATAACCGGGCAGGAATTACACGGGTGTCGTTAAACACCATTAAGTCACCGGGGCGCAACTGCTCCAGTAAATCCGTAAATTGGCCGTGACGGGTCTGGCCCGATGGACCATCCAACATCAATAAGCGACTACCCCGCCGCTCAGAGGCAGGTTCTTTGGCGATTAATTGTTCAGGCAGAGAATAGAAAAAGTCCTGGCGCTGCATAAAAAACGTCCGGAGCCGATTACAAGGCGCGCAAGAGTAGCCCAATTAACCACTTCTTGCCAGTATTTGGTTGACGAAGCGAAACTCGCTGATATAATCACGCCCACTTCGCCAGAGTGATGAAATTGGTAGACATGAGGGATTCAAAATCCCTTGCCTTCACGGGCGTGCCGGTTCGAGTCCGGCCTCTGGTACCATACTTAAATAAGGCTCCGCTTGCGGGGCCTTATTTGTTTCTAGCCTGCACCAAAAACCTCCCTGTGCTTTTTACTCGCCACTTCGACTTTAAAACGTCTTATTTCTTGCCTATGCTGAAACTTCACTTTGCGATGGAGGGAAGCCGTGCACCAAGACAGCCTTACCAGCCAAGAAAGCCAAAGCCCTGACGCCCATTTTTTGGGTATACGGCAACGTAGCCTTGATCTTATCGAAGGCTTCAGCGCTGAGGATTTGCAAATTCAATCTATGCCTGACGCCAGCCCGGGGAAATGGCACCTTGCTCATACCACTTGGTTTTTCGACCACTTCATTTTACGCTCCCATCAGCATAACTACCGGCCTTTCGATAATCGTTTCGATTATTTATTTAACTCCTATTATGATGCGGTAGGCAGCCGCCATGCCCGCCCAGAGCGCGGCCTTTTGAGTCGTCCGAGCTTGCAGCAAGTGCTGGATTACCGTAACCAGGTTGATCTGGCCATAACCGAGCTGCTAGAAAAACATGGGGATAACAGCGCTCTGCAAACACTCGTCGTCACGGGCTTACACCACGAAATGCAACATCAAGAGCTGATGCTCACAGACTTAAAACACGCGCTATCACGAAATATCTTTGCCCTACCCGAGCATAAAGCAAGCGCCAGGAATGGGGCGACCATTGAAAGCCGGTTCATCCGCTATTACGAGTCCATTACCCGCATCGGTGCCAACGATGAAGGATTTAGCTACGACTGCGAAAAACCCAAGCACCGCGTTTTCTTAGAGCCCTACGAACTGCGCAACACACTGATCACCAACCGGGAGTGGTTACAGTTTATGGCTGATGAGGGCTATCAAAATCCTACCTGGTGGCTCAGCGACGGTTGGTTTTACTGCCAAAAAGCCCAGTGGCGCGCTCCTCTGTATTGGCGTGAACATCAAGACGGATGGGAAGAGATGACCTTTGAGGGATACCAGCCGGTGGTATTGGACGCACCTGTATGCCACATAAGCTATTACGAGGCCGATGCATTTTGTCGCTGGGCAGGCTGGCGATTACCCACCGAATATGAGTGGGAGCATTCAGTTCGCAGCGCGGGCAAAAGTCACGGCCACTTTGCCGAACAAACACCGTGGCACCCACAACCTCCAACCTCTGAAACAGAGGGTCTTTGTCAGGCCCAGGGCACGGTATGGGAGTGGACCAGCAGTGCATTTTCACCCTACCCTGGTTTTCAGCCACTGCAAGGCGCACTAGGGGAATATAACGGCAAATTCATGGCCAACCAGTTTGTGCTTAAAGGTGGCTCTTGCGCTACTCCCGCCGAACAGATGCGTTTCAGTTACCGTAACTTTTTTCACCCTTACCAGCGCTGGCAATTTAGTGGTGTCAGGCCCGCACGAAACATCGACTTATAAATTAAAGGAGAGCCCATGTCACAGACTCACGCTATTGCAAATGACTTGCACACGGACAATGAATTTTTATCGGATGTTTTAAACGGTTTAAATAGCAGCCCCAAAACCCTACCACCCAAGTATTTTTACGATGCCAAAGGCTCACAGTACTTTGACGACATTTGCAGCCTGCCCGATTATTATCTCTATCAAACCGAACTGGATTTATTGCCCATAGTCGCTCAAGACCTCGCCAAACACATCAAACAACAGGATGAATCGGGCCTAGAGATTGTCGAGTTTGGTGCAGGTTCCTTACGCAAAGTGGGGATGCTGCTGCGGGCTATACCTCAGATCAATCACTTCACCGCCATCGATATCAGCCATGAGCATTTAATTTCCGCATGCCGAACCCTAGAGTCACAGTACCGAGAGCTGTCAATAACACCCTGTGTTCATGATTTTACAAAGCCGCTGAAACTTTGCAGCACTGCACGCACACGAATTGGCTTTTTTCCAGGCTCCACCATTGGCAATTTAAACCACCGCGAAGCCGAAGAATTCCTGAACAATGCGGCACTAACCTTAGGGAAACACAGCTATTTATTGATTGGCGTTGACACCAAAAAATCCGAATCTGTATTGCAACGCGCCTACAATGATACAAAAGGGGTAACCGCTAAATTCAATAAAAACATTCTGCACCGAATTAACCGTGAGCTTGATGCTAACTTTTCATTGGAATCATTTGGTCACCAGGCTTTTTACAACGCCGAACACGGTCGTGTAGAAATGCACCTTAGAAGTTTAAAATCCCAAACCGTATTTATTTCCGGCGAGCCTATTGAGTTTACAAGAGGTGAGAGTATTCATACTGAAAACTCCTACAAATACCATCCACCCGAATTTAATCAACTGGCCAAACGCTCTGGGTGGTCTACGGAAAAGCTGTGGCTTGCACCTCAAGATCAATTTGCCATTTATCTACTAAAGCACCGTGACTGAACCTTTTATATGCCGAAGCTTTTGCGGCAGCAATGCCGCTGGCAACCTCCATTGTGTGCAACTTGCAAGCAACCCCACGCAGGCTCTGCAAGGGCATGACAACCACACAGAATTGAACCTCGGGCAAACGCCCTTTTGGCTTGAGCATTGGCAAAAAGAACAGCGGGTTCGTCGTTGCGGATCGGGCAACATCGCCATAGCCGCTTTCTTGTATCACAGGGTTAATAAAAGGACTTACCAACAAAATCTAAACTCCCCTTTCGGTAGCATCACCGTGGGTTACGATTCGCGAGGCCCTTTTTATCTGGACACCCCCTTGGTTCAATCCAGCATTCAACATCAAGCACTATGGCGACATTTAACCGGCTGTCATATTCACACGGGCGTATACGTGGGCGGCCCGGCAGAGTATTGCATTGTGGTGTACCCAAGCCTTTACCACCTAAAATCCACCCAGCCAAAACTTGCGCAATTTTCACTGTATACGCAGCGCGCATTAATCGCCGCCTATCTTGAGCCAAACCTTGCCCACATGCGTTATTTCGCACCTCAGTATGGGCAAGCTGAGGACACAGCCACAGGGTCGGCAAGTGTGCAACTTGCCGAATTTCACTATCGTCAATATGGTCGCAGAGAGATCAAGATTCAGCAGCACTCGCGTGAGGGTGGAATTATTCAGAGTCAGAAAACAGCCACAAATCAGATAAAAGTCCGAGGGCAATATCAGCTTTTAGCGCCTTAGATTACTCGCCTGCCTCCTACTTACGCTGGCCAACCTGATTGTCGTGATATACTCGGCCATAAGATCGAGACGAGACTTGACCATGCACCCTTTGCGAGTATCACAAGCCGTTATGTTTGCCGATATTTCGGGCAGCTCGCGCCTGTATAAAAAGCATGGCAATACCCACGCCAAACTGCAAATCGACAACACCCTGCTCTGCACCCGACAAATTATTGAAAAAAACCAAGGCGTGGTAGTTAAGACTTTGGGCGATGAGATTATGGCTCGCTTTCAATCCCCAGTATCAGCCTGTCGCGCCGCCATTGCCCTGCAACGTCACGCTCAACAAGAAGATAACCTCGCCCTGCGAATTGGTATATCTTACGGCGATACATTAATGGATGAGCATAATGACGTCTTTGGCGATGTGGTAAATGATGCCGCCGACGTTTCCCATATTGCTCGAGGTCGGCAGATTGTGCTTACTGACAAGCTCAAAAATCAATTGCCCGAGGTTTTCCAGCATCAGTGCGAAGCGTTTGACCGTATCGCACTCAAAGGGGCCTCTCAGAGCAGGCTGGTTTATCGTTTATGCTGGGAAACCCCAGCCCAGTCTAACAAAGCCACTGCCGTGCTGGAGGTTGCCGAGCTTACCCAACGGCTACAATCGCATCGCCTGACTTTAACCGGGCCCGACAAAACGAATAGCTACAGCCCCGATCAATTACCACTTAGTCTGGGGCGTGACGCCAGTGCTGTTAACTGGCTCGCCAGCAATGAGCGGGTATCCCGAGAGCACTGTGACATTGTGTTTCGCCGTGGAAAATTCGTCCTCCGTGACCACAGCACTAACGGCACTTATGTGCATACGAATAACGCAGACCCCATCTACATACGACGTGAAGAAATCCCACTGATTGACTCAGGTTCAATCACCTTAGGGCAAAAACCCGACGAAAAAAACGGTTATCAACTCCACTTCTGCGTTCACTTTCCAGACACCTGTAAACCGAGCTAATTAATTACACACATGACTCAGACTACCCCTATCCCGACGGTAACCAATGCCGGACTGCGCAAACGATTAGCCGCCGCGGTATACGATTGGCTACTGTTACTCGCCATTAGTATTGCTTATGGCGCCGCTGTGTTAGCGGTTAAAATAAAACTCTTAGGGCTGGTTTTGGCAGAAGGAGAAAAAGCGAGCATGGGGCCTATGGGTCTAATTGGCTGGCTTTTTGTCTTGATGGCTTTTTATTGTCTTTTTTGGCGACGCTTTGGACAAACATTGGGAATGAAAGCCTGGCGACTTAAAGTAACCGACATTGACGGTAAAAGAATTTCCATTAGCCGCGGCCTGCTTCGCTGCTGCTGTGCCATATTGAGCGCTATACCAGCAGGATTGGGCTACTGGTGGATGCTGTTGGACCCAGAGCGACTCACTCTTCACGACCGTCTCTCAGGGACACGCGTATGGCAACTGCCTAAAGAGCCCTAGCTTTTCTTTTGGCCGCTAGAATCAACCCGCACGACGCAACAACACTACCCCCAAACCCATGCACAAAATAATTGGAATGGCGACGGCAACAAATGGCGAAAAACCAAACACCAGGCTCGAGGGCCCAAGTAAGCTCTGAAGCAATCGAAAACCTATTCCAAATGCTACACCTGTAAACACTTTCTGCCCCAAGCTAACACTGCGTAGCGGACCGAAAACAAACGAGATGGCAATTAACACCAGACTAATTGTCGCAAGTGGCTGAAGCATTTTTTGCCAAAATGCCAACGCATACTCCCCGGCATGCAAGTTTTGATCTTTCAGGTAACGACTGTAGCTATACAAGCTTCTTAGCGATAAAGCGTCCGGCTCCATTGCGACAACGTTCAGCAAAGCAGGGGTCAATTCAGTTATCCAGCGACGCTGCGGCAACTCTTCCGTAGTGACTTGTTCGTCGGTAAAACGGGTAACCGACACATTACGCTCCTGCCAGTAATCACCCCGAAATTCAACTTCCCGCGTAAAACTGGCACTGGCCAAGCTACCCTCTTCAAAGCGATAGCGTGTAACACCATAGAGCTTGCCATCGGGCTGAACAACATTGAACCATATATACTCATCGGCCTCACGATGCCAGACACCCCGGCGGGCCTGATCTTCGTTGGTGTACCCTAAAGCCAAAGAGCGCCTGCTCTCTGCCGTTTGCTCAGCGTAGGGAACGACATACTCGCCCAAACAAAGAGACAGCGCGATAAACACCAAGACAGGCTTAAGAACCATCCAGCTGATTTGCAGCACCGAGACTCCCGCCGCACGAATAACCACCAGCTCACTACTGCCAGCCAGTGCCCCCAAGCCAACCAGACAACCAATTAACACCGCATAAGGAATAAACTCGTAAACGCTGGTGGGCGTACTCCAAGCAATGTAAACCAGCATTTCATAAAAAGTGTAGCCTTCACGCAGACTGTCGAGCTGGTCAATTATCTTGCCAATAAAGTCCAACCCCAACACCAGTATTAACACCATTACTGTGGCCAGAAAAACCTGTTTAGCGATATAGCGATTTAACTGTTTCAACTTTGCCTCCGCACCACAGCCAAGAACTTAGCGGGGCCCACAAAGAGAAATACCGCAATTAACAAAAACACTAAATGCACTCCCCATAGGCCGGGCATTGAGGGAAACTCACCATCCTCAATCGCACTACGAACCGTACTCAGGGCGGCCACATATATCAGATACAGCAATATAGCGGGCAGCATTTTTAAAAACCGGCCCTGCCTTGGACTGGTACGGCTTAGCGGGATGGCCAAAACGGTGACCACTAAAACCAAAAGAGGCATTGATAAACGCCACTGAAGAGCGGCTTTACTTTGAGCCGATGAATCAGACCAGAGCGCGAGAGTGGTGCGACCATCGGCCGCCACTGAGAACGTATCAGCCACCGCGGGTTCTGGAATGTGTTGCCCTAAACGCTCGAACTCTGTCACTTGAAAATCCGCTGAGCCGGGTCGCCCCTGATAGCTAATGCCATCATGGAGCTCCAGATAGCGCCCCCCAAACTCCGGATGGACAATCTGGTTACCCCTTTGTGCCAGAGATACAGAAGGCTGCTGCCCCCACCCCGGCATTTGAGCCACAAACAAATTATTAAGCTGGCTATTGTTCTGACTTAACGACTCGACATAAGTAACCTGTCGCCCACCGTTGAGCTTTTGGAAATGGCCAGCGCGCAACATGGTAAATTCACTACGCGATGCCTGCTCAGCAAACACCAGCTCTGTTTGCGCCGCCCCCCAAGGGCTTACCCATAAGCTCATAGCACCAATTAACAAGGCAACCAACACCCCGGGCACCGCGGTTATCCCCAACAGTTGGCGCTGACTGATACCACACGCCGACAACACCACCATTTCGCTGTCCATGTGCAAACGCCCATAAGCAAGCAAAATAGCAATCAAAAATCCAAGAGGAATAATCAGTTCTAGAAATCCAGGAAGGCGGTACGCCATTATTGCAAAAAGAACATCCACCGCAATTTTACCCGCCGCGGCATCAGCCAAATACTTTACAAATCGACCACTCATAATAATAAGCAGCAGCGTCGTGCTCACCGCCAGCATGGTCAGCAAGATTTCACGGGATAGATAACGATAGATGATCAAAATATAAACACCCAACCTTCAACGGATAGGTTAAAGGACTTTAACAGCGTAAAAACTTGGCGCCACCTGACGCCGTGGTAAACTCTACAACAAGGTTGAGTCCATTACGACCAATTCGGCGGCGCTATTATCCCGCAGCCGAATGAGTTTGTCTTGCTAATGCGGCCCTTCTCTCATACATAGACCGAAAGACCGAGGACAGACATGCAATTTTACGCTAAATCCCAAGATGCACTCGCACTCAAATCCGACGTACTGGCTGTAGGCATCTTCGAAGGTGGCCAGCTAAGCACCACGGCCGCCGCCGCTGATAAAGCCAGCAAGGGCGAATTGAAAAAGCTGATCGAGCGTGAGAAGTTTAAGGGAAACGCTGGTAGCACTTTATTATTGCACCACGGTCTGGGACAAAGCTCAGCGCGACTATTACTCCTCGGACTTGGGAAACAAAAAGACACCGCAATATCAGCGGAAAACTTCTCCTGCGCAATCCAGGCGTTAGCTACAACCGTTAAAGGCTACCGCAATGCAAGCCTTGCGCTGGAAGGCGTCACTGTAGAACAACAGAGCTTTCAGTGGCAAGCCCAGCAACTTGCGCAAATTCTGCTCACCAACCTCTGGCGTTTTGATCAGCTTAAAAGCCAAAAGCAGCCTCGCCCTACCCTCAGTAAAGTCACCTTATGCACCGACAAGGCCTCGCTAAGCGCGGGTAAAAAAGGCCTGACCGAGGGCCAGGCACTGGCCGAGGGTATTAATTACGCCCGCGAACTGGGTAACCTGCCGGGCAACATTTGCACCCCCTCTTACCTTGCTCGCCAAGCAAAATCTTTGGGGCGCAGTCGCTCCGATCTGACGGTAAAAGTCCTGTCTGAAAAACAAATGAAAGAACTCGGTATGGGCGCGTTTTTATCGGTTTCGGCAGGCAGTGACGAACCTGGCCAGATGATCGTCATGGAATACAAAGGCGCCGCTAAATCCACCGCGCCCTATGCACTGGTGGGCAAAGGCATTACCTTCGACACCGGCGGCATTAGCCTTAAGCCGGGCGCAGGGATGGACGAAATGAAATTCGATATGTGCGGCGCTGCCAGTGTTTTCGGCACCATGAAAACGCTGCTTGCACTCAAACCTAAAATTAATGTGGTCGCGGTGGTAGCTGCCGCTGAAAACATGCCCTCGGGTTGCGCCACCAAGCCTGGCGATATCGTCACCACCATGTCCGGCCAAACCGTCGAAATTCTTAACACCGACGCAGAAGGTCGACTGGTGTTATGTGACGCCCTCAGCTACGTGCAAGAGTACAAACCCAAAACCATTGTCGATATCGCCACCTTAACCGGCGCCTGCGTCATCGCGCTCGGCAGTCACGCTCACGGCCTATACAGTAATGATCAGGCGCTGGCAGATTCATTGCTCGCCGCCGGTGTTCGCAGCGGCGACCGCGCCTGGCAAATGCCGCTGTGGGACGAATACCAAAAACAACTGGACAGCAACTTTGCCGATATCGCCAATATAGGCGGCCGTGAAGCGGGCAGTGTTACCGCCGCCTGCTTCCTCTCACGGTTTACCAAAGAGGCCAAGTGGGCGCACCTGGATATTGCCGGTACCGCCTGGAAATCCGGTAGCGCCAAAGGGGCAACCGGCCGCCCGGTTTCACTGCTGGTTAACTACCTGTTAAACCCCGTATGACCCGAATCGATTTCTACGTGTTAAAAACTGCCAGCCATGAAAGCGAACGCTGGCAGTTTGCGGCTCGGTTAATGGAAAAAGCCATTCTACAGAAACACCAGCTGCTGGTAGTGGTTGACACCCCTGATCAACGCCAGGCACTTGAAGATGTGTTGTTAACCTTCAAACCCGAATCGTACCTTCCATTTCGACGGGTAGAAGAAGCCGATTTACAACAGCCTGCTATTATCAGCTGCGGCGAAGATGCGGGACAGCAACATGACATTTTGATCAACCTCAGCAGCACTTTGCCGGCTTTTTTTAGCCGCTTCCAAAGGGTTATTGAGGTCGTCATACAGCAGCAAGATGTATTAGAGTACACCCGAGAACACTGGGCGTACCTAAAAGAGCGCGGTTACCCTATTCATCACCACCCACTGTAGCCTCTGCGGAGTATTGGCAATGGACCGGGAAAAAGAAAAAACCAAAACCGAGTTGCTCAACGAACTCGAATCCATTCAAGGACTGCTGCTTGATGATATTCCACTATTAAATGAGGTGATTGAGAAAACGGAAGCTCGTATATCACTCGAAACCCCAAGCAAGAATAATACGGATTATTCAGACGCCGACCGTCAAGGTAGCGAAGAAGAAAACTTCGAGTTGGATTTGAGTACAGACGTCTACCCCCAAAGCTCAATGCCACCAAAGGTTAGCGAGACTAATAAAAAGAGTGACATCGCTGAATCACAGCAAACGCTATTTCACCCGCCTCAAAACGAAACGCCCGACACGTACAACCACCCCAGTTCGCTGCCATCAACCAGCAAAGCGATGGGTGAAAACCCTTTTCTGCCCCAACATATCCGCGAGCGTTTAAAAGGTAATCGCGCCGCCGAGTTTGCACTCTCACCAAACAGCCCAGTGGATACCCAAAGTGAGCTTATTGACGAGTTGATAAATTCGGTGATGCCTCAACTGGAGGCTCAACTGCGATTAAAGCTCTCCGGCATGACCGAAGAGCAATTGCAACAGCTGTTAAAATCACGATAAATAAAACATTAATACGGCGGCGAAGCTTCACGATCACGCACCAGAAAAAACAATATCGTCGCTAACAAAACCAACAGCATATTAGCAGCGAAGACATTGTGGTAACCGAAAGCTTCCGCTACACCACTGACCAAGGCGCTACTGATTAACGTGCCTACGTGGGTGGTGTTGGTATACAGTGCCGACGCACTGCCCGCCCTCCCCGGCAGCATCTGCTGCACCACCGAAACCCCAAGCCCAGCGAGAATCCCTACAAACACAGCGTTCGCAAGCTGCAGCGCAAACAACTGCCACAAGGCATCCGCCCAGTAAATTCCCGCGTAAAGAATCAAGCCCGCCACGCCACTTGAACGCACAATAGTTATAGGGTTTATCCGCGACGCCAGCACACCGGCCAACAACATCACCGGCACCTCCAAGCCTGCCGCTGTGCCCATAATCCAGCCGACCCACCCGGTACTCAGCTCCAGATTGCGGGTAATATGCAATGGCAAGCTGATGAGATAGGCGTTATTCACTCCCCACATCAGCGACAAGGCAAGCAAGCACAGCCATAAATTGCGTCCATTAACACCGCCCATCAGTTGCCAAAACGACGCCGAAGCAGGCTTAGGCTTTTGATGGTGCTCGTGCAGAGCGGGCAACAGTGAAACAGTGAGTAGCGCCACCACCACAAATAATCCAGCGGCGCTCCAATACAAGGTTTCAAAACCAAAATAACTGACCAACAAAAAGCCTGCCGGAGGCCCGGCAACCCAGGCAAAGGCAATTTGTGCTCTCACCAAGGCGTTAAAGAGCGCCACACGCTCGGCTGGAATGACCGTTTCGGCGTATTCCAGGCTGTAAGCCAACACCTGAGAAAACGACACCATTGCCAAGCTTAACAACCCTACAGCGCACAGGCAGGTGACCCAGTAATCCCGCGACCACGCAAAAATAGCGCAGGCGAGCAACCCCACCAAACACAGCCCCACCACCAGCGAGCGGCGGTCGTGCAATCGATCAGACCAATCCCCCAGCAACTGATTGTAGATAATACTGCCAAGGGCAATTCCGGCGTAAGGAATACCCACCCAAAAGGGACTAACGCCAATCTCATCGGCGAAAAAAATACTTAAGGTAGGCAGCAGCAGCGCACCGATAACACCGGTCGCAAACGATAGAAAATAAATCCCCAAAGCCCGGGGGCGCCACAGTGAACTCACCGAACCTCCAATCTGTAAACCATCAACCCCAAATGTAACCGATTACCACTAGGCCAAGAAAAAAGCCCCGCCCTTTCGGGGCGAGGCTTTTTCATCCAATGTCCTGTCAATTACAGCAACAGGCGACGGACGTCTGCGATCACTGCCGTCAGGTAGGTAAAGAAGCGCCCTGCGTCAGCGCCGTTAATGGCACGATGATCGTAAGACAGAGACAGAGGCAGCATATTGCGTGGCTCGAACTCTTTACCGTTCCATACAGGCTTCATTTGCGCGCGTGAAACACCCAAAATAGCCACTTCAGGCGCGTTCACAATTGGCGTAAAGCCATTACCGCCCATAGCACCCAGGCTTGAGATCGTAAAGCAACCGCCCTGCATATCGGCAGCAGTCAACTTACCATCGCGCGCTTTTTTCACTATGGCACTGAAGTCGTCAGCCAATTCCCACAGGCCTTTTTTGTCCACATCGCGGATAACAGGTACCACCAAGCCATTGGGGGTATCTACCGCTACACCGATGTGCACGTATTTCTTCTGCACAATGTGTTCGCCATCGTGATGAATCGAGACATTAAAGCTTGGCTCGGCCACCAAAGCCGCAGCACAGGCTTTGAGCAGGAACGGCAGCGGCGTTAATTTGCTGCCACGCTTTTCGGCTTCGGCTTTAAGACCTTTACGGAAGGCTTCAAGCTCGGTGATGTCCGCATCATCAAACTGGGTGACATGAGGAATGTTCAACCAGTTGCGCACCATGTTATCCGCGGTGAGCTTTTTGATTTTGCTCATTTTCACGGTTTCAATTTCACCAAACTTGGCAAAATCCACGGCAGGAATCGGTGGAATACCACTGCCGCCCGTGGCCGCACCCGCTTTGCCTTCCTGGGTGGCGGTAACGATGTTTTTCACGTAAGCGCGAACATCGTCTTTAGAAATACGGTTGCGGGGGCCAGATGCTTTTACTTTCGCCAAATCAGCGCCCAGCTGACGAGCCAGCTTGCGCACGGCGGGACCTGCGTAAACATCGGCATTACTGCTGGCCACTTCAACACTGTCGGCCGTGACAGGTGAGCCCGACGACCTGGTCGGCGCAGGGGCAGAGGCGTCGGCTTTAGGTGCGGCAGATTCAGACTTGGCAGCAGGCGCTGGCGCGGCACTGGCCTCGCCTTCGAGCTGACAAATCAGATCGCCCTGAGAAACCTTGTCGCCTTCTTTCAGTGCTAACTTGACGACTTTACCGGCCGCTGGAGCGGGAATTTCCATGGACGCTTTATCGGTTTCCAGTACGATCAGGGTGTCACCCTCACCAACTTCGTCACCTTCGGCCACAGAAATTTCAATCACATCAACGCCTTCAGCGCCACCGATATCCGGCACCGGCACATCTTGCACGCCACCAGAGGCAGGCGCCGCTGCAGCGGGCTTAGATTCGGCGGGGGCAGACGCTTGCGGCTCGGCAGGTGCTTCACCAGCATCAGAAGTCATCACACCCAAGGTGTCGCCCTGGGAAACTTTGTCGCCCTCTTTCAGCGCGATACTGACAATCTTCCCGCTGGCGGGCGCTGGAACTTCCAGCGAAGCCTTATCGGTTTCCAGGACCACCAGTGAGTCGCCTTCAGACACCTCATCACCGGCCGCTACACATACCTCGATTACATCGACGTTTTCAGAGCCGCCTAAATCAGGGATGGTGATGGTTTGCTCTGCACCACCACTGGCTTTTGCCGGCGCAGGCGCTTCGCTTTGCGCCTTCGGCTCTTCTTGAGCGGCTTCTGGCTCAGCCGCGGACTCGCCCGCCGCTTCTACCTCGACGATCACATCGCCTTCAGAAACCTTGTCGCCTTCTTTAACTTTAATGGCGGTCACTTTACCGGCCACGGTGCTCGGCACTTCCATAGAAGCTTTGTCGGTTTCCAGCACCACTAAAGAATCTTCAAGCTCAACGGTATCGCCTACGGCCACCGAAATTTCAATGACGTCTACGTTTTCCGAGCCACCAATATCGGGGACTTTTACTGATTCAATTGCCACTGTAACTCCTCGCTACTTTTTGCTATCCGCCCGGGCTTTTGGCTCGGGCGTAGGGTTATCCATTGATCTCGCAGCCGCCAGTGCGGCTACTGGTCGCGGTAGCGACTATACGGTCAACGGATCGGCTTTATCCTGGTCGATACCAAATTGCTTGATGGCTTTGGCGACCACGTCTGCTTTGATTTTGCCTTCATCGGCCAGCGACTTAAGCGCGGCGATAACCACAAACTCACGGCTCACCTCAAAGAAATGGCGCAGTTTCTGACGTGAATCGCTGCGGCCAAAACCGTCGGTACCCAACACGGTGTATTTACCGGGGATGTACGGACGCAGTTGCTCGCCGTAGTTTTTCATGTAGTCGGTGGCAATCACAAATGGGCCGTCTTTGCCTTCCAACTGCTCAGTTACATACGCTTTGCGCGGTGTTTCGGTTGGGTGCAGCAGGTTCCAGCGATCTACCGCCTGACCTTCGCGGGTCAGTTCGTTCACGCTGGTGACACTCCACACGTCAGCTTCCACACTAAAGTCGTTGCGCAAGATTTCAGCGGCCGCGCGAACTTCATTGAGGATGGTGCCAGAGCCCATCAACTGTACGCGGTTTTTCTTCTTGCTGGTGCCCTTCTCCAGCTGATAAATGCCTTTGATGATGCCCTCTTCGGCACCTTCTGGCATATCAGGATGAACGTAGTTTTCGTTCATCAGGGTGATGTAGTAGTAGCAGTTTTCTTTGTCCTGATACATACGCTTCAGGCCATCCTGCACAATCACCGCCACTTCGTAAGAGAAGGTTGGATCATAGGTGTGGCAGTTAGGAATGGTGTTCGCCAGAATCAGGCTGTGGCCATCCTGGTGCTGCAAACCTTCACCGTTCAAGGTGGTGCGACCGGCGGTACCACCTAACAGGAAGCCGCGCGCCTGAGCATCACCCGCCAGCCAGGCCAAATCGCCAATACGCTGGAAGCCAAACATGGAATAGTAGATATAAAACGGCAGCAAGGGTTTCTCGTGGTTGCTGTAAGAGGTCGCCGCAGCAACCCAGGCAGCCATAGAACCGGCTTCGTTAATACCTTCTTCGAGGATCTGACCTTTCTCGTCCTCTTTGTAATACATGATTTGACCGGCATCCTGCGGCGTGTACTTCTGACCAAAGCGCGAGTAGATACCCACCTGACGGAACATACCTTCCATACCAAAGGTACGGGCTTCGTCCGGCACGATCGGCACAACCTGCTGACCAATCTTTTTGTCTTTGATCAGGGTGTTCAATACGCGCACAAAGGCCATGGTGGTCGAAATTTCACGCTCACCAGTAGACTTAAGCTGAGCTTTGAACGCTTCCAGAGTTGGAATTTCCAGCGCTTCAAAGTCTGCCTTACGCGCCGGCAAATAACCATTCAGCTGCTTACGACGCTCCTGCAGGTAGCGCATTTCGGCGCTGTCTTCCGGCGGACGGTAGTAAGGAATGCTTTCTAAATCTTTATCTTCAATGGGAATATCAAAGCGATCGCGGAACGACTTCAGCGCTTCCATATCCAGCTTTTTCACCTGGTGAGCATTGTTAACGGCTTCACCGGTGGGGCCCATGCCGTAACCTTTAACAGTTTGCGCCAGAATAACGGTTGGCTGACCTTTGGTGTTAACCGCGTTGTGGTAAGCGTTGTACACCTTGTGCGCATCGTGACCGCCGCGCGCCAGACGCAGAATTTCGTCGTCCGACATATCTTTAACCAGCTCCAGCAACTCCGGGTACTTGCCGAAGAAGTGCTCGCGGGTATAGGCGCCGCCGTTGGCTTTGTAGTTCTGCATTTCACCGTCGCAGACTTCGTCCATGCGCTTTTGCAGCAAGCCAGTGGTGTCTTTTTCCAGCAGCGCATCCCAGCCGCCGCCCCACAAGACTTTAACCACGTTCCAGCCTGCGCCACGGAACACACCTTCAAGCTCTTGTACGATTTTGGCGTTGCCACGTACCGGGCCGTCCAGGCGCTGCAGGTTACAGTTGATCACGAAAATCAGGTTTTCTAATTTCTCGCGGCCAGCCAAGGCAATGGCGCCCAGGCTTTCTGGCTCATCACACTCACCGTCACCCAGGAACGCCCAAACCTTGCGGTCAGACATATCGCTCAAGCCGCGCTGATGCATGTACTGCATCACATGGGCCTGATAAATAGCGCCGATTGGGCCCAAGCCCATAGATACGGTCGGAAACTGCCAGTAATCCGGCATCAGCCAGGGGTGTGGATACGAAGACAAGCCCTTGCCATCCACTTCGCGGCGGAAGTTGTCCAGCTGGTCTTCGGTTAAGCGACCCTCTACATAAGAGCGGGCGTACATACCGGGCGAGCTGTGGCCCTGGAAGTAAACCAGGTCACCGGGGCCATTTTCGTTGCCGCGGAAGAAATGGTTAAAACCCACTTCGTACAGGGTAGCCGCAGAGGAGAAAGAGGCAATGTGGCCGCCCAGCTCGTCAGCACTTTTGTTGGCACGCACCACCATCGCAATCGCATTCCAGCGGATAATCGAACGGATTTTCTGCTCGATAAAATGATCGCCGGGGCTTTGTACTTCTTTGGACGGGGGGATGGTGTTACGGTAGGGAGTAGTGATGGCTGAAGGCTGATCAATACCATGATCGGCAGCGGATTCTGACAAACTCTTCAGAAGAAATGCAGCACGCTCTTTACCGACGTGGCGAACAACTGAATCGAGGGCGTCACGCCACTCTCGGGTTTCCAGAGCATCAATATCTTCTATCATTTAATTCTCCTCAGTCATGCGCCTTTTGAGCACATATAGACAATGCGTTAGCACCAACGCGGACCTAGCCTGGTAGGATAAATACCAGTGGCCTCGCCCCCATTTAGCACTGACTTTCGCAGGGTTTACCCCCAAGTCGGGGGCCGAAAAATGCGCGAATTTTTACACATTTACAGTGTTTTTACTAGCCCCGGCCCTTGACCCGAGCGGTGAAGCTAAGATTACCAACAGAACCGGTATGCTATTTGCTCACACCGATCACATTTCACCCAAAGGGCACCACTTCAGGGCAAATTAAAGCCAGCGCTTTGGGTTTTATAGCGCTTACGGTAGGTCTCGATGCCGTCAATTTGTGTCACATCCACCACTTCAGCTCCGAACAGTTCACGAGCGTAGCGCTCTAACGATGATGAGTTCAGGGCGGCCACCGCAGTGCGCTCATCCCCGCGATAGCCCTTGCGCAATTGCCGCCACAACAGCTCTGCCCGTTCAGACTCACTACCCCCCGTTTCAGCATGACGCCAGCGTCGTTTAATAGCCCCCAAGCGGGCACCGATACCGGGTTCGGATAATCGAGATCGTACCGCCTGCAAAAGCTCAGAGGCGGTGACATCGGCCGAAGCAATTAAACGCAAGCCAGGCTGTCCAGCAAGGTCCAAGTGAGTCGCGCGCACAGCGATGGGCGGTCCGTTCTGCTCCCCCCCCTCAGAGATAAGAGGGAGCAGCTCTCCATCAAGCAGCTGGACAATAGCACCGACAAACACCCGGTCACGTTCCTTCTCGCCTGGGGCCTGAACATAAACCTCCAGATTCGACTGTCTAGCAACAGCAATCAATGCTTTATCTTGTGCTGTCACTAACTCAGCAGGCTTAGCGCCCGGTGCATTCTTGGGCAAAAAGTAATGCTCGGCCAATGCCGTTAAACGCTGCGCCTCTTGTCGATACAAATCACCACTGAACAAGGCCTCCAGGCGCAACGCTTGAGGGATTTCAGTCATAGAGTCCTGGCTTTGGCGCGCTAGCGCCTCTAACAAAGCCCCCCTCGACCAACCCGGCTGATAATGCAACTGCGCCAAAACATCAAAATAAAACTCGGGCAAATCGCCTGTATGTTGCCCAGTTAAATTAGCAACCAGGCCATCACGCACCTGTTGCCAGCGCTGTAACAAAGGCCATGGTTCACTATAGACCTGCCCCATGCGATTCAGCATCAGTCCCAGCTGTGAGTTATAGCCCGCCAACTGAATATCCAAGCCCAGAGGGTGCGTTAGCAACTGGTATTCAGCACCGGCCACCTGTGCATCATAAAGCGCCTCATCTAAAGCATCTCGGTAAAGACGCGACCAAATCATCACCCGCGCCGCCTGGTCGGCATCCGTTGCCGGCTGATTAAACACCAAACGGATAAAAACACTGGCCGTCGGCATAGTGAGAGAGGACGGACGAGAGTACCAGCTCTGCAGCGATGGCTTTTGTGCCAGCACATCAATCCCGTCAAGCCGAGTACCACCCAGTAAAGATGACTCCTTCATACTGAGGCGCTTGGGAATAAAGTTATTCGCCTCGGGAAACGTCAGCTTGCGCTTAATCGATAACTTGATGTCCGGATAGAACTCGCTGGCCTGCTCGGCCTGAAATGACGTTCGACTTGCCACCGTCTGGCGCCCCTGAATACGCTCCCCAGTATCAACCATAATCAGCGCATTATCGCTGCGTAAAGCCTCTAAAAACTGGCGGTTAAGCTTTTCATTGTAAGCACCGTACAGGTAGGGCATAAAAAGAACATTTTCTGCGTCAACGTGGTGTAATCGGCGCGCTAACTCTGTGGCCGGGTAGGTATTTTCCCAATCGTGATAGAGAAAGTCGTACTCGGCAGATTGAGCCAGTTCGTTAAAGCGCCAAGCCTTTAAACCCTTCAAGCGAATCTGTTCAAGCTGATAAAACACCAGAGCCGAAATCTGATCACGCGCCTTAACCCCCAGCTCAGTCAGATGTATCGACACCGTATACACACCTTCGCCCTGTGTAAGCTCACTAAATCCCGTCCGAATACTCTCCGCCCAACCTAATGATCGCAATAGCGATACCAGGCTGCCTTCACCTCGGTGCTCTAAAAGATAAGACACTAAACGGTAAGGTTTATCGGGGCTGCGCAAGGTCGCCATAGAGACCGGGAAGTTCAGCTGCAACAGCGACCCGCCGTCTATTTCGGCTTGCACCAGCAAAGGAAGGCTTTCGCGGTCAAGCGCTACCGACTCAACAGGCTCAGCGGCAGATTTTTGTGGTTTAACATTAGCCAGGCCATCACGCAGAGCGGCTTCGAGACTCTCAAGCGGCCCCGGGGTACGTACCACCAAGCTTGCCCGATCTGGCCTAAAATAACGCTGGGCAAAGGCTTGCAGGTCGTCCTGGACATGCTCCAAAGGCACCAGACTCGCCGACGGGGTCACCAGCACTCCCGGGCTAAGAGGTTTGCGCAGCAACAGTGTTTGCATTACATCGGTGCGGCGATCCGCAGCAGTAATCGCCCGCGCTGCACGCATTTCATCGGCAAGGCGCTGTTGGGCGCGAGCAATATCCGCCTGCTCTGGCGCAACGCCCGAAAGAATTGACGCAATCTCGGCAACCGGCGCGGTTCCAGCCCGATTAAACATAAAATGGGTGTAAAGGTTTTCTGTGCTTGCCACCCAATCACGTCTGTTACTGGCAGTCGTCACACTGAGCGCGGCGAGCCTGGCGAGGTCTGGCACCTGGGCTGGGTCATGCAGGCTGCCGGCATTGACACTTAACACCCAGGTAGGCGCACCTGTGTCGCGTATTAACAGCACTTGCAAGCCATTGGCAAAGCGCAGGGCGCGGTATTCCCGAGGGTCATACTCGCTATGGCGAACCGCAACACGAGTGACGGGAGCATCGACAGCCTGATTTTGTGCTTGTGAAGGTATCCCGGCAATACTCAGCAAGCCACCCAACAACACAGCAACCATGCCACGGTAAAACATTGCCCTCAAACCTCATCACCTGGCTTCGGGTGGCTCGCTTCCTGGACCCCAATGGGCCAAGCGTAAAGAATGGCCTTGACTAGCGTGGCCAGCGGGATGGCAAAGAATACCCCCCAAAAACCCCACAGGCCGCCAAACACCAGCACGGACATAATGATAGCGACCGGGTGCAGGTTCACCGCCTCTGAAAACAGCAGAGGCACCAGCACATTGCCATCTAAAGCCTGAATAATGCCGTAGGCGAGCATCAGGTAGAAAAACTCCGAGCCCCAACCCCATTGGAAAAAGCCAATCATGGCCACCGGCAGAGTCACCACAGCCGCACCGATATACGGAATCACCACTGACAAGCCCACAGCAATTGCCAGCAGCGCCGCGTAATTCACCCCAAGCAAGGTAAACACAATGTAAGAAACAGCACCGACTATGAGTATCTC
Source organism: Gilvimarinus chinensis DSM 19667 (assembly GCF_000377745.1). Classification (GTDB taxonomy): domain Bacteria; phylum Pseudomonadota; class Gammaproteobacteria; order Pseudomonadales; family Cellvibrionaceae; genus Gilvimarinus; species Gilvimarinus chinensis. The sequence goes on along the minus strand of NZ_KB898708.1, from coordinate 8,107 downwards.
AATGGCTTTACCGCGCACGTAATTAGCGATTTGCTGGTTCATTTCCTGCCAGATTTTGCTCATTACCGGCCTTTTGTGGGGTAAAAAACTCCCCACCCAATTGACAATCAGCGAGCTGTCTTTGAGGAAGAAAAAGACCAGAATCGGCACCAGTACAAAATACACCAGCACCGTCACCAGCACCGGCAAACTGCTCACCGAAAAACTCAACACACTTTGCCCAAAACGACCCAGCTCGGTGGCAGTCACAGAAATCAAATCTTCAACCTGCGCCTCGCTGATCAAGTTCGGATAATTTTGCGGCAACAATAGTAATAGGTCTTGCCACTCGCCCAACATACGCGGCAGCTCGGCCACAAAACGCGCCGACTGATGCCAGATAACAGGCAACAACACCAGCACTAAAGAGGCGAGCATAGCCATGAGTAAAATCGAGGTAAGCGTGACCGCCAGCCAGTGCGGCGCCCCCCAGCTGCGCAAGCGCACCACTACGCCCTGCATCAAGAAAGCGATAATTACGCTGGCAATCATCGGTGCCAGCACAGTGCCCAGCGTCAGCAAAATGATTAAGCTGGCAGCGATCAGCACCACCAGCAGTACCGCCTCTTCATCGGAAAAGTAACGATCTATCCAGCCGCGAAACACCTTAATCATAATTTTCCCTTACGGCGTAATGCCGGCCTCGCCCTTGCGCACAAGATGGTAGTAAACGCCCTGCTCTTCCCACTGCTGCAACAATTCGTGGCAGGTCATATCGGCATAAGCGCGGATATCCCTCACCGAACCTTGATCGGTGGCCAACACCTGTAATACCGCCCCTATCGGCAAGCGGTTCAGTGCTTGCTTGGCTCTTAGCAAGGGCATGGGGCAGGTCAAATCTCGGGCATCAAGCGTTTCGTCTGCACAGACGGAACCGTGGCTGGTGGTATCGGTCATAGGCTCGGCTTACAGTAACGACAGGTTTGAGTACAAATGCGCGTTAACACATTGCTCATTCGTAACGATTTACGCCCGCCAGCCTCTCGGCCGCGCGGGACGAGACATGCTATTGAACAATCCCGCTACGCACAAGTACATAATACGTCGCCAGGTGTTTCAGCCCGCCCTGCTAGTGGTAACATGCGCTCAATCCAGCCTATGGCAATCGTGCGGCCCCTGAGAACAACGGAGTATTGAGTTTAGTGAAACGCAAAATTACTGGTGCCCTGCTGTCACTTACGCTTGCGCTGCCCTTAGCGCCAGCGACCGCGAACGATTTAAACCTGCCGGATTTCGGTGACACCTCATCGGGCATTGTCTCCTTTCAGGAAGAGCAACGCCTGGGCGAGCTGTTTATGCGCAGCTACCGCAGCCAGGTGCCCACCTCCTCTGACCCGCTTTTAATCAGCTACTTAGAAACCCTGATCGGACGACTGGCGCAGTACAGCGAGCTGCGCAACCGCAATTTTCATTTAATTGTGGCTGAAAACCCCACCATGAATGCGTTTGCCGCCCCCGGCAATATTATCGGGGTGCATACGGGTTTGTTTTTATACTCGCAAAACGAAGCTCAGATGGCCTCGGTAATGACGCATGAGCTGGCGCACTTAAGTCAGCGCCATTACGCGCGCCGCCTGGAGCAGCAGCGCAACATGACCCTGCCCTTTTACACCGCTTTGCTGGCAAGCCTGGTATTGGCCGCCAGCGGCAGCGGCGATGGCGGCATGGCTGCGATAGCCGCCACCCAGGTCGCAGCGGCCGATGCCCAATTGCGCTTTAGCCGTCAAAACGAGCAAGAGGCCGACCGCCTGGGCATTGAAACCTTAATTCAGGCGGGCTACGACCCCTACGCCGCCGCCGACATGTTTGAGCAAATGCTGCGCGCCTCGCGCTACTCGCGCCGCCCGCCCGATTTTCTGTTAACTCACCCGGTAACCGAAAGCCGTGTGGCCGATGCCCGCGCCCGCGCCATGCGCTACCCACGCAACCTGCGTGAAGACAGTCTGGAGTTTCACTTAATGCGCGCCCGCGTGCGAGTGCTGCAGGCCGAAAGCCCACAGCGTGCGGTGCAGCAATTTACCGGCGAGCTTGAAGGCGATAGCCTCTCGGATGATGCCAGTCGCTATGGCCTGGCACTGGCTTATGCCCAAGCGGGTAATGCCAGCAAAGCACGCGAAGCCTTTGCCCCGCTGTGGAAAAAAGACAACTCGCGCCTCACCTATCAGGTGATGGATGTCGACATCGATATCGCCGCCAAAGATTACGACACAGCGCTGCAAAAGCTGCAAAGCGGCTTGCGCAAGCTACCCAGCTACTACCCCTTTGTGGTGCGCTACGCCGAGGCACTGATGGATTCCGGCCGCTACCAAAGCTGCGCCGATTATTTATCGCAAGTGGTTCGTGAGCGGGACGACGACCCCTATCTGTGGTATTTGCTGGCCGAAGTAGAGGGATTGGCAGGGGATGTACTGGGCGTACACGAGGCGCGGGCCGAGTATTTTATTCAAGTGGGCATTTACGATAAGGCGATCATTCAGCTGCGTAACGCCCTTAAGCTGACCAACGACAATTACAAAACCGCGCTGCTCACCGAACGATTGCGCTACGTGGAAAAGCTGCGGGCAGACTTGAATTATTAATCCTGCACACCCTAAGTGAGAGAACCTCCTCAGTAATGCGGGGGCACTTCCGTGGCAGGGGCTGTGCTCCCCTGCTCGGCCTCGTAGGCCATGTCATCCAGCTTTTTTACCAGGCGGGTTAAGGCCTCGGTTAAGGCGTCAATCTGCCGATCTTGCCGGGCCACAATCTCGCTCAGTTCGTTTAAGGTGTCTTCCTGAAACGCCAAACGGCTCTGTAAATCTTCTATCTCGCGGCTCATGGCCTGTTACCTCATACCTTACCAAGCGCGGCAATCAAGCGCTGCGCTCTGGCGTCAATTAATAAACTCTGCCCCAGGCGCGCCGTCACATAGCCAAACCCAATACCGCTGGCGGGGTCGGCGTAGCCCAGGCTGCCCCCCGCTCCCGGATGCCCAAAACCCTGCAGGCTGCCGTAACGGCCATCGTCCACATCTCGCGATAGCATAAAGCCCAGGCCAAAACGCAGTGGCACGCCCAGCACGGCATCTTTGGGGGCCTCGGCCACAGCGTCAGTGCCAGATGCCGCACCGCTGAACTCCTGCAACACCGATTCACCTAACCACTGGCGATTGTGCAGCAGCGCATCGTAAAACCGCGCCAGAGATTTTGCGTTGGTGTGGCAATTGGCGGCGGGAATGCAGGCGTTTCGCCACTGCGATGTATTAGTGCTGTTCATTAACGTCATGGGGTTGGTAAACGCGCGATTAGTCACCCCGCGAGGGTCGGCTTTCATTAACTGGCCAAGGGCGGCACTGTTGGCGCCCGCGCTGGCCGAGCCCACACTGCCCAGGGGCTTTTTCAAGGGGGCGACGTCGGCAAGCTTGCTGTGCAGGTGTTCAGGCACGCCGCAATAGGCGGTTAACCCCAAAGGCGCAGCCACTTCTTGCTGAAACAGCTCGCGGTAACCGTTAGCCTCGCTGGCGCCATCCGTTCCTCCAGTCTTACCGGCGGCTTGCAAAGCCTTGCGGGCAAGCGTTGCGAGAATCCAACCGTATAGAAATGGCGAATAGCCCTGCTTGCTGCCCGGCTCCCACCAGGGCGTTTCGTACGCCAGCAGGCCTTCAATGCTGGCGGTATCGTAAATCACCGGGTCTTTTACCCGAGGGTGAAAAGCGCTGAGCCCGCTGCTGTGGTTCAGCACCTGGCGAACGGTAATGGATTCTTTACCCCGGCTGGCAAATTCCGGCCAGTAATCCCCCACCCGCGCATCCAGCTCAAGCACCTGTTTTTCCACCAACCGCATAATAACCGCCGCCACCAGCGGCTTGCCCGCCGAAAACACATTCACACAGGTGTCTTCCTGCCAGGGCAGCTCACCTTGACGATCACGGGTGCCAGCGTACACGCTCAGCAATAATTCACCGCCCTTATACACCGCCAGCGCTGCGCCCTGCTCGTCATACTCGCTAAAGTTTTGCGCAAAGGCCTCCACCACAGCCTCGGTGCCGGGCGCCCACTCGCCTTTTACCTCAACGGTCATTGCGGCTCTCCTGTCTGGTTAACGGACGGGTTTTGTACCTTAGGGCTGTTGCCGTTGGGATTGGCCTGCGCTGCAAAATACACCGCCAGGTGCTGCATATCGTCGGCACTTAAATTAACAGCCATGGCGTTCATCATCGGATTTTGCCGCTGCTGGGTTTTAAACAACTGCAACTGCTGCACAATATAGTCTTCATCCAGCCCCGCCAGCGACGGGTAAGACGCCACCCGCGATACTCCTTTGGGGCCGTGGCAGCCCATGCAGGCGCGGGCTTTTTTGGCTCCCAGCACCAAGGGGCTTTCGGGCTCGCTCACCGCCCCAGTTGCCGAAGGTTCGCAAGCACACAACCCCATTAAAGCCAAGACAACAAATAACAGTCGCACAGCGGTCGCTCCGGTTATTGAAAGTGACGGCATTATACAGATAATGCTCAGGTATACTGCCAAGTCCAACCAAAACTGGAGCCACTATGAGCAAGAATTCCCGCCTGGTTTACTCCACCGACCAAGGCCGCATTAAAGAAGAAAAAACCGAACCCGAAGCGCCCAGCGGCGATGGCATTGTGCGCATCTGGCGCGAGAGCAAAGGCCGTGGCGGCAAGGTAGTAAGTGCCGTAAAAGGTCTGCCCCTGCAAGGCGCGGAATTAAAAGCCCTGGCGAAAAAACTCAAGCAAGCCTGCGGCACCGGCGGCGCGATAAAAGACGGCGTGATTGAAATTCAGGGGGATCACCGCGACACACTAAAAGACGCACTGGAAAAGGCTGGTTACTCGGTCAAGCTCGCGGGTGGCTAAAGCTCTAGCCACAACAAACCCATGGCGCGTTTTTTGCTCAGCAGCCCTTAATGTTCAATAACGCCATTATTCTGACAGCTTGATTCGAGGCCTTCATGGAACCCAGCTTGGTCTATTCATTTTTCGACACCGCCTTAAAAGTAGGCCTTGGCGCGGTTATCGCCGTTGCCACTCAGTGGTGGTGGAGCCGCCGCCATCAAACCGCCGGACCGCGCTCGCTGCGCGAACAAAAACGCCTGGATGTACTGGAAGAAACCTCAAACTTCGTCGGCCAGGTTACCCACTGTTTCAGTAAATACGCCTCGCTCGCCACCGAATCGGTAGAGTTCGGCGAACGCTGGCCCGCCGACCGCAAACTGGAGCTGGCGCAAGTCAGCGAAGAGCTGGTGGCCAGCTTTCAGAAAATGGCCGACGCCGAAGCCAAGCTTTTGATGCTGGGTGAGAAAAACCTCGAACGCAGCCTAAAAATTTACGCCGGACAAATCGTCGCTTTCCGCCGCCAGGTATACGCCGGACGTAAAGACATCACCAGCGAACAAGCCGTTGCCTTACGCCAAGGTGTGCTGCAAGCGCGAGAGAGTTTTTACGATATGTTGAGCAGGAAATACGATAAGGTTTTGTCGGGAACGGTTTAGTTTTTTTCGCCTTTGGCGTATTCGCTTTAAAAGGTTAAAACTTACGTTTTGTGTTTTATTTGCCCGTGTCGCCGGGCGTTGCGAGTTACTTTTTAGGGGTAAAAAGTAACCAAAAACCCTTCCCCGGAGATTCCGCCCTGCGGGTTCCCTCACTTCAGCCTGTTTTTGAGGGCCGCATCGACAGGCCATCCCTGGCCTGACGATGCTTGCGCAAACGTCCTGTTTGCTTACCCCCAAAAAGCAGGCTTCCGTTCGGCGGGCTCTACGGGGCTGAGAACGGCACTTCGCAACCACAATCCTCGGCACTTAAAGCAAATAAAGCCGCCAGCCATTATCACTTTACCTTTTAGGCCGACGGCCACCACTTTTCAAACAAGCTTCCATTGTTCCGTATGAGGTATAGTTTTTAGTGCGTCCGTAATAAGTGCTCCCCTTCGCATGACAGATACCACTTTTGCTCTTTTTGACTGACGGTCCATCAGCTATGACAAACCCGGAAAAGGCTATACCAACAAGCAGCGTCAACACTGAAAACATTCTAATTATTTGACTCGAAAACACTCCGTATTCCTTGTTCAGAAAATAGATCTGACACCTTTTTCTTCTACACCTTTTATCTTCTACGGGGCGCCCTCTCTCCAGCCTATTTTAGCGGTCGGTTTAAACCGCACATCCATCTACGCTTAAACCTTTCGCGTTCGTAGCCCAGGCTGACCTCTCTGCTCCTTCGGAGCATTCACCTTCTCCAAGAGCGCTCAACCACTAAAATAGGCCTCCGTTCGGCTCAGATGTAATCGGGCGAAACCCGACTCACTCGATATACGATGCAAAAAATAAATCTGTCACCTTATTTACGATCCTAAAACCAAAGCTCGTTACTCGCTGACCTTGAAATCTTTTGGTAATTTTGATGCTGGATTATGTTTTCCAGATTTCAAATGCATAATTGTGGCAACCGCCCCCACAAGCAAAATACAACCAAGCGCAATTAACAAACCGCTGCTATCTTTTACACCAATTGCGATACAACCAAATGCAAGTAGCACGCTAACGTATTGATAATATCTGTTAATTGTCATATCTCTTTCTCCCTTCCTGTCAAAAGCTCATAACGCCGCCAGAACGCGGCAATTTTGGAGTTGATTTTTGGTGGCGGCGTAGCGACCGCCACCAAAAAGCGACGGAAAAATTACTCGCTGTTACTGGCCTTGTTATATGCCACTAGTTGACCCGAAGTGACCAGCCAAAACTATGCATGCTGCAATTATTGTAAGTAGGCCAACTGCACTACACCAAAAACCTTCTCTTCGACCTGAGCAGTCATCAAGGTAGACCACCTGCTTAGACGCCGGATATTTACCAAGGGTGATTATTTTACAGATAGGCCAACCAACCCAGTAACAGATTGTTCCAAAGAAGATTTCAGCAAGAAAGTAACCAATTGCCCGAATAAATCCCTTTCCGATGTCCTCTCCAAAATCATCCATATGTTCGTCGCTCCTGATTACATATACGCCCCGCTAAGGGCAAAATAAATAAGTTGGCTAAAATAAGCGACGAAGGAGCAAAAGCCAACTTTTATTTGTCCCGCCTTGAGCGGCTTGTTATATGCCGCTACCTCTGTACTAAAAAGCCTATTGGACTTATCAGTAATATGATTAAGGAAAAATACCCTAGAGTTAATGAATAAGAAGACAGCTTAACCGCTAGTTTAGTGAATTTATCCTCGCTAAACTTATACACAAAAACGCAAAATGTAAGAGTTATTACTGTTGCGATAGATGTAATTAATAATGAAGTTTCGCCAACCGTTGTATATGCGTTGCTACTATATCCGTAAAATTTATACCACTGCCATAAGCCATGAGAAATCCTCTCACCAATTCCATACCATTGAATCAACGCGATAGAACATATAATCACAGCGAGAAGTCGATACATTATTTTCATAGGCATTGGTGTTCCCCACAAAAAATAGACACCGTACCTATGCAGCGATAGCTGCCTTCTCTTCAAAATCAACAGGACATAGCCCGTCGTTTGCAGAATGCCTTCTTTTGCGATTGTAAAAGATTTCAATGTAGCCAAATATACCCGATCTCGCTTCGTCAATCGACTGATAGCACCTGGCGTAGATCAGCTCAACTTTGAGTCGAGCATAGAAAGATTCCATGACGGCATTGTCCCAGCAATTTTCCTTTCTGCTCATGCTCCGAGCGATGCCGTGTCTCTCGAGAAAGCTAACGTAGCTGTTTGAGCGATACTGCGTGCCCCGATCTGAATGAACAATCAAGCCGGGGACTACCCCACGAGCATCGATGGCCATTTGCATCGCCTGCGTGATCAGCGGCTCTGTCATACTCGTATCCAGGCTCCAGCCAATAATACGACGTGAATAGAGGTCCATGACCGTCGCCAGGTAGAGCCATTGGTGTCGAACCCAGACGTAGGTAATGTCCGTGACCCATTTCTGGTTGGGCCGCTCCGCCGAGAAATCTCTCCACAGCAAGTTGTCCGCCACGTTGTGCATCGTTAAGGCATGACCGCCGTAGTTAAACGCTTTACCGTTTCGCGCCACTAT